>CP103804.1:0-1399149 GCA_024919175.1 Clostridioides difficile
CGCTCCCCAGCATTCGAGTAAATACTTTCCTGGTGGCAAAACAACTTTTTGTTCTCCGTATACACAGTCAAAATCATAAATCTTAGCCATTTCAACATTCTCCTTTCTATATAGGTAATATATTATTTATTGTATTTATATTAATCTCATTAAATTTTTCTATCTTTGCAACAACTTCATCAATCGCCCCTTGAACATTTGTAGCAGTAAGGTTACTTGTTGCATTATTATAACTTGTTTTCTCTGCTGTTGTTTCTATGCTATCTACACTAGTTTTTACCTCATTAATTGCACTAACTATATTTGTTTTATCTGTTGTAGTAAGTTGTGTTGTATCCCCTATTTTGTTATTTAACTCTGTTTTAGCAGTTTCTATGTTGCTTGTTAATTCTGCTTTGGTTGTATCAATTTTAGTATTAACAGTACCTATTTTAGCATCTAATTCTTGTATGTCTTTAAGTGTAGCAAAAATTATTGTAGGGTCAATTTTAAGTTCTATATTATTTACATTAGATACAATCAAAACAGTTTTAACCTTCATGTCTACTACTGCTCCTTGCTCTATAGAAGGTTTATAACATTCTTTGTATTTAGAAATAGCAATTAGATTATTTTCATTATCTAAATATCCTATTTCTCTTATCATAAACCCACCAACATTACTTGGTATAAGACTCTCTAGTATTATACAATTTGGTGCAGTTTCATCTGTAGTTGTATTCCCAATATTACCTTCCCAAACTACATTTTTTAGAGCTGTTTGGCTTTCTGTTGGAGTATATTCACTACCTCCACCATCACCAAGTTGAATTTTTACAAATCCTACTTTGTTGCCTGTAACACTTGCATTTGCTATCTTTGCTTTTCCTATATCTGTAATTATAGTGTAATAACTTTTATCTATAGCCAATATATCACCTCCTAAAATATTGTTATCTCTTGGTATCCAACTCCATTTCCTGTTAGTATATCAATTTCTCCATAAGTTTCTATATCTGGTGGACTCCAAGGGTATATAGTTATTTCTTGACCCATTAGGGTTGTTATACCAAAATTCATATAATTGTCTTTGCTTATAAGCACCCTAGTATAATCTAAAGTCATATTACATGGCTTAATATTACTTACAAAAGAATGAACTTCCTCAAACCAATCTTGATTTCTAGCATCACTCTCAAGGTGTATGTTATAAGTAGCATTATTAATAGTTAACTCATAATTACCTTCTCCAACTATACTATCTAGCCAGTTTCTTAAAAATCGTTCTGAATAAGGTAATTTACTTATATATCTACTAAAAATCCTAAATCTTCTATCCTCTAAAGTTTCATTTGATTTGGGAGTTATAGACATTATCTTTTCCCATCTTTTTATACCACTTATAGTTAGGTCCTCTAAAAACTGGTCATTTGATAGGTCCTTTAATTTGTCATGTAGCGTTTTTATTTCTTTGTTTTCTGCATTAAATACTTTTATATATTCTTCTTTATCTTGCAGAATTTGTGGCAAGTAATTTATCAGATTAATCTCTTTATCCAATCACTTCACCTCTTACTACTATAGAATCTTTATCAACACTAAAATTAGATGCAATACTATTTATCATAGTATTTGTAATATCTAACACTCCGTCAATACTAAGTAATCTTGTTTCCATCTGAGATATGCGAACTATTAAGTTTTCTTCATCTTCCCAACTCATATTTAACTCATTTAAATAGTCGTCAATTGTTTCTTCTGCAATTGCTTTTATATTATCCCATGTATATCCACTCTTGTATGTTATTTCTGCTGATACATTTATTATTGTACTTGTAACTCCTTCAACAGTTACTCGGTGTCCAATTGGTGCTAATCCAAGCCCTTCTCCATGGTGCTCAATTGGGTCAATTTCTTCCTGAACTAAGTTTACTAATTCTTCACTTGGTACTTTAAAATTAGAATTAATTATTACTAACTTAACAGTGCCTCCACCACTCCAAGTTGGATAAACTTTAACTCCTCCAATGTCAGGCAATTTATTAACTTCATCCTTGTAATTTTGAATATTCCCTCCAAAACTCTGTGAATTTAGGCTATCATAGTATCTTTGTCTTAGACTGTCTTCTGATTCTTCATCTTCTCCATTTATCAGTATTTCTGTTAATTCAGCAGTTTCTAATTTGTCTATATATTCGATAGGTATTAATTGCCCTAATTCAAAAATAGGTCCAGCAGTTTCACATTTCATCTTATATATTCCTTCACTAATTCTTTCAGTTGCAATATAATTGTATTCTCCTAAATTAAAACGTGAATCAATAGGAATATCTATGTTAAAAACTCCTTTTGCAATTGTATTAGTTGCTTCAAGTGGTGTGATTCCTCTTTCTTTGCATCTCTTCTCTAAATAGTAATAACTAGCAGTATCTACAAATGTTTGGTCTAGTAATTCATCCATTGCAATGTATGTTTCAGATAATTCTACTGCAACAGGAGCAAGAGCATTATATATTATAGACCCTTCTCGCTTGTCAAATGTATCTGGCACACTATCTAACATTCTTTTAATTATATTTTCAAAAGTCATTAACTCAAACAATTATACACTCACCACCTTCTCTGCTTTGATATTTCCATATTTGCTGTAAACTGTGAATTTACAATGTACTTTACCCTTTATATTTTGAAACTCAAAATTATCTACATTTTCAATCCTATCGTCCAATACTAGTGCTTCTTTAATACGTCTTTCAATTTCAGGTATCACAAAAGATATAGGTTCTCCAATTAAGTCATTTAATTCAACACCATAATTTCTAGAATAAATAAGGTGCTCATACCTTTCAGTATTTAAAATTAAAAAGATGGTTTGTTTTAATTCTTCCACATCATCACAAGTACCATCTACTCTGTTTTTTTCTATATTTAATTTAAATGTCTTACTTGGTTCTTGCCTTACATCAAAATTAATTATTGATACATCTTCAATATCATAATCTAAATTATCGGTTGGTAACACTTCATCACATCCTGTCTAATATTAAATATTGTTGCCCCCCTTGCATACGAATTAAAACTAATTTGTCTCCTACCTTTTTATCTGTATATCTTTTAAATGTATCTGTCTGTATTAGAAAAAAATCATCAATAGATAGTTTTTGTTCTATCTTAACTTTTAGTGGACTAACACTTTCTATTGTTCCAAATACAACTCTCATTGGGTTACTTGTTTCTACTGCATCCATTGCAGCTTTTTTTATTATTTGTAATAAATCTTGCGACACTTTATCACCTCACTTATATAAATCTTCTAGCTCTCACATAATTTTTCTTATAATAGCTTCCATTTAGACTAGTTATTTTTACTACATCACCAGTATGAGGAGAATGAATAAACTCATTATTTCCAATATACATACCAACATGATTTATCTTACCTTTAGGTCCATTACTAGAAAAAAACACCAAGTCTCCTCGTTGTAAATTACTTTTATCTACTCCTTTACCTGCATTTCCTTGTGATGACGATACTCTTGGAATTGTAATTCCTAAAGCATTTTTATAACACCATTGAGTAAATCCAGAACAATCAAAATTGTTAGGTCCTGTAGCTCCATATACATATTTACAACCTAATTTACTTTTTGCTAGATTAATTAATTTATCTGTCTTAGAGTTATTATTTGTACTACTGCTTTGGTTGTTACCTTCAACTTGATATGTTTGTTCTTCATCTCCACCTATAATTATATAACCATTTCTTCTTCCAAACTTCCTACATTCACTATCATTAGGTAATAATATATCTATATGGTAAGTTCCATTTGTTTCAACATATATTCTTCCTCCATTATCTTTTACTGTGTAAACTTTGTTATCATAGGCTGTACCAGGAAGTACAATTTTTACTTTATCTCCATACTCAAACACTGGATGTTTCTTTAAAAAATCATCAGTGTACCAAGTTTTTCTAACCGCTTTTCTATTCATTGGTCCTGCAACAGTTCTTGATTTCACATCAAGTGGCTTTCCATTGCAATCTGTTTTTCCACCTTCCATTGCATTGTTTCCTGGATAATATGCAGTAAATATAGCAGGAACTTTTTTATCTGTATTTGTTTTAGTAGTATTTTGTGCTGTACCATTTTTCTTTTCATCTTTATTATTACTATTTCCACTTGAATAGGAACTTGAAGAATAAGAAGCAAATTCATCTCCATCAACAAGAGTCAAATCCATAAAGTGCGAATTATTCTCAAAAGTATGTTTAACTTTCTCAACTAACATATAATTTTGAACTTCTATATCTCCTAAATCTAAAAAAACAGGTACTAAACAACCTGCTCTTACTCTAATATCTCCAAGTACATTTTTTAAACTCAATGACTTAGTTTTCTTATTATATAGTTTTAGAAGTATATCACATTTTTGTTTTATTTCTGCTTCACTCATATTTTTATCTACTGTATCAAATAGTTGTAGTATTCCCCAACTCCTCATATGCGTTGAGTCTTGAGCAATATACACATCTCTTTTTCCTGTTTCTTCATTATCTCTTACTAATTTTATCTTTGTGTAAGTATCACTATCTATTGATGAATTATAGTCAAAATCTTCTATTACATCATTGTTCATAACCGTATCAAGTTTCATTGATGCAACATTTTTTAGAGTTAATCTTCCAAAATCATCATATAAAACATACATTTCCTTTTTCTCTCTTAAAGTATCATCAAGTGCAGTTAACACCATATCAAAGAGTGTTTTATTTTCTTCGACTCTAGATATTTTATACTTAGTATCTTCTATGACATTGTATTTTAAATTAAAATCTTTAGCCAACATTTTTACAAGTTCACTTGCAGTTTTATTACTATATACATAGGTATCTTTATTTTTAAAATACCTCAACTGGTCGTAAGCAACAATTTTGATATGATTTTCCTTATCCCTTTTCTTTTGAAATATATATCCATAAAATATACCTATTCCTTTATAATATAGCCTTACAGAGTTACCTTCACAGAATTGTAGTATATCATCCATTACTATAGTAAATTCTAACTTGCTTGGTGTCCCTCGTCTTTCTATCTCCCATGTAATTCCATCCAAAACTACAGACTCATAGAAATCCTCCCAATGTGCAATAACCAATCTTATATCCCTATCATTTGCTAGAACTAATTCATCAGCCAAGTTTTAACACCTGCCCTTTATAGATGGTGTATTTACTTAAATTCTTCCCCTTGTTAGCCTTATCCATCATTGATTTATTTAGTTCATATACCTTCTTATATAGCGACCCATCTCCAAGTTGTTTTTGACAGATTGACCAAAGAGAATCACCCGATTTTACTGTATATGTTTTAGCGTTTGGGGCATTGACTGAATCGACTCTCTTTGGCTCTATTTTTACGCTTGGTCTACCAGTTTCGTTTTTGGGAGTTGCAGGAACTAATTTTTTAGTTGAATAATCTCTATATTGTTTTAATTTTATTGCAACTTTAACATCTGAACCATTGTCTGCATCTTCTACTATGTTATATTCCTCTAAAGATACTTTCATATTAGTGTTAAATAGAACTTTATTTCCAAGTTCACGAGACACAATAAATTGGAATGGCTTACAATCTGTTTTTAGTAATTCCAGTTTACTTAAAAAGAATTGAACATCTCTAAATTGACCTCTGTAAAAAGGTAATTTATTATGTGTAAATTCTGCTTCAAAACTTATTTCAGATAATCCTTCTTTTTTTAATATGTTTACTTCTCCAGTGTTTATCAAATCAACTGTTTTATTTTTGTTTGTTACTTTAATTTCAAGTTTACCAGGCGGGATTGGTAATTGTACTCCATCTAGGTAAAAATCATAAGCCATTTATATCCCTCCTTTCTAAACTATTCCTTCTGCTGATACAACCATTGCATTCTCTAGTTTCTCTTTTAAGACATTTACTATTCCATCCACATCTGTATCGCTATTTATGTTGTTTGTATTATTCATGTCAATTTTAATGTTGACTCCTGTATACTTGTTTATTACTTCCTGTTCTGCAATGTCTCTTAGGTATTTTAAATCTTCTTGACTTTTATCCATTGTTTTAGCCATTTTTGCAGTATTTCCTGCCGTGTCTTTTGCTCCTTTTGCTGCATCTCCAAGTGGAGAATTAAGCCCTGCTGAACCTATTCCATCTCCAAGACCATATTTTTTGTCCCAAAGGTCATCTAAGCCTAATTTTTTCTTTGCATCTTCTGCTATTTTATTGATGTCAAAAGCGTCTTTTAATTTATTTTCTAAATTTTGACCTACTTCATACCCTTTTTTGTAAGAGTCAAATGGGTTTTTAATGTCCATATATGGTGCTCTCCAGTCAGCAGGCTTTACAGGCTCTTTTAATGTTTTTTGGTAATCTTTATATTGTTTTACAAAAGAATCTATTTTGTCCAAGCTTCCTAAAGTATTTATATTAACGCCTGGGATTAGATTTAAAGCTTTTATAACTCCATTAATCCCTTTTATTGCTATGTTTGCTGCACTTACAAAAGCATTTGCTAAAGCTGTAGCACAATTGTCAAAACT
The DNA here is from genome assembly GCA_024919175.1 of Clostridioides difficile. Lineage (NCBI taxonomy): Bacteria > Bacillati > Bacillota > Clostridia > Peptostreptococcales > Peptostreptococcaceae > Clostridioides > Clostridioides difficile. Next base: position 6,563 of record CP103804.1, read on the forward strand.
TCCTCCAACATCACCCATTGCATTTATTACAAAATTTTGGAATTTATAAAATAACATCTGTACATTATAGATAACAATATTAAACGAATTAACAAAGAACTCTGCAAACGCCATTACAATATTCCATGCACCTGCAAAGACATCATATATACAAGTTCCCAAGAAATAAAAACACCCTACTACTACTCCAGTTGCAGAAATACTAGTTCCTGCAAAATGGTTGAATATTGCTACTCCTACAAATATCGCTACTATTACTAAGGCTACAGCTGATACCACCATAATCATAGTCGCACATAGTGTAACATTAGCTCTGCTTACTCCTAAAGTCATCAATTGGTGTATAAGCATTGCTTTTGTAGCAACGTATAATTCTCCAGTAAAAAGTGCTGTCACAAAACACTGTGTAAAAGTAATTGCTGTGTAAATTGTTTGGGCTATTAAAACTGAATATATTATAACTTTGTAGGCAATAAAAGCTCCTACAATACCATAAACTATAGGTGCAATAATACTCCAGTTTTGTGTAAATACATTAGCAACACTTAGTGCTTGTGTTATTATCCACCCCAATCCTTGCGTAATTAAGCTGACTCCAACAATAATCATGTTTGTAAAACCTTGAAATGTTGGACTACTTAGTAAGTCAATAAATCCATTAAACACATTAAATCCAACATTCCCAAGTACATATAATGAATCCGTAACATTAGTTATAAAGGTTCGGAATCCTCCACTAGAAACAGTATCTTCAATCTTTTTTTGTATAACACCAAAAATCATAATTGCATTATTTTTTATGCTCGTAAAGATTTGTCCTATAGTGTATGGCATCTGCTCAAACTGAGCATTTGTTTGTTCTGATGCGGCAAGTAATGAGTCTTTTACAATATCAGCAGTTAACATTCCCTCGCTTGCCATTCCTCTAATTTTTCCTATATCCACGTCCAAATAATCCGCAATACTACGGATAATATTAGGTGCTGACTCAAATACAGCGTTTAATTCTTCACCTCTTAGCACACCACTTCCTAGCCCTTGCGTTAATTGTAGTAATGCTGAATTCATTTCTTGAGTGCTTGCACCTGCTATGACAAATTTTTTGTTGAGCTGCTCTGCAAAGCTTACTATTTCTCTAGTACTACTAAATGCACTACCTGCATTCATACCTATGCGACTTACTATCTGTGCTGTATCTAAATAGGATGCACGAGACCTTTCAGCTGATTGGAAAATCATTTTATTTAATCCTCCATCAGATAGCTTATCATCATTTATCATTGCTAATCGCGCGTTGGTATTTGTCATTTGGTCGCTTAAATTTGCTAACCCTCCTATACTTTTTAATCCTAAATAAGTTGCAGCTAAGCGTTTGACATTTCCAAGTAATTTATCTGTATTACTTGCTCCTTTGCTAATATCTTCATTGAATTTTCTTTGTTCGTTATCAGCACTTCCTATTTTTTGTTCTATTCTTGTTAAAACACTTTCTATATTATTCAAGCTTTGTTGAGATGTCTGTATTCCACCTGTGTTGAGTGGATTATTCAATCTACCTTGTAGTCTTTCTAGACTACTAATTGTCGTATTAATAGATGCTGTCATATTCCTAAAGGCAGGTGTCATTCCATCAAAAATACGGATAGATGTTTGTATTGTAGCCATTTCTTCACTCTCCTTCCTCAAATTTTTACATAAAAAAACACCTACATAAGTAAGTGTCTAGTTATTATAAATTTAATAATTCTTTTTTCTTAGTATTAAATTCTTCTTCTGTTATTGCTCCTATATCTAGTAGCTCTTTCAATCCTTTTACTTGCTCTATTGAACTACTAGTTTTATCTTGTTCATTGTTAGCTTTATCATTGTTTTTTACAATTATTGAAAGTACTGATAAAATCTCTTGTGCTTCATTACAAGCATTTTGGTATATAGATGAATTAGTTTTTGTCCTTGTATTAATCAAATTAATATATTCTAAAGGATTATTAATATTATTAAATGTTATCTTGATTTTAAATGTATTGACAATCTTTCTTGTTGTTTTTTTACCTGTTACACCTCCAACTACAGCTCCAGTTGCACCAAATAAAACACCCCCAACTACAGCTCTTCCTAAACCACCACTAACTATAGACTCTTCATCTTCTAAAAGTTCAAACTCTATAATTTCATCAGTTGCATATACGGTTTCTATTATATCTCCGCCTTTACGAATATCTGATATTTTAATAAATTTATTATTTTCATCAATTGATATGAATTTATTAATTTTATTTGTCTCAACAAATTTTTCTAATAGTTCTCTATTTTTCTTAGAAAAATTTATAAACTTTCTTATTCCCTCATGGTCTGCTAATACTTGCATTGCACTAGTTGTTTTTAATCTTTCGCTAGAGAATATTGTAAAATCAACAAAGCAATTATTGCACAGATATTCATTTTCTAAAACTTTATTTTTACCCTTTCCTCCACATATGCAACATGGTTCTTTACCTCCAAATAATCCCATAAGATTACCCCCTACATAATTTTATAGCATTATTATACTATATTAGTAAAATTTTTACATTATAATCACATCCTTTCAATAAAAAAACACCTACCTGAGTAAGTGTTTTTCAGTATTTTTAATTTTAAGTCCACATAGTTAATATAAAACTAGCCATACTTGAAAATAATCTAACTATTGAACCTAACTTTACATACCACTTAGTTAATATAAAATAATATTTGTATCAATGCTGTCTACTATAGCTCCATTCTTTACATACCACTTAGTTAATATAAAACTGACTAGTACGAATGCTAGATTGAACATGATAAATGACTTTACATACCACTTAGTTAATATAAAATTTTCTTTTCTTCTACTGTAGTCGCATTAATTCCAGCCTTTACATACCACTTAGTTAATATAAATCCCTACTTCCATTATACCATTTTTTAACAGACAAAGCACTTGAAACAACATAATATCCAAGTGCTTTATCTATATTATTTTACTTATTTTCTCTCTCTTCTTGCTCTCTAAGTATTTCTTTTAGTATCTCTGCATACTCTTGAAACTTTTCTTCACTATTCTGTTTTAGTTCATATAACGCATTAGCAAACTTCACAAAGTATTCTACATCTTCATCAGTTTTTAAATTGTACTCCTTAAGTAAATTCTCATACATTGTATTAATCCCCCTCAAACTCAAAACTAAAATCTAATTATTTTTATACAATATATAATAGTTTTTCTTGTCTCCTTTGATTGAGATAGGATTATTATTTTCTTTCAACCACATTTTGACCTTTTCTGTAACCTTATTAGAATATTTTGTTACAGTACCAGTCCAATTGCCATTCGTTTCTAATACTGTTTTCATTTCATCTTCTTTAATATCAAGTTTTCTTATAATTTGTTTAACTGCTTGAAATGCTGGTTTATTAGACATTGTGTAAAGCCCTAACTTTCTTGCAATTTGTTTTGTATCATAAAAATGTTCCTTTTCTTCAATTTCAAGCGGAATATCAACTCCTGCTTTTTTGAAAAATGTCTTAGCAACAAGAAATTGCATACTTTTATCAATTTTTAAATCCTCAAAAATTGGAGTTATTAATTTAATCGACTCATTTACTGCTTCTAATGTTTTTATTTCTTCTTTAACTCTAAAATAACTATTTACTAATTGTCTTTGTACTTTCCATGCTAAATCATCTGTAAAAGATTTTACTAACATTAGATATCCTGTTTCAGTTATTAAGTATGTTCCTGAATTGTTTATTTCAGAGCGACGAATTTCGTTGCTCCCAATGTCAGATGGCTTAATAAAGAAGTAATCTTCCTCTTCTATAAAATGTTTCTTATTTTCTCTAAAATTTCTACCTGCTGTTCCTTCTACTCTTTCATGTACTTTGTCAATTTCTTTAAATGTCACAACTCTTTGATTATTAAACTCCTTAACTTGCACTTCTTGATTGTTAATTGATACTAGATTGTTCATAAAAATACACTCCTTAATTGATTTTTTTTAAGGAATGACATATACTATAATTAATGCATATGTAGTATATGTCAATAAGAGTTACTCAAACTTGGTAGGGGCGAGTGGCTCTTATTTTTTATTCCTTAAGTATATTATATCGTACACATTATATAATGTCAACATTATATAATTATATTATTTATATATTATATATTGCAAACATTATATAATCGTTGTATAATATACTTAAGAGGTGAAAAAATGTATTTTAACATTGATAAATTACTTGAATCCAAAGGTCGAACTAGATATTGGTTAGCTAAAGAAGTAGGTATAGCTTATCCTAACATGATGAAATTAGCTAACAATGAAACAAGTTCTATAAAATTAGATTTATTCGAAAAGCTTTGTCTTGTTCTTGAATGTACACCTAATGAACTTGTTACTTTATCTAGCAAAGAATAACAAAAGCACCTACCAAAAGTAAGTGCTTTCTTTGTTTATTTAGTTTTTCTCCACATAGTTAATATAAAACCAGGCAATGTCTATAACAATAAAAAATTTTGCAGCATTTACATACCACATAGTTAATATAAAACAAAGACTATAGTAATGACTTTGTTGGAATTATAACATTTACATACCACTTAGTTAATATAAAACAATGACTACAAGTTATGAACTTTACATACCACATTGTTAATATAAAACGGGGTATATGGTGTTTTACCACCCACTTAGAATGCTGACTCACGTGCCATTTAGTTAATATAAAACCAATCGATGGCAAAGATGTAAAGTCTTTTATATTTGAATTTACATACCACTTAGTTAATATAATACTAAATTCTGACTTTAAATTTTTGTACTCTACTAATTCCTTTACACACCACATAGTTAATATAAAACTAGAATTTGTATAATTAAATAGATATAATATAAATATATTTACATACCACATAGTTAATATAAAACTCAATCTTTTTAATAATCTCACAAATAGCCAACTGTGCATTTACATACCACATTGTTAATATAAAACTGCTTTTTCATCAACTGGTAAATCCATATACTCATGATTTACATACCACATTGTTAATATAACTCTTATCTCTATTATATCATTTTTTTATAAACAAAGCACTTGAAACAACATAACATCCAAGTGCTTTATTTATCTATTTATTTAATTATTTTTCTCTAATTTTTTCTCAGAAAGTTTATATACTATACTTTCTATCTTATTATATATATCTATATCTGTTTCTCTTATTTTCAAAAGTTTAATCATACATTCTTCTTTTCTCTTTTCAATATCCATATTATCAAGTAAATTCTCACACATTGTATTAATCCCCCCCAAAACTAAAATAAACTAAACTAAATTATTTAATACAATAGAATTTACTCAATCTTATATACAACATGGAAATTCTTCTTCTCACCTGCAATCTTATCAGGCTTGTTATTTTCCTCTATCCAAGTTCTCACCTTATCTATTACACTTTGTGAATACTTTGTTGTAGTTCCATTCCAATTATCCTTATTTGCTAATACTATGAGTTTTTCTTCTTCTTTAATATCTAATTTTTTAATAATCTCACAAACTGCCACAAAAGCAGGATTATTTGTTTTAGAATAAACATTTAACTTAGTTGCTATTTGTACAGTATCAAAGAAATGTTCCTTCTCTTCTATTTCCAAAGGTAACTCTATTCCTGCTTTTTTATAAATAGTCTTTGCTGTAAGTAACTTTGCTTTTTCATCTATTCCAGCATTATCTAAGAATGGAGTTAGTATTTCTATTGTTTTATTAACAGTGTCTAGACTTTCTATTTCATTTGCCCTGTCTCTTAATGTTTGAGGGTCAGCACTATTAGTTATGTAAGCACCATGTTGTCGAATTTGAGGTAGTACTTCATCACTCACCCAATCTTGAAATCTCTCAGCTTCTTCTTTCTGAGATTTAAATATTAACTTGTATACTCCACTCTCAGTTAAGAACTTTTCACCTGTATTATGCAATTTTCTAAAGTCCTTATCTAGGACATTAGAATTTTTTAATAATATAGCTTGAGTATCATTCATTTTAGACAAATGATTTCTTATTGCACTATCACTTAGCTCTAAACATCTTCCACAATCGTATGGATTAAATAAAACTTGCCCATTATATTCAAATATTTCAATCTCTTTTCCTTCAAAATTCATTATTTCATTCATAGTAAACTCCTCCTTAAATTTGATTGTAAGAAGTACCTTACTATGATAGAATATTTCATAGAAGGTAACTTCTGGTGTAAGTAGTCCATTTTGCTTTGGTCGGCGGTTGGGCTACTTTTTATTTGTCTTTTAGTAGTTTTATACCTCTTCTAACTCCTTCGGCTTTGTCTATATCTTCTTTTTCACAGTATTTTTCTAGAATATTTTTAGATTCTTCATCCAATCTTATAGTTATTCTACTACCTTTAGGATTATCTGTAGGTCTACCTATTTTTTTACTTGGCATATCTTCACCTCACTTTTGTCTGCCTTAATTATATTATATAGTTTAGGCAGACAAAAGTCAATCATATATCCAATTTTTTCTAATTATTTTACCCAACCGACCAAATTTGAGCAAAACAAAAGCACCTACATGTTTGTAAGTGCTTTCTGTGTTTTTATTTAGTTTGAGTTTTGACCATGTTCCCAAAATGGGAATGTGCTATCATTTCAAATATTTTATATAAGCAACGAAATTCAAGCAAAAAAATACCTACTCATTTATAGATATTTTATGAATTAATAGTTCTATAATCAAGTTTTAATCATTGTTTATATAAAATTTCATATTTTTATTGACTATAAAAAATATTTTATACAAACAACGAAATTCAAGCAAAAAAATACCTACTTATTTCTAGATACCTTGCAAATTAATAGTTTTATAATAAAGTTTTTATTATTTGTTATAAAAATTTCATATTTTTATTGACTACAAACAATATTTTATATAAACAACGGTTTTATTTATAAAAGATTGTGGTATAATAAAAGCAAGAAGAGCTACAATCTATTTCAACTAGAGTGAAGTTCTTCATAAACATAGTCTATTTTTTGGATTTAAATCTAAATTTAAATTCCACTAGTAAGTCACTCTTTGGGCGAGAGTGGCTTTTTGCTTTTTTAACTTTAATTAATTTACCAATTAAGCAAACTATTATAGTGGCTGTTAAACTAGCCAAAACATTAAACAAAAAGTTATCCATACATACTCACCTCCCTTATCAATGTTGGGAGGATAATCTTTTGTATGAACTCCACTCTATAGATTGTAAGTTATATCTTCTTGCTAAACTCATTATAACATATATTCTTACATATTTTTCCTATATATTACTTTTTATTTTATCTTCTATTTTTTCAATAAAAAGCACCTACTGTAAAAATAAGTGCTTTCTGTGTTTATTTAGTTTTACTGATTAATTAGTAGGTTAGTACGAATTCCATACCAACCTAAAATATCTACATAATTAAATAATATAATCAGCAAGTATCTTTTTTATTCTTTTAATCAAATTACCTCCTGTTCCCCAATCAATTTGAAACAGTCCAATTGCACTACCAGTTGAAGCAATTTTAACAAGAGTTTTCCCAGTTGTATTTTCACAAATAACCACTAACCCTGAATTACTATTACTTCTTGCATAATATTTATCAAAAGTTGTAATTAGTATAAGTTTACCATCACCTAAACTATACATATCAGAAAAAACTATATCTGCATCCATATTTTTTTCTACCATTTTCTGTGCTTCTACTGGTGTCATCTTTACAGTAAATACTTCTCTTGACATATCATTCATCACATCCTAAATAAAAATGTACTTTTTTAGTACTTTCTAATGCTTTTATCAAACAGTATTCCTATTCCTCCTAGTAAAGCCAGTATAGAACCAAAATTTCTATATTGTGAAATAGATTGTTCTAAATATATATTGTATTGGTTGGTATCCATTGACCCACCATTTTGTTTCATAATACAATCCATATTAAATTGACCTAAACCTATACAGCAAAATAACACTATTATTCCAATTACAAAAGCAAATATACATATTGTAAGTTTAAAATTCTTATTTTCCATAAATACACCTCTCATAATTTAGATTTATTTGTTGTTTTTTACTTGGTGAGATATTATCTACATTATACTATACAACATATATATCCATCTATTTCCAAAATTGTAACATTTTCATAATTTAGTAATGTGACTATTTTAAATTATTCTTTAGTTTTTAAAATCTATCTTCTTCTACCTCTTTTTCTTTCTCTTTCAGCTTCTTTCATAGCTTCTTCTTCATCTTCAATTTTAACAAGTATTGAGGCAGCTGCTAATGCTCTCTCATTAACTTCTAAATTCATATATTCGCTAGGTTTCCATTTTAGTTTTTGAATACAATAATGAGTAATACTAGCATCAAAGTCGCCACCTCGAATTAGTTTTTTGCTTCTTCTACTTTATCCTCAAAAGATGTATCAAATCCATTAACTTCGTTCACTTTTACAGTGTAATTTACATACTCACCTGCTGTTAACATTATTTTTAATAACTGTGTCTCTCCCATAACTCCATAAGAATTTTGTAACTCAACGTCTTTCAAATCTGGAAATACTGTAGATGCTACACATAATTCAGCTACATAGCTGTTATAGTCAATTTCACTAGTGTATTGACCAGTATGCTTACCATTATTGCCAATTACCTTCACTCTTTTGGTACAGTTTCTTCTTAATACTTCATCTTCCTCAGAAGATAAAACTTTTAATTCCCATTCAACTGGCTTTCCTTCTTCATCTAAAAATCTATCACTTGCTATATATTTTACATTATCAACTTTTATTGCATTTTGAGCTAAAAAAGCACTTAAATTACTCATATTATCCTAATCTCCTTTTATTTTAATTTTTTATATAAAAAAACACATCTATAATTTATAAATGTGCGTTTTATTCCATTCCATTTATTATATTGAACTTTTCAACCAATTCCCAATCCTCGCATGTAAAGTCCATATCTTCATCAAGATACTCACCATCTGCATCAAATTTAACTATAATTCCACTGTCCATGTTGCAATCCTTAAGTATTATAGTTTGACGTCCAGCTGAACTCGTTGGGTCTTCATTTGTTACCTGTATATCAAAATAAATATCTTCACCAGTCTCTTTATACCTATAAAGAAGCTCTCTAAATATAGAAGTATTGTAGTGAAATGTTGCACTTCCTGTGTATTTGCTTCCAGTACTTTTATTCCCTTTTGTAGTGCTACCTAAGATAGGAACTTCACTTTTATTCTTTTCCATCTTAGCTTCTAAGTTAATAGCTTGCATAAAGTTATATCTTTTACCCTCAATAGTAACATAACATTCTGCCTTAGATGCACTTATTGTATCTCTTGCTTTTATTTGTTGAAACATATTATCACACTCCTCTTTTAACTAACTGAAACTGTCATATAAAGCTTGCTCATAGCATTAATAACCTTAACAGCATCACTCACTATAACAGTTTTCTTATCATTTCCAAGCTCCACATTAACATCATCAGTTTTAAAATCTTCTATTGCTCTAATATTTTCTAATTCTTTATGATGCTTTACTACATCATTCCAGAAACTTATTCTTCCTGCCTTGTCATTTGGAACTTTGCCTAAGTACTTTGTATTGAATAAAGTTGCAATATCATTAGCAATTTGGTCAAGTACTCTAACACTTTGATTACTTGAAAAATCGTCATTCTTATCGTCTGTAAAACTTACAAAAGTGTTTATATCCTCCAATACATGTACTTCATCACCAACTTTATGGAATATAAATTTACCAGTTTTTAAAGCTTCTTCAAGTTGTATTTGTGTATAATTAACATCAACATCAAACTCGCCATCATATCGCTTGTTAGTGTTAGATTTATTTATATCACATCCTGCTATAGCTCCAGTAGTCCAGTATATTAGACTAGATTCTAATAATCCAGTGTCTTTAATCTTATTTTCTACAGATACTATACCCTCATAATCTGCATCATTCTTTTTATATAAAACAGTTTGAAACTTAGCTCCTACTTTATCTCTCATTCTTTTTGTAAACTCTACAAATAGACTTTTAATTTCTGCTGTTGTGGACAAACAGCCTAGTGCATTAAATGAGTAACTTTCTATTTTATCTAAGAAAGCTTGATATTCTGCTCCTGTGACTGCTTCGCCATTAGTTCCATTAGTAAAAGTTAAACCTGCTGTAGCTTCTAGTGTTGCTTCTTTCTTCCAAGTGACATAGTCATTATCTACTAAATCTGTAATAACTTTTGCTATTTGTGTATCAAGTTTCTTATTATCTAAAAGTGTTACAACATCAAGTTTAGTATTATCATCTATATTTGTTGTTACTATTATCTTTAAGTCATTACCTCTTATTCCACTATACTTAGCTGTAGCAATAGTACAACTGGCTTTAACACCTTTATTTAATTTATAGAAATATCCTAACTTTATATTCTTAAATAAATCTCTCAAACCTTTCAGCTTTTCATGTGTATAATCATATCCAAAAAACTTAGTTGAATATTTCTCAAAATCATCACTTGTGACTTGGAAAATTTCTTCATCAATACCCCAATCTAATTCTAAAGGCATTGCGACAATACCTCTATCAGATAATGTACTTGTTGCCCTCTTAGCTGAGATAAAGTTTATATAAGCACCTGGTAATACTTTATTCTGTGTTACAAATATTCCTCCACCTAAAGCCATACTAACTCACTCCTTTCATAAAATTATTTATCATATCTTCCACTTCTGAGAAGGAATATAATTCATTTTCTTTTAAAATTGCATTCAACAAATCTTTTCTATTTACATACCTTTTAGAATTAACTATCTGCTCTTTAGTAAACTTATATCCATCTTCTTTACTTAATGTTTTACTCAAGTTTATCACCTCTCTTCAAACCACCGAATAACTCTACTGTATCCATTTTATCTGCATTATTACTCTTTATAGTGAAGTAGTTATAATCAACAAAGAAATGAAGTACATTATCTACAATTTCAAAGTTCATATTTGTTCCTCTGACTAAATCTCCATCAATTTCTATATACTCTAATTCCTCCAGTAGCATCTCAGCTATCTCATTTATTTCAAATGACTTATTATCACTTTTTGGAAAATAATGTACATCAAATGAATTTTTCTTTAATTCTCTACCACTTGGATAAGGCACTTTACTTGGATTTAGAGGGCAAATAAAAAAACAAGGTTCATTTATACCTTGCTCCACATCTTCACTATAAATTGTATAGCTCTCTCCAAATGATTTATCTAATTTTACTGATATTCCATCAATTATATTATTAAGCATCAAATACCTTCTTTAATAAATTTATTAATTTCTTTTCTATTATTACATCTACTTGACCTCTTAATTCTTGCACTGAAATAGTCATCATATATCTACCTTTAACCCAACCTTTATGATTTCTAGTTCTATGACCATATTCAATAAAACTGGCATATTTGATGGGGTTAATAATTTCTATAATGTAAGTATCTCCAGCTTTAATGACTGGAAGTGACCTTGCATAAGCTACACCATTCCAACCTTGTCGTAACACTCCTGTATCAACTGGTGTACGTTTTATAGCCTTACCAATTAATCTTGCTGCTAATTCTTTTGCACAATCTCTACAAAACTTATCAAGCTGGCTTTCTTCCAACCTTTGTAGATTTCTTTGTAGCTTCCTTAGTTCTTTAAAATCAACGCTTCCACCTCTAGCCATTAAGCTTTATCCTTAAATAATTCAAGTATTATTTCTTGATGATTTTGATATATAGCTGATTCTCCACTTCTTATATATTCTTTATTATTTATAATAAGTTTTGAACCTGCTTTAATTTCTATGTTTGGAGATATAAAGAGTTTAATAGTTTGCTCTAGCTTAGCTACTTTTCCATCTGTAGCTGATGTAATATTTTTATATGAAAGCTTACATGGTTGATTTTCTAATACAACTACTTCTTTATTGTTAGTTCGTTTTGTAATAGGGTCTTTGATTGGGTGATATTCAGCTATAGTACATTTATCTCTATATAACATTTCTATTGCTTTTCTAGTTTTACTTACCATCTTAAGCACCTAAAGGTTAATATCTTATTCTTACCATAAGTAGTAAGATAAGCTATTAAGCTATCAAAGCGTTGTTCTGGTGTTTGAGAGCCACTTCCTATAGCAAAATCTACCTTTGTATCACCTTCTGATATAGACTTTTCTACAGCTTCAAAGTTAATGCTTTCTATATCTAATTGACCCATATTTTTCTTAGTAAACAAGAACTCTCCAACTATCATATCTATTTCTATATTGTATAACTCTTTTGGAATTTCATTTATATTACAATCCAATTTTATACTATTTTCTATCTTTTCTCTTACAAAATCTATTAACCATTTATCTCCATCTTTTAGTGTATATCCAAAACCTTGAAGTCTTTTTTCTATATTGTCAACCATGTTATCAACTTCTTTTTTCATAATATTCACCTACTTTTTGTTGGACTTATTTTTTTCTGTAGGTTCTGCTTTTTCTATAGATTGGCTATCTTCTTCCTCTAAAGTTTTTACTTTCTCTTTAAGCTGCTTATTTTCTTCTTCTAAAGATTTAACTTTATTTCTTAAAATATTATTTTCAGCAACCAAATCCTTTACATTTAAAGACTTACCATATTTCTCTACTTTTCCATCTTTATCTATCAAATCATATCCCATCTCTAAAAAATCATCTATCCTACATTCTTCTATAGTTAATATTCTATTTAATTTCCTTACTTGTGCCATTATGCTCCAGCTCCTTCAACAACAAATTGTATTGCATCAGCTTTTTTATTTAATATAAATACATCCTCAAAACTTTCTTCAAAATACAAATATTTTCCTTCTGTAACTGCTCTTGGTTCATCTAAAGTTGAGAATTGATAAGAAACTGGTGTAATTACTGCGGATGGATGTATTAAAGACATATTTATTTGTTTAGCTCCTGCACCTGCTTTCCATCCTGTTGTAAAATCATATGCAGTTTTCATAAGTGCTGATGGAATTTTAATTATTTTAACTGTGTCAATATCAGTTGTTTGACGATTAAGAGAAGTTCCTCCATCCTTTATATTTACTGTTCTTTGTATCTCTTTTGCATTTTTAATAAGTGTATTAATCGTTGGTGTAACATACAATATTCTTCCATTTTCTGGCACCCTAGCTTCTGTCATTCTTTCCATCATCATATCAAATATTTCTAAAACATTTGCAGTTGTAATAACTGTTGTATCTGCTACCTTGCCTAGCGCTGTCCAGTCAGCATAAATTTTAGATATACAATACGCATCCATCTCTGGAAACTTTTGTTCTTCATTGTATACTTGAGTTATATTTCCTATTGAAGCTACATGGTTAGTTTGGTCAATATCTGCTGGATGAACTAATGTTGACCATTTTCTTTGGTTAGTTAACACCTTAGGTTCCCAAGCATTATCATAGTTTCTTTGAGCTACTGCTATTGTATCTCTGTTTGAATCCACCCTTCCAGTTGTAGATATAGTTGGTATTTCTATTGTTTTAGAACCAGTCCATCTGTATCTACCATTATTTTCTGTAGCATATAAATCCCCAAAGTTTAAAGTATAAGGATATGCTTGTGCTAAAACATTTGAATATTCTTTTGCATAATTTAGTGCTGCCATTTTATTTCCTCCTATTTATTATTATTTTCATGAGGTCTTACCCCAGTAAAATTAAAGCCAAAATCAGTTATTTTAGGTTCTTCACCTGGTGTTATAGTATCTATTTTAGGTTCTTCACCTTCTAGTGTTGCATTAAACAAATAATCTTTATCCACTTTTAAAGGGTTTATCTGTTCTTCAAAAGCTTTTTGTCTATCTTTACTATTTCTTAGTGCTCCCATATCTAAATGAGCTTTTAATGCAACTTCATCTCTACATTTAACAGACTTAAAGGCATCACCTAACCAGTAATTAAAGTCTTTTTCTTCAATTTCTTTTTTGTAAGTTTCTTCTAAAGTTTTCTTATCAGTTTCATAAGTATTTTTTAGACTCTCTACATCCTCTTTTGTCATACCTCCTTCAAACTTTTCAATAGTTTCATTGGCTGTATTAAGCTGTGTTTCAAGATTTGCATAATCTTCTTGAGTAACTGTAGTCTCTTTTATTTTCTTTTCTATAGACTTTTGTAAAGAAGCTACATCAACCTTGTTATCTTCTACTTTTATTCCTTCTAGTAATTCTTTTAACCAATCCATTTTAAATATCTCCTTTCATTTTTTACAAAATAAAAAAGTCTTTATAGACTTTTATCTAATGATTTATTTAATTCTTCTCTTACTCTCTTTAAAATTTCATCAGAAACTTCGTCTATATTAGCTTTATTTTCTTTTTTTAATTTATTACAAAGAATACCTACATTAAGATTAGCAATACAATTAATAACGATTTGTACTACACAAACTACAACTATAATTTGGGTTAATATACACATTAAAATCACCTACCTTTTTTTATCTAATAATTTATCTTAGTTTTCCCTTCTTTAGCAAAACGTGCTTTTACATCTTTATATGCTGTCTCTCTTATATACTCCAAATCCTCATCAGAAAGTTGCTTTGTAGGACTTTTTATTTTTATTTTTATTTCATTAAGCTTTTCTTTTCCAAATACTCTATTTAAATTTTCTTCTAATCTATATACTACTTCATTAAATGTTTCAATTTCTTTTGTAGCACTTCTTATATTTTCCTCAAAGTCTGTTGTATCTAGCTTTATCTTAGCTGAAAGTTCCAAGTTATTTTTCTTAACCTTTTCTTTATCAATGTATCTATGCTTTTGTTCTAAATTTTCAGCATAGTTTGTTAAATTTTCAATAGTTGCAGTATATTCAACTTTTTGATATGTCATTTCAAATATATCTGCTCTACGTGGATATATTTCTCCTTTTACACCTTGTATAATGTAATCACCTTTATTAGCTCTCACAGTACCTTCTAATGTCTCTAAATCACAACTTACATGTCCATTAATCCATTTAAAATTACAAACTCTACTATTTCCAATAAACCATTCTGGTTCTATATCATAGCCTAATCTGAAAGCTTCCACTTCGACTGGTCTCTTTTTAAATTTAGCCATTATTCATCCTCCTTAATTCCTATAAGTTCAAATGTAAATTTTGAGTCCTTTAATGGTATTCTTCTTAAACATTCTAATTCTTTATCAGAAAACTTTGTTTTTTCATCATCTAAATCCTCATAATGCTTTTCAAATTCCCCACATGCACAAGAATAGATTTTACCTTCACTATCTTTTATAATCCAATCTCCATTTGTTGCTCTAATAACTCCATTTTTATATTTTATACAGATAGTTTTCTTTACTTCACCTTTACGGTTCATAGAGTTTAAAGATTCATCAACCCATATAATCCCCTTCTCAAAAGCTTGATAAAACCACCTAGGAGTATTAGGGCTTCCTAATATCCATTTAAAGGCTTCTACTTCCTCATATTTCTTTTTAAATTTAGCCATATTACTTATTCCTCCTTAAAGCTTTAACCATATCTTCATTACTAACAAACAAAGAATATGGTATGAGTATCACACCAAGAATAAAATTGAGCAATGGAAATAAAGCTAGAAAAATAAAATTATATTTTTTTCTTTTTCTAACATTCATACTTTTAAGTAATTCAATTAATTCCTTGTTACCATCAACCCTCATTTTTAATAAGTAAAGCCCTGTGCAAAATACAATTACTGATAAAATATATAATTTAAGCATTTCAAATCACCCTCTCAATAAATTTTTACATAATAAAAGCACCTACTAATTTATAACTTAGCAAGTGCTTTTATTCTTTATTATTAATCTTTCTTTCAATTATTTTTCTTCTAATTTCTTGCGCTTCTTTCACTTCTTCTTCTGTTAATGTTCTTTCCCCTACCACTTTAGCTTGTGGTATTTCTGTCCATCTTGGTGATGAAAATATTTCTTCTTTATCCTTTTTCATATTATACCTCTTTCATTGTTATATAATGTTTGCCATCATATTCAAAATTATCAGTAGTTATAAATTTACTATTCCTTTTAAATAAAATCTCTGCTTCTTGAGGATTATATTTTCTTATATCCTTGCCATTTGTGCTTATAATATTTAATTCAACTTGACCACTTAGATTGTATTCCCCTTTACTAGATGTAGATATATATTCATTATATACTATTTCCTTACCCATTTGATGTTTATTTAAAAAGTCTATTTTTTCTTTTTCATCAAAGAAATATAAGGACCTATTTACATCTCCCTTATAATTAGGTATCTTATCTAATGCACTATCTAAGTCACTTATAAAATCTTTATCTTCACTTGTTAGTGGTAACCCTCTTCTAAGCTTCTCATTAATTTTATAAGAATCACTACTTATATATTTATTAATTGCAAGTTGTTCATTATCTGATAGCTTAATGTTTTTATTAATGTATTTCTCATACCACTCATTATACTTCATACTAGATGGTACATAATATGTTTTTCCATCTTCTCCTTTTGCTGCTCTATATCCTTCTTCATCACTAAAAAAAGGAGCTGTTGTTGTACGACATCTAGGATGAAATGGTGGAGCTGTTATTCCAACTTGATAATCCTTCATATCAAATACTTTTCCATCTAACTCTCTACATATACTTGATGTTTTTAAATCTAGTGTAGCAACTATCTCATACTTTTCTACATCTAAATCATTAAAACAATCTTTTCTACTTGCTGATGCAAAGAAAGCTGATTCAGTCATTATTAAATTTTTGGCTTGTGATTTAGATACATTAAATCTCTTGGCAAAGTCATTCACTAGGTTCTTTGGATTTTCACCTCTAATAATTGATTGAGTTAGCTTAGTATGAAGTTCATTTATTAAAGCAGGTCTATGCTTACCCCAAATCCTTTCACTGAAGTTTAATCCATCACTAGTCCAAGGCTTAGAAATAATTTTATTTATTCTATTAGTATCAATCAACATTAAATTCCATCCAACACCAATTCCTTGTTGAACACTAAATGCTGTATGATAATATTCACTTGCATAAATTTCTCTCATTAGTTTATCAATACTATCAAGTTCATTTCCATAAAGTACTTCCACTTGTTGCTGTATTTGCAACTTTAAAGCTTCAAGCCTTGTGATATGCACTCTAGCACTAGCATTTTCTAGTTGTTGCATCCACTTCTGATTAATAGCATTTTCTTTGCCATATTTAATATATTCTTCGACACTCCACTTAAACTCTTCCAACTCTCTTGTATTTAATAATTTCTTAGCTTCTAATAGAGATATTCCTTCATTTTTGGCAAATCTGTTGTACCATGCTAACATATCTTTTTCTATACTATTCATAGCTAGTTTATATTGCTTTTCTAATTCAAGATAATATTTTACACTTTTGTTATTTTGAGCTTCTTCTAATTGTTCAAATCTCTTCCTCCAATAATCTTTATGTTTCATCTATAACACCACTATTAGTAGGAATTAAAGCATCATACTCTTTTTGAGTATCTTCCTGTTTTTTAAGTCTCTCAAGTTCGTCGTTAACATCCTCAACCCAAGGATGGTTAGAAACAATAGTTTCATCTGATATAATTCCAATTGATTTCTTTGCCATGTCTATTTTTTCAGACTCATTTATTATCATTGAGTGGTTAAAAGTAATTTGAACTGTTTTATAATCATAGCTCTTATTACCACTTATCTTTAAATACTGACATACAAACCATAAAAGCTCTCTAATTGCTTTTTTAAACTTCTTTTCAGTCTTAGAACATTTAAGGTCCAACAAAGAATATAAGAATTTAAGTGCTACTCCTGATTTATCGCCTGTATTTTGAGACTCAGGATTAACCCCTTGACCAAAGATAATTATATTCTTTTCTAATCTATCAAGAAGCTCCTTTTTAGCTTCAATTGGTATGCTTACTTCTAATTTATCAACTCCACCTCCATCATCAACTTTAACCGATTTATAGTATCTTATATTATCTATAAACTCCTGTAGACTTGTGCCTGGATACTCTTTTAATACATAAATAAACTCTTGTATTTCATCTAAGTTATCTGCTAGTGTAGAAATATTATTGTCATATATATCTATTAATGATTTATAGAAAGTTAAATCTGAGACACACTTTTCATTATTTTTAAAAGGTATAAATGGAACTTTACCCCATCCCTGTTCTTTGTTATTTATTCTAAAATGACCTTCTTGTATATCAGTCATTTTTCCATATTCATCATATAAAAATTCTTGAACAAAACTATTACCTCTTTCAATAAAGTAAGTTACGTCATTTTCTGTGTAGTACTCAACTCTTTTTATTTTATTTCCATCTATATCTTCAATATAATAAAACCTAATAAATGCAACTAATTCCCTCTGTCTTTTACTATCCCAAATAGGAATTGCTTCTTCAGCTGGAATTATTACATATTTAAACTCACCTTTTCTATTAATATATGGATGTAACCATTCTATTCCTTTATTACTAGCATTGAGATATAGTTCTGTTATTGTATCGTCAAACTCTTCTCCTAGTAAGTCATTTAAAAGCTTAGTAAAGTCATTATCATCTGCATTAAATACTATTGGATTCCCAACACTATAGCCCACCTTTTGGTCAACTAAAAGCTTATGATAATTATTAATTGCTTTATTATTAACTTTAGTAAAATCATCAACCTTAGCACCATCTAAGATATAATATCTTCTTTTATTTTTTATATTAGCATTACCATAATAATATGCTTCTCCTTCTTGATACTTCTCTGGTCTATGATTTAAAATATAATGCTCTATAACTTTCGCCAGATTAAAAGTACTCTCTTTTTTAAGTTGAGCTTTTATTAAATCTGTTTCACTTATATAAATATTAACACCTCCTTTACTTCAAGAAGCTTATTCCATTATTTTTAAGCTTATTATCTATAGAATATCTAAGAGCTGCCATTGCATCATCCATAAATTCAACTGGTTCATCAAGATATAATCCTGTTCTTTCATCTTGTTTCCATTTCCATTGTTGAATCTCTTTTATTGTATTGGTACAACTAGGATGTACATGTATTCTTAACTGTTTTAAATAATCTATTTGAGCTTTAACACTACCTGGTCCTTTTTTAACTCCTTTAGCTTTATATCCTGCACTTTTCCACATCTTAATTCTATCGGGTTCAGCACTATCACAGTACATAAATAGATTCTTTTCTAAGCCTTTACTATTTGCAATCTTTATGATTTCTGAGGTATCCATTTCATGTACATATATTTCATTACATATATATAATTCTCCATCCTTAAAACCAATTCTAAGGACTACATTTGCATGGTTAAAACCAAAGTCTTGTGATAGTCTCATATTATCAAAATACTCAAATTCTGTAGGAAATTCATGTATAACATAATTTTTAAGTATTGCTCCACCAGTTTCTCCCCATTCTCCAAGTCCATATACTCTATAGCCCTCGGGGTCTTGCTCTTTTCTCATTTGCATTCTTCTATAATATGCTTCATCTATAAATCTATTTTGTAGATAAGTACTATGATGAGTAAATATATCATCATTTTTATAGTCAAAATACTTTCTTTTTATCCAATGAGTAGCTGATACTGGGTTAAATGTAAAGGTCATTTGATAGTATAAGTTGGGATTAGTTAAAATACCTCTTAAACGGTCGTCTAGTATGTCTATATCACTTTCCATAAGTTCTGTAGCTTCTTCACACCATACCCATGTTAATTTTCCTTTTGAGAAGTTAATTGATTTTAATTTTTCTCTTTGCTTAGCATCATTAACCCCTCTGAAAATTATAGAGTTACCAGTAATTTTACTTTTGATTTCTAGAGGGTTTAGAGTTGTTTTCCAATATTTATCTGCTTGTTTACCATAAATACGATTTATAGCTCCTGTAAGTTCTGCATATGTTGAATATTTGTGTGTAGCTTCTGATTTTCTAACTACTAATAAGTTAGCTCCTTGATATTTTTTATCTCCTAACTTTAGTATATAATCCTGTGCCACATTAACAGATTTTCCACTTCCTGCTGAACCTTTCATTGCTCTGTATCTTTTTCTAGTAAAGTTAGCTTCTTTAAAAGATGGATTAAATTTTATTCTAACTATCATTGCTATCACCATAATCTACACTTATTTTCAACTCATCATCTCCAATATCATCCTTACTTAGGTTATCAACCTCACATTTCAACTTCTCAACCCTAGCTTTCTGCTCCTCTGTAGCCAAATTCCAATCCTTATGAATCATTTCATCATACTGTTTAATTAAACTTCTAAGTTCGCTCATTGCCCTACTCTGCGCATTAAGAAAAGATGCTTGCCTATCCCATGCAAATTGAAATTCATACTCTATCTTCTCACCATTTTCTGTACTTTCATGTTTCTTTAATTCTTTAATCATTTCTTCCTTGTCTTTAACATACATTATCTTCTGTGCTCTTATTATTGCTGCATATTGAATTGTTATCTGTTCCCAAAGAATGTCAAACTTATCTTTATTGTTTATCTCATTAATTAAATCTTGAGTTTCTTCGGGTAGGTATTTTGAGAAGAACCCAAACTTTTCAGCATTCTTATTACCAGGTGGACCAGTAGCATTTTTATTACCAAAGGGTGCACCCTTTTTACTTTTAGGTGCACCCTTCTTTTTTTCACTAGCCCAGTTGTATCTTTTTATCCATGACTTTAAAGTGTTTAAACTAATGTCATACTTTGCTGATATTTCCTTTTGTTTCATACCTTTTAGGTAATCTTGTTTTACCTTTTCTTTGACATCTTGCACATCACCACCTCGTTTTTGTCGTTTTGGGAATAAAAAAAGAACTCTGTTTAGAGTTCTTTAGTTAATAAAATACTTTTTATTATATTTTTCATATCCTTTTATCTTTTTATTTATAATTTTTTTTATATCCTTTGTTACTAATGTATAATAGTCAATACTGAATTTATTCTTTAGTAAATATTGTCCCAAATAGCTAATACCTAATATAATCATAAGCTCAAATAAAGTTTTAATATCTCCTGATTTAAAGAATACATTTAAATTTGCTGGTCTATTTACAATAAAAAACAAAAGATATAATGTTAGGAAAACAAGTGATGTAGCTCCTAAAAGAAGATAGAATATATACAGTACAAATATTGTTGAACTAAACATTTGATTGAAAGCTTTAGAAAATGTATTTTTAAAGTTTGTATAATTATTCCAATAATCAAATATTAAAACTTTATGCAATGCTTCTCTTTTTTTATTTAAATCATCATTATGTTCTTTTTTTAATATATAAAAAACGTAACTAGGAATATGATATTCTCCTTGAACATACTTTTCTTCTACAAAATCTATAGCATCTATTGTTCTGTCCTCATTATATTTTTTTACATATGAAAGTAGAAATTTCTCAAAATAATCATCAAAAGATTTATCAAGTTTTACTTTATCTCTATTAAAATAGGCTCCTATAACCCCTATAACAACTGAAACAACTCCTAGAATTTTAATTATATCATCTATATTTTCCATATTCATCCCCTCCAAAGTATAAAATTCAACTTCAAAGGTCAATATCCTTCAAAAACTATTCGACAACTACAAAATAGTAAAATTTTCACTAAAAAAAGAACTCTTGTTATTGAGTTCTTTAATACGCTTTTATTGGTATACTAAATTCTTTTGTTTCCATGTTATCAGCTGATAATACCACTTCTATATAAGCTTCTTTTTTAAGCATAACACAATTTTTAAAATTAAATTGCTCTATTCTAAAATTTATTCCTTTATGAATTGTAGTATTATCTTTTGGATGCCATCTAAGCTCACTATTTATTTGTTCAAAGTTATTATTTTCTTCAATATCTATTTCTATATTAATAAATTTCAAACTTAATATAGGACTTTTTGCAACAATCTTACTTTTGTTTTCTATTACAAAATCAACTAAGTTGTTACTACGAATTTCAGCATAAACATTAGATTTATCATCTATCTTATTTAAATCAAGCCTAATATATCCATTGCCATTTTCATAATAATCACCAGCCATATTATTCTCATTATTTCTTCTATATTTTAATATCAATTTAGCTTGTTTATTGGATTCCATAAAAGCTATAATTGATATAATCAAGGCTACTATTGATGCAAACGAGGCAATCACAGAAATTATATTTACATAGTTACCAAGAAATTCATTAAACTGATTGAGCATATCTTTTTCTCCTTAAAAACATTACTTTATCTTATTATATTTGTATAATATTTTTTACATTTATTTTTAATTTATTACACAAACTTCTTACATAAAAAAAGACCATCCATAAAGATGATTCTCTAGACTAAGTATCTATGTTTTTGTTTATACTCTGTAACAGCATCATTTCATGCCTCTTGCTCTCTTATTCCTTTTTCTCTAGCAATTCTTTGTGCTATCTTTCTAACTAATTCAGCACTTTTTAATATTCCTATACTAACCACTTCCTTATCTCTATTTTATATTATACCACATAATAAAGAATAAAGCTAATTCCTGCTAAGTTCTGTTGCTCTGCTTCATAAGTTCAAAGCCTTAATCCAATAACATGTTTGCCACTCTCATTTTAATTTATTGTATAAAAAAAGACCATCTATAAAGATAGTCTAAATCTTATGTATTTTTATTTCTAATCTTTACACCAATTCCTGTCAGTCTCACCCTTTATATAAGTTCTAACTATTTCACCACAATCTAAGCATAAGTCAGAATATGTTTTAGATACCTTAGTGGAAAATCTTGTATTGTATTCTAAACCAGTTCTATATGTAACGAATCCTGATTCGCTAACTGTAGAAATACCTTGTTCTATATTTTCGCTACCACAATTAGGACATTTCATAGTTATCCCCCTTATTTGTTATTTACTTATGTACTACTTTATTCTGTAATTTCTCTTTTAAATACAGCAATCCCTTCAATCCAGTTTATCTGAAATAAATCCCAACCATCTTTTCCTAGGCTATTAAATTCCTCTTCTAGTATAGGTATCCTTACATCATTCATAGTCTTCCCTTTATTAAAAAGTGGTGTAGCTGGTAACTGCAAGAATTTATACTCATACATATTTCTGCCTCCTAGTAATTGTTTTCTTTCATATTACCATAATATATAACTATCTATAAAAGTAATCTTTTAATTTTATTTCTTCATTGCACTAGTTATCCAATATCCAATACAATATGACATAAAATAATATGATAAATACAATGCTATTTCGGTGCCATCAAACCTTAAATATATCATAATAATAATTGAGCCTAGAAGTGATATTAAGCCTGGTATTTTCCAATTTATTTGCTTTATAGCACAGATTATACCATTGATTAAAAATGCAACTGGGATATACAATACTATACCTAAAATAAGAATTCCTTTTATATCCATATCACTTAATCCCAAGCTATTAGTTATTATATTTTCAAATGATAGGACAAATATTATAATCATTATTAATAATGGTAGCAATGTTCCTAAGATATTTTTCTTCATAGTTATCACCCCTAATTCATTTAGTACATTTTACCATAAACCTAACCTTTAAAATATAAAAGACCTAGAAATTAATCTAAGCCTTTTTAGTAGGGGATACATATTATTAAGGGAGCAAGTTCTAGGAATCGAACCTAGATTAAACTCCAGTCCTTGCATGGTGAGTGAGGTTACCAAGCCCCACCCGATTTTTAGACCTCTGAATTAAGATAAAATTGTATGAGATTTTAATCTCAATTCAACTGCTACATATAGTGTATTAATATCTTTTGAACATAGTTAGAATTGAACTAACAGCGTCCTCACGCTCTGCCTAGTCTGTTCATAGTGACTAGGGCAATCCCTTAACCCTAGTCAAATTTTTAATTTTGAGAGGGAAATTCTTCATTTCCACAATATTATTATCTCATGTTTTTGCCAATAAAAAGTCTCACGATAGTCTCCAAAAAGTCTCAAAATAGTCTCATTTTTAAGCTTTCCACGAAAAAATGGGTAATTCAAACTCCTTTATCTTCGGATATAACATATCCATAATCTTACAAACTATCCTTTTTCTTATTCTAAAGCAGTGACTTCTATCTATGTGCATAGCATTAGACATATAATCCATGTTAATTTTCTCGTTGTTCATATACATTTCATTAAAGAACTCCGTTTCAAAGCTATTTAAACTGGTCAATGCACATTCTATGGCTTCTTTTTCAATCTCAAGTGTTTTCATACCTTCCTTTAACCTGTTTAAATCTTCTTCCCTCCTAATAACTTCATTTTCTACACTTGAACTTATATTATAAGTAGGTCCTGTTTTTTCTTCATAACTTTGAGCCTTACATCCGCAAAATTCATTTTCTATTTTTTTAATATATATTTCTTTAATTTTTATTTGACTTTCTAATTTTTTATAGTTATATAATCTTCCCTCAACTTCTTGGAATAGCGTCTTTTTATTCATGCATTCACACTCCCATCAATTATTTATGTTATAATATTATTGGTGATAATAATTCTATATTTTTGACAAGCGGAGTGTGAAAGCACTCCTTTTTCTTTTTTAAGTAACTATTGAAGGTTTTCCCCTTTAAAGGAGAAAAGTCTATTCCTGCCCTAACTCACTATTGATAATTGACTATTCAAAAGTCTTATTTCTTCCTCAAACACTATAGGCAATTTATAATTGTTTACAATCTCTAATACTTTATCTAATTGACAACGCTTTATGGCCTTATAACTTTCTACTCCAAATTCTCGTTTAATCTGATGATATATGTCGCTGTAAACTTTGCCTCTTAAAGATTTATTTTTATAAGCCTTACTTCCATGCCCACCAAGAGATTTTGTTGCTACTCTCTTAACCTCTTTAACAATACACTCACACTCAATATTGAATAGTGGTGCATCATCCATAAAGTTCTCTAATTTCTCATTAACATTCTCTATTTTAGTTTCTAAGGCTTCCTGTTTCTTATCTAGCATAAATATAGCCTGTAACTCCTTTGATGCACTTAAAAGAGGATTATTTAGTTCCTTTCTCATAGAGAAATATCCATCAACTATTTTCTCATATTGTTCCCAAGCCTTATCATCCTCTAATATCTTTAGTAATTTTGAATAACCTCTTTCAGATAACAAGTAAATGTTTCTTGACTGATTAAAAGATTGTTTACTATATCCAACATCTTCATAACCTAATCCTTTTGAAGGATTAGCCTTTAAATCTATAATATCTATATTTGTTTTAAATCTTTTTATGTTATTGTTAATCAGCTCATTAACTTTGAATAATTCTCTATTATGTATCTCAGCTATATCTTTTACTAGCATTGCTTTTTTGCTTTCTCCAAATCCACCCTCTATATCATGGAATTTCATTCCCTCAACTTCTAAAGTTCCGAGTACTGTTATTTCTTTATTTATATTTTCATTCATAATCTATCTCTCCTTTATCATTTGATATATTCTTTATTTAGCTTTTTCACATTTTTATGAAAAACTAAGTACATAGTCTAACGAACGGATTTTTTCGTTGGTTAAATAACATCCTCCAACTCAACCTCAGCCCTTGGTTTATCACTATAATATTTCTTACTCACTACTTCTACTATTTGAGAATCATCTTTATAAGCTATGCCATTTAGGCTATCAGCTACAGACTTGATTATATTGTCTAAATCAGGTTTCTTGCTTGGTCTTATTAACCCTTCTACCTTGCCTATAGCATCCTTGTAAGCTTTAGTGTTTACCTTATTTTTCTTTAGTGTTTCTCTATCTTTTTTAGTAATACCAAAGTAACAAATAATTTTCATTTTCACATTGCCTTCAAAGAAATGTTTTACTGTAGAATTGTACATAAGTCTAATCCAATTTTCATAGAGTATGGTTTGGTCAGGTGTATAAGCCTTACCATTTGCCGTACTCATTCTAGGACGTGCCTTTGCCTTTGGTTCTCCATCTATTGTAAAATTAACTTTCAAATTTATCTCCTTTCATCAAGTAATTGCAACCTTCTCCATCATTTTTATTCGTATCACGAATATTTTTTCTTGCTTTGCTACCTTTTTTCCTACATTCCTTACAACAATAAATATTCTTAGATTTTTCCTCAAGATAAAATAACTTACCACACCAACTGCATCTTCTTCGTTTCATAAACTCACTTCCTAGTCACAAAACCTATTTATAAAATTTTCAACATATCTATATATTTCTTTGATAGAAGCATCTTCTTTATTTCCACCATCAATCATCCAATCAAGTATTCTTCCATTTATATCATCTAATATGCCAAATGGGAAATTATACTTATTTAGAGCATCATTTAACTCTCGTATGTTGTTTATCTCAACTTTATTTTCAGTATTCTTCATACGATATTTCCCCTTTTTCAACTTGTTTATCTTCTATTTGCCCTAGCACTCTTTCATATTCTTTACGACCTTGCCATTCTTTTATTACAGCGTTTTCAACATTTTGTACAAATATAGCTAACTTTCCATTTACATTTGCTATTTTTAACCATATAAGTTCATGTGTATTTTTCTTTTCTACCCATATAGTCATTTCCTTATTTTCTTCCAAACATAGATTATCTAGATATATCTCATTATTTATCTTATACATTTGAGTAGTAATCATAATCTCACCTCTTTTATAAGTCAAAGTAAGTCTATAGACTTCTAGTTTCATTCACAAACTTACCTTGACTTTATTTTTATAAATTACTTATTTGGAATTGCATTATCCTCTATCTCCCAAAGATGAAAGCAATTTTCATGTAAATTTATATATTCTTCTTTTGGTGGCAGTATCTGCACTATAGTCTTATTTGGCTTCATAAGTTTGTATCTAACATACTTGATTTCATTCCAATTAGGAAATCTTTTTTTATTTGATATAGTTAAATGTTCTTTACCATTCTCAACTGAATATATAACATTGCTACCAGTATCCATATTGTATATTTTTACATTTTCAGCCCCTAACTTTTCAAGTGATTCTTTTGTAAGAATAGACCTATCATTTTTATTCTCAACTAATAACATTTTATTCCCTCCAAATTTTATAAATAATTTTTTGTCTCCTTCTCTAACCAATTTTTACATGCTTCACTACAATTTTTACTTTCACAATCTCCCTTATTATTCTTGCAACTACCACAAATCTCTTTTCCAAACTCCTTACATACTTCTATTTCACCAAGATTTTTTAACTTGCACATTTCTTTATTAGTCATATGCTCACCTTCTCTGTTTGAAAGAAACTTATTTGTCTTTCATTTTCTATATCTTCATTACTAAATCGCTTTTCTAGGTCATGTACTGTTATTCCACTTGCTCTAAAAGTTGTTGGGCTATCTTTATCCAGTTTAAGCATACCCCCCCACAAATCGGGATAGTATTTCCTTAAAGTTCTGAGGCTCTCTAAGCTTTGTTTAGGACATAAGTAGCAACCAGTTCGTTTAAACCTATGATGAATCTCATAGTAAAAGCCTTTTTCTTCTAAATACTTTAAACAATCTTTTTCAGTCATTTTTTCTTCAAATAATGGTGCTATACAATTATTTTCTAGTCTTTTATACTTGCTAGGCTCATCAAATGCAATTCCAATATATCTTTTATGTTCTCCTACAGAATTAAAATATTTATTAGCAGGAGCAAGTTTTAATCGACTATTACACCATGCTCCCAAGGTGTATGGAAAACCCCATATTTGCCCTTTACGCTTACCTTGTTTATTAATAGTATAAAAGTATTCCTCAAAGGTTTTTTCTGCTTTAATCCTTGTTATTTTAAAGTTTATTCTTTTCTCAAAATCATCTATTATGTTATAAATTTCTTTAAATTCTAGTCCTGTGTCTATAAATACAATTTCATCAAGAGGTAATTTCTTTTCCAATATTAGAAGGAGCATTGCAGCAGAATCTTTTCCTCCACTAAAACTTGCGATATGTTTCATATTCTCACCCCTTATAATCCTCAAATTTATCTACACTTCTAAAAATAATCTTATTATTAACCCACCTTTTCTTCCTTGTCCCTCATCATTTACACGCAAATCAATTACATTTGCTTTTTTATTTCTATCCCTTACTTTTCTTAGATTAAATTCAAACATATCTTCTATATCCTTAGTTCTTTCTAAAAATGTTCCAGCATCTACCCAAACTTTAGCCATATCTTCGCCCCCTCCTTATTCAACTGGCATTTCAAATATTTTCTCTTGTTTATGTCTAACCCATAACTGTCAACTAAAAACTCCCCACAAACACTACATATAGCTGTTCTGCTCATTTCTATCCCTCCATTTTTTAACTTCTAGGAAGTAATATTGTATAATTACTCCCTAGAACACTTAACTAAATTTCTCTTTCTGACTCTTTTTAATAATCTCATCTAGTTCATCACTGGTGTATTGAGTAAATGTTTCATTAAAATTATGAAACTTAGTCTTTTTTGTCTCTGAAATACTTTTACTTTTATTTTTTCTAAAATTATCATCATTGTTATAGACTGTTTTTAGATATTTAAAACTTTTACCCTCACATTCTTTATATATTTCTATAGCTATTAAAAGCCTCTCTATATCCCAATCTTTAATTGTGTTACACATATTTTTACTTATTTTTAGTTCTGTCATTTCTTCAATTATTTTCTTCTTTTCCTCCACCTCACTGGTTTGGTTACAAGGTATAGTAGAAGGATATAGTGGATGGGTTTTTCGTTCCGGATTTATATCCGTTTGGGTCGGATTTTTATCCGAGTGGTTCGGATTTATATCCGAGCAGTCGGATTTATTTCCGACCTGTTGATAACTATCACTAATCAATTCTATGTATCTATATCCTAATTTGTAGTAACTCCATGTTCCTCCTTGTTTTAAAGTAGCATGCTCTAATATACCTATTTTATCTAGCTTCTTGAGCACTCTATAAATAGTGTCATGTTTCTCTGTATAAAGAATTGGTAGTTCTTTAATAACTCCCGAATAATCAACCCAATAGTATTCAATTCCATTAATAAGTTTTCTTGCCATCCTACCACTACCTAGAAAATCTACAAACCATCTTAATATAAGCAAATCTTTTGTGTTTAACCCTAACTCTACTGCTTTTTTCTGACTAAATCCTAATATTGTGTATTTCAAGGTGCTTCACCTACTTAATCAACTTCTATCCTCTTATAAATAAATTTCTAATCCTTTCTCAGCTACCATTACTGGTATTCCTACATTCTTTTCTATCTCTCTTATAAATAAATTCTTATCGCTGTTATCTTCACTTAAATGTAACAAAGTTATTGTTTTTGTATTACTTAAATCATTTGCATCTAGAAAATTAATTACATTACTTAATTCAAAATGACTTTTAACAATTCTATTTCTTAGATAAATCTTATCTTTGTTGCTATCTAACAAGTCTTTACTATAGTTACACTCAATCATCACATGATTTAAATTATTAAAGTTGTATTCGCAGTAATAACTGTCTGTAATGAAAAGTAGATTACCAATTTCTTCATGATTTATTAAAAATCCAAGTGGCTCTATTGCATCATGTTTAGTACTAAATGGCATTATTTTAAAGTTACCTACCTCGAACAATTCTTCACTTTTAATAATCTTAGTTCTATGATTTTCTATTTTTAAAGCTTCTAATGTACCTTTGCTAGTAAATACATCTATTCCGTTATTTGTAAGCTCTGTGATAGCTTTAGAGTGGTCTTTATGTTCATGTGTGACCAAACACCCAACAACACTTTCTAAATTGAAATCTAAGCCTTTTAATATCTCTTTGTAACTGACTCCACACTCTAAGATTAATGTCTCATTTTCCAGTTGGAGCAAGTAGCAATTACCTCTGCTACTGCTCCCTAATACTTTAATTTTCATTATTAAAATGGTGGTGCTTCAAATTCTTGTTGCTTTACTTCTTCGGGCTTAGTTTCTTTAATTTCAATTGCTTTTTCTTTTTCTTCTTCTGTTGGCATATCTATAGTCTTTTTATTAGCATTTTCTTCGATTTCTTCTTCTACTTGTCTGTCTACATACTCAACTGAATTATCATCTTTTATAACTGCTTGGTCAGTCTCTAAAGCTTTCTGCATTTCTATACTTAATATTCCATATTTAGATAACAATCTTTTAAGTACTGTTTTAACTGCCATAGCATCAAAATCAGTTGTCCAAAGACTAGATTTTACAACATAATCTTTATTACTCTTGTATGTCTGGCTATATCTCTTAGCATACTTCTCCATGCTCTCTTTACTCATGTATAGAGTTTTTTCAAATCCATTTAGAAGTTTAAAATATGCTATATATCCAACAACTATCTCATTGTCTATCTCGTCTTTATTTTCATTAAATTCTATCTCTCCAGTTAACCTATTAACGCTTTTAATCTCATTCTCATAGATTTCTATTGCATTAATTGTTTTATACTGTCCAGTCCTCATAGCGAGTTGTATAAACCCTTTATAGCCAATTTGGAATTGTGCTTCTTTAACTCCTTTATTTGTAAAAGGCACTAAGTAAGAAAAGCCTAAGTTCGGGTCTATTGGTAAATCTAATGTTGCTGCAACCATGGCAGATTTTAAAATTGAATTAGGTTCTGCATCTTTTAAACTTGGCAAGTTAGATACATTCACCACTGATGCCATAAATGTATTAGCTTTGTCTTTTAATACCTCTTTAAATCTTTTCTTATAAGCTTCTGTAGATAATAGATTTTTAACGCTTACTTGTCTTTGTATTTCATTTGCCATTTTTAGTTCACTCCTTCTATTTTTAATGGATTATCATTACTTACGACTAGATTTATTATTTGACTATCAATATCAATCAAAGTATTCACACTCTCCCTGTTGTCAACAAAGATTGGCATCTTAATTTCAAAATTCTTAGATAAAGTATTTATTATATCTAGTCCTCCGTTTATTTGCCCTGCTGTATTGGCATTGCTGAAGGGTACACCGTTTATTAAAGCTTCGCATGTCTCTTCAATACCTCCGTTTATCTGCTCCTTGAATAATTTAAATGTTACATTCTTAAATTTGCTACTTATATTGCTTTCTAATAAACTAACTTTAGTTTTTATAAACAACTCACATAAGTTGAGTATTTTTTCTTGGTGAGCTAGTTCTATTCCTAGTTCTTTTTCTTTTTCTAACAACTGCTCTTTTCTATCTAATAGCTCTTTGTTAATATCTCTTTTAGCTAGTTCTTTATTAAGTAACTCAATTTCACCAGTCAGTTTTTTCTTATTTTCTTTTAGTTCATCTACATTTTTATCAGTATCTTTATTGTTCATCTTTTCTTCTAGTTCTTTTATTTCTGCATCAATTTCAACTAGTCTTTTTTCCTCGTCTGCTGAATATATCTCTGTAGATTTTGTGTTTTCTAACTCTTTTTTTATTTTATCTATTAGCACAGCTTTTTCTTGTATCTCTTTTAATGCTTCTTTTTCATCTAGCTGTAGTTGCTCAATCTCTGTATTAAGTTTTTCAACTTCTTCACCTTTAGATTTTCCTAATGCTCCTATATCTTTTAATACCTTTGCTTTATTTAGATTAAAATTATCTAGCATTTCTTGTTTTTTAGCTTCTATATCGCTAGTTTCTAAAGGTCTTTTACAAGTTGGACACTCTGTTTGTATAGTGTTTAAATCTAATACCTCTTGACTCTTTTTAGACCATTCATTTCTAAGATGATTTGTTTCTTCGATTAATTTATCCCTTGAATTTTCTTTTAACTTTTTATCTCTTTCTAAATATATAAGGTTATTTCTTAATGTTTGGACATTATATTTTAAACCTTCCTTTTCATTAATTAATTCATTTCTTTTTTTACTACCTCTATCTGTAGCTAAATGTGCTATTTTCAATTTTTCTTGCTTTAGTTCAAATACTTTTTCTTTATCTTTTAAAATCTGCTCATTTGCTTTTGTACCACTTAACAGCATATCGTCAATGCCTTCTAAATCAGCCTTTTTACCATTAAGTTGAGCTTCTATTTCCTCAAAATCTATATTGTACATGCTATTATTGCACTCGTTTACACGAACTGGTATTTCTTCTTTTTCTTTAGATAGATTATTCTTAGTAGCTTTCCTATTCTTAATAATCTTATCTATATTATTTTCCTTTTCAAACTCTACAACTAATGGAGTTAGTTCCTGTTTAGTCTCTATAATTTGTTCTGTTGTTATGTCTCCACATATCTCTAAAATTACTTCCCTAGCTTTTTTCCAATTAAGCTCATTTGAAAAGAAATACGGATTAGTAAGTAATTTAAACTGTTCCTCGTCAGCTATTTCAGCTATCTCTTTTACATATTCACTCTTTTTAATAGGAGTATCATTTATCATGTAAGTTGTTTCATTCTTGGTAAAAGTCGCTTCTGATTCCCCTCTTTTTCTAGTCCATTTTTCTTCGTATTTCTTAGTTAATTTTATTTCTTTTCTGTTAACCTCTAATACTGCTGTTACAATTGTTACAAGCCCTCTAATGACTTTATTTTGCTTGTCTAAAGGTTTTATCTCAAATACACTTCTATTCTTACTATCCTTGTCAAACATGACCCATGTAAAGGCATCAAAGATAGAAGTCTTTCCAGTTGCATTTTCTCCAAATATATTAGTTATATTGTTAAAATCTATATGAAGTTCTTTTATTCCTTTAAAATTCTCTATATTTAAACTTTTTAATAAAATTGCTTTCATTTTAGTTCCCCCTTGTGCTATAATATAGCTACATAAATTTGATTTACCTTTTGATTAGAGCCAATCGTAATGGCTCTTTTCTTATGCTTCATTTTCTATTTCTAAAAAATCTAGTATATTTTGACTAGCTTGTTTAACACCTTCCCACCATCTTAAACTTTCTTTATCGTAATTTTCTTTTGTTTTTAATTCCTTTATACTCTCATTTGCTCCTTTTATTTGACCTTTTGCAATAGATATAGCTGTTTCCATTAAATACACCCCCTAACCTAATCTTTGAAGAATATAATCATCATATCTAAGGTCTTCTGGTATCAATGCTTGATACTCCATACAACCTCTTTCTTTATCAAAGTAAGCTAAATTTAGTTCCTCCTCGGTTGCTACTACTACAATACAATCAATTTCAAAACCAAATCTTTCGCAACTTATTCTTATCGCATTTCCCACTTTGAACTTCTCTAAATTAAATACCATACACAATTAGACCTCCTTATTTATTTTTAATTTACTTGGTAAATATGTGTTAACCAACTCTATATCTCTTGTTACTGCACTTCTTTTTACTTTCTTATCTTTATTAAACTTCTTGTTACTTTTCTGCTCATCGTAGTATGTAATTTTATACAACTCTTTGTACTGTTCTACTTTATAAACTTTGTTTTTATAGATTGTTTTCATGCTAGTTCTCCCTCGTTGTATTTTCTAAGACCCTCAAAACTTTTGTTTTCTTATTATATTGCTTACAAAACTGTACATAAGCTATTAGTACTCTTACATTCAACTAAATCACCCCCCTTTCTGTTTCTAGCTTCCTCTATCACTTCTTTTAAATCTTGATTTTTATACTTCTCTATAAAGTCATCTAAGTCATAAGAAGAAATCTTAATCTTTTTTTTATTCTTTATAATAGGAATCAAGTTCAAATCAATTAAGTCTTTCAATGTCTCAGTCCCTACACTTAATCGTTCTCTTGATACTCTTGCAGAAAGCAGTTCGTTTGGATACCCTCTTTGCATCAATAGAACTATTTTTTCTTTGCTGATTTCTTTCTCTATTTCTTTTTTTGCATTTTTTACTTCTTGTAGTATTATTGTTTTAATACTTTCATTAAAAAGTTCTCCAATATTTAAATTTTCCATATTAAATCACCACCATTTCAAGAATATTCTGTATTTAATTTTCAAAGTTCAAAATAACTCAATTGCTTATATGGTCTTTCTGATTTTATTACTCTTATACAATCATCTATAATTTGTATTAAATTGTTAGATGTATCAAAATCTATATCTTCCCACTTCTCAACTCCAAGAATTAGGAATAGCCTTGCTTTCACTTGGTTGTATTCTTTATTTGCTTTGTCTATATCTAGTCTATTCTTTATGTATTTGGAGTACTGTTGTTTCTTAGAACAAGTTATCTTACATAACTTTTTATACTCTTTTATTGTTCCTTTTAAATCTCCTATAGTTCCCGTAAGTTCTGTTATTACATTTTGTTGTAACTGATATTGACCTGTTTCTCTTATACTTGGAAGCACTTCATCAAATACCCAACTCTCGAATTTTTCTGCATTTGGTAGATTTGAACCTACTATTAATCTATAAACATCTCCTTCAGTTATTAGAGCGATTTTAATTCCATTAATTTTAAACCCCTCGTGTTTCACTACCCCTTTACAATGTCTTAAAATTGCATCATTGGTGTTTTTATATCCTAAAGACTTTGCAATATCTTTTCCGACAAAATAAGGCTTATTATCAATCTCTGCCATTCTTATTTGTCCAAACTCCATCTTTTCAAATATTTGTAAGTTATTCATGTTTGTTTACCTCCTTTTTATCACTTTAAGTGATATTATTCTCTAAAAAAAATGTTCATGTCTTCGTTTGGAAATGTATTTTTAAATTTCTCCAAAAACCCTCTTCCTGGCTTTTTAAAGCTTCCTTCTATCTTTGAATAATAAGACTTAGATATACCTATTCTTTCAGCTAATTGTTTTTGAGTTAATCCCAAATTTTTTCTAAGTTTTGATAACTCTTTCATATTACACCTCGCCTTCACTATTTGTGATAATTAAATAATATCACTTTAAGTGAATATAGTCAAGGTTTTTTATCTCTTTTAGTGAAGTTTATTAAAAAGCATTTATTTGTATCACTAATAGTGATACAATCGTAATATAAATATGACAAGGAGTGATATTATGTTTTCTAATAGATTAAGAGAATTAAGGAAACAAAAAGGTCTAACTCAGACAGAATTAGCAAAATTATTGAATTGTTCTTTAAGTAAAATAGCAATGTTAGAAACAGATAAGAGAGACCCAGTTAAGGAAGATTTGCTAAGATTTTCAGAAATTTTTAATGTATCTATAGATTATCTTTTAGGAAAGAATAATTCAGACTTAAACCCCCAAATAAATAAAGAAATGGAACAAGCTTTGCACAAACTATATTCTTTAGATGAAGAAAATAGAAAAGCAATAGAAAAAATTATTGATAATGCATACTATAAAATAATAAATGAAGAAAAATAAAAGAGCTTTTATACTCTTTTATTTTTTTTGTTTATTTCTTCTTCTATTAATTTTATTATGTATTCATACTTTTTGGGTTCTGCTTTAAGAATCTTTTCTAATTTAGATTTATTCTTTTCAAAATAGTCACCTTTATTCAAATATACCATCCCCTATATTATGTATTTGTTTATAAAGCCTGTGCACTTTTCAACCAAGAACTTATGTTCGTTATTTTAATTATAACCATCCCCTCATCTTTGAAAATAACTTTCTTATACTTCCATAAACTTAGTTACAAAGTTTGTTAAAATCTATAATTTTTCTCTATCTAGATAGAGTTATTTCTTACTTACATTTTAGCACAAATTTCCATCAAAAAACGTGCTATTCAAGCACATTTATTACAAAAAACTACACAAACTATTAATTATAAAAATAATTAAAAGTGAGGTTAAATTAAATGTTAAGAAAATTAAGAAAACACAAAGGAATGACACAATTAGAGTTAGCAGAAAAATTAGGTTGGAATAGGAGTCAAATTTCAAGGCTAGAAAATGGTAAATATAAAGATATAACAATATCTACAATAGTAGATTTATCAATTGCTTTAGAAGAAGATTTTCTATATTTATGTGACCTTTATGGTAAAGAAGAAATGAGCAAAAGAAATAAGAAAAATTTATGTTAATTAAAAATAAATATAACAAAGTATTCAATTCTCCCATATAAAAATAGACTAGCTAAATGCTAGTCTATCTCTACATTATTTAAAAACTAGGATTACTGTAATTTTCTAATTTTTCTATTTTGCCATATGCATTTAAAATACAAGTATAGAAATTATCTTTATTTACAAGATAAACAAAATCAGTTCCATCACCTTCTCCAGAATAAGTAAACCAATAGTAATTATGATATGGCATTATCCAATTTTCATTAACATCTTCCTTATCCAAACTAATTAACTCATTCTTTTTTAAACCCTCAAGTTTTTCCATCTTCTTTAATGCCAAGTCATAATTACTAACTTCTGAACCATCTTTATTAAAATAACGCCACTTACCATTTATTTTTTTCCAACCATATTGAGCATCTACATTTTTATTTGCATCTATATCTATATACTTAAAATTATTTTCAACTGGCTCTCCTATTTTTTCATAAATAGCAGGATTTGAATAATTTCCTGTATATTCATTATATCCATATTCTAATAATTGTCCATCACCAAATACAAATAATTCTCTTATACTTTTCTCCGAATGAAATTCTAACTCTACTCCAGGACCTATTTCTAAATTATGAGTCTTTACTATATCAAAAGGAATATTATTTATATTATCTTCCCTAACATAAAGCCAATTAAAGTCTTCCCCATCTTGATTAATCCAATTACCAATAATATTTTTCAATTCTTTCGGAATAGGATTTAATATTTCTTGTATTATATTTTCAGATATATTTCCTATTGCTGTTATCTTGGTTGCATCCTTTAAAACTTCTTTATTACTACCTAAATTAACTAGCACAATTGGAGTATTTTTAGCTATTGTAGAACCAACAAGAGCATATGCTAAATCAGTCCCACTAGCTATATAAAATTCTTTTGCGCCATTATAGAACTTATTTACTATCTTCTTATTAGTATCATATCTATCTATACCACCTAATCTAGTTGAATTAGTATCATTAACTAATTTCTCGCTCATTGATGAAGTCCCACCTATTGCATAACTTTCTATTCCAGTAGTGTTAAATGGTACACTTTTCCCATCAGTTAATACTATAGGTGCTTTATCTCTAACAGCTACAGATGCAGCACTCATTGCATCGGGTTCACCTTTGAAAGCATTAGTTAATATAACTTTACTAACCTTATTAATAGTCCCTATTTCTTTTGCTACATTATAACTAGTCTTAATTCTATCACTACCTTGAAGTCTTTTAGTTTCTATTCCTTTATCTTTTAGAAAATTTTCTGTTGCTTTATCAATAGAACTTTCTCCACCTATTATGTATACCTTTTTAGCTTTTTCTACTCTTTTAAGAGTTGCATTAGGTATATTATTTTTCTTAGTTAAAAGAATTGGAGCGTTTGTAGCTCCTGCAAGTCCACTTGCACTTAATCCATCAGCCATTGTACTGTCTGCATTAATTAATATAGCTGTAGTATAGTTTTGCTTATCTGCAATTATACCAGCAGTTTCATATTTATCTGCGCCTTTAATTGATTCAACTTTATCAAGAGCATTTGCAGATATAGGGCAACTAGCAATAAACATAGATAAAGATAACCCTATTGTTAATAATTTCTTTGATTTCACAATATCTCCCCCTTTTTCATATCACTCAATTAAATTGTATAACAAAAATATATTATATGTTGTCGAAAGTACAAACTATTTCTACTCATTTAACGACATTAAGTAACATTTGAATAAATCATTTTTTTATAATCTTATTCTCTATAATTTTAAAATTGTATCAATTATAATTTATGTTATTATTTTCCATATACCTATTTTTAATAAATATTTTTTTAGAATACATTTAATTGTTATAATATAGTTAGAGCCAAATACTCTAATTATTTAATTTTGAGAGGAGAATATATATGAAAGGTGGAGTAAGAAAACGTGGCGAGAAATGGTATTACTACTTTGACTTAGGTACTGTTGATGGCAAAAGAAAAAAAATAGAAAGAGTTGGTGGTAAAACTAAAAAAGAAGCTGAAAAAGCTTTAAGAGATGCTCTAAGTGAGTTTGAAAATGAAGGTCAATTATTTTCAGATAATGAAATGAGTTTTTCTGATTTTTTGGACTTTTGGTACAAAGAATACGTTTTATTAAATTGTAAATATGGCACACAAAAAAACTATGAAAAAATAATAAGAAATCAT
Source organism: Clostridioides difficile (assembly GCA_024919175.1). NCBI lineage: Bacteria > Bacillati > Bacillota > Clostridia > Peptostreptococcales > Peptostreptococcaceae > Clostridioides > Clostridioides difficile. Next base: position 44,853 of record CP103804.1, read on the forward strand.
TTGAAGCCAGGCTTAGGCAAGTACAAACTAAAAAATCTTAACCCTGCTATATTACAGAAATTTTTAAATGATAAGTCAAGATTTGGTCTTAGCAAAAATTCTATCAATAATTTTTATGGTGTTTTAAGTGGAGCTTTAAAATCTGCTGTATACCCATTTAAATTTATAAAAGAAAATCCTATGCAATATGTACATATGCCCAAAATGCAAGAAAATAAAAAAAATGATTTGAAAATTATAAGTTTAAGAGATTTTAATAGAATCTTGGAAAGATTCCCACAAGGGTCTAGTTTTTATGTACCTCTACAAATAGCATTCCATACTGGAATGCGTGGTGGTGAAGTAACTGCTTTGCAGTGGGAGGATATAGACCTAGAAAATAAAATTATAAATGTTAGGCACACTTTAATAAGCAGAGGAAAAGAAGGCTTTGAATTAGGTACAACAAAAACAGAAAGTTCTTATAGAAAAATAAATATTGGAGATACATTAACAAAAGTTTTAAAAGAGCATAAAAGGTTACAAAAAGAGATGAAATTAAAATATGGTGAATGGTATATAGACTCTAACTTTGTATGTACAAAAGAAATGGGCGAGCATGTAACAACAAATAGTTTAAAATATTTAAGCAGAGTTGTTAATTACGAACTTGGTATAGATTTTAATTTTCATAGTTTAAGACATACACATGCTACCCTGCTGTTAGAAAATGGTGCTAATATTAAAGACATACAACATAGATTAGGGCATGCTAAAATATCAACAACTATGGATACATATTCACATGTAACTAACAACATGAGAAACCAGACGGTGAATATTTTTGAAAACATTGTAGAGTAAATTTGCCACCGAAAAATAATTACGGTGGCAAATCGGTGGCAAACCCACCTTTATAACATCATATATACAGCTGAAACCCTGTTATTCTCTAATAAGTTTAACTACAGTCTCGCAATGTGGAGTATTAGGGAACATATCCATACACTTAACCAACTTAATCTCATAACCATAACTCTTAAAATCAGCCAAATCAACAACCAAAGACTTAGGATTACAAGAAATATAAACAATCTCCTCTGCACCAAATCCACAAATATCTCTAATAGCATCCTTGTGAATCCCTGGTCTAGGAGGGTCAACAATGATTAAATCAGGCTTATCCTTTAAATCCTTAACAACCTTAGCAACATCTCCAGCAATAAACTCACAATTAGTAAGTCCATTTAACTTAGCATTCTCATTAGCCGCAACAACAGCTTCCTCAACTATTTCAATACCATACACCTTCTTAGCTGCACCAGCCATAACTTGTCCTATAGACCCAGTCCCACTATATAAATCAAATACAACCTTATCATTGTAATTTCCAATAAAATCCCTAGCAATACTATAAAGAACCTCTGCTCCTTTAGTATTAGTTTGGAAAAACGAGAATGGAGAAATCTTAAATTTAAGCCCTAAAATCTCCTCTTGTATATAATCTCTTCCATGTAAAACTCTCAACTCATCACATTGAACAGCATCTGCTAAACCATCATTAATAGTGTGAAGTACTCCTACCAACTCCGATTTTAAATTAAGTCCTAAAAGCATGTCTTTAAATTCATTCATATTAAAATCTTCCTGAGAAGAAGTAACTATATTAACCATAATCTCATTAGTATGAATACCTGTTCTAACTACAAGATGTCTTAAATATCCCTTGTGATTCATTGTTCTATAATAAGGAAGATTTTTTTCATTGAAAAACTCTACACTAGATACTAATACTTTTGAAAAGTCTTCATCAACTAACATACATTCCTCAACAGTTTGTATATCTATATGCTTTCCTTTTTTATGAAGTCCTAATGTTAAAGGTCCATTTTTTACTTCATCCCCAAAAGTATACTCCATTTTATTTCTATAGTACTTGTTTTCAGGACTTCCTTCTATTCCTAAAAATTGAAATCCAAATAAGTCTTGCTTTAAAAATAAATCCATAACTTGTTTTTCTTTTATTTCTAATTGCTTTTCATATGGCACTGATAGTAATGTACATCCTCCACATTCTCTAAAGTGCTTACAAGGTATTTCAGTTTCAAGTGGTGAATGTTCAAGCAACTCCATCATCTTAACTTCTGCTTTCTTACTTCTAACTTTTTTAACAGCAGCTTTTACCTTTTGACCACTTATCCCGCCCTTCATATGGATAACTCTATCTCCAACTTGGCTTAAGGATGTGCCTCCAAACTCCATTTTATCTACTTCAAATTCTATAATATCCTTTTTCTTCACAAATTCTCCTCCAATTTACTATAGTATCTTTATTGTCTTTCTTCAATCAGTTTTACTTCTTCATCTGTTAACTCTCTATATTCACCTAACTCTAAACTCTCATCCAACTTTAAATTGCCCATAGACAATCTTTTTAAGTATACTACTTTTTTATCTACACTTTCAAACATTCTTTTAACTTGGTGAAATTTCCCTTCATGTATTGTAAGTTCTATCTCTGATTCCTCATCACTCTTTAATATTTTTAACTGAGATGCCATAGTTTTGTACCCATCATCAAGTACCACCCCTTCTGCAAAAGCTTCTATATCTTTTTCAGTCACTATTCCATCAATTTTTGCATAATAAGTCTTAGGCACATGCTTCTTAGGAGATAAAACTCTGTGAGAAAGCTTACCATCATTAGTTAAAACTAATAATCCTTCTGTATCTTTGTCTAATCTTCCAACAGGAAACGGCTCAAATGCTAAGTATGATACATCAATCAAATCTAAAACTGTTGGGTCATATTTATCAGTAGTTGCTGATATATATCCATCAGGTTTATTCATCATTAAATATATATATTCTCTATAGATAACTTCTTCTCCATTAAATAGTATTTCATCATTTTCAGTGTCTACTTGAGTTCCTGGATTTGAAACTTCACTTCCATTTACTACTACAGACCCTTGCTTACAGTATTTCTTTATCTCACTTCTACTTCCATAACCTAAGTTTGAAAGAATTTTATCTATACGTTGCTTCTTAGCCATTAAAAATGTTCTCCATTCTCATAATATTTTTCTTTTTCAAATAGTGTAAATGCTAAATCCATACTTTCTACATCTAAATTATTTCGTATACTGTCAGTTATTATTCTTGCTACTATATCTTGTACTTCTTGACCTCTATCAAACCATGCTATCTCAACAAATGGATACACTTCTGCTATTTTACCATCTCTTATTGCAACTGATTTTATACATTCTATCTCAAAATAATCTCTTGGGCACTTTACAGCTTCAACTAACTCATCTATCATTTTTTCACTTATTTTACATATATCATTTTCATGAATTCCTCTTATCTTGATCTGTGGCATATTGGCACTCCTTTATTTTAACCCTTCTTTATTTTAATTTTTCTTAAATTGTTTCTATTCTTTGTTATTCTGCCTAATCCTATTATCTTCTATTTAATATTATACTTGTAATTTATAGTTATTACAATTTACTATATACTTTTTTTGATTTAACGTTATAATATAAGTGATGGGTAAATTTTAAAAGTTAATAGGAGGAGTTTAAAATGGCATTAATTACTACAAAAGAAATGTTTAAAAAAGCTTACGAAGGTGGATTTGCTATAGGTGCATTTAACATAAGTGACTTAGAACAATTACAAGGTGTTTTAAAAGCTGCTAAAGCTAAAAATTCTTATGTTATGATACAAGCTTCTATGTCAGCTGTTAAATATGCTGGACCTCACACTTTAGTTGAGATGGTTAAAGCTGCTTCTGATGAAATAGGTGTAGATGTAGCTCTTCACTTAGATCATGGTCCAAATATGGATGCTATTAAAACTTGTATTGATGCTGGTTTCTCTTCAGTTATGATAGATGGATCTCATTTTGACTTTGAAGAAAATGTTAAAATAACTAAAGAAGCTGTTGAATATGCACACTCTAAAGGTGTTGTTGTTGAAGCAGAACTTGGTGTTTTAGCTGGAACAGAAGATGATGTTACTTCTGATGTTCATAAATATACTCAACCTGCTGAAGCAGTTGAATTCGTTGAGAGAACAGGAGTTGATTCATTAGCAATAGCTATAGGAACTTCTCATGGTGCTTTCAAATTCAAAGGAGAAGCTAAATTAAGATTTGACATACTAGAAGAAATCCAAAGTAAATTACCAGGTTTCCCAATAGTTCTTCATGGTGCATCTGCTGTTGACCAAAACGCTGTTGCTACATGTAATGAGTTTGGTGGAAATATAGCTGGAGCTAAAGGTGTACCTGTAGAGATGTTAAGAAAAGCATCTTCTATGGCTGTTTGTAAAATAAACATGGATACTGACTTAAGACTAGCTATGACTGCTGCCGTTAGAAAATTCTTAGCTGAAAATCCAAAAGAATTTGACCCAAGAAAATACATTGGTGCTGGTAGAGATGCTATACAAGCTGTAGTTGAAAGCAAAATAGATGATGTTTTAGGTTCTGCTAACTCTATAAACTAATATAACTTTTAAATATTTATAAAAGAAAAGAGATGACTTAGAATAATTAAAATTATTTTTAAGCCATCTCTTTTAAGTTGTATATATGTTATGTATTTAAAAATATATTGGTTTATAAAATTAATTAATATAATATAACAACTATAATCTAATCATAAAAGACAACCCGTTGTCATACAATATCATGATTTGCCTAGCTATCCATTTCTTAGATATTAGAATTAGATTTGCATAAAATGCCTACATATTCGTTCATAGTATATTATACACAAAAAAATCATCTTATAGTTATCCAAATTACTCTATTAACTTATCTACTAAACACGAATATATCCACTTTTTATCTTCCTATGTATTGTAGAAGGATATATACCTATCACTTCTGCTGCCTTTGTTATTGACCCATATTTATTTATAGCTTTACTTATCATTATTTGGTCTACCATTTTATATGCATCATTCAGATTCATTATTCCATTTACCACTATTGGTGATAAATCATCTGATTCGTTATCAATCATATCCAGATTTATAAGCATATTAAATTCATCTTCTCCAATTACATTCTTAGCTGATAATACTACAAATCTTTCAATAATATTTTTTAACTCTCTTATATTTCCTGGCCAAGAGTATTCTTCCAATAATTCAATAACCTTAGGTGAAACTTCTACTTCTCTATTGTACTTATCATTATAAAGTTTTAGGAAATAATCCACCAATGGAACTATATCTTCTTTTCTTTCTCTAAGTGGTGGTATTTTTACTGGAATAACACTCAATCTATAGTACAAATCTTGTCTAAATTTGAGGTTATTTCTAAGGTCCTCATGAGAAATATTAGTAGCACTTATATATCTAACATCTATCTTTATAGGTTTACTTCCACCAATTCTAGTAATTGTATTCTCTTGTATAACTCTAAGTAATTTTTTTTGCATTTGCATTGGCAGTTCGCCTATTTCATCCAAGAATATAGTTCCACCATTTGCTTCTTCAAAAAGTCCTTTTTTACCCTTTTTCTTAGCTCCAGTAAAGGAACCTTCTTCATATCCAAAGAACTCTGATTCTAATAATTCATTTGGTATAGCCCCACAGTTTATAGCTATAAAAGGCTTTTCCCTTCTTGAACTATACTTATATATTGTCCTAGCTATAATCTCTTTTCCTACACCTGATTCTCCATTTATAAATATTGAAGAATCTGATGCTGCAGCTCTCTTGACAACTTTCTTTATATTGTCCATAGTCTTACTTTGGCTTATATACTCTGTATCTTCTGATACATCACTATATCTTATCTGAGATTCAAGTTTAATAACTCTTGATATATCTCTTCCTGTAAGTACTCCTCCTGTAAGTTTTCCTTTTGAGTCCCATCTTGGAACAGCTGTATAGGCAATAAGTTTTCCATCAGGATAAACAATATTTCTATAAATCTTTTTCTTCACCTTAAGCATATTTAATATTATTGGTTCTTCAACTAACCCTTGTCTGACAAGATCTGTTATATTTCTACCAAGTACTTCAGTTCTTTTAAAAGGTAAAATCTCATCACTGACAGTATTCATCTTTTCAATTACCCCATCTTTGTTAAATACAACGACAACTTCATCTATATGTTCTATTATATCCTCAACTATTTTGTCAGATATTACAGACTTCTCAAATAAGTAAACTATGTTATTTTCATTATCATTATCTTTCATATTATAAATATGTGCAGTCATTCTTAATTCTCTAAAAGCTATTTTCTTTTTATTATTTACCAGTATATCTTTTTTGTCAAAATTTGAATCTAATTCATTTATATTTTTAGGTCTTTTTATATCGAGAAAGCTAAAAATATTATCTATTAGATGATTACAATATATTATTTCGCCTGACTCTTTACATAAAATAGCTGGATTTTCTACATGTTCTATAAGCCCTATCAAATTATTATCCATTAATATTCGCACCTTTCATTAAGTAATTTATTGAACTACATACAAAATTTATTGTTTGCTTACAATAAATACTATTAGCACATACAACCAACTCCTTATTTGTCTTTTTTTAATATTTTCCTTCATTAAAATACAACTTACAGATAATTTTAATGGTCATAGTTTGTTAAAAATTTCATTTTGCTTTTAATTGTATTTTATCACATATTCGGTAATTATTTGTCTATTTAACACAATTTAATTAAAATTAGTGCTTATTTTTAAAAATAAAGATAATCCTTATAGAATACAACTCACATTTTGTAAGTAATATACATATAAGGATTATCTAGATATCTTGTATTATAAAATTTTATTCAAACAGACTTTTTAATAACTGACAAATACAATTTAGCAATAACCATATTATGTAATAATATTTATGTCACTAACTAATAAGGCTTATTTCATCAGTAATATTTAGGTACTTGTTACCTATTAAGCTTTTATAGCTTCTAATAAATCATCAACGCTATCTAATTTATCTATAAGCATTGGAACTATTTCATGTAAGTCGCCAACTACTCCATAATCAGCAATTTCTAATATTGGAGCTGCTGGGTTTTTGTTTATAGCAATTATGAAATCTGATGATTGCATACCTGCTAAATGTTGTATTGCTCCTGATATACCACAAGCTATGTATAGGTTTGGTTTAACAGTAGTTCCTGTTTGACCTACTTGGTGAGAATGGTCTATCCATCCAGCATCTACAGCAGCACGAGAAGAACCAACTACTCCACCTAATTTGTCAGCTAATTGTTTAAGCATTTCAAATCCTTCAGGTCCACCTAATCCTAGACCACCTGATACTATAACATTTGCATCTGTAAGAGATACTAAATCTTTTTTACTCTTAACTGTTTCTAAAACAGTAGTTCTTATATCATCTTGAGTTATTTTGTAGTCTAATGCTATAACTTCACCAGCTCTTGTTTCGTCTTTTTCAGCTTTATCCATAACACCAGGTCTAACTGTAGACATTTGAGGTCTATGGTTTGGACAAATGATTGTAGCCATTATGTTTCCACCAAATGCTGGACGAGTTTGTTTTATTTTCTTATCTTCTGGGTCTATTTCTAACTTAGTACAGTCAGCTGTTAATCCAGTTCCTACTCTTGAAGCTATTCTAGGTGCTAAGTCTCTACCTATATGAGTTGCTCCAAAAAGCATTATTTCTGGTTTTATTTCATCTATTGCATCTTTTATTACTTTTGTATATGCATCAGTTGTATATTTTTCTAAAAGAGCATCGTCTGCAACATAAACTTTATCAGCTCCATAAGAAATTAATTCTTTCGCTAATCCATCAACATCTTTTCCTAATAATACTGCACAAAGTTCTGCATCTACTTCTTTAGCTAATTTTCTTCCTTCTCCTAATAATTCGATAACTACTGGAGTTATTTTTCCATCTCTTTGCTCTGCAAATATCCATACGTTTTTATAAGAACTTAAATCTTTTATATCATTCATAGTTTGTACTCCTCCAACTTATATAATGTGCTTTTGTTTTAGACCTATTATTATTTTGTTAGCTATTTCGTCAGCTTTACCTTCTAAGATTTCTCCTTTTCCTCTTGGCTCAGGAGTAAATGATCTAAATACTTTAGTTGGTGATGCTTTTAAGCCAACTTCTTCTTTATTTACGTCTAAATCATCAATTGTCCAAACTTTTACATCATGTTTATATGCTTTTACTATTTTATCAACAGACATGTATCTAGGTGCATTTAATTCTTTTACTGCTGTTAAAAGTACAGGTGTACTTACTTTGATTAATTCATATCCATCTTCTAATTGTCTTTGAACTATTATTTCTTTTCCTTCTATTTTGAAGTCTTGTACATATGTAACTTGAGGAATGTCTAATTTCTCTGCAATTTGTGGCCCAACTTGTGCAGTATCTCCATCTATTGCTTGTCTTCCTGCAAATATTATGTCATAGTCTCCTACTTTAGATATTCCTGCTGCAATAGTATTTGATGTAGCCCAAGTATCAGCTCCTCCAAATGCTCTATCACTTAATAATATTGCATCATCAGCCCCCATAGCTAAGCATTCTCTTAACATAAAATCTGCTTGAGGAGGTCCCATTGTTATAACAGTTATAGTTACATCATCATGCTCATCTTTAATTTTTAATGCTTCTTCTAATGCATTTGCATCATCTGGATTTAATATACTAGGAACCCCATCTCTTATAAGAGTACCTGTTTCTTTATTTATTCTTACTTCGTTAGTATCTGGAACTTGTTTTACGCAAACTAATATTTTCAAAGTCTATACCTCCAATTTCATTAGATTATTTATTATTTTAATACGTTTGATGAAATTACCATTTTTTGAACTTCTGATGTTCCTTCGTATATTGATACGATTCTAGCATCTCTGTACATTCTTTCGATTTCATAATCTTTTATGAATCCATATCCACCGTGAAGTTGTAATGCTTTATAAGCAACTTCATTTGCAACTTCTGCTGCATAGTATTTAGCCATAGCAGATTCTTGAGCAACTCTCATTCCTGCATCTCTCTTTTGTGCTGCATCGTAAACTAATCCTCTAGCTGCACAAACTTTTGTTTCCATATCAGCTATAGTAAATTGAGTATTTTGGAATTTAGCTATAGGCTTACCAAATTGAACTCTTTGTTTTGTATATTTAACAGCTTCATCTAAAGCACCTTGAGCAATTCCTAGAGCTAAGGCAGCAACACCTATTCTACCTACTTCTAAAGTACCCATTGCTATTTTAAATCCATTACCTTCTTTTCCTATAAGGTTTTCTTTTGGAACTTTAACATTTTCAAATATTAAGTCAGAAGTTTCAGTTCCTCTTATACCCATCTTATCTTCATGAGCTCCTGTTGAGAAACCATCCCATTTGCTTTCTACTATAAATGCTGATGTTCCTCTAAGACCTTTAGATCTATCTGTAACTGCTATTACTATAGCTATGTCGCAGAATGGTCCATTAGTTATGAAAGTTTTTCTACCATTTAATATGTAGTGGTCTCCTACTAATTCTGCTGTAGTTTGTTGTCCACCAGCATCAGAACCAGCTCCTGGCTCAGTTAAACCAAATGCTCCTATTAACTCACCTGTTGCTAAACCTCTTAAGTATTTTTGTTTTTGCTCTTCTGTACCATTGTAAAGTATTGGTAATGTAGCAAGAGAAGAACCAGCTGTAACGAAAGTAGCTGTTGAAGCACATCTTCTAGCTATTTCTTCCATTATGATAGCATAAGAAACATATCCTGCTCCCCCACCACCATATTCTTCTGGGATATTACTGCTTATAAATTTTGTTTCAGCTAATTTTTTGATTAATTCCTTAGGCATTACACCTGTTTTATCCATTTCTGCTGGTAAAGTATCTAATTCTTTACTAACAAAATCTCTTACTGCTTTTCTTAAAAGTTCTTGCTCTTTGTTATATAACATAGCTTCCTCCAATTTTCATATTTTATAGTAAATTTATTTTAATGAACTTAAGCTAAACTCATCATCTCTGCAAAAGTTTGAATACGAGTTCTTGCTTGTTCATTATTCTGAGTTTGTTGGTCGATTTCAACATATAAAGTAGGTATTCCACTATCTTCTATATCTTTCTTAACTAAAGGATAATCGTATTCTTCTGGGTCACAGAATTTCATCATACAGAAGATAACACCATCTACATCTTTCTTCTTAACTTCATCCACTATAAGTGACCCACGTTTTTTCTTAGGGTCATAAGCTAATGAACAACCTTCTATGTTTGACCATTGTCTTGCTAATCTTTCTAATGCATCATCACCTGCAGGCACATCTGTTCTGAATTGTCTTGTTTCTTGAGCTAAATCATCAGCTACTACTGCTATATTATTGTCTTCTAAAATATCTAATATATCTTTAGAATCTGCTAATATACCTGTCAATAAAACTTTCTTTCCAGAACAGACTTCTTCTGGCATTGCGTTTAATTTTGCTATTAAATCTTTTACTAATTTAGTGTGTTCTTCTTTTCTCATAAAGAATCCACTTTTAATTACTAAGCTTCTTATTGATGGTTTTATAGTATTAGAATGTTTATAAGCTACTTCAACAAAGTCTCTCATAGTTTTTCTATGTTCATTGTAAGTTTCTATACTTTCATGAATTTTTGCTTCTTCTATTTCATAACCACATATTTCTTCAAGTTCTCTTTTTACACCTTTGTACTCACTGATTAGGTATTTTACACCAGCTTCAAGTTTTCTGTTTTGTGGGTGTACTAATGATATATATTTTATGTGAGGTACTGCTGATTTCCAGTTTTGTCCTAAACAAATTAATGTGTCACACATACCTGGTATAATAACTCCAGATAATTCATCATATGCACCTTTTAATCCATATTCTAGACATGATTGCATTATTGAACATGCAAATGCAGGGAAATATTGTTTAGCTAAATCTAATTCTGTTTGTCCTCCCCATATACCAACTGGAAGCATTCCAGCTGCATGTATAATTTCTTCTGGGCAATAAACTGGGAAACAACCTATAGCTTTTTTGCCAGTTGCATTTTTATATTCTTTTACAGCCTTATTTGGATTTTCAACTACTTCTTTCATTCTAGATAAAATAGCTTCCATTATATCTCACCTCTATTAAGTTTTTTTCTTTCTTCCATTACTTCAACTAAACCTTGAATTCTTGTTTCAAATTGAGCATTAGTAAAGGCTCTAGGGTCTGCTTGGTCACCATCAAATCCAGCATATGGTAATCCAGTTTCTTCAGCTGCTCTTCTTTGCATTTCATATTGTATTAAACTCATAAGTTTACAACTTCTGTTCATATGATAGAATGCTCCATCACATTTACCCTCTACTAAAGAATCAACTCTGTATTTTGTCATACGGTCTAAGTTTACATTGTTAAACATAGTACTGTATGCTACTGCCATTCCATCTAAATCATTAACTTCATATTGTAATGCCCAAGCATGTGGGTAAACACTACCTGTCATATTAACTCCAAATTTAGCTAATGTTTTCATTTTATATCCAATATATGGCCAGCAAGGTATACCTTCCATCATTATTCTGTATTTTTCTTCTCCTCTGAAAGAAGATTTTCCAGTTTTCATGTTATCTTCTAACTCTTCTATAAGTAATTTAAATGCTTCTGTAGTTTCTTTTTTACCTCTAGCACAAACTATTACAGCCATGTAAGTAAATAAATCAAATCCATTCATTGGTGAAGGAGAAGAATCTGCTGGTAAACTCATAGAATATTTCCATAGTCTTCCGTTTTCAGCTGATACTTTCATTACTTCTTCAAATTTCTTAGGGTCAAATTTCTTCCCTGATATAATTTCTAATTGTTTTATAGCTTCTTCAAATTGAGCTTTTATATAGTCTATTCTTGATTGAGTTACTTCATCTTCATTATTGAAAGTTGTATCAATCATTATTAAAGGTATATCTAATTCTCTTGAAATATTTTCATACCATTTTATAACTTGATTACATATATTGTTACAGCAAAGTAGGAAATCTGGAGCTGGCATATCTAAAGCTTCACATCCACCATTTTCTAAAAGACCAAAGTTTGTTCTTGCATATGCACATAGGTCGATAGAATATCCTTTAGATTCAGCCATTTCACATAATTCTAAAGAACCTTTTTTAGCCGCTACCCCAGCTGCTTGATTTTCTGGATATAATACATTTAAGTCAAATACTTCTGCTAATTCTTGAGGAAATACTGATGTTGACCAACCTACAGGTCTTCCTTCTTCTTTAGCTTTAAATGCATTTGCATATTGTTCAGCTAATAAATCGTTTATTACTACTCTAGCTTCTTTTTTTTCAGACATTGTCATCCCTCTTTTTATATATTTTTCACTTCTTTTTGTGATTCTTTTGCTTCATCAAAAGCATATAATGCTGCTCCTAAAGCACCAGTTAATTGAGGTATATCAGGTACAATAATTTCTGTATTAATTTCTCTTGCCATGGCTCTTACAATACCGCTATTTCTGGCAACTCCACCAACCATTACTACATTTCTTTGTACCCCTACTCTTTTTACTAGGCTAGAAACTCTTTTTGCTACTGAAGTATGAATACCTGCTACTATATCTTCAATTTTTGCATTTTCTGATAAGTGTGATATAACTTCAGATTCTGCAAACACTGTGCATGTACTGCTTATTGATACTTCATTTTGAGAATTCATAGATATACTTCCGAGTTCAGATACATCAACCTCTATTATTTTTGCCATTACATCTAAAAATCTTCCTGTACCTGCAGCACATTTGTCATTCATAAGAAAGTTTAGTAATCTTCCATTCTTATCTAGCTTTAGTACTTTAGCATCTTGACCGCCTATATCAATAATGGTTCTTGTCTCCGGAATTATGAAGTTTACTCCTCTAGCATGACAACTTAACTCACTTATCTGTTTGTCAGCATCAGAATATTTCATTCTCCCATATCCTGTAACTACTATTTTTTCAATGTCTTCTCTTCCAAGACCTGACTCACTATACAATTTTTCCAAAACTCTTGATGGTCCAGTAGTCCCAGTACCAGAAGATATAGTGGCTGAAGCCACAATATCCTCTCCATCTTTTAAAATTACTCCCTTTGATGCAGTTGAACCTATATCTAATCCCATTGTATACATCTTTAGTATTCTCCTTTCCCAAAATCTAGAAATACTAATTAGTATCTTACAACTTTATCTTCTTTTAAGTTATTTATTTTTGATTCATCGTACCCTAAAGTTTTTAATACTTCTATAGTATGTTCCCCTACTTTTGGTGCTGGTGTATAATCTTTTATTCCTTCATTTCTAAACATAACTGGAGTATTAACTAAAACACCTGTATTTCCACTGTCATATGTTTTCTTAAATAAGAAGTCATTTGCCCAAGCTTGTTCATCATCTAATAAATCTTCACAGCTTTGGATTTTTTCAAATGGTAAGTCTGCTTCTTCTAATAGAACTGACCACTCATCTAATGTTTTTTCTAACATAGCTTCTCCAACTATCTTAACTAAGCCTTCAATATGATTAACCATTGAATCTATGTTGTTGTATCTGTCATCTTCTAATATATATTCTCTATTTATAACCTTACAGAATTTGCCTAACCACTTGTTGTATTGTATTAAAGCTAACTGAATCCATCTTCCATCTTTACATTTATATGTAGTCATTAATGGGCTGTTTGGATTTTCTCTTGATAAAGGCATTTCATTTCCGTATTGTGCTGTTGTTATCATTGTTCCCATTCCATATATAGCTGTATGGAAAAGACTTACTGTTACTCTTTCACCTATACCAGTTTTTTCTTTTTTATGTAATGCTGCTAAACTTCCTGCTGCTAATGCTAAACCTGCATAGTGGTCACCAAATCCTGCTGCTGTATTTGCTGGAGATGTTCCTTTTTCCATTACAGATTGGCTAACTCCTCCTCTTGCAAAGTATGCAGTATAGTCAAATCCTGGTTTATCCTTTAAAGGTCCTTTTTCTCCATATCCTAATATTTGAGCAAATATTAATCCTGGATACTTATCTTTTATTTGGTCATAAGCTATACCCATCTTTTCTAATGCTTGAACTCTAACATTAGTTACAAATATGTCTGCTTCTGATATTAATTTATGTAATATTTCTATTCCTTCTTTTGATTTTATATTAATACTTACACCCTTTTTATTTCCATTTTCTAATTCAAACATAGGGTTTTCATCATCTGATGCTGGAGATTTAAATGTTCCACCCATAACTCTTATTCCATCACCTTCTATAGGCTCAACTTTAATAACTTCTGCACCCCAGTCACCTAACATTTTTGCACAACATGGTGCTGCAATGAAACTTGAAAGTTCTACTACCTTAACTCCTTCTAAAAGCATAACGTTTTCCTCCTTAATAGTATCAATTATAAAAATTCAATTAAATCACACATAAAGTACTCTTTTCTGATATTAACTATTTGATGTCAAAGTTCCTAATCTTATTAAGATAACTTATAAAATTATTAAAAGTTATTAATGATTATTTTTTATATTTTTTATTGTCTTACACCTATATTGTTAAGCATTTATCGTGCCAACTTTATATTTAGTCAAAATATCGCTTGATTTGAATGTTTTTTAACAATATGCAGTTGCATTATTAATTTCATATCGTGGCATTATGCAACTCTCCATTGCATTTTGCTATTTTTTCCATGCCTATAAAAGTTTTTTTTATATATTTTTTTATGAAAAAGCTTGACATTTCAAAAAAACTTTTCATTGCTAAACTCAAAAACACATGTTATCATTGTAATTAATCAACAAGTTAGTTAACTAATTTCAAACTTAGATAAATTTTTAATAATATTTAATCTAAAAAATAACAATTTCTTTGATAAATTTTTAAAGCAATTATTATATCAAATAAAAAATAACTAAATATAAAAATAACACAGGGAAAACATTTTCAAAACTAAATTTTTAACCTTAAAAATTTTGTATAAAAATATAACCTTATATGCTACATATTATTTCTAAATGAAAAATTACCATATAATTTAATAATTACAGGAGGGTATTGATATGAAAATACTAGTATTTGGAGCACGCGATTATGAAGAACCAGTAATAAAACAATGGTCTGAAGAGCATAAGGATGTCCAAGTGGATATTTATCCTGAAAACATGACTGAAGAAAATGTAGTAAAAGCTAAAGGATATGATGGTATATCTATACAACAAACTAACTATATAGATAACCCTTATATTTATGAAACTTTAAAAGATGCTGGGGTTAAAGTTATAGCTTCAAGAACTGCAGGGATGGACATGATACATTTTGGTTTAGTTAATGAAAATGGACTTATTGTTACAAATGTTCCTTCTTATTCACCTAATGCAATAGCTGAATTAGCTGTTACTCAAGCTATGAACCTTTTAAGAAAGACTCCTTTAGTAAAGAAAAAAGTCTGTGAAGGTGACTATCGTTGGATAGCTGAACTTCTTGGAACAGAAGTTAGATCTATTACAGTTGGTGTTATAGGTACAGGAAAAATAGGTGCTACTTCTGCGAAATTATTTAAAGGCTTAGGAGCTAATGTAATTGCATTTGACCAATATCCAAATAAAGATTTAAATGATATATTAACTTATAAAGATTCTTTAGAAGACCTTCTTAAAGAAGCTGACCTTATAACATTACATACTCCTTTACTTGAAGGAACAAAACATATGATAAATAAAGATACTTTAGCTATAATGAAGGATGGCGCTTACATAGTAAATACTGGTCGTGGTGGTTTAATTAAGACAGGGGACTTAATAGAAGCACTAGAAGCTGGAAAAATAAGAGCTGCTGCCCTTGATACATTTGAAACTGAAGGATTATTCTTAAACAAAAAAATGAACCCAGGTGAATTAACTGACCCAGAAATCAACAAACTTCTTTCTATGGAACAAGTTATATTTACTCATCACCTTGGATTCTTCACTAGTACAGCGATAGAAAATATAGTTTATTCTAGCTTAAGTAGTGCTGTAGATGTTATAAGCACAGGAACTGCTGCTAATAGAGTAAATTAGTATTTTATAAATATATTTTTTCATTAATTAGCTATTATCTAACAAAATAGCCTTTAATTTCCCAAATATAAGAGAGTCTATTCAATATGCATTGAGTATGACTCTCTTATGCTATTTTTCTTCTTTTATATTATTTGTATACGTCTACTATTTGTTACATTTTATATCAAATTTACATTATATCAAATTTACAACCATCTTTATAATCATCCTAATCCTATTAGATTATCCTATTACAATCTACTTTTCCATCAAAAGGCTTTGAATGGGTACAATTCACTTTTTACCAGAAAAACACCAAACAAACTATGAAAATTGTATGATTAATATTAATATATTTATAAGAAAACATTACAAGAATGCTAGTTTGGGATTTTTGAGGAGGGATTATATTGGAAAAAATGAATAAAGCAACTTCTAAAAAGACGACCTGTATCGTCACTTCAGCGTTATTTGCATCTATAATATGTTTGACAATAGCTTATATATTACATATTCCAGTTGGTGGAAACAATGGATATGTTCACATAGGAGATGCTTTTATTTATCTAGCTGCAACTATTTTGCCAACAAACTATGCTATAGCGGCCTCTGCAATAGGTGCTGGTCTAGCTGATTTATCTACAGGAGCTGCAATGTGGGTAATACCAACTATAATTATAAAGCCAATACTTGTATTATTTTTCACTTCTAAAAGTGACAAGATAATAAATAAAAGAAATATAATTGCTTCAATTGTAGCAGGCATAGTTGGTCTAGTTTTATATATGTTTGCTGAGGGAATAATTATTGGAAGCTTTACAAGTGCTTTTGTAATGAGTTTACTTGGTTTGTTACAGCCAATAGGAAGCTTTATTGTGTTTGTACTTCTAGGGATGGCACTTGATAAACTTGATTTTAAAAGACGTTATTTTAACTAAAGACTTAAATTTATGGAGGGAAAATTATGAATATCTTATATACAATTGAAAACAGTATCTATGTAAATATAACTAATACATGTCCATGTAGCTGTGTGTTTTGCATAAGAAATGAAAAAGATGAAGTAGCAAATAGTGGTAGCTTATGGTTAGAACACGAACCAAGTATTGATGAAGTAAAAGAAGCCTTTAACAAATATAATTTAGATGAATATGATGAAATTGTATTTTGTGGATATGGTGAACCACTAATGAGAATAAATGAATTAATAGAAGTTGCTAAATTTATAAAAGAAAAAAGTAATATCAAAACAAGAATAAATACAAATGGGCTAAGTGATTTAATACACAATAAAAAAACTGCTATCATGTTAAAAGATGTAATAGATGCAGTATCAGTAAGCCTTAATGCCCCAAATAAAGAAGCTTATAATAGAGTTACTCAACCAAAATTTGGAGAAAAATCATTTGATTATATGTTAGATTTTGCAAAAGATTGCAAAAAATATATAAAAGAAGTTGCTTTTTCAGTAGTAGATGAAATATCTAAAGAAGAAATAGAAGAATCTAAACAACTCGCAAAAGAACTTGATATACCATTAAGAGTTAGACATAAGAACTAACAAGTAAAATATCAAATCTCTTTTAGCATCTATTTCTTAGCAAATCTATTTGCTTTAAAGTATGTAGACATTGCTCCATTTGACATGGTAATTTCTTAATACAAGTGATGTTATATTTCAAAAAATTAAGAATCACCTGAATGGTATTTCAGGTGATTCTTCAAAAAATACTTATGAAATTTATGCTTAACGTCTCTTCATATTGGCTTAACATTTCACAAAATATATTTCATACCACACTAGGAATGTATAAATTGCCCAAATCTTTCTCCAATTATCAGAGTTTCCAGCAATATAGTCATCAAAAATAGCATTAATCTCATCTATGTTAAAGAATTTTTCTGCCATCTCACTGCGGAATTTATCTCGGATATCCTGGTTATACTGATCATTGGCCATCCATATACGAATTGGAACAATAAACCCCAGCTTATTCCTGAAAGCAACATCTTCTGGCAAGACTTTTGCCGCAGCTGTACGGAATGCAATTTTATTCTGTTCTTCTTTTACTTTATATTCTGATGGCATTCTTGATGCAATATCAAAAATTCTTGTATCTGTAAGAGGCATTCTAATTTCCAATCCGACTGCAGTGCTCATTTTATCTACATTAAAATAGATGTCTCCTTCCAACCATAGCTGGATGTCTACATTTGACATATGAGTAAATGCATCTAAGTCTTCTGCTTCTTCATAAATTCTTTTTGCAAGTTGAATAGGAAGCACATCAGGATTGTATTTCTTAAGAACTCTTTGTTTCTCATCTTCATTCATAATATTTGTATTGCCAATATAAAAGGACTTTAGATTATCCCCGTAATATTCTGCCTTATGGTATATATTATATCCACCAAAGAACTCATCTGCCCCTTCTCCAGAGTAACAAAGCTTCGTTTGCTCAGCTGCTACCCTGCATCCAATCGCAAAAGCAATAGCAGATGCATCCCCAATTGGCTGCTCCATATGATACATTACATAAGGTACTGTCGTAAAATACTCTTCAGGTGTAATTATATATCTCGAATTCTTACAGCCAAGAATATCTGCTGTCTTTTGTGCTAATTTTGATTCATCAAACCACTCTTCCTCATAACCGCATGAATCTGTTGTTTTTATATCTGACATTGCAAGCACATAAGATGAGTCAACGCCCCCTGATAGGAATAAATTTCCAGTCTCATCCTCTGATTTTGCCTCTAACATAATATTCTGAAATGTTTTATGAATTTCATTTGCCCATTCATTAAGAGACTTGCTGTAGTCAGGGCAAAACTCAGGCTTCCAATAACGCTCGACATGTACTGTTCTCCTCTGATAGATAAGATAATGTCCTGGCATAAGCTTCCTCACTCCATGGAAGAATGTGTTTTCACCTGCTACATATGTAAAAGACATGTACATTTGTAGCATTTCTTCATTCAACTCTTTCACGAATCCTGGCTGTTCCATAATCTTACGAATAGATGAGCCATAGAGAAGTTCTCCTTTTGCCGTCTCATAATAATAAAAAGGCTTCACTCCAAACTGGTCTCTTAGGCAAAATAGTTTCCTTTTCACATCATCCCATAATGCAAAGGCAAACATGCCATGCATATGATTTGCCATATCATATCCCCAGGCCTCATATGCTTTTACTAAAATTGCTTGTTCACGCTCCTCTCTGGATAATAAAGAATCGATTCCAAGTTCTTCACAGAGAGATTTCCAGTTTCGAATATGTCCACTGTATTCTAGAATTTTTATCATACATGTATCTTTTCGTGTTAAATACTTTTTTTCCAATTTTATCATATGTGTCTCCTTTCATATTAAACATTTATCTTCTGAATTTATTGTATGTTTTTATAAAGACACTTTACCTATTGTTCAACCCTTCAAACCATCAACTTATAATTATTGAGAAATCCATTGTTTTCAAAGTAAAAGTTTTTAAATTACTGCTAATATGCTCTTTCTTAAGGTCGCCAATATAATTATCAACTATTATCAGTGTTATAACATTGAATTTTTTATTCTTCATAAATATTGCCTTCCCTTATATTATCAGCTAAATACAATATATCTTACTTTACTTACATATTCTTTAAGAAATTCTGAAAATTTTATGAAGTTTATATAATATAAAATATTTTCTTTTAATATCATTTAACATTCAAAAAAGGCAGAATCTATATAAATACCTTGAAAAATCAAAGTAATATATGCGATCCTGCCTGCATTACCATAACATGTCTTTTATTTACGCTTTTTTGTACTATCATATTAACATTTACCTGAAAGTATTATCAATATTTTTTAAATTTTCTTACATTATTTTAATAACAATACATTTATAATTTATTTTTTATATCAATTAAAGTAACAATAACCATCCACCAATTAATATTAAAATTGAACCTGGTATTTTTTCCTTAATATTTTCTTTAAATATAAAGTGAGCAAGTATTAAAGTTATTATCATAGATACTTGAGAAAATGGTTCTGCTATACTAAGTTCTAAATTATTTAAAGCAATTAATAATGCTAGATAAGAATACCCATTAATAGCCCCACTTAAAATTGAAAGTCCTTTCTTATTACTAAATATTTCATAGATTACTTTTTGTTTCTTTTTAAATGCTAAAAAAACAAATAGATTTAATCCGACAAAAAAGTAAAGTATCGTTGAATATAATATTGGAGATACTTGAACATAAAATGCCTTATCCAATACCCTTCCTACTGATTGAAAAAATATGTACAAAAACATTAATCTACATGGTAGATTATTTAAAATGGCAGATGCATTTTTTAATAAAGAACTTACATTTTTTAATATAAACACTCCACCAATCATAATTATAATTCCTGCAACTTTTGCTAAACTAAAACTTTCACCTAAAAATATAACTGATAAAAGCAATAGAAATAGTGAGTTTAAACTGTTTATTGGAGTTACAAGTGAAACTTCACCAGTTGCTAGAGATGTTACATATGCTACTGATCCAATTGAATAAACTAAGCTACTTATATAGCATGGTAGTAAAAAAGACCAGTCTCCAACTTTACTCGTTATACTGAATGGCAGTAAACATACTCCACCTATAAAGAAAAATAAAAATGATGAAGCTATATTTTTGTAAATATCACCTTCTTCATCACCTAATAATCTCACAACTACTCTTTCAAAAGCTAATAGCACCACTCTAATTAATAGTGCAAAATAAGATATTATCATTTTTGACCTCACTTAAAAATTAATCTGACTTACTAAATATACTTACTAAAAATCTCATTACTACAAATCAAATCTACCATATAGGCAAATCTTTTGGATTTTTCAATATCTTATGTTTAAATACAGGTACCTTAAGCTTTTCCCCTAACTTACGGCACTGCTCTTTATAAGTCCCCTTTAACTTATCGTGAAAAACTATACCATCAATTCCACCATCAATACTGTCTACACATTTTTCTAATTTTTCAAATCCATCTTCATTGTCATACATTCCACTTACAATCCATTGATTTGGTAATACATGCCCAATTGATATATTGTATTCTCTATTTTTTATAATATCTGCAAAAGAATTTTCAAAGTGAACTCCTCCTACACACAGTAAAGTTTTTATAGGCTCATCATTATCAAATACTCTAATTAGTGATTTCGCCAATACTTGTATTGCTGTCTTATTATTAAAACTATTACTATCACTTCCTATCTCAATATCTAACATTGGTACAGAATATTCTGTAATTAATTTAGCTACTTCCCCATATGTAGTTCCAGACCAGTGCGTTGCTTCTGTTAATGTAGTGAATTTATCAAGAGAATTTTCATTTTTTATATCTTCAATTGCATTAATTAAGTTTCTAAAGTATTTTGGATTTGAATTTCCAAACTCGCCTGTTGGTACATCTCCTATAGTATGAGCTGTTAGAATATTTGCTGGAGCATTCTCTCCTTCATGCCAATTTACAACTCCTGCAAAATCAAAATCTTTGAAATACTTATTTAAAATTGGTAGATAATATTTATAGTTATGACTTATTACATTTTCCGTTTTTACAAACTGAAATAAGTTATTGTTTTTATCTGTAAATTCTAATACAAAGTTATCATCAACAATAATATCAGTCTGATTTAAATCCATTACTTTTTCACAATAGTTAATTACATTCTTAGCCACTGGGTCTTTATCTAAATTATTACAAAAGAAGAAAACTGCTTTTTTGTTATTCATTTATAAATCACACTCCTATTATTTAAATATAATGTACTCTCTTACTTAAAATCACCTAAACATCACTAGATACTTCATTCAATTATTATACATAATATACTACCATACTTATTTTAGCTATACCTCTACCTGAGTTTCTATATATATGTGATACATCAGCTTTAAATCTTATAGAATTTCCACTAGATACAATATAATCCTCGCCATTTATTTTAATAGTTATTTCACCACTAAAAACTGTAATGAACTCTTGCGTTCCTGAAAGTTCAGCATTTGAATCCAACGTTCCACCTTCTTCTATCTCAATCATAAATATTTCAAATCTTCTCTTAGAATCAAATGGAAATATTGGATAACTTACATATTTTCCATCATCTTCAATAAAATGGTCTACATCCTTTTTATCAACCAATTCTATATCACTTTCTTGTCTTTCCATCAATGATGTAAATGATATTTTCAATCCATTCGTTATTTTCTTGATAGTAGATATGGTTGGATTCACTTCACATTTTTCAATTTGAGACAACATGCTCTTACTTACTCCACTAAGTTGAGAAATTTTATCTAGGCTAAGATGCTTTTCTTTTCTTATTTTTTTTAAGTTCTCAGCAATTATTTCATTTAAATTCTGCATAAATTCACCTCTAGTTTACTTTAATATGTAGATTCAAGTACTTTATCTAAATACAGTAATTTATTTCAAAACATTTCAATCAATATACTGTACATTATGTTTAATATATAATACTTTTTTAAAAATGTAAATACTATTCTAAATTTTTTCTAAAAATAAGCAAATAAAAAAGCCAGAAGTCTATGTTTTACAAGACTCTAGCTTTTGTTATCATAAAATTATATTTTAACTATAAAACTTAGATGCTCCTATCAGTTGTCTTTTGGAAACAATCTTAGCTAGATTTGCTAATGAAGAAATTTTTATATCCTTAAAGGAAACTAAAAATACAAATTTAAAATCAGTAAATTCTTGATTTATATTATATATATCAAAATAGCATCTTAAATTATCAAATAAGTAATTTTCTTGCAAATCTGCTTCTATTTCATCAGTAGCATCTTTTAAATATGCTCTTACATCTTCAAATAAAACATTGAAATAAGACTCATCTAGTTCTTCACCCAATTCTTCTAATATTTCTTCTATATCTAAATCATCCATATCAAAAGAATTTCCTGTCAATTGACAATCAAACACTAATATATTCTCCTGATTTATAGTATTTGATATATCTTGTACATATTCAAAGTCTGGACGTAATTCTAAAATATCTTTTACTTCACTACTCTTTACATGAATTTTTCCTTTTCTATTTTCTAGTTTTAAATCTATCATATGCTCCCCCTTTCAATTTATAAGTCTTTTAATTGCTTTGTTCTATAATCTTTTTAATATCTATCCAGTTATTAACTCTAATTATGTTTTGATGTTCAATATCTTTATTATAGTTAGTATCTAAAAGTATTACTTTAACACCTGCATCAGCCAATTGGACTGAGTTTAAAGGGTTATCTTCTATAAATATATCACAACTCAGCTCTCTTGCTTTTTCAACTTTATAATCACTTCCTAATAAGTAAACATCTATATCTAAAATTCCTTGTCTAATTAACCAGTTTTTAGTTACATCAGTTAAACACTCATGTCTAGCTGTTACAAAAGATAAATTATGCCCCTTAGATAATTCATCTATTACCTCAATAGCTCCTTCTACAATTTCTGCTTCATCATATGAATGTACATACTTATTATTAAATTCTGCATATACATCCCTTATTTCTGAACCATATAATTCTTCCCAATTGTGAGTTATACACTCTGACTCTGTAATGTTTTTATTGAAGATATCATTTAGGTATGGAAGAAAATGATAAGGGCTAGTTATTGTTCCATCTATATCAATACATATATTTAATTTGTTCATTTTTACCTCCATGTAACATTTATTGATTTTATTAATCAAATATTATAGCACAGCTTTAATTATAAATCAAAATCATATATATGACTATACCTATATAATACCAAAAAGCTTGCATATTTAAGCAAGCTTTTTGTAAATTTTACATTTTCAACTAATATATCAGTTTTTCTAAAGTTGGTTCTACTCCAAATTGTGTTTTTAGTTCTCTATATTCATTTAATGCTTTTTCATTATTTGTTTTAGTTTTTATTGCTCTTATCATTAAATTTTTTGGTGTATCTAATGGGGATATGTATTCTACCACAGAAGTATCGTATCCATTTCCTTCTAACAATAATGTTCTTAAACCATCAGTTATTAAGTCTGCAAACCTAGCTTTAAATACTCCATGCTTTAATATCGGTTCCATGGCTTCATATTTATATTGACTTAATAACTCCTTATGACAGCATGGTACTACTACTATAGCTTCTGATTTTGCTCTAATTCCTAGTCCTATAGCCATATCTGTTGCTGTATCACAAGCATGTAAACTTATTACAAGGTCAACATCTCTATTAGGTGTATAATTAGTTAAATCCTCTTTTATAAACGACATATTTTTATAGCCTAAGTTTTTAGCCATCTTCTTTGAGGCTTCTATAACTACATCTGAATAATCTATTCCTATAAAATAACAGTTTTTCTTTAGTACTTCTTTTATATAGAAATTTAGTACAAAACTTAGATATGATTTACCACAAGCACAATCCAATATTGTTATGCAATCTTTGTCTTTTATTTCTTTTAAAATATTGTCTATAAGCTCCACAAAGTGGTCTATTTGATTATACTTTCTTATTTTATCATTTTTTATTTTACCATCTTTTGTAAGCACTCCAATTTCTTTTAAAAGTGCATTTGCTTGTCCTACTTTTACATAATACTCTCTGTTTTTTATTTGAGATGCTGTAAATTCATCTATTTTTGGTACTTCTTCTTTATTATCTAGATACTTTACATTTACTTTTTTATTGTCTCCTTCTATTACGACAATAGTACCTCTTTCAATATATCTAAATACTAGGCCTTCATAATTTTCTGTTTCTTTAGATATATTTTTCAATAATTCACTAAATGTATATAACTCTGACTTACCTTTAAAATTAAATTTGTACTTACCTTCTTCTTCTATTGCAATTCCTTTAAATTCTTTTCTTCCTGATTTAAAAACTACTTCTAACTCAATAAAAAAATCTTCATTTTCAAGGTTTCTCTGAGTAATCCCCATAAAAAACATATTCAGTTTTCCTATACTCTGCTTATTCATCCTAATCTCCCTTTTAACTTATCGCTTTAACTCTTACTAATCAATGGTATTTGACCCATCTATTTCTTCATTTAAATCATTCAATCTATTTTTAAAACTTTCTATCTGCTTATCTGACAAATCAAGATACTCAGTTATTCTTCCTATATATTTAGGACTTTTAGTATTTATTAATTTTAAGGCACTATCCATAGACTTTTGTCTAAGTTCATACGCCTTTTTTACATCATCTCTAGCACTACTCAATACATTTGTATATTCATCCTTAGAAAGCTCTGGAATTTGCATATTCTCATACTCTTCTATAACTTCCTTACATTTATTTCTAGCATTTGTAACATCTTTTTTTATACTAGATAATCTAGTTATACTTTTTGCTAAATCCTTAGTGTAAGGTATACATTCTCTCATTGGTACTAAAGCTACTCTTTCTATATTATAAATTTCTTTCTTGAAAATTCCTATACTTTCTAGGTCTATTTTTTTAATATCTTCAGAATCATTTTCTTTACTTGTATAATTATCACTGTTTTCTTTAGTATTTCCTTGTTTTTCTGATTCGCTATTTGTTGAAGTATTTTTTTCTAAATCATTATCTTTTGTTAAATCTTTTTTATTTTCTTCGTTATTGTTTTCTGTGCTTTGTGTGTTTTTATCTTGTTTACTATCTACATTATCTACATTTTTGTTATTTAATTCTTTGCTATCTTTTTTATCTTGTTTTAAATCCTTATCTTCTTTTTCATTGAAATTTGATACATATTTCTCATCATATGTCTCATCAGAAATATAATTATGATAATACATAGATTCTTTTATCTTATTAAGTCCACTCATATAGATGTTACTTATCATTATTGTTGTAGCTAATACTACATAAATACTACTGTAGATACAAGACCTCTTAAAATTCTTGTAATTTCTGAATATCACTATCAAAGGAATAAGATATAAAAATATAAAAACTAATATCCACCTCATAAATCGTGTCTCCTTTCTCAAAACCGAAATCCCTCAAATATTTATTTTTAATCATGTATCTTATAGTATTTACCAATTTATGTTTTTTAATCGCGAACTTTTATTAAATTAAATTCTGTATAATCACAAGATGCTAATATATATTCAACTCCATTTCGAAACCCTTTTAGACCCATTTTAAAAGACTCTTTACCATGCAAGTGACCATAAATCACCTTTTCAACATTATATTCTTCAAATAATTTTGTAAATAAAGACTCTTCTAATCTATCATTTGTAGGAGGATAATGAGTAATTACTATTATTTTTGAATATCCTTTTTTATGGGCAGACTCTAATGACAGCCTTAATCTATTTTCTTCTCTTTTATAAACTTTTTCATCAGTCTCATCAAATTTAACATCATTAGGGCATATCCAACCTCTACCTCCACAAATTGCATAATCTTTGTATTCATAAAAATTTGTTTGAATAAAACTCATATTTTCATATAACTTGTTCAAACTTGTAACTGTTGTCCACCAATAATCATGATTTCCCTTTATAAGTATTTTTTTACCTGGAAGTTCATTTATTATGTCTAAGTCTTTTCTAGCTTCTGATAAATTAATTCCCCAAGATGTATCCCCTAATACTAGTACTACATCTTCTTCTGTAACAACCTCTTTCCAATTATCTATAATCTTTTTTTCATGACCATCCCAATTACTACCAAAGATATTCATTGGCTTATTTACTGATGTTGAAAAATGTAAATCACCTATTGCATATAAACTCATAACATCATTCCTTCCTTGACTAAACTAAATAGGCTGTCTCTTCTTAGAAATTATTTTCCATTAAGAGGCAGCCCCATTAATATTTAGTAAATTTTCTACAAGTAGCCTTATTGAACCACTCTATCATCTACCTTAGTATCCTTATATTGCTCTAATAACATATCTATTTCCTGTTTTAATGCTAAAATTTCGGTTATGTTTTTGTCTGTCTCAGTTCTATCCAACTTTCTTTGATACTGCATAGCTTTATGTGTATCACCTAAGTCATATAACTCTTGTATTCTATTTAGAGTGTCTCTAATCGCTATAGACTTCATTTGATACATAGCCTGAGCTTTCATTATATCCTCTCTTATTTCACTCATTTCTTGGTCTAAGAGAAACGCAGCATCAGATGCTCTTCTAAGTCTTTCTGCTAGAGTCTCAGGTATGTAATGGTCATATTTATATTTTAATGAATGTTCTATTGTAGCCCAGAAATTCATTGCAAGAGTTCTTATTTGGATTTCACATATAATTTCTTTTGAGCCCGCAATTGAGTTTATAGGATATTTTATTATAACATGATAGCTTCTATATCCACTATCTTTGTAGTTTGTAATATAATCTTTTTCCCCTATTATAGTCATATCATTTCTTACTTTTATCAAATCAACTATAGCATATATATCCTCAACAAACTGGCACATTATTCTTATACCAGCAATATCATCAATTTCAGTTTCTATATCTTTTGCATTTAGCCTTTTTAACTTAGATATTATGGAAGATATTTTTTTTGTTCTTCCTGTAACAAATTCTATGGGAGAATAGTCGCCTTTTGCTAAATATTCTTTTCTTATATTTTTAAATTTTATCTTTAATTCCTCTACTGCATGTTCATAAGGTGCTAGTATTTCATTCCATTTTTCGTATTCCATATTGCTCACCCTTTATTTGTTTTTTATGACCTTCTTTATTTTATCATAATTTATTTCGTTTTTGTATAGTAAAGCAATTCTCCATCCTCTAAGATATACCCTATTTCGTCTAAATCAATTAGGTAACTTATGACAGATATCAATGAAGATTTAAAAAAATGATACTCTTTATAATTATTGCTTAAATTATTGTTATTTATAATGTTTTTTAGTAAAATTTCTAAAGATTTTGGTTTTTCAAGTAACTGTCTTATTTGGTACAAATATTTCTCTAAAGCATTCAAATGCTTTTCTATTAATTTATAAGCATCTTCTTTTGATATAACTTGTTTTCCATGACCCAAAACCAAATACTCAAAATCTACACCTTTTAACTTTTCTAATGAGTTCATTTGTTCTTGTATATCATATAAAAATAAGAAATCGTATTTTGATAGAATTTCATCTCCTATCAAAAGGTCTCCCACAAAAATCACCTTATCTTTAGTCAAAACAGCTATACTTCCAGGTGTATGTCCCTGAAATTCAATTATATCAATCATTTCATTATTTAATTCCAATCTACCTGCATCTATAGTTTTGTCTATTTCTATATCATCTAGCATTTTACTTTTTAAAATATTATCCATAAATATATTGCTTTTCCCCCCAACAATATACTTTGAAAATAATTCTGGGTTTTCTATATATAACTTATCGTATTTTGATGACATTACGCACACATCTTTATAATGTTCTTTAAATTGATTACATGCCCCATAGTGGTCATCATGACCATGAGTATTTATAATATATCTAACTTGTATTTTATTTTCATCCAATACTTTGGTTACTCTTCTGGGCCTCGAACCACATAATCCTGGGTCTATCATAAGTGCTGTATTATCCTCAAACACATATATTCCTGTATTTGTACCACCTTTTATAAAAAAAGTATTTCCTTTTACTTTTGTTAGATTCACCATCTTCACCTCATTTTGACAATATTTATACTACAAGTTATTATTTATTTAATATAAGACTATAGCAGAATAAGCCTTTTTATTCTATTAATAGTTCTTTTTTTTATTTTAGGCTCTTTAGATATCCTTATTTTTACATTATATGCTAAATCTCTGTAGAATAGAGATTCTATAAAATATTCAACTATACCTCTATCTTTAAAATCTATATCTATAATGCTACTGGAATATAGTTTTGAATCTAGTATCATAAGTTCATCAAAAAAACTTAATCTCTCAGATTTACTCAAATAACCTTTGCTTGGAATAAAGCTTTCACAATAATCTATCCTATAGTTCACTACTTCATCATTTATTTCAATCCCATATTGTGTCTTCATCAACTCTTTATAGTCATTATTTTTCTTAGTTACATTATTTAGGTTTTTGTTATAGTCTTCTTTTTTCCAATGTCCAAACAATCTACAATTTAGTGGTCTAACTTCGTATATTAAACACCTATTATCATCATCTTTGAATGGACATGAATTTTTTTTAGAATACTCTTCAAAATAATAGTCTACTATTTTAATTATACATCTTCTTCTTAAATTCGCTCTATCTTCAAGATAACAAAATATATTCAAAAACTCAATTAAATTTATACCTACTGATTCCATACAACAATTACCACAGCCAGAACAATTTCCAGTTGGTAAAGATTCATATACAGTATTTAGTTTATTAAAGAGCTTATTTTTAGTGGAATAATCTATACAATTTAAAATATCTTTATTTTTTATACTAGTCATTATTATTACTCCTTGTTATAATTATTAAGTTAATACAAACAATTATTATAACATATTTTTTAAATTTAATCGCATGAGGAGGCATTTTATGAATAGATATACAAAAATCATTAATATGATGGGAAGTTACTATACAAAAGACTTCGAGAAAGAAAAAAAGAATGTAATAAAAGTTAGAGAAGTTAAAGAAGACACAGTTAAAAAATTTTTCTTACAGGGTGACTGTGAAGTTCTAGTAGTATTTGAAGATACTGGCAAAGAAATACTTATTGACGACTTTTCACCTGAAGAAGATATCAAAAAATATTTAGGCGTAAAATTCATAAATAAAAAAAGATAGTTATTAAAACGAAGCATCTAAATTAAATTTTAATAACTATCTGTAGTTGTTATTTTATATTTTCATAATCAAAAGTTATCTTTTGTCTCATTTTTAGACCTTAAGATAGCTTTTTTCTATTTTTTGTAAAATAATTCCATAATTCACACTAATAATTCACAAAATGATATAATATAACAAATAGATAAATTTTTTAAGTTTCTTAATACTTAATATTTTGCGAGGTGATTTTATGCAAATTTATTTTAGAGTTAAAGCTGTTGGCAAACGTAGACCTATGCTAGAACTTACCCCCTTTGACTTATCTGACAACATCAATTGCCTAAAAGAGGCTATCTCTGAAATTGTATCTAAAAATGTTCTTGAATATAATGAAAAGACCC
The DNA here is from genome assembly GCA_024919175.1 of Clostridioides difficile. Classification (NCBI taxonomy): domain Bacteria; kingdom Bacillati; phylum Bacillota; class Clostridia; order Peptostreptococcales; family Peptostreptococcaceae; genus Clostridioides; species Clostridioides difficile. The sequence goes on from CP103804.1 coordinate 75,098, forward strand.
CAGAAAAATCAATAATAAGCTTTTTAACTAATGAAGAGATTGAATCTCAAGCTAATATTGGAAAAGTTGGCTTTGGCTCTATCTACAATGAAAACAAACAATCTCTAGAAAAAGCCATAGAGGTTGCACTACAAGCATTTGAAGATGGAATATATAAAGTTCTTATAAACGAAGATGTTATTGAAGAACTCAATTCTCCTATAAATTTAAAAGATAGTGATATATTCACCTTTATAAGACTTACTCTACTTGCTGGAAGAATGTTTTAAAATAAATAAATTGGAGGTACATAAATGTCAGAACGTACTAGAGTAGAAAAAAATCCTAAAATAATTGAAGATTTCAAGCAAAACTTTACTAAATCTTCTTCAAAACCATATTACGATTTAGCTAAAGCTCTTTGGGATTGTGTAAAAGATGAATCATACTATTATGATGTAAAAGATGAAAATAAGTTCTTAGATATGATAAAAAAATACTATAATTGTTATTACTACGAAATTGAAAGTGTAGATACTTTACTCTCTGGTCCTTTAAAAAATGCATTAGAATTAATGTTTACTCCTGAGCAAGTAGAAGAACTTTGCCAATTAATTAAAAGAAGAATGAATTATACATATTCAGGAGGATACTACCGTAAAGGATATCGCTCAAATAGACTTAAAGATTATTTTAGAAATATGATAAGACTTATATCATATTATGTTAGTTTGATTCATTATGATTTTTCTGTATTAGATTATCTTACACTTCCAGATAAAGTTCTTCAATATGACTATATAATGAGTGATAAAATCGCACTAGAAATAGACAAAGGAAATAATGATGTAATCAATGCTTTAGAGGAAGTAATCTTTGGAGAAAATCAGACTGCCCTACTTACTAGACAAATGATAATTGGTATTATGAAAAGTCATAGTGAAAAGTGCTATGAAATGCTTTCTAAGCTTCTTTTGGCAGCTAAACAACAAGAAGGCCTTAGACAACAAATTGTAGAAAGCCTAGATGAAGGTACAATTCCTGCATCTATATATATGTTAAAAACTATCTTAGATAACAATTTAGAAAGATTTAGTTCTGTTATAAGAGCTTTAGATACATGGACAGGGCTTGGGTTTTCAGACCAAAAACCTGGAGTAGTTCGTAAGTGTCTAGAACTTTCATATAAATCATTGACTGATGAACAGTTTCGTATGGAGTCAATTAACAGCAATGACAACCTTGAGATTTATTTTGCTTTATGGGCAACTGCCACTTACAATATCTATGATGCCTACTCTCTTATTGAAAAATTACTTTCATATGATGAAAAATACAAAAAACTTGTATCACTTTACTTCTTATCAAATACAGAAAGTACATATTTTAAGCACTCTGTTGCATCTAAAAATATTAAAGGTGACGATTTAGAGATACTTGCATGGGTAGTTAGAAACTTCTATGTAGAAAGCTCTGTTGGTTACTACTATAATTGGCAAAACAGAACGGTTGATTTTGACTTATCAGATTCTCCTATTGATAAAGACTTTGAAACTAGAAAGGAGCAATTTGAAAATCTAAAACATACTTTAGAACTTTTAAATTCAAAAACTAAGGAATTTTCTGGAAGTGTATTCCCATGGTCTTGGGTTGAAATTTCTTCTCACAATATACTTAGATGCATGATGACATTAACAGCATATGATATGAATTCTCAATTTATGGATGTTCTAATGGACAACTGTTATCTTATGAGTTCGGACTTGAGAGCTTCACTTATAGCTAATTTTATAAATGAACCAAAAACGGATAAACAGCGTAGTTTCTTATTAGAATGCTTGAGCGATAAGAGTGTTTCCAATAGAGAAATTGTATTAAGTTTACTTAAAAAACTCGACTTATCAGATGTAGAATTAGACAAAATAAACAACTTACTTGCTTTAAAAACAAGTTCCATCAGACAAACAGTAATAAAGATTTTACTTGAACAAGATGATTTAAAACTAGAAAATATTGCTTCTTCTCTAATAAAATCTTCAAATTCTCAAAAATGTCTTGGAGGACTTGAAATTGTAAACTTATTAAAAGACAATACTGATAGACAAGAGATATATAATAAACTTATTTTATTAGTAGAAAGTGTTGATAAGTCTAAAAAGAATACATCTCAAGTTCAGATATTAATTGATAATTTATTAGGAAAAGCAAAAAATGATTATTGTAAAGAAAATGGATTTGGTATATACAATCCTGAAAATAAAGTTCAAATTCCTGAACAATTTGATTTTAAATACGACTCTTCTAGTCCATCAAAACTGAATAAGATTATTTCCAATTTAAGTTTGTCTTCTAATGAGGATTCTGTTTCTATATCAACTAAAAAAGAAGCTAAAAAGATTCTCGATGTAGATATAAATAAAATATTAAAAATATATGAAAAATTTGATGAACTTATTATTGAAAATGCAGATTATGAATATGAAGTAGAAAGATGGTCAGGTAACGTAGATAAAGTACTTTTAGGTTACTCTACATATAATTTAACTCCTATTAAACGTATAACTGGAAATAATAAGGATACTATTGATAATTATCCATTAGCTGAGCTTTGGAGAGAAACTAGTAAGAAACTCCATTTAGATTATAAAACAATCCTTGATATTTTATTTTATAGTATACGCCCATGTTCTTATCACGAAATAGAAAAAAGTTGGTTTTCATCTATATACTCAAATGTACTTGATGAAAAAAAACAAAAGAAATTATATTCAAAATTAGATAAATTAAAATTTGATGTTCTTACAAGAAGGATACTTGCAGTATTACTAAATGAATTTGACCAGAAAGAAATTTTTGAATACTGTTTAGATACATACTACAAACTTAGAAACCTATTAACTACTGAACAATGTAAAAAACAAAGAGTTGAATTTACTAAAAACTACTATAGACAAAATGAATACTGCCCTGCTTTAGATGCCCCAATTTTGAACTATTGGCTTGGAAAGGCACATTCATTTATTTATGATGATATTTCTTTTACTAAGTTCTTCTATACTACATTTGCAAATTATCAACTTTTAGAATATAAATTCCCATTTTATGCTAATATAGATATATTTGCTCGTGCATATGAATTGGGATTAATGACTGAGGAACAAATCAATCGAGAAATGGTAACTGGATACAATGCAACAAATATAATACGAATTTTAACAAATCCTAGATGGGGTGGTGACACATTAGAAAAACATCCATGGCTTGAAAAAAATATAAAAACTGTTACAAATAGGATTATAGAAATTGAATCACGTAGAGGTGATATGCCAACAGAAGTTTCTCATCTAGCTGATAATATACAACATTTTGAAGGTATGAATTATTTTGTAAATATCTTAGTTGCTCTTGGTAAAGAAACTTTCCAGAGAGGATATTCATATGGCAGTAATTATTCAAAAAAAGATGTTTTGAGTTCTCTACTTAAAAATTGTTATCCTACTAAAGAAGATGACTCTAAAGAATTAAAAAATTTACTTAAAACTACTGATATTACTGAATTAAGATTAATAGAAGCTGCTATGTATGCTCCCCAATGGGTCAACATAATTGAAAAATATTTAAACTGGAAGGGTCTAAAGAGTACAATTTGGTATTTCCATGCACATATAAATGAAGGCTTCTCTGCTCAAAAAGAATCGGAGGTTGCTATATTCTCTCCTATATCTCCACAGAGCTTCATGGATGGAGCATTTGATGTAGATTGGTTCTTGGATTCATATAAAACTATTGGAGAAGAAAGATTCAATATCCTTTACAAATCAGCTAAATACATAACTAGTGGTGGAAACTCTCACAGACGTGCACAACTTTATGCTGATGCTACTCTTGGAAAACTTGATAAAGACATGCTGATGAAGGAAATTGAAACAAATAGAAATCAAGATAAATTGAGAAGTTTCTCTTTACTTCCTATGAAAAAGGGTGACCTTAAAGAAGCAACTTTCCGTTATGAGTTTATTCAAAAGTTTGCCAAAGAAAGCAAACAATTTGGTGCACAACGTCGTGAAAGTGAATCAAAAGCTTGTGCAATAGCAATGGAAAACTTAGCTAGGAGTGCTGGTTTTGAAGATATTAATCGTATGATGTGGGCTCTTGAAACGGAAAAACTGAATGAGGTTGCTCATATATTTAAACCAAAAAATATTGATGGGACTTCACTTTGGATAGATGTTGATGAAAAAGGAAAAACATCTATAAAAGTCCAAAAAGGTGATAAGGCTTTAAAAAGTGTGCCAAAAGCACTTGCAAAACATCCATATGTACTTGAGCTTAAATCAGTACAAAAAGATTTAAAAAGCCAGTATTCTCGTGCAAAACAAAGTTTAGAACAAGCTATGAAAAATGAAACAGTCTTTACAGTTAAGGAAATCTCCAACATTTATAAAAACCCAGTTATTTGTCCTTTAGTTAAAAATCTAGTTTGGGTATGTGATGATACTATTGGATATATCTATAATGATAAGTCTAAGTTCTTTATTTGTGATACAACTGGTGAACCTTATAGACTAACTACAAAAAATAAATTAAAACTTGCACATCCAGTTCACCTGTTTGAATCTGGTAAATGGAGTGAATTCCAACATGACTTATTTAATAAGCAAATTGTTCAACCATTTAAGCAAGTATTCCGTGAATATTATAGAATAAATGCTGACGAGTTATCTGAAAAAACTATATCTCGTAGATATGCTGGACATCAAGTACAGCCAAAGAAAACTGTAGCACTTCTTAGAAATCAACTTTGGACTGTTGACTATGAGGAAGGTTTACAAAAAGTATTCTACAAAGAAAATATAGTAGCAAAGATGTTTGCACTTGCAGATTGGTTTTCACCAGCAGACATTGAGCCTCCAACTATTGAAACAGTAGAATTCTTTAATAGAAAGACTTATAAAAGCTTAGAATTAGCTTCTATACCACCAATTCTTTTCTCTGAGGTTATGCGTGATATAGACCTTGTTGTAAGTGTAGCTCATGCTGGTGGTGTCGACCCTGAGACAAGCCACTCTACTGTAGAGATGCGTATAACTATTGCTAAAGAACTACTATTGCTATTAAAGATTAATAATGTTAATTTTGAAGGCTCTCATGCTCTTATCACAGGCAATTTAGGTGAGTACTCTGTACATATGGGCTCTGGTATTGTACATAAAAAAGGAATGGGTGCTTTAAATATACTTCCTGTACATTCTCAAAGTAGAGGTAAGATATTTCTTCCATTTGCTGATGAAGACCCTAAGACAGCTGAGATTATGTCTAAGATATTATTACTTGCTGAAGATAATAAGATTAAAGACCCTAGTATCTTAAGTAATTTATAAATATGAGTAATTTATAAATATAAAAACTATCTCTAAAATATATTGGACTTTCTAATTTTTTAAAGAAAGTCCAATATATTTTACACTATAATTTATATAAATTAGTTCATAGTTATAAATAATTCATATGAATTTTTCTTATATCATCTTTATAATACTTGCTGTATAACACTAAAAGAACTTTTCTTCTCTTTTCATTAAAATCTTTTAACCCTATAAAATCTATATAAAAAATCTTTTTCTAGAGATTTGTTTAATATGGCATTTTCTTGAAAATTTATAAACCTTATCTCCAAAGAAGATTTATTTATAGGTATAATCTTATGTATAAGCCTTAAATTTACTATGTATTGTCTATGAGTCATAAAGAAATTAGGAGGTAGACGTTTTTTTAAGTCATCAAAATTCTCATAAAACTTTATTATATCTTCATCTTTAGTATGTAGATTAATGGCTCTTGAATTTTTTTCAAACATAACTATATCATCAAAATTAATCATGTGAATCTGCTTCCTTATTTTATATACAAAAAGAGTATCTTCTATAAAATTATTCTTAGCAATTTTATGAGAGTTGATATGGTCTATGGCTATATTAATTGAATCAAGTATTTTCTCTTTTTTAAAGGGCTTAACTATAAAATCTATGGGATGCACTTTAAAACTTTCTAGACTATAATCAGCAAAACCTGTTACAAATACTATATGTATATCTTTATCTATAGAAAGAATTTCTTTAGCAGAATCAATCCCATTTTTATATGGCATGTCAATGTCAATAATCAATAAGTCTATTTTCTCATTTTTTATAAATTCAATTGCCTCTATACCATCCTTAACTTTTTTAACATAATCCACATATCCAGACTCTTTAACTATATTTGCTATATCATCTCTTACAATTTTATCATCGTCGCAAATCAAAACTTTTATCACAGACTTCTCTCCTCCTAACTAATAGTATTTTGGTATTAAGATTACAAATTCAGTTAAAAAATCATCACTATTTACAAGTATACTATAATCATACTTATCTAATATATTTTTAACTAGATATAAACCATAACCCCTATCTTGTCCTTCTTTAGTGCTAAAACCATCCCAAAATATACTTTCAACATCATGTATTTTAGGGCCATTATTTTTTATGGATATAATATACTGAAATTCATCTTCATATGCATGTAATCTTATATATTTCTTTTCCTTTTTTATAACAGACAAAGACTCTATTGCATTATCTATTATGTTTAATAGTACTGAACTCATATCGTTAGGTTCAATATCTAAATTATCCATAAAATCTTGAATGTAGACATCAAAAGATATATTTTTTTGAAGGCATTCCTCATATTTCAATGACGCTATAGCATCTAAGTAGGATACTTTTCCATATCTTGAATTTTTTGATTTAAAGCTATTTGATATATTCATTATGTATTCTTTGGCATCTTCACTTAATCCAGTATTTAATAGAGAGTATACTACTTGCAAATGTTTCAAATAGTCATGTTTTTGACTTCTTAATTTGACGATTATATTATCCTTATGATTTATTTTACTATCTAGTTTTTGTAGCTTGGATTCTTGTTCATTGTTATTATTTATCAATCTTATAAATTTAAATCCTATATAGCAACTTAACATAATTAAAATTAAAAAAAGTATAATATTTAATACTCCTTCAAGTAAAAAACTATATCCTAAACTTAATTGGACATATTGAATGCCCTCCATGAACAAAATCCATACAAAGCAAGATATAAAAAATGTTACCAGTACTCTTTTCAATATGTCTAATTCTTGATAAAATCTATATTTATTCATTATAAGATTGCTAAAGATAAATAAAGTTAGTATTCCTATAGGAACTATAAAATTGTTCTCCATAATTTCCCTCTCCTCTACAATTTATATGAGAATTATATCATTTTAAAAAAATTATGTAAAAAGTCAAAATTTACATATACATTAATTAAACTTGTAAAAATACATATAAATTTGAACAATTAAGTACTTAAAATTTGAAAATACTTACTTTGCTATATATTTTAGATAAATATATAATTGATTTAGTTAAGAAAGGAAGTGGTAAATATGAAAGATAATTTGAAAATAGTACTAAAATACATAAAAAGTTACAAAGCTAGATCTTTAGCAATTGCTCTGAGTATAATTCTTGCTACATCACTTATTGTTGGTATTGGTACCCTCTCAAGAAGTGCTCAGCAAGCAGATGTAGATAGATTGAAAAGAGAGATTGGAACTGACCATGCATACTTTAAAGATATAAAGAGAAATCAGCTAGAATCCATAAAAGCTAGTAAAGATATTAAAAATTTGGGTATAACATCTTACTATGCATCTACAGATGTTAATGAAAAGTTAGCTATAAACATACTACATGCAGATAAAAATTACTTGACTAGTCATTCTAAACTTATAAAAGGTCGGTTTCCAAAGGCTAGCAATGAGGTAGTGGTAGAGAAATGGGTTTTAAATAGTATGGGCTTGAAACCAGAGACAAATCAAGACCTTATCTTTAAATTATATCAAAAAGAAAATCCAGAAACTTTTAAAGTTGTTGGAATACTTGAAGATAGATTTATAGAGAAACAAAAGGGTAAGTGTGAAATTTTTTTGAATCTCAATGAATCAAAATTGGATGAGTTTACAGCTTATATTGAATTTATTGAAGGCAGTGATATAAATACAAACATAGACAATATAGTAAAAAATGCTATGTTGGATGAGAAAAGTATGGGAAGAAACTCAATGCTTATAGACTCTACTATGGAAAATGGTACTTTAGATGACTCAAGTAAATATACTGCAATTGCTATGAGTCTATTTTCTGGTATTGTAATATATAGTATCTATGTTATATCAATATACCAAAGGATACAAGAATATGGTATCTTAAGAGCTATTGGAGCCACTAACTTTAGGATTTTCAAACTTATGTTTTATGAACTTTTCATACTTGCTTTGATAGCAATGCCTATAGGTATATGTACAGGTTTGGGAGGTGCACAGATATTTAATAGGTCTGCAGGAAATATTAAATTTGAAGGAAATATAAATGTTACACCTTTTGTTATTCCAGATAAAATAATTCTCTTATCAATTGCATGTACAATACTAATAATACTGATTATAAGTTCCTTTACATACTTAAAAATAAGAAGAATTTCTCCTATCGATGCTATAAGAAAAACTTTTGGAACTGATAAGAATGTAACTAAAGTTAATTCTTTAATATCAAAATTAACTTTAAATATATCAGCAACAAAATCTATATCTGCGAAAAACATCTTTAGAAATAAAAATAGCTTCATTATAATTATATTGTCCATGAGCATTGGAGGTATAATCGTCATAAAAGACAATTATAAATCTTCTTTTTTAGATGTCCAAAATAAAAGTATTCAAGAGCAGGCATATATGAATTCAGATTTTATTCTATCAAATGCTTATTTTAATCAAACTGGTAATAATACTTCTTTCAAGGATATAAGGGGTTTTAATGATAATCAGATAGACAAAATAAAAAATATAGATGGAATTGACAAAGTTAAAACTGCTAGCATCTTAAACACAAGAATAGAGGTAGATAAAATAAATAGATTAGATTACTACGAAGCTATAAACTCAACTCCTTATTATAAGAAATATCCTTTATTCACAAAAAATAAGACTACTGGAAAATATACACTAAAGCAAAAGTTAAAAGGTTATAATGATGAGATGATAAGGTCATTAGAAAAGTATTTGGTGAGTGGAAGTATAAACTTGGAAAAAATGAAAAAAGAAAACCTAGCTATAGTATATGTGCCAGAAATTTCTAAAACGCAGAAATACACAAAAACTTATATCCCTGGTGAAGGAACACCAGCTGTAGATATAAAAGTAGGTGATACTATAAAAGTCAAATATCCAAAGGATGGAATAGACCAAGAACTTTATGAAACTCTAAAAGATAATTATGAATACCTAGAATATGAATTTAAAGTTGGAGCTATCATAAGTTATACTTTTGCAGATAATGGGATGTACTCTGGAGATGATGGTGTAGATGTAATAACGAGTAGCGAATATCTAAAAAAACTAACTGGTGTAGATAAGTATAACTTAGTTTATACAGACCTTAGTGAAAATGCAAACAATAAAAAAATAAATAAACTTTTAGGTAAAATTGGAAGTGAAGTTCCTGGAACTACAACAGTAGACATGATGGTAGAAAAAGAAAACTCTGATAAGATGACATCTAGATCCATGATTTATAATTATGGAATAGTAGCAGTGATGTTCATAATTAGTGTGCTTAACATAATAAACAACATAAGTTATAACTTAACCTCAAGAACTAGCGAATTTGGAATGTTAAGGGCTATTGGTATCTCTGAGAGAGAATTTAAAAATATGATACTTTATGAAGGAATATTATATGGAGCACTCTCAAGTGTAATTACCATCGTGTCAGGACTTATAATACAATTTAAAATGTATTACATGCAGGATTTTGTATCATATGGATTAGATTTTTCAATAGATTACAAAATATATATACTAGTTGTTTTAGTAAATATAATTGTAGGTATTCTAGCTACATATATTCCATTAAGGAAAATAAATAAAATTAGTATAGTTGAAGCTATAAACATCACAGAATAGGAGGGGTAATTATGCCTATATTGGAAACTATTAACTTAGGTAAGATTTATGGAAAAAAGGAAACATCTGTACATGCTCTAAAGGATGCAAATTTAAAAATAAATAAAGGCGAGTTTGTTGCAATAATTGGACCAAGTGGAAGTGGAAAAAGTACATTTCTACATTTAGTAGGAGGTCTTGAGAGACCAAGCAATGGCACTATAAAAGTAGCTGGTAAAGATATATGTTGTCTCTCAGATAAAGAATTAGCAAGATATAGAAGACAAAAAGTAGGATTTGTCTTTCAACAGTATAATCTAATTCCTGTATTAAATGTAAAGGAAAATATAGAATTACCACTAAAATTAGATAATAAAAAAGTTGATGAAGAATACATTGAAGACCTTATAAATTTATTGGGCCTTAACGAAAGGAAAAATCATCTTCCCAATCAATTATCTGGTGGTCAACAACAAAGAGTTGCTATTGCACGTGCTTTATCTGCAAAACCAAGTATAATCCTAGCAGATGAACCAACAGGAAATTTGGATAGTAAAACTACAGAAGAAGTTATGGATTTACTAAAAAGTTCTATAAAAAAATATAACCAAACGCTTATAATAATAACACATAATGAAAATATTGCTAGAAAAGCAGACAGAATTATATCTATAATAGATGGAGAGCTTAGTTAAACTAACACTCAAAAACTATTTATAGAAAAGAGGATTTAAATGTTATTAGTTTTAGGTAATTTAAATTTAGACTTGGATTTTGACTATCGAATAATAAGAGAGGAAAATGATGATGTAGATATATTTATAGATATTAATTATCGTAGTTTAGATATAGATACTGATGGTTCTAACTTGTTCAATTCTAGAATCCAATTCCCATTTGTAAGAGCATTAATTCTAAGGTTGAATAAAAACAATCATTACATGACAATTCATTTGTTAAGAGATATAGATTTATTTTCTGCTTTTGCCAACTTCGAGGTAGATTACAATGACTCTGTAATAAATATAAAAAATCAAAATGAGAAAGTTATTCTAAACAAATCTATCAAAAAGTAATAAGGGGGCCTTAATAGGCCCCAGTTCTTTTTGTTTTCTATACCTATTATATCATGATAAATAGATTAGTCAATAGAATTTTCTGAATATTTTTATAATTTTTTCATAAAGTTTTTTATATATTTTGCTTTAAAATTATATGTAATAAAAAAATTTTGTGACTAATTTTAAAGTTAATTAATTAAATATACATATTCAGAAACAATATAAATTCTTTTACCTTCTATCATTTTCATTTAGGTTTTAAGTTATAATCTATTATTAACAAATATTTATATATGGCTATAATAAAACTCCATTTGTATGCAAATCTAATAATTTATATACAAGTTTAATAACTTATATTCAAGTCTAATATAATTAATATTCTGCAATAAGTATTATTTACCATAATAAACTTTTAAATATATCTCTTTTAATTCACTCATTAATGGGTATCTAGGATTAGCTCCTGTACATTGGTCATCAAAAGCTTGTTCAACCATAGCATCCAATCCTTCTAAGAATTTAGCTTCATCTACTCCTGCCTCTTTTATAGTTTTAGGAAGACCTACTCTTGCCTTTAATTCATCTATTGCTTTTATAAGATTATCCACTTTTTCTTGGTCTGTATTTCCCTTAATTCCTGCAAAAGAAGCAAATTCAGCATATCTTTGTATACAATCAGGATGTCTATATTGTGAGAATGCACCCATCTTATTTGGAGCCTCTGCACAATTGAACTTAATTACTTCATTTATTAATAATGCATTTGCAACGCCGTGTTGAACATGGTGGAATGCTCCAAGTTTATGTGCCATAGAGTGGCAGATTCCTAAGAAAGCATTTGCAAAAGCCATACCAGCCATAGTAGATGCCATTGCCATTTTTTCTCTTGCTACTTTATCAGTTTTTCCATTTTTATATGCACGAGGTAAATACTCAAATATTATTTTACCTGCTTGAAGTGCTAGCCCATCAGCTGGCTCAGTTCTTAACATAGATACATATGCTTCTAGTGCATGTGTTAAAGCATCAACACCTGATGCTGCTGTTAATCTTGGTGGCATTTCCATCATCATATCAGCATCAATTATAGCCATGTTTGGCATTAATTCATAGTCTGCTAATGGATATTTTACGCCTGTATCTTGGTCAGTTATAACTGCAAATGGAGTTACTTCTGAACCAGTACCTGCTGAAGTTGGAATAGCTGCAAAATATGCTTTTTCACCCATCTTAGGGAATGCATATACTCTTTTTCTTATATCCATAAATCTCATTGCTAAATCTTGGAAATCTATTTCTGGATGCTCATACATTACCCACATTATCTTACCAGCATCCATTGCACTACCTCCACCTACAGATATTATTAAATCTGGTTGGAAATCAGCCATAGCCTTAGCCCCTTCTCTTGCACAAGCTAGTGTTGGGTCTGGAGCAACATCAAAGAATGTAGTATGTTTAATTCCCATTTCATCTAATAAATCAGTTAGTTTCTTAGTGTATCCATTGTTGTAAAGGAAAGAGTCTGTTACTATAAAAGCTTTCTTTTTGTCCATAACATCTTTAAATTCTCTTGCTGCTACACCTAAACATCCTTTTTTGAAATAAACTTTTTGTGGGGCTCTAAACCAAAGCATATTCTCTCTCCTTTCAGCTACTGTCTTGATATTAAGTAAATGCTTAACTCCTACGTTTTCTGATACTGAGTTTCCACCCCAAGAACCGCAACCAAGTGTAAGAGATGGAGCTAATTTAAAGTTATATAAATCACCTATACCACCTTGTGATGATGGAGTATTAACTAATACTCTACAAGTCTTCATAGCATTTACAAACTTCTCTACTCTCTCTGGTTGATTTATAGGGTCTGCATACAATGATGAAGTATGACCATACCCACCATCAGCAACTAATTTTTCAGCCTTAGCAACTGCATCTTCAAAACTCTTAGACTTGTACATTGCAAGAACAGGAGAAAGTTTTTCATGTGCGAAAGGTTCCTCTACTTCAACAGATTCAACTTCACCAATTATTATCCTAGCTGTTTTTGGCACTTCTACATCTGCCATTTTAGCTATTACATGGGCTGGTTGTCCAACTATTTTGGCATTTAAAGTTCCATCAATTATTACTACTTTACCTACTTTTTCTGTTTCTTCTTTATTTAAGAAATGTGCTCCACGATATTTAAATTCTTTTTTAACTTCTTCATATATTTTTTCTGGTACTATTACTGCTTGCTCAGAAGCACATATCATACCATTATCAAATGATTTTGATACTAATATTGAACTTACAGCCATTTTTATATCTGCACTCTCATCTATTATTGCAGGTACATTTCCAGGTCCAACTCCAACAGCTGGCTTACCTGAAGAGTATGCAGATTTAACCATTCCAGGTCCACCAGTAGCTAATATAAGGTCTGCTTCTGCCATAACAACATTAGTCAACTCAATTGAAGGAACATCTACCCAACCTATAAGACCTTTTGGTGCTCCTGCCTTAACTGCTGCATCATGTACAACTCTAGCCGCTTCTATAGTACAGTTTTTAGCTCTTGGATGAGGTGAAAAAATTATACCATTTCTAGTTTTTAGGGCTATTAGTGATTTGAATATAGCAGTTGATGTAGGGTTAGTTGTTGGTATAACTGCTGATAATACACCTACTGGTTCAGCAATTTTCGTAAATCCAAATGCCTCATCTTTTTCTATTACACCACAAGTTTTAGTATTTTTATAAGCATTGTATATATATTCTGAAGCAAAATGATTTTTTATAACTTTATCTTCAACAATACCCATACCAGTCTCTTCAACTGCCATTTTTGCTAGAGGAATTCTCTGTTGATTTGCTGCTGTTGAAGCTGCTAAGAAAATTTTATCTACTTGCTCTTGTGTAAATGTTGCAAATTCTTTTTGTGCTAATCTAATTTCTTCTAGCCTTATCTTTAATGTTTCAACACTATTGACAATCTCAGGACTACATACTTCAACATTCACTGCTTCTACGATCTTTTCTTTTTTATCCATACCAAAAACCTCCCTAAGTAATTATGCATCCTAATGTTTTTTATAAATCTTAAATGCATTATCTATATCTTTTAACCTATACTTAAAATAATTTTATAGATTTAATCTCTACACTTTAGATTTTATTTACTTTATTGCTCTAGGTCAAGAAGTTTTTTTCTGAATTTTTTGTCAATTTATATTTTAACAAATACATTATTTTTTTTACTATTATTAAAATTTTTTATTTAAATGAGATGTATTTCATTTAAATAATTTAATTTAACTAAATAAAATGCTAAAATGATAATTTATATCTTTCATTTTTTAAACTTATTAAATATTATATGTTATTTGTATAAGTAATACATAATATTTAGATTGATTTTCATAAAATAATACTTATTTTTGACATATATATACTTTTTATTCTTAATAATAACTATATAATTTTTAAAAAGTATATAAGCTAAAATTATTTTAATTTCTATAAGTTATTTTTAAATCAATATTTTAGAATAATATTTTTCATATATAGATAAATAATTTTTATATAGGATTCGTTAATTTTTTACTTATAAGATACGTACAAAAAAAAATTTATACTATAAAGTTTTTATAAATTTTTATTTACTCATCATATTAATTAATTTTTTCGCAGCTAGATTCAATGAATTAGTTGTTAATAAGCCTCCATTTCATTGAATAAAAGTATAAATTATAGAAATTTTTATATTAAATTTGTTAAATATGTAAAAGATAAAATTGCATATAATATTTTTTTCATTAAATTTTTTTCTTTTTACAACAAATACTCACTACCTTTTGATATAATATTTTTATCAATTATTATTATATTCAAGTTTTGAAAGGAGTTTTAAAATGAGTTTATTAGTTTTCGGACATAAAAATCCAGATACAGATTCAATATGTTCTGCAATTTCATTAGCATATTTAAAAAACAAGCTAGGGATAGAAGCAACAGCTTATGCTTTAGGAGATATCAGAAAGGAAGCTAAGTATGCCTTAGATTACTTTAAGGTAGATGCACCTGAAATCTTAGATAACGTTAGAATACAAGTTAGAGATTTAAATTATGATAAGGTAGTACCTTTAACTCCAACTTCTTCTATATTAGAAGCCTATAATCTTATGGATGAAAAAAATGTTAAAACATTACCTGTAACATATGAGGATGAAACTTTTGCTGGTATTATTACTATGAAAGAAATAGCTAAAAACCTTCTTCATCAACATTTTACAACTATACACACATCGCTATCAAATATCTGCAAAAACCTTAATGGTAATATTCTTGTAAATTGTGGTGAAGATGTAAAAGGTAGAGTTGTTACTTTATCATTTGGTATGGAAACCCTAATAGAGACTTTAAAAGAGGGAGATATAGCTATTGTTGGCGATAGATATGATAGTATTGAATACGCCATCGATACAAAAGTTAAACTTTTAATACTTACTAATCATACAGAAATTTCAAAAGATTTACTAGCTCTTGCTAAAATAAATGGAGTGTCTGTTGTTTCTGTTGAAAGTGATAACTACAAAACTTCTAATGTCATAAATCAATGTAGCTTCTTGGATTCTATAGAGGCCACAGACAACTTGATTACTTTTAAAGAAGATGACTACATGGATGAAATAAAAGAAATTATGTTAGAAACAAACTTTAGATCTTATCCTATATTAGATGATGACAATAAGTTTTTAGGATTAATTTCAAAAGGACATCTATTAAATCCATCTAAAAAGAATGTTGTTTTAGTTGACCACAATGAATATGCTCAAAGTGCTGATGGAATTGAACAAGCAAATATAGTTGAAATAGTTGACCATCATAAACTTGGTGGTATTTCTACTGATGTTCCTATGTCTTTTAGAGTTATGCCTGTTGGGTGCAATAGCACTATAATTTATCAAATGTATAAAGAAAATAATGTTGAGATACCTTATGAAATAGCTGGTCTTCTTTTATCTGCTATATTATCTGATACATTATTATTTAAATCTCCAACAACTACTGATATGGATAAGAAAGCTTGTGAAGAATTAAGTAAAATAGCAAAAGTAGACATGGAAAAATATGCTATGGATATGTTTAAATGTGGTACTTCTTTAGATGAATTTACTATAGAGCAAATAGTAAATATGGACTTTAAAGAGTTTAACATGAGTGGACACAAAGTTGGTATTGGACAAGTATTTACTTTAGACACAGACTCTATATTTGCTAAGAAGGATGAATTTTTATCTTATATAAATTCAACTGATTATGACAAATTAGTTCTTGCAGTTACAGATATAATAAAAGAAGGTTCTTATTTAATTTACAAAGCAGAAGATAGATTGATTGCTGATGCATTTGGTATTGAAGGAGTTCAAGGAACATTTGCTCCAGGTGTTGTATCTAGAAAGAAACAATTAGTACCTAACTTAACTACTGCAATCAAAAACTTTAAATAATATAAAGTCTTTAAACAAAACAAAAACTGTTTCAAATATATATTTGAAACAGTTTTTTCTTATATTTTTATTAAACTTTTCAATATATTTAATATATATTTCTCTCCAACAGTCTTAATATCAAAATTTGCATTTGAAAAGCACCAAGTAGCCATCATTCCTCTAACAGATGTTTCTAAATATAAAAATACTTCTTCTACTGATAAATCATTTTTAATTAAATTTTTTTTATATGCTTCATCTAATAAATTTTTTAATTCTTCTGAGAAGACACGCCTTTGAAAATGTTGATTTTTACTTGTAATACATGAAGATAAATTTGTGATATAGGCTAAACAAGTTAGTTCATATCCAGTCTTACTTGTAAAATCAAGTTCTAATGTAAGAAACTTAATAATCTTATCCACTACACTTATATTTGGAGTTTGATTTATATAATCGTTAAATTCATTCTCTATATATGCACCTAGATTAAAATAGTAACTTTCTCTTATAATATCCTCTTTTGATTCATAATGAACGTAAAAAGTTCCTTTTGATACACCAGATTTAAAACAAATCTCGCTAACAGTAGTAGAATCATATCCCTTTTCTTTAAAAAGACAAATTGCATTTTCAAATAACTTTTGTTTTGTTAAACTAGCTTGCTCCTTACGAGTTAATTTTTTTGATTCCATACATGATTCACTCACTTTCAATTGACAAATTATTAAAATTACTGTAATATAATGACCAAAGTCACTGACTATAGTCATTATATTATACTATAATAGGGAGGTATGCAAGATGTTTATTTTTAATCTAACTTATATTAAACCTACTGAAGAAGTTGATAAGGTACTAAGTGAACATGTAAAATATTTAGATAAATACTATTCTCTTGGTAAATTTATTTGTTCTGGTCGAAAAAGCCCAAGGACTGGAGGAGTTATTATTTGTAATGCTTCAGACAAATCAGAAGTGAAAAAAATCATACAAGAAGATCCTTTTTATACATTAGAAATTGCTAAATATGATGTTATAGAATTTACTCCAACTAAATATGACTCTAAATTCAAATATTTTATTTAGATGTAAATATGTAATAGTAATTATATTCATAAAAAAAGAATACACTATTAGAAAATTCTAATAGTGTATTCTCTTCTTATTATATATTACACTTTAAATTATTCCTTGACTGGTTTAGCTGGTGTAAACTAAACCAGTCTCTCTCAAATATTAAGCACTTTTTTCTTATTATGTTTTTAGGATTTATTGTCTCTATTATTGTAAACCAAAGTTATGAAATTGTAAATAGAATATATTACCATTATAATATTTTTTCTTAAATAAAAATGCCCAAATAACTTTCTTTTATTAAATAAAATCGCTAAAATAGCTTTGAAAAATATTAAAATAAATGTTTTCCATATATCTTCTATATTTATTTTAATATATAATATATTAAAAACTTAATGATAAATAACTTAATATAATTATTTTTATATAATACTCTAAAATAATGTTCTAATAAGATTATTGGAGTTATTTAGTATAATAAAAATTTAATAGATAATTAAATTTCAGTTAAATAAATTATATTAAATTAAACTAAAAAGTGAGATGTATTCATATTTATCTAAAAAATATAATAACATCTCACTTTATCTTTAACTTATATAGATTTTTACTTTTATCTATTACCTAGTTTTTTTCTACATCTGAGTAATCTACTCCAAAAGTTTCTACAGTCACAGCTTTCATAACTTGTGGAGTCTGTGGCTTGTCCGCTGCTCCTGTTCTAACTGATGCTATTTCATCAACTGTATCCATACCTTCTATAACTCTACCAAAGCCTGCATATTGACCATCTAAGTGTGGTGAGTTTTTATGCATTATAAAGAATTGAGAACCAGCTGAATTAGGTGCCATGGTTCTAGCCATTGATATAACTCCTCTTTCATGCTTTAGATTGTTAGTAAATCCATTTCCACTAAATTCACCTTTTATAGAATATCCTGGACCACCCATTCCAGTACCATTTGGGCATCCTCCTTGTATCATAAATCCTGGTATTACTCTATGAAATGTTACTCCATTATAATATCCATCATCTACTAATGATACAAAATTTTTAACTGTATTTGGTGCTATGTTTGGGTATAACTCAATTTTTATTTCTTTTCCATTTTCCATTACTATAGTTACTATAGGATTTTTATTTTCCATGATTTATTACCTTCCTTTTTATTAATTAAATTACACAATTACATTTATTATATTATACTCTAAATTAAACTCTATCAAGTATATTTTTTCCTATTTCATATCCTTCTTGATATATAGTTTTACAAAACTCATCATCAAAGTTAAGAGTATCTTTAGGCGCAAATTGAGTATTAGGTCTAACTACTATTATTTTATCTTCATCATATATTTTTTTGATGCCATCTGGTAAATCATAATTATACTTTGTGGATATCAAAATAATTTTATCCACATTATCCACAATTAAAGGCTCAATTAATGCACTCCTAATTAGACCTCCATCCAATTTAAAACCATCATAAATACCATCTTGAACATCCTTCATAAATTGTTCTTTAAATCCAAGAGTGGCATTTGGATTTGATGGTAATAATCCACTATATGAAATGCTTAAAATAGCTTCATCTTTAGACATCTTTGATACATTTACAACCTTTTCTGATACTACTTTATTATTAACTTCCACATAATTAACATAGAAGTTCATTTTCTCTATTTTACTATTATCTAGTTCTCTTAGGTTGTCTATAGCAGGAGAATTATCCACAGTATTATTTACTATTTTCACATTTCCATTCTGGATATCTTTTATATTTGTCCACATTTTTTCTAAGTTATCAACATTACCTGTGTATAAATAATATCCATTTATTGCCCCTATTGATGTCCCTGAAATTGAATAAAATTTATTTATCCCATTATCATATAAAGCCTTAACTACCCCTGCTTGGTAAGCTCCTTTTGCTCCTCCACCTTCTAAGCATAATCCTAATTTCATAGCTTCATCTCCAAATTGTTTATCTTATATTTATATTTCAAAAAATTTACTAAATGTTTTATATATACTATAATGGTCTTCAACATTACCTAATTCTCTTATAGAATGCATTGCTAAAATTGGACTTCCTACATCCACAGATGGTATATCTACATGAGTAGAAGATATTGGACCTATGGTACTTCCACCTCTCTCATCTGACCTATTTACAAATTCTTGATACTCGACATTAGCTTCTTTACATATATTTTTGTAAATAGCTATAGAATATCCATCACTTGTATATGCTTGACTTGCATTTATCTTTATAACAGGCCCTTTTCCCATGACTGGTTTATTAGTTGGGTCATGTTTTTCTGGAGTATTTGGATGAATAGCATGAGCTAAATCTGATGATATCATGAAGGACGAATAAATGGCCTCAAAAAATCCTTCTCTATCTTTCCCTATTGATAAACATATTCTCTCCAATATGTTTAATAACATATTTGAATCTGCACCCTGTTTAGTGGAACTTCCAACTTCTTCATTATCAAATACAGCCATTACATTTACACCACTTTGTCCTTTAGTATCCACCAAAGCATTTAAACTAGCATGTACCATTGCAAGATTATCTTGTCTTCCAATAGATATAAATTCATCATTAGCCCCTATTAAACTTCCCTTTTCAAATTCGTATAAGAATAAATCAAAGTCTATTATATCTTCAATATTTACATTTAAATTGGATGATATTTGTTTCAAGAGAAAATTATCTTTTTCTAATGTATCATTTAATAATCCAACTAGAGGTAGCATATCTTTTTGTTTATTATATGAATGACCATCATTTATACTTCTATTCAAATGTATAGCTAGATTTGGTATTATGCAAATTGGCTTTTTAAAGTCAATAAGTTTTTCCTTTGGCTTAAGTGCGCTATCTCCTTTTAAGACTACTCTCCCAGCTATACCAAGTGGTCTATCTAACCATGTACTTAATATTGCTCCTCCATAGCATTCTGTATTCAGCTTCAAATAAGCTTTCTCAGCTTCTATTTCTGCATTTGGCTTGATACTAAATGTAGGAGAATCTGAATGAGAACCTATTATTCTAAATCCATCTTCTTCTATATTATCTGAGTTAACTACAAAAGCTACTATAGCAGATAAATTTTTAGTTATATAGTATTTTCCACCTACTTTTAGATTCCATTTCTTATTTAAAGCTAACTCTTCAAATCCATTTTTATCTAAGATTTCTTTAGTACTATCAACTGCGTGAAAAGATGATGGGCTATTGTATATGAAATCTATTAAATCTTTAGCAAAGCTTATACTATCCATTCCTAATTTACCTCCATTATAAAATATCTAGTGTTGTATATTCTTTATTTATTTTTTTTATTCCTTGCTTGTCAAAGGCTATAGTAACATCTGTTCCAGTTATAGACACTACTGTTCCAACCCCAAATTTAGGATGATGTACTTTAGAACCAAGCTTTATATCTTCTGGATTAGTCTCTTTATTTGAATCTTTTATTGTAGCATTAACGTTATCTGCAACTTTAGATTTACTTATAGTATTCATATACTTTTTAGTATATTTATCTAACATATTATAACTTGCTTTAGAATAACTTAATTCTTTTTTCATTTTGTACAATCTTTCTATACATTCTTCTGGTAGTTCTTCCATAAATCTTGAAGCTATTGCAACATTTGTTTTACCATATAGTGTTCTCTTTTCCGTTAGTGACATGTATAACTCTTCTTTAGCTCTAGTTATACCCACATAACAAAGCCTTCTCTCTTCTTCTATTTGAGATTCACTCAAAGACTTTATAGCTCTTGAGATAGGAAATAGACCTTCTTCCATACCTGTCAAAAATACAACTGGAAACTCCAACCCTTTAGATGTATGAATTGTCATAAGAGAAACTCTATCATTGTCCTCTTCATCATTAGATTCAGATGTAAGTGCTATACTAGTTAAAAATGTCTCTAAATCTTTATTTTCATAAGTATCATCGCTACTACTTTCAAACTCTAGTGCTATAGATATAAATTCTCTTAAATTATCAATTCTATCTTGAGCTTCTTCACCTTTACCAGTTAAATCTTTTTCATTTTTATTTCTTATCTCTACAAGTTCATCCATATAGCCTGTAGTGTCCAAAACTTTTTCTATTAACTTACTAACAGGATAGACTTCTTTTATAGTTCTAAGTGTACCTATAATATCAACAAATCCACTTATACTTGCTCTAGCTTTTGTGGATATATCAGAATTTGTTTCTATATCAATTAAAACTGAATATATACTCTCTTGTTTCAGATTGGCTCTATCTTCAATTTTCTCTATAGTTCTAAGCCCTATACCTCTTCTAGGAACGTTTATAATTCTTTTTATAGATATGTCATCCTGTGGATTTTGAATAACTCTTAAATACGCTACTAAGTCCTTTATTTCTTTTCTTTCATAAAATTTTGTACCACCATATATATTATATGGAATTTGACTTCTATTTAAAGCGTCTTCCACAGGTCTCGCCTGTGCATTTGCTCTATAAAGTACTGCAAAATCTTTGTATGGTCTTTTCTCTTTCCTAGCTATTTGTGCAATTGAGTCAGCTATAAAGTCAGCCTCTTCTATTTCACTGCCAGTTAGCTGTATCTTTATAAGTTCTCCTTCTTTCTTTTCACTCCAAAGCTTTTTTCTTTTTCTTTCTATATTATTAGATATAACTTTGTTAGCTGCATCTAATATTACTTGTGTAGACCTATAATTTTGTTCTAGTTTTACAACATGTACATTATCATAGTCTTTTTCAAATTCAAGTATGTTTCTTATATCAGCGCCTCTCCATCCATAAATACTTTGGTCATCATCTCCAACAACACAGATATTTTGATGTTCTCTAGCTAATAATTTTATTAGCTCATATTGAGCTTTACTTGTATCCTGATACTCATCTACCATTATGTATCTAAATCTACTTCTGTAATAAGCTAACACTTCATCATTAGCCTTAAAAAGTTCTACAGTTTTAAGTATTAAATCGTCAAAATCAAGTGCACTATTTCTCTTTAAACGGTCTTGATATAAAGCATAAATATCTGCAATTTTAACCATTCTATTATCCGACATATTCATATCTTTAAACTGCTTTGGCGTATAAAGCTTATCTTTTGCCCCTGAAATAGCACTTATAACGGCCTTTGGTTCAAATACTTTATCACTTAAATTTAATTCTTTAAGGCAGTCTTTGACTAATGTCACTTGGTCTGCAGCATCATAAATTACAAAACTCCTATTGTAACCAATTTTATTTATATCTTTTCTAAGTATACGAACGCAACAAGAGTGGAATGTACTTATCCACATTTCCTTAGTTTCTGAACCTATATTTTTTTCGACTCTTTCTCTCATTTCATTTGCAGCTTTGTTTGTAAATGTTATAGCTAATATACTAGGTGCTTGTACACCTTTATCTTCCATAAGGTATGCTATTCTTGTTGTTAGTACCTTAGTTTTACCTGAGCCAGCACCAGCTAGTATAAGTACTGGACCTTCAGTTTTTTCTACTGCTTCTCTTTGAGCAGGATTTAATGTATCTAAATTCATATTTCTCCTCCTGTTAACAGCCATAAATATATTTTAATCTAAAATATGAATTACTTCAAATTATAATTATGTATTATATCAATAGATTATTGTCAAATTTTAACAATTAAATAACACTTACTTATAAAAATTATTTTTATTAACTACAAAAAAAATAAACCTTATGATTTGGGGAATCATAAGGCACCTTTAAGGGGTCTAGGTTAAGGGTTATTATATAAATCTATTTTTTTAAAATAGGTTTAGGGCTTAATTATTTATTTGTATTAAGTCTCTTTCTTTCCAGTACTTATACAAATCTTCTTCTTTCTTAAATAAAGGTAAGTTCATATTTTTATGTACCTTTACTAACCATGGAGATTCTAATCCAGCTTGTATAATATTGTTCTCATTTACAAATACACTTTCTGCATTTCCTTCATCAATTAAAATCCCCTTATCCAGCACATATATATAATCGCATATCTCATACATTAAATTCATATCATGACTGGATATTACTATTTTTATATTACTTTTATCTAATCTCTTTATTATATCTACAATAGACCTAGTGCTTACTGGGTCTAATCCAGCTGTAGGCTCATCAAGCAATACAATTTCATTTTCCATTGCTATAACTGATGCAATTGCTACTCTTTTTTTCTGACCATAACTTAAAAAGTGTACTGGTCTATCTATAAAATCTATTCCATTAACAGCTATCAAAGCTTTGTTTATTCTCTCTTTAATAAGTTTTTCATCCATTCCAATGTTTCTCATAGCAAATGCTATATCATCATATACTTTTGAGTAAAATATTTGTTTTTCTGGGTCTTGAAAAACAATCCCTACATTTTTTCTAAGATTATACAAACTCTTCTTATCATACTTTAACTTTTCTTCTTTGAAAAGTATTTCTCCAGATGTAGGCTTTAATATCCCCATTAAGTTCATAAACAAAGTTGACTTTCCTGAACCATTTGAGCCTATTATACCTATAACATTTCCCTTTGAGAAATCCATATTAATGTTTAGTAATGCATTAGCATTTTTTTCATATTGATATGTTAAATTATTTATTTTAAACATCATTATCCCCTACTATGTGAAATTTACCATCATACAATTTTATGTCTAATGATATACACATATCATCATACCTTGTCATAAGTCTTTTGTACAGCATACTTCCAAGAATTCCTAAGGATTTATATGAAGTTTTTAAATTTATATACCCAAACCTTAGTTCTTGTGACTTATATATCTCTGAAAATTCTTCTAAAAATATAAATATAAATCTATATATTAACATTGATAATTCAACAAAGGTGTCTGGTAAATGCAATTTTTTAAAGAAAAATATTAACTGATTAAAAGGTGTTGTAAGTATACAAAAATACACACAAGTTAAACAAGACATAGCTCTAAATAACACATGAATAGACATGTCAATAGATGCCTTTGATATTCCTATGTAAAAACTAAAAAACTGAAAACTATATAGTAAATCTGCTTTATTAAAAGATATATTTACAAGAGTTATACCTATACTAAGAAATAAAAAATACATTGGTATTTGAAGTAATTTCAAATAATTTTTTAAATCTATCCCTGCTACGCAAACAACTAAAATACTCATTAAAATCATAATTCCACTTAAGATAAATACATTTTTTACTACCATAGAAGCAATTAGAAAAATTGCTCCTATGGCTACTTTTTTATTTGGATTTACTTTACTTAATCTATTTGTATATGCATATTTATCAATTATAAGCATAATTAACTTCTCTTTCCTTTTTGAAGACCTAATATGTATCCTATTACACCTGCACCTAGAGCTGCTTGTGCAGAAAATAATAAACTCTCTATTTCTCCACTTGGTGGCTCATATGGGCTACTAAACCAAGGCTCATAATTTGGATTTATCTTAGTAATTTCACTTTCAGCTTGACCATCTGCTCCTCCATATTCAGCACCTGAATTCACAAGTAATGGGAATATAATCAGAGCTACTACTAATAAAAGTAATAATATATTAGTTTTTGTTTTTGTTTTAGCACTCATTAGCTTTAACTCCTTTATCATTATTTTCTAGTATGCTTTTTTCTCCATTTTCTGTAATTAAATTATATACAATTACAGTAAGAATACCTTCTGCTATTGCTATTGGTATTTGAGTCATAAAGAAAATTCCTAAGAATTTAATTGCTGAAGCCATCACTCCACCAGATGGGTCTGGGAAAGCCAGTGCTAGTTGTATTGAAGTTATTGTATACGTGGCTAAGTCTCCTATTGCTGCTGCAAGAAATACTGGCATAGCATTGTTTCCATCTTTCTTCTTTAATGCTTTAAATATTAAAAATGATATAATTGGCCCTATTATAGCCATTGAAAAAGCATTTGCTCCTAAAGTAGTTATTCCTCCATGTGCTAATAATAATGCTTGGAATATTAGAACTATAGTCCCAAGAACAAACATTACACTTGGCCCAAACATTATTGCTCCAAGACCTACTCCAGTAGGATGTGAACAACTTCCTGTTACTGAAGGTATTTTTAGTGCTGATAGTACAAATACAAATGCTCCACATAGAGCTAATAAAACTTTCTTCTTAGGGTCTTGCTTCACTATCTTACCTATTGATTTTAATCCAAATAAGAAAAATGGTATAAATATAACTCCCCATGCTATAGACCATTTTACTGGTAAGTAACCTTCCATTATATGCATTGCGTTTGATGTAACTGGAGTCAAAATGATTAACATAAGTGCAGCTATAACCCCTAATTTGATATTTTGTTTCATTTGATTATCCCCTCTCTCCCTTTCTAATAATTAAAATATGAATAATACATGTATCCTTCATTCTAACAAAATAAAAAAGCCTAGCTCGATGGCTAGGCTTCTAATTTTCGACAATCTAAATACAAACACATAAAATAAATATATCTGTATAATTATTATAAGAAACTTTCTCCATCCCCGAAGAAATTACTTTAATATTTTAGGCAGGTCTCCTGACTTAGCTTCATCCTACTCCTCTTCCTTCCCATGAAATATAAAAAAACATATTATCATAGTGGCTAACAAAAGTTTCGTCTGCATCACAGTAGCGGGGGCTGTAAAGGAATTTAACCTTCTTCCCTATTAATCTTGCTTAAAGAACCTATAATATTATATATTTAATTTTTAATATTACTTTATTTTTAATTCATTTTCTATATAAATCATTGTATACCTTTTCTGTGAAAATTTCTACATTTTTTACAAATTTTATTCATTTTTATATTTTTATGTATATAAATTCTTTTTTATAAATCGTTTAACTCCTAATTATTTTCTTTAAATACATTGAAACTACATCAGAAAATCTAGTTATGTCTCTTGAATATATAAAATCATTTCCATATATTAATCTTTCAGCTTCAAGTTCTGATTCTTTCCCTGTAAATACTCCTAATACTAATATATTTTGTTTTCTAGCTTTTCTTACTTCATTGGCTGTGTCTCTTAAACCAACAATACCTCTATAGGCTTTCTCACCTCTTAAAGTTCTCTCACTGTTTTTTCCTATCTTTACATCATTTGGTCTTCCATCACTAAGAACTATCAAAATTTTATTTTCTTCATCTCTATTTATTAATCCACTACATATAGACTTTATAGCTAAACCATCTCTATTGTTACCAGCACAGAAGTATTCAAAGATATTTTCACTATTTTTAATACCATCATCATAATCCTTAAATCTTTTTAATATAGTATAATCTAAGAAACTAGAAAAACCCATAACCCTATTTGGTATTCCAACTTCTGTCAAAGCATTTGCAATTATGTAAGCTTGAATTGCTACATTTCCTTGGTTTCTACTTTGAGAACCACTTGCATCCAACAATATGTCAATAACATATTTACCTTTTTCATTTTCTATATCTTTATAAAATATCTTATTGTTGTTACTTCTTCCAACTCTCCAAGCTCTATTTGCTAATATAGTGCCACAATCAGAATATACTCTGGTTTTAGCATTTTCTTCTACTAAAATCCTAGAAAGGCTTTCTTTTAATCGTTTTATTTGTTGTCTATACATCCTAGCATGTTCTCTAAATTTGCCTAAATTATTCTCTTTTTGTCTAGTTACATATTTTAGCTGAAAAACGTTATTACATTCACTTCTAAGGACACCATCTGTGAAGTGAATTCTACATCCCTCATGTACGTTTCTGCAATTTTGTGTTTCAAGCTTTTTAATTTCGCCCTTGCTTAAATAAGTTTTCCCATAATAATGTTCTATTTTAGTGTATATTTTATTTACAGTCTCTTCATCAACATATATAACTCTATCTGCTGAATTGCTGGTTTGAGAATTGTCAAAGTCTCCTACTCCCTCAATAAGCATTGATGAAGAAATTGAATCTATTTCACTTTCAACAATATCTTCATCTTCATCACTATATAGTTCTTCA
The DNA here is from genome assembly GCA_024919175.1 of Clostridioides difficile. NCBI lineage: Bacteria > Bacillati > Bacillota > Clostridia > Peptostreptococcales > Peptostreptococcaceae > Clostridioides > Clostridioides difficile. The sequence goes on from CP103804.1 coordinate 102,759, forward strand.
TACATAAAATCAGCAAATGTATCAAAGTTTACTTCAACATTTTTTACATTGTTTTCATCATATGTAGAATTACTTTCCTCACTATTCAATATATATTCAAAATAAGTTAGATATATAACATCTAACGCCTTTAAAATCTCCATAATATCCTGATTTGTATCTATAAGCCTTATATCATTTACTATTCTTCTAGTTATACTGTCTAATGCTGGATGTTTGTCCATGTTATAAAGCACAAATGCATATTTAATCTTGTCCATCATATTGTTATTATGTATCTTGGTAAAACGTGAAACAATATCTTTATATGCTCTTTTTCTAATATCTTCTATTCCAGGTCTATCTTCAATAGCTTTTTCTTCAACAATTGTATTTAATACAACTTGAATTAGACCTAATATAACATCCTTATCATATCCTTTTCGTATTCTATTTGTGAGGTATTTTTTAACTATATCCCAGTCTACATATTTTCTTCTAGCTCCTGCAATTATTGCAAAGTATAGACCTATCTCCTTTGAAGAATAATCTTTTTCTGATATATCTATACTTTCGTTATAGTCCCCAGCTATTGTCCAAGATAAGTTATTTGCTCTATTTTCAAATTCATAATCATCATATATCCATTTCATAATCTCACCTATATTAAATATGACTTATTGGAAATATATCTGCACTCTCCCATTTGTCAGGTATTCTAGTTTTAATTACATCTCCAACCATTTCTTTTTCATATATATCAAAAGTCTTTCCTGTCATCCCCATACTAATCGCAAGAGTTGGCTTTAATCCTCTTCTTATAGTTTTAAGAGATGCCATAAGACCTCTTAAATCAATAGCTTTACTTGATATTTCACCATTTTGAGATTTCAATTGTAAATCTAAAAATATTCCTGCAAATTGTGCTAATTTTTCTTCATCAGCATCTGAAAATTCATTTTTCAAAATCATCATTAACTTGTCCTCTTCTACAGGAGGAATATCTATTACCATAAACCTAGAGACTAGAGCTTCATTAAGCTCCTTTGTTCCTGCATACTCATAGTTCATAGTTCCAATAAATCTTGTTGCTGGGTGCAAATTAACTCTCTCATAACCTGGTACATCAATCACCCTGCGATAATCTAAGGCTGAATGAACTACAACTATGGCATCATTTTTTGCCATATTAATTTCATCAAATATCCCAAATCCTCCATTAACAGCACACTCATAAACTGAACCTCTTCTAAGTTTAACTTCATTGTCTATAAATGTATCTGTACCTATAAGTGTTGAACTATCTGTATTTATATGAAATGATGTATTCCATTGAGGTCTATTAAATATCTCACCTAAATTATCAGCAAGCAAATTTTTTCCTGTTGCCTTTGGTCCTGACAATAAAATATTTTCTTCTTCTAAAATAGCTGTTATACACATAGATAATATGTCTTTACCATAAAAATAAGTTTTAGATTTTGTTACTCTATATTCCAAATCTTGTTCTAAGCTATAATAATTTCTGAAATACAATACATCTTCAATAAGTTTCTCATCTACTCCTTGTACCCTTAAGTTATCTATTATATCCATATTCTTACCCCTTCTTATATAAAATAGTATTTGTTTTCTTTCTTAACACCATTTTAGCACAAAAGGATATAGCCTAAAATTAATTTTATAAATTAATAACAGCCCCTTCTGTATTCTACAGAAAGAGCTGTCCATATATATTTTTATAATCTTATTCTATTGTGTTTTTTATGTATATGTGACTTAATAGCAAAACCAACAATAATTATAGCTATTGGTATAATTAAAACCATAAATTTATAATCATTATAATGTGACATTATTTTTACCCAACTCTCTGAAAAAATATATCCAATGCTAATTAATGAAGTATTCCATATGGTAATACCCACAATAGAGGATATAATAAAAGTTATAATATTCTGACCTGCAATACCTGCTATAAAAGATATGTATGTTCTACATAGAGGAATTAATCTACATACACAAACAGAAATAGAAGAGTATTTGTTGAAATAATCTTGTGATGTAAAAATTCCCTTTTTTGCCTTTGGACATATCTCTACTATCTTATTTATAATAGATTTTCCTCCCCAATTGCCTATTGTATAACAAAATATCGACCCAAGTACACCTGCAACTATACTTAAAATTAAAATAGTTAGAAAACCAAAGTGATTTCTTGCTGCAATAGCTCCACAAAGTGGCAAAACTACTTCACTAGGTAATGGAAAACAAGCATACTCAATCATAATTAATACAAATACAGATATTAGTCCATATTGTAAAATAAAACTATTGATTACAGACACCCACTTATCTATCTCCTTTCTTATTTAAAAGTACATACCTATAAAACCTCACATCCTAAATTAGAAGAATTAATTTATAAAAAACTCTTTAAAATATTATATGTGTTTATATAAGACATTTATAACAGACTTGTATTTTTTAAATAAGAAATTTGAAAATGAGAAACTTTACAACAAAAAAATAAAAAAAGACTAAGTGGCTACGTCCTACTCTCCCAGGCAGTTTCCCACCAAGTACCATCAGCGCTAGAGAGCTTAACTTCTGTGTTCGGAATGGGAACAGGTGTATCCTCTCTGCTATTGTAACCACATAATCTTTATGCTTAATAATATTATTAAGTTTTTGAAACTAGTAAAACTAGCTTCTTTAGAGTTAACACTCTAAAAACTACATATATATTTTAATCAATGAACATCAAATAAATATTGGTCAAGTCCTCGACCTATTAGTATCGATAAGCTAAATACATTGCTGCACTTACACCTTCGACCTATCAACCAGATAGTCTTTCTGGGGTCTTACCCTTGCGGTGGGAAATCTTATCTTGAAGTTGGCTTCGCGCTTAGATGCTTTCAGCGCTTATCCATTCCGTACATAGCTACCCAGCCATGCCCTTGGCAGAACAACTGGTACACCAGAGGTACGTCCATCCCGGTCCTCTCGTACTAAGGACAGGTCTTCTCAAATTTCCTACGCCTGCGACGGATAGGGACCGAACTGTCTCACGACGTTCTGAACCCAGCTCGCGTACCACTTTAATGGGCGAACAGCCCAACCCTTGGGACCTACTACAGCCCCAGGATGTGATGAGCCGACATCGAGGTGCCAAACCTCCCCGTCGATGTGGACTCTTGGGGGAGATAAGCCTGTTATCCCCAGGGTAGCTTTTATCCGTTGAGCGATGGCCCTTCCACGCAGAACCACCGGATCACTAAGTCCGATTTTCATCCTTGCTCGACCTGTATGTCTTGCAATCAAGCTCTCTTTTGCCTTTACACTCTACGTACGATTTCCGACCGTACTGAGAGAACCTTTGAGCGCCTCCGTTACCTTTTGGGAGGCGACCGCCCCAGTCAAACTGCCCACCTGACAGTGTCCCAAGACCAGATTCATGGCCTATGGTTAGAGTCCCAGTACTACAAGGGTGGTATCCCAAGGATGGCTCCGCCAAAACTGGCGTCCTGGTTTCAAAGCCTCCCACCTATCCTGTACATGTAGTACCAAGACCCAATGTCAAGCTACAGTAAAGCTCCATGGGGTCTTTCCGTCCTGTCGCAGGTATCCGGCATCTTCACCGGAATTACAATTTCACCGAGTCTGTTGTTGAGACAGTGCCCAAATCGTTACGCCTTTCGTGCGGGTCGGAACTTACCCGACAAGGAATTTCGCTACCTTAGGACCGTTATAGTTACGGCCGCCGTTTACTGGGGCTTAAGTTCACTGCTTCGATTGCTCTAACAGATCCCCTTAACCTTCCAGCACCGGGCAGGCGTCAGCTCCTATACATCGTCTTGCGACTTAGCAGAAACCTATGTTTTTGGTAAACAGTCGCTTGGGCCTATTCTCTGCGGCCACCGGATGGTGGCACCCCTTATCCCTAAGTTACGGGGTCATTTTGCCGAGTTCCTTAACAACAGTTCTCTCGCGGGCCTTAGGATACTCTCCTCACCCACCTGTGTCGGTTTGCGGTACGGGTACCTTTAACCTCGATAGAGACTTTTCTTGACAGTGTGAAATCAGCTACTTCGCTACTAAATTTCGCTCCCCATCACATCCCAGCATTATCAAAGCGGATTTACCTACTCTGACTGCCTCAATGCTTGGGCACACATAACCAACAGTGTGCTTAGCTTATCCTACTGTGTCATCCCATCTCTCAAACGGTTATCGGTAGTACAGGAATATCAACCTGTTGTCCATCACCTACGCCTTTCGGCCTCAGCTTAGGTCCCGACTAACCCAGGGCGGACGAACCTTCCCCTGGAAACCTTGGGTTTACGGCCTGTGGGATTCTCACCCACATCTCGCTACTCATGCCAACATTCTCACTCCCATACTGTCCACATGTCCTTACGGTCATGCTTCAACCCGTATGGGAAGCTCCCCTACCCATCATTACTGATGCCGTAGCTTCGGTAGTAAGTTTTAGCCCCGGAAATCTTCGGCGCAGGATCACTCGACCAGTGAGCTATTACGCACTCTTTGAATGAGTGGCTGCTTCTAAGCCAACATCCTGGTTGTCTGTGCAATCCCACATCCTTTACCACTTAACTTACATTTAGGGACCTTAGCTGACGATCTGGGCTGTTGCCCTTTCGACTATGAATCTTATCACCCACAGTCTGACTCCCAAGTATAAGATGACGGCATTCGGAGTTTGATAGTCTTCGGTAGGTGCAATACCCCCTAGGACATTCAGTGCTCTACCTCCGTATCTCTCACCTTGAGGCTAGCCCTAAAGCTATTTCGGGGAGAACCAGCTATCTCCGGGCTCGATTGGAATTTCACCGCTACCCACAAGTCATCCCCGAGCTTTTCAACGCTCGTGGGTTCGGACCTCCACGAAATTTTACTTTCGCTTCATCCTGCTCATGGGTAGGTCGCCCGGTTTCGGGTCTACGTCAAGTAACTGAACGCTCAGTTAAAACTCGCTTTCGCTACGGCTCCACACCTTAAGTGCTTAACCTTGCTACTTAACGTAACTCGTTGGCCCGTTCTACAAAAAGTACGCGGTCACACAAGAAATGTGCTTCCACAGCTTGTAAGTGCAGGGTTTCAGGTTCTATTTCACTCCCCTCCCGGGGTTCTTTTCACCTTTCCCTCACGGTACTATACGCTATCGGTCACTAGGTAGTATTTAGCCTTGGAGGGTGGTCCCTCCTGCTTCCCACAGGGTTTCACGTGTCCCGTGGTACTCTGGATCATATCTGAAGTCTTCTCGTTTAACATACAGGACTATTACCTTCTGTGGTGGGTCTTTCCAAACCTCTTCAATTACGATACCTCTTCGTTTATGATATGTCCGCAACCCCAATAAAGAAAACTTTATTGGTTTGGGCTATTCCGCGTTCGCTCGCCGCTACTTACGGAATCGAATTTCTTTCTCTTCCTTCAGGTACTTAGATGTTTCAGTTCCCTGAGTTCCCCTCATTAAGCTATGTATTCACTTAATGATACTTAGACATTACTCTAAGTGAGTTTCCTCATTCGGAAATCTTCGGATCAAAGTTTACGTGCAACTCCCCGAAGCTTATCGCAGCTTATCGCGTCCTTCATCGGCTCCTAGTGCCAAGGCATCCGCCCTGCACCCTTAATAACTTGACCAGTTAAAAAGGTTTGATAGATTAGAAGCTATCAACTTCGATAATTTTAAAAAGTTATCAGCTTTATATATTACAAATTAGATGTCATATCACTAAATATATATGCAGTTTTCAAAGTGCTAACGCACGTCGCCAACAAACAAACTTCACATGCGTTCAGTTTATTCTGTTGCTTAAAGTGCTAACGCACAGCGCCAACGGATAAATCCCGTTGCTTAAAGTGCTAATTGAGTATTCGTAAAAACGAACCCTCAAAATTAAACAGTAGGCAATTCTCCTTAGAAAGGAGGTGATCCAGCCGCACCTTCCGATACGGCTACCTTGTTACGACTTCACCCCAGTTATTGATTCCACCTTCGACGACTTCTTCCAAAAGGTTAGATAATCGGCTTCGGGCGTCTCCAACTCCCGTGGTGTGACGGGCGGTGTGTACAAGACCCGGGAACGCATTCACCGCAGCATTCTGATCTGCGATTACTAGTAACTCCAGCTTCATGTAGGCGAGTTTCAGCCTACAATCCGAACTGAGAGTAGCTTTAAGGGATTAGCTCCACCTTACGGCTTGGCAACCCTCTGTACTACCCATTGTAGCACGTGTGTAGCCCTAAGCATAAGGGGCATGATGATTTGACGTCATCCCCACCTTCCTCCAGGTTATCCCTGGCAGTCTCTCTAGAGTGCCCAACTTAATGATGGCAACTAAAGACAAGGGTTGCGCTCGTTGCGGGACTTAACCCAACATCTCACGACACGAGCTGACGACAACCATGCACCACCTGTCACCAATGTCCCCGAAGGGAACTCTCCGATTAAGGAGATGTCATTGGGATGTCAAGCTTAGGTAAGGTTCTTCGCGTTGCTTCGAATTAAACCACATGCTCCGCTACTTGTGCGGGTCCCCGTCAATTCCTTTGAGTTTCACTCTTGCGAGCGTACTTCCCAGGCGGAGTACTTAATGCGTTAGCTGCGGCACCGAGGGGGGTAACCCCCGACACCTAGTACTCATCGTTTACAGCGTGGACTACCAGGGTATCTAATCCTGTTTGCTCCCCACGCTTTCGTGCCTCAGCGTCAGTTACAGTCCAGAGAGCCGCCTTCGCAACTGGTGTTCCTCCTAATATCTACGCATTTCACCGCTACACTAGGAATTCCACTCTCCTCTCCTGCACTCAAGTCTCCCAGTTTCAAGAGCTTACTACGGTTGAGCCGTAGCCTTTCACTCCTGACTTGAAAGACCGCCTACGCACCCTTTACGCCCAGTAAATCCGGATAACGCTAGCCCCCTACGTATTACCGCGGCTGCTGGCACGTAGTTAGCCGGGGCTTCCTCCTCAAGTACCGTCATTATCTTCCTTGAGGACAGAGTTTTACGACCCGAAGGCCTTCATCACTCACGCGGCGTTGCTGCATCAGGCTTTCGCCCATTGTGCAATATTCCCCACTGCTGCCTCCCGTAGGAGTTTGGACCGTGTCTCAGTTCCAATGTGGCCGATCACCCTCTCAGGTCGGCTACTGATCGTCGCCTTGGTAAGCCGTTACCTTACCAACTAGCTAATCAGACGCGGGTCCATCCTGTACTGGCTCACCTTTGATATTCAAGAGATGCCTCTCAAATATGTTATCCCGTATTAGCATACCTTTCGGTATGTTATCCGTGTGTACAGGGTAGGTTACCCACGCGTTACTCACCCGTCCGCCGCTCTTTACCGAAGTAAATCGCTCAACTTGCATGTGTTAGGCACGCCGCCAGCGTTCATCCTGAGCCAGGATCAAACTCTCAAATAAAAGTTTATCAGGCTCAGATACTATTGTTATCAAAATATCTGGCTTTATGGTTTGTTTCTTGTTTTTATAAATTAACCTACTGTTTAATTTTCAAAGTTCATTTTTTGTGCTTGTCTTTTTCATGTTTGCCCTTTTCTTAAGGACAAGTAATACTATATCACCTTAAAAATAATCCGTCAATACTTTTCAAGTTATTTTTTTTAATTTATTTAACTTTTATTGTCATATATTCTACTATAATGTAGTAATACCATAGCCTCAATCAATTTTAATATATTTATATTTTTTTATGAAAAATCACAATTGCTTATCTTAATTATTGATATTTTAAATATTCCTATATACAAGTTCAACAGTTATAATAGAAATCTCTATATATAAATTGAAAAAATACAGTAGAAAATACAGATAATAAATAAGAATATAGAAATAGATATAAATAAATGTAATCACAAAAGAAGAAGTATCAATACAGTTATAATAAACTTATCAATACTTCTTCTTTTATAATCTATCTTTTTAATATTGTAATCTATTTAATTTTAATTTACATATTACCTCATAGCTCTCATAGCATTTAGTACTGCAATAAGTGCTACTCCTACATCAGCAAATATAGCCTCCCACATAGTAGCTATTCCTCCAGCTCCTAGTGCCATAACTATAATTTTTACACCTAGAGCAAATATTATATTTTGCCATACTATCTTATTAGTCTTATTTGCTATTTCAATGGCTTTAGATATCTTACTTGGTTCATCTGTCATAAGTACTACATCTGCTGCTTCAATAGCTGCATCTGAACCTAAACCTCCCATTGCTATACCAACATCTGCTCTAGCTAAAACTGGTGCATCATTTATTCCATCACCTACAAAAGCTATTTTTTCTTTTTCTGTTCTACCTTCATACAACTCTTCTAGTCTATCTACCTTTTCATTAGGAAGTAAATTAGAGTAAACTACATCTAACTCCAACTCTTGAGCAATGTTTTTTGCTACTTTTTCATTATCTCCAGTTAGCATTACAACTTTTTTTACTCCTATTGATTTCAAACTTCTTATAGCATTTTTACTATCTTCTTTTATCTCATCAGATATAACTATATATCCTCTATACATTTTATCAACAGCAATATACACTACTGTTCCTACTTCTTTAGCTGGTGAATAGAATATATTTTCCTTTTTCATAAGTTTCTCATTACCTGCCAATATAAGTTCACCATTGTATTTTACTCTGATTCCATAGGCTGCTATTTCCTCATAACTATCTATTGTATTTAAATCAATTTTTTTACTATAGTAGCTTAATATAGATTTTGCTATTGGATGATTTGAGTTTACTTCTGCAAGAGCTGCATATTGTAATAATTCTTCTTCTGATATTCCAACAGGATTTAACTTAGTTACATTAAATACACCTTTAGTAAGAGTACCTGTTTTATCGAACACTACTGTATCTACACTTCTTAAAGCCTCTAAATAATTACTTCCCTTAATAAGGATACCATTTTTAGATGCAAATCCAATACCACTAAAGAAACTAAGTGGTATTGATAAAACCAATGCACAAGGACAAGAAACAACCAAGAATATCAATCCTCTGTATAACCAATCGCTAAATACTTCCCCTGAGATAACAAGTGGTGGTACAAATGCTATCAATAAAGCAGCTATAACTACTATTGGAGTATAGTATCTTGAAAATTTAGATATAAAATTTTCTGTTTTTGATTTTTTCATACTAGAGTTTTCAACAAGGTCAAGTATTTTTGAAACTGTTGATTCTCCAAAGCTCTTTGTAACTTCAATAGTAAGTAAAGCATTCTTATTTATAACACCTGATAAAATTTCGTCCCCTTTTTCAACTTCCCTTAACACAGACTCTCCTGTAAGTGCAGAAGTGTCTAACATAGATACTCCATCTATTACAAAACCATCTAATGGCACTTTTTCACCAGGTTTTACTACTATTATATCACCTATATTTACTTCTTCTGGAGATACTACTTTAACTTCAGAGTTAACCTTTAGATTTGCATAATCTGGTCTTATTTGCATAAGTGAAGTTATAGACTTTCTAGACTTTCCAACTGCAACACCTTGTAAATACTCTCCTATTTTATAGAAAAGCATAACCCCTACTGCTTCTGATAATTCTCCTATTAATAATGCTCCTACTGTTGCTAGAGCCATTAAGAAGTTTTCATCAAATACTCTTCCTTTTGTTATATTTCTTAGTGCTCTTAAAAGTACATCTCCACCTACTATCACATAAGCAACTATAAATACTATGTTGCTAAATTGACTTTCAAATCCTGTTGCTGTCTGATATATACCAAAGATATATACAAGAGCTCCGATTATAAGTGGAATTAATTCTTTTTTATTTGTATCGCTAACAGTTTCTGACTTTTCAACCATTCTAGACTTTGTCTTATCAGAAGACTCTACTTGTATATCAAGTCCTGGTTCTGTTGAGTCTATTATTTCTTTTATTTTATTTACAACAGTATCTTCTTCAAAAGTACTTATTATATTTACTGTAAGTTTTTTATTTACAAAATTCAAATTAGAAGATTCAACTTCTTTTAATTTAGAAACTTTGTTGTTAATCTCTTCTGCACAATGTGCACAATTTAATCCCCCTAGTATAAACTCTTTTTTAATTGATGTTTTGTTAGATATTTTATTGTCTTTAGAGCTTATTTGTATATTAAGTCCTGGTTCCGTTGAATCTATTATCTCTATTATCTTTTCTATAGTATTTTCTTCATCAAAACTATTTTCTATATTTACTGTAAGTTTTTTATTTATAAAATTTAGATTAGAAGACTTAACCTCTTGTAACTTAGAAACTTTGTTGTTAATCTCTTCTGCACAATGTGCACAATTCAATCCTCCTAATATAAATTCCTTTTTAATTAGATTATTTGCTTCCATATACATTCACTCCTCTCATTTATCATTTATAAGTCTCTCTAATATGATTTAATCCACAGTCAAATATTTGACTTATATGGCTATCATCTAATGAGTAATATACTGTCTTTCCATCTCTTCTAAATTTTACTAATCTAGCCTGTTTTAATACTCTAAGTTGGTGAGATATTGCAGAGTGAGTCATATTTAATAAACTTGCTATATCACATACACACATTTCATTTGCAAACAATGCATATAATATCTTTACTCTAGTAGTATCTCCAAATACCTTAAATAATTCTGCTAAATCATATAACATTTCCTCATCTGGCATAGTTGACTTAGCTTCTGTTACTATTTCCTCATGTATTATATTACAACTACAATCATTTATCTCTTCTCTCATTATATAATCCTCCGTTATTTTAATATATGAATAACTGTTCATATGTTCATTATATGCTATTATATCTGATTTCGCAACAATATTTTTTTATTTATTTAATAATAATTAGAATGCACATATTATGGACGTTTTTAATATATATATTATTAGAATAAGTTTTTGTAAACTTTTTTATAGTTTTTCTAGGAGGTGCAAGTTTAATATGAGTAATAAGAAAAAAAAGAACTTAGATACTAGCTACATGCCTTACTTAGACCCTGCTAATTATGCAGATTATATTACTAACGAAGAAATTCCCCAAGATGAGTTGAGAAATGATCCACAAATCCCTAGTGGTTATACAAAAATACCTAATAATCAGAACATAAGTAACATTTATCCTAATAGCGTAAATAATTATCCTAAAAGTAGTAATTCTCCAAACAACTTGCCTAACACAAATAATACATCTGGAAATATGAACTACAACACATCTAATCCAAACAATATGCCTAACAACATGAACTATAATACATCTAATAATATGAATAATATGGGTGTACCTACTAATATGTCTGGTAACATGAATAATAATATGGGTATGCCTAACAATATGTCCAGTAACATGAATAATAATATGGGTGTACCTACTAATATGTCTGGTAACATGAATAATAATATGGGTATGCCTAACAACATGTCTGGCAACATGAATAATAATATGGGTATGCCTAGCAATATGTCTGGTAACATGAATAATATGGGTATGCCTAATAACATGCCTGGTAATATGAATAATAATATGGGTATGCCTAACAATATGTCTGGTAACATGAATAATATGGGATATAATATGAATAACATGGGTATTCCTAACTTATCATGTAATCAAAATATGCCTGCTAATGTAATTATGATGATACCAGGTGTTATATGTCATAATACAATGAATGGTATGCCTGTAGTTATGCCTAGTAATATGCCTTCTAACATGTATCCGACTCCTTATGGTTCTAGTAATATGTCTATACAAAGCATACCACAAACTAATATTGAGGAGTTTGATGAGGAAGAAATGTAAAATATTTTTATTTTTCGAATAAATTGTATAAAACCTTAATAATTGAACATAATAGTAAATGTATTCCTCATAATATTCCCCCAATATTATTATAGGTATAAAATTTTGATTGAATATACTTTTATTTAGTCAAAAAATATTAACATAATCTAATAAAATAAATGTATACAAAAAATCAGATAAAATAAAATTTTATCTGATTTTTTATTTGTATTTAACTTAGTCCTTAAAAGGTATCACTGCATATCACTATTTGTTTGATGTTCATGGAAGTATCTCACAAAACCTCTTAAATCAATATCTAGAATGAATATTTTCAGTTTTCTATTAAGTTTACTAGCTCTATGTTATAATGACTCTAACAAGTTATTAGCTTATTTATAGGAGGTATTATTTTGAATAAAATATGTATATTTTACTTCTCTGGAACTGGTATGACAAGCTATATTGTAAATAAAATAAAACAAGAGTTTGAAAATCAACACATTTATGTTGATTGCATAAGAATTGAAAATATAAAGATGTCTAATATTCATTTAACATCATATGATTCAGTAGGAATAGCTTATCCAGTACATTCCTTTAATGCACCTAAAATTGTATTAGACTTTGTAAAACACTTGCCAAAAACAGACTCTATGGATACATTCATAATTCATACAGCTGGAGAAGAACATTATATAAATTATGCCTCGTCCAATTTACTAATCAAAAGATTGAATACTAAAGGTTTCAAAGTATTTTATAATAAATTGTTTGCTATGCCATCAAATTTTATGATTAAATATGATGACCAAAAAACAAAAGAACTTATCAATGACGCAGATAAAACAATACCTCTTACTGTACATAATTTAATAAATCGGATTTCATATCTACCAACTAGTAGAACTTCAGTAAAATTTTTAGCTTTCTTTGGTAGATTAGAGTGGTATGGTGCTCGTATTTTAGGTAAGTTTTTCTATGTTAAAGATACTTGTACTCACTGTGGCAAATGTGCCAACAATTGTCCTAAGCATAATATAAATATTACCAAGTATAAAGTTAAATTTAATTGGAGTTGTTGTTTGTGCATGAGATGTATTTATAATTGTCCTGAACAATCAGTCTATATACATCAGCCATTTAAGTTCATCCGTCTTGATAGTTGGTATGATTCTAATATATTTACAAACAAATAAAATATTTTTATTTTTTTTAATAAATTGTATAAAATTTTAATAATTGACCACAATAATAAATGTATTCCTCATAATATTCCCCCAATATTATAGAAATAAATTTAAGCGAGATTAAATTCAGTTAATCTCGCTTAAATAATGCCCAAAATCATATATTATTCCAAAAAGTCATCAAAGTCTATTGAATCTGACTCTGCAAAATCGTATAAAGCATTTTGCTCAAAGAAAAATTTCTCCTCAAATTTAATGTATTTACTATAATTAGACTGACTTATTTCATTAATACAATTACAATCATCATCACTATAAGTCCCTATAAAAAACTTGTTCCCCATTAAGTAATATATAGCTTTCATATCATTATTTATTATATATACATTTTCTTTTACATGGTCATTATTAAAATTAAATCTAGTAAAAAATATCCCTTCATTCATATTACTTTTTAATAAAAATGGATTTTCTTCATAAAACACTTTTGCAAATTCATCAGGTGAACTTACACTATATACACTTACAAATTCACTCTTAGAAATTTCATCAAAAACCTCAAAATCGTACATAGGCTCTTTATCCGTTACTAACATAGAACTAATTTTAAAGCCAGTTTCATTACATTTACTTATACAAAAAGCTATTTTACATGTGTAATACCCATCATTATCTTCATATAAAGCCTCGCTAATATACCTACCTTGTCCTTTATTGCTTACTGTATTTTTAAGCAATGTGCCATTGATATTTGTAATATGCATATTTGCAATCTCATCACTCCCAGAAAAATATCTTAAGCTTTCTCTGTCCCATGCTATAAACCTCATAGTCATATAGTTTATAAATTCAACTTCCTCATCAACTCTTTTACATATTTTATTATATAATTTTTCTATAGTTAAATCTGTTTTATAATTTTTTATAATGTCAATGTATTCACATTTATCTCCAGGCAATACCTTGTTATAGCAAATATTCTTATTTCCAAAATAATATACTAAAAACAGAGATTCTTCCTCTGTTAATCCAATCCTATCTGAGCCAAATCCACCCATTAATCTTTCTTCTTCCCTATAAGCTTCTTCTTGTGTTGGATTTTTCAAACTCACATAATCCGCCAAACCCAATCCTTCTGCATCCAATAAAAAATATTGACAAAAGTGATTGTTTTTATTGTCTATCCAATTTATTATAAGACCCAAGCTCCCCATAAGTCTAGAATTTGTAACCTTTGCAAAATTAAAATTCATACAATCACATCCTTTAAAATTTAAAATCCTTGTTTTTTAATATATAAATTATTATACATATATTTTAACAACTTAGGTACAATTTATAATATAATATAAGGAAATGATTAATTGAGGTGGTTTTTATGAAAAATATAGCAGCTTTCTTTGATATAGATGGTACTCTTTATAGAGACTCTCTTATGGTTGAACATTTTAAGAAATTAATTAAATATGATATAATTGACCAAAAAAATTGGTATAAACATGCCAGAGATACATTTATGGATTGGGATAAAAGACAAGGAAACTATGATGATTACCTACTAGAAATATGTAATCTTTATGTTGACTCCTTAAAAGGCTTAGACAAAACTTGCATTAACTTTACAAGTGACCAAGTAATTAAATTAAAAGCAGATAGAGTTTATAAATACACACGTTCAAGGATTGATTGGCATCTAAATCAAGGTCATATAGTTATCTTTATTTCTGGTAGCCCTGGGTTTTTGGTTGAAAAAATGGCTAAAAAATACAATGTAACTGACTTCTTAGGAAGTGATTATGTATTTGAAAATGATATATTTACAGGAACAGTCATACCAATGTGGGATTCTATAAGTAAAAATAATGCTATAAACAATTTTGTTGTAAAATATGATTTAGACTTATTAAACTCATATGCTTATGGCGATACTAATGGTGATATAAATATGTTAAAAAGAGTTGGAAATCCAATAGCAATAAATCCAACGAAAGAACTTTTAGCTCAAATATCACTTAACAAGGAAATTTCTAAAAATGTTGAAATAATAGTAGAAAGAAAAGACATTATCTATTCTTTATCTACAGATGTGAATATGGTAGATATTTAATTTATATCAGTTATTTTAAAGTCTTCTATAACAAAAATCTTATTATAATAAAGGATGTCATAATCAAAATGATATCCTTTATTTTTATTTTAAATCTTTAACATAATTAACTGAAAAATCAATAAGCTTTTTACCTACTCCACATTTTACAAAATCTGGATGTACAACAAATGTATGTATAGCAAATATATCTATATAATCCGATTCAAAGTTCAATTTAAAGTCAAAATTTTTAATACTATATGACAACATAAAAAGACTCTGACATAAAAATCAAAGCCTTTTTTATTATATAAACTAATACATATGTTAATTTTATTTTTATATTTTAATGCACCTTCACAAAGGTATTATCTATATACAAATTAAAATCATTCTAAAGTAAAACATTAGGTCAGTTGTTATTTTTAAATAGCATTTTTCTTAACCTGTTATTGTAATAACCTATAAAAGAACTGTAAACATAGTCATATACTATAAAGGCTACTTCAAATGAGCCTATAATAAAAATATTTATTGGAATATACACTATTGTTCTTAATAAAAAATACAATATCAGTATCATTATATTTGCAAATACTAACTTCATAAAATACTCAATATATATTGACCTATCTTTTTCTATAAGATATTTTACAATACCATATATTCCAAAGGTAAGTGAATACACAATCCATTGAGACTTACTTGCCATCACTATAAATCCTAAAGCTATAGAACCTATATAAAAAGCAATACCACTTTTAAATCCCCATTCCATTATTACAATTGATACTAAAAGTGATGCTAACCCCATAATAAACAATGTATTTACAGGAATAATATTCGTAAGAATCAACAATATTACATTTAATGCTAATAAAACGCCTCCATAAGCAACTTTTATACTCATATTTATCATCCTAACAACAAGATATTAAATCTCCGCCAAAACATTCACAACATGAATCTAAACACCAAAGTTTAGCACAGTTTTCACAACAATCGTCACCTAGACAACAGCAACAATCATCACAACAGCAACAACATCCACCTAGGTCATTACGTCTTCTTCTATTATAGTTATCTGCTCTGTTGCTATAGTCATTTCTATATTGTGTATAACTTCTAAGTGCATCACTATATTCATGGTTTTCAGGCTCCATAAATTTTGCTCTTTTCAAGAAGTCTTCTCCTTCTTCATAATATCCAATATTCATCGCAGAAAAACCAGTTAGATAATACCATTCTGCACATTTGTCAGTTAAAGTTTTTAAAAAATCATATGCTTTTCTAAATTCACTATTTTCCATAAAAGCTCTTGCTCTCATAAAATTTTCATTATTATAAGTATTACTGTACATTCTTTCCACCTCTGCTTTCTAATATATTCATATATCTTAAATAAACACCAGAATAAATTATATTTTCTATTATTCCAACATTTAGATTTAGATTTAAATTATCAATTCCTCTAGCCAAAAAACCTAATGATGTTACAATTATTTTTTTTACCTTTTCTTTCAACTCATCATTTTTATCTATATATTCTATAAAAGGATTATATCTTCCTTTCTTAAAATCTTCATCTAAATCTTCATAGGCATCTAGTAGGTATATATACTTACCTATATTAAATCCTATCATTCTTAAGTTTCTCTCATTTTCGTCTTTTTTATATGCAAATACTTCTCCCATTATATTTCCAAAGACATTAGACACTTCATCTATATTTATATTTTTGTCCTTTTCCAACTTATTTAATTCATTTAATTGTTGCTTTATATACTCAGCTTTTTCAGGATATTTCTCATATGCTAAGTTTAATTTGTTTTTATATATATAATATGCTAATTTATCTTTTATGCGTTTATCATCCATTAAATTATCTTCTAATTTATAATACGTTAAAAGAACATTCATACTTGCTGCATATTCTGTAATATCATTTGTAATTATCTTTTTTTTCTTAAGTGGACTAACTACACACACTTCTTCTGTACTTGTAGACTCTGGTTTATATACTGAAGTTAATAGAATAATTAGAAATGTTATATCGTAGTTTAAAGAAAACCTTGAGATTTCTCCATGATTTCTTTTTAGATACTTACATAACCCACAATAATAAGCTTTATAGTGGTCATATTCTCTAAATGTTAAATCCATTTTGTTTATTTTAACATATCCAAACATAAATACTCCTTTTTGTACTACTTTTTATATAAATTATAATTTGTATTGTAACAATCTATATCTATAAATATCGCATTTAACTCTTTTATGTTCACAATACTTCATCAAACATGAACCCATTCTTTTTCTATTTTTTGTTATTTATTATTATATCATTAATAAAATTATAATTCATTGTTTAGAATTATTTTTCTTATGTTTTTAATGTATCTTGTTAACTCTAAAGCATCAATTTAGAGTGCTTAAGTATCAGTGCTACTGTTGTACTATGATAAAATCATTTTTATGAATCTTTGCGAATACCTACTGCCCTTAATGGGCCAAGTAAAGACATTCTAGCAAGTATCAGTGCCATTTCATCTGGAGATTCTTTCATGTTTTTTTCAAGCCAATATTGAATTACACCTAAGTCTGCTGAAAGTATATATTGTATAAAATATTCTTCTGAAATTACTCCCTCATCTATATTAAAATTTCTTGACTTTTGTTTCTCAAACAAATTGATTTCAATAAATCTTTTTATTTTTCTTTCAAAAGTAGGGTCACCTTTAGGACCTAAAATAGATTTAATAATTACTGAATTTTTTCTAAAATATTCAAAAAGCTTTACCATAAATGGAAGAGGTTCATTTGAGGCATCTATGTTCATCATGTTGACTGAATCAAGGTGCTTAGTCTCTTCTTCAATTTCCTGTATTATTTCATTTTCAATCTTCTCTAACAAGTCATACTTATCAACATAATGTAGATAAAAGGTTCCTCTATTTATATCTGCTCTTTGAGTTAAGTCAGTAACTGATATATTATTAAACCCTTTCTCATCTATTAACTCTGCTAATGCAGACCTAATCATTTTTTTAGTACGTATTGTTCTTCTATCAATAGATACTTTTTTCATGAATTATTTCCTCATTCTATATAAATTTTTTAATTTTAATTAACAATTTTATAGTAAATGTTTATTACTTAACAATTTAAATATTATTGTTCATTGCATAAATCAATATAAATATTATAATATACATATAGGTCATTAATCAACAATGTGTTCATAAAAAACAGCGAATTAATTTGAAAGAAATATTTAATATGACTGAAAATCTCGCCTTTATATAGATGCATTATAGAATATCTTAAGAATAGTATTAATGGAGGATAAAAAATGAACAATTTAAACAATTTAGATAAAAACAATGTTAATGAAGTTTTGGATATGCTGTTAAGAACTCGAAGATCCATAAGAAGTTTTACAAAAGAAATACCTTCAAAAGAACTAGTTGAGGAAATAATTGAAACTGGAAGACTTGCACCTTATGCAATACTTGCAGTAGCAAAACAAACAGATTTCAGACATTTCTTTGTTATCTCAAATAACAGTTTACAAATGGATAAAATAAAAACTATTCTTGTTGATGTTATTAAAACTCAAATATCAAACCATGAAATAGAAGCGAAGAACAATATTACTCTACAATCCTTCATTACTTCCTTAAAGATGCAAGTTGAAAAAGGGGTTCTTGGTGTAGGTACAGCACCTTATCTTATTATTGTGGCAGAACGTCGTGGAATACCAGCCATAGAACAAAAGTCATTATCTCATGTGATGCAGAATATGTGGCTTAAATCAACTGCTTTAGGATTAGGTTTTGAACTTGTTAGTGTAATAGGAAGATTAAGTAATAATAAAGATTTCTGCGATATTTTAGGAATACCAACAGGTGAATATGGATTTGATGCCTGTACAATTGGTTTCCCTACAACATCTGTAACTAAGGAAGGCAGAGCCGTTCCTCATCCATCAATAAAATGGATATAGTATATAATAAATAATATTAAAAATCAAATATTTATTAACTATTCTTACATATTTTTAATAATAGGTAACATGTTGTTTCTCAGAGCAATCTATAATTTAAATGAACCTAGGATAATCAAATTAATTACAAACAAAGAATAAATATAATAAAAGGACTTATAAATTATAAGTCCTTTTATTGAGCATGAAATTAAATTCTTTTACTTAATCCCAATAATTTTTCTGTTTTTATATAGTTTATTCTATCTTATTTCTCTTGTTCTCTATTTGTTAATCCATTTTCATTTCTTCTGTTTTCTTGCCTTTTTAGATTAGTCCTTTATTTCTTTTAATTACTATTTTTAAATAATTGGAGTATATTCAAAACTGCCTAGAATATCTTTTAGTTCCTTTTTTGCTTTATTTACAATAGATTCATCAAGAATTACATCATTTATTGAACATGCTATAGATTTAGATGCTAACAACATCGCTTTAAACCCCATGTCAGAACCTGCACTAGCACAAGATTGCCATGTATGAGCAGAAATACCAATAGGCCAAACTGAACAAGAACATTGTGCTGTTGGTACTATATAACTAACATCTCCAATATCTAATGATAGTGATATACAGTTATTATGAATAAATGTATCATCTGTAACTTCATCATGTAGATTCATCTTAGTAATCTCATTATTCCCACTAAGTACACTAGAAACACTAATTCTTTTGTCTATAGACACTGTGTCAGCTAATTTTTCTGCAAAATAGTAGTCATCTTCATCATACTTTTGCACTCCTATCAATTTCATGTTTCTTGATAAAACATCTGTTAATATTGTATTTGGAATATAGTCATATACCCCACTTATAATATTATATTCCATACTAGTACCAGTCATTAGTCCTGCTCCTTTTGCTATATCAACAATTCTATCAAATACATCTCTTACATGCTCCATTTTTACACCTCTTATGTAATACCACACTTCTGCAAAATCTGGAACTATGTTTGGCATCTTTCCACCACTAGTAGTTACATAATGAACTCTACAGCTATCAAATATATGCTCTCTTAAATAGTTACAACCTATGTTCATAAGTTCCACAGCATCAAGTGCACTTCTTCCATTATAAGGAGCTTGTGCTGCATGGGCGCTAATCCCATTATATCTAAATTTTACAGAATAATTAGCAAGTGTAGGAATTCTTATTGGAGTATTTATATCAAATGGATGCCAACTAAATGCACAATCGATTCCATCAAAAAAACCTTTTTTTATCATTAATACTTTTCCTGACAAATCTTCTTCTGCTGGACATCCATAGTATTTTATAGTCCCTTTCAACTTTTTTGATTTAATCAATTCCTTTATTGCAATTACAGCTCCCATTGAACCTGTTCCAAGTAAATTATGTCCACACCCATGACCTGCATCACCCTCTGAAATAGGTTCTTTTGTAATGGATACTTTTTGAGACAAACCATCTAGGGCATCATATTCTCCCAAAACTGCTATAACTGGTTTACCTTCTCCATAGCTAGCTATAAATGCTGTATCGATATAATCTAATTCATCTATACTAAAATTATGTTTTTTTAAATATTCTTTTTGTAAGTTTGAAGCATAATACTCTTTATATTGTAGTTCTGGATTGTTCCATATTTTATCTGATATATCTCTTAATTCTTCTTGTATTTTATCTATATAATCCATTATAAATTTTTTATTTGAATCATTTATATTAACCATATTCTCCTCCATAAAACTAATCATTATATTATTTAATTATATAAAACAATTATTTTTAAAATAACTTCCACATCATAATCATTTTATATAAGAAAACCTCTTGACTTGTAAATTATACTTTATCAAGTAAGAGGTCTTTTAAATTTATAAAATTTTTAGCATGTTAACCAATCAAGCATATTAACCCATAATTTATTATAATATTTCCAATCAGTAAATTCTCTTGGACCCCAATGAGGTGCACAATCAGAACTAAAAATAGCAGATTTTCCTTTTCCAAATTCACCAACAGCTACAAATGGGTCTCCTCCAATAGTCGCTAGTACAGGACAATTATCTTTAGCTACTGTCTTATTATATCCTAAAAACTGTGGCCATTCCTTTGGTATATCTTTTAAAACTGGATGTTCAGAATCAACAACAACTGGATTTATTCCTGCCGGTTTTTCAACTCTATCATCTTTATCTATCATTGTTATTGGCAATACATCTTTGATAGCAGTTTCTCCAAATCTAGCTTTTGCATCTATACCTGTAAATGACATATATCCACCTACCATGATTAATGCTCCACCATTATTTACATACTCTTTAATTAATTCAAGTCTATCTGGATTACTATTACAATCTATAAATGTACTATTAGATAATAAGAATGTATTAGAACCTATATCAGACAATATTATACAATCATACTCATTTAGCTCTTCCAATTTATATGGGAAACTGTCTGCTGCTACATGTGCAGGCATATGAACTGCTTCATATCCTCCAGACTCTACTGCTTCTTTTAACCATTTTACTGCTTCTTCATAATGTGTTGTAACAAATGTATCAAATCCCTTTATATGAGTTATATTTTTTACCCATGATTCCCCTACTATTAATACTTTTTTCATCTATATATTCCTCCTACTTTTATAAGTTTAATATTAAACTGGCATACATAAGTATACTGTCTAAATACTCTTGAATTTCAACATATTCATCTATTGAATGACATTGTTCTATTGAACCTGGCCCTAATATCAATGTTGGAATGTTAGCTAAGTTTTTCATTAATCTTGCATCATTCCCAGCGGTTGACCCTTTTATATTTAACTTTCTTTCTAGGGTTTCTTCTAATATCTTTTTAGTATTAACCACAAATTCAGATTGCTTGTCCATCTCAAAACCTAATCCTGATTGATATATGTTTATCTGTGGTTTATTATTTTTAAGCCACAAATCCCCATCAGCTCTTGTCATTATAACCTTAGTTATATCATCCACAACTTGCTCATAACTCATTGTATTTGGCAAGAAATGTACACATAAATTAAATACACATTTATCTGGTACAGTAGAGCCTGCTGTTCCACCATTTATTACGCCTAGATTTATTGTGGGTGGAGGTAATAAAGTATGTTTATATTTCATAAGCCAATTATGTTCTAGCTCTTTTATATCTTGAAGTAATAACATTGACTTTTCTATAGCGTTTACACCTTCCCACTTGCTTCCACAGTGTAGAGATACACCTTTAACTTCAACCTCAAAGAATACAAATCCCATATGTGCAATTATTATGTTTTTTTCTGATGGTTCACAAATTACACAGTAATCTCCATCAATTCCATTCATAACTGCATTTATAGTTCCATTTCCTCCGCCTTCTTCATCTACTACTGACATTACCTTTATATTGCCAGGTATATTTAAGCCACTATCTTTTATAAGTTTTACAGCTAATATTGAAGCCATTAGCCCAGCTTTCATATCTGCAGTTCCAATACCATAAAGTTTACCATTGTCTTCTGTAGCACAATATGGATTATATCTCCACTTATTTGTATCTCCAGGTGGCATAGTATCTACATGCCCATTGAATACTATTTTTTTACCAGGTAAATTGTCACTGTACTTACATATTAAATTATATCTATCATCATAATTGTGACCGAGATTACCTTCTTTATGTATTTCTTTTGCCTTTTTAATTAGGTCTTCGTTCATTTCTTGTCTATTTACACTAAACCCTATAGAGTTCGCAAGTTCTTCAATATATTCTTGACCTTCCTTTTCAAATCCACCTAGTATTCCATGACCCACATCTTCGGTTTTGATACTTACAAGCTCTTTTAAATAATCTATATATTCCTGCTTGTTGCTATTTAATGTATCTAAGAGAATTTTTTTCATATTTCCTCCCAAGATTTATTTTCACATTTAAAATTTCAGAGTTAACATCCTCTACTTAAATTACAATATTTATTTTTATTTAATACCTAACCTTTTTATTTAAATACCTATATGAAATTAATAATTTTTATAGCTTACTAGTTAAGTCATATTTATTATTTAGCTTTAGCTGACTTTTTTAATTTTATGTTATTTATCCATATAGCAAATAACATTACCAAACCTTTTATAATCATCTGATTATATGAAGATACACTCAATAAGTTTAATCCATTACTCAATATTCCTATTATTCCAACACCTATACATGTCCCTACTATAGAACCAGAACCACCCATCATGTTAGTACCTCCAAGCACAACTGCTGCTATAGCATCCAATTCTGCCCCATCTCCAACAGTCGGTGAACCTGATGCTAAACGTGAAGATAATATTATTCCAGCTAAGGCTGTTAATAATCCAGCTAAAGCATACACTTTAACTATAACTTTATTTACTTTTACTCCACATAGTCTAGCTGCTTCTTCATTCCCACCTACAGCATGTACATGGCGTCCAAAATCAGTTCTTTTTAAGAGAAAATGTCCTGCTATTACAACTATAATCATAATTATAACTGGTATTGGTATTGGTCCAACATATCCTCTACCAAGCATCTTAAATGCATCTGTGTTTACTGATATAGGTCTACCTCCTGTAAACACAAAGCTTGCTCCACTTATTATTGTCAACATAGCTAAAGTTACGATAAATGGCGGTAGTTTTTGTGTTGAAATAATTGCACCTTTTATGACACCTAGTATTGTTCCAATTGCTAGTGCAAGTAACATACCCACCCATACAGGTGCATTATAATTTACTACTGTTGTAGCCCAAAATGTACCTACTAAAGCAATTACTGCTCCTACACTTAAGTCTATTCCTCCTGTAATTATTACAAAAGTCATCCCTACTGCAAGAATTGCATTTATTGATATTTGTCTTCCAACATTAATTAAATTATCTAAAGTTAAAAAATTAGATGAAGCTACACTCATTATTATAAAAATTATTACAAGTCCTATAGCTGCACTCCCCTGGTCTTTAAATACACTTGTTAATTTTGATAATAATGGAGATGAAGTATTTTCTTTATGCTTAGTTATTGAACTCATTAATTTTACCTCCAAAAGCCAATTTTAATACATTATTTTCAACCATTTCTTCACCTTCTAAAAAGCCACTTATATGACCCTCTCTCATAACCATGATTCTGTCACTCATTGATATTAATTCTGGTATCTCTGAAGATATCATTATTATGCTTACACCATCCTCTACCAAGTCACCCATTAGATTGTATATCTCTGCTTTAGCATTTACATCTATACCTCTAGTCGGTTCATCCATAATTAATATGTCTGGTTGTAATAAAAGCCATCTAGCTATTATAGCCTTTTGTTGGTTACCACCACTTAAGCTCTGTATAACCTGATTCATATGTGGAGTCTTTATTTTTAAAGCTTCTATGTATTTTTCTAAAACTTCTTTTTCTTTTTTTCTATCTATAACTGATTTAAATTTAGATACTTTCTTTAATCCTGCCATAGTTGTATTTTCTTTTACACTCATCTGCAAAAATAATCCAGTACCTTTTCTATCTTCTGTTATCAGTCCCAAACCATTTTCAATTGCATCTGATGGTGTTTTGAATTTAATTTCTTTATTATTTAAATATATTTTCCCTGAATTATATGTTCTAAGTCCAAATATAGCTTCTACTATTTCACTTCTCTTACTTCCAACTAATCCACCTATTCCTAAGATTTCGCCTTTTCTTATATTAAAACTGACATTATTAAAAACATTATTTTTAGTTAGATTTTCTACCCTCATAATTTCTTCTTTGATTTCTACTCTTCTTTTAGGGAAAAATTGGTCTAATTTTCTATCTATCATTAAATTAACTAATTCTTCCTCAGATGATACTTCTTTGGTATTCAAAGTCGAAATCGTTTTCCCATCTCGCATTATAGTTATTCTGTCACAAATCTCAAAAAGTTCTTCCATTCTATGAGAAATATATATTATACTAACTCCATTACTCTTTAAATCATTTATAAGTCTAAAAAGTATCTCAGTTTCTTTTTTACTTATTGAAGATGTCGGCTCATCCATTATCAAGACCTTAGTTTCTGATGATAAAACTCTTGCTATTTCAACCATTTGCTTTTGAGCTATACTAAGTTCTTTGACTAAGCTACTTGGATTTATATCTATTCCCATATTGTCAAAAATCTTTTTAGATTCTTCATTCATTTTTTTATCATTAGTTAAGACCTTGCCATTTATTTCTTTTCCCATAAAAATATTTTGTGCTACTGTCAATTCATCAAATACTGTTAATTCTTGATATATGGCATTTATACCTATTTTTTTAGAAATATCTGGTGATATATTTTCTATCTCTTTTCCTTCAAAAATAAATTTACCAGAAGTCTTTGCATGTGCCCCAGTTAAAATCTTTATCATTGTTGATTTACCAGCACCATTTTCACCCAGTAGTGCATGAACTTCGCCATGAAATAACTCAAAATTAACATTATCTAACGCCCTAACTCCAGGAAATTCCTTAGCAATATTACTTAACTTTAGAATTATATTACTCATAATGACACTCCTTTTTAGATAGGATTTCTTTTAAATAATCTTATTTTTTACTAATTCTTAAAGTCTTTTATATTTTCTTTATCATAAAGTAAAGCTGGTACTGGTATATTTTTCTCTACCTTTTCACCTTTTATAGCTTTTACCACTGCTTCCACTGCTAAACGTCCCATTTCTTTAGGTTGTTGCTGAATCATAGCAAGAACAGTTCCATCTGTTATTCCAGTTGCTGCTTCATCAGTTAAATCAAAGCCTACAATCTTAACATCCTTATTTTTTGCAGATTCAAGTGCAGCTTTAGCTCCTAATACACTATTTTCAGCTGTTGCATATATTATATCTACATTTGGATTAGATTGAATTAAGTTTTCTACAGTATTAAGAGATTCTTCTCTATCATATCCTGGTTGTGAGTTTAATACTTTAACATTAGCTGAACCTTTTAATGCTTCTTTAAATCCATCTATTCTTTGCATTTGTATTTGAGACTTTAAATCTGTTACTATTGCAATCTCTGATTTGCCACCTAAATTTTCATCTATGTACTTTTTAGTATATTCACCTAATTTTTTACCAGCATCATAACTAACTGTTCCAACATAACTTGTAATATTCTCAGTATTTAACACAGCATCTACTGTAACTACAGGCATTTTTTCAAATGCTCCTTCTACAGCTGGTACTATAGCTGAGTTATCTGTTCCAAGTACTATCATTCCATCTACATCTTGTTGTATAAAATCTTCTATAGCTGAAGTTTGCTTAGCTACATCTTGGTCTGGGTCATTTACTATGACTTTTACGCCTAGTTCTTTAGCTTTTTCTTTTATCCCTTCATCAATGTCTATAAAGAATTGATGTTGAAGAGTTATTGTAGATACTCCTATAGTTAAATCTTTCTTAGCTGAACCATCTTTCTTTTCTGATTTACCTGGTCCATCCATTGAACATCCTGTTAACATTCCTACTGCTAGTGTTGCAACAATTCCTAAAGATAAAATTTTTCTCATAATTACCCTCCATTTTTAATAGTTTTAGATTTGAACAATTTTAATTTTTATTTATTAATATCTAAATATTTTTCAACATCTTCCCTATAAGGCATTCCAGATTGAGCACCTAATTTTGTTACAGAAAGCCCTGACACTACTACAGCATACTCTACTGCTGTATATAAGTCTTTACCTTCTGTTATAGCTACTGATAATGCTCCATTAAAAGTATCTCCTGCCCCTGTAGTATCTTGAACATCTACACTTATGCAAGATACATGTTTTACTTCTTTGCCATCATAAAATCTAGCTCCATTCCTTCCTTCTGTTATTACAAGTTTATTTGGATATTTTTTTAGTGCTTCTTCTATACTTTCATCTGTACCGAGAACTATCTTATATTCATGTTCATTTGGTGTTAAGTAAGTTGCTTTTTCGATTATCTCTTTATCTAATCTTATTGCTGGTGCTGGATTTAATAAAACCTTTACCTTATTTTCAAAACAGAAATTTACTACATAATTTATTGTTTCTAATGGAATTTCTAACTGTAGTAGCACTATATCTGCATTCTTTATCTCGTCTTCATTCTTTTTAATTAATTCTATATCTACTAATTCATTTGTTCCTGGCACAACAACAATACTATTATCATTTTCACATAGTGTTATAACAGCAACACCAGAGCTTTTGTGCTTATTTCTGGATACTAGGCTATAATCAACTTTATTGGTTCTAAAATTTCTTATTAACTCCTCGCCTAAGCTATCTTCTCCTATACAAGATATCATTTTCACATTTGCACCTAACTTAGATGCTGAAACTGCTTGGTTAGCACCTTTTCCACCAGGTGATGTAAAAAAACTATTACCCAGTATTGTTTCTCCTTTTTCTGGTCTCTTATCTACAGAACATACCATGTCCATATTTACACTTCCTATGACAACTATGTTTCCCATTACATTACTCCTTTACATATCTATTTATGCATTTCATGCTGTTAATTACTTTCTTTCGTTGAAGCTCTTATCACCAATTCTGGTTTAAAAATTAATTCATCAAAGGATTCTTTCTTATCTCCTCTTAAACAATTTATTAGTATTTCACTGGCTTTATATCCTATATCATAAGATGGTTGTCGTACTGTGGTAAGTGGAGGACTTATTAAACTAGAAGTTTGAATATCATCAAATCCCACAACGCTTACATCATTTGGTATATTTAATCCTCTTTCTTGAAGACCTCTGATAACACCTATTGCAATTAAATCATTTGCACAAAATATAGCATTAAAATTTATCTCTTCTAAGTTTTTTATAAATTCTTGCCCCCATTCAATTTTATATTTTCCTTCAAATACATAATTAGAATTGTAATCTAAATTATACTCAGTCAAAGCTTTTTTATATCCTTCTAATCTATCTATTGCTATTTCATTTTGAAGTGGACCACTTAAGTATATTATTTTCTTATGTCCAATATCTAATAAATGTTTTGTAGCTATATATGCACCCTCAAAGTTATTTATTTTAACTATACCTTTTAGAGTTTCTTTATTCATACTTATTTTCTTATCGATTAATACTGTTGGTATTTTTATGTCTTTGTAATTTGCCTCTTTCCAGTTTGTATTTGATGATGCTGCAAAGATAATTCCATCTATCATTCTTTCCGATAATGTTCTTATCCCTTCATATTCCTTTTTTGCATCTTCATCTGTATTACATAAAATTATATTATATCCTTCCTCATTAGCTTTATCTTCCACACCTCTTGATACATCTGTGAAAAATGGATTTCGTATATCTGGTATAAGAAGTCCTACTGTATTTGTTCTTTTAGTTACTAAACTTTGTGCCAATTTATTTGGAACATAGTTTTTTTCCTTCATTATTTTTAAAATCTTTTCTCTTGTTGCTTGACTTATATTTTCATCTTTATTATTAATGACTTTTGACACAGTTGTTTTGGAAACACCAGCCAATTCGCCAATCTCTTTTATAGTTATACTCAAGAAGTTCACCCCCATAATTTAGGAAACCGTTTTACTTAACCGGTTACCTAGATACTATCATATCTTTTTTCGCTTTGCAACTACTTTATACAAATTTTGATATTTTTCTTATTTTTCAAAATATTTTTAACTATTAATTTAAATTTGGCATATTAGCTGATTTCCAAAAAAAATTAATATACTTTTTAATTTTTAAAAAGTATATTAATTAATTTAAGTAATTTCTATTAAATTTTAAAGCCTTGTTCTTCAATCATTTTTTTATCATTTTTAATACCATTTCCTACAGTTGTTAAATAATCACCAACAATTGCAGAATTTACGCCTCCACTAAATCCTATCTTATCATATCCTTTTAAGGACAATCTTCCGCCAGCATATCTTATATATATATTAGGAATTATAAACCTAAATACTGCTGTTGTTTTTAATATTTCCATTGGTTCTAATACATCATAACTTTCCATTGGAGTATTCTTAATTGGATTTAAAATATTTACTGGAAATGACTTCACATTTAACTCTTTTATTTCAAATGCCATCTTCAGTCTTTGTTCTTTACTCTCATTCATTCCAATTATTCCACCAACACATACATCTAACCCTGCTCTTTTAGCTTCTTTGATGGTTTTTATTCTTTCTTCATATGTATGTGTTGTACAGATGCTTTCAAAATTATCCTTAGATGTCTCAACATTATGATGATATGTAGATACTCCTACTTCCCTTAATTTTTTAGCTTGATTATAATTTATAATTCCCAAAGATGCACACAACTTTAGACTGGTATTCTCTCTTAATCCTTCGTAAATATGTAAAATATTATTAAACTCATCTCCTGTCATTCCTTTACCACTTGTAACTAAAGAAAACCTATGTACTCCTTTGCTTTCCATCTCTTTAGCCATATTTAGAATCACATCATAATTGAGTAATGAATATTCATCAATACCAGTTTTATAATGAGATGACTGAGCACAAAATTTACAATCTTCACTACATTTACCAGACTTTGCATTTACTATTGTACATAAATCTGCTTTGCTACCCATAAAAAATTCTCTTATTTCATTTGCTGATTTCAATAGAATATCAAAATCATTTTTATTATTTGCATCAATATTTATTAAGTTAAAAGCTTCCTTATAACTTATTTCTTCTCCATTTAAAACTTTATTTTTTAATTTGATTATGTATTCTTTCATATGTCCTCCCATTAGTCAACCTTTTTATTTTTTATAGTTTACTTATTATATATAATATTACAGACTTTTCATTTATTGGTCAACTTTATTTCATGAACAAGTTTACTATTTAAAAATAAAAAAATACTGCTTTAAAACGATATTAGTATAATAAATTGTATTATACACATCATTATTAAAGCAGTATTCTTAATAATTTACAAAACTATTCTTGTCTTTACTCCATCCAAGTTTTCCATTGTAATAATCTCTAAGCCTTCATACTCTCTAAAAAGCCATTTTAAATCTTTCATGGCTTGATTAACTTGACTCTTTGTTAGATTATTTATAAAATATTCTTTTCTAGTTTCTTCATATTCTTTACTAGTTAAAAAATTTCTTAGAAAATTAAATGCAAAGACACTTGGAATATTGTTTACATTTGCTTTCTTGCTATTTTCCTTTTCATAGTAAATTTTCATAAATGCATACTCCTTTGATACTTTTAAATTCCTCTTACATCATTATATGCATTTAAGTCTATCTATTCTTATAATTTTATTAATTCATATTCTTTACTTCCCATTCCCATCTCACATGCATAGTCTATTATTCTAGTTCCATTTACATGAGGATGTTCATGTTTAAATACATCATGACCCATTTCCTTACAAATCAAATCATAACATGCTTGCTCAATGGCTACAGGGTCAGTTGATGCTAAGATTCCTATATCATGTGCAATTGGTCTACCTGACCAAGGTACACAATCACAAAGTGGAGTCACATTCATAACAAAAGTTATATACCCAACCTTATCTTTTTTATTTGATACTGCTCCATATGCATACTCTGCCATTTTTTCAACAAATACATCTGAATCACTTTCCCATTGTATAGTTACTGCTCTAGTTGGACAGACAGTTGGACATTCCCCACAGCCATAGCATACATCAGAGTCTATTACTGCCTTCTTATCTACTATACTTATAGCTTTTGTTGGGCAAGAATTAACACATTTTCCACAACCTATACATTTCTTCTCATTTACTCCAGGAGTAACATCAGAATGTTGCATTTGTTTTCCTGCTGCACTTGCACATCCCATAGCTAAATTTTTTAATGCTCCTCCAAAACCAGCAGCTTCATGACCTTTAAAATGACTCATTACTATCATTGCAGAAGAGTTATAAATTTCCCCACCTATTTTTACACTTTCAAAATGTTTTTTGTCTATTTGTACATTTTCATAATTTCTACTATACAATCCATCTGCAATTATTACTGGTGCATTTACTACTGCATAAGCAAATCCATTTTCTATAGCTGTTGTAAGATGGTCTACAGAATTAGTTCTACTTCCTGTATATAATGTATTTGTATCTGTTAAGAATGGCTTACCTTCACAATCTTTAACCTTATCAACTACCTGTCTAACTGCAACAGGACTCATATATGTAGTATTTCCCTTTTCTCCAAAGTGAAGTTTTATCGCGACTTGGTCATTTTTTGATATTAAATCTTTGAATCCCGCTTTATCAAATAATCTTCTAACATTGTTTGGCACATTCTTATTTTGTGAATTTGAATATAAATCACAAAAATATACTTTTGATTTTTCCATATCTACACCCCTTTTGAATATTTACTTAAATTAATTTTATCACTTTTATAGTAATTTTATAGTATATTTTACCATAATTAAAACATCTTATCTTTATTTACTATACTAATTTATTATATAATTCCAATAGTAATTTATTACATAAGATTAAGATGATTAACAAAACTAAATAATCATCATAATTTAAAATTATAATTTAAATTTAATACACATCCTAAAGAATGCTAATGAGTAATTTTTTTCATAACTAAAAAAGACTTGGAACATAAATTCCAAGTCTTTTTAATAGATATATTTTTTTTAAATACAATATTATCTTATCTAAATAACATATTTTAGCAATAAACAGTATATATGTAATCTGTAAAATATTCCTTTATTTTACAAACAATACATCTTAAACTAATTATTTGATACTTTCTATAAATAATATAAAAATACATATGTATTGTTAATTTATCTTTTTGATAAATGTACTATTAAACTTGTTTCTTTTTAAATAAAATAACAGCTAGTAGTAAATATACTATCGAAATAATAATTGTTACAATTATTGGTATAATAAACTCTGAAGCTAGCACCTTGCCTGAAATCAAGTCAATATTTTTTGACGTTATGAAATTAGGGCTGTAAGGTGCAAGTTGCTTAGGAAGAGAAAGTAAACTAATAGCAATAGTTGACACCAATACAAGTAGCACACTCGGAAATGCTGATTTAAATAGTACACATCCAAGAATTAGTATACTGATATACATAATTCCTATAAGCCACAAACTAAATACTGAAAATACAATATGATAAAGATTTGCATCTGGCCAAAAATATATTGTATACCCATAAGCAGCTAAAAAACTAAACCAAAAACCAATTGACATAATAATTACTGTAACAGAAAATTTAGACAATATCACAGATGAACGTGATAGACCTTTAGTCAGCATAATAACAAGTGTTCCTTTGGAATATTCGTTCGATAAAATATTGCTAAAAATAATTAGAGTTAAACTCATGCCAAGACCAGAGATATTGCTAAAAAATTGTGTCCAAGAATCTAAAGCAGTTGGTGCAGCAGTAACTTTTAAAGTTGGTGCAAAATGGGCAATCAAATCTGGCATAAATTTTGCAAAAAGAGGGCTACTTATACCTAATATTAAAAATAAGGCAACCAAACTGAATAATTTATAATTTCTAAGATTCTCTATAAATTCTTTTTTTGTAAATACTATATATTCTCTCACTTAACCACCTCCAAAAATAAATTTTCAAGGGATAATGCCATTAATTCCATCTTTACAGGGCAAAGACCAGTTTCTGCAAGTGTAGATATAACTGTATGTTGTATTAATTTTATATCTGTACCATGCAAAATAAGTTTCATATTGCTTTCTTCTGAATCTTTAAGTAAAGATTTAATAGCACCATGAGATTTAAACTTTTGAACTTCATCAATACTGGAAAACTCCAATAAAAGTTTGTCTTTTCCATGTAGAGTTTTCATTTCTGAAAGGGTACCACTAACAGCAATTTTTCCATTATTTAATATAGCAACATGGTCACAAATTCTTTCAACATCAGATAGTATATGTGTTGAAAATATTACAGTTGTTGAATCTTTAATTTTGAACATGATGTCTAGTATTTCTTTTCGACCAACAGGATCAAGTGCACTTGTAGGTTCGTCACAAATAAGCAACTTAGGACGTGAAAGCAAAGCTTGAGCTATACCAAGTCTTTGTTTCATTCCACGAGAAAATCCACCAATTCGTCTTTTTTCGTTTTTAAGACCTACAAGTGATAGTAATTCATCACTTCTAGACTTTATATCTTTCTTTGAAAGTCCTGTAATTTCACCACAAAGTGAAAGATATTCAAGTGGTTTCATATAGTTATAAAACTCTGGTACATCAGGTAGATACCCTACATGACGATTGGAACTTGTCTTTCCATAAGTCACTTTTTCACCACAGACACTCACACTTCCACTATCTGACTCAAGTA
This sequence comes from Clostridioides difficile, assembly GCA_024919175.1. NCBI lineage: Bacteria > Bacillati > Bacillota > Clostridia > Peptostreptococcales > Peptostreptococcaceae > Clostridioides > Clostridioides difficile. The sequence continues at coordinate 136,230 of CP103804.1, forward strand.
AACCTAATACCATTTTCATAGTTGTAGTTTTTCCTGAACCATTTTGACCAACAAATCCAAAGACTGAACCTTCTGGAACATCAAAACTTAAATTGTCTATTATCTTTCTATCTCCAAAGCTTTTTGAAAGCTTACTTATTGAAAGAACATTCATTATTCATCCCCTCTTCCTACAGCAAAATATAAAATTGGTCCTATTATAGAGATGAATAGAACTATAAGAATCCATATTGCCTTATTCCCAAATCTGTAATTTGGATGTTTTATTACATGAATTAGAGCAGTGATTATAAGCACTAAATCAATAATAATAACTGGAATCAAAATTGGTAGATACTCCATTAAACTTTCCATAATACTATTCCTCCAATAAAGATAATTTTTCTATAAGAAATCTATATTCGCTATTTTCATTTAATACAGAAAACATAGGATTGCTTTTAATAGCACTAACAAGCCCAGCTTTTATGATTGTCTCATCACGTGTAATACCTATTCCAAAGTTTACTTCAGAAAACCAACTGTCAATCTGATTAAAAAAGTCATCACCATGTGGTGTAATTGGATATATATCACTTGTCGCTAAATCTACATATTTTTGTAATGATTTAATTGCAGCTTCTTCATCTCCATGTGTTAAATTAACTTGTGCCTGTGTCAAGTATGCTGAAAACATAGTAGCAGGAGACAATGTATCAAGATTAAAGATATTTGAAATTGTTAAAATACGATTTTCTATTTTTTTCATTCGTAAATAATCTGCACTTTGCAAAAGACCAACTAAATTTTGAATCAATGACATAAGAGCTTGATATGCTCCAATTTGCAAAGTTTCATTAGCTTCATTAATTTGACCATTCATCATTTGACCATGAGCGAGAAGTATAGGTTCATTTAGCATAGGAAAACTACTATCCTTCATCAAATCAATAATTTGTACAGGTTGATTTAATAATATATAGCAATTGGCTTCCATGCTTTTTGCAATACGACAAATCTCTATATCATTACTCATTTCTTGTATACGAATGAAAAATTCTAGCGCTTCACTAATAAGTGATTCACGTTTTTGTTCATCTACAAGGTCATAATGGTTAATTATTAAAATACCCATTTGTAAAATTAGAGGAAAGCATGAGTAATACTTTTTTGTAAGTTCTCTTATTTCATCTATAACTTCATCAAATTCTTTAAGCGTAAAATCTTTACATAAACGAAGATAAAGTTTCTTAATATCTTCTTTTAACATTTGTGGTTCATAGCAAATTAGCTCATCAATTGTAATGTTAAAATATGTCGCTAATTGTGGCAAGAAAGTAATATCAGGATAACTTTGACCAGTTTCCCATTTAGAAACAGATGATTTAGAGACACCTATATAATTTGCAAGCTCATCTTGTGTAATTCCTTTTTCTTTACGCTTTAAAATCAGTGTTTTTGCAATATTTAATTCATTCATATCAATACCTCCTATATGTAATTATAGCCTTAAACACATAAAAGTAACAACCGATTTGAAGTTGACTTTTGGTGGGAAAATCAACCACAGGGAAACAAATAAGCAGATGCCAATAGCATCTGCTTAAGTTTATTTTTAAAATTAAATTTTATATGTGCTTTGTATATCAAACTAAAAACATATATTTTTTACATATTTTTACATATAATTAATAATAATTATATCCAGTTATAACTTTTTATTTTTCATGTTTTTTAAATATCTTGTATAGAATATCTTTTAAAACAAGTATTATATTTTCATTGCTCATTCCATATTCTTTTTCAAATTTTGAATATAATTCTTCCATAGCTATTTGATATTTTTCTATACCATTTATATCAACATAAGATTCTAAAATAGGATATTTTGCACTCCATGCTTTTGTCCAGTCAATATCTTTGCTAATATTATCAGTTATGTCTCTAGAACATAAGTTACTTTCATCAATTAGGTAATCATAAGTAGTATTGAATAGATTTGATATATTTTTTATATTTTCTAAATCAGGTTTGGCTTGATTTAATTCCCACTTACTAATTGTTTGTCTAGATACATCAAGTCTTTCTGCTAACAATTCTTGAGAATAGTTATATTCCTTTCTTAATTTTACAATTTTTTCTCCTAAAGTCATAGATTAAACTCCTTTCAAGTTAAAAATAAGTATATTTCAATTATAAAGTATTAAACTTGACTGCACCACAAAGCAAAGTTTGAAATATGTAAACTTTAGTTTGCATATTTAATGAAATATTTTATATTATACAGGTACCTTAATAAATGTCTTGCATTTTTATTAAGGTACCTGTATAATATATTTCATAAGGTGCCTTATTATTTTTTAAATTATATTATTTAGGAGGATAACATGGAAAATGAAAAATCAAATATTAAATATTTAAAAGATGAGCCAATAAAAAAGACTATTCTTTATTTATCTATCCCTATGATGATAGGAATGTCAGCTGGAACTATTTATAATGTAATTAACGCCTACTTCATAGGATTAGTTCATGATACAGCTATGCTTAGTTCAATAACACTAGGTCTACCCATATTTACAATTCTAATGGCTTTTGGAAATATGTTTGGAGTTGGTAGTAGTACATTCATAACTAGACTAATTGCACAAAATAATAGTGATGAAGCTAAGAAAATTGCTGGATACACTTTCTATGCGAGTATTATAACAGGTTTGCTGATAGGTCTGATTGGTTACTTATCAATGGATTCAATTGTTAAATTATTGGGTTCAGATGCAACTACATTTGAATATACAAGACAATATGCAGTTACACTATTTACTGGTGGATTTTCTGTTATACTAAACTTCTCCCTTGAACAAATCGTAAGGTCTGAAGGTGCATCAAAAGAATCCATGTATGGTATGTTTGTAAGTGTAATAGTTAGTATTATATTGGATGTTTTATTCATATTGGTTCTTAATATGCATGTATATGGTGCTGCATTATCAATGGTACTTTCTAATATTGCATCTAGTGCTTATTATATTTGGTATTTAAATGTTAAAAGCGAAAACCTTAGAGGATTTCTGCGTTACATTAAAATCAATATAAACAGCCAAGTTGAAATATATAAAGTAGGTGTTTCTCAATTAATTCAATGTACATTCTTAATCGTAACTACATTATTATCTAATAACTATTCTATGCAATATGGGAACAATGTAGTTGCGAGCTTTGGTATAGCACTTAGAATTTCTCAAATTCCAGAATTTTTTGTTATGGGTATAGTTTTAGGGGTAATGCCACTTATAGCATACAATTTTGCTAATAAAAACATATCTCGTTTAAAAGAAAGTATCAAATATTCTGCTTTATTTATATTTATGATTGCAGTTATATTTTCATCAATTGCTTATATATTTAGAACTCAAGTGATACAAGCATTTTCAAATGATACATCAGTTATTCAAGTAGGCACATATGTATTAGTAGCAATGTTAGTATCTGCTTTATTTAATGGGCTTACATCTTTATTTATGACAATATATCAAGCATCAGGAAAAGGCATTGAAACAGGCATAATGTCTATAAGCCAAGGTGGATTGTATATACCTATAGTAATATTACTTAATTATTTTTATGGACTTGATGGATTAATATGGTCTATGACAGTAACAGAAATTATAACCTTTTTAATAGGTGCAGTTCTATATATACCTTATGGTATAAAACTAAAAAAATCATTAAATAAAAATAAAGTAAGTCTTATATAAGATTTACTTTATTTTTACTTATCAGTAGAGTCAACAGAAATTATTTTATTAAGATGTTGTATATTTATTGTGTAACATTCATGGGTTAACTTTTATCAAAGTTCCTATTTTATCAAAATTCATAAAATATTAAAGCTCTACATCAACTTTTTTACCACTCATTGAGCAACAACTAACTTTTGCTTTATCAATAGAGAATATCTCAAACTTGCCATCTCCTACAGAGTACATTTTACTTAAACTTGGCATTATTTCAAGTGCCTTAGCTTGTGTTTCTTTTGATGTAACAAATACTGCTTCACCTAAAATACGTAAGGTATTAAATTTTTGGTCGATACAGCAAATTTCAACATTTGGATTAAAAATAAGTTGCTTAAACATATTTTTTTGGTTAGATGTACAAAATGTTAGTTTCCCATCGTATTCCATAACGAATCCAAGAGGACGTACATGTGCCTGATTACTTTCATCAGTTGTTGCTAAATAATAAACTCCTGCCTTGTTTAAAAAATCTAATGCTTTCATAATTATTACACCCCTTTTAAATACTTGTATTAAGGATTATCCTTTGATATAATTTTAATATAAAATAAGAAAAAAACAAGTATGCAGTTTTTTCTGATAAAGTATCAAAAAGATACTATTAAGATTGAGGAGTGAATTAAAATGAGTTTAGATAATAAAAATAATGTAACTGAAAATGAGGAAGAATTAACTTGTCCAATACGTTATGCATTAGATGTTGTGGGTGGAAAGTGGAAATTACCTATTATATGTATGTTAGCAGTTGATAATCCAATTAGATATAGCAGCATAAAAAGAAAATTAGATGGAATCACAAATACTATGCTAGCTCAATCATTAAAAGATTTAGAGTCTGATGGTATTGTTCATCGTAAACAATACAATGAGATTCCTCCAAAAGTTGAATATACATTAACAGATAAAGGTAAAAGTATTGTACCTATTTTACAACAATTTGCTAACTGGGGTGCTATTAATATGCAGGAAAAAAACACATGTGGACTTAATTGTAGGGAATGCAGAAAAATAACTTAAATTGATATTTGCTGAATAACTTATACTATAGTTTGTGTATTAAGTTATTTAATGTAATGTAAAAAGCCACTCTTTTAAAGGGTGGCTTATGAGAACTTATTTAACTACTTTACCATTCTTAAATTTCATGTTAGGAAAACTTGCACCTAAAATTTCATTCTCATTTATGGCATTTTCTATTCTTTTAATGTCTTCCTCACTTAATTTAATATATTGGGCTTTTAAAGAATCCATTAGTGTTGCTCTTCTTGATGCTCCAACTAAAGTTATGATATCGTCTCCTTTTGATAATACCCATGCAAGAGCTATTTGTGGAATAGTAGCTTCTTTTTCATTTGCTATTTCTCTTAGATTTTCTACTAGTTCAAGATTTTTGTCTATATTATCATTAAAAAACAAAGGTATCATAGAGTTGTATCTTTGGCCATTCACTTTTGACCAAGCTCCACTTAAAAGTCCATGAGCAAGAGCACCAAAAGCAACAACCCCTATCCCTAATTCTCTAGCAGTTGGTAATATATTTTTTTCTATTTCTCTATTGAAAAGAGAATATTCAGCTTCTATAAGACTTATCGGATGAACTTTATTAGCTCTTCTTAAAGTTTCAGCATCAACTTGAGTGATACCTATATACTTTATATACCCTTCCTTTACTAGGTCAGAAATAGCTCCAATAGTTTCCTCCACAGGTATAGCTAAATCTATTCTAGCTGGTTGATAAAGGTCTATGTAATCTAAATTTAATCTCTTAAGAGTTTGAGCTATGTGACTTTTTATATTAAAAGGATTAACATCAAGACCATACATTTGACCATTAGGTGCAACAAGAGCTCCAGTTTTTACAGATACAAAAGTATCATCTCTTTTTCTGCCTTTAAGAGCTTCACCTATTATCATTTCACTTTGCCCTGCACCATAAAAGTCAGCTGTATTTAACATATTTATACCATTATCTAAAGCTTCATGAATTGTAGCTATATTTTCAGATTTATTATCAAGCTTTATCATGCCTCCACAACCTAGCCCAAGTTTATAAAGTTCCAAATTATTATTTTTATATTTCATTTTATAACCTCCCAATATTAAATTTAATGTACTTTTAAAGTAATAAAAGATTAATCAAAGTATATGATAATATAAAATACTCTTTACTCTTTATCAACTTTTATGTAAATAATATCTTAGTCTTTATAGATTTTAAATTTATAATATAAAACCAAAATCTTTAGTTTGTCTATACCAAAATGACTTAAATATTATTTTAGTACATTCGTACTATACTTGACATTGTAGTACTAATGTACTAAAATGTCAAATAAAAGTTATTATAAATTTTTATTGGAGGATTCAGTATGGCAAAACAAACAAAAGAAGATATTTTAATTAAAGCTCGTGATTTATTTAATGAATATGGCTATAATAATGTATCCATGAGAAATGTTGCTGATGCTTTAGGAATGAGTGTGGGGAACTTAACATATTATTTTAAAAAAAAGGAAGATTTAATTGAGGAAGTAGTTGAATACAAGCATAAAAATTATAAGAAAATAGATATGCCCAAGTCATTACAGGATTTAAATGAGTTATTTTTAAATTCATTGAACATTCAAAATGAAAATGCATACTATTTTAAGCACTATGACCAACTATCTCAAATAAGCCCTAAAATATATAAATTTCAACTTGATTTTATAAAGGAGCTTAAAGAATTCTTGAAAGAAAGTTTTCTTAATTTACAAAATTCTAATTTAGTTCAAGAATGTACACTTCCTAATCAGATAGAAAATATTATTGAATGTATTTTAACAATACTCATATACAAACCAGTTGGCACTAAAGAACTTAATGAACATGATAGTATAAAAAACACTCTAAACTGTTTATGGAGCATTATTTTTATGTTTCTCACTGAAAAAGGAAAACATATATATTTAAACTCTATCTCAAATCAATTTCAATAATAATTGATAGATGGTAAGAGGAGAATTATATTGCTTAGAAAAATAATTAAGAATTTGAAATGCTGTATCAACCATATTATGCTTTAAATATTTTTTAAAAGTTAATATATAAAAACAGGATGAGTATATAAGTCACCCTGTTTTTATATATTAAACTCTAAATTTAATAAGCTCAAGTGTGTCATTTAATGCTGACATACTATCTATTTGAATCATCAACCACTTACTTCCATTAAAGAATTTTATCTCATCATATAATTGTTTTATATAATCACAACAAGTATTAATAAATAAGTCAACTTCTACTCTATTACTTTCATTTACAATTACTAAAGCTTTGAAAGAACCTTCTTGAGGATATAAGGTACATAATGACTTTCCTCTTTTTTTGTATTTTACATTCCAACCCCTTTGCATTGAACATTTGCTATACTCAAGCTTTGGTTCTACATTATATGTTGAATTTAATACACTATTTAGCTTGTACCACAATGGACTGTTAATAAATTCTTTAATTTGTTCAAATGTTGGTTTATTATCTTGGAAAAACGTATCTTGCCAATCCATATTTACCACCCTTTCTGCTATTTAATAGGAACTGGAACAATCCAATGTTCCAGATATGCTGCCTCAGATGTAGATGGATAATACATTTCAATTGCAAAATCAGTTGTTGTTAATTTATGTTTCTTCATCCATCTTTCCATAAACTTATCAGCTTTAAAAACAGCTGAGTCAACTAACTCATCAAAATTCTCTGCTTCAAATCCACATACTAAATACTCTCTAGCAGGTAATTCAAAAGAGCTATATCCTTCTACTGATGTACCTGGCTCTACTTCTACCCCTGCCATATAAATACAATTTCCTTCTTTTGCATTACCCATATAAAGAGCACCAAAATCATTTCCACCTGGAATTTGATTTGGTATATTATGTCTTTGACTGCCAAATTTCATCCATAACTCTTTTGCTATTGCAATACCAGTTGTTTCACCACCCATTAGTTGACAAATAGGTATTTCTCCCTCAAGACCAACAAAAGTTCTTGGTTTACTTAATTTTTTACGGCTTACTTCAATTACTATACCATCTGTAATCAATGGTACACCTTCATCCACCATGACATAATTTAAGATTAATTCTGGCTTAACAAATTGATTCAATTTCACCGAATTTGCTCTATATTCCTCAGGCGTCAACCCATATGCCTTTTTAAAAGAGCGTGTAAATGTTTCATGACTATCAAATCCAACATTTAAAGCTACATCAAGTATACGACTTTTATTTTCTGCTAAATATTCCGAGGCTTTTGCAAGACGACGAAGCTTTATATACTCCATTACAGTCTTATTAACTAACCTTTTAAATAGTCTTTGGTAATAAAATGGTGATAAATTAGCTGCACTTGCTAAATCATCAATAGATATTTCTTCTGTCAACCTTTCTTCTATCAAATCCAATGTAGTTTGAATAGATTCCCATGCATGCATATTATAATTCCTCCTTGTAGTTATCTTACTCTTATACCTCTATATTATCAAAGTAATAAAAAGTCTTCTTGATAGACAGTGCCTTTTTTAACTTTTACAAAATTTACAAGATTATTTAAACTTATTTATCTTATCCTTAGACAAAAATTCTCCACCTCTAAGCTATAATATCAATAGTTGATAGTTCAATTAGTGTACTCTATACTAAATACTGTAATATAAACAATAATTTATATCACAATGACAATATTTTGTTGTAAACATAAAATATAGCAAACCTTATTTAAAGATTTGCTATATTATATATTTTATTAAACTATTTTTAAACACTGTGTTTATTTCTTTACTAAAAAATTCCTTCATATCATCCAACTGTTCTTTAGTATACACATATTTGCCATATCCAAATTGACCATATTTAAACTTTCTATCATCATTTTCCATTGGCAATAATGTGTCTGGATAAATTTCTAATATTCTATTTTTGGCTTTAGTTGTATATCTATGAGATATAACTTCAAATATAATTTTTCTATCAAAATCTTTTGGAAGAGCTTCTTTTATACTTCTAATCAAACTTCTATATTCCTCTTTCCAACCTTCATATAAAAACACAGGAGCTATTATAAATCCAATCTGATATCCAACTTTTGCAAGTTTTACAGCTGATTCTATTCTTTTATTTGCAGAAGCTGTATAATGCTCATGCCCATCTATAATTCTAGGTGTATTTATACTAAATCTTATCTCTGTATGGTTATTATGTTCAGCATCCAACAAGCTATCTATATCACTGTATTTAGTAACAAATCTAAATCTTCCCTTTTCTTCTTTTCCAAAAAACTCTATTGTTTTTTTCAATGAATTAGTATAGGGCTCTACTGGAACAGGGTCTGATGTAGCTGCTCCTTCAAATATAGTTACCTGTGGTTTTCTATCTTCAATGTATTTCTTTGTTTGTTCAAGTATTTCATCTAAATTTACAAACACTCTTATAAATGGCTTATCACCTAATTGCGTATTTAAGTAACAATATTCACATCTTCCCATACATCCACTGACAAGTGGTAATTGATAGTTAGCAGAAGGTTTACATGTTTGGAATTTTAAGCTTTTTCTAATACCAACTACCATGGTTTGTTTTCCATTCCTATACTGCTCATATAGACTTTCTCCTGGAATATGTTCCTTAATCCTATTTGATGATATATTAATTATTTCTACATCTTTTTTATCCTTAAATTTATCGTATATGTTTTTCCCAATATCTGTATCTAGGGTGCCTTTTTCAAATATTATTCTTTTAGGATTAAACATTTATTTCACCTCTACTTAAAGTTTTTAAAATGAAGACTTTTATAAAATATTACTTAGTTAATCTTCCCTTTTTTAAGTTTCTTTATTTATCAGAAAGTAAAATAAACATTTAGGATAAATTTCTTTTTTTGCATTAACTAATTACAAGTTTATTTTCTTATAACATCCAACATAGCCAATTTTTATCTAAAATTTAATCTATAAATCTAAATTACAAAGATTTATAGTATATTTCTCTTATTTGTTCCTTATTAAAAGTCTTTGGATGTCTCTTAATATTTGCAGCAGATATTTTCATGCAATTATCAGTTAACCAATCAATATCTGATTTTACAATACCTAAGTCACTTAGTTTTATATCTAAATCTATCTTTTTAAGGAAGTTTTTGATTGCATCTGAACAGTCTTCTGCACAAGTTCCACCCAATATTTTTGATATATTTCCAAATCTTTCAATATCACTATCCCATGAACTTTCTACAATAGTTGGAGTTAAAGCTGCAAGTCCTTTTCCATGCATTACATCTCTAAGACCACTTACAGGATGCTCCATTCCATGTTGAAGAGTTGTTCCAGCTGTACCAATTGTCATCCCACCAATAGTACTTGCAAGTGTTATTTTCTCCCAAGCTTCCAAATCATCAGAATTATTGTATACATTTACTAAGCTTTCTGATATAAGTTCAATCCCATAGATAGCCTGCACATCTGCAAGAGGATTTCTTCCATTAGAAAGATATGCTTCTATGTTGTGAGCAAGTGCATCAAATCCAACTGATGCACTTATATGTTTTGGCATTGTTACCATAAGCTCTGGGTCAATTATTGAGGCTTTTGCATACATGCTATTCTTTTTTATAGATTTTTTATCTTTAGTATCTGAGTTTGTAAGTACCGCAAAACAATTCCCTTCACTACCTGTGCCTGATGTTGTTGGGACCAAAACTATAGGTAGAGCCTCTTCACCTTGTTTAATTCCAAATATGTAATCATTCAAATCTCCTGGATTTTTATAAGAAAAAGCTATACTTTTAGCTGCATCCATTATACTTCCACCACCAAGGCCTAAAACACAATCACATCCAGTTTCTTTTATAGCTTCTACTCCTGCATATATAGTAGTTATAAGAGGATTTTGCTCTACTCTATCAAAAACTTCATATTCTACTTTAGCACCTTTTAGCAAATCTATTGTCTTATCAAGTAACCCTGTTTTCTTTGTACTGTTTTTCCCAGTTACAATTAATACTTTTTTACCATATTTGGATACTTCTATACCTATATCATTAATTCTTCCTCTTCCAAATAAAATATTTACTGGTAAATTATAATTAAAATTCATGCTAAAACCTCCTACTTTTCTACTTTAGTAATGACTTTATTTTTTAATAAAAATATAATTATGTATTGAGACATAAGTTATAAAATAATCTTTTACTTAATTATATGTATTATCTTCTTTCATATCAAGTTAACTCTATTTAATCAGATGTATTTCTTGTTAAATCGCAGTTAGCTGCTTAAAACTTGACTAAAAATTATAAAACAAAAAAGAGTTACCTAAAGACAATTTCAATCGCCTTAAGATAACTCTTCTCATTGTTGTATCATACAATTTTTTTAAATTTTATTTTACTATATTTTAACTTTATAACTCTATTAACATATTCATCAGTTTATTACTTCTTTGTACAAATGAGTCTAATTCTCCTGGTTTTAGTTCTTTATTAGAAAGTAACGCTAAATCAGCTATTTGATTACATATAAGTGCTACTTTATCTTTCTTTTCTTCATCATCTTTAAGAGAAACTAATTTTTTAATAATTGGGCTGTTTTCATTTATTACAAGAGTCTTTTCTTCCTCAAAGCTCATTCCTAAATCCATTCCAGCAAATCTTGACTGCATTTCTGCCATTCTAATAGATTGTTCAGATACTAAAATCATAGCTGGAGTTTCTTCGTTTTTTAATCCTTCTACAGAATAATTTTTCACTCTTTCTCCAACAGCTTCTTTAAACAATCCTTCTATCTTAGCTATCTCTTCTTTATTTTCTTCACTATCTTTGTTTTCATTTTTATCTTTTAATACGTCAGAAAGGTCTGCATCTATCCTGTTAAACTTAACACCATTTTCTTTATATTCCATAAATGAAATAAAGTGAGTGTCTATTGATGAATTTAATACCACAGCATTTAGGTCATATTCTTTAAATAATTTTATATATTGTGATTGTTGCTCTTTATCACTTACATAGAATACTTTGTTTTCATGTTTTTCTTTATATTTTTCTAAATAATCTTGAAGTGTTATATACTCATCATCAATAGTTTTAAATAATATACATTCTTTAACTTTTTCATAGAAACTCTCATCTTTTAAGCAACCATATTTAATAAATATTTGTATATCATCCCAAAACTTGTTGTATTCTTCCCTTTGATTTTTACAAAGAGATTTTAACTTATCTGCTACTTTTTTAATTATATGTTTAGAAATTTTACTTACATCTCTATCATTTTGTAAGAAGCTTCTTGATACATTTAGTGGTAAATCTGGGCAGTCTATTACACCTTTTAATAAAAGTAAAAACTCTGGTATAACTTCTTTTATATTGTCAGCTACAAAGACCTGATTGTTATATAATTTCACTTTTCCTTCTGTAAGTTCAAATTCATTTTTTAATTTAGGGAAATAAAGTATACCCTTTAAATTGAAAGGATAGTCAACATTTAGATGTATCCAAAACAAAGGTTCATCAAATGCATTGAATACTTTTCTATAAAAATCTTTATACTCATCATCAGTACAATCCTTTGGAGATTTAAGCCATAAAGGATTAGTATCATTTAACGGTTCAATTACCTTTGCATCTATAACTTCTTCTTCATTTCCATCTTCTTTTTGCTTTTTAGCTTTTTCTTCAGCTTCCTTAGCTTCTCTTTCTAATCTTTCAACATCTTCTAAATATATCTCTACTGGTAAGAAAGAACAGTATTTGTTTATTATTCCTCTTACAGTAAATTCATCTAAAAATTCCTTACTATCATCATCAATAAATAGTGTTATTGTAGTTCCTCTGTCATATCTACTATCTGATTCAGATATTTCATATTCTGTACCACCTTCAGATACCCATCTTACAGGAGTTGCTCCTTCCATATATGAAAGTGTATCTATTTGTACTTTTTTAGACACCATAAATGCAGAATAAAACCCTAACCCAAAATGACCTATTATATCATTTGACTCTTCCATCTTATCCTTATATTTATTAAAGAAATCTTCTGCACCTGAAAAAGCAACTTGGTTTATGTATTTTTTTATTTCTTCCTCAGTCATACCTATTCCATTGTCAATAAATTTAAGTGTACCCTCACCTTTATTTACAGATACAGTAATTGTATAATCTGATGGATTATTTTCTGATATTTCTCCTAATGATACAAGTCTTTTGTGTTTACTTACTGCATCACATCCATTACTGATAAGCTCTCTTATAAATATGTCCTTATCAGAATATAACCATTTTTTAATTATAGGAAAAATATTTTCTGTATGAATTGAAATACTTCCTTTTTCAAACTCCATTTTTATCCCTCCTCATTTTATAATTACTATTTTAAATTTTTTAAAATAGTATGTCAATATATTATAAATAAATTATTTTAAAATAAAATAGTTTATTTTTCTTATTTATTTTTTTTATTCTTCTTTTAAAATTTCCTTTACCTTTGAATTATTATACATACTATTAGGAACCTTATTAACTAGCTTTTTTAATGTTGATTTAGAGCTTTTTAAATCACCTTTATTATAATACATCATACCTAAATTATAATACGATTCATCAAAATAGGCATCTTCTTCTGAGTAATTTTCTACATACATTTTATAATATTCTTCAGCAGTATTATAGTCTTTTAATTTTTCACTAAGAATAGCTACTTGATAAGTTGCCTCTGATGTGTTACCTTTATTTCCACCAGTACCTACTACCTTTTTATACAACTGTATCGAAGACTTGGTTTTCTTTTCCTTCTTTAAATTATTCGCTTTAGACATCAATTCATCTTCTGTAAATAAATCAGTATTTTTATCACTTGCATTATCTACAGTATTTTTTTCAGAGTTTACATCTTCTTTGTCATCACTTCTATCATTATTATTTGCATTAGAAGTCTTATCCTCATTTTCTTTATCATTTAAGCTAGAATTTAGTTTTTCTTTATTTTTAGCACTAGTATTTTCATTTTCAGACATCTGATTTTTTAAATTATTCATCTTATAAGAACTATATATATTTTGTCCTATTAGTAATATACCTAATATTATTGCTAAATGTAGATATTTATTTTTTTTAATGCTTTTTTTCTTATTAGAAGCTAACTCTTTCTGTCTTTCAGTTATATTAACCTTCTTAACTACATCTTTAGTTTTATCAAATTTAGAGTTCTTAATATTTTTATGTGAAAATTCCCTCTCATAAATATCTACATTACTTTTGATTTGTTTATTATATGTATCTGATATATTATTTTCTTGATTTAATAAATGATTTTCTTTATCAATCTTCTTTAAAACGTCTAGACATTCATCAAACTTTATGTATTCTTCTTCTTTATCATAAATTAAAGCAAGTAACTCATAAGGCTCTATTAAATCGCTATATTGCTCAGTTATAAATTTAAAACCTTGTATAGCTTCTCTGTACATTCCTTTATTTATGAATCTTATAAGCTGATTATATTTTTCAAAGAAAATTAAAAACTCCTCAGATGTAAGCATATTTATATACTTTTCACACAGAGCAGTTTTTTCGCAAAGTGAACTCTTATAGAAACTTTCTACAGCCTCATCAAAATTACATTTTAGTAAGTTTACAAGACCTATAAGATTTAAAATATCTACATCATTTGGGATTAAATCTCTTGCTTCTTTTAAAAATTTTAATCCACTTGATATACAATTATTATTTATATTATCAATAGATTCATTATATAGAGCACATGAGTCTTTTTTATTGAGTTTTAATATATCTTTCTTTACATCATTTAAGTTTAAAATAAATACCACCTCATGCCATAAGTATTAATTGATTTTGTTTCTAAACAAGAGATTTTACCATGTCCTCTTCACTTACTATACTTGTTACTTTTACACCAAAGTTTAAGTCTACCACTACCACTTTTCCATAAGCCAGTACTTTATTGTCTATTAGTATCTCTACATCTTGGTCTGCTAAAGTATCAAGTTCAATAAGAGAACCTTTATTTAGATTTAAAATATCTCTCAAACTCATCTTAGTTCTTCCTATAACTACAGATAACTCTAACTTAAGGTCAAGTATTCTCTCTATATTATTTCTAGTAGTTTCAGAAATTTCTAAAGCTAATTCATCATCTCCACCAATTTCTTTTTCAATTTTATCATTCAATAACATTTTTGCTTCTTCATCTGAAATAAGATTACTATTATCCATAACTACACCTCTTTTTTGACAGCATCATTTATTTTCACACCCTTTTTACTTGATATAAATCCTGGTGTTGCTGTGTATGATTTTGAATTTTCTACATATACGTCTATATAATCATTTATCTTTTTATTTGTTACTATTACATCTCCAACTTCTAGTTTAAGTAAATCCTCAACATTAATTGATACTTTACCTATCTCTGCAATAACTGATAATTCTATATTAGATACACTATCATAGATTTTTTTAGTGAATTCCTCTGAATTATCTCCTGCATCCATATCTAAAAATTCTACTACAGAAATATTTTCCAACACGGCCTCTAAGGCATTGTACGGGAAACAAAGCGAAACAGTACCAATATGCTCATTATCATTTATCACCTTCAAATCTACAACACATACAGGTGCAGTTGGTGAACACAATTGTGGTAAATTAATGTGTGTGTGTGTATCTAATACTTGTATGTTTTCAAAGCCTTCAAATAAATGCATATTTCTTACTAAATCCTCCATAAGATGTAAAAGTAATTTCTTATCAAGTTCTGTAAGTTCTCTGTTGGTATCTACTATAACTCCATTTCCTCCAGATGTTATATCAATCCACATGTCAGCTACACTTCTGTCTATTCTAAAAGAAAAGTTTTTCATAATAGGTTCCATCGAATTTTGCACTACTAAGCATGAAGATGTTACCCTATCTAAAAAAGTTTGATAATTTACTTGGTCTATATTATCAACCACCATACTAGAATTACACTTAAGTTCATAAACTATATAGTTTTTATATTTTTTACAGAATTCAGCTAATAAAAAATTTAAACAAGTTAAATTTTCTCTTGAATAACTCTGAGGTTTGCCAAAATCATAATCCTTCATATCATACATGAATATTCCTCACCTTACATAATTATTTAGCTCTTAAATTATTAGCTATTTGCCACATTTCATCAGCTGTCTTTATTCCTTTTGAATTCATTTGAAATGCTCTTTGAGTAGCTATTAAATCAACAAATTCTTCTTGTAAAGAAACATTTGACCTTTCTCTATAACCTTGGACTATATCCACTTTTGCAACTTGTTTAATTTGTGCTGCATCAGTTGCAACAAATAGACTATCTCCTTCAGATATAAAATTTTGATTTCCTGTAGGCTCATACAAGTTTATTGTTCCTATTTTTTTATTATCTACGAATAAATCTCCATTTCTTGAAACAGTTAAGTTTGTATCAGTTATATTTGTATTATTGTAGTTATAACCTGCATCAAATTGAACATCTAATATATTTCCATTATCATCTACAATCTTACCTAAAGCATCTACATTAAATCCACCGTTTCTTGTATATGCAAATGTTCCATCTTTTCTTATTACTCTAAAGAATCCTTCTCCATCTATAGCCAAGTCGCTTTTACTATTTGTTGGAGCTAATGCTCCTTGTTCATAATTTCTCATTGGAGCTGAAGTTTTAGCACCAGTTCCAGTTGATATATCTTTACCATTTGTTGGATAAGATGGTCTATTTAGTACTTCATCTACTAAATCAGAATATTCCATATTTAGCTTTTTATATCCTGTAGAATCAGTATTTGCTATATTATTAGATATTATATCTAGTTTATTTTGATTTGCTGATAAAGCTGTTTTACTAGTATAAAACATTGTGTACATAAAAATTCACCCCCATCTATCTTACTGAACCAATCTCGCTTGCTATTTTTGCTAATTTAGAATCCATAGCTTGAATTATCTTTTGATTTGCTTCATACTCTCTTGAAATTGTCATCATATTGTTGATTTCAGATACCATATCAACATTAGATGACTCTATAGCATTTTGTATTGTATATGCATTATTTGCTTTTATAGCCCCTTCTCCAGAATACAGGTTATCGCCTTCTTTTTTTAGCTTATTATAGTCATTAAAATCTACAATATTAAATTTGTACATAGCATTTCCGTCCAGTGATATTGTATTATCCTTTGCTACTTCAAATTTTTTATTTCCTACATTTATATGTCCTACAGCACCAGTTGCAGTATTTGTTCCAAGAACATAGTATCCTTCACTAGTTATGAGGTCTCCTTGATTATCTGTTCTAAAATTACCATTTCTAGTATAAAACTGGTTTCCAGCTGCATCACTAACCAAAAAGTATCCCTTACCTTGAATAGCTACATCCATTTTATTATCAGTCTGTTTTATAGGACCTTGGTTAAAGTTTGTAAGAGTTTCATCCATAGAAACACCTGGACTTATTTCACCTATCTCTTGCTTTTGTTTAGTTCCATTTACGTAGTCATTGTAAGCTTCTAATTTCAATACATCAAAACTTTTGGTTAAAAGTTGTTTACTTTTATATCCATTAGTATCCATATTGGCTAAGTTATTGACAACAACATTTTGCTTTTGTTGATTTGTTATCATAGCAGAAACTGCTGTATATAATCCTCTTATCACATTATGACCTCCTTTTTTGTAAATTGTTCAACAAGACTATTTATTCTAAAACTTTCATCTCACTTGTATATTTCATACCTAATGCTCTGGCCTTTTTTTCTATCTCTGCTTTGCTCATATCATTATTACTAAAAAGCATTATACATAAAGTTGATATCAATATACCAATTCCTATTCCTAAAAGTACTTTTTTATCAAATAATAATATTCTTATATTTTGTAACAACTCTTTATTAATGACAGTTCACCCTTTCCAATATGTAGCATCTTGCATATTTCCACATCATCATAACCTGAATTTATAAGATGTTTCACTTTAAGAGATAGCTCATTTGCTTGTTTTATTTCCTGTTTTGATTCTATAAAGATATCTTCTTTTTTTTCTCCATTGTTTTTTATTAAGTTATAATTTTCATAAACTTTTATATGATTATTACTTCTTGTTTCAGCAAGTACTTTATCTAAAAAGAATCTTCTTTTTTCTGCAACTATCAATCTATCATTTGCCTCATATTCCTGTTCAAATATTTTGTCAAAGTACCTATTATCTTTGTTTTTTGATTCCTTATGTAAATTTGCAATTATAGTTACTATTATCAAAATAGACACTACTATTAATATAATTTGTATCATCACATCAATCACCATCTATATAGAATATTTAAGTTCTTTTATTTTGCTTCTCAAGTTCCTTATTGATTTTCTGTGGAGTTGTGAAACTCTTGACTCTGAAACACCTAGCACTTTCCCTATTTCCTTTAGATTTAAATCTTCATAATAGTACAGTGAAAGTATTAATTTTTCCTTTTCCCTTAAATTACAAATTGCTTGAGATAAAATTTCTAGTTTTTCTTCTTCCTCTATTACATTTGCTGGAATATCTTCTTCTCTATCACTTATTGAATCTTGTACAGTTTCATTTGTATCTTCAAAAATTACATGGTTTAATGATACAATATTTAGCATGTCTATATTACTTTCAATATTATAAAGTTCTTTTTCTGAAATATTTAATTCTTTTGCAATTTCATGTGAACTTGGTTCTCTTAATAATTCAGACTGCAATTTTTCTACTACTCTATTATATTTATTTACTTTAGTTAAATTGTGCTTAGAGATTGGACTTTGATTTCTAATTTCATCTAATATAGCTGATTTTATTTTTATATAAGAATAACTAGAAAATTTTGCTCCTTTTTCAACATCAAACTTATTTATTGCATCAATCAACCCAATGACTCCACTATTTACTAAATCTTGATATTCAAAGCCTTTCCCTGGTATAAAAAATTTTCTTGCTATACTCTTCACAAGAGGCATATTCTCTTTTATTAATTCTTCTCTATTCATTAACTACGCCTCCTTAGCCTTTAAATATACTAAACATCTTCCTTAGTAAACCCTTATTATCAACCATCTCTTCTCCTGATTTACTTACCATTCTCTTTGCTATAGCTATAATACACTTTGAAGCACTACTTGTAGGATATTCTAGAATGAATGGTATTTGCTTTTTCACACATGTTCCTACTTTTTTATCATCTATTATATATCCATATAATTCTAAATTAAGATTTAAAAATTTATCTACAACCACCTTTATCCTATTGTATGTAGATTTTGCTTCTTCTAAATTAATTACTCTATTAATTATGATATTTGCACTTCCCTTTATACCAAAATTACTTATGGCCTTTAATAAGCTATATGCATCAGTCAATGCAGTTGGCTCTGGAGTTGTTATTAAGAAAAACTCAGTACTACAATATATAAATGACAATAGACTTTTACTCATACCAGCTCCTGTATCAATTATTATAAAATCAACATCATGAATCTGTTCTATACTATGTATAAACTTATTTCTTTGAGCTTCTGTAAAATCTTCTATATGATTAAGTGCAGAACCTCCAGAAATTATATTCACACCATATTTAGTTCGTGAAATTATATCTTCTATATTTTTTTCACCATTAATTACATCAATTATAGTACCTTTTACATTTACACCCATTATTATATCTATATTTGACATTCCTATATCTGCATCTAATATAAGAACTTTTTTATTAAGCCTAGTCAAGCAGATAGACAAATTTGTAGCGAGATTGCTCTTTCCAACTCCACCTTTACCAGAAGCTATTGTAATTATCTTAGGTGTATTCTCATTCTCCACTATAAATTCATCAAGTCCCCTTTTTTCTATTGCCATTTTTCTCAAGATTTGAGCTTGGTCAATCATATACTTTCAACTCCTAATAGTAATCTTATAATCTTATCTTCATTAGGTTTTATAATATCATCAGGAACATTTTGTCCTATTGTAATATATGATATTGGTTTTTGTGCATAATTCACTATGTTAAATATGGAACCATATGTAATTGTTTCATCTAGCTTTGTAATTATTAAGCTTTTAAAGTTCACATGTCTATATGAATCTATAATTGCTTTTGTATCATTTTCTCTTGTTGTACAATTCAAAACTAAGTGTATATTATCAGTTTCAGCTTTATCTATGAGATTCTTGATTTCTAGTATTTGCATAGAATTTTTATATCCTCTACCTGTAGTATCTATTAATACAACATCACAATCTTTCATCTCATCAAGTGCCAACTCCATCTCATCAGGGCTTATTACTCCTTTAAAAGGAATATTCATTATGTCAGTATATATCTTTAACTGCTCTACAGCACCAATTCTATAGGTATCTATAGTTATTACACCTACTTTTTTATTTTCCTCAAATACTAATTTTGCAGCTAACTTTGCTATTGTAGTTGTCTTACCTACACCTGGTGGTCCAACTAGAGCGATTTTTCCATTTATAGTTGGATTTTCTATTTTAATCTTTTTCTTTAGACTCTCCACTAAATTTTTACTTGTGTCAATTCCATTGAACTTCATTTCTTGTAAGTCAGCTCTTATGGACTCTACAATTTCTTCATTTAACTCTAGATTTAGTAGGTTCTTACATATTTTATCTATGTCATTGTCATTCTTATTATCAAACCCCATAGTACTTATAATTGACTTTAATTGTTCTACCTCTCGTTTCAAGTCATTTTGTTCTACATTATCTCTCTTTTCCCATCCGACAGTCAATTCGATATCTCTCTTTGAAAAAATACCTCGTATTCCAGATTTTCTTACTTCTTTTTTATCTATTAATGTAATATTGTCACCCAATTCCATTTTAGCCAAATTCATGGCATTCTGAATTGTATCAGCTGTATACTTTTTCGTCATCATATATGCTCACCACACCTTCTGCTTTGATTTTAACATCATTAGGTATCTCATTTAATGATAGTACAGTCAAGTTAGGATATACAATCTCAACTAGTTTTCTAAATGGTGCTCTTATCTTTGGTGATACTACTATTACTGGTATATTATGATTGAAATATACATTACCTATTACATCTTGTATACTCTCAAATATTTTGTTTGTATTTTCTGGGTCAACAGCTGGATAAGTTCCATTCACAGACCTTTGTAAATTATTAGATACCAATTCTTCAGTTTCTGGAGATAACGTAGCAACTACAATTGCCTTATCTTCATCCACCAAATTAGTACAAATACTTCTAGCTAAAGCTATTCTTACATATTCAGTAAGAAGCTCGATGTCTTTTGTATTTCGAGACTGGTCTGCAAGTGTTTCAAGGATTGTAACCCTATCCTTTATATTTACTTTTTCTCTCAACAGATTTTTAAGTACTTTTTGAACCTCACCAAGTGTCATTAAATCTGGTATCAATTCATCAACTACAGCACTATAATTTTCTCTTGCTGCATCTATAATAGTCTTAACTTCTTGTCTTCCCAGTAATTCATGTGCATTGGATTTTATTATATCTAGTAAATGTGTTATAAGTATTGTGGATGAATCTACAACTGTATAACCTTTTAACTCTGCATCTTCTACCTTATCACTTTCTATCCAAAGTGCCTCTATTCCAAAAGTAGGCTCAATTGTCTTTATTCCAAATATATTAAAACCTTGATTCATAGGGTCCATACATAAAACCATATTAGGCATTATCTCATATCCAGCAACTACATTGCCTTTTATCTTTATATTGTATTGGTTTGGATTTAATTGTAAATTATCCCTTATTCTTATCGGTTGTACAACTATACCCATGTCTATGGCACATTGTCTTCTTATTGATGCTATTCTCTGAAGTAAATCTCCTCCTGCTGATTCATCAGCTAAGGATATTAGACCATATCCAATTTCTACTTCTATAGCTTCTACATTTATTAAGTTTGTTACATCTTCTACTTCATTTTTATCTGGATTTACCATATCAGGTTTTTCAAACTCTAAATCTTCTAAAGTATCCTTCTTTTCTCTTCCTAAAAAGTAACCTGCTGCTATTGCACCTATACCCAGTGAAAAAAACGCTGGTTTGGGCAATCCAGGCATCATACCAAGTACAATTAAAACACATCCAGTCATCATTATTGCTTTTGGTATTGCTGTTAACTGCTTACCTACTAAATCACCAAAGTTTTCATCAGTAGAAGCTCTTGTTACGATTATACCAGCTGATGTAGATATTAATAGAGCTGGTATCTGACTTACAAGTCCATCCCCTATAGTAAGTCTTACATATGTTTGTGCTGCACCCATAAGAGTCATGTTTAGCATTACAGCTCCTATTATAATTCCTCCTATTATGTTTATTGCTGTTACTATAAGACCTGCTATAGCATCTCCTTTTACAAACTTATTTGCACCATCCATAGATCCATAAAAATCAGCTTCTTGTTGAAGTTCTTTTCTTCTCTTTCTAGCAGTTTTATCATCTATAACTCCTGCATTTAAATCTGCATCTATACTCATCTGTTTACCTGGCATGGCATCTAACGTAAATCTAGCTGTTACTTCAGATACTCTTCCAGAACCATTAGTGATAACGACAAACTGAACAATTAATATAATTAGGAATATAATTATCCCTACTACATAATTTCCACCCACAACAAAACTTCCAAACGCCTCTATAACTTCACCTGCATATCCCTGAGTTAAAATCAATCTAGTTGATGAAAGATTTAATCCTAGTCTAAATAATGTTGTTACAAGCAACACGGTTGGAAATATAGATAAATCAAGTACATTTGTTGTAAATAATGTCATTAATAAAATTAGCACAGATAAACTTATGTTAATTGCCAGTAAAATATCTAATATAAATGTAGGTAATGGCACTATCATCATAAGAACAATTCCTACAACACCAAAAGCCACTACTACATCCATATTTTCCTTTAGATTAAACTTATTCATTACTTATCCTACCTTTTTGGGACTTTGTATCTATTTTTAATTTTGTATACTGCTACTAATATCTCTGCAAAAGCTTGATACATATCCTCTGGAATTTCTTGGTCTATTTCTACTTGTTTATATAACAACCTAGCGATAGGTTTATTTTCTATTATTGGGATATCATTTCCCTTTGCAATTTCTCTTATTTTAAAAGCTAAATAATCTGCACCCTTTGCCACTACTATTGGAGCTTGATCTTTCCCTTTTTCATATCTTACTGCTACAGATAAGTGTGTTGGATTGGTTACTATTACAGTAGCACTTGGGACTGCTTGCATAGTCCTTTGAGATGAAATCTGTCTTTGTTTTTGTTTTATCTTAGCTTTTACTTCTGGGTCTCCTTCTGCGTTTTTATATTCATCTTTAACTTCTTGTTTTGTCATTCTCAGTTGTTTTTTATGACTATATCTTTGATAAAAATAATCTGCAACTGCTATAACTATCATAGCTATACAAATCTTACTTAATATGGAATATACTAAGTCTTTAACTGTGTACATTAAAGTTGGTAGATATATGTTTCCTAGTTTCAAGATATCTAAATAATTATCTTGAAAGAATTTATATCCTATATAAGCTAAAACAGATATAATAGCTGTATCCTTTATTAAAGTTGATAAACTTCTCATAGAAAACATGTTTTTGAATCCACTAATTGGATTTAATTTTGATAAATTTGGTTTCAAAGTTTCTCCAGTAAACAATATCCCCACTTGAAATAAGTTAGCTACTACACCTAAAACCAAAAATGGAATAGCTATCGGCAAAAATATCTTAAAAAAATCCATTAATCCTACTATAATTAAGTTTTCTAGATTTGAATAATTTATGTTCATATAAAAATTCAAATTTAAGAAATAATTAAGTGAAGATTTAAGTGTATCCACTACATATGAAAATAATGTAGGAACTAACAAAGTGAATGCAAATAAGGTCATTGCAACAGGTAATTCTCTACTTTTTGCTATGTTACCCTTTCTTCTTTGCTCTCCCTTTTTCTTTGGAGTAGCTTCTTCTGTTTTATCTGTTGATCCCATAAAAAACATAGGGGCTAGTGCAAAAGTTCCCTCATACATCTTTGGTATTTGACTCAATAAATGACTTATTTGGTTAACAATTAAAGGTATTGATATGATAAAAAGTGCAATCCCAACCAATATTTTTAATGGCATACCAACAATCATTACATTTAGTTGAGGTACACTTCTTGATATAAGCCCTAAGATAAAATCTGCCATAAGCAGACAAAGTACAATAGGTATTGCTATTTTGAATCCAGTTATAAAGCACTGTACAAATATGTTTATTATATAATCTATATTATTATCTACAAATGATTTTCCTATTGGAATTAACTCAAAACTATACCTTATACCTCGAATTAAAATATGATGACCATCCATGCTAAAAAATATCATAATTGCTGTCCAGTTCATAAGATTATCGATTAGAGTCGTTTGAGTCATTGAATTTGGGTCAAACATATTAATCATTGATAATCCCATCTGTTGGTCCATCATAGAACCTGCCATTCTGATACTATAAAAACATAGATTCGTTATATATCCAAGTATAATCCCTGTTATAGTCTCATTTATACCATATAACGTAAACATTACTATATTATCTATATTTGTTACATATTCAATTTGCATAGTACTTGAAATCAATATTGATATAATGATTGCAAAGAGTGACTTAAATAAAGCAGGTGTACCAGCTGGGAATAGCATTCTCAATGTTCCAAAGAAGGCTACTATTCTAATAAATACAAAAATCATCTGTATCCTACTTACTTAGTTATAAGAGACATCATATTGAATATCTCAGAAGTAAAACTAATAAGGGTATGTAACATCCAGCTTCCACCAATAGCTACTACTAAAAGAATCGCTATTAGTTTTGGTACAAATGTCAAAGTTTGCTCTTGGATTTGAGTTGTAGCTTGAAATACACTTATTAAAAGTCCAACTACAAGAGAAACAATGAGTACTGGGGCTGCAATCATAGCTCCCGTAAACATACCATTTTTAAGAACACTCATTATCATAAATTCACTCATACTATTTTTCTCCTATCCAAATCCCAATATCAATGTTTTTACTATCAAGTTCCATCCATCTACCATTACAAATAACAACAACTTAAATGGTAATGATATCATGACTGGAGGCAACATAAACATCCCCATAGACATTAAAACACTTGCCACAACAAGGTCTATTATCAAAAATGGTATGTATATTAAAAAACCTATTTGAAAAGCAGTTTTTAGTTCACTTATAGCAAAAGCTGGAACTACAACAGATAAGGGTATATTTTCACGAGTTAATTTTTTTTCTTTTAACCCTGCCTGTTCTACAAATAAATCTAAGTCAGTTTGTCTAGTTTGCTTTAATAAAAACTCTTTTATAGGTACTTCTGCTTCCTTCATGGCTTTTTCCATAGTGATGTCTTCTTTTATATATGGTTGTAATGCCTTTTCGTTTATTTCATTTAATACTGGTCTCATTATAAATATTGTCAATACTATTGCAAGCCCTACCAAAATTTGACTTGGAATTGCTTGTTGTGCTCCTAATGCTGATTTTAAAAATGATAAACTTATGACTATTCTAACAAAGCTTGTCATCATGAACATTACAAATGGTAAAAACATTAACGCAGTTAGAAATAAAAACAATTGCATTGAACTTGTATATGGTACATCAGCCAAAGGTAATTTTGATAATAGCTCCATCTACTTATCTTCCTTTTTTGTAAATTTTCCAATATATCTACTGAAATCATATTTTGCTTTGATTTTTTCCATTTTAAAATCTTGGATTTTAAAATTTCTTTCTTTAATGTCATCTTCTATTTTTGATATTTCTTCTTTGGTCAAATCTTTTATTTTATTCATACTAGCTGAAGAAGATGCAATAATACACCCTTCTTCACCTACTTTTAAAATTATTATGCTATTGTTTTTATTTATACTTACAATGTCTAGTATTTTTACATATTTGTCATTGTATTTTTTTAATAAAGTTCCCTGGCTAATTTTTAAAGATAAGACTATCAATATTAAAATTATTGGAATACATATTAATATCTTTAATAAATAAAGTATCATGTCTTACCATCCTTTTACTGTACTACTATATTTGTGAAATATATGTTTTGTATTACATTCCCGCCTAAATTCGTATTTAAAGTATTTTTTATTTCATCTTTTATATTATTTAGGTTTTCAGCAGCAAAATCATCTGCTCTTTTTGCCATAAGGCAATTTATAATATTATCTCTAATTAAAGGTGTATTTTTTTCTATATCTTTATATGAAGCATCATAAGACACAGTTATTGATACCTTTAAATATCTTACACCTTCATCAGCTAGCTTCAATACCATTTCTTCTAAATCAAGATTTTCTGTTTTTATTTCGTCTTTACCTTTTCCTGTTGGAATAAACAAACCTATAATCTTATCAATTTGTCCATTTCCACCTTTACCTAATATAAAAAACCCTGCTCCTGCTGAGAAAACAATCAGTATCAAAATAATTAGAATAATTTTTTTATTTTTGAACAAAACTCTTCCTCCTAGTCGATAGTTATAAGTATATTAACTCTTCTATTCTCAGCTCTCCCTTTTGCTGTTTCATTTGAAACTAAAGGTTGATACTCTCCACATCCTGTTGCTGAAAATAGTTTAGGGTCCATGCCCTTCTCTTCTACAAAGTATCTTACAACACTTACTGCTCTACTAGAAGATAAATCCCAATTGGACTCATGTGTACTTGATTTTACAGGTACATTATCAGTATGACCTTCTATAACTATCTTATTTTTCATCATTTTTATCATGTCATATACTTTATTGAGAGTAGCTTTACTATCAACTTTTAACTCCGAAATCCCAGAGTCAAATAAGATTGAGTCATCTAGTTCTAGTAAAATCCCTCTACTATCATCCTTAACTGTTACACTATTTTGTAAGTTAGAATTATTAACCTTATCTTTTAAATCTTGCTCTAAATTTGACTTATCATTTTTATCTACTAAACCACTATCTATTGGAGACTTAGCACTTGTACTTGAACCTGTGTTAAACATACTTACTCCAGAAAATTGACCTTTTAATGCATTTGATATATTTTTAAATTTTTCCATATCTACAACTGATGTTGCATATAGCAATACGAAAAATGTAAGAATTAAAGTTATTGTGTCTGCATAAGTGGCCAACCATGCATCTGGATTTATCTCATCTTTTTTTTTATTTTTTCTACGCGCCATTACTCATTGCTCTTTCTGTATTCTTATTGGATTTCATAAACTGTAATTTTTCACTTTTTGAAAGGTATGTTGCTAAACGTTCCTCAACAACTATACTGCTTTCACCAGATTGTATACTTATTATACCTTCCAGCATCATTTCTTTTATGTAGATTTCTTTTTCAGTCTTTTCATCTATGTTGTATGCAATTGGATTTAAGGCAATATTTGCAAGTAGAGAACCATAAAATGTTGTAATTAATGCTTTTCCCATACCAGAAGCAATCAAATCTGGTGATGTAAGGTCAGATAGCATCTGTATAAGACCTATTAGAGTCCCCAACATTCCAAATGCAGGTGCAAATGTTCCCCAAGTTTTAAATATCTTTGAATATCTGTTATTTGTATCTTCAACAGAATCTATCTCTAATTCTAATATAGACCTTATTTCATTGACTTCCAGACCATCAATACATAATTCTAATCCTTTTTTCATAAATGGGTCTTGTATTTTCATTACATCACTTTCTATTGACAAAAGACCTTCTCTTCTAGCCTTTTTAGAAAGTGCTTTAAATTGATTTAATAAGTCTAATCTTGATATACTTGTTGTTTTAAATGAGTATTGTAGTGCGTTTTTTATAAGTTTCATATCATCAATAGTAAATGTAATCATCAACGCTCCAAATGACCCAAATACTGTAATTAATATAGATGCAAAATCAAAAAAACTTTTTAATCCCGAACTACTTCCTTTTACTGCACCAAATAAAACTAATACTGTAGATAATATTAGTCCAATGAATGTCAGTGAATCTGTTTTTTTCATTATTTTTCGCTCCTAATATAGCCTACATTTATTTTCCTTTTATACTTTATTACTTTATCTACTATCTCATCTACAGACTCTTTTACAAGGTTTTTTTCTCCTGTTGTAAGTAATATTCTGCTTTCTGGCACTGAATCAATTCTTACTATAAGGTCTGAGTTTAATATGTAGCTTCTTCCGTTTAAATCTGTTACTCTTATCATATTATGTACCTACTATCTCTTAAGACTTATTATTTCTTGAAGTATCTCATCTGATGTAGATATTATTTTACTGTTTGCTTGGAAAGACCTACTTGCTATTATCATTTCTGTAAATTCTTCTGCTATATCTACATTAGAAGCTTCTATTGCCCCTTGTATTATTGTTCCTGTAGCTCCTGCTATTTGTGGGTCTCCTGAGTTTGCTGATGGCTTGTATAAGTTTCCTCCATCTGCATCTAGTCCTGATGGATTTTGGAATGCATATGTTTGTACTTTTTGAAGTCTACCATCAGTATCAATATTTAAGCCAGATGCATCTCCTACTTTTTTGCCATCAGGAATATTATATACAAACTGAGTTCTTTGACCATCACTCAATAAAAATTCTACTGTTCCATCCTTGGATATGTTATACTCTAATACATTTTGAACTGTACCATCTTTAGGACTTACACTTTGAAGTGGTATTACAATAGGTTCTTTTCCTTCTGCTGTAGCATTCTTAGTAAATTCACCAGTAGTGGCATTATATGTACCCTTATAAACCTCACCTTGTAACATATACCCATCACCATTTACAAGTCTTCCACCTTTAACACCTAGCAAAGGTCCTGCTGCTGCTTTATATCCTGTATCTAAGTTAAAAGAACCATCTCTTGTATACATAACTGTACCTTGCCTTACTACTGGAAGATACCCTTCTCCATCTATCATTAAATCTGATGGTCTATTAGTTGGCTGTACATTCCCTTGTGTCATATCTTTATTTATACTTGATATCTTACTACCTACACCTACTTGTCCTAAGTTTGTTCCCCCTAATGCAGCTGTTGGAGCACTTGCATATAATACAGTTTGATAAAATGAATCTGTTATTCTAGCTGAACTTTTCTTAAAAGCAGTAGTTCCAGCATTGGCTACATTGTTACCTATTACGTCTAATTTAGTTTGATTTGCTTTCATTCCACTTACACCTGAATACATTGCTTTTATCATGAATTTACCTCTTTTCTAATTTAATATTATTCTTGCTCTGGAGATTCTGGTTCTGGAGAGTCATTTTCTTCTCCTGAATTTGCATCTACCTCTCCTATTTTAAGTAATTTCTCATATTTAACATCTACAGTTTTATCACTACCATCCACTTTTAACTCCAAGTGTACCTCTCCATCTTTTATATATGTAGACTTTACTACACCTACAATGTTTTCATCTTTTTCCTCTTCACCAGATACTTCTACTTCCTTACCAATTAATGATGTCGCCATACTCAAAGCAGAGTTTATTAGAGTAGAGTTACTTAAAGCTAAAAGTATATCTAGCTTGTCGTTCATAGCTGACATCTTTTCTAAAGTTGCAAACTGAGCTAATTGTGATACATACTCTGTTGGGTCTTGTGGATTCATTGGGTCTTGATTACCCATTTGTGCTACAAGTATTTTCATAAACAAGTCTTTATCAGCATCATCACCCTGCCCTATAATTGGGGTTCCGTTGTCTGTTACTGTCTGATTTCCTTTACTCCTAACTTGTTTATTAGAAATATCATTAATATTTCTTTCAAGTTGGCTCAAGCTATTTGACCTATAATTTCCTTGAGCCCCTGCTAAAGCTGTTGCTACTCCGTACATACAGTATTTCCTCCTTATTAAGCTAATAAATCTACTCTATCATCATCAATATTTTCTTTAATTTCATCTTCTATGACTATATTGTTACGCTTATTATTTGTATCCTGCTTATTCATATTTTCTTTATTATTTTGTCTATTTTGTTGTTCAAATGCTTTATCAAAAGTATCTGATGTACTTCTATTATCACTATGCATTTGCACGGATACATCTTTTATATTTACATTCGTAAGTTCAAGATGTTGCTTTAAATCTGTTATATTTTTATTTATAGAGTCAAAAACATCTTTATTAAAAACAGTTACAACAGCTTTCATACTTTCATTATCTTTTAATAATTGTATGTTCATATCCCCTAATTCCTTTGGCCTTAATCTAATTGTTAATTCTTGTATGTCATTTGTTTTCATATGTTTAATAGCTTTGATAGAATCGTCCATAACATTTGATTCTATCTGCTTTAAATTAACATTGTCATTTTTAATTTTGTTCATATCAATACTCTTATTTATTACTTGACCAAAGTTTCCACTTTTATTTCCATTAATACCTGCTAGTTTTTCCAAAATATCAGAGCTATCATCTCTTTTCTTATTTGAATTAAGATTATCCATTCTATTACTATCAAAATTATATAAATCTATGCTTTTATTATCATCCTCTGTAGTTTTACTAATTACTTCAAAGTTTTCGTTAACATTATCATCTAAAATCTCTCTTAACTTCATCATGTCTAAATTTTGCATGTCATTAGATGTATTTATATCAGCCTTATTTAACTCTGTATTTTGCTTTACAATATTATTCAATATATTTTTATTAAGTTTAAGCTCTTGTTTCAATTCATCCGATATGTTTAGTTTTTCGATACCATTTAATATAGAATTTATGTCTTTATCTTTTTCATTACTATTTTTTAAAAGATTCAATAATTGTTGTAAAATCTCATTATTCTTACTACAATCTTTTTCATATGTACTTTCCTCTTCCAAATGATTACTTTTATCTTCCTCTAAATGACACTCATTATCACTATCTTCTGATTTATTTGAGCTTATATTTTGATTACTTGTTTCTTTTTTGTCTTTAACTTGTCCATTATCTGTTGCCTTATATAGATTATCTTCAAATTTATCATTTTTCACATCTTTATTCTTAGATGAACTTTTTTTATTCCCAATATCTTTAATAACGTTATAAGAATCTGCTTGTATCTTCATACAATAATATCCTCACTTCCTACTATTCTTATAGCACTTGTCTCTTTCTCAAATAGCTCATACTTGCAAACTCATCATTAGTTTTTTGTTCTTTTAAATTTTCTTCTTTATAGTACTGCCCATATTTTTTTTCTTTTAGCTTTTCCAATGATTTTCTTTCTATCTGCTTGTCTATAAGCTGTTTTCTAGCCTTCTCAAGTTCATTTGTTGACTTGTCCAATTCCTCTGATAAATCTTTTATAGAGTTATTTAAAGCTAACAAATAGTTAATAGTTATTTTTTGATTTTGAATACTATCATTATTTTTACTTATTGAATACTTACTATAATTACTTTCTAGGTTTTCTAAATTATTTTCTATATCTATTTTTTTTTGTTGAATCTTAGCAAATTCCATTTTTATCTTTTCTTCATCTTTCATTTTTAAGTCTAAAACTTTCTGTAATCTAAACTTAAAGTTCTTATCCAACTCCATCACAACCTATTCAAATATTTTTTTAATTATTTATTCAAATATTCTTTTCAAACTATTTATAGTTTCATTAAAAGAACTCTTTTCATTTATACCTTGTTTTAAAAAGCTGATAATATGCTCATGATAATAGATTGCTTCATCGATTTTTTTATTGGTACCTGAAGCATATGCACCTATATTTATCAAATCTTCCGCCTCTCTATATTCAGAAAGCATATCTCTTGCAAAAGATGCGACTTTTATATCTTCTTTTGAAGCAATTTCATTCATAAGTCTACTTAAACTATTTAAGACATCTATGGAAGGATAATGATTCTTATTAGCTAAATCTCTAGATAGAACTATATGACCATCAAGTATTCCTCTTGTAGTATCTGCTATTGGCTCATTAAAATCATCTCCATCAACTAATACTGTATAAAATGCAGTTATAGAACCTTTATCTGATGTTCCTGTTCTTTCCATCAACTTTGGCAAAATAGCAAATACAGATGGTGTATATCCCTTCTGAGCTGGTGGCTCTCCTATGGCTATTCCAACTTCTCTTTGTGCCATAGCAAATCTAGTCACAGAATCCATCATAAGTATTACCTTTTTCCCTTGGTCTCTAAAGTATTCGGCTATTGCAGTGGCTGTAAGGGCTCCTTTAAGTCTAACTAGTGGTGCTTTATCTGATGTAGCACATACAACAACAGATTTTTTCATTCCCTCTTCACCTAAGTCTTTATCAATAAAATCTAGTACTTCCCTTCCTCTTTCTCCAACAAGGGCAATTACATTAACATCAGCTTTTGCATTTCTAGCAATCATGCCTAGAGTTGTACTCTTACCTACTCCACTTCCTGCAAATATTCCTATTCTCTGTCCTTCACCACAAGTAGTAAATGCGTCTATTGCTCTTACACCTGTTTCCATTATATTTCGTATCTTTTTTCTCTTCATTGGGTCAGGAGGTTCATTGTTCAAGTTGTATCTATCTCCTAAAACAACGTCTGAGTTGTCTATAGGATTTCCAAGACCATCAAGTACTTTACCTAGTAAATTATCACTACACATAACACTTAAGGGTATCCCCTTAGAAATAACTTTACAACCAGGAGCTATCAATGTTAACTCTCCTAATGCCATTAATATTACTTCTTTATCTTTAAATCCCACTACCTCACAGTTCACTGGCTTATTGACTTGATTGTATATAACACATAACTCTCCAACAAAAGCTTTTATTCCTTCAACTTCTACAGTAAGTCCTATTATCTTCTTAACTCTACCTTCTGATATAGTGAGTTCTAAATTTTCTATTTTCTTATTTATTTTGTCAAAATCCATAGATATATCAGTTTTATACATACTTTATTCACCAAGCAATTCTTCTTTTAGTTTTTCCATAGCACAATCAATACCAACTATTATTCTTCCATTTTCCTTTTGTATAATAGCATTTCCTTTATCTATGCTATCATCTGCAATAACAAATACACTTGATTTTAATGATGTTTCTTCTTTAAATAATTCAAACTCTTTCTCTATATTATCTTTATAGAAAGAATTACATCTTACTATGAATGAACTACTTCCTTCATAATCTTGAATAATTTGTTTTAACAAATCACTCATAGATTCTTCATCTTCAAAGTGCTTTTTTAGAACAGAACTAGCCATATTAATGGCAAGTCTTATAATCTCTTTATTTTTTTCTTTTATGTACTCAGTCATTTTTTCATTAGCTTGCAATAAGATTAAATTAGCCTGATTTCTTATAGAATCTGCTTCATCTTTAGCTTTTTGGGTATACTCATTATATGACTCTTTATATCCATCCTCATATCCATTTTTCTGACCTTGACTATATCCTTTTTCATATGCTTGCTTTTCTATATTTTGTGCATTTAATTTTGCTTCTTCTAATATTTCATTCTTCTTTGTCTCAGCAGATTCTATAGCTTCTTTTATTACTTCATCTCTAAATCTACAATCATTATCTTCATTTATATTTGATTCTCCTAATCTAGCTTTATCTATTATAGATAAGTCCAGCACTCCTTTATATGATGCTTTTTCACCTTTAATAATTTTATTATTCAACAAAGTCATCACCAAAATTCCTTACAATAGTTATGGCACCTTCTCTTTCAAGTTTTCTTACAATACTTACTATTTTTTGTTGGGCACCTTCAACCTGAGTAACTTTTATGACGCCAACCATTTCCATTTCTTCTTTAAGTGCTTCTGCTGCTCTAGAAGATTGATTTCTATATATAGCATCTGATATTTCATCATCCACACCTTTCAAAGCATATACTAAATCCTTCATAGTTACTTCTTTCAGTACTTTCTGTATGCTTATATCATCTAATTTGACAATATCTTCAAATACAAATATACTAGATTTAATTTGAGCTGCTAAAGCTGGGTCTTTTTCTTCAATTGTATTCAAAATATTCTTTTCTGTTTTTCTATCAGAATTAAGTAATATTTGAACCAGTGTAGCTATTCCGCCATAGTCTTTAAAATCTTCACCACTTATTGAATGTAATTTATCCTCTAATGAACTTTCAATTACACTTATAACGTCTGGAGATATTGAACCCATTGAACTTATTCTCATAGCTACCTCATTTTGTAAATCAAAATCTAAATAAGCTAAAACTTCTGCACCATTTTCAGGATCCATGTGTGCAAGTAAAATAGCTATAGTCTGTGCACTTTCATTTCTAAGTACTTCTAATATCTTCTTTACATCTAGTTTTATAATATGTTTAAAAGGTTTTGTACTTGTATCTATTGAGATACCTTCAAGTAATTTACTTGCTTTGGCATTTCCCAAGGCATTACTTAACAATTCTTTTGCATATTCAAGACCGCCTTCTATAACATAGTCTTTCGCTTTATTTATTTCTACAAACTCTTTTAATATTTCTCTTCTTTCTTTTGAAGCTATTGAAGAAATATTTGCAATTTCCAAACCTATTTTTTGAACTTGTTTATCTGGTAGACTTTTTATTATATCACTAGCCACAGTTGGACCTAATGTCATTAACAGTACAGCGGCTTTTTTTAAACCTTCACCTTCTACCTTCTCTTTCTTATCACTTTCACTTATATCACTTAAATCAAACGCATTAACATTTGTAATTTCCGCGGACACTTTCTATCCCCCTTACTCATTTAACCAAGTTTTTATTATCTCTGTGACTTGGTCTGGTTTTTCTTCTGCATACATTTTAACAGCTTCCTCTAATGTCAATTCTGGGTCATCCCCTAATAGAGGATTGTCTTTCTTATCAATAGAATTAGAATTAGTACTATAAACTTCATCTTCATAATCCATATCTTCTTGTTCACTTCTCTTTTTATATATTAAGTATCCAATAACACCTATTGCAACAACTGCTACTACTCCAACAACTGCTTTTATTATATTGTTTTTGAATCCTTCTTTTTTAATATCTTCCATTTCTTGTTTAGCTTCTGCCTTACCTTTAGGGTCAAATACCATTGAAACAACGCTAAGAGTATCTCCTCTCGCTCCATCCATACCTATAGCATTATTAACAATATCTTCCACATCAGCTTGAACACCTTTAGCTATTTTTCCATCTATAGCAACAGAAGCTGTCAATCTTTTAAGTTCTCCAGGTGCAACTATAGTATGAGTTTCAATCTTACCTGTTTCATATTCAAAGCTCTCATCCAAGCTATCTTCTGTATTAGTACCATTTTTATTTCCTTGGTTATTCATATTAGCATCTACACCTTGAACATTATTTGTCGCAGATTTAGATGAATTTTTTGACCTTGTTTCCTTTATGGCAACTTTATCAGGGTCAATTTTTATTTCAGTTTTTTCAGCTGTATCAAAACTTAAATCAGCATTTACTGTAGCTTTTACTTTCCCTGTACCAAATATTGGTTCTAACATGTCTAGAATAGACTTTTCTAGCTGTTTATTTAATGCCTGCTCAGATGCCTTATTTTTATCAATACTAATAGCACCATTTACTGGTTGATTGTTTTCATCAACTTCTTCATCGTCTAAAATACCTTCAGATAATAAGTTCATTTTGTTATCAATAACTTGAACATTTTTCTCTGGTATATTTGTAACACTTCCTGATACAAGTGCCATAACAGATTTTATTTGATTTTTCTCTAAAGTAGTTCCTGGCTTTAGCATCAAATAAACTGCTGCACTTCCTGGAACAGCTTCCTTCTCAAATACAGAAGACTCACCAAATGTTATATGTACTCTACTATCTTCCACCTGAGGAAAACTCTTGATTGTTTTTTCTATTTCTCCTTGCACCATTCGTTGCTTCTTAATTTGAAACTCTTCATCAGTAAGACCTATTGATGAACTATCATCCATAAGTGCAAATCCTTTAGAACCACTTGTCAAGCTTGGAGCTAACTCTAACCTTAACTTATCAACTTCTGTTCTAGGAACATAAATTGTACTTCCTTTTACTCTAGTATCTATTTTTCTAGACTCTAATTCTGCTGATATATCTGCAGCATCTTGAACATCTAGTTCTGAAAATAAGACTGCATACTTATTTTTGCTTGCAGATATTGCTGTAAATACTAGCGCTAAACATATAGCAACAATCCCTATACCTAATGCTATCTTAGTCCCCTTTTTTAGAGAACCTATTTTTGTCCTAGATTTAGCAACTTGCTCCTTAATCTTATTTTTAAAACTGGCTATCATTGATTATTACTCCTGTTCAAAAGGCTAAATTTGTACTTTATTCATTTCTTGATATGCATCATGAATCTTATTTCTAACTTCTATTAAATATTGCATAGATAGTTGTGCTTCTTGACCTCTTAACATAACTTCATGCATAGAAACATCTTCGCCTTTTATAAATTTTTCTTTCATATCATCTGCTGTCACTTGTTGAAAATTAACCTTATCTATAGTATCCTTTATTACATCTTCAAAATTCTTTTTTTCTTCTTTATTGTTAGTGTTTAATTGTTTAGTTCCTCCAATTAAGTTATCTAACTGTGTACCTTGCACTATGTTGTTAATCTGCGTAATTGGCATAAATTATCCCTACTTTCCTATTTCCAGTGCTTTTGATATCATAGACTTCTGAGCATTTAATGTATCTATATTAGACTCATATGCTCGTGAAGCAGTTATTAAGTCTGTCATTTCAACTAATATATTTACGTTTGGATATTCTACATATCCATTTGGCTTTGCATCTGGATGAGATGGGTCATATACTTCTTTAAGAGGTGATTTATCATCTTCAACAGATGTGACTTTTACTCCTAACATGCCTAATTTATTATCATAATTTTCTTCAAATGATACAATTTTTCTTCTATATGCCTCTCCATTTGGACCTCTTGTAGCATTTATATTAGCTACATTTGATGATATGATATCCATTTTCAAACTTTCTGCTGTTAAACCACTAGCAGAGATTTCCATCCCACTGAACACACTCATCTTCTAATTACCTCCCACTTATTATTGATTTAGTCATTGCTATTTTACCATTTGCAAAACCTATCAAAGCATTATATTGTAATGTTGCCATTGCTTGATTTACTTTTTCTTCCTCTATGTCTACATTATTACCATCCACTCTTAATCCTTTAGAATTATCTGTTTTTTCTTCTATTTTAGGCATCGCATCATTTAATGTTTCTTCAAAAGTTACATAATGTTTCTTATAGCCTTCAGTATTTATATTTGCTATATTATTTGCTATTGTCTGACTTCTTAAATTAGTTGCATCTAATCCCATTTTTATAATGTCATATGTATTCATACTCACTCCTCCTTAACACATTCATCTACTCTATTTATTAATTAAAAACGGAGTTGCTATATTACAAAAAATGACTTCTTTATTTATCCAAATTAATTGCATTTCTATTACATTAATATAATAATGTATCATTTTAGTAAGAAAACGAATTTTTTCTCAGTGAACTCCATTTAAAATAAAAAAAAATTTTAATATATATTTAAATATTTCTTCGCAAAGTTGCCTTTTTTTGTAAAATAGCCACTTTTTTATATGCTTTACCTTTATTTTAAATTATAATTTGATAAAATTTGTTATTATATATATTTTCTACTGTAATAAAGTAATTTTTTCATAACAAAATGACCGCCAAAAAGGCAGTCAATTCGACTAATCCTACGTATACAGTATAGTATACTTAGGACTCTTTTTGGCAACTGGCTGACATAGTTTATATAAAAACCTTAGTCCCTATAGCTTTGCGTCACTAAATTTCTCTAGTTTTGCCTATTTAGTTTTAATTTAAGTATACAATAAATAACAAATTTTTTAAATATTTTTTTTATGTATACTTGAATATTTTACTTTAAGAATTAAATTATACAGATTATAAATACTATATTCTACAATTTTACAATAAACTATATGGAAATATTTGTATTTTAGGAAAAATAAGACAAATATTATTCTTATTCCATATATTTAAATTTTATTTATGTAACATAGCAATACATAAAAATATTAATTAGCAGATTCTAAATAAAATAGACATAAGAAAGTCATTTATGGTATTGTTATAATTTATTTAATATTCATTTATAATTTTAATTACATAACTAACTTCTTCATCTTTCATACCAACAAATAAAGGTATACTAACAACTTTATTTGAATAAGTCTCAGCTATATTAAAACTTCCCTTTTTATATCCCAAATAAGCATATGCTTCAGATAAATGAGGTGGTATAGGATAATGTATTATAGAATCTATACCATTTTTCTTTAGATATTCCATAAATGTATCTCGTTTTTCAACTTGTAAAACAAATAAATGCCATACATGTGTACAGCCCTTTTCTATTTTGGGAAGTATCACTTTTGGATTGTTAATTTCATTAAGATATCTACCTACTATTTTTGACTTTTCACTTTCAATTTCATTAAGATATTTAAGTTTTACTCTTAATAAGCCTGCTTGAATTTCATCCAATCTTGAATTATATCCAACAAATTTATTATGGTATCTCTTTTCCGAACCATAGTTTCTGAGTACTTTCACCTTATCAGCTATTTCCTTATTGCTAGTTGTTATAGCACCTGCATCCCCAAATGCACCCAAGTTTTTGCTTGGATAAAAACTAAAACATCCTATATCTCCAAATGTCCCTGTCATTTTCCCATCATATTTAGCACCATGAGATTGGGCACAATCTTCAATCAAATACAAATTATATTTCTCACATAATTCTTTTATCTCTTTCATCTTACTTGCCTGACCATACAAATGTACAACTAATATAGCTTTTGTTTTACTATTTATCTTTTTTTCTATCTTAGATGAATCTATATTATAATACTCATTTGGTTCTACAAATACTGGCTTTGCTCCATTTATACTTATTCCCATAACACTGGCAATATACGTATTTGATTGTACTATTACTTCATCACCTTCATCTATTCCTAATGCTCTAAAAGCAATTATCAGTGCATCTAAACCACTAGCTAAACCTACACAATATTTGCTACCTACATATCTAGCAAATTCTTCTTCAAAGTACTTTACTTCATTTCCAAGGATGTAATATCCACTTTCCATTACATCCATAATCTTCTTCTCATATTCTTCTTTATGAACCTTAAATTGTTCTAATAAATTATTAAACTTAACTAACATAAAGTTACATCCTTATCTATGCATTATCTATATAGCTATACTAAATTTATTTAATTAATAAATTTTCTATATGCATAATAACTAGATAATGTTTATATATTTTAAAAACTCTTCATAATCTCTGATATAATCATTCTCATTATAGTATTCAGATGCTATTGAAATTAAAACAGTCTTCTCCTCAAAATCAAACATTTCATGCCATACCTCAGGTCCTATATACAATCCCACATCATTTTTGTTTATAACAATGACTGTATCTGTTACTCCATCATAACATCTTATCTTAACACTTCCATTTATGCAAACTAACACTTGCTCTAAAGTTTTATGGGCATGAAAGCCTCTTTTTACATTCTGTGGCACATCATATATGTAATACACTCTCTTTATATCAAAAGGTATAACTTTATTTGATTCTAATGCAATTAAACTTCCTACATCTTCACTTCCAATATATTCAAACTTAATCAAATTATACTTGTCCATAAATAATACCTATCCTATTTCTAATAAATTTCTAACAAAACATTGCTTAACATTTTGAATTACAATAAACTCTTGTTAATAGAAAAATATACTATATCCAATATTTTTCCTTTGGCTCTTTTAAATCTATCTCCTCACAATTTAGAGTTTCACATAATTCATAAATTTTACTTGCAAATAATATATCATGTATTGACAAGCCTATATTATAAGATATTATTTTTTCATCATCGTTCTCTCTTCCTTGTGCTTGTTTACTTAAAACATCATGAAATTCACATGAATACTTGTATTTATCTATATTTTTTAGATGTTTCAAATGATTATAATCATCTAAGTATACTTTATCAAATAAATAATCTACATTTCCAAACCCCATAACATGTACAGGCAATAATAAGGCACCTTTTTTAAACCATTCAAATTCTGAAAGATATTCATCTGTATATGTAACAGTTGAAATTACCACATCTGAGTCTACAACAAGTTCTTTATGTGTATCACATATCTGAAATTTAAGCTGGTCATTACCTTTATATTTTTGTACAAATGATTCTGCTTGGTCTTTATATCTAAGCAACTTTACATTTACAGTTCTATTTTTAAGAGTATATAAAAGCATATTCATTATAGAAGAAGCAGTTACGCCTAACCCCATAATAGCAATGGTATTAAAATCTTTTTTAGCAAAGGTATCAATCGCTAAAGCAGCTACAGCAGCAGTTCTAAAAGCTGTAATATAATTGCCATCTAAAATAGCCTTTAGTTTAGCATTCTTCATATCATATAAAAATATATCTGAATTTAAACTTGGATTTCTTCCTGGCAATCTTGTAACCATTTTTATTCCACCAATCATATGATTGTGATTTAAAGATGGCATTACATTGTAAAATACATGACCTTGTTCTACCATACTTATTTTTGGTGGTAACTGACAATCTTGTTTTGTTAGAAATGATTCTTTTATCCACTCATATCCTTGCTTTTGAGAGATATTCAACGACATAATTTGCTCATGAGTTATTAATTTCATATTTACCATGCTCCCTTATTTAAAAATTTTCTATCATATTTTCATTATTCTCATCAAGTATTTCTATCATTTCATGAATATATTTCTTCTTCTTATTTGCATCAAATATATTATTTGCTACTCCATAAATCCTTCCACAATCTTGTCTCTCATCTTCATATAACTCTATTGTATCTCCCTCTTTCACAAGTAATAAAATTTGAGTAACATAATCTAAACTTTCTATTTTATCTATATTATTTATCTTTTTTATTGTTCCAGGTTTTATGTATATTGGTAATGCATATACACACTTCGATAAATGCATATTATATTTTTTTATTTCATCAAAATCAATATCATTGTTCACACTAAAATTTGCAAACAACTTTCCTATATCTAAATCTGTTATCTGTGAAATTGCCAAATAATCACATCCTCCAGGCAATCTTGGCATAACTTCAGATACTTTTATTCCATCAACTCCCACTAACATCTGAACATAGAGAGGTCCATTATTTATATTAAAAGCCTCTGTTATCTTTTGATATAGCAATTTTATTTCTTCTTCATATTGGAAACAATACTTTGATGGATATATTAGTCTGTCTGGTTTTCCAGCTCTACCTACATGTATATTTACAAGTTCTCTATCTCCAATATAAAATACCTGTGACTCTCCATTATAAATCCAAGCCAAACCCTGAATTTCCTCGCTGTCATAAAATTCTTCAATTATTACTTGTCCATTTTGTGAGATTTCCTTAGAATACTTGAACTTTTCCATTAATTCCTCTATATCTGTTGTAAAGTATACTCCCCTTGAACCATAACCATCAGCTGGTTTTACTACAAGTGGAAAATTTAGTTCTTGTATTTTTTCTATCTCTTTTAAACTTTCAATTACGCAATAATTAGTTGTTGATATATTATTTTCTTTAAAATACGCCTTCATGACTGATTTATTAGTTACAGACTCAAGTTGACTGCAACAAATTACACATGGTAAATTTAATTCATTTGCAATATAAGCATATGGTTCCATCAAAGAATCTGTAAATCCAGTCAAAATTCCATCAATTTTTTTATCTATGGCTATACTTTTTATTTTATCAAAATCAAATACATCAACATCTATAGATTCATCACATATTTTTTTGGCAGGTGTATCAATTCTATTATCACAAACAATTGTGTATATTCCTTCTTTTTTAGCTGACATAACAATATTCTCAAAATACTTAATTGAGCCTAAAATCATTAATCTTTTCATATACAAACCTTCTTTATAAGTTAATTATTTTTATATAAAAGTTAAAATACTACAATCAGGAAATTCTGTAAAATATAAGTATCACTTATTTATATTTTTATAATATGTCCTATTGCAAACAGCACTTGAACCGAAACCTTCTTTAAATATAGCCAAACCTTCATCTAAGAACTTTCCTTGATTTAGAGTACTAATTCCAAATGAAAAATATTTAAAATTTCTATCTAATGCATTCTTAATTAGATTATAGTTTAAAAATATCATTGGATAATATTTATTATAATCTGGATTTGATGCTAAATATTGAGTATGATAAACTCTGCCTTGAAAATTAAATACCATACTACCACAAATCATAATATTATCAATATATACTGCATAAAATTCTACAATATCTTTTAATCTATTATTTTTAAAGTCCAGGAGTTCTTCTATTGAATGTATCAACTTGGCTCCTTTTCTATCTAAACAATTAGATAATAATTTAAAAAAAGAGATTACATCTTTATCATCATACAATCTCTTAAAAGTAAGATTGTTCTTTAAAGAATATTTAAAATCTCTTCTTTTACTATAACTAAAATTACTCAATATATCTTTTTTATACTTATTTAGTTCTAAAAACATACTTAATTCATCATAAAACATATAACCATTCTTAAATAGAAAATATTCTAACAATGAAGTATCTTCTTTACAAAATATTCTCGATGAATTTCTAAGAAATACTTTATTAAAATTTTCTTTATGTAAATATCCCTCTACTACACTTGTAATGCCCTTTACATGTTTAATATCATTGAAATTACTTCCTATTAGAATGCCACCAAAAGTACTACCTAAATGAGAAAAAAATATTTTTTCATTGTTTTCATAAACTTCACATGCAGGTATAACTGCAATTATCTCTTTACCTTTATATATCATTAGTGAATGGTCAGAAAATTTGCCTTCTTTATGATAATTAATAAAATTT
This sequence comes from Clostridioides difficile, assembly GCA_024919175.1. Taxonomy (NCBI): domain Bacteria; kingdom Bacillati; phylum Bacillota; class Clostridia; order Peptostreptococcales; family Peptostreptococcaceae; genus Clostridioides; species Clostridioides difficile. The sequence continues at coordinate 179,120 of CP103804.1, forward strand.
CGAGTTTGAAGAAATGTGCCATTTATAGATTTATTTTCTACAAAATAATCCCAATCTTCCTGAAAATTTTTTTCAAATTGTTTGATACAGATATTATACATTTTATCACCTATAACTCTTTTTATTTTCTACTACACGACCATATAAAGCTACAAATAATTGATAGTCTTCAATTTCATCATTTTTATGTAAATTATATTTGACCTTATGAATATTAGCCTTACTATAAACTTTATCTATATAGTTTTTTATTGCAGAACAATGCTTATCTATAACGAAATGTTTTATTTCTGACTGCTTTTCTTTTAGCTCTTCTCTATGAAAACCACCATCATTATATTTTTTTATCATATCTACAACCTCGCCAATATTATTATAGTCAAATTTATCTATAAAATCCCACATATTTGTAAAAATTGGTGAAGTTTCATTTTTAAACTTGACAGGAATTAGGTCATACAAAATCGCATCTAATTTTGAAGTATGACTTCCAACCATAAAGGACTCTAGATATATATCTGAGATTTTATAGAAATCAGTTATCTCTGCCATAATCCCAAAACATAAGACTCTATTATTTGTAACACTACTTAATGTTTCCCAATAGCTGTTATTTTCATCAACTCCTACAACAATAAGAATCGTGTCATCCGTATTTTCGATTATCGTTTTAGCAATTTTAAAGTAATTAATATCATTTAGACTATTATACTTTCTTTCACTAGCAATAGTTAAAATTATTGTTACATCGTCATCCAAATCATACTGTTTTCTAATTTCAGATTTTGAAAATAATTCTTTTTCTTTTAGCGGAATTGGTAATATTTCAGACTTTTCTACACCTCTTTTATTCAATGTAACTAATTGACTAACTTCACTAAAATCAATAACTACATCTGCAATACTTGCCCCTAGCCAAAAAGTACTATCATAATGATTAACATATAAAATAGGTATTTTTCCATCAATTCCAAAAGCTAGAACAGGTATTGTGTCCCACATATGAACATATAAAATAACTATATCAGCCCAATCGTAAGCTATTGACCTTAAAGCCATAGCCCTTTCCAAATAGTCATCTGAAATTAAATCCAAAGATATAATTTCACCACCGCTATCATCTACTGATTTTAATAACCAATCTGGCAATGTCTTTGATTGCCATGTAGTTACAATTGAATGAACAGAATCTTTATCACTATCAATCCAGTTTTTAACTAACTTTGTATGGCCACCTGTTGTGTATCCTTCACTTAAAACATGTAATATTCTTTTTCTTTTGAACTCCTTTTTCGTAAATAATTTTATATTGTCTACTTTTGGTAGATTATTGGCAGATTCTAATAATGCTTTTTCACATTTTTCACAAGAATAAAAGCCAGTGTGATTGAAAACAGAAAAACGAGCAACTTTTGAAATAATTTTTGAAACAGCTCGATAATTCTTCAATTTTAATTCTAAATCAAGTTCCTCTTTCATACAATCCACAACATACTTATTAATTCTAAGTATTGATGTTGCTTTCTTATTATCAAATTCAAAAAATCCTTCTCTATTTAAATCAAGTTTTATGTACTCTTTTACAAATTTCATCCGATACTCATTATAGCCATTACTTATATTTGCTATTCCAGAATCATGCATACACCATGGTTTATCTTGCTTTGGTACAACAACCTTGTAGTTATTTTGCTTGAATTCCATACTCTGCGATAAATCATAAAAATGCCATCCATCAAATTTATCTTCTCTCCATAATAAATCATACTGAGTAATCATAATTAATCCATCTATAGCCATGACTTCATCAAAATATCCTTCAAAGTTATTAAATTCATAAATATCCATTTTACCTGTATGACTATCATATACTTTTCCTACTCTATTGTCAGAATCCCACCAAACCCCATTTACAGGTACATCTTTAACTCCAGCTACACCAATCATCCCTACAGCAATATTTTTATTAAATATATCTAAAATATCATATATAAAACTCTTATTAATTATAAATGTATCTTGATGTAAATATACTTTATACTTAGCATCTACTTCTCTCATAGTTTTATTATAAGCAGATGCAATTGAATCAGCTCCTCTCAAAGCAATTGTTTCTATACTAAAATTTTTTGGAATATCTAAGCTATTTATATACACAAGACATTCCTTATAAAGTCTTTCATCATTTACACAGGTTATAAAACATATCTTTTCATTATTCATACTTCTTTCTTCCTTCAATAAAATAAAGTATCTCTTGTATATCACTTTCACTTTGTACTTTTTCGCTACTGTTCTTAATTAAGTCATAAGCAATTTCAAACTCTTCTAAATCACACAATACACTAGTTATATTGTATATTGTGTCGATATTATCTCTATCTATATTTAAAGCCATCATAAACATACTTATACTAAAATCGCCTATACCTCTATTAAATGCCTCAGCACCCAATCTATTTAGTATAGTTGTTTTATTTATTGAAAACATGTCAACTAAATATTCAATATCATCTATAAAACATTGTTCAGTTATATTATAATTATCAAATATATAGCTTAAATTATCATCTATATCTAATTCATTATCAATTCTCATTAAAGCATATTTTAAATTAACCATACTAACACTAGAATATCTTTTAGTATCCACACAATTAGAAGCCTTTACTATATATTGATAACACTCATATTGTTCTCTTACATTTTCATTACTTTCTTTACATATTGTATCAATAAATCTATTATCTGCTTCTGAAAGATTAATTTTAGTAGCACTAATACCATCTATTATGTAATTACTATCATTAAACATTCTTAGTATCTCATTTAATGTAAAAAATCTTAAATGAGTCCTATCCAAAATCCCTGAATCAGTATATGTAAAATTACCTTGTACAAGATTTCTTAAAACGGATACATGCATAATATTTGGTATACTTGATATCAAACTCCCATCTTTCTTTAGATATCTCTTTAGGTTATTGACTATCTTCCATGGATTAACTAAATGTTCAAGTACATCTCCCAATATTATATAATCGAAGAAATTTTTATTATAATCTAATTGTACTTTTTCTATATCTGCTATCAGTATATCTCCAATATTTTTTGCTAATTTACCTGCAGATTCACTTATTTCTATTCCATATACTGATAAATTTTTATATGTATTTTTTATTTCTAAAAGAGTAGCTCCTATACCACAACCTATTTCTAGAACATTAATATTTTTCTCTACATCACAGTCTATTTCAGAAATTAAGTCAGTTCGTATCATTCCACTATATTCTGAATTAAAGCCCCATTTAGTCTCAAATTTTCTTCTATTGATATCCATTATGTCTGTATATTTATTGCGATTTTCTTTAAAAGATACACTTCCAAAATGGTGTATAAAAGTATCCTGACATAATAGCAACTTATATCCTTCTTCTAACATTCTAAAAGATAAGTCATCATCTTCAAAATTTCCAGGTGTAAATAACTCATCTAAAACACCCACATTATCTAATACATATTTCTTTATCAACATACAGAAACCAACTAATTTAACTCTATATTTCCATGAATTGATATTAGATTTATTTATTTTTTGTGCAAATATAAACATATCCTCAATTGATTTGTAGTCCACATTAATTTGTTGATAATATGAGCATGCATTTGTTATTGGACCTACAGCTCCTATATTATCTTGTGACCATAAAGCCTTATTTAAATTATAAAGCCAACTAGGAGTAACTATTACATCATTATTTAATAATAATATATTTTCACCCTTAGCTAGTTCAATACCTTGGTTACACCCTTTTGGGAATCCTAAGTTTTTATTGTTATATACAGACTTTATATCAGATTGCTCTTTTAACCAATCTACGGTTCCATCAGAAGAGTTATTATCAATTATTATTATTTCATATTTATTTTTTGGCGTAAATTTTCTAATACTTTCAATACATAATTTGGTATATTCTATTTGATTATATGTCAATATTATTATGCTAGTAAATTTTATATCATTATTTTCACATGTATATTGCCAATTTTTTATTATATCTTTAGATTTTTCACTAACTGTTATTGGTATGCTCATTCTCTAAGTCTCCTATTTTTAAATTTATCTTAAACTGTTTAAGTATTCTATATTATATATAGTATCTTCATTTTCTACATCTAATGATAATGCCTTTTTTAACATAAAATCAGCCTCATCAAACTTATTTTCAAACATATATAAAATTCCCTTTATATTTAAAATATTTACGTCATCTATAAATGTTTTTGAATAGTCTTCTACCAATAATTTTGCATCATTTATTTTGCCATTTTCAATCATATTTTCTATACTAATAATAAAGCTACTTTTCAATTCTTTGAATTCCTGACTTTCTTTTATAGTTTCTTCTAATTCGTTTATAAGTATTTTTATTATTTTATTATAAAAAGGATATTCGTTTAGTAATTTTCTCATATTATGTATATATTCTAATTTTTCATCAGCATTACTTAGCTTATTTTTAATGTCAAGTATATGCTTAAACTCTATAGTAAATTTATCTAAATCATTACATACAAACTTTATTAATTCAAAATCACTTAGATTACTATATATGTATTTTATGTATTTATAAGAGTACATTATATAAAGATAAAAAATATCCTTATACTTTTCATCACTTAGGCTAATATGTTCTAAAACCACTTTAGATATAACTTTATATACTCTTATCTTTTCTATTTCTGATGTATTTGGACGGTTAATTATATATTTATATAATTTTAAATTAAAACTTCTTTCAAATGCTAAAAGATATTTTAAATATTTCTCTATCCATACATATTCCATTTCATAAAAAATATCTAATAAATCAATATTTTCTTCAAAAACTGTTTTTATAATATATGCATAAATTACTTCTTTTTCTTCATTGAGTATTTCTTTACGTTTATCTATAGACACATATTTATTCATTCTTATTTTATTTAAAAGACCATAATTACCTTCAATGTCACAAAGGATTTTATATATATAATCTTTTTCATCATCTTTAATATTATTTATAACTTCTTCTATATCTCTATAAAAACTATTTTTTTCAACTTTAGAATTTGAAACTTGCTTATAATAGTTTCTTATATATTCAAATTTATTCAATTTATATAAGGACATAAATAAGCTAAAGTACACATTTTTCTTTTTTTCTATATCTTCAATATTATCGTATTCTGAAATTACTAAATCATACTTTTCAAGCTTATAATATACTTTTATCAATGTAATAATAGCCTCATCTCTAAGCCCTACAGTATCAGTATCTGAAAACAGACTATTTGCTTGTGTACTTATTTCATAATTATCTAACAGATAAATATATCTCTTATATGAATCTATACTATTCTCATATTTACCTAAATCTACTTGTGCTTGTGCCATATAATAATATATATCAATATTATTCATATCTTTCTTAATATATTTTAAACATAATTTTTCACACTTCTTATGCTTCCCTAAATATAAATATGTTTTTACAAGGCTTGTTATCAAGTAACCAGGTGCAGATTCTAGTTCTGAGTATAATTCATAAGATTTTTCAAGATAATCTAAAGCTTCTTGATATTTTCCTAATATAATAAAATTTTTACCTAATTGATAATTTATGTATGGAGAACTTTCATTCTCTTTTAACTCTTCAAATAATAATTCTTCATTTCTTTTTACTTTATTTATCCTTATTTCTTCATCTTCAAACAAATATCCATAATGTTCGAAATCAGCAACATTATTAAATATAGGATTTTTGTACATTGGTTGTTCATGAACTTTACCACGATATTTAAAATCAACATTCTTGAAAAGTCTAAGTACTGAACAATATCCATATGATTTTTTATCATATGAGTAAAGATTTTTTAATTGTATAGAGGCAGAATTAAATTTTTTATCAAGTCCATCTTTAAAAAATCTTACAATAGTTGAAGAATCAATTAGTATTTCATCTGCATCTAATATAAGTAGCCATTCACCCTTGGCATAGGATATTGATATGTTTCTCATACTAGAAAAATCATTATTCCAATTATGAAAATATACATTCTCTGTGTATTTTCTAGATATTTTTATAGTGTCATCTTTAGAACCTGTATCGACTATTATAAGTTCACTGTCTATAGAATTTCTTAATGTGGTTAATGATTTTAAAGTTTTTTCAAGTATCTTCTCTTCATTTTTGACAATCATGACTATACTAAGTAACATATATATTTTCCTTTCAAATCTATATTTTCTAAAAAAGAAAAGAGTAAAGCAAAGCCCTACTCTTCTTCTCTATCCAATATACAAAATTATTTTATCCTAATAATTGTAAAACTCCTTGTGGCTGTTGATTAGCTTGAGCAAGCATTGATTGTGATGCTTGAACTAATATATTCATTTTAGATAAGTTAACCATTTCTGAAGCTACATCTGTATCTCTTATTCTTGATTCAGCAGCTGTAACATTTTCTAAAGTATTACTCAAGTTAGTTTGAGTTGATTCTAGTCTATTTTGTTGTGCTCCTAGTTTTGCTCTTGATGTATTTAATTCTTTAAGAGCTGCATCTAAGCTAGATACCATTTGTTTAGCTGCCTCAGTTCCTGAAGTTCCATCTACATTCATACTTGCTATTGTAGAACTTGTTATTCCAGCCTTACTCATTATACTTGCAGTGTTTACTAGAGCAACTTTTATTTCATTGTTATTATAAGATGTACCTGCAACATTTGTTCCATAGTTAGCTCCAACTTGTAATCTTACCTCTGTAGAACTTCCATCAAGTAGTTTCTTACCATTAAACTCTATTGAACTTGATATTCTTTCAACTTCATCTTTTAGTTGTGATAACTCATTAGCTATTTTTTCTCTTTCTTCAGCATTATTAGTTTCATTTGAAGATTGTACTGATAAAGTTCTCATTCTTTGTAGTATGTTTCCAGTCTCTTCTAATGCACCTTCTGCTGTTTGTACAACAGATATACCATCTTGAACGTTTCTTCCTGCTTGGTCTAAACCTTTTATTTGAGCTCTCATTTTCTCAGATATTGCAAGTCCAGCAGCATCATCAGCAGCTCTCTTTATTCTAACCCCAGAAGATAACTTCTCCATAGACTTACTTTGTGCATTTACGTTTCTTCCCATTTGATTATTTGCTATCAAAGCACTTACATTTGTATTAACTCTCATTATTTTACCCTCCTTAGTATAGTTGACATCCTTGTCATTTCTACTTTTAACTTTTATATTAATTCTTCAATTATATCATCGGACAAGTTTACATATAACTTTATACTTTTTTATTAAAAATATTTACTTTTTCTCTATTTAAGTTATAGTACATTGTGTTTACTTGTTTAGTAAGCTTGTACTCATGTAATTCTTTTTTTACCTCTGACAACTGTTCTTGTAAAGAGTTTCTTATTCTATCATCAATTTCAATTAATTCCTTATCATTATAAAGTTGTATAAAATCATTTTTATCCACTTCACTTACACTATTTATAATATCTTGTCTTTCATTTAGTCTATTACTTATATTTTTATACTCCTCTTTTTCAATCAAGGTTATAATTTGTAAAGATATATCTTTATATAAATTTATTTTTTCTTCTAATTTATCCATAGCTAATTACCTTGTGCTTGTGAGAAATAGTTCATTTGAGAAGAATATTGATTTAATAAAGACTCCAAAGCTGAATATTTAGCATAAAGGCTCTTCTCTTTATCATTCATTTTTTCAACTAGTCTGTTTATATTTTTTTCTTGCTCTGCAATCTGCTTTGAATATACATTCTCACTGGCAGAAGAAGTTTTTTCTATTCCTGATTTTTTAACAAACTTAGAAAATGAACTTCCTGAATAATCATATACAATATCTTTAAGCTTTTCAAACATTCCCTTATCATCATAATTAGAAGAATATCCAGCTAAAGATTTGTATACTTTATCACTATCATCTATAAGTGCTTTTGAAAAAGCATCTGCATTAAATGATATTTGACCTTTTTTATTATAATTCTCATGTTCATTGATACCTAATTTACTTAATACAGAAATATTTTTTCCATCTCCAAAAAATGCAGATTGAATATCTTCAACAAAAGCTCTTAATTCATCATCGTTTCTAAGTATACCTTCTTTAGCCTTCTTTTCCCATTTTTCTATTTCTTCAGTTGTCATATCTTCTTTTTGATCATCTGTAAGAGGTGGATAATCTTTTGGTTTTTTAGTAGTAACTAGTCCATAAACCTTATCCATCAACTTATTATAGTCATCTACGAATGCCTTCATGTTTTTAGTAGCTTCTTCAGTATCAGTAACAGAAACTAGTTTAGCATTTCCTTTTGAATTTACATTGTAATCAATATTATCTATTTTAAATGAGTTCTGTTCTTTACTTATATGTGTTACTCTTCCTTGTTCATCAGTTACATCAGCTTCTAAATTTTTTCCATGTACCACTGCAAATTTACTTCCACTAGTATCAGTTCCAAATGTAATACCATTATCAGTAGCAATTTGCTGAGCTAAGTTATCATTTCCAGTTACTTTTAAATCAAGTTCTGATGATGAACCAGTCTGTTTTTTCGAAATAATCAATTCACCTGTCATCTCGCTATAGGAAGCCTTTATATCACTATCTGCACAAAGTGAATTTATCTTACTTACAATAGTACTTGTAGTATCTTGTTCAGATATTGGTACATTTACACCACCTATAGTTAAAGAACTAGCTCCACTAGCATTTGGTGGGAATTGTTGAACAATAGGGTCACTTGAGTTTAATTTAATAGTCACTTTTGCTGGTTCAGCCATTTGAGAAACTGCAAACTGATAATTTATTTTTTCTGCACCAGCTGACCCTTTTGCTACTATAATACTTTCATCAGAACTAGTTATTCTTGTAGCAGAGTATGCATTTTTACTTACTATACTGTTAGGAGATTCTATACTTAGATACTTATCATAAAGATCCTTTGATTCCTGTATAATATTTCTATATATTTCTTGTTTCCATTTAACTATTTGTTGGTCCTGTTTCGCTTTATCAACTTTTTCCTTATCTCTTGTCATACTAGCTTCTATTATACCTTCCATATCAAAATTTCCGGAAAGGCCTGTAACTCTTATAGGACTTATACTTGACATATTTTTATCCCCCCATCTATAATTATATTTCTAATTTATTATAAACTTCATGCCATGTATCTCTAATTTGTTTTACTATTGGTAAGATATCATCAATTATTTTAACATCTTTATTTTCATCAGCTCTTACTAATTCACATTTTATAAATTCATAAACTTTATACATATCCTTTGCCCATTGTCCTGCATTTTGGTCTAAAGTAGTCATTAGTTCTGTAAATATATTTTGAACTCTTACAAGTTCACTATGTGCTTTCAAATAATCATTATTTAAAAATGCTACTCTTGATATATTAGTATATTCTACTGTACCATCTACAAGCATTAATAGTAGTTCTTCTTTTGATAACTCATTTAGCTTATCTAAATTTAAATCCATTATTTATACCTACTTCTTTCTTCTTTACTTTTTTTATCAGCTTCATGCCATGTATCTTTAATTTGCTCTATTACAGGTAACACATTATCTATTATCTGAATATCTTTTCTAATGTTGGCTCTTGAAAGTTCATATCTTACAAAATCATAAACTCTGTACATATCTTTTGCCCATTGTCCTGCATTTTGGTCTAATGTAACCATTAATTCTGTAAATATATCCTGAACTCTTATAAGCTCTCTATGTGCTCTTTGTGTATTTTTATCTATAATAGCTCCTCTGGCTATTTTTGTATATTTTACTGCCCCATCAACAAGCATAAGCAATAATTGTTCTTTTGATGCCATAAAAACTGCATTTTGCTTATATGAATTATAAGGGTTTTCTCCATACATATATTACTTCCTCCAAACGTTTTATTTTAATGATTTTAGAATTTTTATATTTTTATTTGTAGCCTTTATATTTTCATTCTTTACTTTCTCATATATTTCTTTTCTTAATATACTTACGTTATTAGGAGCAGATATAGCTAGTTTTATATTATTTCCATCTATTCCTACAACTTTAACTTCTATGTTGTCTCCTATAAGCACTGCTTCATCTTTTTTTCTTGAAATTACTAGCATCCACCATCACCTCTCAATAATGGATGCCTTATTGAATATTCCTCATCCGGTAAAATTATTTGCATTGCAGAATTATTTTTTATATTTATTATTATAGGAGCTTTCATGTTCACAGTTGATTCTTCAAGTGTCTTTCCAAGAGTGATTATGTTAAATAACATAATATCATTTGGAGATTTCACTTCTAATTTTTCAATTGTCTCTTGATTTAAAACTATTTCATATTCCTTCATTACTTCAAATGGTGATACAACAATAAATCCTATACAATCTTCTTCAGTAGAATTAAATTCTTTTAAAATATCATTATTTTCTATATCTAAAAGCTCATATTCTCTTAAATTTTCAAATCCTAGTATTCCTTTTTTTAATGTAACCTTCATCATATCTGCGTTATTTTACTATATGTAATCTAATATAGATACATTAAATAACTTTCCTCCTGTTTGTAGTGAAGCTTGATAAGTTAATTCGGCCGCCTTTAATTGAACAAGTTTTTCTCCATAATCTATTTCTTCATTTTGTGATAGAATATCCTTTAACTGTATCAAACTATCATCATTTTTTTCCTTCATAGCCTCTACTGTATTTGCTTTTGTACCATATATAGACCTAACATTTACTGTATTTTCTATTAGTTTCTCCATATCACCTAAACAAGTTGTTGTAAGCTCTTTTATAGCATCAGCATCTGGATTTGCCAATTTTTTGGATATGTTATTTAACTCTTTAAATGGGTCAGCCTGTGTTGGGTCAAATCCAAGACTACTCAATTTAACATTATAATCTACGCTTATTCCTTGAGCTATATCCATGCTCAAAGAGTCATTTAACTTATTCAGATTTAAACTAGAGTTAAACTTTAAACTCACTGAACCATCAGCATTATCTATACATTCAACAGGTGGTATACCTGTATTTGAACCTGAAAATATGTACTTTCCTTCATGTGTTGCATTTAAAGCATTTGCAATTTCTTTCATTTTTTCATTAGTTTCTTTACTAAGTGTTGTTAATTCTCCCTCTGAATATGCCCCATCACCACTTGCGACCAAAGTTTTCTTTATATCTGATAATAATTTTCCAAGTTGGTCTAATGCAGTATCAGTAGTTTCTAACCAATCTCCTGTATCTTTGCAATTCTCAACATAAGTCTCCATAGTTTTTATTTCACTCTTTGAGTTCAATATTTTTATTGCTTTATATGGATTATCTGATAGTTTATTTATTTCTTTCGTTGTATTAACTTGTCTATTAACCTTATCTAATCTTTGTAAATTATCTTGTAACGAGTTTAGATAACTGCTAGACATCATACCTGTACTGACTCTCATTATAAATTCCTCCTTCTATTAAATTATTCCATTTATTACAACATCCAACAGTTGTACAGCTGTTGACATAACCTTTGCACTAGCTTGATAGGAACGTTGTATTTTTATAAGCTCTGTCATTTCTTCATCTAAAGACACACCTGAAACGCTCATTCGTGAGCTATCAATATTATTTATAATTTTACGTTGATTTACCTCATCTTGATTTACTTTTTGAGAATCTAAACCTACTGATTCTGCAAAAGCTTTATAGTGGTCACTTATTGTACTTACTTTTCCACCAACTGGCCCAATATCTATTTTTTCATCCTTTAGCTTAGCAATCTTTGAAGCCTCATCAGCAGTAAGCTTTAATTCATTTGGGTTACTCTTTATAGCTGGATTTACCTTTATGATATCTTCACCAGCTACATTTGAAGTTATAAAAAAATCTCTTACTGTTATTCCAGCAGATGTATTATAAACATCATTTATCTGTTTAGCTAATCCATCAGATACGTCTTTTAAATCGCTTTTATATGTATCAATCTTACCATGCATTTCAAATAAACCTTGTAAAGTTCCTGATACACCTGTTTTCCAAGTCCCATCTGGATTTTTTAGTTCATTAAGTTCTAATTTACCATCTGCAAGCATATTTTTAACATCGCCATTTTCAAGGTCTAATTTAAAGCTTAAATCATCTAATATTCTATCTCTTTCATCAAGTAAATCATTTGGAGTAGAACCAGAGCCAGATATAACATCAATAGATTTATTCAAATCTTCAAGACTTTTTAACATGTCATTTATCTGTTTTATTTCAGAGTTTATATTATCATCTATATCTCCTTTTAACTTATCAAGCTTCTTATAACTTTCACTTATTAAAGTTGCTAAATTTGATGCATTTTCTACCACGAGACTTTTTTTACTGTCACTATTTATATCTTTTGCTAATGATTCCCATCCTTTAAAAAAGTCATCTATACCTGCAGATATTCCATAGTCTGATGGTTCATTTATTATAGTTTCTATAGTATTATAATAGTCATACTTTGAGACTGTATTACCATATTTATGAGCTTCTGCTCTAAATTGATAATCATAAAAGCTATTTCTAGCCCTTGTTACATCTGTTACATGTACACCTGTACCTAATTGACCTCTTCCAATTGCATTGTTTAAACTAGGCATGTACATTGGGCTATTTGTGGCAAATTCCGTCCTTTGCCTAGAATAACCTTCTGTGTCTAGATTACTTATATTATGAGAAATTGTCTGTATTGCTTTTTGATGCGCATTCATTCCTGAATTAGCTGTATTTAAAATGGAAAATAATCCTGCCATATTTCTCCTCCCAATATCTATTTTTTAATATTTCCATAAGAATTATAAGTTGTAGTTTGTCTATCAACTGGCTTTATAAAGTTAATCATTTTTTTAGTAAAAATAAGTTCTTTCTTTATTAGAGAATCATTTGATTCTTGTTGATTTTTAGCTAAAGCAATAATGCGCTTTAAGTCTGTATATATTTCTTTTAAATATTCATCATTACTATTTTCAACAACTTCACTCATTGAACTATCATCAATAAAAAGTTGTCTTCTCTTTATTTCTATAGAGGCAAGTTTTCTACTAATATCTTCTAATTTAGGATTTAACCTATTTAAATTTTCTATATCTTTTACAACTATATAATCAAATTGTTCTTTTAATAATTCCATCATATTATTAAGTATCTTTTTTTCTTCATATATTATAACTTTTAAGTCTGTAATCATGACTTTATCCTCGCATATCCTCTATCATTTTTTTCGCAATTTCTTCTGGTTTTATTTTGTAAGTTCCATTTTCTAATGCATTTTTTATTTCATCGATTTTTTTATTTCTAATAGTCTCATCACTCATATTTGATACACTTGCCATTTCCTTTGCAAATTTAGATAGCTCTATCTTGTCTGTTTTACTAGTTTTTTGAACTTCTTCCACTTTTTTTACACCTGATGTATTCTTCAAATAATTATTTATTACAATATTTGAACTTACATTTTTAATATCCATATTTTCACCTCCAAAATTACATACTTATAATTTAGTTATCGCTCAGAAAATAAAAACATTTATATGGTTCAAACATATTTTAAATTTTTTATAAAAATATCCCCTTAGCTAAACTCATACAGAATAGCCTAAAGGGATACTATTTAAAATGCTAATTTATATCTGAATCTTCTATTTTAGATAATCTTACAGATAATTTCTCATTTGTAATAATACTTTCTCCATAAGCAAACAATCTATCATTTGCATATATATCTAATTTTTCATCCACATTCTTATTTAGTTTTATTATAGAGCCTTCTTTTAATTCTAGTATATTTTTTATTGTTTCTGTTGTATTTCCTATAGAAACAGCTACATTTACTTTTGCATTAAAAACATTTTGATTTTCTTCTATAACTCCAGTCTTTTCTTCTATTAATTGCCCAAAATTCAATTCATATATATCCTCTTTTTTGCTATTCATAAAACTTTTCTCCTTGTATAATCTTATCTATACATGTCTATCAACAAGCCCTGTATCATATCAACAGTAGAAACAATATCTATGTTTTCTTTTTCTTCACTAAGTAATTTACTAGTCATATCCTCAAGTTTATTATCAACGATCTTTACATTCTTATAGTATTGATGCTCCCAAAAACTACTATTTTTATCCAGTGAATACATGTTATCTACAACAGATTTTAGATATTCTTTTACTGCATTTTTATATATACTAATATCACCATAGTTCTGAGTGAGTACAAGCCTTTCCCCTGCCCTTTTTACACTTTCCAGATTTCGTTTTATATCTTCCATTGAAGAAGATTGTTTTACAGAGTTTAAATTATCATAAAATTTATTATTTTCTTTTAGTTTTTTAACCTCTATATTTCTACTTGGACTTATATTTAGCTTATCTACATTTATACCCATAATAAAGCCTACCCTCTATAATATTTCATAACTTTAGGAATATAATTTTGTGTTTCTTTTGGCATCTTATACAAATCAGAAATTGATTCTACTCCTCTGCTTTTCATTCTGCCAGGTCCTCCGTTATATGCCATCAATCCCATTTCTATGCTACCTCCAAACATATCTATATACTCCTTAATATGTCTAGTCCCAGCATCTATATTCTGTTCTATATTAAATGGGTCTGTTACACCCAAATCTCTGCAATTTTCTGGCATAAGCTGCATAAGCCCTTTTGCACCAGCAGAAGACACAGTATTTGGATTAAAATCTGATTCAACTTTAATTATTGCTTTTATTAGATTAGCATCTATATTATATTTTTTTGATGCTTGCTCTACAGCATTTTCGATTCTAGACTTTACGCTTTTATCCTTTGCATCCACTTCTATAAACTTACCAATCGTATTATTTGCTACATTATCAAGTTCATTAAATAAATTTTCAGAATCAGATAATAAATTGTATCCACTAGAAGTTTGTTGATTATTCTGTGACAATGCTTTCAATAAGGATATCATAATCATGTCAAATCCAGATGAATTATTGTATCCACAGTTACACTGACTTGTAGAATTACTGCCAGATAATTGTGTCAATGCTAATATATTAATTAGTGAACTTATTTCATTCAATATAAGACTCCCCTTTCAAAATTTTTTAACCTTTAAAGTTAGACTGATAAAACAGCTTTCCACCAAGATTCATTTTCTATATACCATCTAACAGTTTCTTTTATGCCCAAATTAAAATCATATTTTGCCTTCCAGCCCAACTCATGCTCTATCTTAGATGCGTCAATAGCATATCTTAAATCATGACCTGGTCTATCATTTACATAAGATATTAAAGCCTCGGATTTACCTAAAATATTTAATATAGTTTTTACCACTTCTATATTACTTCTTTCGTTGTGACCACCTATATTATAGACTTCACCAATCTTACCCTTATGTATTATTAAGTCTATAGCAGTGCAATGATCATATACATGTAACCAATCTCTTATATTCTCTCCATTCCCATATACTGGCAATTGTTTGTCTTCCAAGGCATTTAAAATCATAAGTGGTATCAATTTTTCAGGAAAATGATATGGACCATAATTATTTGAACATCTAGATATAGTTGTTGGTAGTCCGTATGTCCTATAGTAAGAATTCACTAATAAATCTGCTGCTGTTTTAGATGCTGAATAAGGGGAACTTGGATTAATAGACGATTTTTCTGTAAAAAATAAATCCTTTCTATTAATTGGTAAATCACCATAGACTTCATCTGTAGAAACCTGATGATATCTTTTTATTTCATATTTTCTGCATGCATCTAGAAGTACTTGTGTTCCTATAATATTTGTTTGTATAAATAATTGTGGATTTTCAACTGACCTATCTACATGAGATTCAGCAGCAAAGTTAACAACTACATCAAACTTCTCCTCTTCAAATAATTTATAAACATGTTCTCTATCTGAAATATCGCCTCTAACAAATTTATAATTTGGCTTATACTGTACTTCTTTTAATGTTTCCAAATTACCAGCATAAGTCAATAAATCTAGATTAACAATAGAATAATCTACATACTTATTAAGCATATAATGTACAAAATTACTTCCAATAAATCCTGCTCCTCCAGTTATTAGTATTTTTTTCATGTTTTTTCTCCTAAAATATTAATTCTTACAAATACTGATTAAATTTCCATACAAATATCTTGAAAATTATTGTGTTTTTTGTCTTTAGATGATAAAAATATCTCTTCAATTCCTTCTAAAGGCCACTCAATAGCTATCTGCTTATCATCCCATATAAAACCACTTTCAAATTCTGGATAATAATAATTTGTACACTTATAATTAAATACTGCTTTCTCTGATAAAACTAAAAAACCATGTGCAAAACCTTCTGGAATATAAAATTGCTTTTTATTTTTATCAGACAGTATTACCCCTTCCCATTTTCCAAAGGTTTGTGAATCTTTCCTTAAATCGACTGCAACATCAAATACTTCTCCCTCTGTAACTCTAACTAATTTTCCTTGAGGATATTTACTTTGAAAATGCATTCCCCTTAGGACACCTTTCCTTGAGCTAGATTCATTATCTTGAACAAAGCACATATCAAGCCCAAACTCCATAAAATCCTTTTTATTATAGCTCTCAAAAAAATATCCTCTATCATCATAAAATACGTTTGGTTCGACTATATATAGTCCATCTATTTTTGTCTTTATAAAATTAAATTTTCCCATTACAATAAACTCCCTTAGTAAATAAAATTTATAGTAAATTTTATATCATATTACATGTCTTCATTGGCTAAATTTAATAGATACTGGCCATACTCAGTTTTTATCAGTGGATTTGCTAGTTCAATTAACTTCTCTCTACTTATATATCCTTTTGTATATGCAATTTCTTCTAAACATGCTATGTACAATCCCTGTCTTGTCTGAACTACTTCTACATAATTAGAAGCATCTAAAAGCCCTTTATGTGTACCAGTATCCAACCAAGCCATACCTCTTCCTAAAAGTTCCACTTTAAGTTTTCCTCGTTTTAAATATTCATTGTTTATAGAAGTTATTTCTAATTCACCTCTATCTGATGGCTCAACAAGCTTTGCTATCTCTACAACATCACTATCATAAAAATATAATCCTGGTATAGCATAATTGGACTTAGGAACTTTAGGTTTTTCTTCTATTGATAATACATTAAAATCTTTATCAAATTCTACAACTCCAAATGCATTTGGATTACTTACATGATATCCA
Organism: Clostridioides difficile; assembly: GCA_024919175.1. Classification (NCBI taxonomy): domain Bacteria; kingdom Bacillati; phylum Bacillota; class Clostridia; order Peptostreptococcales; family Peptostreptococcaceae; genus Clostridioides; species Clostridioides difficile. Next base: position 196,431 of record CP103804.1, read on the forward strand.
AATATAGTTGCTCCTTTTCTTTTTACTGCATTTTCTAGTCTTTCACTAAACCCATATCCATAAAATATATTATCACCTAATACAAGTGCCACACTATCATTACCTATAAAGTTTTCTCCTATTATAAATGCTTCTGCAATCCCATTTGGTTTTTCTTGAATTTCATATGTTATTTTAAGCCCTAATGAACTCCCATCTCCAAACAATTCTTCAAATGCTATTATATCCCTTGGTGTAGATATTATAAGTATATCTTGTATACCTGCCAACATTAGAACTGACATAGGATAATATATCATTGGTTTATCATATATTGGAAGTGTTTGTTTTGATATACATTTTGTTATAGGATATAGCCTTGTTCCAGACCCTCCTGCTAAAATAATTCCTTTCATTTTTATTCCATCCTTAAGTTTGTTTTTGTCATATTATGATTATCGGATAAATAAAAGAAATATTTATATTTTTTATAATATCTTATTTCCTTTTCTAAAAACTGTGCATTTACTTTTCACTTCTATCATATTTGTTTAAATATTCTTCAATGGACTCTTCCCACTTCCTAAATAAATTTAATCCAATTAATTTCAACATAAAATTATCTAATACAGAATATAGTGGTCTTTGAGCCTTACATTTAAAATCTTTACTTTTAATTGGATTCACTTTTATATCTATATTTTTTAATTCAAATATCTTTTTAGCAAAATCATACCAACTACACTCACCTTCACATGTAGCATGATAAACTCCGTAATATTCTGTTTCCATAATCTTTATTATAACCCTTGCTAAGTCTACTGTACTTGTTGGACTTCCAAATTGGTCATCCACTATATTAACTTCTTTATTTTCTGAAGAAAGTTTTATCATAGTCTTTACAAAATTATTTCCATTGCCATATAACCATGCCGTTCTCAGTATAAAATACTTATGTGAGAATTGCTCTACAAATTTTTCTCCCATAAGTTTGCTATTCCCATAGACAGAATTAGGTTCAGTTTTATTATCTTCTCTATATGGATGTTTAGAAATACCATTAAATACATAATCAGTTGATATGTGAACAAGTTTAGCACTTACTTTTTCTGATGCTATTGCTAAATTTCTAGCTCCTAAAGCATTTATTTTATACGCAGTTTCTATATTATCTTCACATTCATCAACCTTTGTATATGCTGCACAGTTTATAATTACATCAGGTTTATTATATACTATAAAACTATCTACATTAGTTTGATTAGATATATCTAAATCATCTCTTGTTGTAGGTAATACATCATATTTTGGTTGTTTTATACTTTGATTAATTGATTCTAATTGATTGACCAATTCTCTCCCTAATTGACCATTTGACCCTGTTATTAATATTTTCATTGACTGTTTTACCCTCCAATAAATATTCAACTCTATTTAATAATTAATTATAACATAACTTATATTTTGACTTAGGTAGAATATATTATTTTCATTAAATAAAAAAAGAGATGTAACATTAAATGATTATCATCACATTATTACATCCCTCTAAATCTAAATATATAAAATATATTGTAATTTTATATTAATTATTCAAATCCTATCTAAAATACTTAACTCCAGATTCAAATATTTTTTGGTCTTTTTCACCTATGATATTCTTAAATACTTCCTCGCCAATTCTCTCAGAATGTCCCATTTTACCAAACACTCTACCATCAGCACTAGTTATACCTTCAACCGCATAGAATGAACCATTTGGATTAAACTCAATATCATAAGTAGCTTCATTATTAAAGTCAACATACTGAGTTGCCACTTGTCCATTAGCAATTAATTCTCTCATAACATCTTCACTAGCAACAAATTTACCTTCTCCATGAGAAATTGCTATATTGTGAATATCTCCAACATTAGTTTGAGCTAACCAAGGAGATTTATTAGATGAAATTCTAGTTCTAGCAATCTTAGCTTGATGACGACCAATATTATTGTAAGTAAGTGTTGGTGCACTTTCACTTGGAACTCTTATTTCTCCATATGGAACTAAACCTAATTTAATTAATACTTGGAATCCATTACATATACCTAACATTAAACCATCTTTTTGAGTTAAAAACTCATTTATAGCTTCTTGAACTCTAGGGTTTCTAAATACAGTAGCTATAAATTTACCAGAACCATCTGGCTCATCACCAGCACTAAATCCACCTGGTAACATTATTATTTGAGAAGATTTTATTTCATTCACTATTGTATCTATAGAATCTTCTATATCTTTATAAGTTAAATTCTTAAATACTCTTATATTTGCATTAGCTCCTGCTCTTTCGAATGCTCTTGCAGAATCATATTCACAGTTTGTTCCAGGGAATGCTGGTATAAATACTCTTGGAGTAGCTATACTTAATGATGATTTTTTAGCTTCCCCTTGTGATATATAGCTTATAGTCTCTATCTTTGATTTTACTTCTTCTGCTTTAGTTGGAAATATAGGCTCTAAAGTACTGCAATGTGCTTTATATAATTCGTCTAATGAAAGTTCTTCACCTTTAATGAATATACTAGCATCTTTAACTGTACTTCCAAGAACTATGTAATTATATCCATCTAACATACTTAAATCATCATTTGCTAATTCAAGTACTATATTTCCATAACTAGCTTCAAATAATTTATCATCTTTGCATGCTTTTTCAGCTTCTTCATTAAACTTAAATCCTATTTTATTACCAAAAGCCATTTTACTTATTGCTTCACCCACACCTGCAAATCCTAATGCATATGTTGATAAAACTTTATTTCCATGTATAAGTTCTCTTACTTTATCTAAATTTTTCTTTAGTTCTTCAAAGTCTATAACATCATTTTCTGCTTTATTTACACATAACATCACTACTTTTGAACCTGCTTTTTTAAATTCTGGAGACACTACTTTTCTAGCATCTACTGTATCAACAGCAAATGAAACTAATGTTGGTGGAACTTCAATATCTTTGAATGTACCAGACATACTGTCTTTTCCACCTATAGCAGGTATCTCGAACTTACTTTGTGCATAAAATGCTCCTAAAAGTGCTGAGAATGGTTTACCCCATTTTTCTGGATTGTTACCAAGCTTTTCAAAGTACTCTTGGAATGTAAGTCTTGTTGTACTGTAATTTCCTCCAATAGCAACCAATTTACATACAGATTCTACTACTGCATATAAAGCTCCATGGAATGGACTCCATTTTCCTACTTTTGGATTATATCCATAAGTCATTATTGTAGAAGTATTAGTTTCTCCACCAAGAACTGGTATCTTAGCAACCATACCTTGAGTTGGAGTAGCTTGATACTTTCCACCAAATGGCATAAGTACTGTATTTCCACCAATTGTATTATCAAACATCTCTACTAATCCTTTTTGAGAACAAACGTTAAGGTCTGATAATACTTTTGTAAACTTATCTTTCATACTTGCAGAGTTAACATCTTTTACGATTTCATTAGAAGCAAAGAATGTATTTTCTTCATCTACTTTAGCAACATGAACATCAGTAGTTTGTTTTACTCCGTTTGTATCTAAAAATTCTCTATTTATATCAACAATTGCCTTTCCATTCCAGAACATTCTTAAATATCCTGTGTCAGTTACTGTAGCTACATGTGTAGCTTCTAAGTTTTCTTCTACAGCTAATTGTATAAATTTATCCTTATTTTCTTTTTTTATAGCTACTGCCATACGTTCTTGTGACTCTGATATTGAAAGCTCTGTTCCATCAAGTCCATCGTATTTTTTAGGAACTAAATCTAAGTTTATATCTAAACTATCAGCAATCTCACCTATAGCAACACAAACTCCACCTGCTCCAAAGTCATTACATCTTTTTATCATTTGAGCAACTTCTTTATTTCTAAAGAATCTTTGTATTTTTCTTTCGTTAGGAGCATCACCTTTTTGAACTTCTGCACTACAAGTTAATATTGATTCTTCACTATGTTCTTTAGATGAACCAGTTGCACCTCCACAGCCATCTCTTCCTGTTTTTCCTCCAAGAAGAACTATTACATCTCCTGCTTCAGGTCTTTCTCTTACTACATTTTCTTTTGGTGCTGCTGCTATAACTGCACCTATTTCCATTCTCTTTGCAACAAAGTTTTCGTCATATACTTCTGCAACTTGTCCAGTTGTAAGACCTATTTGGTTACCATATGAACTATATCCATGAGCTGCTTCTGTAGTTATTTTTCTTTGCATAAGTTTTCCAGGTAAAGTGTCTTCTAAAGTTGTTCTTGGGTCAGCACTTCCTGTAACACGCATTGCTTGATAAACATAACTTCTTCCTGATAATGGGTCTCTTATAGCTCCACCTAAACAAGTAGCTGCTCCACCAAATGGCTCTATTTCAGTTGGATGGTTATGAGTTTCATTTTTAAACATTACTAAATATTTTTCCATTTTGCCATCAACTTCAACATCCACATTTATACTACATGCATTTATTTCTTCACTTTCGTCTAGGTCATTTAGTTTTCCATTTTTCTTTAATTCTTTTACTGCAACTGTAGCTATATCCATTAAGCATATATCTTTATGTCTGTTAACATATACATTGTCTCTTGAGTTAAGATACATTTGATACGCTTCTTTTACTATATCATTAAACTTACCATCTTCTATTTTTACATTTTCTATTTCAGTCATAAAAGTAGTATGTCTACAATGATCAGACCAATAAGTATCTAGAACTTTTATTTCTGTTATAGTTGGATTTCTTTTTTCTGTATCTTTAAAGTATTTTTGAACATGTTGTAAGTCTCCTAAAGTCATTGCTAATCCTTTGTCACTTACAAATGCTTTTAATCCATCTTCATTTAAATCTATAAATCCATCTAATATTTCAACTGCTGTTGGTATCTCAGTTTCCATTTTTAATGTTTCTGGCTTTTCTAAAGATGCTTCTCTACTATCCACTGGATTTATACAGTAATCTTTTATTTTGCTACATTCTTCATCAGTTATTTTACCTGATAATATATAAACCTTTGCTGTATTAATAGCAGGTCTTATACCTTGATTTACTATTTGGACACATTGAGCTGCCCAGTCACCCCTTTGGTCATATTGACCAGGTAGGAATTCTATTGCAAATACTCTTTCTCCATTTAATTCTGGTATTTCCTCATAGTATACTACATCTAAATTTGGTTCAGAAAATATTGTCTTTGCTGCATTTTCATAAACATCTTCTGATATACCTTCTACATCATATCTATTTAATATTCTTAAATCTTCTATGCTACTTATGTGTAAGCTTTCTACCAAGTCTTTTTTTAAAGCTTTAGCCTCAAGGTCAAAACCTTCTCTTTTTTCAACTAGTACTCTTCTAACCATTGAGTCTTTATTTCCAGTATTCAACATACCTTATCCTCCATTTTAGAAAAATTATCTACCTATGTCCGTTCTATAGTGCATTCCTTCAAAGTTTATTTTCTTTATATTCTCATAAACTTTTTCTGCTGCATCTTTAACTGTAGCTGATTTTGTAGTTATACCAATTACTCTTCCTCCATTAGTAACTAAATTGCCATCAAGCATCTTAGTACCACTGTGGAATACTACTATATCATCATCTAAATTTTCAAGACCAGTTATAACTTTTCCTTTTTCATAACTGTCTGGATACCCTCCTGATGTAAGCATAACACATACAGCTTCATCATCACTATAATTTATTTCTATATCTTTTAACTTATTGTCAAGTATAGCTTCCATTATTTCATGTAAATCTGTTTCTAATCTAAATAAAACAGATTGTGTTTCAGGGTCTCCAAATCTTACATTGTATTCAAGTACTTTCTCTCCATCATCAGTTATCATAAGACCAACAAATAAAATACCTTTAAAGTTAAGTCCATCTTTTTTGAATCCTTCTAATGTTTTTTCTAGTACTGTTTCTTTCACTTTATTTGCTAATTCTTCTGTATAGATTTCACTAGGTGAAAAAGTTCCCATTCCACCTGTGTTTGGTCCTTGTTCATAATTGTTTACCTTTTTGTGGTCTTTTGCACTTGCCATAGGAACTATCGTATCATTGTCTACAAATGCCAAGATAGAAGTTTCTATACCTTTTAAAAATTCTTCAATTACTATTTTATCTCCAGCAGTTCCAAATTTCTTATCTGACATCATTTCTTTTAAAGTCGCTATAGCATCTTCTCTATTTTCAGGTATTACAACACCTTTCCCAGCAGCTAATCCGTCCGCTTTTATTACCACTGGATACCCAAAGCTATCTATTTCTAATATAGCTTCTTCTAAGTTTGTATATTCTTTATATTTTGCAGTAGGTATATTATGTTTTATCATAAAATCTTTTGAAAAAGCTTTACTTCCTTCAAGTTGAGCACATTTCTTGTTAGGTCCAAATACTCTTAATCCTTCTTTTTCAAATTCATCTACTATTCCCATAACTAGTGGTACTTCTGGACCTATTATTGTTAGACCTATTTTATTTTCTTTGGCAAACTTTAAAAGTCCTTCTACATCAGTATCACCTATATTTACACATTCTGCTACATTTGCAATCCCTGCATTACCTGGTGCACAATAAACTTTTTCTATATTTTTTTCATTGCTTAATTTCCAGCATATAGCATGTTCTCTTCCGCCACCGCCTACAACCAATATCTTCATAATATCCTCCTTAGTGTTTGAAGTGTCTTATTCCTGTAAATACCATAACCATATCATACTTATCACAAGCTTCTATTGAATCTTTATCTTTTATAGAACCACCTGGTTGAACTACTGCTGATATTCCATATTCATGAGCTAATGTTACACAGTCATCAAATGGGAAAAATGCATCTGATGCTAAAACAGCTCCTGTAAAATCTTTATCTTTATTATTTTCAAGAGCATTTTTTAATGCCCAAATTCTTGATGTTTGTCCACAACCTAGTGCTAGAGTTTGACCATTTTTTACTATTGCAATTGCATTTGATTTCATATTTTTTACTACTCTCATACCAAATTCCATGTCCTTAAGTTGTTCATCTGTTGGTTGTGCTTTTGTTACATTTTCGCTTTTTTCTGCTAAAGTATTATTTCTATCTTGTATTAATAATTTTCCATCTAAGTATTTCATTTCATATGGTTGTAAACTATTTTCTATCTTAGCTAATTTTAGGATTCTTAGATTTTTCTTTTGTTTAAGTATCTCTAATGCCTCTGGTTCAAAATCATAAGCTACTACTATTTCTAAGAATATTTCATTTAATTTATCTGCTGTAGCTTTATCTATAGTAGAAGTTATTCCTACTATTCCACCAAAGATTGATACCTTATCTGCTTCATAACATTTTGTATATGCTTCAAAAGCATCTTTTCCTAATCCCACACCACATGAATTAGCATGTTTTATAGCTACTGAAACTACTTCTTCACTATCTTTAAATTCTCTCATGACTTCTAAGCAACCATGTAAATCATTTAAGTTGTTGAAAGAAAGTTCTTTACCACCTAGTTGTTCATAATTTAAGATTGGATTTTTTGCATTTGATTGTGAATATAAGAAACCATTTTGATGTGGATTTTCTCCATATCTTAAAGTTTGTTCTTTTTGGAAAGTTAAATTTAATATGTCAGGATATGTATCTCCTACTTCTCCAGCAAAATAGCTAGATATTAAAGCATCATATCTACCTGTAGTTGAGAAAGCTTTATATGATAATTTTTTTCTATCTTCTAATGTCATTGTGTCTGTTTTTAATTTTTCTATTATAGAATCATAATCTTTTATATCTACTACTACTATTACATCTTTATAGTTTTTAGCAGCAGAACGTATCATAGATGGTCCACCAATATCTATATTTTCTATCATTTCATCATGGCTTTTTCCAGCTTTTAAAGTTCCTTCAAAATCGTATAGATTTACAGCTACTAAATCTATTGAATGTATTTTATGTTCATTTACAGTTTCTACATGAGATTCTTTATCTCTTTTGTAAAGTATTCCACCATGTATATATGGGTTTAATGTTTTTACTCTTCCATCCAATATTTCTGGGAAGTTTGTAACATCTTCAACTTGCATTACATTAACTCCATTTTCTTTTAATGTCTTAAAAGTATTTCCTGTAGATATAATTTCATAATCTAATTTATTTAATTCCTTAGCAAATTCAACCACACCTGTTTTGTCAGTTACACTTATTAAAGCTCTCTTACTCATTTATAAACACTCTCCTACCTTGAAGTTTTAATTTATTTTCACAAAAAAGACTTAAACTCTCTTCTAAAATCCTATGTTCAACTTCTAACACTCTTTTTGCAAGTGTTTTTGCATCATCACTTTGGTTTACCTTAACTACATCTTGCATTATTATTGGTCCAGTATCAGCACCTTCATCCACAAAATGAACTGTAGCACCAGTTACTTTAGCCCCATAATCTATTACACCTTGATGGACTCTTTCTCCATAGAATCCAGCCCCGCAAAATGAAGGTATTAATGATGGATGTATGTTTATCATTTTGTTTCTAAACTCATTAACCAGCTTTGGGCTGATTATTTTTAAATAACCAGCCAAAACTACTAAATCTATTTTATTTTCTTTAAGAATTTCTATTATCTTGTCTTCATCAGTTTCACAAATTGCCTTTATATTATGATTTTTAGCTCTCTCTAAACCATAAGCATCTTGCTTACTTGAGATAACCACCTTAATCTGACCTTTTATCTTTCCAGACTCGGTACCATCTATAACTGCTTGTAAATTTGTTCCTCCACCAGATATTAAAACTCCTATATTTAGCATAATTCTACACCTTCATGACTATCTACTACTTCACCAATTATATATGCTTTGTCTTCTAATAATTCACTATACTTTTTATCTACATAAGCAACATTGTCATTTTCTCTATTATTTATAAAGTTTACAACATCGTTGGCATTTTCTTTATCTACTATTAAAACTAGTCCAATACCCATGTTAAAACTCTTATGAAGTTCTCTCTCATCTACAGCATTAAAACCTTCTATCATTTTGAATATAGGAGGTTTCTCCCAAGATTTTTTATTGATATCTAATCCTAATCCTTTAGGTATAACTCTTGTTATATTTTCTATAAGCCCTCCACCAGTTATGTGAGCTATAGCTTTTATATCATGTTTAGCTAGTACATCTAAAGCTAACTTAACATATATTTTAGTTGGTGTTAAAAGTGCTTCTCCAACTGTCATTCCTAGTTCTTCTACATATTGTTCCATCTTATAATCATAAGTTTCTAAGAATATTTTTCTTATAAAAGAAAATCCATTACTGTGTACTCCACTTGAAGATATACCAACTAATACATCTCCTGATTTAACATCATTTCCAGAAACAATCTTTTCTTTGTCTGCTATACCTACAGAGAATCCTGCTAAATCATAATCATCATCTCCATACATTCCAGGCATTTCAGCAGTTTCTCCACCAATTAATGCACAACCAGACATTTTACAACCGTCTGCTATTCCGCCAACTACTTTTTCTATATGCTCAGGAACTAATTTTCCAAGAGCTATATAATCAAGGAAAAATAATGGTTTAGCACCTTGACATATTAAATCATTTACACACATTGCAACTAAATCTATTCCAACAGTATCATGCTTGTCCATCATTTGAGCTATTTTTAACTTAGTCCCAACACCATCTGTAGATGCAAGCAAAACTGGTTCTTTCATTCCTACAAAATCTTTTAAACTATATAATCCACTGAAATTTCCTAAATCTCCAACTACATTTCCATCATAAGTTCCTTTTATTTTACCTTTTATAAGGTCTACTGCTCTATTTCCTTCATCTATATCTACACCTGATTCTTTATATGTTAACATGAAAGTAGTTCCTCCTTATCAATTTTCTTAACTGGGTATTCTCCATCAAAACAAGCTTTGCAGAAAGTAGACTTATGTTCTGCTGCATCTAACATTCCTTCTATGTCTAGGAATTTTAAACTGTCACATCCAATATATTCTCTCATTTCTTCTACATTGTTACTTGATGCAATTAACTTAGAGCGATTTGGAGTATCTATTCCATAATAACAAGAGTAAGCTACTGGAGGAGATGTTATTCTAAGATGAATTTCTTTTGCCCCTGCTTCTCTTAATGATTTTACTAACTGTTTAGATGTAGTTCCTCTTACTATTGAATCATCTACTAAAATTATAGATTTTCCTTTTATTACTGTTGAAAGAGGATTTAATTTTATTTTTACAGCTATTTCTCTTTCTTCTTGTGTAGGTTTTATAAATGTTCTTCCTACATATCTATTTTTAACTAGACCTTCACTTATTTTTAATCCACTAGCATTTGCATAACCAATAGCCCCTGGCCAACCTGAATCTGGAACTGGAACCACTACATCTGCTTTTACACTTTCATCTTGAGCTAATCTTTCACCACATTTAATTCTGAACTCATATGCATTTACATTATCTATAGTTGCATCATTTCTTGCAAAGTATATGTGCTCAAATATACAACTTTTCTTAACTGGTTTATAATTTTCTGAATGAAAATATGATTTTAATTCTCCATCTTTAACTACTATTATTTCTCCTGGCTCTACATCTCTTACAACTTCTCCGCCAAGTATGTCTATTGCACAATTTTCTGATGCAAATATATATTCATCACCCTTTTTACCAAGTACAAGAGGTCTGAATCCATGTGGATCTCTAACTGCAACCAATTCATCTTGACTCATTATTACAAGAGCATATGCACCTTTGATATAGTCCATTGTTACTTTTAAACTTTCCACTATATCTCCTTTGTAATATCTCGCAAGTATATATAAAATTACTTCTGTATCTGAATTAGTTTGGAACATATATCCATCTTCTTCTAGCATATCTTTTAAATAATTTGCATTTACTAGATTTCCATTATGAGCTATAGCTAATTGTCTTTTTCTGCAACTTCCAACTAAAGGTTGACAGTTAGAAACATGACTTCCTCCAGCTGTTGAATATCTAACATGTCCAATACCTATATTTCCTTTTAACTTAGATAATTCACTTTCTTTAAAAACATCTCCAACTAATCCCATATCTTTTTTGTACTTAATTTCTCCATCATCTAAAAGAGCTAAACCACAGCTTTCCTGCCCTCTGTGTTGCATAGAATATAAAGAATAGTATAGTTCTTTAGTTACATCTTTATTAGAGTAAATCCCTAAAACTCCACACATACATTTGCCTCCTATTTATTATTCATTCTCGAAAGTACTTCCATATAACCTTCTACAAGGTCTCCAAGGTCTCTTCTAAATCTGTCTTTGTCTAATTTTTCATTTGTGTTTACATCCCAAAGTCTACAAGTGTCTGGTGATACTTCATCAGCTAATATTATATTTCCTTCAGAATCTTTACCAAACTCTATTTTAAAGTCAACTAACTTTAGGTTTAATTTTAAGAAGAATGCTTTTAGCAATTCATTTATTTTTAGAGTTTCTTCTCTTAAGAACTTCAATTCTTCTCTAGTTGCTAATTTCATTGCAACTGCATAATCATCATTTAGCATTGGGTCACCATAATCATCATTTTTGTAGCTTATTTCAAAGATTGGCTCATCGAAAACTACACCTTCTTCAAGGCCAACTCTTTTGCAAATAGAACCAGCAGCAATATTTCTTACTATTACTTCCAATGGTAAAATTTCTACTTTTTTAACTAACATTTCTCTATCTGATAAACTTTTTATAAAGTGAGTATTTATATTATTTTCTTTTAACATTTCAAAGATTATTGTTGATATCTTATTATTTAGTATACCTTTTGAAGATATTTCTGCTTTTTTTTCTCCATTAAATGCTGTCGCATCATCTTTATAATAAACAACATATTCATTTTCATTGTCTGTAGAATATACTTGTTTTGCTTTTCCTTCATATAATAACATTTCTGTTACCCCCTTAAATTCTTGTCGTCTTCCAGCACTTTTTGTGCCATTTCTTCTCTATATGATTTTAAATCTTCTTTTAATTTTGGGTATTTTAAAGTCATTATTTGTAATGCCAGTAAAGCTGCATTTAAACCTAAATCTATTGTAACTGTTGCAACTGGTATTCCTTTTGGCATTTGAACTATTGATAGAAGTGAGTCTAGTCCATCCATAGTTGATGATTTAATAGGCAATCCTATTACTGGAATTAGCGTTTGTGAAGCTATTACACCTGGTAAATGTGCTGCTTTTCCTGCTGCTGCTATTATTACATCTGTATCATCTTCTATTTCTTTTAGGAATATTGAAAGTTGTTCTGGTGTTCTATGAGCTGATAATGCTCTTGCTACAACTTCTATTCCATATTTTTCAAGCAGTTTTATCCCTTCTTCTAATTTTGGATAATCTGATTTTGAACCCATAACTACTGCTACTTTCATTAGACTTCCCCTCTCCGTTTATAAGTTATTTTACAATCTAAATCATTCGCATCATTATACGAATTATACATCTTAAATTTTATATTAATATACATATATTATCAACTCTTTTTTGAAATTTTTTAAAAAAAATATTCCTTGTGTTTTTTTCATTCGCCCCCTTGCGAACTTTATTTACTTTTTTTGATACCTAACAAAATTACTTTTCATTTATTTATTATTTTTTGATAAATAAATATATTTTACATAATTTAAAGTAAACTTATATAGTATTTTTTAAATTGCAATATTCATAATTCAGTAGGATACTCTTTTTTAGAACATGTTTTCATCAAAATCTATACTAAAAAAGGAAGTTGATTATCATAAATCATCTTCCTTATTTCTGGGTATACAATTTTATAGTTGTTAACTTACAAAATATTTAGTTTTTAATTTTATTTTACCAATCAATTTATATATTACTAATGATTAAATATCTTTAAATAATTTTTTGTACAATAATGGTATTTCTTGATAATCTAAAATTATAAAGTCAGGTTTACAAACCAACGCCTCTACCCTATGCTCTCTATGATTCATCCAGATACTCTTCCAACCAGCTTTTTTAGCACCTACTACATCGTTTTTATAAGAGTCACCTACATAATATGTATTTTCCCTATCTAAATTCATAAATTTCTCAGCCAATCTAAAAATATTAATGTCTGGCTTAGAAAAACCAACTTCACTAGAAATAAAAATATTCTCTTCATCAACCCACTTTTCAATATTTAATTGTTTTAATTTCATTCTTTGATGTGAAGAAGGTCCATTAGTTATGATTCCTATATTAATATTTTTTTCTTTAGCAAAATTTAAAACTTGCTCCATTTCTGGAATTAAAGTGATTTGTGATTGTTGATATATGTACTCATCTTGAAAATTTTGAGCATCTTTTTCTGTAATAAACTTTCCTAACTCTTCAAAAGCTTTCATTATCCTATAAATATGCATTTCTTTGATTGGCATTTCTCCACTCTCAGTCAGGTGAAATACCTCATCGCTATACTTTCTACTACGTATATATAAATCTTTAACAGAAATATTCTTTATTGAAGAAAATACTTTATCATATGCAATATAAAAAGGCATCAATTGATTGTATAAAGTATCATCCACATCAAAAATTAAATTAATCAAAATATTAATCCTCCTAAATTTAATAGTGATAAATATAATTATAGCTACAAATACCTAGTATTACAATATTTCCCATGCTCAGACCTATTATTTAATTAAAATTAAAACATGCCTGTATATTCAAGCATACAAACAAAAAGGCAAGATATATATTTAAATTATATAACTTGCCTAAATATTTGATTTTATAAACTTAATCATTAGATATTTTCAATTTTTTTATTTTATCATCATTGTATGTGAATTCTTCAAATTCAGGTATTGATAATGGCTTAGAAAAAACATAACCTTGAATATAATCACATCCAATGCTTTTTAGGAAATGTACTTGTTCAGCTTCTTCAATACCCTCAGCAATTACTTTCATGCCAAGCCTTCTACTAAGTTCAATAATAGATTCCACAACAACTTTGCCACGTTCTATATTATTTTTACTAATAAAAAATGAACGATCTAATTTAATTATCTCAACTTTAAAATCTTTCAATATTCCTAATGATGAATATCCAAATCCAAAATCATCTATAGAACATCTAAAACCTTTACTATGAATATCATCTATTACATCAATAGCTTCTGGACTTTCTAAAAAAATAGATTCAGTAAGTTCTAAGTCTATTAAAGATGTAGGTACATTATATTTATTACATATAACCTCATATTTTTCTAAAAATGACTTATCTTTTAAATGTTGCCTTGATACATTAACAGAAACTATTAATAATTCTTTACGTTCTTTTATCCATTTAGAAATCAATTTACATGTTTCTTCAAGCACATATAAGTCTAATTCACATATAAATCCGTTTTTTTCAAAGAGAGGAACAAAATCACTTGGATAAATCATACCTTTTTCTGGACTATTCCAACGAACAAGAGACTCTGCACCTCTAATTTTTCCAGTTTTTATATCAATCTTTGGTTGCAAGCATATAAAAAATTCTTTATCATCAAGAGCTTTTTCCATTAAATTTGACAATTCCTTTTCAAATATCAATCTATTTTTTTCTATATCACTATAAAAATTAAAATCACTTTTATGAGTTTTATTAAAGCTCTTTCTTGCTGTATTTACATGGTCTTGTATTGTAATTAAATCTTCATCATGATTTTCAATCGTGTAAATACCTACTGAAATTCTTAAAAAGTATGGGTTTTCTTTGTCTTTATTAAAATAATTAATTTCATCTTCTATTTTATACAATAATTCTAAAACTTCTAATACTGGTCTATTCTTTATAAATAGATAGAATAAGTCTGCATCATGACGACATACAAACTCTTCATTATTAACAATGTTTCTTTCTAGAACATTATAAATATATTTAAGTGCACTATTTCCTTTTTCACTACCAAAACAGTCGTTTATTAACTTAAAATCCTTTATGTTTATTGATATCATCATATAGGTGTTATCAGGCGACTTAGAAATTAAAGGTTTTATTAACATACTAAATTTTGTTGAATTAATACCATTTGTTATATTGTCTAAATAGGCAATATCTTCAATTTGTTTTATATATTTTCTTCTTATTGTATATAAAAGCCATGTTATAATTCCAATAATACAAATGATTATAAAAGTCATTATTATTGTAAAGGTATTTAATTTATTCAATTCACCTAATACAGCTTCTTCAGGCACTATAAGAACAAAATACCAATCATTTAAACCTTTTGTTACAGGATGATAAGTTAACAAACATTTTACATTTTTTGATGAAGTTATTGTAATTTCTCCTGATTTTTCATTCTTAAAGCCATTCATCATTTTTTGAGCCCAAGTCTCATTTATGGCGTTTCTATATTTATGACTAAGGTCTTTTATTAACTCACTATTTCTACCTATAAAAAGAGGTTTTCCTTTCTTATCTATAATTTCAATGGTTCCTTTTCCACCAAAATTGTTAATATTGAGAATATCATTCATACTTTCTCTATGAGAAACACCCACTAAAATACTAGATACCTCATGTTTATCATCAAATATAGGTACACTGTAAAGTACAACATCTAGTGAATCTATTAGTTCTGTGTATTCTTTACCTTCTATTCCCTTTTTATATGAAACTGTATCCTTTAAATCCAATTTTTTTCCACTTAAAAACTCTGCTTTACCCTTTAAATCAATTATTCCAATATCAGAATATTCATAACTAGTTTTTCTTTTTGATAAATAATCATATCGACTATCACCTTCATACTGTTTAATAAAATCTGCCATTAGTTTTAAATCGGATAAAATAAACTTAATTTGATTATCAACATTTGCTACAATTTGTGTAGACACATCGTTTAAATAATTTTTAGTTTGCTTATTAGATATGTTATACAATTTTACAGTAGTAAAAACAGTAATTACAAGAATTGAAATAATAAGTGCACATAAAATTGCAGACAAAACTATATTGTTTTTTTCGTACCTTGATAATTTCATTTTTTGTCCTCCAAAATATAAGTCTATTTTTAGCATAAATGCTAGCTCTACAAATTTTATTATCAAAAAGCTATCCACACTATATTATAATATTCTACTTCTCAATATTCAACAAAACTACTTTATATTTAAATAATAATTAATGAATAATCGCTTTATTTATTTTATTTATGCAATATTTTTCCTTATACTATTGTAGAATATTGTTTAAAAATAAATTTAATAGTCTAAATTTATATTTCTATTTATTAAGAACTAATAAACCCCATATTCTTCTAACTAAAAAAGCTATCCCATATTTTAAGATAGCTCTTTATTTTAATGAGACACTTAATATCTCTAATATCTCATAACTAAATATATTATTAAACTTTTACTTATTTTCTTTGATAACACGACAAGGATTCCCATAAGCTATAGTATTAGATGGTATTGACTTTGTTACAACACTACCTGCACCAACAGTTACATTGTCTCCTATTGTTACTCCTGGTAAAATAATACTCCCTCCACCAATCCAAACATCGTTACCAATTTTTACTGGAGCAGTTATAGTTTTGCAAAAGTTAAATCCATCATCAGTTTTTTCCTCAAATCTATCTTTAGCATTGGTAGGATGAAATGCTGTATATATTTGTACATTAGGAGCAATCAATGCATTGTCACCTATTATGATTTCATTATCATCTAAAAATGTACAATTCATATTTACTTCACAATTATTACCAAAATAAATGTTATTTCCATAATCAACATAAAAAGGTGCTGTAACCCATATATTTTTTCCTTTTCCCCCTAAAAGTTCTGTTAAAATACGTTCCTTATTAATATTATCATCTGACTTCAAATTATTATACTCTTTTGTCAGGTCTTTGGCCTTGTGCCATTGACACAATAATTCAGTATCTCCACAGTCATATAATTCTCCTGCCAACATCTTTTCACGCTCTGTCATACAAACCTCCTAAAATATATTAACTAAAATAATATTTGATATTAGTATTAGTACATAGTTTTAATATAAAAAATTAGCTCTTCGCTAAAAATATTTTATTGAATATTTAATCTACTTATGACCCATAAATGCAGAGTTAGTAGATAATTATGAATTCTACTTAAATTAAATCTATATGATGTCTTTTCTAATATAGCAAGCTGTACGCCCTCTTCAAAAGAATCTTTACTAATCAGAACATTACTATATTCATTTTTAGTCAAGCCTTTGAATTCTTGATATTTCATCCATTGTTCATCATTTCAATAAAACATAAAGGTATCAATATCACTTTCTTGGAATCTTCTAATTTTACACCTTTTAGTTAGCATATCTACATTCCTTTCATAAAGATTTTTACTTTAGTAAGAAAAGATATTATTATTACACCCAGCATAACAAATATAACATAAATTACCTTTATGTTACAATTCATAATTATGTTATTTATTTAATTATTTTTAAACATTTGATATTAGAATTAAAAATTATTTATTGTACCACTAAAAATTTAATGCTATAATGAATCCATAAAAAACCGAGAATAGTATCAGCTTTGTTAGAATGGAATAAAAAAATATTATGAATACCAAATTAAAAAAACAAACACAACAATTAATTTTAGAAAATAGATATCTTATATTTTCTATGTGAAAGAGAGGTAAGCAAGTGAGTTGGAAACACATAGAAATACCAAATGGAGATACACTGATTTTTTGTAATGCATTCATTACTGGAAAATCATCTATGAATATTATTGTTACACATACTCCTATCGTAACTACGCTTGATTTGCAGAAAGCATACAAACCTCTTTCCCAGTATGATGTAAATATATTTGCATTTGACTTCTCAGGAACAGGAAAAAGTGGTGGTAATGAGAAAGACTTTTCACGTAATTCAATTGTAGAAGACTTAGATTCTATTGTTTCATATATAGAAAAGAATTACTCTCCCAACATACATCTATATGGAAATACAGGTATTGGTGGAATGTTTGCACAATATTATGCTTGCACAAGCAATAAGCTAAAAAGCTTTGCCCAGTTTGCCTGTGTTGATTATAAAAATACCTCAGGTGTAGGTTATCCTTATCCAGCTATTAAATTATTAAATTTTTTCCTCAAACTTCTTCCTAATTTTCATATAATAGTAAAACCACCTAAATATAAAGGTTATAATGAAGTTCATGATAATGAGTTTTACAAAATGATTGAGCAGAAGAATCCTAATATCTGGAAAAATAGCACAAAAGTAATGAATACAATGTTAGAATGTTTTATTGCACAAGATAGTACAATAAAGAGTGGAGTTAATATTCCAACACTCGTTTTTAAAACACTTCATGATAGATATTTTGAACCAGAGTATTTTGATAGCTACTATAATTCGTTGAACTGTAAAAAGAAACTTGTTGAGATTGATGATGTTCATAATAGCTACTATTTAAATAGTGAAAAATTTTGTCAGACAGTGTATGAGTGGTTTATAGAAAATCAATAGAATACAACAAAAATACTAAACATAAAATTCAAGTTTGATGATTAATATATAATAAAATAAACTGAATAAAAGGTATATGTCATTACGATATATACTTTTTAAAATTCAATGATAAAAACAACTTACCATCTATATATTCTACTTTTTCTGAGCTTGCATTCTATGAAACTAAAAATTATTATTTGACAGAATCACTGTAATTCTTTTTTTATTTAACTTATCAAAATAAATAGAGATTATAGCAAGTGTCACAAAAACAGCAACTTTCGTAACCAGTTCAGAAATTGGAATATAAATACCTGCTCGTAGCTGTACAATAGTTTGTATTGGAAGCATTACCCCAATAACTTTTAATGTTACTAATATCATTCTATATAAAACTAATGAAATATAACTTTTCTTTTTTATTAATAGATAAATAATAATAAAAACCAAAGGACTAATAATTCCCATATCAAGTACATAAGTAATTTCTGTAGTATACATTTCTATTCTCTCAAGTGTACGTCCAGTAAATAATGAATGCAATACATCTGGTAACCATGCAACAATATTTGAAGCACCTGCCAATATCAAAAATACAAATTCTACCTTTCTTAAATGGAAAGAACAGTTATAACAAAGTGACATTCCATAAATATCCATAAGTAAAGTAAAAAGAGTGAAAAATGAAATTGAAGTTAACAAAATATATACTAGTTGTAATTGATTATGTGCAACTCCAAATGAAATACTAAAAGCATAATACAAAATAATGCCTAGAATTGTGAAAAAATTTGTTTTTTGTTCCACTGTAATTATATCACGAAATATGTATGAACCAATAACTGGAACAACAATTAAAAACATTGCTAAGTCTGAACCTATCAATATAGGTGCTTTGAAATATGAGTCATATTGATAAATACCTGTACCATACATCTCAATGACCTGCCCATACAGGTTTATTGCCTCATATTTATTATCTATAGAAAATGAAAATATTCCACAAACTGTAATTATTAGCAATAATATAAATATAATTGTTGCTGAAATATTTAGCCAGGTCATTTGTTTTTTCTTCATCATTTGATTTCCCCCTAAAGTAAAGTGTTTAAAGATTATAAGTGTTGTTAGTTAGACTAACAGAAAAATACCTTGTATAAAATTATAGTAATAGGTTACTATTTACACTATAGCAACTTATTACTATAATGTAAATAGTAGAGTTCATATGAAGGGAGTATCTTATGCAAATTAAAAATATGATTAAAAATTTTAGTGGTGAAAGAAACAATGAAGTTCGAGGTATTTTTGCAAGCATATTTATTTTACAAAACCGATTACAGACTATTTTTGATAAAACAGATGAACATCTTACTTTAAAACAATTTATGCTTCTTACAATGGTAAAATATGCTGATGAAAAAACTACCTTTACTTATCTTGGAAAACTCTTAGGGTCTTCGCGTCAAAACATCAAAAAATTAGCTGTTTCTCTTGAAAACAAAGGCTTTATAACTATTGAACATGAGCCTAATAACAAAAGAAATACTTCTATTGTACTAACAAAAAAAGCAGATGAATATTCACAAAAAGTACAGGAACTCCATACTGAAAAATTAAACAATATATTTCAGGATTATTCAAATGAAGAAATCAGTCTGTTTTATCAAATGATTACAAAACTATATACAGGAGTTGAAAGAGAAGAAAAGAAAGAAATTATTAAAACCGTTATTTGAATAGATAGTACTTTAGAAAAAACTATCAACTGCTTTAACATGGAAAATAAATAAAATGCGGAGTGCCAACAGCACCCCGCATTTATACAAATATATTATTTTCCATTGGTGTACAAACGAAATGATAAAATCGCTTGGTCACCATTTAATCTCCACAAGCAAGAAAAAATCTAAAAACATCCAGTATTTATGCAGGCTTGCGAGATTTACCTATTTATTCCCACTCGATAGTTCCTGGAGGTTTAGAAGTTATATCATAAACTACTCTATTTACTCCATCAACTTCATTGATTATTCTATTAGAAATTTTTTCTAACACATCATAAGGCATCTTATACCAGTCAGAAGTCATTCCATCAGAAGAAGTAACTGCTCTTAAACCAACTAGATAAGCATATGTTCTTTCGTCTCCCATAACTCCAACAGTTTTAACATCTGGTAATGTTGCAAAAGCTTGCCATATTTCTCTATATAAACCAGCTTTTCTAAGCTCGTCCATATAAACAGCATCTGCTTCTCTTAATATATCACATTTTTCTTTAGTTACATCACCTATAACTCTTATTCCAAGACCTGGTCCTGGGAAAGGATGTCTAAATATTAATCCTTCTTCTATACCAAGTTCTAATCCTATTTTTCTAACTTCATCCTTAAATAATTCTCTCAATGGCTCAACTATTTCTTGGAAATCTACATCTTCAGGAATTCCACCAACATTGTGGTGAGATTTTATAGTAGCAGCTCCATTTCCATGTCCACTTTCTATAACATCTGGATAAATTGTTCCTTGAACTAAGAAATCCATCTTTCCTAATTTATTTGATTCTTCTTCAAATACCCTTATAAATTCTTCACCAATTATCTTTCTCTTAGCTTCTGGTTCAGAAATTCCCTTTAATTTAGATAAGAATCTATCCTCTGCATTAACTCTTATTAAATTTATATCGAATTTCTCTCTGAATATTCTTTCTACATCGTCACCTTCATTTTTTCTAAGTAAACCATGGTCAACAAATATACAAGTCAAGTTATCACCAATTGCTCTATGAATAAGAACTGCGGCAACAGAAGAGTCAACTCCTCCACTTAAAGCACATAAAGCTTTTTTATCGCCTATTTTTTCTTTTAATTCTTTTATTTTATCTTCTATGAATGAATCTGTAGTCCAGTCACCTTTTACTTCACATATATTGTATAAGAAATTTTTAAGTATCTTGTCCCCTTCTAAACAATGTTCTACTTCTGGATGGAATTGAACTCCATATAGTTTTTGTTCTACATTTTCCATAGCTGCTACTGGACAATCTTTAGTGT
Source organism: Clostridioides difficile (assembly GCA_024919175.1). Classification (NCBI taxonomy): domain Bacteria; kingdom Bacillati; phylum Bacillota; class Clostridia; order Peptostreptococcales; family Peptostreptococcaceae; genus Clostridioides; species Clostridioides difficile. The sequence goes on from CP103804.1 coordinate 217,998, forward strand.
TTGCAACTATAGTAAATCCTTCTGGAGCCTTTTCTATTAAATCAGTATGACTCATCCAAACACTATTTGTAGTAATACCTTCAAATAATGATGATTTTCCATAAGTTATAGATGTTTTTCCATATTCTTTTTCTTGTTTATTACCTTTTCTTACAACTCCGCCTAATACGTGAGATATTATTTGAACCCCATAACATATACCAAGTATTGGTACTCCTAATTCAAATATTTCTTTTGATATTGTTGGAGAATCTTCTAGGTATGCACTATTTGGGCCACCTGTAAATATTATCCCTTTAGGATTTTTTGCTTTTATTCTTTCTATGCTTGCAGTACATGGAAGTATTTCACAATATACGTTGTTTTCTCTAACTCTTCTAGCTATTAACTGATTATATTGACCTCCAAAATCTATTACAAGTACTAATTCATGTTTCATAAATTTACATCTCTCCTTGTATAATATAGTTTTTATATATATTTATTTTAACACAATACAGTCTAAATTATATTAAATCTTTTTACACAAAAAACCTGTATAGTAACTTCCATAATTTCTAACAAAAGTGAAATTACTATACAGGCTTCCAAAATGCCCCTTATCTTATAGCCAACACATAGGGAGTATAACTCAGCCTACACATTTACTTAACTAGGTCTTTTGGTATAATAATTTCACTCATAGTCAAGATATTTACGGTATCTTGGTAGAGACTCTCAGACCATATCTCTGAGCATATACGAGTGAGTTTATATTTTATATATTTTTTTCTGTTTGCTTTTATTTATTAAAGCTGAGTATTAATTTATCAAAATTTATTACTTATGTCAATAAGTTTTCACTAAATTCTTCTTTTATTCTAAAATTTATATCAGCAAACACTTTTTTTATAGGAATATCTTCATTTTTTGCTATAGTTTTACATTCATTATACTCTGGAGTAGCTTTAACTAATTTACCTTTGTAATACCCTAGTTTTATTGTAACTAATCCATATTCTGTATCTAATTTTACAAACTTTCTATCTAAAATTTCTCTGTTATACGCATTATATCGTACTCCAAAAGTGCTAGTTTCTAAAAGCAATATTTCAATAAATTTTTCTAAATCTACTTTATTACATAAAATCGATATTTTTGTTGCAGGTCTATTCTTTTTCATATAAATGCTTTCTGTATAAATATCTAACGCTTTCTCGTCTAATATTTTTTCATACAAATAAGAATATACTTCTGAAGACATATCATCGATATTTGCACTAATTTCATAAATTAATTCTTCTTTTTTTTTTCGCCTAATACTGTTCTTAGCATATTAGGTACTTCAAACTTCTTATGACCTATTCCATATCCAATTTGTATTGGAGAAAATTCAAAACTCTCTACAAACTCATCACACAGAACTTTTATTATTGCAGCTCCTGTTGGAGTTGTACATTCTCCTCTTACATTATTTAATTTTATTGGTACACCTCTTAATATTTCCATAGTTGCAGGAGCAGGTACAGGCATGACTCCATGGTCACATTTTACAAATCCTGAGCCAACAGATACTGTACTAGAATAAATCTTATCTATGCAAAGTAAATCAACTAATATAGATGCTCCTACAATATCTACAATTGAATCTATAGCCCCTACCTCATGGAAGTGTATCTTATCTATTGTAGTTCCATGAACCTTTGCTTCTGCTTCTCCAATTACCATAAATATTTTTTTAGCATTAGATTTTACATTTTCATTTAAATCACTTTCATCTATAATTTCAAATATATCCACTAGATTCCTGTGTATATGTGTTTCTTTCGTAATTACGTTTACTGTTGTACCTGATATTCCACTTTCATTTTTTGAGCTTATATTTATATTAAATTCATCGCTCATTCTTAGTTTATGAATTTCCTCCAAAAAAATTTCCTCAGGTACCCCTAAATTTAATAAGCTTGCAAGGGTCATATCCCCTGATATACCACTTACTATATCAAAATAAAGTATTTTTTCACTCATATATTTCTCCTCAGTTTTAATAATGAAAAATCTAATAAACATTAGATTAATATCGTATAATTTATGTCTAATTTATATCAATATATTATTATAATTTATTTATCATAGCTGCCAAATATCCTGCTCCAAAACCATTATCAATATTTACAACAGATATTCCAGACGCACAACTATTTAACATAGCCAATAATGCTGCTAATCCTCCAAAATTAGCTCCATATCCAACAGATGTTGGGACAGCTATTACTGGGACATCAACCAGGCCTCCAATTACACTTGCAAGTGCACCTTCCATTCCTGCAACAGCTACTACTACCCTAGCACTATCTATTTTGTGTCTCTTATTTAAAAGCCTATGTATACCAGCTACTCCAACATCATATATTCTATCAACATCATTACCTAAAAATTTAGCTGTATAATATGCTTCGTCTGCTACTGGTATATCAGAAGTTCCTCCTGTCGCAATTACAATTTTGCCTTTGCCAATGTTCTCTATAGCATGATTTTGAATTTTAAGAATTTTAGATAATTCTTCATATTCAGCATGACTATATATTTCTTTAACTTTTAAAAAGGTTTCTCTTCTACATCTTGTCCCTAATATATTAGAACCTTTTTGATTCATTTTATCAATAATTCCTAAAATATGTTCATCACTTTTACCTTCACAATAAATTACTTCTGGGTATCCATTTCTTAATTCTCTATGATGGTCTATATTCGCATATCCAAGGTCTTCATAGGGTAAATCTTTTAATTGTTCTAATGCAACATCTATATCAATGTTTTCATTTTTAACCTGTTCAAGCAATTTTCTTAAATCCATATTATCGCATCCTTTTAAACTTTGATTTATTCTCTACCAACAATTATACCTTAATTAATATATATCTAACATCATAACCTAAAAAATAACAATACAACTTCAAAGATATTATTATAGTCTAGATACTAATTATCTGAATATATATTAAAGTTGTAAATACATAAAAAATTAGATATATACAAAAGAACTATTTCAACTTAGACATTAAAATCTAAGTCAAAATAGTTCTCTATATTAAAATTTATATTTTTAAATATTTTAAAGTTACATCATTCCTGGCATTCCGCCACCCATTCCTGGCATTCCTACATCTTCTTTTTCAGGAAGGTCAGCAACAGCAGCTTCAGTAGTTAAGAAAGTACCTGCTATTGATGCAGCATTTTGTAGAGCACTTCTACTAACTTTAGTTGGGTCAACTATACCAGCTTCTATCATATTCACATATTTTTCATTTAAAGCATCAAATCCAGTTTCTGCTTCAGCATTAACAACATTTTGTACAATTACAGCACCTTCAAGACCAGCATTTATAGCTATTTGTCTTAATGGTTCTTCTAATGCTTTTTTAACTATTTGAGCTCCTAGTTTAACTTCTCCATCTAAACTATCAACTAGTGTTCCTATTGCTGGTATAACGCTAACAAAAGCAGTTCCTCCACCAGCTACTATTCCTTCTTCTACAGCAGCTCTAGTTGCATTAAGTGCATCTTCTATTCTTAATTTTCTTTCTTTTAACTCAACCTCTGTAGCAGCTCCAACTTTTACAACAGCTACTCCACCAGCAAGCTTAGCTAATCTTTCCATTAATTTTTCTCTATCAAAATCTGAAGTAGTTTGCTCTACTTGATGTTTGATTTGATTTACTCTATCTTCTATAGCTTTTTTATCTCCAGAACCATCTACTATTGTAGTGTTTTCTTTAGTTACTTTAACAGAAGAAGCTCTACCTAGCATAGATAAATCAGCTTCTTTTAAATCATATCCTAATTCCTCTGATATTACTTGACCACCTGTAAGTATAGCTATATCTTGAAGCATCTCTTTTCTTCTATCTCCAAATCCTGGAGCTTTGACTGCTACTACATCAAATGTTCCTCTTAATTTATTAACAACTAATGTAGATAATGCTTCACCTTCTACATCTTCAGCGATTATTAATAACTTTTTACCTTGTTGAACTATTTGTTCAAGAACTGGTAATAGTTCTTGTATGTTAGATATCTTTTTATCAGTAATTAATATATATGGGTCATTTAAAACTGCTTCCATCTTGTCTACATCTGTAACCATATACGCAGAAACGAATCCTCTGTCAAATTGCATACCTTCAACAGCATCTAATTCAGTATTCATAGTTTGAGATTCTTCAACAGTTATAACTCCATCTTTACCTACTATTTCCATAGCCTCTGCTATTAATTTTCCAACTTCTTCATCACCAGCAGATATAGAAGCAACTTGAGATATAGCTTCTTGTGTTTCTACTATTCTTGATTGATTTTTTAATTCTTCTACTGCTACTACTACTGCTTTTTGTATTCCTTTTCTTAAAAGTATTGGGTTAGCCCCTGCTGTTACATTTTTTAAACCTTCTCTGATTATAGCTTGTGCTAAAACTGTAGCAGTTGTAGTACCATCTCCAGCTACATCATTAGTTTTAGTTGCTACTTCTTTAACTAATTGAGCACCCATATTTTCAAATCTATCTTCTAATTCTATTTCTTTTGCTATAGTTACACCATCATTAGTTATAAGTGGAGAACCAAATTTTTTATCTAATATAACATTTCTTCCTTTAGGTCCTAATGTTACTTTTACTGTATCTGCTAATTTATTTACACCAGCTTCTAAAGCTCTTCTTGTTTCCTCTGAAAATTTAATTTCTTTAGCCATCTTAAACCCCTCCTAATAAATTTATTCTATATTTATTCAATAACAGCTAATACATCACTTTGTCTTAGTATTGTATATTCTTGCCCTTCTATTTTAACTTCTGTTCCAGAATATTTTTGGAATATAACTTTATCTCCAACTGTCAATTCCATCTTTATTTCTTTTCCTTCAACTATTCCACCTGGTCCAACTTCTACAACTTCAGCTATTTGAGGTTGCTCTTTAGCTGCTCCTGGTAAAACTATTCCACTTGCAGTCTTTTCTTCTGCTTCTACTTTTTTAATTACTACTCTGTCAGCTAATGGTCTTATTTTCATTATTCACGCCTCCTAAAATATTAAGTATAGACTAGTTTGCCTATGTTTTTAGTTATTTTTTTTTAGTTATTTTTAAATTAATACTACTTTTATATGTAGATTTATATATATACTTTTTATTTATTATCACTCTATCTACTAGAGTGCTAACAATTATTATAATATACCAATCACACATAATTTTCAATACCTTTTTTAATAATTTTTTATAATATTGGTGAAAATAATCTGGCTACAGATTCTTTAATTTTTTGTACAATGTTTCTGTTCATGAATACCTCTAGATTAAGCTCTTCACAATGACTTAAATCTTCAAAGAAATCATCTGTCATTACCTTAATAACATCTTCATCATAAATAAAAGCATTTACTTCAAAGTTAAGCATAAAACTTCTTAAGTCCATATTTGCTGTACCTGCAGAAGCAATTTTATCATCTATTATTACGACTTTGGAATGTATAAATCCTTTTTTATACAAATAAACTTTACCACCTGCTCTTAATATTTCTTCAAAATATGAATAAGATGCTATATTAACTATTTTGTGGTCTGCAATTTTAGGAAATATTATTCTTACATCTACACCACTAAGTGCAGCACTTTTTATAGCTTTCAACAGACTCTCATCTGGAATAAAGTATGGAGTTTCTATATAAACATTTTGTTTGGCTTGACATATGGCAGAAAAATAAGCATAATGAATGTCTTCCCAATCACTGTCTGGTCCACTAGCTACCACTTGTATCATACTTTCACCTACATTTCCGACACTTGGAAAGTAATTTTTAGTAACTAGAACCTCTTTTGTTGTATAATACCAATCAATCAAAAATGTCATTTGAAGCATATATACAGAAATTCCTTTAATTCTAATATGAGTATCTCTCCAATACCCAAACTTCTCATTTCTCCCTAAATATTCATCTCCTATATTTATTCCACCTGTATATCCAATTATTCCATCAATAACAACAATTTTTCTATGATTCCTATAGTTTAACTTTCCTCCTATTATAGGGAATTTTGTAGGTAAAAAAGCTGCTATTTCTATACCTACTTCTCTCATTTCTCGGAAAAATTTTCTATTAAACCAAAATCTCCAACACCCTACATCATCATATAAAATTCTTATTTTAATACCTTCCTTAGCTTTTTTTATAAGCTCTTCTTTTAACACCCTACCTATTTCACTGTCTTTTATTATAAAGTACTCTAAATGAATATGGTCTTTAGCTTCTCTTATATCTTCTATAAGTCTCTTAAATTTTTCATTTCCATCTACAAAAACATCAACTTTATTGTTTTTAGTAAATGGAAACATCCCAGTCTTTAGTAGCATACTTATAACTCTTTTTCTATAACTACCATCTTCTTCATCTCTCAAAAGCTTATTTTGCCTTATAGATTCTTTTTCTAGTTCAACAATTTCTGTTATCTTTTCTAATGTATCAAAGAGTTTCTTTTCTTTTATATTATTAGCTAGTTTTTGAGTTTTAAATAATTTTCGTTTTCTAATATTTCTACCTGAAATAGCATATATAATTAACCCTATACCTGGAAATATGATAAACATCAACAACCAAGACATAGTTTTTGCAGGATCTCTATTTTCAAGTAATATAATTACAGAAATTATGGCTCCAGCTAGATATGATATAATTAAATAGAACAGAAATATTGTGCCTATCACTCCCATAATTCCTTCCCCCTTAAGTCTACTTTCCTATACCAAGCTCTCTTGCATAGTAAAATAGATATTGTTGTGCAAATCCAGACATCTCTCCAAATTTATCAATCCCATAAGTTCTCATTTTAGGTAAACTCATATCTTCATTTATGTAGAACTCTTGCATAACTCTCTTAACCCATACATCGACTGGAAAAGAATCATATTTTTGCATGCCAAATAATGCAATACAATCACATACTTTTGGACCTACTCCATTAAATTTTAAAAGTTCTTTTCTACAATCATCTGTACTTAGACTTACATATTCAGATACCTTATCATTATTTTCTATAACTGCCTGTGTAGTACTCTTTATGTACTTGTCTCTAAAACCTGTTTGACAGGCTCTTATTTCTTCTTGTGAGGCTTTATTTAACTCTTCTGGTGTTGGAAATGCATAGTATTCTTTACCTTCATACTCACCTATGTATTTACCAAAACTTTTTGATAGGTTTTCTATAGCTCTTTGTATCATAGGAATTCTATTATTAGAAGAAATTATGAATGATATAAGCATTTCCCATCCATCTTGTCTCAATATTCTTATTCCCCATCCAAATTCAGTAGCTTTATTTAAATATTCATCCATACTTTTTAGATTGTTTTTTATTTTTGTATAATCAGTCCCTAAATCAAAGTAATTATACCAAATACTATTAAACTCCTCTAAATTTGTATTATTTAAATATACTTTATCATCTTCTTTTTTTACATTTAATATTCTACCTTTTGCAACGCCTGTATAGGAGCCATCTTCTTGCTTATGCCATCTAAAACACTGACCACACTCAAATATATGTTTTGGATCAAAATCTGTTACTCCTTCTAGTATAACTACATTACTCTTTTCATAAACATTCATATACAAAATCTCCTTAATATTTATATTTTTATTTTATTTATCTGCTTAAATACTTAACTGTGATATGTGCATTTTTCTTATTTTAACACAAAGATAAGTAATTTCAAAATTTATAATGTTATTATTATGTAAAATAATATTTTACTTTAAATTTTCACTATAAATAAAAAATGAACTCCAATAAGCTTATACCCATCTAAGCTTATTGGAATTCATTTTTTATTTATATTATCAGTTATTAACAACATATTATTTTGATTAAGTAAATTGATATTATAATCAATACTTTTATCCTATATAAATATCTTTATCAAAACTATCGCTGACACAACTTGTATTGTTCCCACAAATAAACCATATAAAGAAACTGCTTTACCTTGTTTTACTAAGTCTTTTACATTAACTTTTAATCCAATTGCTGCTAGTGCTATTATTTCAAATTTATTACTTATTTCTTTGCACAATACAGATACCTCTTTTGGTATGATATTAATTGAAAAAAGTGCACAAGTTATGAAAAAACCAATTACATACCATGGTATATTTATTTTTTTCTTTTTTATTTCATCTTTTTCTTCTTCAATAATTTCACTGTTAGACTTATTTTTCAAATGTCCAAATACTAAAACAACTACAACTAAGAATATTACTCTCACTATTTTAAAAATAGTTGCTAAGTCCTTTACATTTTCCCCAACTATAGCTCCACTTGCTACAACTTGCCCAATTGATTGTAATGTTCCACCTATCATTGCTGATGTTTTTACAAGTTCATGGCTATATAAGAATTGAGATATTATTGGAAGTAAAAACATAAGAAATATACCAGTAACATTTACAATAGTTATTGCTATTCCTTTTTCTTTGTCTGTAGCATTAACTACTGGAACTGTTGCTGCTATAGCAGAAGAACCACATACTGCATTTCCACTTGCCATAAGAAATCTAAAGTTTTCACCAAAACCTAGCTTTTTCCCTATATAAAGTGCTGATACTATTGTTATTGTCATTTGTAATATTATAAACAATATACCTGAAATCTTTAAGTCTATTAAAGTAGAGATACTAAGTGTTGCTCCTAATAATACTATTGAATATGATAGCAAATCTGTTTCTGAAAATTTATAACCCTTTTGAAATACTTTCTGATTTAAAAATAAATTTCCTACAAACATACCTAAAAATATAGAGATTGATGCTGCTCCTACCTTAGGTATCAATGTTGAAATAAATATACTAATATAACCTACTAATACTGATACAAACAATCCAGGTAATATTTCTTTTATATTTTTTAATTTAAAACTACTTTTATTCTCTAACATAATATACCTACCTTCCAATTAATATAGTTTTCTTTACAATAATAGTATATAATTGTAATAACCATAAGTAAAATAAATATATAATATCATAATGATTAATATTTTTAATGGTTAATGTATATATTACAATTATCTGTAAGTAACTGATAAAAAATACAAAAATTTTGTTATGTAAAGGAGATATAAAAAATTGTTTGAAGAATTAAAAACGTTTGTGGCTGTTGTTGAATATAAAAACTTCACCAAAGCTGGTGAATATCTGAATTTATCACAACCAAGTGTAAGTAAGCATATTAAAAACTTAGAAAATTACTTTAAGGTTGTACTTATAAATAGGTCTATTAAACAGAAAACTATTTTTATCACAGAAAGTGGACAAATATTATATAAAAGAGCCAAGGAAATACTAAATCTTTTAAGTGTTACATATCATGATGTAAATCAGGTTTCAGATGCTATAACTGGACGTTTAAAGATTGGCGCAAGTTTAACTATTGGAGAATATATTCTTCCTAATTTCCTTGCACTATTTTCTCAAAAGTATCCTGACATAGATGTAGAAATTTTCATAGAAAATACATCCATTGTGTCTTCTCATGTTAAGGATTATATTTTAGATATTGGACTTATTGAGGGAACTTGTTCTTCACCATCATTTATGCAAGAATATTTTTTTGAAGATAAAATGGTTTTAGCACTTCCATATAATAGTCCTTTATTAAAAGATTTTAGTTTTGATAAGCTTCAAAATCAGAGATGGATAGTCAGGGAAGATGGTTCTGGAACTAGAGATTATTTAGATATGTTTTTAAGTGTTAAGGAAATTATCCCGAAAAGTATGATGGTCTTTGGAAGCAACTATGCTGTCAAAGAATCAGTTAGAAATAATCTAGGGATTACAATAGTATCTAATCTAGTAACAAGCCTACCTGTTTTAAATAACGAACTGTCTGTCATAGAACTTGGAAGCAACTATAATAGACATTTTTCATATATCTTTCCAAAAGATATAACTTTATCGAAAGCGGCAAGTATTTTCATTGAAGAATTAAAAATATTTAGTAATTTAAATAACATATAAGTTTAAATAATACATAAATTTAATAGAATTTAAAACCAACAATAAGTATAAATTTTTTGAGAATGTTTATAGGTTTGTGTAAATATATTCTTTCTTACTCAATATTACTGGAAATTTCTGATTCCAGTAATATTTTTATTCTCAAAATATCAAGTAAATAATTATTTACATATTTTTTATTTCTTTCCTATTCATATTTAATTATTATTTAAATAAATTTTTAATAAGTAACTGAATAGTATTTTCAATCATGTAACATTATTCAATAACTATATTTTTTAATGTTTCAATTATATTTTTTTTATATAATCCACCATGACTAAAAATTATTTCCTCTATATCATAGTTACTCAATTTTTTAATGGCTTTTGTCAATTCTTTATTATCACTATACATTACATCCACTGGTCTGAGTATACCATCTTTTATCTCTAATAAATCTCCAGCAACAAGTACTTTAGATTTTTTTAAATAAAGACAGATATGACCTCTAGTATGACCGCCTGTGTGTATAACCTCTATCTCTTCGCTTAAATTTAAAACATCATGATTGTTTAAAGATATATCTACTACAGTATATGATGACTTAAATCCAAGTTTCATAGCATTTAGCATGTTAAGCATTTTGTCATTAAGACTATCTATCATTTGTTCTAACATGTAAAGTTTAAATGGGGTTTCCTCCCCTGTTATATAGCTAACTTCACTTTTATATGCATATACCTTTATATCATTTTCAGATTTTTCTCTTAAATATTTTATATTTCCTATATGGTCTATATCATGGTGAGTTATTATTATATTTTTTAATTTATCAAAACTTGTATTACTATTATTGAGAGCATCAATTATTAAATCTCCTTGACCTGGAAGTCCAGTATCAACAAGAGTTGCCTCATCTTCTGTATAGATTACTGGAATATATATAACTTTGTCTTTACCTAATACACTTGATGTAATTTCTAAAATATCTAATCCTTTTTTTAAATTCATAATATTTCTCCTTATAATTATTGAGTTAGAGGTAAATTTAATAAAAAAAATTGAAAAACATAGATTACTCTCTAATTGCATTATGTTTATTGAAAACTATTAAAGCCTAGTATATCACTGAAATAGAAGGATTACTCGTCTTGATTTTTTTGTTATTTTATGATATAGTAGTTAATATAAAAACAAGTAATTTCAATGGTTATAGCTATTAAAAATATTTTTCAATGTATCTTTAATATATTATAAGATGGATAGTTCTAAAATTAAATTAACGTTGAATTTCAAACCGCTCTTAGTCATATTTGAGTGGTTTTTATTTTAGATAAAATATAGTTTCTATTTTAGATAAAACGTGAAAGTGTTATTAAAAATCAAACATGACATAACAAAAGAAATTTTAATTACTGCATATGTATTAGAATTTTTAATTTTATTTATCATTCTCATGTTATAGCTATGAGTCTTTCCCTTAAACTTATGTATTCACTATTTAAGTTAACATAAAAAAAGATTCTACAAGCTTTTTTATGACTTTTAGAATCCTTTTTCTATTATAACCTATCCTCAATAAATAATTATCCCTTTTCCTATTTACTATTCAATTAAAAAATTTATTTACAGCATCGGTGCAATAATACCAGCTACTACTATAGAAATCATACACGCCATACCACCAACTACTAGCTTAGGCATTATTTTGGACATCAAATATGATCTTTCTTCTTCTGTTTCTCCAACAGCATTGCATACCTCATTTGAAATCAAATATGTTGTTGGGAATCCTAACATTTGGCAAAATCCTACACCAAAAGCAAGAGGTTTAGAACCAATAATTTTCCATCCAGGTAATACCTTCATTGTAATAAATATACCAATAATAGAAACTGCAAACATACCTACAATTGGTACAAAAAGACTAACTAAATCTGTCAAAGAAACCTTAGCTAAAGAAGGAATAACTGCTGCAAACACAACCATGTTGATAAACCCCTTTATTTTTCCTTTTTCCAGAATATCTTTTGGTACAATACCAATACGTGTTACAAGAACACCAACAACAAGACATACAATTGAATAATTCACATGAATAATCTCTGAAAGCTCATATCCTAGATAAGAGAATATAGCTATAAAAAATATACAAACATTTGTAGAATAATATTTATCATATTTTTCACAGAAAGCCTGTTTTACTTTTGTTGCTGTACCTTCTGTTTCTTTATTACTATCACTCACATTTGCTAAATCAATTCCCTTTCCCTTTGCTTCATGATATTCTATTAAAAGACGGTTAGCTTCCTGTAGCGCCGCTCTAGAGGCAATTGGTGTACCAACAAATTTTTGAATTGCAAATACAACTGTTGCTGTTGCTGCTGCAAGTGTCAATCCTTTTTCTAACGCTGCCTGCGTCATAATAGTGGTAGCAGGTAAAGCCCCATTTATAACTGGTATACTTGTCAATACTGTTGCTTTTCCAAATATAGGAATACACAATGAAACACAAATGATAACTGCCAGAATTCCAAGCCATGCTGTCAATACAGTTCTCCATTCGTCTATAAACTGTTTGACATTCAACATTGTTCCCATACTAAACATAATCATTGGAACACTCCAACTTGCTGCTGCAGTCATACCTGCTTTTTCAATAATATCTGCTGGTATCACTTTTGTAACAAAGAAAATCAAAAATAAAAGTAATGTGACAAATACAGCAGAAACTTTTGCTTTTGTTTTACTTGCAATTAAATCTCCAATAGCAAATAAAACTAATACAACACTAAACCATAATAACATTTCACTCATAGAATAACCCCCTTATTATAAATATCTTTCAAACCAATCTACAATGGCATCAGCACGTACAATTCTATTAGATGGTCTGCCATTTCTAGACAGTCCATGCGTATCTCCATGGAATAAATACATTTCGGTATCTACACCAAGCTGTTTTAATGCTGTAAACATTTGAAAAGTATCTCCCATAAAACATCTATAATCTCTATCGCTATGTAAGAACAAAGTTGGTGTTTTAACATTTTTTACATATTTAATAGGCGAATGGTTCCAAAGAACTTCCTCATGATTCCAAGGTGTCTTATCACCACAAGTTTGCTTCATAATTCTATCACCAAAGTCAATAATCAAAGACGCTGTAACTAAGTTACTAATACCTCTTTGAGAAGCAACTGCTTTAAAACGGTCTGTATGTCCAATTATCCAGTTTGCCATATAACCACCGTAACTTCCCCCTGTCACACCTAGGCGGTCTGCATCAATACCAGGATATTTTTCAATACAGGTATCTACAAATTCCATGAGATGCTCATAGTCAACATAGCCCCATCTTTCTACCATCTCCAAGAATTTTTCACCATATCCATCACCTCCATGAGGATTACAGTAAATAACATACATCCCCTTTGACGCTACACACTGTTTTAAATGTGTAAACATATAACCATATGCCCATTTAGGTCCACCATGAATAAATAATACGGCTGGATATTTTTCATCTTTTTTAATATCTACAGGTGGTATTACAAAACCATCTACTTCTTCTCCATTTTTCGCCTTAAATGTTAATTTTTCAGGTAAAGACACTTTATGACTATCTAAGTATGGTTTAGAAAAAGTAGTCATTTTTATCATTTCTCCTGTTGTCATATCAATACTATATATTTCTGCTAACTCATAGTCTTTCAACATAACTACATACATTGTGTTGTCATAAACATCAAAAGAGGTAAAAGCATCTACTTTTGTAATAATGCGTATATTACCTGTTGTTGTGTCAAATTCATTAAACTCTGTCATAGTCCTGCAAATTCTTGCACCAATAAATTTATCTCCTATAACCTTATTACTACGCCCACCACCATATACAGCATCTACATCCAATAATGTGGCATACATACCATCTGGACTTGCAATCATATTCATTTCTCCATTATCCAAGTCAAGCATAAATATATCATGGTTCTGTGTAATAGAACGGTCTAATGTAGAAGCCTGTAACATTACTTTATTTTCACCAATATATTTAGCTAAACTAATTTGATACTTTCCCTGTGGAACAAGTTCTTTTGTTTCTCCCGTTTCTAAATGGTACTCCCAAAGACCAGAAAAAGGTGTTGCGTAATCTTCATAAATCTGACCAATATATAAAATTCTTTTTTTATCAGAAGAAACATCTAAACTTGATACTTCACAATATTTTGGTGTAATAGCTTTTGTTTCATTTTTTCCTTCTTGATACAATTCTAATGTAACACGTCTTCTTTGAGAAAAACTTTCTCCATCTCTTATAAAAGGTTTATCTGTAAATGTCCAATAGTCTATACCTTCTACTGCTCTATCTACTTCAGATTTTTTGACATCTGTTGGATTTTTTGTCATCAATAACCACAATTTATTTCCCAGTGATGCAGGTAGACCACAGGCTTTTGGAATAGAAAATACTTTTTTTGCTTCTCCTCCTTGTATAGAAATAGTGTAAAAATCTGTTGTACCTGTTTTTGGTTTATCTCTTTTTGAAGTAAAAAATAATTCTGTATTAGAAATCCAGCTAAATGCTGTTACATCTTTTGTTTGAGTCAAATGTATTTGTTTCTTTGTTTTTGTTTCCATAACATATAAGTCATGTTCATAACAATCTTTTTCCTCATTGATATTTGATATAATATAAGCAATATAATTTCCATCAGGGGAACAAGAAATATCATGAGGAAATAAATATTCGAAAATATCTGAACTTTCAACTTTTAGTTTTTCCATTTTTATATTCTCCTCTCTTTACTGCTCTTTTTTAACATATATTGAAAACCACTTTAACATTTCTACAAATCTTTGTAGTTTTTGTTTTGGTCTACCAGAACGTGATAACTCATGATTTTCTCCTGCAAAAAGACAAAGTTTTGTAGGACATCCATGAATTTTTAATGCAGAAAACATCTGGAATGCCTCTTGCATATAGCAGCGATAATCTTTTTCGCCATGCAAGAATAAAGTTGGAGTAACACATTTATCAGCGTAGGCAAGAGGAGATTGTTTCCATTGAAGCTCATGATTTTCCATGTGTGAAGCTCCTGTTTGTCCTTTGCAAAAATAATAACCAATATCTGTTGTACCCTCCATACCACTCCAGTTTGCAATAGAACGCTGAGCACAAGCGGCAGCAAAACGATTTGTATGACCAATTATCCAGTTGGTCATAAATCCACCATAGCTTCCACCTTCTACAGCCAATTTTGTTTCATCAATATCAGGATATTTTTCAAGTACAGTGTCTGTAAACTCCATAAAATCTGTGTAATCAATATCTCCAAACTGTTTTCTAATATCAGCAAAGTCATTGCCTCGACCTTCAGAACCTCTCGGATTACAGAAGAAGACAAAATATCCTGAACTTGTAAATACCTGTATTTCATGCATAAAATATGGTCCATATGTCAATCTTGGTCCACCGTGAATTGCCAATATAGCTGGATATTTTTTTCCTACTTCATAATCTACTGGTTTAAATACATATCCTTGTATTTCCCAATTAGAACTTCCTTTCGATTCTATATATTCTGGTTCAGAAATTTTATACTCTTGTAGAATATGTTCATTCAAATATGTTTTCTGGCAGAACGTTTCATTTTCTATTGTATAAACTTCAGGTAATTGATTTCCTGTACAAGCCACACATACAATATTGCCATCTTTCACATCAATAAAATCAACAGAACCTGTTTTTGTAACTTTTTCCTGTTTTCCTGTTGGAATATGTATTCTTTCAATAATACAGTCCATATTTACTGTAGAAGTATAATAAATATATTCACCATCTACTTTTGTTGTCTGGCCTGTACCTACTTTAATATCAGATGTTATTGTATTTCCTATACAATGATGTTGATGTTCTGAAAGAAATTTCATTTCTTTTGTATCAATATCAATAGTATAAAAATCCCCATTTTCACCATTACCATAAGACAAAGCATCTGTTAAATTTAATACTGCCTTATTCTCATATAGTTCAAAACCTTTTATGATATAATTATCTTTCTCTAATATACAAACATTCGTATTGTTTTTAGTATCAAATACGTAAACACCATTTTTTAAACCTTTTATATTTTCAAATTCCTGTCCCACATATAATATTTTGCCATCATTTATTTTCATACCTACCACATTAAACATTGGAGCTGTAATTGGATTTAATTCCTTTGTATTATTGTTGTATAAGTATAGACGTTTTCTTTTCCTACTAATATATCCTTCACCATTGACAGCATAAGGAATTTCCTTAAAGTGTTCATATTGTCTTTTATTATAAGCATTTATTTTTTTCTGTTGTTCTTCTTCTGACAATCCTTCCACAATAGGTTGGTCATTATCATAAGAATCAACAACTGTATACAAACCTTTTCCTATAGGGTTCAATTTCCCACCTTTGATTGGTAATCTAAAAAGTTCTTCTGCTTCTCCACCATGTAAAGATAAAGCATAATAACTCATACATTGCTTGCCCTTTTTAATATCTTCTTTTACTTTTTCATTTCTCAAAGCAGGGAACAAAATCGTATTTTCATCTTCCCAAGCGTATGCTCCTACAGAATCTATAGAAGTTATTTGTTTCAATTCTCCACTTTTATTGTCTAATACATAAAGTTGACTTGTATAACCATTTCCTTTGATATCAGCTTTCTTTACAACAAAGGCTGTATATCCTCCATCTGGAGATAATTGACAGTCACTGATAAACTTAAATTCCAAAAATGTTTCACTTGTAAATAACTTTTTCATAGTATTTTCTATCCTTTCTGTAATAATTTTATTCAAAGTTCTTATCACCTCTTTCAAATTTTTATAAAAAATTTAAAATTTTAAATTTAAAATAAAAAATTTTTTACAAAAGGTTAATTTTTTAGGAAGCCATATGGCTTCCTGTACTATATAGGAATCTTAAAGTCTCTTACTCATCTTCACAAAAGCGTTTAATAGTTCCTTGTATATGATTTCTTAATTTCTCAACTGCTTTTTTTGTATCTCTCTTTTCAATGTATTTCAATATTTCAAAATGGTCTTGCACTGTTCCCTCATAATTACGATTTTTTAATGGTCGTATTAAATAATTTACCACTATAAATCTTCCTTGTATACCAACATAGACATCTTTTAAAATTTTATTATTTGCACCTTCAACAATGGCTTTATGTAGTTTCAAGTCTGTAAGAGCAAGTTCTACAGATTTTCCTTGTTGGTAAAATATTTCGCATTTATCAGAATATTTTTTTATTGTATCTAGCTTTTGTTGGAAAATCTCTTCTTCTTCTTGCATCATTTTTTCTAAGGCATATGTTTCAATCAATGTCCTTGTTTCACAAACTTGTTTTACCATATCATATTCATACTCTGGTACATACACTTTACCATTTGTCATAATAGTAAGTACACCATCTTTATTTAACATTTTTACTGCCTGCACGACTGGTGTTCGGCTAACTTCAAACTTCTCACAAAGGTCATTAAGTAAAATTTTCTGACCTACAGAATATTCACCACGTATAAGACTTTCAATAATCTTATGATATAAAATTTCATCTAAATTTGACTTTACTTTCAATACTATCACCTTATTTCTATACTATCAATTTATTTATATTATTTTGTTATAATATAATAAAAACATAAACTATAAGACATTATTAGACAGATTAAATTATAAAAATTTACTGTATCATAACAACTGAAATAATATATTACAAAAAGTATAGCATTTCTTCCTTTTTTTTGCAATAAATAAAAAATTTTAAATTTTTTATTTTTTTAGTATTCATAATTTGACATATAATCATTTTTACCAATCGTATCTACTAAAAAGGCTGTAAATAAATTTGTTTTTACACAGATTTACTTACAGCCTTAATTTTTTTCTAAAATTTTTCTAAAATCTACTTTCAATTACTTTTATCATATAAAAAAAAGTCTGATTTACAGGAGTAGGTATGTTATACTTTCTTCCAAGCTCACAAATATTCTTAGAAAACATGTCTACTTCTGTAAGTCTATGAGCCTCTACATCCTGGAGCATTGATGTTCTACCTTCTCTTGAATGTTCTAGTATTCTATGTAAGGAGTTTTCTACATCTTCTTCTGTAAGACATATACCTTTTACTTGAGCTATATCAACTACTTCCCTCATTGCAGATTTTGCTAACTCTCTTAGATATTTAGAATCTTGAAATACTCCATAAGGAGCACCAAGTATAGCTGAAGTGTGATTTACCCCAATATTAACCATGTATTTCCACCACATATCTCGTTGAATATTTTTTGATAATACATATTCTATATTTACACTATCAAAAACTTCAGTTATTATATCTGTTTTCCTGTCTTCACTATTATCTTTATTTCCAAATACAATTATTCCATTAGTAGTATGTATAATATTATTATTAATTTTCTTAGCATCTATATTGGTAACATATGAATATACCATTTTTTCTATTCCAAATCTTTCTCCTATTATCTCTTCACTATCAACTCCATTTAATAAAGACATTATTACTGTATTTTTTCCAACTAATCCATCTAACTCTTCTATATTTTCTTTTAGGTTATTGTATTTTAAACCTATAATTATAAAATCAGCTTCTTGTTTATACTCATCTTTAGTTATATAATCAAAGTCATATCTTTTCCCATTTATTATAAAACCATCTTCTAAATATCTTTTCTTTCTTTCCTTATCACAAAGAATTTTAAAATCATATTTAGAATTTAAAAATTGTTCTGCAAAGGTAGCTCCAACAGCACCAACTCCAAAAAATACAACCTTTTTTTGATTTTTCTCTAATTGATTACTCATACCAAAACCCTCCTCAATGTATATAATAAATTTTATCTTATACTTATATTGTACTGCTACTATTGATTGTTTTGTAAATATATTTTTAACAGAAAACAGCTAGCTTTTTAAATGAAAGCTAGCTGTTTTTTATCTCTTATTTATATATTTAAATTGATATTTTTTAGTCATAAAATTTGTATTTACTCAAATAATGTTAAATCTAATTAATTAGTTATTACATTCCTAATTCTTTAAATTCTCTACTCCCAGGTTTAACAACTGGTAATTTTCCTTCTTTACATAAAGGACATTCATCAGCTTCATAAACTTGAATATCAAGTTTTACTGCACTATATATAGGCATACCTATATCATGATTAGTTCTATCAGCTATACAAGCAACACCTATAACTTCCCCACCTAATGCTTCTAATACTCTTTTTGTTTCCATAGTTGACTTACCAGTAGTAACAACATCTTCAGCAATTATTATCTTTGCACCTTTTTTAACTTCAAACCCTCTTCTTAACTCCATTGTATTATCTTTTCTCTCAGTGAATATAGCTTCTTTTCCTAATTGTCTTCCTAACTCATAAGAAACTACTACTCCACCCATAGCTGGCCCAACAACTAAGTCTATACCTAAATCTTTTATTTGTTCAACAACTGTATTTAATACTTCAGCTGCATACTCTGGAAATCTTAATAACTTTGCACATTGCACATATCTGTTACTGTGCTTTCCTGAAGATAATAGGAAATGCCCCTCTAATAATGCATCGCTTTTCTTTAATATATCTACTACGTCTACTTTACTCATATTATTTTTTCCTCCATATTAATGTTATAAAATTATATTTATTTTAATTTATATTATTTGCTTTAGTTATACTTATTCATCATACCTATACTAGCTTATATAATTCCTCTTATTTCCTCTAAATTCTTTATTCCTTCTCTATCCATAAATTCATTGATTCCATCTATTATTTCAATACCAATTTTAGGATTCATGAAATTTACAGTTCCAACTTGAATACAAGTAGCTCCTGCCATTATAAACTCTATAGCATCTGTAGCTTTAGTTATTCCACCCATTCCCATTACTGGTATATTTACATTTTTACAAACTTCATGTACCATTCTAAGAGCTATAGGCTTTATAGCTGGTCCAGATAATCCAGCATATACATTCTCAAATATTGGCTTTCTATTTTTTATATCAATCGCCATTGCTTTAAAAGTATTTACTAAAGATACCCCATTAGCACCTTCTTCTTCACAAACTTTTGCCATACCCACAATATCTTCAGCATTAGGCGATAATTTTATTACTAGAGGTAGTTTAGTTACGTTTCTTACCTCACGAACAACTTCTCTTGCCACTTCATTTTTTATACCAAAAGCCATTCCTCCTGCTTTGACATTTGGACAAGATATGTTTAATTCAATAATATCTATAGGCTTGTCATTTAACAGTTTAACTCCAAGTAGATAGTCTTCTAATGTTCCACCTCCAACATTAGCAATTCTAACTAGGTCTAACTCACTAAAGAAAGGCAGTTCACTATCTATAAATCCTTGAACTCCAGGATTTTCAAGTCCAACACTGTTCATCATACCTGATGGTGTCTCATGAACTCTCATGCCATTATTACCAGGTTTTTTATTTAAAGTAAGACCTTTACTGCTTATACCACCAAGTTTTTGTATATCATAAATTTCATTATATTCTCTTCCAAATCCAAAAGTCCCAGACGCCATTATTACTGGATTTTTAAAATCAATATTTCCAAATTTTACGTTTAAATTAGCCATTAAAAATCACGTCCTCTCCCCAAAATACTGGACCATCTTTGCAAGTTTTTTTATTTCCTTTAGTAGTCTTACATGTACATACTAAACAAGCCCCTACTCCACATGCCATATGATTTTCAAGTGACACCATAATTCTTGTTTTAGTACCTTCTACCATTTTAACCAATTTTTCCATCATTGGAGTTGGTCCACATGTTAATATATAGTCATATTTTTCTACATCAATTATGTCTGTCACAAACGTATTTCCTACTGTTGTATATACCTCATTACAAACTTCTTTATATTCATTTTCTAATATAACATCTTCTCTAAATCCAAGATAAGCATCACAGTCTTTTATATTTTTAGCAACTAAATATAATGGTGCTACACCGATTCCACCACCTACTAGAGCTACTTTTCCATCAACCTTACTATATCCATTTCCATAAGGGCCTTCTAGCTTTATAGTATCATTTACTTTTAGATTACTAAGAATTTGAGTTCCTTCTCCTACTACTTTATAAAGAAAAGTTATACCTTCTTCATCTATATCATGTATGCTTATAGGTCTTGAAAGTACTGGATAAGTATCCCATGCTCTTAGCATATAAAATTGCCCCATCTTACCTTCAAAAGTACCTTTTACTTTCATTTTATACATATCTTCACCTATGTATATATTTTCTAGAATTTTATACATTCCAAAATCTCCTTTACTTTACTATTATATAATGTAACTACTAGCCTTCATTTATACCTAGAAGCTTTATTATTAATGCCATTCTAACAAACATTCCATACTTAGCTTGCTTAAAATAAACAGCTCTTTCGTCTGTATCTACATCAACATCTATTTCATTTACTCTTGGTAATGGATGCATTACTAACATACTTTCAGATGCTTTTTCTAATTTAGCTTTATTTAAAATATAATAGTTTTTCAGTCTTTCGTATTCTGATTTATCTTCAAATCTTTCTTGTTGAATTCTAGTCATATATAAAACATCCAAACTTCCTATAACATCATCTAAATTATTAGTTTCATAGTAAGCATGTCCCTTTATAGCTTCTTTTATATAGTCTGGCATTTTTAGTTCTTCAGGTGCTATAAATACAAACTTAGTATTTTTGTATCTCGCCATAGCTTTAACTAAGGAATGTACAGTTCTTCCATATTTTAAATCACCACATAGTCCTATTGTGTGATTTTCTAAAGTTACTTTTAATGATTTTATAGTAAGTAAATCTGTAAGTGTTTGGGTTGGATGCTGATTTCCGCCATCTCCTGCATTTATAAATGGTACTTCTGTAAATTTTGATGCTTCTGTAGCTGCACCTGATTGAGGGTGTCTCATAGCTATTATATCAACATAACCAGATACTATTCTCATCGTATCACCTAAAGTTTCTCCCTTTGATGCAGATGATGAACTTGGCTCTGAAAAACCTACGACACGACCTCCTAGTCTGTTCATAGCAGATTCAAAACTTAATCTTGTTCTTGTTGATGGTTCATAAAATAATGTAGCTAATAGTTTACCTTCACATATATGAGAATATTTTGACGGATTGTCAATTATTTTTTGAGCTAATTCTAATATTTCATCTATTTCTTCTATTGAAAAGTCTTCTGGTTGGATTAAATTTCTTGATTTTAACATCTTTCGTCCTCCTTTTTTAGCCTCTCTGAACTAAAATTAAAAGTATTTTTGTACTGTTAGTAGCTTATCACCTTTGCCTTATCCTGTCAAGGTATTGCGCAAATAATCATTATCTGGAAAGAATACTATTTAATAGTAATATTAATACAAATCCACATCAAAATTTAAGATAATACAAAAACACTCTATATTGCATTTAACATATAATCATTTTAGGTTTCCTGATTAAATTAAATATAATATAGAGCATTTGTATTTATGTATTTATCAACTTGTTATAGTACAAATCGATTATAAGATTCTTTTTGCTGTAACAAATCTTGCTGTATAGTATGCTGAATTTATACTAGTTACACGAACTGTTTTTCCTGTTGATGGTGAATGTATCATATTACCCCCACCTACATATATACCAACATGACTAACAGAACCAGAACCATTAGTTGTAAAGAATACTAAGTCTCCTGGCTGTAAATTTGCCTTACTTACAGTTTGTCCATAATTAGATTGTGCCTTAGATGTTCTTGGAATCTTCTTTCCTACTGCATTTCTGTATACATATTGTGTAAATCCTGAACAGTCAAAAGTATTTGGCCCTTCTGCTCCCCAAACATATGGGCAACCTTGTTTAGAATAAGCCAAATTAAGTACAGCTTGAACTGCATTAGAGTTAGCTGTTGGCACATTTGAATTATTGTTTTGTTGATTGTCATTTGTATTGTTTTGTTGATTGTTATTTGTATTTGTAGAATCTCCATTTTGAGTAACATTTTGGTCTACTTGTGGCTCTTCTATTACTGGAGCTTTATCAGTTACATAAGATGATTTTACATATCCTTCTGCTTCTCCATCTTTAACTTTCAGCCAATCTCCATTTTCCTCTAAAACCAATAAAGAGCTTCCTTTTTCTAGCTCTCCAATTACTTCTGAATTTTCACTTTTATCTTTTCTTAAGTTTACTTTATCAGCGTTAGTATATCCTACCCCTTCAGATATATCTACATATCTAGTAGCTAACCAACCTTCGCCATCTTCAACTTTAACTTTAACCCATTCTCCTTGGATTCCTAAAACTGTAAATTCGTCTCCAGAATAAGCTATATTTTGAACTTGACCTTCTTCTCTTATCTTTATAGCTACTCCATCTTTTATTCTTGCAACTTTATATTTTACTTCTTTATATTCGCCTAAATTTAATTCAGTATTTGTTTTATCATCTTTATTTTGAGATGAATCATTTATTTCATCCGCATTTACAATTGAACTTATTGATAATGCCATAACTGATGCAAATACTGGTATTAATATCTTTTTCTTCACGATAAACCTCCTAAAATTTTCCCATAATTATCTTATGATTCTATTTTGTAGGTGAAGTGTACCTAAGGATAAAATACTAATACACAATACATTAATAAAAGCTCTATCTGTAACTTTTTTGTAAACCTCTTTATATAACTTTTATAGTATCATTATATTAATAAATAATAATTAATTAGCTTATCCAATATGTCACCTAAATATACATTATTTATTTAATTATATAATAGGAGTTTGTAAAAGTAAAGAATTTTGTACCTTTTGAAGCTAAAGCACGCATAAATATTGTTTTATGTGTTTTTTTGTGCGTTTTTATGTATCGTATATTTTTTAATAAAACTTCTATAAAGTTAGAAATATAGTGAATTTTTTAACTTGTTGTAAATAAAAAGTCACACATGTAAAAGTGACTTTTAGATTATAGTTTTTTCTAAATTTACTTATGGTTCTGTTAATATATTATAAAATTCTACAACAATCTCAATTCTATCAGAATCTTTAGGAGTTAATCCTATACTTTCACAGTTTTCTTTATGATCTCTTCTCATACCTTCAGGAGCATCTGCATATGTAAATGGTATAGTTGAAACTGACATAGAAAAAATGCCTCCTGTAACTTTTACATCTTTAGGCAATATATTCAAATCAATGATACTAGTTAAGCTAATCTTTAAAAAAGTAATAGAAGATAATAAGCATAAAATTAACGCTATTAAAATACCATTTTTATATTTTTCATTAAACATATCCATTATTCTTTTTTTAATATCAGATTGTTTATGTAATCCAGCCACAAATTTATTTGAAATATTTGAACCTCTTCTCATTGCATTTATAATTGTTAGAGCATAATCTTGTTTTTCTTCTTCACTACGGTTCTTTAAAACTCTTTCATCACAGTAAAGTTCACAATCTAAATCTATATGTTTATCCATTATATATATAAATGGATTAAACCAATATACTATTTTTAAAAACAGCATCATATACTTTAAGCAAAGGTCTTTACTTTTAAAATGCATAAGTTCGTGTCTAAAAATCCAATTGAGTTCTTTTAAATTATAGTCATGTGGTGGTAAAAGCACACATGAATTAAAAAATGCTGGTGTTTCAACTTCATAAGAATATTTTAATTTTATATCTTTTGTTATATTAAATTCCTTTAATATATCTTTATAGAGATTTATCATTTCTTCATCCTCAACATCATATGATAAATCATTTATTAAGTTTTTAAGTTTTATGTATTTAAATATAGTATAAATTAAGTATACTACTACAGTTGTAATCCAAGCATACAATAAGATGCTATTCTTTAAAGTTGAAATATTATTGAATCCCTCTAAATTAATATTATTAATATTGATATTTTTTTTAGTTCTTAAAATATTAATTGTAAATGTATAGTATGTAAATGGCAGTAATAACTTAATAACTACTATCAACCATATATAATAATTAAATTTTTTACTAAATCTTTTGAATACATTTTTCTTGAAAATCAATATCAGAAAAATACTTAAACTACTTACTATAACAGTTCTAAAAATCCCATTTAGAATTAAGTTACTCATTAATTCTCACCCATCTTATTTTTTAATATTTTGTATTTTAATTTACTTATTTTTTTAATTTTATGTACTTAATATAAATGTATACTTTTAAACTAAATCTAAACTTTTTCTTTTTACATTAAAATTTTTCTATCTTATAATAGATGACTATTTTTTATTCTTTTATAGTTACTACAATCCATAACCTAGCGTGATACATTTTTACCTAATTATAGTTTAACAACATATCAACTATCATCAATTAATTTAATCATCTATAATTTTTACAGTTTAAAGCTGTATATTTATCCATTATATATATAATTGAATTAAACCAATAAACTTCTTTTATTTAATTATAGCTTATTCATAATTATCACGTCAATTAACAAGAATCTACTTAGATTATAATACATAAACTCTATTTAAAATTTACTAATGTTACATTATAAAAGCTTGGAAAATAAATAATTTTAATTACATCAACTTTAGTTCTATTACTTCTAGTTATGTTTAATTTTTTTCATAGATTACATTAATATATCTTACAAAATAAAAAATGACTCAAATCATTTTGAGTCATACAACTTTTAAGGGCTGTACATAGTACAGCCCTTCTATATATTAAATAATTATATCCTATTATTTATTAAGAGTAAATTCTAGTACCATCCTCTTAATTTCATAGCTTCAGCAACTCTCTTAATTGAATGCATATAAGCAGCTTCTCTCATTGTAACATTGTATTCTTCTTTGATTTTCCAAATAGATTCAAATGCTTTAACCATAGCTACTTCTTCTTTTTGCTCTACTTCTTCTTCTGACCAGTAGTATCCATATAAGTTTTGTACCCACTCGAAGTAAGAAACTGTAACTCCACCAGCATTAGTTAATATGTCTGGAGTAAGAACTATTCCTCTTTCAGCAAATACTTCATCAGCTTCTGGAGTAGTTGGTCCATTAGCAGCTTCACAAACTAATTTAGCTTTTATAGATTCAGCAACTTCTTTAGTTATAGAGTTTTCTAATGCAGCTGGTACTACTATATCAACATCTGAAGCCCAGAACTCTTCTAAAGATATTCTCTTAGCTCCTGGGAAGTTTAATAAGTTACCATGCTCTTTCATATGGTCTAACATAGCTTGACCATCTAATCCATTTTCATTGTATATAGCATAAGAACCTTCTGATTTGCACCATTCAGCCATAGCTACAACAGTACCACCAAGTTTTTCACAGTTAAGAACTGTGTAAGAACCAACGTTTCCTATACCTTGAATAGCTAATTTAGCTTTTTTCATATCTATTCCTAATTTAGCAGCAGCTTCTCTTGCAGTAACAGCAACACCAAATCCAGTAGCAGCTGTTCTTCCTAAAGAACCACCAAATTCAACTGGTTTACCAGTTAAAACACCTATAGCACTTTGTCCAGTTAATTTATTATATTCATCAACCATCCAAGACATTATTTGTCCATTAGTGTTTACATCTGGTGCAGGAACGTCAACTTTTTCACCTATTAATTTATATATTCCATCTATGTATCCTCTACTTAATCTTTCTAATTCACCTTGAGATAAAGTTGATGGATCTACTATTATTCCACCTTTACCTCCACCATATGGTATACCTGTTACAGAACATTTGAAAGTCATCCATATAGATAAAGCTTTTACTTCGTCTCTTGAAACGTTTGGATGGAATCTTATTCCACCTTTTGTTGGCCCTACTGCATCATTATGTTGTGATCTAAATCCTTTAAAAGTTTTTATAGAACCATCATCCATTTTTACTGGAATTGAAACTTCAATAACTCTCATAGGTTCTTTTAATAATTCATAAACTGCTGGTTCCATACCTAATTTATCACATGCATTTTTTACTTGAGATTGCGCCATCTCGAAGACATTTACATCTTTTCCTGACATTTGAAAGCCCCCTTATAAATACGTTATAATTATGTATACTCCATTTAGAAAAAACCATTTCCTAAATTTACAGTTTAATTATAGCACACTTTATTGCAAATTAGTATATCATTTTTTCAGTTTATTTTTTAACATGGGAGGAAGTTTATTTTTTTAATTTTATGAATGTTAATATCTATTTTTTGTACATTAACTAAAGTCATTCTCTCAATAGACTTTTTTATTATCTGTTGCATGCTTTCAATTTTTTTTATAACTTCTAAATCATTGATATTTATACTTACAAAAATATTCATAAAATTATTGCAATTCTCTATATTGATTTTATTTATTCTATCAATGCTTCCAAAGTTGTACACTTCATATTCAATTATTTGTTTAATTACATCTGCATCAATATAAACTTTACCAATGTAACTAAAAGTAGGTCTTACAATTGTCTTTTCTAAAACCACCATATTTATATTATTTCCTTTTCTAAAAAGCCTTTTTAATGGATTTATACTAAGACCACTTGTCATATTTTTTATTTCAACTGCTGGAACAGGAATTACATGATTTCCTTCTTTTCTAGATTGTTTTGCTATTTCTATTTCATATTTAGTACTTATATCTTGAATATTTATAAATTTATAAACTTTTCCTATTGATAATCTATCTACAATCTGATTAATCATCTTTTTTGAAGTTCCTATAACAAGAATCTTATTTATTTTTTCTTTCTCTATTAACTCTTTAACCTTTTGCTGATGTTCTAAATTATAAAAAATAGCTCTTTTAACTGCCTCAACAGTAGTCTTTGCTTGTTTTGCCGATATACCTGCTAAAACTTTATTTCTATATATTAAAATACCATCATCAATTATATAATCTATGTCATTTTCACATGCAAACTCTAGTGCCTTATAACTTTTGCCTGTACCACTTGACCCAACTAAAGCATATACTTCCATTATGATATCTCCTTTATTAAATAATTTTAAACTAATTACTTCAAAACTTTATTATTAATTAAAATTATTATATCATTCCTAATTGAATATTATATCCAATACTAAAATTTATAAAATACTACAAGATGAGATTTATTTATAAAATAGAAAATTTATTCAAATAAAAATTAACCAAAAAAAATTTTACTTTTAAAAAAAAAGGAATATAATATACTTTAAGCAAGGAAAACTTACTGGATTTACATTAAAAGGAGCTGGTAATATGAACATTACAAAAAATTTTTTAAAAGACTATTTAGAAAGATTTAGTGAAACACCATTTCTAGTTAGGCTTAAGGATGGAGAAGAATTTCTAATTGGAGATAACTCTCCTCAATTTAAAGTTATTGTAAATAATGATATTAGCAAATCTGAATTATTAAAAAGTACATCTTTAGCACTTGGAGAAGCCTACATAAATAGAGACATTGAAGTTGAAGGAGATTTATTTTTAACTTTAAATCTACTTCTAAAACAAATAGACAAGTTTAGTATTGATAACTCAGCTGTAAAACATTTACTACATTCATCTAATTCTATGAGACATCAAAAAAAAGAAATACATGCTCACTATGATATTGGAAATGATTTTTATAGTTTATGGCTAGACAAAACACTTAGTTATTCTTGTGCATATTTTAGAAATGAGAATGATACTCTTTATGAGGCTCAAGTTAACAAAGTCCATCACATATTAACTAAACTAAATTTAGAAGAAGGTATGAGTCTCCTTGATATTGGTTGTGGCTGGGGATTTCTACTAATAGAAGCAGCAAAAAAATATAAAATTCATGGTGTGGGAATTACACTTAGTGAAGAACAGTTTAAAGAATTTAATATTAGAATTAAAGAAGAAAATCTTCAAGATTACCTTGAAGTAAGACTTATGGACTATAGAGAGCTTAAAGAATCAAATCTTACATTTGATAGAGTTGTTAGTGTTGGTATGCTTGAGCATGTTGGCAGAGAAAACTACAAGCTTTTTATTAAAAATGTAAATGCTGTTTTAAAAGATAGTGGATTATTTTTACTTCACTATATAAGCGGTTTAAAAGAGTCTTATGGAGACCCTTGGATTAAAAAATATATTTTCCCAGGTGGAGTTATTCCTAGTTTAAGAGAAATGATACATATTTGTAGCGATTATAACTATCATACTATAGATGTTGAAAGTTTAAGATTACATTATGTAAAAACTTTATTATCTTGGCATAAGAACTTCTATGATAATCTTCCTAAGATTAAAGAAATGTTTGATGATAAATTTATAAGAATGTGGGATTTGTATCTTTGTTCTTGTGCCGCAGCTTTTAATACTGGTATTATAGATATACATCAAATACTTTTCACTAAAGGCATAAAAAATGATTTACCTCTAACTAGAGATTACATGTATCCTTGTTCAAAATAGATGCTTTTATAAAGTAATCAAATTTTGAACTTATATTATAAAAATAGAGCTATCTTTAAGTAAAGTTTTTTATAAAATAAAATCCTCTATATTAAAATAGCTCTATTTATTATATATTTATAAGCTTCTATTTAGCTATATATTATACACTATAACAAAACTCTCCATTTTCTTTCATATTAAAGAAGTCTGCATAACACACATCAAATACTCTATTCTCTAAATCAGATATTTCAACCTTATTTTTTATCAAATAAGTTAATACACCTACATATGAAATATCGCCTTGTATTACTGCTCCATAGATTATGTTATCTTTAAAAATAAACTTTTTATAACAATCATCTCCATGTCTAGTTAGTACTTTATAACTATCATCTACAGGTGTATTCATACCTATAGAAATGGTTGGTATATCCATAAAATTCATACTATTTTTAAGAGCAAATTCATCTTCTATCTTTTTATCTTTTCCAACCATATTGTGTGCAGCTATAATTCCTTGTTTTACAGCTATAGGCCAGATGGCATTTTTACCTACAACATCCCCTGCTGCATATATATCTTTTTTTGTTGTTTGGCATCTATCATCTATTGTTATGCCTCTGTCATATTCTATTCCTGTTTCATCTAAAAAGTCAGCATTAGCTTTAACTCCTGTAGCTACGATTACCATGTCTGCATCAAGGATTTCTCCATTTGAAAATGCAACACCTTTAACATCTTTGCTATCATCTAAAACAATTTCTTGTATTGATGCACTTGGATAAAATTTTACGCCTTTTTCTTTAAATTTATTTTCATATACTGATGCTGTATATTCATCTAATTGTCTATCTAAAATATATTTTTCCATAAAGGCTACTGAAATATCTAGCTGCTCATATTTAAATAAACCAATTAAAGCATCTATTCCAACTAGTCCTGCACCTATTATAACGACTTTCTTCGATTTTTCTGCCTTCTCTTTTATTTTATAAATATCGTCTATGTTTCTTACAGAGTATACAAAATTTCCTTCTCTTAAATTCTTTATAGGAGGAATAGCAGAAGATGCACCTGTAGCTATTAAAAGCTTATCATAATTTACATCAGTGTCTTCCATTTGAACTAGTTTTTTATTTGTGTCTATTCCTTTAACAGTTTTACCTGAAATCCAATTTATATTGTTTTTCTCCATAAAGTCTTCATCAACAAAGTTTATTTGTTTTAAAGTTCTGTGTTCAGATATAACATGATGTAGCATACATCTTGAGTATATATTTTCATCTTTAGAAATTATTACTATGCTAGAATCTTTATCTAATTCTCTCAATGTTTTTGCTGCATTTATACCAGCAGCACTAGCCCCTAACACTACATAATTCATCATTTTCCTCCTTCTGTAATTCAATTGCCCCACTTGGGCAATTAGCTACACATCTAGGATATTCTTCATCTTTACATAAGTCACATTTAAGTATGTTTTGCTTGCTTCTATCATCTGGTTTTAATAGCCCATATGGACAAGACATTACACACATATAACATGAACCACATTTTTCTTCATCATATGAAACAATTCCACTTTGACTATCTTTATGCATTGCACCACTCATACATGCTAAAGCACATTCTGGCTCATCACAGTGTCTGCAAAGAATTGGAACTGGATTATTATGTTTGCTATCTAGCTCTATATGCCCTCTACTATCATTATCTATATTTTCTAAATCAAGAGTATACATGTCATAATCTTTATTATGCTTTAACATACAAGCTAATACACAACTTTTACAGCCTGTACATAAATCTTTATTTATAAAAATTCTATGCATTACATTCCACATCCTTTAACCCTAAATTTTTTCTTCTGTCTATTATTATTTGTTCTAATTGATCAGCTGAAGATTTAGGATCTGGATTCACTATAACATGTCCTCCTGTTAAGTCTTTTAATTTTTCTGTTAATACCTCTGTTACTAATTTTCCTCCTGTTATGAATGGAGGTAATGCTAAATGAAGAGGTAAGCCAAGAGCAAGTCCAAAAGCTCCATCAGCTAATGCTTGTTCTTCCAACCATTGTGGAGCTGAAAGCACTAATGGTAATTGTGGTAAATCTATTCCAAGCTCAGCAGCTAACTCTGTCGCTACTATTTCAAGTCTTCCTATAGCTAAACAAGGCCCAAAGTTTAATACTGGTGGTATTCCTAAAGTCTTACATACTTCTTTTAAGTTTTCTCCTGCTAATTCTTCTGCTCCAGGTGACATAAGACCAACATTTTCTAATCCTCCAGTAGAACATCCTGCTGAAAGTACTATAATATCTTTTTTAATTAACTCCTTAGTTAATTCAACAGTATTTATATCATGACCTCCTGCTGTCATATTTGAACATCCTACAACAGCTGCAACCCCTTTAATTTTTCCTTCTGCAATTAAATTAATAAGAGGTTTCCATGAATCTCCTAAAAAGGCTTTTAGATTCTTTTCACTTACACCAGTTAAAGATTGTTCAAATCCATGGTCTTTTGGTATATCTATTTCAACACTTCCTCTTCTATCTTTATAAGATTCTAGTGCTTTTTGTATTAAGGAATTACTAAGTTCATCTAAATTACTTCTATCTAATTCTATATATTCTGCATTTGCTTTTTTAGCAACATCGTCTAAGCAAACCATTTTTACTTTATATTTGTCTGCTATTGGTTCAAGTCCAGGTATAGTACAGTTAAATTCAGAAAGAACTATATCTATTGCTCCAGTTGATAAAACAGCTTCACTTGTAAAGTTGTTACCAGCATGACCTGCGAATACTTCTTGATAATGTTCTCCTCTTAATTGTAAATCTTGACCAACACATGTACATCCTACTAACTTAAATCCTTTTGCCCCAACAGATTGAGCCAATTTTATAACATCTTCATCTTTTAACCTATCTTGGAAATTTGCAAATGTTGAATGTTGATGACCTGTTATCATTATATTTATGTAGTCTGGGTCTATTACATTAAATCCTACAGGAGCCATTCTTATAACTGGTTCTCCTAACATAACATCATTTAAAAGATTTGTTAGAGTAAGACCATATAACCCTGTTGATATTCCTAAATTTAAACAGTTAACTAACATGTCTACTGGGTCACTGTTTAAGTTTGTTGATGATTTTACTATTGCATCAAACACTTCTGATTTTGCACCACCAGGCATTATACCTAACTCTTTCCATTTTTTTACTCTAGGTGCATAAGCTATTTTTTCTACTAATTCCATCTTGTCATCTCTTGATTTATATAAATCATTTATAACTTTATCAGCTACTTTTATACATTTATCGTATTTTTCATCACTTTCTATTCCAAACATCTCTGCTAATTGATTTAATGTTTTTTCTCCCTTAATAACACCTTTAGTTATTCCAACATTTTTTAAATTCTTAGCTGTATTTTCTACCACATGTAAATAACAAGCTGCCCCTGATGCTACTGCTCTTAAAAAGTTTCTTGCTACTATAGTATCTGCATCTGCTCCACATACACCTCTTGGTGATTTTGGAGTTACTCTACATGGTCCATTTGAACAGAGTCTACAACAGACTCCTTGAAGTCCAAAACCACATTTAACCTTTTGATCTTCAGTTCTATGAAATGCTGTTTCAACATCCTTTGAAGCTACAAAACTTTCTAATTTCTTGTCTGCACTTTCGCACATTTTACAAGTGTTACAAGCCATTACAAATTCCCCCTTATATTTTTATATTAAATAAGTAGATTTTGATAGTATTATAGTGATTGACTACAATTTAACTATCAAAATCTACTTATTTAATACCACGTTTTCCCAAGCTTTAAACAGAATATAAATTATTAAAATAAATATATATATTTATTTTTTTTTACACTTTTAATTGTTTAAATCTGTACTTATTTTTTCTAGTTTATTTAACACTCTATCCTTCTCACTTCCATCTAGTACTTTTGGTTGATAATTATTTCTAGAGTTACTAGATGTTATTGCTGTTGGTATTATATTTGGTTCTTTAATTGAAGATAGTTTATTATCAGAGAAGGTAAAAGTTTGTTGATATATATAGCTGTCTGTATCAGAAGGATTCTTATTTCCTCCAAAACAGAAATTCCCTAAACTATAAGCTATATACTTACCTTTATACTTTTCTATTCCTTGAACTACATGAGGATGAGAACCTATAACTAAGTCTGCACCCTTATCTATTACATAATGAGCAAAATCTTTTTGTTTTTTATCTGGAGAATATTCCAGCTCTATACCCCAGTGAAAATAAACCATAACAACATCTGACTTCTCTTTTAGGGCTTTAATATCGTCTTCCATTTGTTTTAAGTTTTTTTCATTGTATTCAGTTGACAATCCATTATATCCCAATAAACCTACTTTAATTCCATTAACATCTATTACTGCATCCTTACCTAAACCAAAATAATTTATCTTATTTTCATCTAGTATAAACTTTGTATCCTTCATTCCTTCTTCAAAATAATCCTCTGAATGGTTATTTGCAACACTTACTGCTTCCACACTTCCAGATTTTAAAATGTTTATATATTCTGGTTTACCTTTAAACGCAAACTTCTTCTCCTTCGCATTTGATGCATTAGTAAGAGGGCCTTCTAAGTTAACTATTGTCAAATCATCTTTTTCAAATATAGGTTTTACATTTTTAAGAAAATAATCATAGTCTTTTGCTTGTCTTTCAAATTCATGGTCAAAACTACCATAGTATGATGAACCTTTATAGTTTCCCATAGTTACATCACCAGCGAAACTTATAGTTATATCTTTTTTTATAGGCTCTCTTTTTTGTTCTTCAACCTGATTTTGATTATTATTAGAGTCTTTTTTAATGTTATTTTCATTATTAGAATTATTAGAACATCCTACTACAAGCAACAATAGACTCATGATACATATGTAAACTAACTTATTTTTCATATTAAATCTCCTTTGAATCAATAAATTCTTAATGAAATGTACTCTTTAAGAGTATAACATTTTTAAATGTAATCCATACATAACTTTTATACTTTAATTTTATTTTTAAGGTAAGCTTCTCTAAGATAAATAAAAATATAAGCATATTAAAATTTATTGTAAAACTTTAAAATAAGAATATCACAATAAAGTTTTTATTGTAGAATTAATTTAATTGTTATATTCAATAATATTTGTTATAATGTTATTGAATTACAATACATATAAAAGGGAGGATTTCAAAATGGCATATAAAATTACTGACGCTTGTATAAGCTGTGGTGCTTGTGAGGCTGAATGCCCTGTTAGCTGTATATCAGCTGGAGACGACGCATATGTTATAGATGCTGGTTCTTGTATAGACTGTGGTTCTTGTGCAGGAGCTTGTCCTGTAGATGCACCTCAACCAGAATAATAATCGGTTATTCATAAAGAGACTGGCTTAATTTGATTTTATCAATATTAATCAGTCTCTTTTATTTATAGCTTAACTGTATTTTATCCTTTGGGATGATACTTTGATATCTAAATCCAGTATTACTACTTTCAATTTGCTCATTATAAAATCACCTATTCTTTTATTTTCCCATCAATTATAGAAATAACTCTATCTGAAATTTTGGCAATATTATTATCATGAGTTACAAGAAGTAATGTTTTATTAAGCTTTTTAGTAGACATCTTTAAAAGTTCTATAACTATATCACTATTTTTACTGTCTAGATTTCCTGTAGGTTCATCTGCTAATATAATGCTTGGAGATGTAGATAATGCTCGTCCTATAGCAACTCTTTGTTGTTGACCCCCAGATAACTGACTTGGAAGGAACTTCCTCTTATCTTTAAGCCCAAGCATATCTATTAATTCGTTTATATAATTTTCATCAACTTTTTCTTTTCCCATTAACAGTGGAAGTTTAATATTTTCTTCAACTGTAAGTATTGGGATTAAATTATACTGTTGAAATACAAAACCAATTTTTTTTCTTCTATATTCTGACATAGCTATATCTGAAAATGTATTTATATCTTTATTATCAACAATTATTTTTCCAGAAGTAGCTCTCTCAATACCTCCTAGTAAATAAAGTAATGTACTTTTTCCACTTCCACTTGGACCCATTATTGATACAAATTCACCTTTATCAATTTCAATATTTATATTTCTTAGAACTTCAACTTTTGATTCTTTTCTCCCATATATCTTGCATAAGTCTGTTGTTTTTAATATATTCATTTTTCCTCCTGTAACTTTATTCTATTCCATTTATACATTCAACCACGCGTTTACTTTTAATATGCTTGAATTGCAAGTGAGCAGTTACAGCTCCTATAATTATATTTACTGCTGTAATTAATATATAATCCCAATATAGTAGGCTAAACTCTATTCCTAAACTTGATACTCCGCTATTAAGATATATTCCTTTTTGCAAAATACATGATAATATAATGGTAACTAAACTTGATAATACTCCATAAGATATACCTTCATATACTATCATTTTATTTAAGATCTTTTGATTTGCTCCTATTGCTATTAATATTCCAAATTCATTAATTCTTGAGATTATGCTATATCCTATATTATTTATTACATTTATAATAGTAATTATAAATGTAATAAATACTATTCCTGTATTATAAATTTTGATTTTTTTATTTAATGTATCAACATCTTGTTTTTGCTTCACTATATTTGTCAATATTATTCTTTTAGAATTTGATTTTGATATAATTTTTGATATTTTATCTTCTATACTTTTATCATTTGCTCCTTTATCTAAATTGATATTAACAGAATAATAATCATTTATACCTGTGCTAACTTTAAATGTTTCTTGGTCAACAATAACATCCACACTATTACTGGTTGTATTATACGCTTCGTGCATATAATCATATGATACTATAGCTCCAACTTTAAATTTTTTATATACATATTCTGAATCGTAATCAGTTAATTTATAATACTTATCATCTATAATATTATCTTTTCTAAATTTTATACTAATTTTGTCACCAGGCTTTATATCTACAACACTTTTTCCATTTACTTGTGGAACAGGATTTTTCCCATTTATTTGAGGGATATATACAATAGCCAAATTATTTTCTTTAATTTTGTTTATATCTATATTTCCTTCTATAATATAATCTTTCAATCTATTAAGGGCATTATCATTATATCCTCTAAAGTTATTTTTTAAAATAGTCTCTTTTTTTACTTTATCATTCATCAAATACTCTTTTTTAGGAGTATCTTTATTATAATAATTTAAATCATCAAAATAGTCCTTATTCAAAATTTTTATATTATTCATTATTAACTTTGAATATGTAACTTGAGATGACTCTATATTTTTTACACCTTCAATTTTTTCTATCTCTTCTAAAATACTTTCTTTTATTCCACTACTCTTATTATCATTGTATATATTCATCATAAAATCAGAATTCATATGTAAATTAGAAAAATAAACTGGATATCTCTTCTCTTTTAGATATCTATTATAGTTCAATAGAATAAACATAGTTCCACATATACACATAGAAAGGATTATCATAAAAAAAGTTTTTTTATTTCTAAATATATTTTTAAGCGAAATTGCCTTAGAAAATTCTACAAACCTATTAAAAAAACTAAAACTGACAAAATTTCTTTCAAATATATTATCACTACTTCTTTTTATCAAACTTATAATAGTATTATTCATAATATTCCTACAAGTTAAAAAAGCTATTAATATTATAATAACTCCGATTGATAAGATTGATAAAATTATTATGTCCTTTGGAAAAATCAATCCTATTTTTATGATTTCACCATTTAAGATAAATTTTGTATTTATATTTTCACCTAATTTATAAAAAATCTTAGCTCCTAAATATCCTGTTATTATACCTATAGGTATCGAAATAAAATATAAAATTCTTAATTCTTGTAATATAACTTTAAACATGCCATTTCTATTAGTTCCTATTGCTCTTAATACACCATATTCTCCCATTCTGTTATATATAGATATATTAAATATTCCATATATAACAATTCCACATATTAAACTTACTATTAAAACTATTTTAAACTTATCATAAATTTCTTTATTTTCTGACGTTTCTAAACCTATTAAATCATTATGAGGTCTGATATTTTCCTTAGGAATAGAATTCTCTTTTGCTATTTTATTTATTTCATTGTTTATATCAACATTATTTTTAAATGCTATATATGTATTTATTTTATTCATATTATACAAATTAAGTGGTAACATTAGCTCCATATTAGCAATTGCCTTATGACTTTCTCTATCTTTAAGAATACCAACTATCTTGAATTTTTCTTTTTTAAATCCTTTTTTATCATCGTTAACTTTCAACTCAATTTCTTGATTAATGTTAGGTTTAATACTTAAATTTTTCAATACCCAACTTTCAGCAATCATTTCATTTTTTTTATTTGGAAATCTTCCTTTTATTATTTCGGAGTCGCTTTTTATATAATCTTCGTTTACTAAAGTAAGCTCAACCAATTGTTTTTCTTCTTTTGATGTTGCCGCATAGTGTACTTTCAAACCCATGTTAGCTATATTAGTTTTATCTTCAATCCTTTTAATTTGTTTTTTATTCAAATCA
The DNA here is from genome assembly GCA_024919175.1 of Clostridioides difficile. Taxonomy (NCBI): domain Bacteria; kingdom Bacillati; phylum Bacillota; class Clostridia; order Peptostreptococcales; family Peptostreptococcaceae; genus Clostridioides; species Clostridioides difficile. The sequence continues at coordinate 256,173 of CP103804.1, forward strand.
CTAAATATAACATGATAAATTCCTTGGGTATATCTCATATTTTGCATTTCTGCATATCTCGATGTCTCTAATAAGCTTCCAATAGCAACAATGAGAGCTATAGAAAGTATCATGCTTAATACTATTGATATGGATCTTTTTTTATACATTTTTATATATTTTTTACTTAAATTAAAACTATCTTTGTTCATTCAGCATTATTACCTCCTTCCACCTCATATAATTAATCGCAGTTTATATTTGATAAAAGTAATCATCTTTAATAAAGATGATTACTTTTATCATTTAAATTATTTTCTATGCTTAAAAAATAACATCTCTTCTTTATTATTTCAATCTTTGTGTCATAACAGGTCAATTTAAAGCCACAAAAGGGATTTTTCTACATAATTTTTATATAGGTATAAATATTTTTATTTTAAATTCATTTATTGAGTAATCTATCTTTAGATTCCCATCATATTTTTTAACAGATTTTTCTACACTGTTTATACCTACTCCATGTGCAATCTCATTTTTTTTATTTGTAATCAATCTACCATTTTTTATAATAATATCATTTACTTTAGTATTCTCACATTTAATTACGAAAAATTTGTTGATAACAGAACCTCTAATTTTTATTTTTCTTTGTATACTATCATCATCTATTTTTTTACATGCTTCTATTGCATTATCAATTATATTAGAGAATATACTACATATATCTACAACATCTATAAAATTACATTTTAAAAAATTAATATCTACAGTCATTCTTATATTATTTTCATCACAAACTTTCTTTTTTTCATTTAATATTACATCTAAAATCATGTTATTTGTCTTAATTTTAGGTTTACAAATATCTATCTCTTTTTTTATTTTATCAATATAATTACTTGTATCAATATTATTGTACTTTAAATTTTCTATACATAGAATATGATTTTTCATATCATGATACAGTTTTCTAGTTTCTTCTTGATTCTCTTGTATACTTAAATAATATTTATACTGCATATCTATTTTTTCTTTTATTAATGTATTTTCTGACTTTAATTCACTATCCTTTACAATCTTATTTGTAATAAATACTAGAGATAAATTTGATAACAATAAAATTATTGAAATTATTAATATGACTATATTTTCTAAATCATTAGTATTAGGATTCGTAAATAAATATGTAAAAACAAATACAAAACTTATCATGTTCCCTAAAAGAGGAATAATAATGTATACGAATTCTATCTTTTTTATATTGACTCTTAACTTAATAATTTTTAAAACGGGAATTAATGAAATCAAGCATACTTTAGCAAAAATTATATGCTCCAATCTAAGTACTCCTTTATACAATATCTCATCAATATTGTTAACACTATTAATTGTATTTATTATTGATACACTAAAACCATCTATACCTAGATATACCATCCAATATATTAGACAGAATGTAATCTTACTTAATATATTGGTCTTATAGCTAATAATTATGAATATAAAACTAACAATAATTCTCATAAATAATTTTATATTTACAGAAGTACTTATAACATTTGACATGTTCATATAATTAGAAATAGCGCACAAAAATATAAGTATTAAAAAGGAAATTAGTACAAATATTTTGTTTTTTCTAATATCAAAAATTTCATCTAATAAAAATTTAAATACCAAACATTCTATTACTATTGTCAAAATATCTATTGTATTTCAGAATAAGTTATTCTCTAACATAGTGTCTCCTCCAATACATAAGATAACTTATCTTTTAATTTTTTTAATTTATGTTTACTTACAGGTATATTATCACTATAGATTGAAATCACGCCTTCTTTTAAACACTCAATCTGCTTTAGATTAACTAAAAAACTTTTATGACACCTAAAAAAATTATGCTTTTCTAATTCTAGCTCCATTCTTCCAATACTTTTCCTAATCTTGTAGTCCTTATATCTAGTATGTATTGTTAAATTTTTTCTATCAATTTCTATGTATGTTATATCATTAATAAAAATTTTATTTATTTCTCCATTATTTGTAACTACTATAAACTTTTCCAAATTATCTCTTATCTTTTTAAGACAATTTAAAACATGCCTCTCTAGTTCATCATATTTTATAGGCTTTAAAAGATATCTATATGCATTGACTTCATAACCATCTTGTATATAGTCTACGATTACAGTAACAAATATTATTTCTACCTTTTCATCAAAAGCTCTAATCTTACGTGCAACATCCATACCATTTGAAAGTCCCATATGAATATCTAAAAAAATAATATTTACTTTATCTGGATAATTATTAAGTAGTTTTTCTCCAGAATTAAACTCCAAAATCTCATACTTATCTATTTTTCTTTCAAAGATTTTAATCAAGTATTTCTTTAGGATTACTCTCTGAATAAGTTCATCATCACATATAACCATTTTATACATAAAAAATTTCTCCGCCCCCCTTATTTCAGCCTATAAACTAATCTTATATAATAATTATACACAAATTATGTATACTTTTTTTAAATTTAAGTTATTCTATATCATAAATATTTTGCAAAATAAAAATGCTATCTAATAACTTTAAGAAATTTAAGTATCCATTTAAATTTTTTACTTAATGTTAAAAATATAGCATCTTATCTTTTATAAATAATTTTAAATTTTTTTACTAATCTTCTTCATAAAATCTTTCATATTTACTAAAACAATCAAGGCATACCTTCTTACTATCTTGAATTCTGATATATTGCTCAGGTGCAAACTCTCCGCACACTTCACATTTAAGAGACTTAAATATTCTTGCCTTTTCTGGAAGCCTTAATTTTGTATCTGTAATTTCAAATATATCTTCAAAGTCACTTTCTAATAAGTATTTTTTATACCCTTCTCTATCCATATCAAATGGTTTTGATTTCACATATATTCTTATAGACTTTCCATTTTCCCTATTAAAAAAATGGTATACTGATTTACCTGTCATTCTAAGTAATAAATTTCCTTTACCCATTGTACAACTTAATACCACTTGTATACCATCTATTCCACATGCATCATTTTCAGAAATGCATACAATCTCTTCATCTCCTGACTGATTACATCCTAAATACTTTCTCGCTGCAAGTGCTGCTTTAAATCCTATAGCTAGTCCTGGACATTCATGACCATGAAATTCAATAGCTTTTTGCCATAATTCTTCCATTAATCTCACTCTCCTTATATTAAGTTAACTTCCACAGTATATCAATTTTAGCTTTTATATTTTAAAAAGCCAGATGATTTAATATTAAATCTTCTGACTTTCTCAATTATCTTCATAATTACTTATTATTAATATGTTTAAGTTGTCTACTTTCCTTCTTTCATCAAATATGATAAAGTAAATAAGCTTTCTGTTAGGTTTACATTTTCAACTATAACACCTTTCGGAACTTCTAAATCTAATGGTGCAAAATTCCATACACCTTTTATTCCAGCTTTTACAACTCTATTAATAACTTCTTGTGCTCCATTTTTAGGTATACATAATACAGCAATATCTATATCATTGTTTTTTATAAACTCTTCTAAAGTGTCTGAATCTAACACTTCAAATTCTCTTATCTTTAAGCCTATCATTCTAGGATTTGCATCAAATAAAGCTTTTATCTCGAATCCAGCTTTTCTAAATCCTGCATAATTGGCTATAGCTTGTCCCAAGTTACCTGCTCCTACAAGAACTGCATTATATGGTCGGTCTAATCCAAGTATTTTACCTATCTCAGTATGAAGCGCCTCTACATTATAACCATACCCTTGTTGTCCAAATCCACCAAAGTTGTTCAAATCTTGTCTTATTTGAGAAGCAGTAAAACCTATTATATCACTCAATTCTTTAGAAGATATTCTTTGTATATCCCTATCTAATAAGTCTCCAAGATATCTATGATATTTTGGGAGCCTTCTTATAACTGCCATTGATATATTTTTATTTCCCAACATTTTCACCTCCTAAAAGTGTCCTCTTTTTTGTTTGATTCACAATAAAATATTTCTTTTTCAAAACTAATACATATAACCTTGATTATATTATATCAAAACATTATAATTTTAGATAGTTCAAGGAGGTAGAAATTTATGATTGTTTTGTCATGTAACAACTTAAATAAAAGTTTTGGTATAGATTCTATATTGGAAAATATTAGTTTTACAGTAAATGAAGGCGATAAAATTGGTATAATTGGCATTAATGGTACTGGAAAAACTACTTTATTTAAAATAATATCAGGAATTTATGGCTATGATAGTGGAGATATTTACACTTCCAAAGATTGTGAAATCGGATATTTAGAACAAAATACCAATTTTTATTCGGATAATACTATTTTAGAAGAAGTGTTGGAAGTTTTTAAAGATTTGATAGATATGGAATCCTATTTAAGAGAATTGGAGGTAAAAATATCTGAGGAAAGCACAAAAACAAACTCTCCAATTTTAGAAAAAATCATGGATGAATATTCACATAAGTTAGAATTGTTTTCAGATTTAAATGGATATGGATATAAGTCTGAAGCTAAAGGAGTTTTAAAAGGATTAGGATTTAGCGACAATGATATGGATAAACCAATAAGTATACTTTCTGGTGGTGAAAAAACTAGGGTTCTTTTAGGAAAATTACTTCTTAAAAAACCAACTTTATTATTACTTGATGAGCCTACTAACCACTTAGATTCTGAGGCAATAGAATGGTTAGAAGTATTTTTAAAGCAATACAAAGGCACTGTTATGCTAATATCTCATGATAGATATTTCTTAGACCAAGCTGTAAATAGAATTTTTGAAGTTCATAATAAAAGGCTTAAAGTATATAATGGTAACTATTCTAAATTTGTTGAACTGTCTAAAACAGAAAAAGAACTAGAACAAAAAAAATTCGAGGACCAACAAAAAAAAATAAAAAAGCAGGAAGAATCCATTGAAAGATTAAAAGCATATGGGCGGGAAAAACACCTAAAACGTGCAAGAAGCAAAGAAAAAGCATTGGATAAAGTAGATGTCTTAGATAAACCAGAAGCTTATAGAAAAAAAGCTCGTATACAGTTTACTCCATCTGTTCAAAGTGGCAATGATGTTCTTCAAATTAGAGATGTATCTATGGGATATGGAGAAAGAATACTTTTTAAAGATTTAAACTTAGACATATACAGAGGAGAAAAAGTTGCTCTTATAGGTGCAAATGGTATTGGTAAATCTACATTATTTAAAATAATAACTAACGAACTACAACCTCTTAATGGTAATATTAAATTTGGAACTAATGTCCATGTTTCTTACTTCCATCAGGAACAAAAAACTCTTAATTTGGATAACACTATAATTGATGAGATTTGGGAAAATAATAATCATCTTACTCAAACTACTTTAAGAAATATGTTAGGAGCATTTTTATTTGTTGATGAAGAAGTTTTCAAGAAAATTTCTACATTAAGTGGTGGTGAAAGAGCTAGAGTGGCTATACTTAAACTTATATTATCAAATGCAAATTTCTTATTACTAGATGAGCCTACTAACCACCTAGATATTGATTCTAAAGAAGTTCTTGAGGAAGCATTAACTAATTATGATGGTACTATATTTACAATATCACATGATAGATATTTTCTAAATACTGTTGTAGATAAGATTCTAATTTTAGATGAAGATGGAATTACTGAATATTTAGGTAACTATGATTATTATATTGATAAGAAAAGACAAGTTCAAGAAATGAGTATTGTTGAAGAGAAAGAAGAAAAAACAAGGACTCAAATAAAGGATGAAAAAAGAAAAGAAAGAGAACAAAGAGAAGTAGAAAAGAAAAATAGAATAAAAAGGCAAAATATAGAAAAAGAAATTGAAAAACTAGAACTTAAAATTGAAGAATTAGATGTGCTATTATGTCAAGAAGAAGTATACTCTAATCCTGAGAAAGCCAAAGAAGTCAGTCAAGAAAAAATCAGTTTAGAAAATGACCTTTCCTCTCTATATGATGAGTGGGAAGAGTTTATGTAAAAAGGAGAGGATTATTTGCAAGCATTGTTTTCTTTAAAGGATGAAAATAAAAGGTTTTATAAGATACTTCTATCTTTATGTATACCTATTATCATACAAAACTTAATTTCTACATCTGTAAATGTAATAGATACAGTTATGATAAGTAGTTTGGGTGAAGTATCTGTAGCTTCAGTTGGAGTTGCAAACCAATTTTTCTTCCTTTTTAATATGTCTCTGTCTGGTATTACAGGCGGCGCTGGAGTTTTTATTTCACAGTTTTATGGAAAGAAAGATATTAGTAATATAAGAAAGGTTACAGGTCTTACCTGTATATTAGCACTCGCTTTAAGTTTTGTATTTGTTATCCCTGCTCTACTAATGCCAAAACCAATAATACACATATTTTCTTATGATTCAGAGGTTGTAAGACTTTGTATAGATTATTTTAGTATCGCAGTATTTAGTTATCCATTGATAGCTATAAGTACAGTGTTCAGTACTGGTTCTAGAGGTGTTAGAAATCCTAAGTTAGGTATGATTTGCAGTGCATTTGCTCTTGTAACAAATGTTATTTTAAATTATGGTTTTATATTTGGTAATTTAGGGCTTCCTGCATTAGGCGTAAAAGGAGCTGCCTTAGCAACTGTAATTGCAAGAATATGTGAATTAATTTTAATGCTTACTTATGTTTATTTTTATAAAAAAGACTATATATTAAAATTTGGTTTGAAAAATCTAAAGGCTATTGATAGGATTTTTATCAAGTCTTTTTCATCAAAGAGTTTCCCTATATTTGTAAATGACTCTGCATGGGCAGTTGGAACTGTCCTGTATTCGGTTGCCTATTCAAGGGCAGGTACTTCTGCTATAGCAGCAAGTCAAATAGCAACTAGTACAGGTAACTTCTTTATAATGACTGCTGTATGTATTGCATCTGGTGCATCTATTATGCTTGGTAATGAACTTGGTGCTGACCATATCAAAAGAGCCATTGAATATGCTAAGAAATTTTCTATACTAGTGTTTTTAGCTGGTTTAATACTTGGAATTATTTTAATTTTAAATATCCCATTATTATTAAAGATGTTCAGTGTTTCTGATAGCTTGTCTTCTGATATAACTAAAATATTTTTTATAATGGGTATGCTAATGGCTCTAAAATCATTTAATACATTAGTCATAATTGGTATTTTGAGAAGTGGTGGAGATACTAAATATGCTCTATTTTTAGAATTAGGATGTATGTGGTTAGCTTCGATTCCTTTAACTTTTATAGCTGCATTTAAAGGAGCACCTATATTTATCCTTGTTCTACTTACTTATAGTGAAGAAGTTGTAAAATTTATATTTGGTGTACCTAGAGCACTATCTAAAAAATGGGCTATTAACATAGTTAAAGAAATTGATTAATAACAATAGTATATTTTAGCAGTATATAATACTTTTAAAATAGTCTCACTGAAAACAGATAAATTATTTCTGGTTTTCAGTGAAACTATTTTTTATTTTTTATAAAAATTATGATATTCTATTTTAATAAATAACAATAATATTCATAGCTATTTATCTTCTAAAAACTCCTTTACTTCAAAGGCTAATCTATGTAATTTATCATAATTCAAAACTTCATATGTACTATCTATTTTTTTAATTATACCCTTTTCAATTAAATTCAATAAGGAGTGGTATCTACTCTTTCTACTGATTGAATAAATTTCACTAAAGTTACGGATATGCTTTGTTTTACATATACTATTCTCTTGTTTTTTTAATATACAATAAGCAATAACTTCTGTACAAGAAAATAATTCTCTTACCATTCTAGTCTTGTACAACTCATATATCCTTCTTGTACACTTGCTGTGAAATAACTCAATAAAATCTCTTTTAAAGTACAATTCATCAAATACATCTTTTTTAAATCTAAATAATCTTATATTAGTTTTTGCAAATATATCACATTTCAAGTTATGTTCATATATATAACTAATTTTACCTATAAATTCATTTTCTGGTACAATATCAACAAGAAACTTATTTCCTCCTCTAGTGGAACATTCTACTAATGCAACTCCCTCTATTATAAAAAAGACTTCTTGTAAATCTTCATCTGATGCTACGAATCTTTGACCTTTTTTATATTCAACAATAGATACTTGATTTAAGTTATTTTTAATAATTGGGTATATGCTCGTTTCTTCTGCTTTCATTAAACTCTCCTTTTATGATATATTGTATAAAATATTATATTTATATATTTTCATTTAAATTAATTTTTGACAAAAGATAATATAACAATTAAATTAATCTTGACAAATTTATTCTACTCAAGCAGAATAAGCTTATACATATATATTTTCATATATTATTTATATTAATATAATTCTATAGTTATGAAATTGTATTATCAATAGAATTTGTTAAAATAAATTTTTTAGATGTATATTATAATTTAGTCGAATAGAAATGAAAAATATACATACATTTTGAATTTTAAGCAACAATTAGGGGGATTTGGTGACAAGATTTAATTATAAAGAAGAAGGTTTCTATATGTGATTCTCATAAAATCATATCTAGGCACCTTCTTTTTTGTATAAAACTCTATTAAATTTAAAAGTTAGATATAAAATTATTGATGTTATAGAAAAAAGATATTAAAATTAAAGTATTTTACAGTATTAATAAGCTTAAGTAGTTTAAAGTATTAATATTGTATAAGTTTTGTACAATTTTAGATACAATAAGATATATTGATTATGGAAATAACCTTTCTGTAAATATTATTAAAAACTATTTATTATGTAAATAAGGAGAAATTAATGAAAAAATCAGTAGCCTTGGTAAATGATAGCAGAAAAGATTTAATAGATTTTTTGGAAAATAACTTAAAGTTAGTTTTTGGAGATTACATAAAAATTAATAGATACTTTATAGATGAAATAAATGATGAAGATATTATAAATGATGATGTGATATTGGTAATGTCAGTAGAAAGATTAGACAAAATTATAAATAATATATTAGACAAGAAAAAAGTTATTGTAATAAGAAGAACTTTTAAAGAAGATAAAGTATATGATTTATTATCCTTACCACAAGGTACAAATGCTTTAATTGTAAATGATTCTGATGAAACTACTTTAGAAACTATAAGCTTATTTTATAAGATTGGAGTAACTAATATCAGACCAGTTCCATATATGAATGAAAATAATTATAAAGATATAAAAATAGCTATAACTCCAGGAGTTCCAGAAAAAGTTCCTAGTTTTATCTCAGATATTTTTGACTTAGGTCATAGGTATATAGATATTTCTACTTTTATAGAAATAATAAACTTATTACAAATCGATTCAAAAGAAATACAATCTAATTTGGTTAAATACTCAGAAGAAATAATAAGTTTAGACACAGGTATAAAAGATAAATATAAGGAACTGTTTTTAAAGATAGAAGAATTAGATACAATACTGAACTTATCAAAAGATGGAATATTATTTACTTCAAAAGATGGTGTAATAAATACATATAATAGTAAAGTAAAAGACATCTTAAATATAAAAGAAGATATATATGGCAAACATATTGACGAAGTGTTTACAGATAGTTTAAAAGTTCTATTAAATGAAAAAGAGATATTAGACAAAGTTGTTATATTTGATAAAAAGTATATAAATGTAAATAAAAAAAACATATACAATAAAGATGAAAAGATGGGTACATATTACAGCTTACAGGAAATAACATACATAAAAAAACTAGAACAAAATCTAACTAAAAAATTAAGAGAAAAAGGACAAATAGCAAAATATACATTCAAAGATATAAAAACAAATAGCCCAAAAATGCTTGAATGTATAGATTTAGCTAAAAAAGTTTCTAAATCTGATTTAAGTATACTTATTAGAGGTGAAAGTGGAACTGGTAAAGAACTCATAGCCCAATCTATACACAATAATTCAACTAGAAAAAATCAGCCTTTTATAGCAGTAAATTGTGCAGCTGTTCCTGAAAATTTACTAGAAAGTCAGTTATTTGGATATGATAAAGGCACTTTTACTGGTGGTCTAAAAGAAGGAAAACAAGGATTATTTGAATTAGCGAATAATGGAACTATATTTTTAGATGAAATTGGCGACATGCCCTTAGAACTACAAACTAAGCTGCTTAGAGTTCTTCAAGAAAAACAAATAATGCCTGTTGGTTCTCATAATATAATTAATATAGATGTTAGAATCATATCAGCTACTAATAAAAATCTAGAGCAAATGATTGATAATAGCAGATTTAGAGAGGATTTATATTATAGATTAAATACAATTCCAATAAATATCCCTCCTTTAAGAGAACGAAAAGAAGATATCTTAATTATTATGGAAGATTTAATTAATAAAAAGTTATTGATTACACCAGAAGCAAAAGAACTTATACAAAACTATACATGGAAAGGTAATATAAGAGAACTCCAAAATGTAACATCCTATTTAAATATTATGTGTGATGATATTGTACTTGAAAAAGACTTACCTCCAAACTTAAAGGCTTTAGGTAATAATAATTCCCCATTAAAACTAAGGTATAATAAAAATGATATTTTAAATATACTAGAAGTGTTAATTTTAAATAAAGAATCAGATGTTGGTATTGGTAGAGGATTAATTTTGCAGAGATTACTAGATAAAAATATTCAAATTACTGAAGGGAAAATTAAAAAAATATTTGAATATCTAAAAAAAGAAGAATTTATAATTTGTAATTCAGGAAGATATGGAAGTAAAATAACTCAAAAAGGAGAAACCTTTTATAATAAATTAAAGTATGAAACTCTATAAGTATATAAACTATTAAATAAAAAATCTATTAGGGAATAATTTGTTTCCGTAGTAGATTTTTTTGTTTGCTAAATATATCAAAATTATAATTTATTTTTTATCTAATTAATAGGAATTAATAGGAATAGGATAAATAAAAAATTTCCTATTCTATTTTATAAACACATGTATACAGAATATTATTTATGCAAAGTAAGATTTTTTACTGAAAATTGCAATTATACATTCATATTTATATTTTTCATCCAATTAAATGATTATTTAAATTCAATATTTTTACAAAATGCAAAATTCTTTTTTAAAAAAATATGGCATGATAATTGCTTAACTATATTAACAACACAATAAAAAGCAATTGGAGGAATAAAAATGCAACCAGCTTTAAAATTAGAAAATCAAGTTAAAGAATTAGAAAAAGATTTTGTAATAGAAAGTTGTAATTCTATAAAACCTTGGTTAATAGATGTTAGAAGAGAATTACACAGAATTCCAGAATTAGCTCTTGAGGAAAATCTTACAAAACAAAAAGTCATTTCTTATTTAAAAGAAATAGGAATTGATTATATGGAATTTACAAAACACAATGGAATCATGGCATACATTTTAAAAGAGAATGCAGATAAAACTATTTGTATAAGAGCAGATATGGATGCGCTTCCTATAGCAGAAGAAAACGATATACCTTACAAATCAATACATAATGGAAAAATGCATGCTTGTGGCCATGATGCACATACAACAATGCTACTTGGAGCATGTAAAGTACTCTATTCAATGAAAGATAGTCTCAATGTAAATATAAAATTCTTATTTCAACCAGCAGAAGAAGGTTTTGGTGGAGCAAAATTCTTGGTTGAAGACGGGTGTTTAGAAAATCCTAAGGCTGATTATATATTTGGACTTCATGTCATGCCACACATTGAAACAGGATTTATTGAAACAAAATATGATACATTAAATGCAAGTGTTGACACTATAGAAATAAATGTTAAAGGTAAAAGAGCTCATGGTGCATATCCTGAAAATGGTATTGATGCAATAGTCACAGCTTCACAAATTGTTACATCACTACAAACCATAATAAGTAGAAATCTAGAACCAAATAATGCTGCAGTTTTGACTATAGGCAAAATATATGGTGGTGATGCACATAATGTAATATGTGAAAATGTAAAATTAGAAGGTACATTGAGAACTTTAAATAGTGAAACAAGAGATTTTGTAATTAATAAGATTACTAAAATTGTTGAAGACACAGCATCTGCATTTGGATGTATAGGAACATTACATGTGAGTGACGAAAATTACCCTGCTGTTATAAATGAAAAGGAATTAGTAGATACTGTTATTTCAAGCACTAAGGAATTACTTGGAGAAGAAAAATTTATAATGAGAGCAAACCCTTCATTAGGTGGAGAAGATTTTTCTTTTTATACAGAACATTGCAAAGGAGCCTTCTTCCATTTAGGATGTAAAAACGAGGAAAAAGGACTAGTTTCACCTCTTCATACCTCTAAATTTAATGTAGATGAGGATTGTCTGCCAATAGGAGTTATGATGCATGTAATGAATACTTTATATTTTAATTAATATAGTAACTAATTAAAGAATAGGAGATAAATTAATATGGAAAAAGCTAAAAAATTAGGGTTATTTAGTATGATATTATTAGGAATTAATAGCATAATAGGCTCAGGTATATTCTTACTACCAGGTAAAGTTTATAATCTAGCAAGCCAAAATAGTATATTTATATATATTTTGGCTACACTTCTAGTTTTATCAATACTTTTATGTTTTGCAGAGGCTGGAAGTATGTTTGACAAAAATGGAGGTGCATATTTATACTCCAAAAAAGCATTTGGTGATTTTATAGGTTTTGAAGTTGGTACAATGTCTTGGGTTATTAGAATTATATCATGGTCTACACTAGCAGTTGGTTTCGCAACAGCTTTAGGTGCATTTTGGCCAGAAGCTGCTACTGAATATAAAGGATATATCGCAGTGACACTAGTGGCATTACTTTCAATAAACAGCTTATTTGGAATTAAAAGTACAAAGATAATGAATAATGTAATAACTATAGCTAAATTAGTACCATTAATAGTTTTTGTAATAGTTGGAATATTCTTTATAAAATTTGGTAATGTTGTTCCTTCAGGCAATGTTGTAAATTCTAGTATGGGACCAGCTATAATATTAGTATTTTACGCGTTTACTGGATTTGAATCATTCGTTGTAGCAAGTGGAGAAATGGATAATCCTAAAAAAAATCTTCCAATAGCATTAATAACTACAATATTTATATGTGCAATAATTTATATCTTAATTCAAGTTGTCTGTATGGGTATACTTGGAGACAAACTATTTGAAAATAGTATTCCAATTGCAGATGCTTCAAGTGTATTTTTAGGCAATTATGGTAAGGTCTTTATATCTGTAGCAACACTAATATCTATATTTGGAATAAATATAGGTTCTTCAATAGTAACTCCTAAATGTGGCTCTGCTCTAGCAGAAGAAGGTTCTCTTCCAGCATTTATAGGAAAAACAAATAAGTATGATGCTCCATATGTAGCAATAATAATGTCTTTAATCTTCTGTATACCACTTGTGTTAACTGGAAGTTTTGAACAGCTTGCAGTAATGAGTGTAATTGCTAGATTTGCTCAATACATACCAACTTGTTTGTCAGTAATAGTTTTAAGAAAAAGAGCAGATATTCAGGCTTCATTTAAGATTCCTTTTGGCCCTGTTATACCAATAGTAGCTATATTAGGTAGTTTATGGCTGTTACAACAAGCTTGGGTTGAAGATATGTCAAAACCTATAACTCAAAATAGGGTTTTGATAGGATTAGGAGCAATGTTATTGATAGCACCTTTATATGTACTTATGAAAAAAAATAAAAAAAATGAATGTGAGTGTAAAGATAAGTCAGAAGATTCAAAATTATATATTCCAAGAGAAAAAATTCAGTAAGATTTTATAGATTACTTGTAATTCTCTTCATTTTAAATTTATAAAAAGAGTCGATAAAGACCTAAGTTTTATTATTTACACAAAGTTTAGGTCTTTATTTTTCTAATAAGTAACATATATTAAATACTATAATCAAACATCAAAATTCAAACAAGTTTCGGGTTCGTCTTCTATCTTTGCTATTTTAAACTTACATGCAATTAATGCTAGAGATACCAATGGATTTATAATATTTAATAATGCATATGGACCATATGTTAATGCAGATACACCTAATGTTGCTGTTATATAAGCTCCACATGTATTCCATGGTACCAATGGAGAACTTAAAGTTCCACTATCTTCTAAAGCTCTTGACAACATCTTAGGGTGTATACCTCTCTTTTTATACTCCTTATTATACATTCTTCCTGGTATAACTATAGATAAGTATTGTTCTCCTGCTATTATGTTAGTAACTGTACAAGTTACCATTGTACATAATACTGTTCCAAATACATCCTTTGCTAATCTTAGTAAAGAAGAAGCTACTGCTTCAAGCATACCTGTTTTTTCTAAAATACCTCCAAGAGATAAAGCACATATCGTTAAGGATACAGTAGACATCATATTCATAATCCCACCTTTAGATAACAAAGCATCTACCTCTTTTACTTGTGTTGATGAAACATATCCATTTTGTGCTGCATCTAATATTACATTCATAGATTCTCCTTGGAAAACTACTGCAAACAATACTCCTAATACAGCACCCACTATAAGCCCTGGTATAGCAGGAACTTTAAATATAACCAATCCAATTACTATTGCTGGAGCTAATAATAATACTGGTGATAAAGTATTAAATGTAGAATCTAATGTAGACCTAATTAACTCTATTTGTTTTATGTCTAATGCTTGACCTGAATACTTCATTCCGATTACACCATAAATTACTAAACAAATTAATAATGATGGTATAGTTGAATATAACATATATTTTATATGTGTAAACAAATCTGTTCCTGCCATTGCTGGTGCTAAGTTAGTTGTTTCAGATAAAGGTGATAGTTTATCTCCAAAGTAGGCTCCAGATATTATAGAACCCACTATTAATCCAGTTGGCATACCTAAACTTTGCCCAATTCCTAAAAGTGCTACACCTACTGTACCCATTGTACTCCAAGATGACCCTGTTGCAAGAGATACTATTGAACAGACTAGTGTTGATGCTACTAAAAAAATATTTGGAGATAAAATTTTTAGTCCCCAGTAAATCATACATGGAACTACTCCACTTACTATCCAAGTTCCTATAAGTACGCCTATTATAATTATGATTAAAATTGCTTGCATTGCCATCTTTATACTATTAAACATACTTAATTCTAGGTCTTTCCATTTAAATCCAAGCCTATATACAGCTACAAGTCCTGCTACTGCTGCAGCTCCTATTAGTGGTACATGAGGTGATGAACCATACATTAATACCCCTAAACTTAAAAATAATATCAAGCAAGTAATTGGTATCATTGCATCAAACAGATTTGCTTTTCTACATTCTCGCTCTTTCATAAAATAATTTCCTCCTAATTATTTGAACACTACACTATAATTTTTTTTGAAACATATTCGCTCGTACTAGATGACACGATACCTCCATAAGTTAATAAAAATTCTACATTGTCGCCTAATTTATAGTCATATTTTGTATTACTTACATCTAATATCATGTGGTCTGAACTTGCCCCTAATATCTCTATATCAGTGTCTATTGGAATTAAAGAGTCAATATTTATATCCTGTTTACCTATTGCTATGATTGCCCTTTTTAAGATTCCTTTGTCTTCATAAACAGGTTTATTTCTAAAAGCGTCAACTCCTATTTCACCAATAGGAACTGATGGCTTTTCTTTACATTCAACTATTTGACATATCAATTTGAATACATCTTGATATGTCCCATTTATATTTTTACCATATGAGGTTTCTCTACCAAGTAGAATAGATTCACCTATTCTTAAATTAGTAACACCTTCTGGCATATTATTACTTGTCATTAAATGTATAGAGCTTGAGTTACCTCCTGATACTATTTCTAGATTTATCCCAAATTTACCTTCTATCTTTTGAGCTATACTTACTAGCCTACCTATATTTTCCTTAGATGGTATAACAGCCCCATAACAAGTTAAGTTTGTAGCTATACCAACTATTTTAATATTTTTTAATCTTACTATCTCTTTTATACTATTAAATAAGTCTTCTTCATAAAAGTACCCTTCTCTTAAATCTCCTAAGTCAAACATAAGAACTATCTTATGAATAATCTTTTTACTTTTACACAACTCATTTAATTTTTTTATAGTTTCTAATTCTGAGTTAAAACTTATATCACAATAATTGATAACTTCTTCTAGCTCACTTATCATGGGTATTCTAATCAACATTTTAGGTGAATTTACATTTTGTAATTTTTTTAAGTTTTGTATTCTTGAATCTGCTATATAGTCTATTCCTTCACTATATACTGCTTCTACTATTTCTTTTTGTGCACAAAATGATTTAGTTACAAAAGATACTTTAATATTTCTTTCATGACAACTCTGTAAAATTACTTTAGCATTATGTTTTAACTTTTCTATGTCTATTTCTAATCTAGGGTACATAATCTTTCCTCCTCGAAGTTCAAACTTTTTAATAGGAGCTTAAGAGATGCTTCTTCATACTTTTTAGACAAAACACCCATAGAAGCCATAATATAGTCATTATCTATCAATATCTTTGTTTGTTCCTTTGGAAATAGTAATTCTTTATTTTTATTAAATTTAGTCATATCGTCCAATATTTCAATTCTACTAGGGAGCCTAGTAAGTGCTCCCCCTGTACCCACTATATATCTTACTTCTGTTAAATCTTTTCCTTCTGCAATTTTGGTTTTTCCAGTTGTTCCATAAATATTTCTTATTTTTCCTGAATGTCTTAACATAGCTTTAATAACAGCTTCTTTTGTCAATCTCTCTACAAATAATATTTCTTCTTTTGATTTTGGTATCGGTGGATAATTATCTATTACTTTATCAATATCTATAGATAATTCATTTTGTAAATTTTCTTTGCCTATAACTTCTACTATATTTTTCATATTTACATATACACCTAAATCCCCCTCAACACTTCTCTTGGCTACAGGTTCAGGATTAACTAATATTTTATTAATATAGTCACTTCCATCTGTAACAGAATGTACATCAGTAGTTGCTCCACCTACATCTAGAGTTAATAAATCTCCAATATGTTTATATAATAGTTCAGAAGCTTCCATTACAGCCCCTGGAGTTGGAGTAATATTTTCATTAACCATTTCTTTAATATACTTCATTCCTGGCGCTGTAGTTATATGATCTTCAAACACTCCTTGGATGATTTTTCTTGTAGGTTCTATATTTAATAAATCTATTTTAGGGTATACATTTTCTGTTATATAAAGCTTATAATTTGTATCTTTAAATATTAACCTTACTTCCTCTTGATTCTCAACATTACCAGCATATATAACTGGTATACCTAAATTCATAGAAGCTATCATTTCTGCATTATAAATAGCTGTATCTCTTTCTCCGTAATCAACTCCACCAGCTATTAAAATTATATTTGGATTTATTTCTTCAATTTTATTTAAATCAGTTCTTTTAATCCTACCTGAGGTTACTTTACGAATAACAGCTCCAGCTCCCAGAGCAGCTTC
Organism: Clostridioides difficile; assembly: GCA_024919175.1. Lineage (NCBI taxonomy): Bacteria > Bacillati > Bacillota > Clostridia > Peptostreptococcales > Peptostreptococcaceae > Clostridioides > Clostridioides difficile. Next base: position 273,713 of record CP103804.1, read on the forward strand.
TTTAGCTGCTTTTACTGTCATATCATAGACCAATCCATGAACAGTCATTTTTAATCCACCAGCTGCACTAGAAGTTGCAAACATATCATTATACTCTATATCATCTACAGATAATTTATTAGCTAAATCTTTAATAGCACCTGATAAGCCATTTCTTACATCGCCACCTTCAAACACTGTTGTTGGAGCCTGACCTTGACCTAAAAATATAGGATTATCAGTATCGACATTATGGAAAGCGTTTACCACAGTGGTAGTACTTCCAATTTCAGCTACCAACACATCTATTTTTAAAGAAACTTTTTTATTCTTCATTATTTATTATTCATTTCTCTTCTTTTTTCAACTAAGAAAGTGGCTACATTTATACCTTTGCTGTTTCTTCCAAATCCAGCATCTATTCCTTGTTCAACGGCTATTTCAGGTGTTACTTGTGTTCCTCCACAAGCAATCATTACTTTATCTCTTATACCTTTTTCTACACAATAATCGTGTAATTTCTTCATGTTTTTATAATGAATATCATCATGACTTATTATTGTAGATGCAAGTATTGCATCTACATTTAGCTCTATTGCTGCATCTACTAATTTTTCTACAGGTACAGAAGTCCCCAAGTAATGGCATTCTATACCATATTTTTCGATACCACCATGTTTTATATCTATTATTTCCCTTAGACCAACTGAATGTTCATCTTCGCCAACTGTAGCTGAAACTATTTTCATAGGTTTTTCTTCTATATCAGCTCTTATTTCTTCATCAGTTAGTACTTTAGGTTCTTCTGGTATTACTAAGTCATTTAAATCTATATCAAATGCAACTCTTCCCTTTACTTCTATCCTAGTGCCTTCAGATTCATGCATAACTTCTCTACTTATAACCTCAACTTCTTGTAAATTCATTTTTTTAACAAATTCCAAAGCTGCAAACTCAGCTGTTCTTTTATCAGTAGGAAGCATCATTGTTATCATTACAATTCCATCTGCACACCATTCCATTTCAGGCTTGATTTTAGTTCCATTTCTGTATTCTTCTGATTCTTTTAGCCTATTTTCCACATTATCAAAATCATCAAGTTCATCGATGTATACTATTTTGTCTGGATTTTCAAATGTACATCCATCTATTAATATTGATGGATTATCTATAGCGTTTTCATCGTATTGAGCTACATTATTGTATCCAAAGTGAGCAGTTACAGGCGCTAAATAATCTTCATCTCTTTCATAAACAGTACCTTCTCCAACTCCTCCTTTTATTTTTCTAGATATTCCATCACCATTTCTTTCTGGATAATTTCCTGAGTCAACGAAGAATCCTTGTTCTACAGATTCAAAATATCCACCAACTTCAAAGATTTCTTCCATATATAATACAGCTCTTTCTTTAAGCTCTCTTGCTTTGTATCTTAATTCACCAACATCTTTAAGTTCTATCATATCCATAAGACCATCCATACCAACTAAAGTTTGCTTTGCTGTATCACAGGCTTCTATGTTGTATATATGCCAAGGTACATTTCTACCTTCATCAGGTGTTATAGTTGACTGTATGTCAGCTCTAGTTAATACTGATGTTAATAAATTTAATACATGAGTAACTGTCGCTTCTCTAGTTGAGGATTCCATATATTTAGTATTCATTTGAGCTCTCATCTTATAATCGCTAAATAATTCCCTAAGTGCAACAGCATAAGGTAAGTCTATTCTTAAACACGGTGCTGGAGGTGCTGTTGGTGGAACTGTAGATAAGCATATATTACTTTTATCTATTCCTATTTTTTCTGAGAATATAGAATTTAAAGCGTGTTGAACCATAAGTTCAGGCATTACCTTCCATGCTTCTCTAGCAGTAGCATTAGCATTATGTGCTCCATCTATTTGAGCTATATTAGCAAAAGCCATTATTTGTTTAGCTTCACAAGCATCTACAAAAGATCTTACCATGTTTATATTTCTATATAGAACATTATATTGTGGGTCTTGATGTGCTCCATTGACCCCTTCTTCGGCAAACATTACTGCCACTTCAGGACCCGCAACACCACTTACATATGAATGGTAATTAATAGGTCTACCAACTTCTTCTTCTATAAAGTCAAGAGCTTTTCTTTGAGCTCTTACTTGTTTTCTTGTTATTGGAACTCCACCAATACCTTGAGGAGTCCCTTCTATAAGTCCATCAAAATGTGACTGTCCCGCAGTTCTAATGACCATTAAGTGGTCAGCACCATGATGAGCTGCCATCCTCATTCTTCTTATATCATCTTCAAATCTACCAGATGCTATTTCAGTAGTAATAACTGGGCTTGGTTGAGGGTCTATATTATTGAAATACTTAGATGATGGTAACCCTACACTCTTCTTTAAAGGTTTTGTACAGTCTTTATATTCAAAAGGTCCCATTTCAAGATTTCCCAAATGCTCTCTCCAAACCCAACCTCTTCTTTTTGGTTTATATTTATCCAAATCTTTTAATATATAGTCTATATCCAGTTTTTTATTTTCCTTTAACATGATTCTACCCCTTCTCTAAATAAACATGTAACTTCATCCCAGTATTCACCCTTAACTAATAATAAACCAGCTTCCCTAACTGTTATATTTTTAGATTTAGCCAACTTATAAACTACATGCCCTGCCCCTTTACCTATAAGACCTCTTTCCATAACACCTTCTAAAATAGGTTTTACTTCAAGAGAAGAAAATCCCATTCTTAGTAAAACGGCTCTTTCTATTGATGGTGTTGTGTTCTTTTTGCCAAGGTCTATCATTGGTTCTACTATCTGGGTAGCTAAATTCCAAAACCTTTCTTTTAACTCATCATCGCTCAATTTCTGAAGATGTTTTCTTCTAACCTCAAAATCATCCTCTCTTTTTTTCATGAACATTCCCCCATTCATATCAATTTAATTGAATTCTCCAACTATTTATTCCATGTTAAATTAAAAAACAGTAATTATTATAAATTATTTAACGCCTCAACAACAAAATCTCTTGAACTTTTTACTTCTTCCATCAAAAACTCTATATCTTGATTCCTCATACTATTAACATCATCAATACCATTATGAGATATACAGTTTTTTATAAATGATTTTCTTATTTTATTCATATCAATATCAACACATTTTAACAATTCTGGTCTTTCTGGTAATATTAGGTCTACTCCTGCAATTTCTTCTCTTGGATTTCCAAATTTTATATCTATTCCATTTTCTTTTGCAAAAGTAAGTTGTGGACATATGTGTTTACCTGCACCTGTATACTCGGTTTCTTGTACTACTATAACCCTATCTTCATCTAATTCTTGTGCTAAAGAGAATGCTGCTGCTAAAGAGGTATTTCCAGCAGGGCCTCTTTCTATACCTTCCAACTGTGCCAATAATTCAGTTGTATAGAAAACTTCTCCTTGTTTTACTAACACATATCTATCCATATATCTAAGTGGCCTAGCTGCAGATCTAGGTACATCTGACCTATCAGGCCATGTACAGAAAGGTATACCAAAACCTGTATGCCCTGTTGTAAATGATTTTTTATTAAATTGACTATCACTAGCCATGTGCAATCCTTTTAAATCAACACTTGCTCCTACTACTTTAGTATTAAGAGCACCAGCTTTTATTAGTCCCCTTGCAGTTCCAGTTAGATTACCTCCACCTGCATTTGTACAAACAACTATATCTGGGTCTTTTTTATATTTTTCTCTAAATTGAATAGCTAACTCATACCCTAATGTTTCTACACCTGCAATACCAAAGGGTGAATATAATGATGCATTAAAATAGCCTGTTTCTTCTAATAAAACTAAGAATGTATAAAATAATTCTGGTCCAACAGTTAATTGAATAACTTCTGCTCCATAGGCTTCACATTTTCTTGCCTTCTCTATAATTTCAGGTTGACCTACACCATTAGAATCATAACATTCTTGGACTATTATACACTTTAATCCTTGCATTGCTGCTTGAGATGCCACAGCTGCACCATAATTACCACTAGTGGCTGCTATTACACCTTTGTATCCCATTTTTTTAGCATGGTATACTGCAGTAGCTGCTCTTCTCGCTTTAAAGCTACCAGATGCATTCATTGCTTCATCTTTTACAAATATTCGAGCACCTTTACCTTCTGGGGCGCATTTTCTAGCTAACTTAGTCAAATTTTTAAGTTCTATTATAGGAGTATTTCCAACAGCATACTGTGATTGAATCGCCTCAATATCTTGTAATGTATATCCTGTTTCACTCATCATTTTTTCATAATCAAATCCCATTCCTTCTTGTTCAAAGGATGAATAGTCTAATCCAATTGCATTTTTCATTATTTCATTATTTCTTCCCATAACAGCTTGATAACTCATATCTTTCATTGATGCCGCATTATTCATTATATACACCTCCAAATAATATTTCTTTAGCCTGTATCCCTATTTGGAGTAACTCTGGTATACATTTACCATAATCATGAGTATAGTATGGATTTACTTTAAGCAAATTACCTTTTACAAGTCTACCTGTAATTGTTTTAACTTCTACTAAATCGCCTATAGAAGCATCTTTTTGTATAAATCCTTTGACCCACATTTCTAAGGATACTTTCTTAGTATCCTCTGGAACTTGTGGAGCTCTTTCTTTTGGAGTCAATACTATATTGTGTATAATAACCCAATCATTAATTTTAGCATCCATTTTTTCATCCCCTTATTAATTAACTGTTATTTTATTAATTTGCTTTTGATTCTTCCTCTAATTCAACCTCTATCTGATTTCTTATATCTCCCATTATTGCTCTAGGTACTGGTATATCCAACATAGTTTTAAGACCTGGTCTAGCATTTATTATCAATGGAATAGAATTTACTATCATTGCATAAGTACCTACTCCTCCAGGTATTTCAGGATTTATTTGTAAATCAATGTTTGGTATCCCTTTTATTGATACATAGTCTCCTGTTTTAATACCTTCTGCTTCAGGTATTATCTGTTGTGGATGCTCCATTTCAATTAAAATATCTCCATTTACATATCCATATCCACATTGTCTACAACCAGCAACATTTCCAGCCAATGCCTCTCCATACTTAGATTTTCTATCTACTGTAGTCGTTATTGGCTCTTTTGTTTGTTCTATCTTATCTAGTTTCCATCCTAATCCATCAGCTATCATATTTATTGACTCTACAAATCCTACATGACCTGCTATAGTATGATTTTCTACACCTTTTAGGAACTCTTCTTTTGTTACACCAACTCCTTGCTCTACCATAACAGACTTTCCAAATGGTGATAAATCATTTACTCTCTTAGCCTTTATACTATTAACTTCTTCACAAGTACCTGAAAGTGCTAATACTAGTAAATCTAATACAAACCCTGGATTTATTCCTGTTCCAAGTATACTTACTCCATTCTCTTTTGCAACTTCATCCATTTTCTTAGCTAAATCTGCATCATCAGCTTGTGGATATGCCATTTGTTCTGCTGTCGATATAACATTTATTTTTCTATTTAATAAGAACATTATTTTATCAAAAGCCTTTTTAGTAAATGAATCAGTTGCCAATAAAACAACATCTGCGCTTTTTTCTTTAAAAACTTCTTCATAATTTCCATTGATAATAACTTCTGCTCTTTCTCCTCTTTCAATCCCTAGGACATCATACATACTTTTACCTGAAGTACTTCTACTGCAAACAGATACTATTTCTATACCTTCTTTTTTTAAAATCATATTGGCCATACCTATCCCCATAGCTCCAAATCCCCATATTCCAACTCTTACTTTTCTCATATCTGTATCCTCCTAAAAATTTATATATTCTTAATAATTAGTTAAAGCATAAATCGTGCCAACTTTAAAATGAAAATAAATATTTATTAGAACGTTGAAACTATAATTATCTTGCTATGTATTTTCATAAATAAAAAATAATATTTTTTCTGAGAAATAAAAAAAGAGCAAAACATTTTGCTCTTTTATAATAATTTTGCTCCTTTATTTTGCCCTTTATAATATTTTGATATTGTATTTTTTTATTTTATACTGTAAATTCTGTCTATTCAGACCCAAAATTGATGCAGCTTTAGTTATATTATAAGAGGTCTTTTCTAATGATTCATATATATACTTCTCTTCTATCTCACTAATAATATTATTAAGTGTCTTATTTTCCAAATCATTTAAAGAATAATTATTATCCTCTTTATTCTCCTTAAGGTTGTAATAGTCATTTAGATTAACCATACTTGTTTCTATTTGTGTCTCGTCTTCCATCATACTCATAGTACAATAAATTATGTTTTCTAGTTCTCTTACGTTACCTTGCCAGTCATAATTTTTTAAAATTCTGATAGCTCCATCTGAAATACCTGCCACTTTTTTATTTAACTTTTTGTTATACTTCGAAATAAATTTTTTGCATAACACAGATATATCCTCTTTTCTATCTCTAAGAGGAGGAATTTTTATATTAATTATGTTAAGCCTATAATATAAATCTTTTCTAATTTTATGTTCATTTAAAATAACTCTTGGACTTTCATTTGTTGTTGCAATAATTCTTACATCAACGGGTATATCCTTAGTCCCTCCAACCCTTCTTACATAACCTTCTTGTAAAACCCTTAGTAATTTAGCCTGTAGCATAATAGGCATGGAATTTATTTCATCCAATAATAAAGTTCCTTTGTTAGCTTGTTCAAATAAACCTGGCCTATCTATTGCACCTGTAAATCCTCCCTTAGCAGTTCCAAAGAGGATTCCTTCAAATAGTGATTCTGGTAGAGCTGCACAATTTTGTGCTATGAATGGATAATGTTTTCTATTACTCCCATAGTGAATGGACTGGCTAAATAACTCTTTGCCTGTCCCAGTTTCACCATATATAAATACTGAGGCATCAGACTTGCAAGCTTTCTTAGATTTCGCTATTGCCTCTTTAATCAAATTACTTTCTCCTAAAATATCATCAAATTCATATCCATTTTTTGGTTTGTTATTAACTCTATTAACTAAGTTCTTTTTATAACTTCTGTTTAATAAACTTTCTATAGTTGTCATATTCTTTGATATTTCAAGTGCTCCTACAAATTCTCCTTTAATATCAATTGGTATTGTAGTATTGATTGCTGTTATTTCTTTTCCATTCTTATCTAGATATTTTTGAATATTGTCTTTAATAATTTCCCTTTTTTCCAAAACTTCTACTAGTGTACTTCTATTTATTTTCATTTTGCTGACTATATCAAAAAATGAATTCGTTAAAATATCATGTCTATTCATTTTTTCCATTTTTTGTACAGAATCATTGTAGATTATAGTTTTCCCTTCTTTATTAACAAAATGTACCCCTTCATCAATATTTTCCAATATTTCATTCATTACTTTAAAAAATATTTCTTGGTTCAACTATATCACCCCAGTACCTAAATATATAACAACCCAAAAATAAGTAAAATTTTTCTATATATTTATCTTATCACATATTTATGATATTTTTTATGTCCATTATCTTTTTAATTAATACTGAATAAAATACATATTAGAGTACGGATAGTAATTGTTATATTCTTAGTATTTTCCCTTTTGTTGATATTTCCTTATCAAAAAATATTCTAAATATATTATTTATACTCAAATATTATCTGAAAAGGAGCATTTCTATACCTTTATTCTCAATACATATTTTTAACTTAAAATATAAACTTTATATAAAACAAGTTAAAATGTACTTAATTAAGATACACAAAAGGAGCTATCACAGAGCAAGTTTAATTTACTCATGTGATAACCCCCTTCTACAAACTAATATTTTATTTTATGATATTTATTTCTAAAAGGCAGTCTCATGTCCAACATAACAGGCTATACCATTATCTAAAAATATGTCCTGCAATTCTTCAAGATGCTCCTCATTAACGTCACCTTTATCAGAATACTCATATTCTTTACCTAATTGAATCCACTTTGACTCTCCTAGCCTATGAAATGGTAAAAGATTAATTTCTACCAAATTATTTTTATGCATAAAAGATATAATATCATTTATATTTTCCACACTATCGTTAAACCCTGAAATAACTGGTACTCTAAGCACTAATCTTCCACACCAGTCAGAGTTTACAAGATTTGATATGTTTTCTAATACTAAATCATTATATACACCTGTTTGTTCCTTATGTTTTTCTCTATTCATATGCTTTATATCAATAAACGCAAAGTCGATATCCTTAAATATCTTATTAAAAATTTCATTCGAAACACATGCACTTGTTTCAATAGCAGTGTGCACATTTGTTTCATGACATCTTAATAGCACTTCATGTAAAAATTCATGTTGAAGTAGTGGCTCTCCTCCACTAAATGTTACTCCTCCATTACTTCTCCAGTTATTAGAATCACGCTTAATCACCTTTACAAGCTCATCTACTGTATAGGGTTTTGCACATAATTTAAACGCATTATAATAACATGAGTTGACACATTCAAAACTCTCACAATTCTTACATATGCCCCAATCTATGACTGGCTTATTATCAAGGTCAAAACTCAATGCACCATTTTTACATTTACCATGACATACAGTACATCCATTTTCATATTGACAAGACAATTCGCTAAACATCATATGTGGTCTAACAGTCCAACTTTCAGGATTTGCACACCACTTACAACTAAGTGGACATCCATTTAAAAATACAGTTGTTCTACAACCTGGTCCATCATGAACTGAAAAGCTTTGTATATCAAAAATCATTCCTTCTAATTGGCTTTGACTATTCATTAAACACATGTCCTTCACAAGTAATTGCATTTAATGTTGAGTATACCCAATCTTCATTTTCTAACCCAACACATTTACCTATACCTTCATCATTAGCATCAACAAAATTTTTACAATTTTTACATTTTGGCATTACTTTTATTTCTGGACATGCTTCATCATCTAAATTAATCATTTGTTTTGATAATCTACAAATCCCTTTAGTGGCATCTACTGCGCAAAAATTCATACAATCACTATGTTTTCTCATATTTTACACCCCTTCATACTCTGTTCTAGCAATTACTTCATCTTGTATTGGTTTACCTAACTCACACCAATATTGAGTAAATCCAGCAACACGTACCATTAGTTGACGATAATTGTCAGGATTTTTTTGTGCATCCTTCAAAGTTTCTGAATCCACAACATTATATTGAATATGGAATCCACCTTTTCTCAGATAACTTCTTGTTAAATCTAACAGTTTCTTTGTACCTTGTTGTCCTCTAATAGTTGTTGGGTGAAGTTTTAAATTCATTTGAGAATTTTGAACTACTGCTTGGTCCCAAATAGTCGCAGATTCAAATAATGCATACACACCATTTTTATCTGTTCCTGCATATGCAGAAACTGAACCATCTGAATATGTTGTTCCACTTAATCTACCATCTGGAGTAGCTAAAGTGGCAGCTCCTTGTGGTCCATGTGTAGATACAGAAATTTGGCAAGGATACATTTTTTTAGCATATAAAGATTGTGCTTCTTCACACACTTTTGATAGCCATATCTCATAATTTTTAAGGATTGTATCTGCATACAAATCATTGTTTCCATATTTAGGTGCATCAAGACATGCCTTATAAATAGCATCATACTTGCCAGTCTTATCTACTTTTACTTGGTCTGCCATAGAATAATTACCAACTTCTAATGCGTCCTTAAATCCAAAATTATTTAATACAGCATCCTTCATTTCTTCAACTGTAAAAGCTTTGTCATCATATACAAGCTTTTTAAGTGTGGCAAATGAGTTAACCATAGTAACAGTTCCACAAGTTTCTACATTTAATGTTGCATTATAACGATAGCCCATATTTCCTATATGTTGACCTTTATCTAAACAGTCTGGTTTTAATAGAGAATTTATTATAGAAGTATCAAACTTTCTCCATATATCTAACTCGATATTATTTGCTCTCTCAAGAACATTTATTGCTTGTTTATAATAATCTTTAAATACTTCTACAACTTCTTCATAAGTATCTAATGGCTTATTATGAGGTTCAAATACTTGTATATTCATACGATTGTCTTTACCATTCATAAGAACAAGCTCTAATATTTTAGGATTGGCAATAAAATGAACCCCAGAGCCAGCAGATTGTCCTGCTCCACCTGCAATAGAATATGTCTTTCCATTTAAAGTCAGTTGTTTCCAGCATCCTGGAGATGTTTCCAGACATCCACCTAATGCAAATGCTCTAGCTTCTTCAACAGTCATTCCTTCAGCAGCAAATTGCTTCATCATAAATGTTGTCCCATTTGAATTGTTTACCCATGCTGGATAACCAGAACCAAGTTTTGTACATTCAACAGCTTTCATTAAAAAATCTTCTGGAAGTTTTTCATCATATAACATAGTTAAGCTCGGTTGAGGAGTTCTACATCTCATACTTGCCTCTAATAATAATTCTTCTAATTCATTAGCTCCTGTAGAACCATCTTCTCTTAATCCACCTATAGATAAAGTATTAAATGTATTTCCTGATAATACTCCTCCATTTACACCTGCTGAGGCAAAACAGTCAATACAAGTGATTTTTATTCTGTAAAGTTCTAATAATTCAATAACTTCTTCTTTTGTAATTAATCCTTTTTCCATATCTTGTTCATACCAAGGATATAAAATTTGACCAAAACGACCTATAGACATACCAGATATCGCATCTTCGTTTACTGATGCTATATGGATTGTATAAGTCAATTGAAGAGCTTCTCTAAATGTACGAGGTTGTTTATGCGCAATATGTTCTAATATCTCTACTAAATCTGAATATTCTTTTTTTGCTTCTAAATCTGTTTCTATACTCTCTAAATACTTTGCATGTTTTGCATAGTTTAAAATCCAAGTTTGTAACCCTTCAATAACTTGAATAACAGCTTCATAAAAATATAGACGGTCCATTCCGATAAGACCATCTCCAGATGCATTTCCTGCAACTGCTTTTTTACATTCTTTTGCCATTTCTATAATTCCATCTAATCCATAATTCAAAGGATAAAAATAGTTTATAACCTCTCTACCTTGAGGAAGTGTGTATCCTGAATCAAACATGCATATAAGTGTACTCATTAAATTTTCTTTTAAATCATAGTCTGGCATCATCTTTTCATAGTGAAAGCCTAAATCTTCAACTGATTTTCCAACCCATTCTTTTGCCATTTTTACAAGAACAGGAACTTCTTCTTTTCTCATTCCAAATTTACCAGCTATTGAAACGACATTTCCAAAACTTTCAGTTACATTTCCTCCACCAGAACCAAATTTTGTAAGCTCATCTGCTGTATTACTAGCTAACTTCTTTGCTTCTTCTTTCATTTGTTCTCCTTGAGCAACAAAGAAACTTTCACTTACCCAAGGCATTGGGAAAGAACCTCTATAATGGCGTGTCTTTTGCATTACTATCTTCTCACCAGGTATTATATTTGGTGTCATATGAGAAAAAGCAGCTTTAAGAGCTTTGGCTCTTCTAACTACTGCTATATCACCATCTGATTTTCTATATTCTCTATTGTACCAATATGGAAATTCCATATCAGCTGTAGATAATGTATTATAATATACATTCAATAAGTCATCTGCTCTTTTACTTGCTTTTTTTTCACTAAGTTCATCTAAATTTTCCTGATTTTGAAAATTTGTTTTAATATTTTTTGCTTCTAAAATACTTCTTATTTTATCTTCTTTACTTTGACTCATTTCTTCCCCTCCTTAAACTTTCTACACTTAGTATAAAACTTTTTAAGAATGAAAAAAAAGAGTCTATTACCCACTTTCTAAAATAATATTTCTACAAAAAAATAAAACTTAGAACAATTTAGACCATAAATTTACCTTATATCTAATAAAGCTCCTGATTTATTAACATATAAAGATTGTTTATGGTCTTGTTTTAAGCTTAGTTTATATTACTGGTTTATTTTAAGATTTGGAACTGCATTTAGACTCATATCATGTGTTTTATTGTTTATGAAATTATAATATCCTGCACAACCTATCATAGCAGCATTATCTGTGCATAAAATTAAAGGAGGATATTTAACTATAATTCCACTCTCCTTTGCAAGCTCTGTTATTTTAGCCCTAAGACCAGAGTTAGAGGCAACTCCACCAGAAAGAGTTATGACATCATAACCCTTATCTTTTGTAGCCTTTAATGCTTTAGTAGCTAAAACTTCAACTACAGCCTCTTGAAAAGATGCAGCGACATCTTCAACTACTATTTCTTCGTTTTTCATCCTTTTGCCATTTAAATAATTTAATACAGAAGATTTTAGACCACTAAAACTAAAGTCATAGCTATTCTCTTCTAAGTAAGCTCTTGGAAACTCTATAGCATGCTTATTCCCTTTTTTAGCTAAATTATCAATAATAGGACCTCCTGGGTAACCTAAATTCATAGCCCTTGAAATCTTATCAAAAGCTTCTCCAGACGCATCATCTCTAGTCTTTCCTAAGATTTCATATTTACCATAATCTTTGACTTCGACTAAGTGAGTATGACCTCCAGATACTATTAATGTTATAAAAGGAGGTTTTAAATCTTTATGCTCTATATAGTTTGCACTTAGATGTCCCTCAATATGATTTACTCCTACAAGAGGAATATCCAATGTATATGCAAGTGCTTTAGCATAAGACAATCCTACTAATAACGCACCTACTAGTCCTGGACCATAGGTAACTGCAATATGGTCTATATCATTAAATCCTATATTTGCCTTATCTAAAGCTTCTTGAACAACTATATCAATATTCTCCACATGTTTTCTTGAAGCCACTTCTGGTACTACACCACCAAATTTTTTATGTGTTTCTATTTGAGTAGAGATTATGTTTGAAAGTACATCTCTACCATTTTTTAAAACTGATGCAGCTGTTTCATCACAGCTACTTTCTATAGCCAATGTTATTATATCACCCATAAACTCTACACCTCTTTTAATTGGTTCCACATTATAATTGCATCTTCTTTATTATCACTGTAGTATTCTTTTCTGATTCCACCCATTTTAAATCCGTATTTTCTATATAGATTTTGTGCTATTTTATTTGATGCTCTAACTTCTAATGTCATAGATGCAATATTATTATCTTTACATAAATCAACCATGCCTTTTATCAACTTGTCACCTATTTTTTTGCCTCTATAATCACTATGAACAGCCACATTATTTATATGCCCTTCATCAATTATAAGCCAAATTCCAACATATCCAACTACTTTTCCATCTAGTTTAGCTACTATATACCTTGCGACCTCATTAGATAACTCTTTTCTAAAAGATTCTTTTGACCAATAATCTTCAAAACAATTTTTTTCTACTTCAAAAACTTCATCTATATCTTTAATAGTCATTTCTTCTATTTTTATATCATCTATTATTTGTTTTGTATTATCTTTCATTATTTATCCTCTTCATTTTTTCGTCATATTGTACTTCAGCCTGAGATTTTCTGATATACATAGGGTTTATTGTATAACAAGTATGTACATCTATATTTTTACTATATTTATTTAATGCTACAGAACATAGGCTTCCTGCTTTAGATACATTATGAGCTGGCGAAGGTATCTTTATATTTTTTATGTTTTCTAGCTCATCCTTATATTTATAAACTGCTTCTCCAACTATTATAAATTCTTCATCACTTGATTTAATTTCATTTAGTAAAGTTTCAAATTCTACAACATCAACACTATCTAACTCTATTAACTCTCCACCTTCAAACTTATATTTAGCTGAGTAAACCTGATTTTTTTGTGCATCTAATATAGAGCATATTTTTCTTTCACATAAATCCATATTACCTGCTAAAGATTCTAAAGAATTTACTGCTATTATTGGTAGATTATTTACATGGGCTATAGCTTTTGCTGTAGCCATACCTATTCTAAGACCTGTAAATGAACCAGGTCCTATACATATAGCTAACAAATCCATCTCTTTTATGTTTAAATCACTCATATCCAACATGTTTTCTATCATTGGCATAAGTTTTTGTGAATGAGTCTTTTTGTTATTTACTGTAAACTCACAGATTAAATTGTCATCTTCAACAACTGCTACACTTGCTGCCATAGAAGATGTATCTATACCTAATATCTTCATTATTTAATCAACTCCTCAACTATACCTTCATAATAATCTCCTTTTGGAGTTAATATCATTTCTCTTCCTTCATCTTTATATCTTAATTCTATGTTTAAATATTCTTTTGGAAGTATATCTTCTATTAAATTAGCCCATTCTATTATACAGATTCCATTTGAATTTATATATTCATCATATCCAATATCATACATTTCATCACTACTACCAATTCTATAAACATCAAAATGATACAAAGGTATTTTTCCTTCATATTCGTTTATTATAGTAAAAGTTGGACTTGTTATATAATCATTTATACCTAATGAATCTGCTAAACTTTGTGTCATTGTGGTCTTTCCAGCTCCTAAATCCCCCACTAAACAAATTACACTACCTTCTTTTAATACTTTACCTAATTTATGTCCTATTTCTCTAGTTTTACTTTCATTTTCTAAATATATTTTTGCCATTAATTCATCTCCATCTTGATATAATCGTCGTGTGAATTTATATCACTGCTTAATTAATTATAGTATAAGCCCCAACTATTATAAAGTACTTCTATTTATCTTTTTTGTTTATCTTTCAATATTGATGATTCCATCAAAACTTATATATAATCATCAATAGTAATCTTTACATATTCTTTTGCTTTACAATTTTGTTTTAGGGCTTCTTTACATATTTCCTCTGATTGCTCTTTTACATACTTAAGAGATTTATAATTTTCTTTTACTGCTTCAATACACATTTTCTCTGTTTGATTTTTTATATACATAAGCATCTTTCCATTTTGTCTTACAATTTCTGTACATATCTCTTCTGTATAGTTATCTATGTAATTTAGCACATCTTTAATATTATACTTTTTATCCAAATATCTTATAGCTCTTATACATGTTTTTTCTGTCTTATTATTAACAAATTGTAAGCTTCTTCCATCTTGTTTGACTGCTTCTGAACATATTTTTTCTGTTTGCTGTTTTACATATTGTAAGGCCATACCATTTTGACTTACAGCTTCTATACACATCTTTTCTGTTTGGCTTTGTACATATTGAAGTGCTTTATAGTTTCGTTTTATAGCTTCTATACATAACTCTTCGCTTTGCGCTCTAACATATGCAAGGCACCTGCCATCTTTTTTAATTGCTTCTAAACATATTTTTCTTGTTTGAATCTCTAAAGCTTTTAATATACTTACAACATCTATATTGGAAGAACATCTTATTGCTTGTATAATAAGTTCTTCTGTTTGATTTCTTACATACTTAAGTGCATTGCAATCCTTTTTTATTGCTTCAAGACATATATACTCAGTTTGTTCTTTTACATATTCAAGTGCTCTATAATTGTACCTTATAGCTTCTAAACATATTTCTTCTGTTTGCTCTTTTACATACTTCAAAGCTTTATAATTCTGTCTTACAGCTAAAATACACATACCATCTGTTTGATTATTTATATTTTCTAATTCATGATAATCATACTTCACTCTTTCCATATTTTCAATATATTCATTTGTAATATTCTTTAAAGAATCTCCTAACATTTTACTATCAATACCTATATGAATATTTTCCCAATCACTATTAAAATAATACCCTTTATCGTCTAAAAATACTTTTTTCATTTTATTGCATATTTTCATAACTCTACTCTCCTATCATTATTAAATTAGCTATTATTAAGAATTAAATTTTAAAACATTATTTATTCTTAATAATAACTTTACTTTTTGTTTATTATGAATTCGCTCTGCATATTGTAGATACCTTTTTAGTATTTTAATAGTTAATCGTTTTAATTCTTCCTTTATTTTAAAAATTAAATCTGTCTAAATATTTCTTATTTTAAATACATTTTTTGATAAATTAATAAAGCCATAATGTATTTAATACATCAATCACAACATGAGACTGAAGTTATAAATAAATTATGGCTTTTCAATATATTTAATTTTAAAATTTTATATTTTCTTGTCTGATTACTTTTTTATTACATTTCCCATTTTTTTATAAAGTGGTAATGTTACTAAAGATATTATCACAGCTTTTAGTACATTAAATGGAGCTATAATCCAGATTACAAAAGTAAATAGGTCATGAACTTGAGGATTTATAGCTGAGCCTAGGCCTATTATAGCATCTAGTCCCATCATTTGGCCATAAAGTGGTAACATTACAAAATAATTTACTAATGAACCAATTATAGTCATTGCTATTGTTCCTAATACAAATCCAATTAATACACCTTTTAAATCTTTGCTTCTCTTATATGAATAACAAAGTATCATTACGTAAGAACCACCAATTAATATATTTGCAAATTCTCCTATCCCTCCAGTTGTTGTTGCTGTAATTGCTTGTAGTAGATTTTTTACTACAACTATTCCAAATCCAACTAATGGCCCTAAAGACATTCCTCCAAATATTGCTGGAATATCTGATAAGTCAATTTTTAAGAAATCTGGAAATATACCTGGTATTGGTGCTTGAATAAACATTAATAAATAAGATATTGCTGATAAAATTGACATTACTACTAAAGTTCTTGTTGAAATCATATTACCTCTTTTTGCTGTACTTTGCATAATTATTATCCTCCTAATAAATACATTTATATTTTTTAGGAAAAACAAAAAACTCGAAGACCTTATCTTCGAGTTTTTATGGATATAGTTTAAACAAACTAAAATAAACTTATTTATGTTCCATAAATATCTTCTCTCATCCAGACTTTACTGTCGGCTTTGGAATTTCACCAAATCAACCACCTAAGTAGTTCGCGGGCTATACCGCCGGTAGGGAATCTCACCCTGCCCCGAAGATCTTCTTTGATTTTTTAATTTTCCTTACACTCTTATATTAGTTAATTTTTTAATAATTGTCAAGTTATTTTTTTTCGTACACTACTTTACCATTTATTATAGTGTAAAGTACACTACTTTGAATCTCTAGTGGAGAATTATCCCAAATTACTATATCTGCATCTTTACCAACTTCTATAGAACCTACTCTATCTTCAATCCCTAGAGTCTTAGCTGGATTTATTGTAATAGATTCTATTGCCTTTTCTTCCTTCATACCATGCTTAACTGCTATCCCTGCACATATCGGAAGATATTGAACTGGTATTACTGGATGGTCTGTCATTATACATACATCAAGCCCTGCATTTGAAAGTATTCCAGCTGTATTAAACGTTAAATTTCTAAGTTCAAACTTAGACCTTTCTGATAATGAGGGTCCTACTATTACAGGGAATCCTTCTTCCAATAGCTCCTCCACTATAAGATGACCTTCTGTACAATGGTCTAATGTAAGCTTTAAATTAAATTCTTTTGCAATCCTTATCGCTGTGAACATATCATCAGCTCTATGAGCATGTGCTTTAAAAGGAATTTCTCCTCTTAAAACAGGTATCAAACTTTCCATTTTGATGTCATATTCAGGTTTTTCACAGTCTTCATCATCATGACTTTCATACAGGTCGACTTCCTCTAAATACTCTTCTGCTTTTTTAAGATTTTCTCTAAGTAATGAAGCTATTGCCATTCTAGTTTGTGGAGATTTATCATCTTGGCCATAACAGCTTTTTGGATTTTCTCCAAAGGCTATCTTAGATGCTACTGGATTTTTTATTACCATTTTATCAATTCTTTTTCCATATGTCTTTATAGCTATACATTGACCTCCCATAACATTTGCACTTCCAGGAGTTGTACATACAGAAGTTATACCACCCTCAAAAGCTTCTTTAAATGTTCTGTCCATTGGATTGATTCCATCTATAGGATTTAATTGTGGTGTTATTGGGTCAGTTTCTTCATTTCCATCTGCTCCTTCAAATCCTATGCCATCTTCCCACAATCCTAAATGAGTATGTGCATCTATAAATCCTGGAAATACAAATTTACCATTTGCATCTATCACCTCTACATCTAAAGGTGCTATTAAGTCTTTTCCTATTTCTATTATCTTTCCTTGGTTTATAAGTATATCTCCCTGAATTACTCCATTTGTTATGGTATTTATATTACCATTTTTTACAAAAACCATTCATTTTCCTCCTGATTTTCAATACTATACTTTTCAATACTATACTACTTATTTTAAATATTATTTCCTTACAATCCTATTTCATAAGTTCTTAAATTTTTTTAGTTACGATACTTACATTTACAATCGTTACATGTAAGTATCATAACTAAACATAAATTAACCTATTTTTTCATTGACAATGCTACTCTTTTTTTATTTAAATCAATCCCAATTACTTTTACATCTACTATATCACCCACTGTAACAATACTCATAGGGTCTTTTACAAAGCTATTACTCATTTCTGATTTATGAACTAATCCATCATTTTTTATTCCAATATCTACAAATGCTCCAAAATCTACAACATTTCTTATTGTACCTTTTAAAGACATTCCTTCTTGTATATCTTCAATTTTTAGGACATCAGTTCTAAGTATAGGTTTTATGCCTTCTTCTCTTGGGTCTCTTCCTGGTTTTTTGATTTCAGCTATGATGTCTCTTAAAGTAACTTTACCTACTTCCAATTTTTCACTTAATTCTCTCAAACCAATTTCCTTAACTTTTTCATCTATTTCTTCTATATTTTTATTTTTTACATCATCTAATGAATACCCTATTATTTCAATCATTTTTTTGCATATATCATAACTTTCAGGATGTACACCTGTATTATCTAGAGGGTTTTTTCCATCTAAAATTCTCATAAATCCAGCACATTGAGTAAATGCTTGAGGCCCAAGTCTTTTTACCTTTTTCAGTTGGACTCTTGATGTAAAATCTCCATTTTCTTCTCTATACGCTATTATATTCTTTGCAATAACCTTACTTATTCCTGCAATATGCTCTAATAGAGAATATGATGCAGTATTTAAATCTACTCCAACACTATTTACAGAATCTTCAACAACTCCATTTAATACTTCTTCTAATCTCTTCTTGTTTAAATCATGTTGATATTGACCTACACCTATACTCTTAGGGTCTATTTTAACAAGTTCTGCTAATGGGTCTTGTAGTCTTCTCGCTATAGATATAGCTCCTCTTATTGATACATTTATATCTGGATGTTCTTCATTTGCAAGTTCAGATGCTGAGTAAACTGATGCACCAGCTTCACTGACTATAACATATTGAACTTCTCTATCTATCTCTTTTATCATTTCTGATACAAATGTTTCTGATTCTCTTGATGCTGTTCCATTTCCTATTGAAATTATATCTATATTATATTTCTCAATTAATTCTTTTAAAGTCTTCTTTGCCCCTTCTACATTATTTTGAGGGTCTGTTGGATATACTGTTGTATAGTCCAATAATTTACCATTTTTATCTACAACTGCTATTTTGCAACCAGTTCTAAATGCAGGGTCAAATCCCATAACTACTTTATCTTTAACTGGTGGTTGAAGTAATAAACTTTTAACATTTTTTCCAAATACACTTATAGCTCTTTCTTGAGCTATTTCTGTCAGATGATTTCTTATCTCTCTTTCTATAGATGGGAAAATCAATCTTTTATATGAATCTTCTATTGAATTTACAATTTCATCTTTATTCTTAAAGTTTTTATCATTTACATATTCATTTACTATATAATTTAAAACTTTATCATTATTTATTTCTAATTTAACTTTTAAAAAATTCTCTTTTTCTCCTCTATTTATTGCTAAAACTCTATGCGGAGCCATACTTTTTACTGCTTCACTATAATCGTAATACATATCATAAACTGATTTCTCATCAGTAGAACTTTTACTAACTATCATTCCTTCTCTCAAAGCCAGCTCTCTTATGTATTTTCTAATCTTAGCATCATCTGAAACTGTTTCTGCAATTATATCTCTTGCGCCTTTTAGGGCATCTTCAACAGAAATTACTTCTTTTTCTTCATTTATATAACTCTTCGCCTCTAAATCTATATTATCTAGATTACTCTCTAGTATTGATATTGCTAGATTTTCTAGCCCTTTTTCTTTTGCTATTGTTGCCCTAGTCCTTTTCTTTTGTTTATATGGGGCATATATATCTTCTACTTCTTGTAGTGTTTTTGCTTTTTCTATATTTCGTGTTATTTCATCTGTTAATTTTCCTTGTTCATCTATTAACCTAACTACATCATCTTTTCTACTTTGAAGGTTTCTTAGATACATCAATTTTTCATAGAATTCTCTTAATGTGACATCACTCATCTCACCAGTCATTTCTTTTCTGTATCTAGCTATAAATGGTATTGTATTTCCTTCATCAATAAGCTTTAGCGTGTTATTTATTTGTTCGTCTTTGAGATTAAATTCATTTTTTAAGATTTGATTTATATCCAATTTTTTTCACTCCTAATGTTAGTTTTTTCATAAGTATAACGGTAAACAGAACGAAGGCTGAGGGTTGTAGTCCTCAGCCTAAGTGCTGTAAAGTGCATAGTAAGCACTAACCTTCTTATATATCTATCTTAATTACTGTACATTATTTATTAAACTGTCTTATTCATTTTTAAGTATTCATTGATAAACAAGTCTATATTCCCATTCATAACACTATCTACATTTCCAAACTCAGCATTTGTCCTATGGTCTTTTACTAACTTATACGGTTGGAAAACATATGACCTAATTTGGCTACCCCATGTTATTTGTGAGTATTTACCTTGTATATCTTCTATTTTTTCCTTTTGCTCTAATTCTTTTAGCTCTATCAATTTTGCCATCAGAAGTCTCATAGCTCTATCTTTATTTAAATGTTGAGACCTTTCATTTTGACACTGAACTACTACACCAGTAGGAATATGTGTTATTCTAACAGCTGAGTCAGTTGTGTTTACATGTTGTCCTCCAGCACCAGACGCTCTATATGTGTCTATCTTTAAATCTGATTGGTTAATTTCTACTTCTATATTTTCATCTAACTCTGGTGTTACATCTATAGAAGCGAATGAAGTATGTCTCTTTCCTGATGGGTCAAATGGTGATATTCTTACCAATCTATGAACCCCTTTTTCACTTTTCAAATATCCATAAGTATTGGTTCCCTCTACAAGAATTGTAGCTGTCTTTATTCCAGCTTCAGGGTCCGATATTATATCTAAAAGCTTAACTTTATATCCCTTGCCTTCTGCCCATCTTATATACATTCTTAGAAGCATCTGAGCCCAATCTTGAGCATCTAGACCTCCAGTTCCAGCATTTATAGATAATATAGCATTATTTTTATCATATTCCCCATTTAGAAGAGTTTTTATTTTCATTTCAGATAATTTTTCTTCTATTAATTCTATAGACTTTTCTATATCCTTTTCAACAGAATCATCCTCTTCTTCTAGACCTATTTCAATTAATACTTCTATATCTTCTAATAAGTTGTTTAGACTTTCATATTCATCTAGAGTTTCTTTTAAAGCTTTATTTTCTTGAAGTACTTTTTGTGCTACTTCATTATCATTCCAAAAATCTTGCTTGTTTATCTTCTCTTCATTAATTTTTATCTTTTCCATCAATGAAGCTATGTCAAAGAGAAACCCTCAATTCTTCTAAATTTGAAGCTATTTGCTCCATACTATGTCTATACTCTTGTATCCTTAACATTTAATCCTCCAAGACTATCTTCCACAACAGTTTTTATATTTCTTACCACTTCCGCAAGGACATAAATCGTTTCTTCCAACTTTTTCATCTTTCTTAATAGTTTTACTTGTTGGAAGAGTTCCATCTGATGGAGAAGTTAGATTTTCAACATCTACAACTGCTTTTCTTTCCACTGGAGCCTCTATTGTTATATTAAATAAATATCTTACAGTATCTTCTTTGATATGTTTATTCATCTCATCAAACATATCAAAACCTTCCATTTTATAAGCAATAACTGGGTCTTGTTGACCTACTGCACGAAGCCCTATACCTTGACGTAATTGATCCATTGCATCTATATGGTCTATCCAATGATTATCAACAGCTTGAAGTAAGATAACTCTCTCAACTTCTCTCATTCTTTCATCGCCTATTTGCTCTTCTTTTGCAGTATATATCTTCATAGCTATTTCATAAACTTTTTCTGTTATTTCAACTGGATTAAGTTTTTCTATCTCTGGAATTTCTATACTACCTTTTGGTAAGAACAGATTATACATGTGTTCCTTAAATCCGTCTTCATCAAATCCTTTATCTTGTGTGTAAAGAGTCACTGCTTCTTCTATTATAGAATGAGTCATTGATTGTACTTGCTCTTGTAAATCTTCACCTTCTAATACACGTTTTCTCTCTGCGTATATTATTTCTCTTTGTTTGTTCATAACATCATCATATTGAAGTACATGCTTTCTTATACCAAAGTTTTTACCTTCGACTTTCTTTTGTGCACCTTCAATAGACTTAGATAATATTCTATGTTCTATAGGCATGTCTTCTTCAAGACCTATTTTATCTACGATTCCAGAGATTCTATCGCTTCCAAACAATCTCATAAGGTCATCATCAAGACCTATATAAAATCTTGAACTGCCTGGGTCACCTTGACGACCAGCACGACCTCTTAACTGGTTATCTATTCTTCGAGACTCATGTCTTTCTGTACCAATTATAGCAAGTCCACCTGCTTCTACTACTTGTTTTTGCTCTTCTTCTGTTTGTTGCTTAAATTGTTTGTATAATCTTTCATACTCTTCTCTAGCTTCAAATAAAATTTCATTTCCTGCCACAGGTATTCCTTCTATTGGAGTATCAACTCTATTTACTACATCTTCTTTAAACCCATTTCTTCTCATTTCTCTCTTAGTTAAGAAGTCTGGATTTCCACCTAAAACTATATCGGTACCACGACCAGCCATGTTGGTAGCTATTGTAACAGCTCCAAGCCTACCTGCTTGTGCTATTATTTCTGCTTCTTTATCATGGTGTTTAGCATTTAATACTTCATGTCTAATACCTTTTTTCTTTAATATTTGTGATAGTAGTTCTGACTTTTCTATTGAAACTGTACCTACAAGTATTGGTTGATTAACTTTATGTCTTTCAATTATTTCTTCAGCTACAGCATTGAATTTACCAATCTCACTTTTATATACACTATCTGGCAAGTCTTCTCTTACCATAAGCTTGTTAGTAGGAACTTGGAAAACATCCATTTTATATATTGCTTTAAACTCTTCTTCTTCTGTTTTCGCTGTACCAGTCATTCCTGAAAGTTTTTTATACATTCTAAAGTAATTTTGGAATGTTACAGTAGCTAGTGTTTTAGATTCTCTTTGTATTTTAAGACCTTCTTTTGCTTCTATTGCTTGATGTAAACCTTCTGAGTATCTTCTACCAAACATAAGTCTACCAGTAAATTCATCAACTATTACTATTTCTCCATCTTTAGCAACATAATCAACATCTTTTTTCATTATTACATGTGCTCTTAGAGCCTGATTTATATGGTGATATAACTCTGTATGAGATATATCTGTTATATTATCAACATTAAAGTATACCTCTGCTTTTTGTATACCTGATGCTGTTAGAGATACAGCCTTATCTTTTTCTTCTAATTCATAGTCATCTGGTTTTAAAGTTAACACAAATGTATTTGCATCTGAATATAAGTGAGTTGATTTATCTCCAGGACCAGATATAATAAGAGGGGTTCTAGCTTCATCTATAAGTATCGAGTCGACCTCATCCACTATCGCATAATTTAATCCTCTTTGAACTCTTTGCTCTTTGTGTATTACCATATTGTCTTTTAAGTAGTCAAATCCATATTCATTATTTGTACCATAAGTTATATCACAATCATATTGTTCTTTTCTAACTTTTGGATTTTGACCATGTACAATAACACCTACACTCATGCCTAAAAACTCATAAACTTTTGCCATTTGGTCTCTATCACGTTTTGCAAGGTAGTCATTTACTGTTACAACATGTACACCTTTTCCAGTAAGAGCATTCAAATAAACAGGAGCAGTTGCAACCAAAGTTTTACCTTCACCTGTTTTCATCTCAGCTATTCTTCCTTGATGTAACACTATACCTCCAATCATTTGAACTCTGTAGTGTCTAAGACCTAATACTCTTTTAGAAGTCTCTCTAACTACTGCAAATGCTTCTGGAAGTATATCATCTATACTTTCTCCATTTTCTAATCTTTCTTTAAATGTATTTGTCATATTTTTAAGTTCCGAGTCTGCCATAGATTCAAATTTAGGTTCTAATGAATCTATTATATCAACAGTCTTATTGAACTTTTTCAATTCTTTTTTATCTGCCATGTTGAATAAACTATCCATAAAGCTCATATTTTACATCTCTCCTCGTTCTTTATTGTACTATTATTCATTTTACCATAAAAACTATACTTTTAATATTAATTTAAAAAGCTATCGATAAATTATTTATCGATAGCTAATATGATTAAATCTAAATTGCTTTATTCATGTTCTATTATACCATATCCGCCATTATGACGTTTATAAACTACAGCTATTTCATCTGAATCTATGTTCTTGAACATATAGAAATCATGTCCTACTAATTCCATTTGTAATACAGCTTCTTCTTCGCTCATTGGCTTAACACTAAATTTCTTACGTCTTTGAATCACTATATCTTGATTTTCATCTTCATAATCTTCTAGTTCATCTGCTAGATTTATCTCTGCATCTTGGAATCTTATGCTCTTGTTATCTTGATGCTTATCTTGTAGTCTCTTTTTATATTTTTTTAATTGTTTACTTAATTTATCATATACAACATCTATAGCTGTGTATAAATTTTCCTGCATATCTTCTGCTCTAATTATAGGACCATTTACAGTAGCTATTGTTACTTCTATCTTTTGTCTTGTTTTTTTAGCACTTACTGTAACCTTTACATCAGTGTCTGGATGAATGTAATTATCTAACTTACTTAATTTGCTTTCGATTTTATTTTTTATTGCATCAGTTAATTCGATTTGTTTTCCAGATATAATTATGTTCATAAGTACATCTCCCTTCAATTATGCCAGTATAAGAAAATTTATACTTTAATAATATATTCTACACAAATTCTCATAATCCTTCTTTTATTATTAACTTTTGTGATTTTTTCTATTCAATTGATAGAATTATTTTTCATTTTTAATCACGCTAATGCTTATGTGGATTAATATTATAACAATACCCTGTGGATAATGTGGATAAAACTGTTAATAACTCTTGTTCCTGTGTATTTAAAGCTATTTTTATTATCCTTTCTATCCACAAATATCTCCAATAATTGTTTATTAATATGTGAATTCATGTCATACATTGGTAATTTTAGGAAATTATATGTATTATATGCCACTTAACTTTTATAAATTTTTCATAGTTATCCACCTTATAATACCTCCATATTTCATTTTTTCTTTCACTATTTAGTTTATCTTCAAAATTACCTAAAAGTAGTAAAGCATCATAACAATAATTTCTTAATCAATACTCATAACATTCATATACCCATACTACAATTGACTAACACTCCTTATTTAATCTAATAAGTTGTATAAATCATATATTTTTATATTATTTCGAAATTATATCTACTAATTGTTTAAGCTTTTGTCTATCTATATCTTTAAATGGATTCTTATCTATTCTAACAGCTGTACCAAAGTGAAAATTATTTGCCTTAGTTACTTCCTTTATTTCCACTATGTTATTAAAATTAAGTCCTCCACCTAAAAGAATTTTTATATTATCAGAGTTAAGCATCATATCTTTTATAATTTCTATATTACCTCTTATACTTCCCTTGCCTCCTGATGTTAGTATATTTGTAATTCTGTCATAATCCTTTAAAATATTAACACTTTCTATTGTGTTTGATTCATCTATTGCTCTATGAAACGTAACAGCAAGATTATCACAGTATTGTAATAAAAAATTTAAATTTTCTTCATCTATATTGTTATTCTTATCTAACATTCCAAATACAACGCCATTAGCTCCAATCTCTTTGACTATATTTATATCTTTTAACATTATATTTATATCTTCTTTACTATATACAAAACTTTTAGCATGAGGTCTTATCATCACGTTCACAGGTATCTTTACACTGTTAACAACACTTTCTATAAGCCCAAAGCTTGGTGTCAGTCCTCCTTCAGTTAAGGCACTAACTAATTCTATTCTATCTGCGCCACAATCTTCTATAATCTTAGCGTCTTCTACTGTCATTCCTATTATCTCTAACATAACTACTCCTTTGCTAATTCATATATTGCATTTGCAAATATTTTTGCATTTAAAATTATATCATCTATATCCATATATTCGTCGGGATTATGAGCTATTCCTTTTTGTCCTGGAAACGAAGGCCCAAATGGAACTATATTTGGCATTACTTTTGCATATGTACCTCCATTAGTTGTTACTGGAGTACCATCTAATGATGTTACTCTTTCATAAGCTATTTGAAGTTTTTTAACAAGCTTACTATCTTTATCAAAATATACAGGATTAAAATTAGAAATTACTTCTATCTCTGTACCATTAGGAAAATTAGATTTTATTTCATATAATACATCTTCTAGTTTATAACTAAAGTCATATTTTACTTTTATCTCCAGTATTATACCATCATTTTCTTTATATAACTCTTGATTTGTAACAATCACTTTTTCAGATATATTTTCTATAAAGCTTAAAAGTGTATCCTCCTTATAGTTACAATTATTTTTGATTATAATTTTCGCCATACCTTTTTCACCATACACAACAGGATATTTGCAATCTGGTGTGAACCCCATTATAGGAGGTTTTTCTTCTTTCAAATAATGTGGTATATCTTTAAATCCACTCTCTTCATTTGTGCCAAAAATTATCCTAACCTTTTTATCTAACTTTATACCTAGTTCTTTAATAACATATAATCCATATAGAGCACAAATTATAGGTCCTTTATTATCTAATACCCCTCTACCATAAATCTTTCCATTATATATTTCTCCTCCATAAGGTTGATATATCCAATCTTCTCCTTCAGGGACTACATCTACGTGACCAATTACACAAATATAATCTTCACTATCTCCGTATTCTGCATAACCAATATAATTGTCTAAATTTCTAGCTTTAAAGCCTAATTTTCTTGAAATTTCTAATGCTTTATTAAGTGCTTTTCCTACCTTTTCGCCAAAAGGGAAGCCATTTTCTGACTCCCCTTCAACACTAGGTATTTTTACAATATCTACAATATCACTTAATAAATTTTCTTTTAACGCATCTACTTTATTATTTATGATATCCATAAAAATCTCCTTTTAAATATTAAAGAATACTACTTTACTGTATAAATACAAAGTTTATTCACTCACTTCTATTGGAGCCTTTATTCTAGCTTCATATGCTTCCATCCATTCATTTGATACAACTTTATGTATAGTTTTACCATCTATTCTATTTGATATATACACTGTAGGGGCTTCTTCTTTAGTAGCTACTGAGAATGTAAAGTCAGCTATGTTTGTAGCTACTCCCCATTCACCTTTATTATTCATAGCAACTAATGATAAGTCTCCAGCTTTTCCTCGTCTTTTTATAAGTTGTTCATCCAACTCATTTACTGCTATATCACATGCCTCTTGTGGATGTTTTCCTTCTTTCATAAGTCTAACTATCTCATATGATATACATCCTTTCATCAAATCTTCTCCAAGACCAGTAGCTGTAGCTCCTCCTATGCTACTATCAACGAAGAATCCCGAACCAGATAGTGCAGAATCTCCTATTCTACCCCTTTTCTTCATAAATAGTCCACTTGTTGAAGTTGCTGCACACATCTTTCCATCTTTATCTAAAGATATCATTCCAACAGTATCATGACCAGCATATGGGCTTAATCCCTTATCTAAAGTTTCTTTTTTTCTCTTCTTATAATGTAGCTTAGCTCTATCTGTTAACATATTTTTTCTTTCAAATCCATTTTTATGAGCATACTCTTCAGCTCCAATTCCAACTAAGAAATTATTCACTTTCTCATAACTTAGTTTTCTAGCTATACTGACAGGATTAGAATAATCTCTTATACCTGCAACTGCTCCTATATCTAGTGTATTTCCATCCATAAATGCAGCATCAAGTTCTACTTCACAGTTTTCATTTGGAAGTCCTCCATATCCAACTGATTTATAGAATGGATAATCTTCAACTCTTCTTACAGCAAGTTCTACAGCATCTCCTGCTTCCATTCCTTTTTCTAAATGTTCTGATGCTTCAGTGATTCCTTCTATAGCCATTCTCCATGTTGCTATCATTCCCCACATATCAGAAAATCCCTCCTTATTATATAAACTCTATCCGTATACTTTAATCATAATATAGTATGGTACTTGAACTTTACAATTTGTGTAGTATTAATTAATAACAAAATTCTTCTCTCATTGAAGTTATATCTTCTTTATTTGCTATTGATTTTGCTAATTTACATATATTATTTAGTGAATCGTTAAGACCTATTCCGCCCTTTTTAGGTGTTTTAACTATACATATATCATTTTTGTATTCGTTTATTATGTCTGTATTTTCTTCTGACATAGCTGCAAAAGCTGGTATATCTGTTTTATTATTTATATTTTTAGATAGTACTGCTGACATCTTAGAAAAATTTTCATAGTTAAAACTTGGTCCACAAATTACTACATCAGGGTTTAACTTTTTAACCATAGCTATCATCTTATTTGTCACTTCTTCTTCATTGTTTATAAAAAATTCATCCCCACAAAAAAGTGTCGCTATTACTTTAGATTCTTTTAAAAATGGTTCCATCATTACACCTGGACCTAATGGACTTGATTTTCCAGCAGGAGGTATATTGCTTTTTTCTTTCCCACCTGCACCTGCTTGTATTTGATCCAATATCATAACTATTTTCTTCATAATTTTCCTCCTATAATACTAAATCATCAAAAGATATATCATCATCTTCCTCTTCGACATTTGTTTTTTCTTCTTTTAAATATTGTTTATCTAACATTTTTATAAATGGCATGTACATAAATATTCCTAGTACAAGAAGTATTATTTGTAGTAAAGCACCTTGCCATCCTGTTGTTAGAAATCCAGAGAATATAATTGGAGTTGTCCATGGTAATTGAACCCCATTTGTAAGTGGTACTAATCCTGCTGACATACAGAAATAAGCTATTATTATATTTATTGTTGGAACTATTGCAAATGGTATCAGTAATATTGGGTTAAGCATTATTGGTAGACCAAATATTAATGGCTCATTTATTCCAAATATCCCTGGTAAAATTGATAATTTACCCATTGATTTTATACGCTTACTTTTGCATATAAGCAACATAGCTATAATTAAGGATAGTGTACTGCCTGCTCCACCAAATGTTGCAAACATATCCTGAAATTGACCAGTTATTATGTTTGGTATTTTTGAACCAGCTTGAAAAGCCGCTAAATTTTCAGCTGATAAAATTTTTAATATTGGATTATAGACAGCTCCAACAACACTACTACCATTTATTCCAAAGAACCAGAATAAATGTAAGAATATATAAGCTATTGCCATAGCGCCTAAACTATTTCCTAATTTTAATAATGGCATTTGTAAAAACTTAAATATAAATTCATGTATACTTCCATATGGTGTAGCTTCAAAAGCAATCTTAACTAAAAAGAAAACTACCATAACTATTGCACTTGGTATTAATGCAGCAAATGATTTTGAAACAGTTGGGGGAACTCCATCTGGCATCTTCAATGTCCACCCTTTTTTGACAACTACTGCAAATAATTTAACAGATGTTATTGCGGTTATCATTCCTACAAACATTCCCTTAGAACCCATCCACCCCAAGGGGATACCTGTTACCATATAGACTGCCTTTGTTCCTTCTGGCGTATATGGTATTACAAATGGTGTCACTATAAAAAAAGCAACTACTGCAACTGCTGCTGATGCAATTGGGTCTACATCTATTTGTTTAGCATAAGAGTAACCAATTCCTAAAACTGCAAGTAAAGTCATTACTTCAAAAGTCGCTATAGTTGGTTGTTGTAATTTTACTGCCCAATCTGGACCAAAAATTTGACCTACAAATTCATCCCATCCTTTGATTGGGAAGTTTGCTACTAATAAAAATAATGACCCTATTATCAATAATGGTGATGATACTAAAAAACCATCTCTAATTGCAATTAATAATTTATTTTTACCTATTTTTTCAGCCAATGGCATAAGTATTCTTTCCAATTTATTCATCTATCCACCCTCATTTCTCAGTATCTTTTTACTATAATTTTAATCCTTTAAGCTTGTTTAGATTTTATTAATTTTATAGCAAGCTTTAGTACTTTTTCTCCATTCATAGTTCCATAGTCAGTTTCATTTATTAAATCCACAGGTTTTCCTTGAGCTTCGAACTTTGGCTTTAACTCCTTTAACATGTATTTGACTTGAGGCCCTAGCAGTATACAATCTGGGTTCTTTTCTTCAACTATCTTATCAATTTCTGCTATTGGAAATGCTTCTACTTCTATTGGTAAATTGTGTTCATCTGCTACTTTCTGCATCTTTCCTGCAAGTAAGCTCGTTGACATCCCAAAACTACAAAATAAATATACTTTTCTCTTCATTATCTTAAATCCCCCTTAATTACTTTTTATTTTAGTTTTTGAATTTCTTTTCTTAGCACTATCATTTCCTTTATAAGGTTTCTTTCACTCATACAGGTCATTAAATGGTCTTGAGAGTGAATTAGTAAAATAGATATATCTGACTTATTTCCTCCTGCTTCCTTTTGTATAAGTTCTGTTTGTACTTTATGCGCTTTTAATATTTCTTCATTTGCTCTTTCGATTAATTCATCAGCCTTTTCAAAATCGTTTTCCTTCGCACAATCAAGAGCTTCGTAAAGTACAGATTTTGCATTTCCAGCATGAATTATAATCTTTAATACTATTTCTTCCATTTCTTCCTCCTAGATTACTTATCTACTTTTAACTAATTTCTATCTGATAGATATATAATATCTTATAAAAACAAAAAAACATGCACAACTTTTTCCATTCCATGGAAAATTTTGTGCTTATTCACATTTTGATATAAATTTATATAAGAATATTTTTTACATTTTTAATATCACATTTACTTAGCACATCAAGCATATTCTCATCTTCTGTCAATTTAGATATTTCTTTGAATAATTCTCTAAATACTTTTCTATCATCATCTTTTTTATAAGCTAATAAAAGTATAATTTTTATGTATTTTCCATTTCTAATTTTTATTGGTGTTTTCAATCTTGCAAAGCATAAGACAGATTGCTTTATATATTTCATATCTCCATGAGGAAATAATATCCCTTTCCCAACATTAGTTGGATATGCCTTTTCTCTTTCTATAATAGAATTTAAATACTCCTTATCTGCATAATGCTTTTCGATTAATAAATTAGTTAAGTATGCTATAGCATCATAAATATCATTATGTTCTAGCTCTCTTATTAAATACTCAGACATCATTAATCTATTCATAAGTTTATATGATGTATCTTTTTCTTTTATTTTGTTGGTAAATTCTTTGAGTTTATTTTCATCCTCATCAGTAAATAGTGGTGTTGTTATAAAAATGGGCTTTTGTACATTTTCATATTCTTGAAATGCAATTATAAAATCTATCATTTTATTGAAGTTATCTCTTCTTAAATCTTCTTCCCTTAGTGTTTCAACTATTTCTATATTATTAAATCTCTTTTCTATCTTTACTTTTAGTAACATACTTACTCCAAAACTAAATGGACATACAATACTTGCTTTTTTAGTTGATTCTCTCTTATTACTTTTTCTTTCTAAAGATGTTTGAAAGTGAAGAGTAAGATAGCCTATTTCATCTTCAGTTATTTGTTTTCCTTTTTGCTCAATTCCTATTGAATTTGAAATCACTGTAAATAAAAAACAAAATTTATTTTTTATATTATCTAAAAGTGGATTTTCCAAATAAACATTACTTTGCATTTGGTGCATTGTAACATTTAAGTGGCATATTAATTGGTCATAAAGCAATATATCATTATTAAAGTTTATACCTGATTCTTCTGATACTAAATTTATAATTCTTTTTGTGTACTCTGATAATTCTTCATTAAGGTATAGTGATTTTTTAGTATCTTTACTATTTATTTGTTTATTCATACCAAGTATTAATGATTCTATAAATAACTTTTCTTCATGATTTAACACTATAGATAGACTGGATTTCAACTCATTTTCTATATCTAATATAAGAATTTCTAACTTTAGCTCTCTTTTAATATTTGATATTTTAAAAGAATTCCCTAACCTTATTCGTATTATATTTATAAGTAAAAATAACATCAATTGCCTGAATGAGACATCTGTAAGTCTTATATCCATTTTATCTTCTATCATAGACATTATGTTTTTGACAACTATTATGTCTACCATATGGAAATATTCTATTTCATCCATATTTAATCTGTATTTATCTATATATTTAAATAAGAATGTCACTAACATTATCCTTATGTCTTTCTCGTTTCCTTCAATACATATACCACTGCCTGTTTTAGTTGAAACTTTTAAATTATAGTTATTTAATTCTACTGATAATTTATTTATTTCTTCTCTAACAATATTTTTATTTATATACAATTTATTGGACAAATCATTTAAAGTCATTTTCTTATTATTACAAAGTAATAAATTCAATATCTCAACTTGTTTATGAAGTTCACTATTTACTCTTTTAACTTCACCTCTTAACTTTTGATTTACTACTATTTTATCTGTATTATCTCCACTGAACTTAATCCCTATGTTAGGCTTTCTTTTAATATAAGCATTACAAAAAGTAGACAACCATTCATCAATGTACTTACAATCATTTCTTATTGTTCTCTCTGAACACTCAAAATCGTTAGCAATATCATTGATATTTATAAATTCTTCTTTTAATAGCAATACTGTTAACAAGTTCTCTTGTCTTTTGTTCATATATATCACCTCTTTATGACTCAATCTAAATTTATTATATATAAAAAAGAGCTACACATAAAAACATTATGTTAGCTCTCTTTTAATATGATATTTAGCTGACCTGGTCTTTGACCCCACACTCGCCTACTGGAGGGTTCGCTTGGGTTCGCCGCACTACTACTCTCTCTCGATTTTATTATCGGTAGGTCTTACTTCTAAGCCGCACCATGCTCATTAACCCAATTTTTAGTGTTAACTTACGTGGATCCTTTTGCCTGCGACTGGCTTGGACTTTCAACCACAGACCTAAATATCACTTATTCATTTTAATATTTTAAAGTAAAATTGTCAATATATAAGATTATTCCATAACATAGTTGTCATTTGTTCTTGTAAGCAAAGTCATTACAAAAACCTTATTAACACCAGATAACTTTAAAATTTTAGATATTTCATTTGTTGTCAAGCCAGTTGTGAATATATCATCTATCAAAAGTACATTTTTATTATTTATTAATTTAATATTTTCGTTAACAGCAAATACATTTTTTAATTCCTTTTTTCGCTCTCGTTTACTTAACTTATAGAGCATCCTTGTATTTTTTTCTCTAGATATACAATCTAAAATTGGAACATTGATTATTTTACTCAAACTCAAAGCTATTTTTTGTGCTTGATTAAATCCTCTTTTATTAAGTCTTTTCCTATGAAGTGGAACAAATAATATATAATCAAATTTCATATTTTCTAAATCCAACTTTTCTTTCATTATTTGAGCTATATATTTAGTCATAAATGTTTTTTGATTGTACTTTAATCCTAATATTATTTTTTTAGTTATATCATTGTATTCAATACAGGAAATCGACTTATCAAAATAAAAACTTTTATTAAAACAATAGCTACATCCTTCAATAAATTCTTTTTCAAGTGAATGATGTATTATTGGCTTTCCACATTTTATACACCCATCTAGTATAAAATTCATTTCATTAAAACAACTTTTACAGACTGAATAGGTATTAGTTTTTTTTATTGATTTATCACAAATTATGCAACTTATATTTTCAGGATAAATAAAATCCAGACATTTATTAATCAGATTTTTTAAACTCTTAATAAAATTATCATTGCATATTTTCATATTTACTCTATCAACAGCCCTTCTTGTTTAAATTTATTTAGCTTATAACCTAAATTTGAATATCTTTGATTCACTCTATTATTTTTTATCATATATTCCAAATATTTCACATCTCCAACTAACACAACTAATTTTTTTGCTCTTGTCACTGCTGTATATAATAAATTACGGCTTAGTAACATAGGAGGAGCCCAAGTTATTGGTATCACTACAACCGGAAATTCACTTCCTTGACTTTTATGTATAGTTGTACAAAAACTATGGTCAATCTCATCTAACTCATCATATAAATATGATACAATTTTAGTCTGGTCAAACAGTACATAAATAGTTTTCTTATCTTTATCTATATGATATACATAGCCTATATCTCCATTATATATGCCTTCACCACTTTCCTTTTGGTCTTCTGTCTCCCACTTTTTGGTATAATTATTTTTTACTTGCATTACCTTGTCGCCAACTCTAAACAACCTTTTAGAAAAACTTTCTTCTACTTTAAACTGCTCCTTTTTGTTAAGATACTTTTGTAACTCAATATTTAGATTGGTAACTCCTAACTCTCCTTTTCTCATTGAAGATAGCACTTGTATATCTTTTAGTTTATCGACATTATAAAATTTAGGTAGTCTTTCATTTACTAGACCTATTATTTCATTCAATATCTCTTCATTCGTTGATTTTCTTATAAAAAAGAAGTCTTTTCCCTTTGTATTTAAATGAAGTGGTTCGCCATTATTTATCTTATGAGCATTCACAATTATCATACTCTCTTGAGCTTGTCTAAATATTTCATTTAATTTGACTACATTTATAATATTTGAGTCTATCATATCCTTAAGTACATTACCTGCACCTACAGAAGGTAATTGGTCACTATCTCCAACTAATATTACTCTTGTTCCTAATTTTATTGCTCTAAGTAAATTATGCATTAAGATAATATCTACCATTGATACTTCGTCGACTATTATCACATCTGAGTTTATTGGGTCTTCTTCATCTTTGAAAAAAGTTAAATCATCATCTGTTGAAAATCCCATTTCTAATAATCTATGTATAGTCTTTGCTTCTTTATTAGAGGTTTCACTCATTCTCTTAGCTGCTCTTCCCGTTGGAGCTGCTAAAGTTACACTTTTCCCATTATTTTCAAATATATCTATAATTGCATTGATGGTAGTAGTCTTTCCAGTACCTGGACCACCAGTTATAATTAATACTCCACTGTTCACAGATTCTTTAACTGCTAATACTTGTTTCTCTGCTAACTTAATTTTCTTATCATCTTCTAAAATTTTAATTTCATTTTCTATATCTATATTCAAATCTTCAAATTCATACTGCGACAATTTTACTATTTGACTACATACTCCATTTTCAGATAGGTAGTATGGCATAAGATATATGAGATTTTCACTATTTACTTTTTCTATATGTATTTTTTGGTTATATACCAACATCATTACACATTCCCTTACTATGTCTCCACTTAACTCCAACAATTTTTCTGAATCTTGTATTAGAATATGTTCTGGTAAATATGTATGTCCATTACTTAGGGATTTATTTAAGGTATATAATATTCCTTGACATACTCTATCTTTAGAATTTTTATCTATACCAATTTTATTGGCTATACTATCAGCTACTTTAAACCCTATTCCTCTTATGTCTTCAGCAAGCTGATATGGATTTTTATTTATAATTCCTATTGCACTACTTTTATATTTTTTATATATTTTTAAACAGTAATTAGGTGTTATTCCAAAAGGAGATAGTTCTATTATTATGTTTCTTAATTCTCTATCTTCTTCATAACTCTTTACTATTTGCTTTACCTTTTTACTACCTATCCCCTCTACTTCTTGTAATTTTTCTGGGTAGTTTTGTATTACATCTAGTGTATCAACACCAAACTTATCAATTATTCTCTTAGCCATTTTTTCGCCAATTCCATGTATCATACCAGAAGATAAGTAAACATAAATTCCTTCTAAAGATGATGGTGTCACTGGCATAAAACTATTCACTTCAAATTGAGTTCCATAAATCTTATGGTTTACCCACTTACCTTCAACTTCTATACTCTCTCCCATTGCCAAAGTAGGCATACATCCCACTACAACAATTTCATCATTCTCATTTACCAGATGAGCTATTGTATAGCCATTATCTTCATTTTTAAAGACTATTTCGCTTATCATTCCTTCTAATTTTTCCATTTTTATCTCCTAAAAATACTAATAATTGTTCCGTTTGCAC
The DNA here is from genome assembly GCA_024919175.1 of Clostridioides difficile. Lineage (NCBI taxonomy): Bacteria > Bacillati > Bacillota > Clostridia > Peptostreptococcales > Peptostreptococcaceae > Clostridioides > Clostridioides difficile. Next base: position 310,266 of record CP103804.1, read on the forward strand.
GTTAGTATCCTTAAATATATTAGGTTTTATGATAGGATTCTATCATAAAATTTTTCTATATTTTTATACTTAACTTAATTTCCAACTATTATACATTTTATCAGAAACAAAAAAAATCTGCACCACAAAAATATGGTACCTTAAAGTAAAGGTACCATATATAAATAATTATTTGATTTAAACCAGTTTACTTCTAAAACATAGATTAAATTTAACAAATTTATTTTGATATTAATTTACTTCAGATTTATTTTCTTTATATCCTTCAGTTTTGGTAATTCTTCGATAAAGCATACATAGTAAAATTAAAATTCCCATATAACCTGTATATGGATATAATGTCCCTACAAGTTTATCAAATGGTAATAATCCTCCTATACATGCTAATATGCTTACTACTACTGTTATTATTTTAAATTTAGGATGATCATCTTCCACAAATCTATTAGTTACTGACCATAATAATGGTACAGCTGTAGTATATATTCCTAATAAAAGTACTACTGAGAATAAAATACCTATAATTGGAGATATCTTGTCAGCTAAATAAAGAGCTGGTATTTCTTTTGTGTATATATTTCCTACATCTGAAAGTAGTGCTAGATTCATCATTATAGCTGCTGCCATAAGGGCTACTCCACCTACTATACCTCCCCATACAGCATCTTTCTTATTTACTGCTGAAGCTCCCATTCCAGTTAAAAACGTTATTACTATTATTACATTATAGCAAGTATAAAGCACACCTGAGAAATATCCATTTGATGTAGCAGTTTTGACGTTTAGACTATCAACTATAGCTCCTGCATTTGATAAAGCACCAATATTACTAAATAAACTAATTGCTCCTACTAAAAGTGTAAATATTATTATTATAGGACCTATATTACCTAGTATCTTGGAAAGTTTTGTCAAACCTAGAGATACAGTTATTAGGGAAACGATTGCCATACCAATCCTACCTACATATGGATTTAACCCATAGTACTCTGATAATGTAGCTCCTGCTCCTGCAATCATTATTACTAATGTTCCAAACAAGAATAATGGCCCAAACCATTCAAAAAATGTACCAAGATATTTTCCACAATATACTTGATAAATCTTTATTGGCTCTTTAAGCTTTAGTTCTCTCCCTTTTTCTATAACTTCTGCTCCAAACCATGAGAATAATACCATAGATATTATTCCTCCTATAATACCAGCATACCCATAAAACGTAAAGAATTGTACTATTTCTTGACCAGTTGCAAATCCAGAACCTATTACAGTTGCTACATATGCTCCAGCAAAACTTATAACCATTTTGATGTTCATTTTACCTGACATACACACTACCCCCTCCTAAATAAAATAAATTTTTAATAAGTAAAATTTAATGTAAGTTTATTAAGACTATATTAGTTGTATTAGTGCTATTTTTCAATATTTTTTGAATTATTTAACATTACTTAACGAAACCTTAACCAGTTTTTAACATATGTCTTCTAATATGTATTAATTTAATGCAATATTATATAATGAAATATATTAATCTCACTAAATAATGTTTCTTTATTATATGATTGAAAATTAGTATTTATTAAATATATTTAATTATAAAGTAAAAAACTGCTAAAACGTAATTATAAAATTACATTCTAGCAGTTCCTTGTCTAAGCATTATTCACCTAATGCATCTTTTCTTAATTGTTCTACTTTATCAGTTTTTTCCCATGGTAAATCTATATCAGTTCTACCAAAGTGACCATAAGCAGCAACCTTTTTGTAAAGAGGCTTTCTTAAATCTAAATCTCTTATTATTGCTCCTGGTCTTAAATCAAAGTGTTTGTTTACTAGTTCAACAAGCTTTTCTTCTGAAACTTTACCTGTCCCAAAAGTATCTATAAATATAGATAATGGTCTAGCTATCCCTATAGCATATGCAAGCTCTATCTCACATTTCTCTGCAAGTCCAGCTGCAACAATATTTTTAGCTACATATCTAGCAGCATAAGCAGCAGATCTATCAACTTTTGTAGGGTCTTTTCCTGAAAAAGCTCCTCCACCATGTCTAGAGTATCCACCATAAGTGTCTATTATTATTTTTCTTCCTGTAAGACCTGTATCTCCTTGAGGTCCCCCTATAACGAATCTTCCTGTTGGATTTATATAAATTTTAGTATCTTCATCAAGTAATTCAGCTGGTATAACTGATTTTATAACATGCTCAATTAAATCTTGTCTTATCTTATCATTTGATACTGTCTCACAATGTTGAGCTGATATAAGAACTGTATGTACTCTTACAGCTTTATTTCCTTCATATTCAACAGTAACTTGAGTTTTTCCATCTGGTCTTAAATAATCAACTAAACCTGTCTTTCTAACTTCTGTAAGTCTTCTTGATAATTTATGAGCTAATGATATTGGAAGTGGCATTAATTCTGGAGTTTCATTACATGCAAATCCAAACATTATACCTTGGTCTCCAGCTCCCACTTTTTCTATTTCTTGTTCTATTTCTTCTCCAGTCTTACTTTCTAGACCTTCATCAACTCCCATAGCTATATCTCCAGATTGTTCATCTATAGAAGTTATAACTGCACAAGTGTCACAGTCAAATCCATATTTTGCTCTTGTATATCCAATTTCTTTTACCGTTTCTCTTACTAATTTAGGTATATCTACATAAGCAGATGTACTTATTTCTCCAGCTACTAGAACTAAGCCTGTTGTTACTGTAGTTTCACAAGCTACTCTAGATTGTGGGTCTTTTTCTAATAATGCATCTAATATTGAATCTGATATTTGGTCACATATCTTATCAGGATGTCCTTCTGTAACTGATTCTGACGTAAATAAATGTCTTGCCATTTTTGTTCCTCCTTATTCATTCTTAATTTTTATTATAGATTTTACCTTATCTTTAATTCTTAGAAATTTTACTCAAAATAAAAAACCTCTCCTTATAAGAAGAGGTTAATAATCGTAATCGCATACTAATTAACTGACCTCATCTTTCAAGACTTTTGTCTTGTAGGAATTAGCACCTTTTCCCATTTGGGTGGTTGCTGGGCTTCACAGGGCCTATCCCTCAGCCGCTCTTGATAAGGTAATCAAGATTTAAGTTTTATTTTACCTTACTAGCTTACTATTTTTTTAAAATTTTGTCAAGATTTTTAGTCATATTTTTGTCATTACTTTTTGCTAAAACAAATAAAATATTATCTCTATCTGAAATTTAAAGTTAGGTCTTTTTAGTGTTTTTTATTCATATATTTTTTTGAAGGGGGTGTTCCTATTGTATTTAGCTAAAGTAAATTACAGCGATGATGATGTTATACAGGTGCTAAGTTCAGTTCTCAAAACCATAATTAATGAAAATACGATTGTTGTTTGCATAGGAACAGACAGGGCTATAGGTGATACTTTAGGCCCTTTAGTTGGAACAATACTTAAAAACAGTAAATTTAAATACCCCGTTTACGGTACACTAGATAACCCTATTCACGCCTTAAATATATATGAGTCTTTAGATACTATAAAAAATACACATATGCAAGGTAACTTCTTGGCTATAGATGCTTGCTTGGGGTCGCAGAGTAACATAGGTAATATACAAATTAGAGAAGGACCTATCCTGCCTGGAAAAGGTGTGGGAAAAAAACTACCTCAAATAGGAAATCATTCTATAGTAGGAATTGTAGATAAAATTGATGAAAATAACAGACTTTCATTTAATAATATACGCCTTAGCTTTATATTAGACTTAGCTGAAACAATAGCTTTAGCACTATTGGTATCTACTTAAATCTTATATAAAGTAACTGATAAAATTTTTTATATTAAAAAGGTAGATACTATAGAGTATTTAATTTAATAAATACTCCAAATTATCTACCTTTTTATTTTGATGTTTATTCTTCTGTTTTCATACTAATACATTTTATTTTTCTACTAGAGCAAACATTAACTCACCTTTACAGACAAGTTCTTCACCAACATAAGCTTTAGCATCTGCTTTTGCTATATTTCTTCTAAGAGTTGTCATTTCAACTTCCATAGTCAACGTATCTCCTGGTCTTACTTCTCTTTTGATTCTAACTTTATCAATACCTGCAAATACACCTAGTTTGCCTTTATTTTCCTCTAAAGACATCATTGCCACTCCACACACTTGTGCTAAAGCTTCTACTATCAGCACTCCTGGCATCAATGGGTAATTTGGAAAATGGCCTTGAAAAAATGGCTCATTAACTGTTACATTTTTTATACCAACAGCTCTTTTTCCAACTTCTAACTCTGTAATCTTGTCCACCAATAAAAATGGATATCTATGTGGTATTAGCTCTTTTATTTCATCTATATTTAACATTTTAAACTCTCCTAATTATTTTCTTTTGAAAGACCCACCTGTTTCAAGTAAATCTATTGAGCCCAAAGCAATCCCCGTTCCTTTTGCAACACAAGATAGTGGCTCATCTGCTATTGTAACAGTTATTCCTGTTCTCTGTTCTATTATTTTATCTAATCCATATAATAATGAACCTCCGCCAGTCATTATTATACCAACATCCCCTATGTCTGCCGCTAGTTCAGGTGGTGTTTTTTCTAAAACAGCATGAGTTGCAACAACTATTTGTTCAACACATTCTCTAAGGGCTTCTAACATTTCTGTTGAGTTTATAGTTATAGAACTAGGAAGACCTGTAATCAGATTTCTTCCTGTTATTTTCATATACTTTTCTTCTTCTCTCTTAAATGCAGAACCAATTTCAAACTTAATTTTTTCTGCTGTTCTTTCTCCAATAAGAAGATTATGTTGTTTTTTCATGTACTTAACTATAGCGTCATCAAATCGGTCTCCACCAACTTTTATAGATTCACTTACAACTGCTCCTCCTAGTGATATTATGGCTATATCTACAGTTCCTCCACCAATATCTATAATCATATTACCATTAGGTTGTGATATGTCTACACCAGCTCCTATAGCTGCTGCTATTGGCTCTTCTATGATATATACATCTCTAGCCCCAGCTTGTCTAGTAGCATCTTCTACTGCTCTCTTTTCTACTTCTGTAACACCTGTTGGCACGCATACCATAATTCTAGGCATAAAAAATCTTCCAAAGCCTTTTTTATCAACTATCTTATCTATAAAAGATTTTAACATCTTTTCAGTTACATCATAATCTGAAATTACACCATCTCTTAAAGGTCTTATTGCAACTATATTACCTGGTGTTCTTCCTATCATTTTTTTAGCCTCTTCTCCCACAGCTAAAACAGAATCTGTTCTCTTGTCTATTGCCACAACAGATGGTTCTTCTAAAACGATTCCCTTACCACTAACATAAACAAGTACATTTGCAGTACCTAAATCTATGCCTATATCAGCTCCAGCCATTTTTTCAACTCCTTCATTTATATATTAGATTATATTATAAGCCTATTTATTAATACTCCTATAATAAAGCATATACAAAAATCTCGCTTTAATCAAGAGAAAATAAATGTTTTGAGGGTATTATTCTTTTGCTATTTATAATTATCTAATATATTTCTTATAATAATTTAATGTAATAAAAAAAGTAGGTTTTTAACCTACATTTTTTTATGTTCCTTCTCATACTTTAATTTCGTTGCTAATCCCCCTCTAATATGTCTCTCTGATTTATTTTTGTCTAGCACACTTTTAACTTCTTTGGCAAGGGATGGATTTATTTCCTTCAATCTTTCTGTAACATCCTTGTGAATTGTACTTTTACTTACTCCAAATGTCTTGGCTGTTTGTCTTACTGTAGTGTTTTTTTCAAGTATATATTTTGCTACCACTATGGCTCTTTCCTCTATATGAGATCTCAAAGATTACCCCCCTCACATAATAGCTTTAATGATATATATGTAAAAACACCAAAAAATATAACAAGCTTAACCAAATATGATTAAACTTGTTATACTTTTACTTAATTAGACTCATTGGGTCTATAGATTTTTCTCCATTATATGCTTCTAAATGCACATGTATACCTTCTTCACTTTCTATCTGAGAAGTACTTCCTACAGTACCTAGTGATTGTCCTTCTGTTACTTTCTGATTCTTCTTAACATTAACATTTTCATCTAGATTTGAATATACTACTACAGTATTATTATTGCTTTTTATTTTTACTGATTTTCCATATTCTTCATCATCAAATACATCTACTACCATTCCGTTTAATAGAGATTTTATTTCTTTACCTTTAGTACAACTAACATCTATACCTTTATGAGTTTCCCAAACATCCAATGTTTTAGAATAACTAGGTTCTTTTTCTGAATATTCTCTTATTATCTTATCACCAATGTAATTCAATTTTGTTGTACTTGACTTATTTTCTTCTTTTGCCTTAGCTTTTTCTAAGTTTTGTTTTGAATCTGTCGCAGTAGGGATAGCATCTTTCTTATCTTTTTCAATTAAATGTATTTCCTCTTCACTATCTTTATTAGATTTTTCTATCATGCCTTTATTAGAAGCTAATTTATCTACATTATTATTTGTAAACCAAACTCCACCTACTGCTAATAAACAAACACATACAAATAAAGATAAATAAAAACCATCTTTTTCTAACAGTTTTTTCTTCATTTCGCACCTCCAAATATATTTCTACATTTGGATTATTGACGTGTTTTTGGTATTTTATACAATTATTAGTATATATCTTTTATTTTTGTATCTGTATAGTAATGTGATAATATATCATAGTATTTATAGCCTTCTTCTGCCATACCTTCAGCTCCCCATTGGCTCATACCAACACCATGACCATATCCTTTCACTACAAAATCTATGTATCCTTCTCCAAATTTTATATCAAAATTTGCAGAATTTAAGTTAAAAACAGTTCTTACATCTTTTCCTGTGACTTCTTTGTTTCCTAATTTTATTTTTTCTACAGTTCCCGCATCGCTTCTTTTAGTTATTGCAACTTGTTTACTCAAATTATTTACATCTATTACAATACTACTATAAGATTTTCTAAGACTCTTAACAAAATCTGTGTTGCTTATTTTAAGTGTTGATGCAAATTTTGGAGAATACTTATCATATGGGCTTTCTACAGACTTTAAATAAGGATATTTTGATGAAAATACTTCTTCACTATTCTCTGTTTTTCCTGAAGAGGTAGAGAAATAAAGAGGAAGTATAGCCTTATCATTATAAGTTATTATCTGCCCCTTAGTACCTTTAACTGCATTTTGAATTTTAGAATACTTATTTTTAATCCATTCTTCGCCATTCAACTTTTTAAGAGTAGCATAACTCTTGTATTCCTGACAGTGTTTATAATCAGTACATACCACTGCATTTTTATGTTTACTTGATTTCCCATGTTCTTGCTTATATACTACATATGTTCTAGCTGCTACAGATTGGGCCTTTAAAGCCTCTATATCAAAATCCGAGGACATCTCACCAGCTAGTACTCCACATAGATAGTTTTCCATGTCCATTTTTTCAACTTTACCTGATATGTGATTATAGACATTGATAACTGGTGTTTTTTTGTCTACAGTTTCATAGTTTACTACCTTTTTATCTTCTTTCTTACTTTCATCTTTAATATCATTTTTTTTAATAGTTTTGTTTATAGATACTGCTTTCTCTGGTTTTTCAGTTAGTTCCACATTTTTGTAAGAAACTAAAGTTATCAATGAAGGGACTAACACAGAGCAAGTTACAAATCCTAACAAAACAACCAATGGGTTCTTCATATACTCTCCTCCTTAGCTTTTAAAACCTTGTATTTAAGTATATGAACAACCCTATCAATTTATAACTTACTTATCTAAACCAATTATTAATCTTCTACTATTTTGATTTGACCACCTAATGCTGTTATCTTTTTATCTATATCAACATAACCTCTTTGAATATGGTATATTTCTCCTATTTGAGTTTCGCCTTCTGCTATAAGACCACATAAAATAAGCGCTGCTCCTGCTCTTAAATCAGTAGCATTTACTGCTGCACCGTGTAATTCATCTACTCCATTAACAACTGCACTTCTTCCATCTATTTTTATATTAGCACCCATTCTATTGAATTCAGCAACATGCATAAATCTATTTTCAAAAACAGTTTCTATAACTACACCAGTTCCATTAGCTACAGTAAGCATAGCCATAAATTGAGCTTGCACATCTGTAGGAAACCCTGGATGTGGTAAAGTCTTTATGTCTATTGGCTTTAATACCTTTGGACCTACTACTCTAACAGAATTGTCCATCTCTGTAATTTCACAACCAGCTTCTCTTAATTTAGCTACAACTGGCTTTAAATGCTCCATTAAAACATTTTCAACTGTTATATCACCTTTTGTCATAGCTGCTGCAACCATATAAGTTGCTGCTTCTATTCTGTCTGGAATTACATTATGTTCTGCTCCTTTTAACTCCTTAACACCTTTTATCTTTATAGTGTTAGTACCTGCACCTTTAACATCTGCTCCCATTTCATTTAAGAAATTAGCTAAGTCAACTATTTCTGGTTCTTCTGCTGCGTTTTCTATTATTGTAGTTCCTTCTGCTAAAGAAGCTGCCATCATTATATTTTCAGTAGCTCCAACAGATGGAAAATCTAAATACAATTTATTTCCTACTAATTTTTCTGTTGCAGCTTCGACAAAACCATGGTCCATTTCTATTTTTGCACCTAAAGCTTTAAATCCTTTTAAATGTAAATCTATAGGTCTTGTTCCTATAGCACATCCTCCTGGCATAGAAATTTTTGTACTATTAAATCTAGCAAGTAATGGTCCCATAACCAAAAAAGAAGCTCTCATCTTTCTTACAAGCTCATATGGAGCTTCACAAGTTTTTATATTACTTGCGTCAACAGTAAGTGTATTTTCTTTATATTCAACTTCTGCTCCTACATGTCTCAATAAATCTGATATAACATGAACATCTCTCAAATTTGGAACTCCATTTAAAGTTGATTTCCCGTTCGCTAATAAAGTTGCTGCTATTATTGGTAAAACTGCATTTTTTGCGCCATCTATTTTAACACTACCTTTAAGTGGATTACTCTTTTTTACTATTATCTTAGCCATATTTTTTGATCTCCTCATAATTAATAATCTAATTTTATAATTGGTGTGGCAATATATATGAGTGTTTTTCCATCGTCCTCATTATATTTAATTCCTATATTTAAATTGATTTTTTCCCCTAAATATTCTAAATCATCATCATTTAATACTTTACTATATGCTGTTATAGATAAAAAGTTTACGTCTTTCACTTTATCTATTTGCTTAGCACTCATATTATATAATATTTTTTGTAAAATATCATCATATTTGTGGTTTTGTAACCTTTTTGTGTATTCTCCAACAACACAAGCAGATACATCTACTTGAGATGAATATTTATTTAACACGTTTTCTACGTCACTATAAATATCCTCTTTATGTTTATATACTTTGTTGTCCAATATGTCAACAATTATGTAGCTTTCTTTATTATTTTTATTTATTCCTTTTATAGAAATTTCTTTATCACTATCCTTTATAGTAGCACATAACTGTATTTTATCGCCATACCCTTTTTGATTCCAATTTATTCCTTTTTCATTTAACTTTAGATTGTTAATTATTTCTAGAAAAATATTATGTAATTCTTTATTTGATAAATTATAATTTATAACAGAATTAATTTTCATATTATAATATTTAAAATCAGCTTCTGAAGTTTCAAGAGCACCAAGTAGTTTATTATATCTAGTATTTATGCTTGTATCTGCATAAGATATTGTCATTCCTATGGCCATTAACATAAAAAAACTTACAACTAATTTTATTATCTTCATAATAAAAATCCCCCTTAAATTTGTTTTTCTCTATAACAGAATTATTAACAAATTTAAGAGAGATATACTTTATAAATATGTATTTTTATGCATTTTGTAATTTTATATTCAATAAATGTTTTTCAAACTCTTCAATTCCAATTCGCTCTAATACTTTACTTATTCTTTCTCCTGGACTTGCTAATTGTTTATATGTATGAAATACATCTTGCACTAAGTCTTCTATATTATCTTCTGTATACAAATTACTAAGTCTATCTCCAAACCTATAACCTCTTCCCATTCTACCACCAAGATAAACAGCTAGTCCTTTTTTATCAACTTCCATAGCTCCAAATGGACATACTTGAGCACACTTTCCACAATTTACACATTCTTCTTTATTCCACACTAATTTCTTATCTTCCATATAAACTGATTTTTGTCTACAAGATGATGTACACAATCCACAATTTTTACATTTCTCTTCATTAAATTTTACGTATACTTGACCTACTATACCAATATCATTAGTATTCGCTTTTGCACAGTTATTTGGACATCCAACTAGTGTAATTTTAGTTTTAGATGGTAAATCATATCCAAAGTATGAATCATGTAACTTTCCACATAATTCTTGTGTATCATATATTCCATGTTGACATACAGTACCTTTACATGCAACTAATGGTCTTACTTTTTTACCTGTACCACCATGCTTTAGCCCTACAGCTTTTAAATCTTCCTTCATTAAATCTATATCTTCATACTTTATCCATGGTATTTCAACAGCTAATCTAGTAGTAACACCTACATAGCCTCTGCCATATTTTTCAGATAACTTTGATAAGTTGATAAGCTGTTGTGCTGTAAAGTTTCCAGCTCTACTCAATATTCTTATTGAGAAATACCCTTCTTGGCTTTGAGCTAATATACCTTCAGCTTTTAACCTTGCTTTTTCATCTTTACTAATCATATTTCACACCTCATAATATATAAATTTATAATTCTATATTGCTAATAATATGTTTAAATAAGTGTACATCTATATAAGCATATTCTAACTATGTTTATATTTTAAAACATAACAAAGGTATATTCAACTTAATAAACTGAATATACCTTCATTTTAAACAATTATATTGTATTTTTTACAAAATTCTATTTTGAATCTCCTGTTTCAATTGGATTCGAATCATCAAGACTCCATCCCATCCAGCCATCACTATAGAGAGAAGTATTTTCAAACCCCATAACATTTGCATACGTTAATACCTCTGCAGCACGCCATCCACTGCCACACATAAATGCAAGTTGTTTATTAGTATCTATATTTTCTTTATCCCACATTTCCAATATCTCATATTGATTTCTCATTGTGTTATCTATATTACGATACTCTTCTAGTGATACACTGTCACTACCTGCATGACCATATAAAGCTCCTGGTATACGCCCTTTTTTATCATAATAGCTATATCCAGATATTTTACCCATATGTTCATCCCAAGAACGATTGTCCACTAATGTAAATTTATTTTTATCTACTAGCTTTTGCTTTAATTCTGACATTCTAACAATTAATTGTGGATTAGCTGGTATCTTTGCCCCAAAAGTAGTACATGAACTCTTTGGGTTGCTAGTTAATTCCAACTCGTATCCTTCTGATATCCATGAGTTTATTCCACCATTCAAAACTCTTACATCTCTTACTCCTATATATCGTAATATAATAGCAATTCTATAAGAAGCCATAGATGCACTACTTGAAACTATCACAGTATCATCTTTTGTAAATCCATAATCTAAAGCAAATTTAGCCAAATTATCATCATTAGTAAGCATCCATGTTGGAGGAGGTTCTATAATATCAGTATTTATATGAACACTTGTAGGTATATGTCCTTTTGCATAAGATTCTTTTTCTTCTCCCCAACTTGCTTCAATCATTTTTATATTCTTAGAATGTTCAAATGTCTCTGGAATTTTTCCATCCAAAATATCTTTTATTACAGAAGCAGGCACTATCATTTGATAATTTTTATACCTCTCCATTGGAAGATTTTCATTATTTGCCCATTGTTTAATATCATATCTATATAGATTTTTATATCCTTTTTTAGATAAGTAAGTAGCTATAGGTAAGACATCTTTTCCATTAGCATCATATAGTACTATATTTTTATCTAAATCAATACCTTTTGTTTTTAGTGCTTGTTCTAGTACCTTATCTTTTTTATCTGAGTCTACATATAACCAATTCACAGAAAAATCTACTGCTCCTCTTATATGTCCACCTCTTTTTATTCCATCTAATTTCCAGCCATTATATGCATCATTTAAACGAGTATCCACTATAACCCAAGATTCATCTTGTACTTTCTCTTTCAAATCTTCTGTAGAAATTGATTTAACATTAACAAAAAAATCTTCTCCTATTTCTTCTCTGAATTTTTTTGACATAATTTATACTCCGATTTCTAATTAATCTTTTATTATTTTAAATCTATTTAACTAAATCAAAATCATATTCATCTACACCATCAATTGAATTATATACTTTTGTAAATCCATTCTCTGAAAGTATTTTAGCTGCTTGTCCACTTCTATTTCCAGTTCTACAGTATAAGATTATATCCTTATTTTTATCAAGTTCTCCCATTCTCTTTTCTGTATCTTCTAGTGGTATATTAATAGCTTCTTTTAAATGTCCAGTTTCAAATTCTTTTGCCTTTCTAGCATCTATTACTATAGCATCTTTATTTTCTCTTATTAACTTTAGCATTTCAGGCGCAGTTATATCATTATATGTAACTAATCCATAATCAAAATCTTTTACACCTTCTGCATTATAAACATCTTTAAATCCATTTTTTACTAATATTTCAGCAGCTTTTGCACTTTTCTTACCTGAGTTACAATATGCTAATATAGTTTTATCCTTATATCCATCTAAATCACTTAATTTACCTTCTAAATCATCCACTGATATATTTATACCATTTATAATATGACCTTTAGCATAGTCCTCTGCACCTCTTACATCTAATATCAATAATTCTTTATTTTTCTTCATCATTTTTACGGCTTCTTCACCTGTGGCTTCTTTGTAACTAGCCTTATCTTGACTTTGAGAAGATTCTTTTGGTTTTTCTGATTCTTTAGAATCACAACCAACTACACTCCCTAATGTTAATACTAAAGTTAAACCAATAGCTAAAACTTTAAATCTTTTACTAAATTTCATAAAATTATCCTCCAATATTAAAAATATTCCCTTTTTTGATATAAAATCTTATTTTATTGTAGTATTCGAATTCATTATAACAAAATTAAAATACATTTGATACTTATTTACTTGATTTACAATTATAGTTTTTTCCTATAGTCCAACGGTAAAGAATAGAATTTTTCTTTGTTCTATAAATACATATACCTTTTCATTTATCTCATACAAATTATTATTACTACTAACTTTTAATATAGTTCCGTCAATATCTACATCATAGTAAATTTTATCTCCTGCATATCTCTTTTTTAATATAGTCCCTTCTCTTCCTACATCATTATTACTCGTTTTTAGGATTATACTTTCTTTTGGTATCATTAATTCTACATTATCTATATTCATATTTTTATATTTATCTAATTTAATAGAAATTATATCATTTACAAATTCTCCGTTTCTTATATTTCCTATTAAATAATTTTTTTCTCCAAATATATTTGCAACTTCTTTACTCTTAGGATTTTCATAAAGATTATCTGGTGTGTCGAATTGCTTAACCTCACCATTTAACATAACTGCTATTCTATCACTCATCATCAACGCTTCTTCTTTGTCATGTGTTACTAATATTGTTGTTATCTTTAGATGTTTTTGTAAGCCTAACACAAATTCTCTCATTTCATTGCGTAAATTAATATCTAAATTTGAAAATGGCTCGTCTAATAACAGTACCTTTGGATTTATTGCTAAAGACCTTGCTATTGCAACACGTTGTTGTTGTCCTCCTGAGAGTTCATTTGGGTATTTATTTTCATATCCTTCTAGCTTAACTAAATTTATAAGCTCATTTACTTTATTTTTTCTTATATCTCTGTTTATTTTTTTCATTTTTAGGCCAAATTCTATATTTTCATATAAAGTCATATGTGGAAATAGTAAATAATCTTGAAAAACTATTACAGTATCTCTTTTTCCTATAGGTATATCCAATACTGATTCATTGTTTAAAAGTATATCTCCACAATCAGGATGTAAAATACCAGCAATTAATTTTAGAGTAGTACTTTTCCCACAACCTGATGGCCCTAAAAGAGAAACTATTTCTCCTTCTTTTATATCCAAATTCATATTATTTAAAACTTTTATTTTGTTAAAACTCTTACATAGATTTATAAGTTTAACTGATGACAATGGTTACACCTCCAATCGTACTAAAATAGCCTTGTATTTTGAATATGCTTATATTTCTTTTTTACATTGTATTCTATTATTATCAAGATAAATAAACTTATTATTAAAAAGAGCATACTGTACAAAGATGCTATTGTCCTGTCTCCACTTTGTATATATGGAAACATAATCATTGGATAGGTTATCACACTACCCCCTCCTATAAGAAGAGTCAAAAAATATTGACTAAAGGATATTATGAAACACATACTTGATGCTCCTAATATCCCTGGTAAAATCAAAGGGAAAGTCACATATCTAAATGTATTAAATCTACTTGCTCCAAGTACTTTCGCTTGTATTTCTAAATTATCACCTATTAATTTATAAACATCCGTTATTATTCGAACTGAATATGGTATGCATGGAAGTATATTTATAATAATTACTCCCAAGATATTATTGGCTAGGCCTATTCTTATAAATGCTATATGTATGCCCATCGCAACAGATATTAATGGAATTATAATTGGAGACAATATTAGTAACTCACAAAATCTTTTTCCTTTAAAGTCGTATAATGCTAACGCTTTGGATGCTGGTATGCTTAATAAAATAGTGACTAATACTACAATTATTGATATTATAATACTTCTCAAAATAATATTCAGATTACTTATATCTAAAATATATCTAAATCCTCTTAATGAAAATTCCTTAGGTAAAAGATTTGGAAATGGCCATGTATTTACAACTCCCCATATTGCCAATAATATTATAGGAGCTATAATAACTACAAACATGATATTAAGAATTATATTAAATTTTTTACTCATAGATACTCCTATACATTATATTTTGATATTTTATTAAAAAATCTATCATAAATTATTAATAGTATAAAACTTATTCCAGATAATACAACATTGATACACATTGAGATTGGCCTTTGCATTAAGTCTGAGCTAGCATAACTCAGATATGCTTGAACTGGCAATGCTTTTGGAGTTGATGCTCCTATTAAAAAAGGAACTTCAAAGGAACCAAATGAAAATGCAAAAATTATTATAAATGAAGAAATTATTGTGGGCATAGCAAGTGGCAACACTATATATCTAAAAGTTTGAAGTTTACTTGCACCTAAATTTATAGATACTTGTTGTAGATTATCATTTATATTTTTCAGTATATTATAAACCATTAGTGTTATATAAGGTATTCCTTTCCACAGATAAACTAAAATTATCCCTATTCCATCTTTATCAGAAACCATTAGAATAAACTCAGCTGAATCCTTTATTATATTGAAAAAGTAAAATACTCTTGAAATTATACCTGTTTGAGAAAATATTATAAATACCAACAATACGACTATTATATGTGGAACTACTAGTGGAATATTTAGAATCATATATCTAACTTTAGAAAATCTATTTTGAGACATTATATATGCTAAAAAGATACCTATAATAACAGCTAAAATTGATGATACCAAAGAAATCTTCAAGCTAAAGATAAGAGATTCTAAAAAATTAGAATCTCTAAAAATTTCTCTATAATAACTTAATGTAATTTGCTCAAGACCAATCTGAGGAAAAAATCCTAGACTTTGCGAGATGCAATTTATAATTCCTACACCCATTATAAGTATCAAGAGGATAGATATAGGCGCTATTAATAAATATGGAATTATTTTATCATTAATTATTTTACTTTTCACTTTCTAGTACCTCTTGAGCCCATATTTTTTCTATTATTGGAACTATTCCTGCTTTTAACTCTGGAACTGAATTTTTTAATACTATAGTTTCACTAAATTTCTTAACATCTTCACTTGGAATCTTTTTCATATCTAAAACAGATGTATCTCCCCAATTTTTAGTTTCTGTCTTAGAAGATTGTGCATATATACTCATCAAGAAATCTATTAACGCTATTGCACCTTCTTTATTTTGAGAATTATCTGGTATAGCAACAAAATGTGTGTTACTTATATTTCCTTTTTCAAATTCTATTGCTTTTGTAGATTTGCTAAATTCTCCATTTTCTATTCTTCCTAATAATACGTTTGGAGCGTAAGTCATTGTAAAATAAGTTTCATTATCTGAATACATATTATCTAACTGAGAAGATGTCGCAGGATAAGTTTTACCTTTATTCCATAAGTATGGTTTTATTTCCTTAAGATAATCCATAGCTGGTTGTATGGCTTGTTTTACTTTAGCTTCATCTTCTGGTAAATTTTTTACTTTATCATACCCTACTACATCATATATTATATTTCTAACAAATGCACTTCCTGTAAAATCTGGTGGAGCTGGATAAGTAAATTTTCCAGGATTAGATACAATTGCTTCTTTTAGTGTTTCTGCATCAGTTATTTTTGTATTAATCTTAGATGTATCTGTTACAACTGCAAATTGAGATTTGCCCCAAGGAGCTTCCATACCATCTACTTTCACTCCAAAATCTGTAGTAACATCTTCAGAAGATGAATCAACATACTTTTTATAATTAGAAAGTTTATCTACGAAGGGCCCAAATAGCAATTTATTCTCTTTCGCTGTTTTAAAGTTTTCTCCATTTATCCAAACTACATCTATAGTCCCTTTAGCATTTCCAGCTTGTTTTTCTGACAATAGTTTATTAAGAATGTTTTCTATATCCATTCCTACTCTTTTTACAGTTATGTCATAGTCTTTTTTCATCTTTGGAATTACATAACTATCAAACCATTTATTCATTACTTCATTTCCGCCATATCCATAAAAGTTAACGGTTGTACCTTTTGCAGATTTTAAAATCTCTTCATTGCTACTTTTTAATATGTCTTTTTGAGGCTCTTCTTTTTTATCATTATTTGAGCACCCTACCAATCCAAATACAAGTCCTAAACATAATAATATTGTTAATATCCTTTTTTTCATTTTTTCCCCTCTCAAAAATTAATTTATAATATTTTCTTTGCTTCTAGTAGTCTCTGAATTGCTGTAAATAAAACTACTATAGAAAATAGATTTGCTATCATTCCAATATAACTTTGAAATAAAATCATCAAAGTAAAAAGTATAAATCCCTCACTTCTTTCAGCGACACCAGCTTGATAATAAAATGATTTCATACCTTTTTTATCAGTTAAAGCACCAACAGTTAAAAATATAGTCATTGACATAAGAATACTACTTAAAAGAATCATTAAATTTAATCTTACATCAATCATCTTTAAGCCAAATACTAAAATCATACTTATTTCTACTATTCTATCAAAAGTAATATCCATTAATGTGCCAAATAAGGATGTTTTATTACTACTTCTAGCCATATTACCATCTACAGCATCTAGATATCCTGAAACCCACAATGTAATTATTGCTAGCACTTTCATATCGAGATATATAAATAAAGACGTAGATATCCCAACCACAAGTGCTATTATTGTTACATTATTTGGGGTTAATTTAAGTTTTAAAAAGAACTTTGCTCCTTTACTTATAAATGGCTCTACATATTTTCTTGCATGTGTATCTAACATATCATTTCCTTTCATCAGCTTATATACTTTTTATGTACATTTATTAAGTTTCTATATTCATCTTCTTTGCTAATGCTATTGCTTTATACCTTGTACCCCACTTTTTAATAGATGATGTTTTTTTCTGGGTTAATTTATTTTTATTTATAACATCGACATCAAAAATAAAATCTAATACATGTAGTACTTTTTTATCTGCCATTAGCATAGACTCACAACAAGATTGACAGTACGAGATTACATAATCTGTTTTTTCATTACTTGCTCTGTTTTTGGTCTGGTTTATAGCAACTTCATTATTAGTCACCCTTACCATACCTCCAGAACCACAACACTCTGTGTTTTCTCTATTTTTTTCAAATTCAATTATTTTTATTCCCATAAAACCTAGTATCTCTCTGACTGACTCATGTGTATTATGTTCATTTCTTATAGGGCATGGGTCATGTAATAAAAATTTCTGATTTAAATCATCATAATGATTTTTTATATTTTCTGGAAGTCCATATTCTTTTATCGCCTCCCATATTGAAATCACTTTTATATCACTATTATTTCTTATAGTATTAAAACAATTTGGACAAGCTACGATTACTTCGTCTATATCATTTTCTCTAAATAGCTTGTCTATTTTAGAATAATATTCATCAAATTTATTTGTATCTCCCATAGCCAACGTTGGCTTGCCACAACATTCAAAAGCTAAGGATATATTTTCTATATGATTTTCTAAATATTTATATGTCTCTAATACTAAGTCACTACTATAACTAGAAAGACTACATCCTGGAAAAAAAATCTTCTTAGTGTTCTTTTTAATAAATTGTTTTGAGAATAATGAAGAGAAGCTATTGGTTTGATGAAATTTTATTGTTTTATATCCTATATCATTTAATTCTTTTTGATTGTCATGAAATATATCTTTCCTTACATCAAAAAACATTTCTTTTAAATCTATATCTTTTGGACACTCCACTTCGCATATTCCACATAACATACAAGAATATGGCATATTTTTATTTATTGATTTATTTTGCAAAATATCTATCATAAGTTCTTTTGGTGAGTCTCCAAACTCTTTCATCATAGGACATACCTTAAAACATTTTTTGCAATTTATACAATCATTATTGTTTTTTTCAATTTTTTTTAATGTCTCTATTTTTAGCTTTATTTCTTTTATACAAACACACCTCCAAACTGATTAATAGTTTTTTTCTATAATAAAAAACTCATTCTATAAAATTATAACAAATAGAATGAGTTTTTTCTAATAGATATTATCTATGCAATTTTTAATATATTTTTATTCAACTGTTACTGATTTAGCTAAGTTTCTTGGCTTATCTACATCACAACCTCTTAGTACAGAAACATGATAAGCAAGTAATTGCATCGGTACAACTGCTAATATTGGTGATAAAATATCATCTGAGTTTGGTATATAGATTATTTTTTCAGCAGCTTTTTCAACGTCTTTGTTATGACTTTGAGCAATTGCTACGACATAAGCTCCTCTTGCTCTTACTTCTTCCATATTAGAAACCATTTTTTCAAATAATTTTTCTTGAGTAGCTATAGCAATTACAGGAGTTCCTTTTTCTATTAATGCTATTGTTCCATGTTTTAATTCTCCTGCTGCAAAAGCTTCTGCATGTATATATGATATTTCTTTTAATTTTAATGAACCTTCCATTGCTAAGCTATAATCTATACCTCTTCCTAAATAGAAAGCATGGTCAGAGCTGACAACTGTTTTAGCAACTTCTTTTATATATTCTTCATTGTCTAATATTTCTTGTATTTTTGATGGTATTTCTTTCATCTTAGAAATCATACCATCATAAAACTCTCTAGTTATTGTTCCTTTTTTAATAGCAAAATCTAAAGCTATCATATATAAAGAAGTTATTTGAGTTGTATATGCCTTAGTTGATGCAACAGCTACTTCAGGACCTGCCCAAGTATAGAAAACATCATCTGATTCTCTTGCTATAGACGAACCTACAACATTAGTTATTGAAAGTATTCTTGCTCCTTTAGCTTTTGAATCTCTTAATACTGCTAAAGTATCTGCTGTTTCGCCAGATTGGCTAACTAATATTACTAATGAATTTTCATCTACAAATGGGTCACTATATCTAAATTCTGATGCTATATCAGTTATTACTGGAATATTTACAAATTTTTCTATAGCATACTTCCCAAGTAATCCAGCATTATATGCTGTTCCACAAGCTACTATATAAACTTTATTTATTTTATCTAAATCTTCTTTAGAAATATTTATACTATCTAAAACTATATTTCCATTATCATCAAGTCTTCTTTCTAGAGTTTCTCTAACTCCTGTTGGTTGCTCATGTATTTCTTTTGACATAAAGTAGTCATATCCACCTTTAGATGCAGCTTCTACATCCCAAGTTACATGGAATACTTCTTTTTCTACAACATTTCTATTAGAATCATAAATTGTTACATTTTCATCTTTTAGGTGAACTATTTCTCCATTTTCTAAGAAATAAACATCCCTAGTATATTTTAATAAAGCAGGTATATCTGATGCTATAAAGTTTTCACCTTCACCCACACCAACTACAAGAGGACTATCTTTTCTTACTGCAACCAATTCATTTCCATGGTCTTTACATATAACACCTAATGCATAAGCTCCTCTTAATTTTGATATAGTTTTATATACAGCATCTAATAAGTTACCTTCATAGTATTTATCTACTAAATGTGCTATTACTTCTGTATCTGTTTGAGATTCAAATTTAACACCTTCAGAAATTAATTCTTCTTTGATTTCCATATAATTTTCTATTATCCCATTATGAACAACTGCTATTGTTTTAGCTTGATTAAAATGAGGATGTGAGTTTACATCAGATGGTTCTCCATGAGTTGCCCATCTTGTATGTCCTATTCCCAAATTTCCATCAATAGGATTTTTTTCTAAATCTTCTGCAAGCACAGAAAGTCTACCTTTGAACTTTCTAATATTAAGTTCATCACAATTAGAGCCATTAACTGCTACTCCTGCTGAGTCATAACCTCTGTACTCTAGCTTAGAAAGCCCCTCTATGATAACTTCTGCTGCCTTTCTACTTCCTAAATATCCAACTATTCCACACATTATTTGTGTCCTCCTAAAAATATTATTTATATATTTTAAGAGTTAGGTCATATAAGTTTACTTTGGCTTCCCTTTGTCCATAAGATTACTCCTATTATTTAAAGAAGTCTTTCGATGGTAAACACACCGCAGAGCATCCGCCGACAATTCGATTAACTCTGACCTCGTCAACTTAGTTCCAATAATAATTAATTCTTGTGTCTATAACTAAGTTCTGGCGCTTAGAAAGGTGTCCTCAGGGTTTATATCTGAGAATACCCTTATAAATTACGATAATTTTTCTTGTATAAGATTAGCTAAATTTGTTGCTAATTCTTTTATTTGACCTTCCTCTTTACCCTCTAACATAACTCTAACTAATGGTTCAGTTCCTGATGGTCTTATTAAGACTCTACCATTTCCATCTAAAATAGATTCTATTCTTTCTATTTCAGTTTTTATTTCTGGATATTCCATATATTTAGTTTTATTTTCATTTTTTATTGTTGCATTCACTAATACTTGTGGATATTGACTCATTATTGACGCAAGTTCTGATAAAGGTTTCTTTTCTTGCAATATTATATTTGCAAGTATTAAAGAACTAAGAACTCCATCTCCTGTAGTATTGTAATCTAAGAATATCATGTGTCCAGATTGCTCTCCGCCAAGATTATATCCATTCTTAGCCATATCTTCTAAAACATATCTATCTCCAACTGCTGTAGTAGATAGTTTTATTCCATTTTCTTTTGCAGCTATTGTTAACCCTATATTACTCATAACTGTAACTACTAAAGTATCTTGTGCTAATTTATTATTTTTCTTTAAATTTAAAGCACTCAATATCATTATATGGTCTCCATCAACAATTTGACCCTCTTCATTTACTGCAATTAATCTATCAGCATCTCCATCATATGCAAGACCTAAGTCAGCATTATGTTCCAAAACAGCCTTTTGAAGTTGTTCTGGATGTGTAGATCCACATTTATAATTTATATTGTTTCCATCTGGCGAACTATTTATTGAAATTACACTTGCTCCTAATTCATCAAATACTATTGGTGCTACTTTATATGATGCACCATTAGCACAATCTAAAACCACTTTTAATCCTCTAAAATCAGTGTTAATTATTGATTTTAAATAATCTACATAGTCTCTTTGTGCATAATGTTCATGTAATTTTCTTCCTACATTTTCACCAACTGGCATACAATCCACTTTATCTATATCATCTATATATTCTTCTATCTTTAACTCTATTTCATCATCCAATTTATATCCATTTTTATTAAAGAATTTAATTCCATTATATTCAACAGGATTATGAGATGCAGATATAACCACACCACAATCAGCACCATATTTTCTAGTTAAATATGCAACTGCAGGGGTTGGTATTATTCCAACAGTAATAACATCACATCCAACAGACATAAGGCCTGCTATTAAAGATGCCTCCAACATATCTCCTGATATTCTAGTATCTTTACCCACTACTACTTTTACTCTATGGTCTCCTTGAGCTAAAACAAATCCACCAGCTCTACCAAGTTTATATGCTAAGTCACATGTTAATTCTGTATTTGCTACTCCTCTAACTCCATCTGTTCCAAAATACTTTCTCACTAAATATTCTCCTTTCATAATTGAAAAGCTTGTAATTTGTATTATATTTTTATAATTCATAAAATACTATTATATTCTTAATTTCAGTCATAAAAATATTTTAATACTTCTCAGCAAAAAAGACAATAGAAATAATTCTATTGTCTTTTTTTTGACATCTTTTTTCTTTATTAGTTAGTTGCTCCGCAACATGTAGCATCCATACCTTTTTGTAAAGCTGCTCTGTTTAATGGAACAAATTTTTCTTTTCTAGGTCCGAAAACTTTTTTAAATGCTTCTAATACAGATTCTATATCCACTGTATCAGCTACTTTTAAGTAAGCTCCTAGCATTATCATATTAGCAACTTTATCATTACCTAATTCAACAGCTAATTCATTTGCTGGTATATAATAAACATCTACATCTGTTCTTTCAACTTTTTCTTTTATTAAAGAGCTATTTACTATTATTTTTCCACCAGGTACAACGTCATTTTTAAATTTTTCAAATGCTGGTATATTTAATAATATAGCTGCAGTTGCATCATTTGTTATAAGTGGAGAACCAACTGGTTCACTAGATACAGTTACTGCACAGTTTGCTGTACCTCCACGCATTTCTGGTCCATAAGATGGTAACCAAGAAACTTCTTTACCTTCTAACATTCCTGCATAAGTAAGTAATTGTCCCATAGACATAACACCTTGGCCTCCGAAGCCTGCACATATTACTCTAGCTGTAGACATTTACTTCACCTCCTCAACTTCAACATTTTTGAAATTTCCTAATGGATAGTATGGTATCATATTGTCTCTTAACCATTGTAAAGCATCATTTGGAGCTAGTCCCCAGTTTGTAGGACAAGTAGATAATACTTCTACTATTCCAAATCCTAATCCTGCTTGTTGAACTTGGAATGCTTTCTTTATAGCTTTTTTAGCTTGTCTAACATGAGCTGGAGTATCAACTGCTACTCTTTCTACGAATACAGCTCCTGTTAATGTAGCTAACATTTCACTTACTCTTATTGGATAACCTTGAGTTTCAGCATTTCTTCCTGATTGAGCAGTAGTAGCTCTTTGTCCAACTAATGTAGTTGGAGCCATTTGTCCACCAGTCATACCATATGTTGTATTGTTTACAAATATAGTAGTTATTTTTTCTCCTCTAGCAGCTGCATGAACTATTTCAGCAGTACCAATTGAAGCTAAGTCTCCATCACCTTGATAAGTGAATACTGTGTTTTCAGGATGAACTCTTTTTATTCCTGTAGCAGCAGCTGGTGCTCTACCATGAGCTGCTTCTTGAGTGTCACAGTTAAAATATTTATATCCTAAAACTGAACATCCAACTGGAACAACACCTACAGCATCACCTAATACTCCTAATTCTTCTAATACTTCACCAACTAATCTATGGATTATACCATGTGTACATCCTGGACAGTAGTGAGTTTGAGTATCTTGTAACCCTTGAGTTTTCTTAAATACAACAGCCATTATCTAGCACCTCCTGCAACCAATTCTCCGGCAATAATTTTTTTAGCTTTTTCAACTATTTCTGCTGGTGTTGGAGTCATTCCTCCTGGTCTTCCATGGAAGTAAACTGGTAATTTACCTTCTACTGCCATTTTTACATCTTCCACCATTTGTCCCATACTCATTTCAACAGTTAATATGTTTCTAGCACTAGGGATTTGGTCAAATGCTTCAAATGGGAATGGCCATAATACTTTAGGTCTTATAAGACCTGCTTTTATTCCTTCTTCTCTTAATATATCAATTGCACTTTTCACTATTCTTGAAGTAGTTCCATAAGCTGCAAATACAAATTCAGCATCTTCTGTTTTGTACATTTCATATTGTACTTCATTTTTTTCCATTTCATTGAATTTAGCTTCTAAGTGCCAACAGTGATCTTCTAATACTTCTGGCTCTAAGTATAAAGAGTTTATTACATTAGGTACTCTTTTTCCTTTAGTTCCAACAGTTGCCCAATCTTTAGGAGGCAATTCTCTTTTCTTTTCAGGAGCTTTGAATTCAACTGGCTCCATCATTTGACCTATCATTCCATCTGCAACTACCATAACAGGTGATCTGTAGTAATCTGCAACATCAAAAGCTTCCATTATCATATCAACAGCTTCTTGAACTGTAGCTGGTGCGAATACTGGAGTTCTGTAGTCTCCATTTCCTCCACCTCTTGTAGACATGAAGTAGTCAGCTTGTGAAGGTTGTATACTTCCAAGTCCTGGGCCACCTCTCATTACGTTAAGTACAACACAAGGAACTTCTGCTCCTACTGCATATGTTATACCTTCTTGTTTTAAAGCAACTCCTGGTGAAGATGAAGAAGTCATAACTCTTGCTCCTGCACCTGCTCCACCATAAACCATGTTTATTGCAGAAACTTCTGATTCAGCTTGAACGAACGCTCCACCTATTTTAGGTAACTCTCTTGATAAATATTCTGGTAATTCACTTTGTGGAGTTATTGGGTAACCGAAGAAATATTTGCAACCAGCTTCTATAGCTGCTTTTCCAAATGCTTCGTTACCTTTCATAAGTATCTTAGCCATTAAAATTCCCCCTTAAATATTAATTTAAATTAATCTCTTTCTACTGTTATAACTACATCTGGACACATAGTCGCACAACTTGCACATCCTATGCATTTTTCCATTTCAGAAACAGTTGCTGGGTTATACCCTTTTTTGTTTATTGTGTTTGAGTCTAATTGTATGATTTTTACTGGACATGCTTCAACACATAATCCACAACCTTTACAACGTTCTTGATTAAAAGATACTTTTCCTTTAGCCATTTACCTAAGCCTCCTTAAACTTTCTATATATTTGAGCTCAAACTACATCCAGTCTTCTCTCATATATAATTTTATTGGAAAAATTTCTCCCTCTAAATCTTTTGGTAATTGTTCAACAAGATTTTCTAAGCATGCAACATATCTTATCGGTATATTACATTCCTTAGAAACTTCTTCTGCAACTTTTTGACCTCTTAAAACGTCATCAATAGTAGTAAATCTAATAAGATGAGTATTATTAATTAGACCTGTTACCTTTAATTTAGAAGATTTTTCTATTTCCTTTATATATTGGATAACTTCTTCAGAAGTTTGAGTTTTCTCCCTATTCGCATTTATTACAAAAAGCATGTCATAGTCGCCTTCTTTTAATAAATGACTAAATCTTCCTATAACTCTAGCACCTACATTATCTCCACCTAAGTCTATAACAGAATTGTATGAATGATCAACCATAGGTGACATTACTTCTGCTGATACTGCTGGTAAGTCTAATGTTGGAGCATTAATTGAACTATCTATTGGTTGTATACCTAAAGATTTCATTAGATCTTTCTTTTCTCTAGTTCTAAAGTATACATTTACCACATCCAAATCAGCTATAGCAACTTTGCCAGAAACCATATCTCTTAATTTAACAACATAGTTCATCGCAAATTCACTTTTACCACTTCCATAGTGACCTGTTATGATTCTTATTCTTTTATCATTAGTTATCATAAACTTGAGCCTCTTCTTCACCAGTTAAAACTCTAAGTCCACCTTGAGCTAATGCAATCATTTCATCTTCTCCTGGATAAACTTTTACATCTGCTATAAATTTAACTCTATCTTCAATCATTTCTGTAAACATTTTTGAATATGCGATTCCACCAGTTAATAGTATTGCTTTTACATCTCCCTTAAGAACTGCTGCACTAGATCCTATCTCTTTAGAGATTTGATATGCCATAGCTTCATATAATAATTTAGCCTTTTCATCACCAGCTTCTATTCTTTCTTCAACTTCTCTAGCATCATTAGTGTTTAAGTATGCAACTAATCCACCATTACCTTTTATTTTCTTTTTAATTTCATCTTGAGTATATTTTCCACTGAAGCACATTTTTACTAATGCTCCTACTGGTAATCCACCACTTCTTTCTGGAGAGAAAGGACCTTCTCCATCTAATGCGTTTGCAACATCTACTATTCTACCATTTTTATGAGCTCCAACAGAAACTCCTCCACCCATGTGAGCAACTATAAGATTTATATCTTCATATTTCTTGTTTATTTCTCTAGCATATCTTCTTGCTATTGCCTTTTGATTTAAAGCATGTACTACACTTGCTCTACTTATTTCAGGCATACCAGAAATTCTAGCAATATCTTCTAGTTCATCCACAACAACAGGGTCTACTATGTATGAAGGAACATTTACTTCATCACCTATTTGCTTTGCTATTATTCCACCTAAGTTTGAAGCATGTTCTCCTAAAACTCCTACTTTTAAATCTTCAATCATAGCAGCACTTACTGAATAAGTACCACCTTTTATAGGTTTAAGAAGTCCTCCTCTACCTACTACAGCATCTAATTCAGATGTTTTTACTCCACCTTCTTTTAATGCTTCTTCTATTACTTGTTTACGGAATTCAAATTGGTCTGACACCTTCTCATACTTTCCTATTTCTTCTGAGGAGTGTCTTAAAGTTTTTTCAAATACTAAATCCTCATTATCAAATACAGCTATTTTAGTTGATGTCGAACCAGGATTTATTGTTAAGATTTTAAATTTTTTGCTCATTTGCCTATTTCCCCCTTAAATTTAAGCCTTTGCAGCCATTAAAACGCCCAAAGCTATTGAGTTAAGTTTAGTTTCTTCACTATCTGCTCTAGAAGTTAATATTATTGGTGCTTTAGCTCCAACTATAACTCCTGCATTTTTTGATTTTGAGAAAAATACTAAAGCTTTATATAATATATTACCACCTTCGATATCTGGAGCCAATAATATATCAGCTCTTCCTGCTACAGGATGATCTATACCTTTATGTTTAGCTGCTTCTAAAGACACTGCATTATCTATTGCAAAAGGTCCACCAACCATACAACCCTTGATTTCTCCTCTTTCATACATTTCTTCAAGTTCTTTAGCTTCAACTGTATCTTTCATTTTTGGATTTACTTTTTCTTTTGCACATATTGCAGCAACTTTTGGTTCGCTTATATCTAATGAATGTGCTACTGTGCAAGCATTTTCTATGATTTGCTTTTTAGTATTTGTATCAGGAGCTAAGTTCATAGCTGCATCAGTTACGAAAAATAATCTGTCATACCCCTCTACATCAAATACTGCTACGTGGCTTAATACATTACCAGTTCTAAGACCTACTTCTTTGTTTAAAACTGCTTTTAGTATTATTGATGTGTCTACTAAGCCTTTCATTACCATATCGGCTTTTCCTTGTGAAACTAATTCAACAGATTTTAGAGATGCTTCTGCTAAATCTTTTATATCTATTACTTCATAATTTTCGATATCCATGTCTATGCTTTTTGCAATTTCTTTAGTCTTTTCTATATCACCTATTAAAATGGCATTTGCTATTTTTTCTTTTCTAGCCATTTCAACTGCCATTAAAACTTCTTTATCTTGACAACATGCTACTGATATAGTTTTAGGTCCTCTTTCTTTTGCAAACTTAATTACTTCTTCAAAACTTCTCATGCACTTCCACCTCATCTTGAATTTTTTGAAATAGAATTTTTATATCTCAATTAAATTATAACTCGTTCAGCAACGTTTTCCTAGGGATAATTGAAATATTTAATTCAAAAATATTTATTTAAATCTATTTATCAGTCTTTTTTCATAGATCTAACACTTTTTAGATTTAACAAATATCTCATTGTCCTTATTTTATAATATAACTAAAATAAACAAGATGCAACAAAAACATAAAATTAACAAACTTAATTTTATAGGTTTTTTTGTCGCATCTTGTAACAACTAAATATTCAAAATATTTGTTCATTCCACTTCAACAATATTAGGTTCTATATTTATTTTTTTAAATTGATATGTTGTTTCATATTTTATTTTATATTTACCATTTTCAGTAGGTGCTTCTGATAAGTCAATATATAACGAAATATCTTTTTTATTTAGCTTACTTAAATCTTCTGTTGATTCTACAACAACCTGAATATCTCCAGTAGAAATTATACTAGGATTGTCCATATTTGTTGGAATATTTCTTAACATAATATCTTCTGGACTATATACAAATTCAGCACTTAGTTGTTTTGTCTCATTTAGCTTTATAGTTATAGAGCTCTCATCAATAGCTACTCCTTCTGGAATCTCTAGACTCACTTCTTTTTCTTCTCCAGTAGCTAAATCAACTAAATCAATAGGTTTTGTCTTAATATAATTTATTTTGTCTATATTTTCTTTTTTGCCTTTTATTGTAACTTCATCTTTACTTAATTTATAATTTTTCAATGCACCATTATCTTGATTATTATCCTTTAAATCTACTCTTATTGGTACAGTTTTTTCTTTTAATAATTCTACACTTGCTGTTACAGAATTTGAACTTAATGTCACACCTTCAACCTTAGTTCCATCACTATTTAAAGGTATTAAATCCAATTTTTTAGAGAAATCTTCTGTCTCATTGCCCACATTTAGATTAGCCCTTACATTTTTAACTTCTTTAACTAAACTCATCGGCCCTGATACTTCGACATAATTTTTACTCAGCTCAATCTTATTTATATTTCTTTTTGAATTTCCACTTACTTCTACCTTTATATCTCTTTTTTCTTTTATATTTTTCTCAAGATTTACTATTAAAACATCATGCTTAAATTCTAAAGTTACACCTTGAGGAATATTTGCTTTTAAATATACTTCTTTCTTACCTTGTATTGGGTCTTCAACAGTTCCATATACATGTATATCTTCTTTTTTAACTTTTTGTACCTTTGATAAACTACCTTTTATATACACATCTGCTGTTAATTTTTCGTCTGGATATATAACAAGATTTTTATCATTTAAATCACTCATATTACTTATAGATACAGGTATATCTTCAAACCCTCTAGTTTCTTCGGGGTCAACTACAGCCATAACATACATCCATAAGGCAATTGCACTTAAAAATGATATTATTTTTATTTTGGTATTATTTTTTAGTCTATTTATCATTTAAATATACCACCTTTGAAAAAACTTCTTGTTTCAGTATTCGTTTTTAGATTACTACGTAATATATTCATCATTCTTTCTCTAGAAATATCTCTATATAACTTACCAGCTTTAGCGATTGATACGCCTCCTGTTTCCTCTGATACAATTAATGTTATACAGTCAGAGACTTCACTTACACCTATTCCAGCTCTATGTCTAGTACCTAAATCTTTGCTTAAATCCTTACTCTCTGTCAACGGTAAAAAACATGCAGCCGCCTTTACCTTAGAGTCTCTAATTACAACAGCTCCATCATGTAACGGTGTATTTGGTATAAATATATTTATCAATAATTGCCTAGAAATTTCTGCATCAATTATAGTTCCTGTATTTATTATATCACTTATTCTGGTTTCTCTTTCCATTATGATAAGAGCTCCTATTTTTTGTCTAGAAAGTGAATATAAAGCTTCTACAATCTCTTCTATAGTTCTATTAAGAGTTTCCTCTGAAGTATTTACATTTTTCCCAAATAAATTAAACTTTGCTCTTCCTATATGTTCAAGTCCTGCTCTAAATTCTGGCTGAAAAATTATAAGAGCTGCTATAACTCCATAATCCAGAGCCTTAAGAGATATCCAGTAAACGGTATGCAATTTAAAAGTGTTACTAAGTTGAGTTGCTAGCAAAAGAAATATTATACCTTTAAATACTTGTTCTGCTCTTGTGTCTTTTATAAACATAAATATTTTGTAAAAAATATATGCTACTATAGATATGTCAATTAAATCATATATACTCATTCTTAATATTATATTAAAAAATTCATTTAAAAAAGAATTTATATCTAACACAGTTTTATCCTCCTGTTCGATAACTTCTTAATTATTTACACTATGTATTATACTATATAAATCTAACTCTATACAAACTATTTAACTTTTGTGTAAATAATTCTATTTTTATAGCTTGAGATTGTTAAATAATCTCTAAATACATTAAATATATTGCTCATTAAATATATATTTTTTATTAAAGTTAAATCTAGTTTAAATAATTCAAATCATCAAGGCGCGAATACAAAATAGTACTCGCGCCTTGATGCAATTTTATACTATAAAAATCTATTTCAAAATACATATTATCTTTCAGTATATGTTCACTACAATAGATTTAATAATCTATTTATTAATTATATAAAATTGTAACATTATTTTTATTAATATTATGTTAGTAATATTATTTTTATCTTACACTAATAATTTACCGTATAAATAATTTATATCAACTTCTATTAATATCCTTATTATGTATCTTTTCTAGGAATTATCTTTTATAATAAAAATAATTAAAACAGCTTATCTATTTTCAAAGTCATACATATATTACTTATAAGTATAACAATTCATTTAATACAATCTACAAACACCATATTATCAAGTATTTAGAATATCTAGTCTTTCACAATACATTACATTATTCTTTTTCAGTATAAGAAATTAATTTATAAATTTAAATAGTATTCCAATGTTTTAATACTATAAAGTATACAGTATAATGTATATGAGCTTATTTACTAATAATTAAGTCTATGCAATAAATCTTTCTATAAACTTCTTGTAGACTATTATACATTACCACTAATATGATTACAATATTAATGAATATAATGTAACTCTTATATAATTTGATATTTATAAAGAAAAAGACACAGGTGACATGTATGTATCCTGTGTCTTTTTAAACAATATAAAAGTTTACTATAAATATAGTAAACTTTTCTTAATGAGCGCACAGGGATTCGAACCCCGGACACACGCCTTAGAAGGGCGTTGCTCTATCCAGCTGAGCTATGCACCCAAATTATTATGGAGCGGGAAACGAGATTCGAACTCGCGACTTCAACCTTGGCAAGGTTGCGCTCTACCACTGAACTATTCCCGCATATTTAATTTGGCGACCTGGAAGGGGTTCGAACCCTCGACCTCCAGCGTGACAGGCTGGCATTCTAACCAACTGAACTACCAGGCCGCAAATGGTGGGACCAGCAGGGCTCGAACCTGCGACCCCCTGCTTGTAAGGCAGGTGCTCTCCCAGCTGAGCTATGATCCCATTTTTTTGGAGCGGGTGAAGGGGATCGAACCCTCACAGCTGGCTTGGAAGGCCAGAACTCTACCATTGAGCTACACCCGCTTATTTAATTGTTTTTTGGTGACTCGTAGGGGAATTGAACCCCTGTTACCGCCGTGAAAGGGCGGTGTCTTAACCTCTTGACCAACGAGCCATTTTAATGGTTGCGGAGGCAGGACTCGAACCTACGACCTTCGGGTTATGAGCCCGACGAGCTGCCAACTGCTCCACTCCGCGATATTGTTTTATAAGTGCCGAAGACCGGAATCGAACCGGTACGAGAGGTAAGTCCCGCAGGATTTTAAGTCCTGTGCGTCTGCCAGTTCCGCCACTTCGGCTTTTTTGGCTCCAAGGGTGGGGCTCGAACCCACAGCCTACCGGTTAACAGCCGGTTGCTCCACCGTTGAGCTACCTTGGAACATTCAAAGTGGCTACGTCCTACTCTCCCAGGCAGTTTCCCACCAAGTACCATCAGCGCTAGAGAGCTTAACTTCTGTGTTCGGAATGGGAACAGGTGTATCCTCTCTGCTATTGTAACCACATAATCTTTATGCTTAATAATACTATTAAGTTTTTAAAACTAGTAAAACTAGCTTCTTTAGAGTTAGCACTCTAAAAACTACATATATATTTTAATCAATGAACATCAAATAAATATTGGTCAAGTCCTCGACCTATTAGTATCGATAAGCTAAATACATTGCTGCACTTACACCTTCGACCTATCAACCAGATAGTCTTTCTGGAGTCTTACCCTTGCGGTGGGAAATCTTATCTTGAAGTTGGCTTCGCGCTTAGATGCTTTCAGCGCTTATCCATTCCGTACATAGCTACCCAGCCATGCCCTTGGCAGAACAACTGGTACACCAGAGGTACGTCCATCCCGGTCCTCTCGTACTAAGGACAGGTCTTCTCAAATTTCCTACGCCTGCGACGGATAGGACCGAACTGTCTCACGACGTTCTGAACCCAGCTCGCGTACCACTTTAATGGGCGAACAGCCCAACCCTTGGGACCTACTACAGCCCCAGGATGTGATGAGCCGACATCGAGGTGCCAAACCTCCCCGTCGATGTGGACTTGGGGGAGATAAGCCTGTTATCCCCAGGGTAGCTTTTATCCGTTGAGCGCGACTCTTCCACGCAGAACCACCGGATCACTAAGTCCGATTTTCATCCTTGCTCGACCTGTATGTCTTGCAATCAAGCTCTCTTTTGCCTTTACACTCTACGTACGATTTCCGACCGTACTGAGAGAACCTTTGAGCGCCTCCGTTACCTTTTGGGAGGCGACCGCCCCAGTCAAACTGCCCACCTGACAGTGTCCCAAGACCAGATTCATGGCCTATGGTTAGAGTCCCAGTACTACAAGGGTGGTATCCCAAGGATGGCTCCGCCAAAACTGGCGTCCTGGTTTCAAAGCCTCCCACCTATCCTGTACATGTAGTACCAAGACCCAATGTCAAGCTACAGTAAAGCTCCATGGGGTCTTTCCGTCCTGTCGCAGGTATCCGGCATCTTCACCGGAATTACAATTTCACCGAGTCTGTTGTTGAGACAGTGCCCAAATCGTTACGCCTTTCGTGCGGGTCGGAACTTACCCGACAAGGAATTTCGCTACCTTAGGACCGTTATAGTTACGGCCGCCGTTTACTGGGGCTTAAGTTCACTGCTTCGATTGCTCTAACAGATCCCCTTAACCTTCCAGCACCGGGCAGGCGTCAGCTCCTATACATCGTCTTGCGACTTAGCAGAAACCTATGTTTTTGGTAAACAGTCGCCAGCCTATTCTCTGCGGCCACCGGATGGTGGCACCCTTATCCCTAAGTTACGGGGTCATTTTGCCGAGTTCCTTAACAACAGTTCTCTCGCGAGCCTTAGGATACTCTCCTCACCCACCTGTGTCGGTTTGCGGTACGGGTACCTTTAACCTCGATAGAGACTTTTCTTGACAGTGTGAAATCAGCTACTTCGCTACTAAATTTCGCTCCCCATCACATCCCAGCATTATCAAAGCGGATTTACCTACTCTGACTGCCTCAATGCTTGGGCACACATAACCAACAGTGTGCTTAGCTTATCCTACTGTGTCATCCCATCTCTCAAACGGTTATCGGTAGTACAGGAATATCAACCTGTTGTCCATCACCTACGCCTTTCGGCCTCAGCTTAGGCCCCGACTAACCCAGGGCGGACGAACCTTCCCTGGAAACCTTGGGTTTACGGCCTGTGGGATTCACACCACATCTCGCTACTCATGCCAACATTCTCACTCCCATACTGTCCACATGTCCTTACGGTCATGCTTCAACCCGTATGGGAAGCTCCCTACCCATCATTACTGATGCCGTAGCTTCGGTAGTAAGTTTTAGCCCCGGAAATCTTCGGCGCAGGATCACTCGACCAGTGAGCTATTACGCACTCTTTGAATGAGTGGCTGCTTCTAAGCCAACATCCTGGTTGTCTGTGCAATCCCACATCCTTTACCACTTAACTTACATTTAGGATCTTAGCTGACGATCTGGGCTGTTGCCCTTTCGACTATGAATCTTATCACCCACAGTCTGACTCCCAAGTATAAGATGACGGCATTCGGAGTTTGATAGTCTTCGGTAGGTGCATACCCCTAGGACATTCAGTGCTCTACCTCCGTATCTCTCACCTTGAGGCTAGCCCTAAAGCTATTTCGGGGAGAACCAGCTATCTCCGGGCTCGATTGGAATTTCACCGCTACCCACAAGTCATCCCCGAGCTTTTCAACGCTCGTGGGTTCGACCTCCACGAAATTTTACTTTCGCTTCATCCTGCTCATGGGTAGGTCGCCCGGTTTCGGGTCTACGTCAAGTAACTGAACGCTCAGTTAAAACTCGCTTTCGCTACGGCTCCACACCTTAAGTGCTTAACCTTGCTACTTAACGTAACTCGTTGACCCGTTCTACAAAAAGTACGCGGTCACACAAGAAATGTGCTTCCACAGCTTGTAAGTGCAGGGTTTCAGGTTCTATTTCACTCCCCTCCGGGGTTCTTTTTTCACCTTTCCTCACGGTACTATACGCTATCGGTCACTAGGTAGTATTTAGCCTGGAGGGCATTCCTCCTGCTTCCCACAGGGTTTCACGTGTCCCGTGGTACTCTGGATCATATCTGAAGTCTTCTCGTTTAACATACAGGACTATTACCTTCTGTGGTGGGTCTTTCCAAACCTCTTCAATTACGATACCTCTTCGTTTATGATATGTCCGCAACCCCAATAAAGAAAACTTTATTGGTTTGGGCTATTCCGCGTTCGCTCGCCGCTACTTACGGAATCGAATTTCTTTCTCTTCCTTCAGGTACTTAGATGTTTCAGTTCCTGAGTTCCCTCATTAAGCTATGTATTCACTTAATGATACTTAGACATTACTCTAAGTGAGTTTCCTCATTCGGAAATCTTCGGATCAAAGTTTACGTGCAACTCCCCGAAGCTTATCGCAGCTTATCGCGTCCTTCATCGGCTCCTAGTGCCAAGGCATCCGCCCTGCACCCTTAATAACTTGACCAGTTAAAAAGGTTTGATAGATTAGAAGCTATCAACTTCGATAATTTTAAAAAGTTATCAGCTTTATATATTACAAATTAGATGTCATATCACTAAATATATATGCAGTTTTTAAGGTGCTAACGCACAGCAACAAAACAACGGATAAATTCTGTTGCTTAAAGTGCTAGTGCACGGATAGCTTGTCACTAAAGAGTGCATGTAAGAGGCTACTAGATAAATCGAAGATAATATACTCTTAATGGTGGAGATGAGGAGAGTCGAACTCCTGACCCCTTGCTTGCAAGGCAATCTCCCAACTGAGCTACAAAATATGAAGTTCATAAAGAACTTTCAAAATTAAACAGTAGGCAATTCTCCTTAGAAAGGAGGTGATCCAGCCGCACCTTCCGATACGGCTACCTTGTTACGACTTCACCCCAGTTATTGATTCCACCTTCGACGACTTCTTCCAAAAGGTTAGATAATCGGCTTCGGGCGTCTCCAACTCCCGTGGTGTGACGGGCGGTGTGTACAAGACCCGGGAACGCATTCACCGCAGCATTCTGATCTGCGATTACTAGTAACTCCAGCTTCATGTAGGCGAGTTTCAGCCTACAATCCGAACTGAGAGTAGCTTTAAGGGATTAGCTCTCCACTTACGGCTTGGCAACCCTCTGTACTACCCATTGTAGCACGTGTGTAGCCCTAAGCATAAGGGGCATGATGATTTGACGTCATCCCCACCTTCCTCCAGGTTATCCCTGGCAGTCTCTCTAGAGTGCCCAACTTAATGATGGCAACTAAAGACAAGGGTTGCGCTCGTTGCGGGACTTAACCCAACATCTCACGACACGAGCTGACGACAACCATGCACCACCTGTCACCAATGTCCCCGAAGGGAACTCTCCGATTAAGGAGATGTCATTGGGATGTCAAGTTTAGGTAAGGTTCTTCGCGTTGCTTCGAATTAAACCACATGCTCCGCTACTTGTGCGCCCCCCGTCAATTCCTTTGAGTTTCACTCTTGCGAGCGTACTTCCCAGGCGGAGTACTTAATGCGTTAGCTGCGGCACCGAGGGGGTAACCCCGACACCTAGTACTCATCGTTTACAGCGTGGACTACCAGGGTATCTAATCCTGTTTGCTCCCACGCTTTCGTGCCTCAGCGTCAGTTACAGTCCAGAGAGCCGCCTTCGCAACTGGTGTTCCTCCTAATATCTACGCATTTCACCGCTACACTAGGAATTCCACTCTCCTCTCCTGCACTCAAGTCTCCCAGTTTCAAGAGCTTACTACGGTTGAGCCGTAGCCTTTCACTCCTGACTTGAAAGACCGCCTACGCACCCTTTACGCCCAGTAAATCCGGATAACGCTAGCCCCCTACGTATTACCGCGGCTGCTGGCACGTAGTTAGCCGGGGCTTCCTCCTCAAGTACCGTCATTATCTTCCTTGAGGACAGAGTTTTACGACCCGAAGGCCTTCATCACTCACGGCGTTGCTGCATCAGGCTTTCGCCCATTGTGCAATATTCCCACTGCTGCCTCCCGTAGGAGTTTGGACCGTGTCTCAGTTCCAATGTGGCCGATCACCCTCTCAGGTCGGCTACTGATCGTCGCCTTGGTAAGCCGTTACCTTACCAACTAGCTAATCAGACGCGCATCCATCCTGTACTGGCTCACCTTTGATATTCAAGAGATGCCTCTC
This sequence comes from Clostridioides difficile, assembly GCA_024919175.1. Lineage (NCBI taxonomy): Bacteria > Bacillati > Bacillota > Clostridia > Peptostreptococcales > Peptostreptococcaceae > Clostridioides > Clostridioides difficile. Next base: position 347,115 of record CP103804.1, read on the forward strand.
AAATATGTTATCCCGTATTAGCATACCTTTCGGTATGTTATCCGTGTGTACAGGGTAGGTTACCCACGCGTTACTCACCCGTCCGCCGCTCTTTACCGAAGTAAATCGCTCAACTTGCATGTGTTAGGCACGCCGCCAGCGTTCATCCTGAGCCAGGATCAAACTCTCAAATAAAAGTTTATCAGGCTCAGATACTATTGTTATCAAAATATCTGGCTTTATGGTTTGTTTCTTGTTTTATAAATTAACCTACTGTTTAATTTTCAAAGTTCTTTAAATTATTGTGGTAGCCATCAGGGACTCGAACCCCAGACCTACCGGTTATGAGCCGGGCGCTCTAACCAACTGAGCTACTACCACAATAATTTGGTGCCGAAGACCGGAATCGAACCGGTACGAGAGGTAAGTCCCGCAGGATTTTAAGTCCTGTGCGTCTGCCAGTTCCGCCACTTCGGCACATCACCTGGCTATGTCCTACTCTCCCAGGCAGTTTCCCACCAAGTACCATCAGCGCTAGAGAGCTTAACTTCTGTGTTCGGAATGGGAACAGGTGTATCCTCTCTGCTATTATAACCAGATTATTGTCTAAATTTTCATTTATCTTTTTTCTAAGACAAGTATTATAATAACATCTTTGTCTTATTATGTCAATACTTTTTTTATTCGATTTTTAACTTATAAAAATATTAAAAATCTCTAATTATTGACAAATTTAACTACATAGAGTTAACACTCTAAAAACTGCATATATATTTTAATTAATGAACATCAAATAAATATTGGTCAAGTCCTCGACCTATTAGTATCGATAAGCTAAATACATTGCTGCACTTACACCCTCGACCTATCAACCAGATAGTCTTTCTGGGGTCTTACCCTTGCGGTGGGAAATCTTATCTTGAAGTTGGCTTCGCGCTTAGATGCTTTCAGCGCTTATCCATTCCGTACATAGCTACCCAGCCATGCCCTTGGCAGAACAACTGGTACACCAGAGGTACGTCCATCCCGGTCCTCTCGTACTAAGGACAGGTCTTCTCAAATTTCCTACGCCTGCGACGGATAGGGACCGAACTGTCTCACGACGTTCTGAACCCAGCTCGCGTACCACTTTAATGGGCGAACAGCCCAACCCTTGGGACCTACTACAGCCCCAGGATGTGATGAGCCGACATCGAGGTGCCAAACCTCCCCGTCGATGTGGACTCTTGGGGGAGATAAGCCTGTTATCCCCAGGGTAGCTTTTATCCGTTGAGCGATACTCTTCCACGCAGAACCACCGGATCACTAAGTCCGATTTTCATCCTTGCTCGACCTGTATGTCTTGCAATCAAGCTCTCTTTTGCCTTTACACTCTACGTACGATTTCCGACCGTACTGAGAGAACCTTTGAGCGCCTCCGTTACCTTTTGGGAGGCGACCGCCCCAGTCAAACTGCCCACCTGACAGTGTCCCAAGACCAGATTCATGGCCTATGGTTAGAGTCCCAGTACTACAAGGGTGGTATCCCAAGAATGGCTCCGCCAAAACTGGCGTCCTGGTTTCAAAGCCTCCCACCTATCCTGTACATGTAGTACCAAGACCCAATGTCAAGCTACAGTAAAGCTCCATGGGGTCTTTCCGTCCTGTCGCAGGTATCCGGCATCTTCACCGGAATTACAATTTCACCGAGTCTGTTGTTGAGACAGTGCCCAAATCGTTACGCCTTTCGTGCGGGTCGGAACTTACCCGACAAGGAATTTCGCTACCTTAGGACCGTTATAGTTACGGCCGCCGTTTACTGGGGCTTAAGTTCACTGCTTCGATTGCTCTAACAGATCCCCTTAACCTTCCAGCACCGGGCAGGGCGTCTCCTATACATCGTCTTGCGACTTAGCAGAAACCTATGTTTTTGGTAAACAGTCGCTTGGGCCTATTCTCTGCGGCCACCAGATGGTGGCACCCCTTATCCCTAAGTTACGGGGTCATTTTGCCGAGTTCCTTAACAACAGTTCTCTCGCGAGCCTTAGGATACTCTCCTCACCCACCTGTGTCGGTTTGCGGTACGGGTACCTTTAACCTCGATAGAGACTTTTCTTGACAGTGTGAAATCAGCTACTTCGCTACTAAATTTCGCCCCATCACATCCCAGCATTATCAAAGCGGATTTACCTACTCTGACTGCCTCAATGCTTGGGCACACATAACCAACAGTGTGCTTAGCTTATCCTACTGTGTCATCCCATCTCTCAAACGGTTATCGGTAGTACAGGAATATCAACCTGTTGTCCATCACCTACGCCTTTCGGCCTCAGCTTAGGCCCCGACTAACCCAGGGCGGACGAACCTTCCCTGAAACCTTGGGTTTACGGCCTGTGGGATTCTCACCCACATCTCGCTACTCATGCCAACATTCTCACTCCCATACTGTCCACATGTCCTTACGGTCATGCTTCAACCCGTATGGGAAGCTCCCTACCCATCATTACTGATGCCGTAGCTTCGGTAGTAAGTTTTAGCCCCGGAAATCTTCGGCGCAGGATCACTCGACCAGTGAGCTATTACGCACTCTTTGAATGAGTGGCTGCTTCTAAGCCAACATCCTGGTTGTCTGTGCAATCCCACATCCTTTACCACTTAACTTACATTTAGGGATCTTAGCTGACGATCTGGGCTGTTGCCCTTTCGACTATGAATCTTATCACCCACAGTCTGACTCCCAAGTATAAGATGACGGCATTCGGAGTTTGATAGTCTTCGGTAGGTGCAATACCCCTAGGACATTCAGTGCTCTACCTCCGTATATCTCACCTTGAGGCTAGCCCTAAAGCTATTTCGGGGAGAACCAGCTATCTCCGGGCTCGATTGGAATTTCACCGCTACCCACAAGTCATCCCCGAGCTTTTCAACGCTCGTGGGTCGGACCTCCACGAAATTTTACTTTCGCTTCATCCTGCTCATGGGTAGGTCGCCCGGTTTCGGGTCTACGTCAAGTAACTGAACGCTCAGTTAAAACTCGCTTTCGCTACGGCTCCACACCTTAAGTGCTTAACCTTGCTACTTAACGTAACTCGTTGACCCGTTCTACAAAAAGTACGCGGTCACACAAGAAATGTGCTTCCACAGCTTGTAAGTGCAGGGTTTCAGGTTCTATTTCACTCCCCTCCCGGGGTTCTTTTCACCTTTCCCTCACGGTACTATACGCTATCGGTCACTAGGTAGTATTTAGCCTTGGAGGGCATTCCTCCTGCTTCCCACAGGGTTTCACGTGTCCCGTGGTACTCTGGATCATATCTGAAGTCTTCTCGTTTAACATACAGGACTATTACCTTCTGTGGTGGGTCTTTCCAAACCTCTTCAATTACGATACCTCTTCGTTTATGATATGTCCGCAACCCCAATAAAGAAAACTTTATTGGTTTGGGCTATTCCGCGTTCGCTCGCCGCTACTTACGGAATCGAATTTTTTTCTCTTCCTTCAGGTACTTAGATGTTTCAGTTCCCTGAGTTCCCTCATTAAGCTATGTATTCACTTAATGATACTTAGACATTACTCTAAGTGAGTTTCCTCATTCGGAAATCTTCGGATCAAAGTTTACGTGCAACTCCCCGAAGCTTATCGCAGCTTATCGCGTCCTTCATCGGCTCCTAGTGCCAAGGCATCCGCCCTGCACCCTTAATAACTTGACCAGTTAAAAAGGTTTGATAGATTAGAAGCTATCAACTTCGATAATTTTTAAAAAGTTATCAGCTTTATATATTACAAATTAGATGTCATATCACTAAATATATATGCAGTTTTTAAGGTGCTAACGCACAGCGCCAACGGATAACAAACTTAAAGTGCTAGTGCACATAGCTTGTCTAAAGATAAGCTAAAAGTGCATGTAAGAGGCTACTAGATAAATCGAAGATTTAAGTAATATACTCTTAATGGTGGAGATGAGGAGAGTCGAACTCCTGACCCCTTGCTTGCAAGGCAAGTGCTCTCCCAACTGAGCTACACCCCAAAATGAAGTTCATAAAGAACTTTCAAAATTAAACAGTAGGCAATTCTCCTTAGAAAGGAGGTGATCCAGCCGCACCTTCCGATACGGCTACCTTGTTACGACTTCACCCCAGTTATTGATTCCACCTTCGACGACTTCTTCCAAAAGGTTAGATAATCGGCTTCGGGCGTCTCCAACTCCCGTGGTGTGACGGGCGGTGTGTACAAGACCCGGGAACGCATTCACCGCAGCATTCTGATCTGCGATTACTAGTAACTCCAGCTTCATGTAGGCGAGTTTCAGCCTACAATCCGAACTGAGAGTAGCTTTAGGGATTAGCTCCACCTTACGGCTTGGCAACCCTCTGTACTACCCATTGTAGCACGTGTGTAGCCCTAAGCATAAGGGGCATGATGATTTGACGTCATCCCCACCTTCCTCCAGGTTATCCCTGGCAGTCTCTCTAGAGTGCCCAACTTAATGATGGCAACTAAAGACAAGGGTTGCGCTCGTTGCGGGACTTAACCCAACATCTCACGACACGAGCTGACGACAACCATGCACCACCTGTCACCAATGTCCCCGAAGGGAACTCTCCGATTAAGGAGATGTCATTGGGATGTCAAGTTTAGGTAAGGTTCTTCGCGTTGCTTCGAATTAAACCACATGCTCCGCTACTTGTGCGCATCCCCGTCAATTCCTTTGAGTTTCACTCTTGCGAGCGTACTTCCCAGGCGGAGTACTTAATGCGTTAGCTGCGGCACCGAGGGGGTAACCCCGACACCTAGTACTCATCGTTTACAGCGTGGACTACCAGGGTATCTAATCCTGTTTGCTCCCCACGCTTTCGTGCCTCAGCGTCAGTTACAGTCCAGAGAGCCGCCTTCGCAACTGGTGTTCCTCCTAATATCTACGCATTTCACCGCTACACTAGGAATTCCACTCTCCTCTCCTGCACTCAAGTCTCCCAGTTTCAAGAGCTTACTACGGTTGAGCCGTAGCCTTTCACTCCTGACTTGAAAGACCGCCTACGCACCCTTTACGCCCAGTAAATCCGGATAACGCTAGCCCCCTACGTATTACCGCGGCTGCTGGCACGTAGTTAGCCGGGGCTTCCTCCTCAAGTACCGTCATTATCTTCCTTGAGGACAGAGTTTTACGACCCGAAGGCCTTCATCACTCACGCGGCGTTGCTGCATCAGGCTTTCGCCCATTGTGCAATATTCCCCACTGCTGCCTCCCGTAGGAGTTTGGACCGTGTCTCAGTTCCAATGTGGCCGATCACCCTCTCAGGTCGGCTACTGATCGTCGCCTTGGTAAGCCGTTACCTTACCAACTAGCTAATCAGACGCGGGTCCATCCTGTACTGGCTCACCTTTGATATTTAAGAGATGCCTCTCAAATATATTATCCCGTATTAGCATACCTTTCGGTATGTTATCCGTGTGTACAGGGTAGGTTACCCACGCGTTACTCACCCGTCCGCCGCTCTTTACCGAAGTAAATCGCTCAACTTGCATGTGTTAGGCACGCCGCCAGCGTTCATCCTGAGCCAGGATCAAACTCTCAAATAAAAGTTTATCAGGCTCAGATACTATTGTTATCAAAATATCTGGCTTTATGGTTTGTTTCTTGTTTTTATAAATTAACCTACTGTTTAATTTTCAAAGTTCTTTATGTTTGTGTCCTTTTCTTGAGGACAAGTATTACTATACCAACTTTTTCTTTTAGAGTCAACAACTTTTTTTACATTTTTTATTTTTAAATTACCACTTTATCTGTCTATTATAATATTATCCACATTATAAACAACTGATTCATATTGTTTTAACTTATTACATTAAATATTATCCACATTATAAACATATTTATCCACATATTACATAATTTATTATTTTTTAAATAAAGATAAATCCATATATATATAATCATTTCTCATTAATCTGCTTATTTATATGATAAAATATGCTTACAACTTCAAGACCTTAGTTGAAAATGATTACTTTCATAACAACATTATTTTTCCTTAAAAGCACTAATGACAATATTAGTAGTAATAATACTACATAAGCGTATAACTTTACTAAAGCATCTATCAATACCTTACTATTTACTTTGTAAATTTATGTATTAACTAAAAACACTCATAATCGGTTTAAATATTTTAGTTTCATAGCTGAGAATCGATTAAACAATTTGTGAAACTTTATCTAAAAATAATATACATTGAAACAGACTAATATATTATAAAACCAAAGCTATAATAGCTAATCTAATATAATTACACTTTATATAGCACATAATTAAACAAAAACTTTTTACATAAAAATAGACGAAGGTAAATATATTTTTACATTCACTTTCGTCTATTTACATTCTATTCTGCTATAGATAAATCATCTTTCATATATTGCTCAATTAAAAACACTTTTTTATACTTTAAGCTTTTCTGAACATCAATTATTCTTTGATTTGATGAACCTCTAAATTTTAAACTTATATCTTTTTTTTCATCTATAAATCTTCCATCTACTAAAACATCAATTTGCTTTAATAGGTTCAAGTTTTTGAAATATGCACTATTTTTTTTATCTAGTAGTTGTTCAAATGTAAATCCTGTATAAGACCATACATCCAATCCATTATTTTTAGCTTCTTTTGCTATTTCTTCTAATGGTTCTGGTTGTAAAAATGGCTCTCCACCTGACAGTGTAATACCCTTTTGTAATTTTAGTGACTTTATCTCATTTATAATTTCTTTTGTATCCATATAAAAGCCACCACATAAATTATGCGTTTGAGGATTATGACACCCCTTACAATTATGAACACATCCTTGAGTCCATAGTACCATTCTTAACCCTGGTCCATCAACTATACTGTCATGACTTATAGTAGATGACATTCTTATTTTCATAACTTATTCCTCCAAATAAAACTATCTATGTTTTACCCTATCTTTAACTTCAGCTTTCTTGGCATTATTAAATCTATCAACTGTACCAACTAAATATCCCGTTATTCGTCTTATTCTCTCAAACTTAATATCACTTTCATCTTCATTTCTTCCACACACAGGACATATATTACTAGCTATTACCCCTGAGAAACCACATATAGGGTCTCTATCTACAGGATGATTTATACTTCCGTATCCTATACCCAAATCTTTCATTGCTTTTATGACAGTTTCAAAAGCTTCTAGGTTATCAGATGGATCTCCATCTAGTTCTACATATGTTATATGACCTGCATTAGTAAATTCATGATATGGAGCTTCTATCTCAATTTTGTCATATGCACTTATATTATAATAAACTGGAACATGGAATGAATTAGTATAATACTCTTTATCTGTAATGCCTTTAATTTCTCCATATACTTTCTTGTCTATTTTAGTAAATCTTCCTGAAAGACCTTCTGCTGGAGTACCCATTAAAGAGAAGTTTAATTTACATTTATCTGTGGCTTCATCCATTTTATGTCTCATATATGACACTATTTTTAGTCCTAATTCTTGAGATTCCTTACTTTCTCCATGATGTTTACCTGTAAGAGCAATAAGGCATTCTGCTAAACCTATAAACCCAATAGTCAATGTTCCTTGCTTTATTACCTCTTTTAATGTATCTTCTGGTCCCAAATCATCAGAATCTTTCCATACACCTTGCCCCATTAAAAATGGGAAGTTTTTCATTTTTTTATTTCCCTGGACTTCAAGACGTTCTAATAATTGTTCTATAATTAAGTCCATCTTCTCATCTAGTTCTTTAAAAAATTCATCTAAATTAGTTTTATTATTTTTTATAATTCCATGTTTTATACCTAATCTTGGAAGATTGACAGTAGTAAAAGATATATTTCCTCTGCCACTAACTGTTTCTGGTCCACATACATTACTAAGTACTCTTGTTCTACAACCCATATATGTAGCTTCTGTATCTGGATCTCCTGCTTTATAATATTTAGCATTAAAAGGAGCATCTAAAAAGCTAAAGTTAGGAAATAACCTTTTAGCTGATACCCTACATGATAACTTAAATAAATCATAATTAGGATCTTCAGGATTTAAATTTACACCTTCTTTAACCTTAAATATCAATATTGGGAAAATTGGTGTCTCTCCATTACCTAAACCTCTTTCTTGTGATAATAATAGATTCTTAGTTACCATTCTTCCTTCTTCAGAAATATCTGTTCCAAAATTTACACTTGAAAATGGTACTTGTGCACCTGCTCTAGAATGCATTGTATTTAAGTTATGTATAAATGCTTCCATAGATTGATATGTTTTTTTATCAGTTTCTTTATATGACTCTTCAAATGCAAAGTTTTGCATGTTATTTACAAGTTCTTCATCAATATTAAATGTTTCTCTTAGTTTTTCTTTTTCAGAGTTTAGATACAATTCATCTTTTTTAAGGCCAACTTTTCTATTTGTTTCTTTCTCTGTTCTATATACTATGTCCTTTATTGCCTCATTATTTTCAATTCCTTTAAATAATTTTAATGCTTTAGCTAAGTTTCCTATGTAGAATTTTTTAAATGTCTTATACACACCTTCAGATAAACCATAATCGAAAAATGGTATACTTTGACCTCCATGTTGATCATTTTGATTACTTTGTATCGCAATTGCAGCTAGAGCTCCATAACTCATTATATCTTGTGGTTCTCTTAAGAAACCGTGACCAGTTGAAAAACCATCCTCAAATAGTTTTTTAACATCGATCTGACAACAAGTTAATGTTCCCATATTTAAAAAATCCATATCATGTATATGTATATCTCCATTGTCATGTGCGAAAGAATGTTCTGGCTTTAATATATGAGTCTTACAAAATTCTTTGGATACAGTACTTCCATATTGTAACATTGTTCCCATAGCTGTATTACCATTAATATTTGCATTTTCTCTTTTTATATCAGCATCTTCTGCATCCTCAAATGTAATTTCCTCTATTGCCTTCATTAACCTTGTTTTTGAATTTCTTATTCTACTTCTTTCAGTTCTATATACTATGTACTCTTCGCTAGTTTTTGCGTGGCCTGTTTCTATAAGAACCTTAACTACAGAATTTTGTATATCTTCAACACTTGGAACTGATTCAGAATATTTATGATTTAGCAACTTTATTACTTCTTGAGTTAGTTGCTCAGATAACTTATAATCAGGTACAATACCTTCTCTTTCTGCAACATTTGTTGCTGCTAAAAATATAGCTCTTGTTATTCTATCTTCATTAAATGGAATCACTCTTCCATCTCTCTTTTTTACAAACTCAACCAATTAAAAAAACCTCCTATTACTATATATTGTATTTTATTAATCTACATACCACTATATGTAGTATATTAAGTCTAAAAAAATCCCCTTCAACTAAGTTAAAGGGATTATCTTAATAATTACTATATTAAGATTACCAAATTTGTACATAATAGTCAAACTAACGCAAATCATTGCAAATACTATGTAGATATTTTGAACATCAGCGTTTGTAACAACTTTGGAAGTCAAAACTTTTTTCTCTTTTTTTTACACTAATTTTAGGCAAAAAGTACTTATTTTCATATGTATTAATGTATATATCTACAAATTTCCTTATGTACATTTTTCAAATTTGTCGTATAATATAAATAATAATTTAAAAGGGGGCATTTTATGTTATCAAAAAGACTAAACTTTATAACTCCATCCTATACAATAGGTATTAGTTCAAAAGTTAAAGAAATGGAAAGTAATGGGATTAAAGTAATAAACCTTAGTATAGGAGAACCTGATTTCAATGTACCTAATGTTGCAAAATCTTATGGAATTGACTCTTTAAACAAAGATTGTACTAAATATGATTTAGTTCCTGGATTGAAAATACTCAGAGAAGAAATCTGTAAGAAACTTATTGAAGAAAATAATTGTAGATATTCAATAGATGAAATAGTTATATCAAGTGGAGCTAAAAATTCTATAACAAACACTTTGTTAGCATTAACAGATGAAGGAGATGAAGTGTTATTGCCAAAACCATATTGGGTCAGTTATCCTGAAATGGTTAAATTAGTTAATGCTGTTCCAGTTTTTATTGACACTAAAAAAGAAAATGGATTCAAATTAACAAAAGAAGAACTTGAAAAATCTATAACAAGCAAAACAAAAATTCTTGTATTAAATAATCCTTCAAATCCTACTGGTAGTGTCTACACAAAAGATGAGTTGATTGAAATTGTAAAAGTATGTATACAGAATAAAATATATATTTTGGCAGACGAAATATATGAAAAAATATGTTACACTGGAAATTTCACATCAGTTGCTTCATTAAGTGAAGAAGCAAAAGATATAACTATAACTATAAATGGTTTTTCTAAATCAGCTGCTATGACTGGATTAAGATTGGGCTATACTGCTTCTAATAAAACTATCGCTAAAGCAATGAGCTCTATACAAGGACATCTTATATCACATCCAAGCTTAACATCACAATACATAGCATATGGAGCCTTAAAAGATTGTTCAACTGATATAGATGGTATGGTAAAAACATATAAATCTAGAAGAGATTTAATCACATCTAAATTAGATTCTATCGAAAATGTAGAATATGTAAATCCTGATGGTGCATTTTATGCTTTTATAGACCTTTCTAATATAGCTGAAAATTTTAAATACAAAGATAGTTTTTCTATAGAATTTTGTAATCAATTTTTAGAAGAATATAATGTAGCAGTTGTTCCTGGAATAGCATTTGGTATGGATAAATATATTCGTATATCTTACGCTTGTAGTGAAAATACTTTCTTGGCTGGATTAGATAAATTAAAAGAATTTGTATCTAATATAATGGCATAATAATTTTAATCAAATAGTTTTTAAATATAAGATATTAGATGCTAATTAACAAATTGGGTATCTATATAATATATTTAACATCGTAATTAAAAACTTAAATAAAATAAAAACCTATTGATTTTCAGGTCAATAGGTTTTTATTTTATTTCTTATATTAATCTAGAATTTTAGTTTAACCTTTAACTCAATATAACAAATAAAAAAATTACGTGGCTACGTCCTACTCTCCCAGGCAGTTTCCCACCAAGTACCATCAGCGCTAGAGAGCTTAACTTCTGTGTTCGGAATGGGAACAGGTGTATCCTCTCTGCTATTGTAACCACATAATCTTTATGCTTAATAATACTATTAAGTTTTTAAAACTAGTAAAACTAGCTTCTTTAGAGTTAGCACTCTAAAAACTACATATATATTTTAATCAATGAACATCAAATAAATATTGGTCAAGTCCTCGACCTATTAGTATCGATAAGCTAAATACATTGCTGCACTTACACCTTCGACCTATCAACCAGATAGTCTTTCTGGGGTCTTACCCTTGCGGTGGGAAATCTTATCTTGAAGTTGGCTTCGCGCTTAGATGCTTTCAGCGCTTATCCATTCCGTACATAGCTACCCAGCCATGCCCTTGGCAGAACAACTGGTACACCAGAGGTACGTCCATCCCGGTCCTCTCGTACTAAGGACAGGTCTTCTCAAATTTCCTACGCCTGCGACGGATAGGGACCGAACTGTCTCACGACGTTCTGAACCCAGCTCGCGTACCACTTTAATGGGCGAACAGCCCAACCCTTGGGACCTACTACAGCCCCAGGATGTGATGAGCCGACATCGAGGTGCCAAACCTCCCCGTCGATGTGGACTCTTGGGGGAGATAAGCCTGTTATCCCCAGGGTAGCTTTTATCCGTTGAGCGATGGCCCTTCCACGCAGAACCACCGGATCACTAAGTCCGATTTTCATCCTTGCTCGACCTGTATGTCTTGCAATCAAGCTCTCTTTTGCCTTTACACTCTACGTACGATTTCCGACCGTACTGAGAGAACCTTTGAGCGCCTCCGTTACCTTTTGGGAGGCGACCGCCCCAGTCAAACTGCCCACCTGACAGTGTCCCAAGACCAGATTCATGGCCTATGGTTAGAGTCCCAGTACTACAAGGGTGGTATCCCAAGGATGGCTCCGCCAAAACTGGCGTCCTGGTTTCAAAGCCTCCCACCTATCCTGTACATGTAGTACCAAGACCCAATGTCAAGCTACAGTAAAGCTCCATGGGGTCTTTCCGTCCTGTCGCAGGTATCCGGCATCTTCACCGGAATTACAATTTCACCGAGTCTGTTGTTGAGACAGTGCCCAAATCGTTACGCCTTTCGTGCGGGTCGGAACTTACCCGACAAGGAATTTCGCTACCTTAGGACCGTTATAGTTACGGCCGCCGTTTACTGGGGCTTAAGTTCACTGCTTCGATTGCTCTAACAGATCCCCTTAACCTTCCAGCACCGGGCAGGCGTCAGCTCCTATACATCGTCTTGCGACTTAGCAGAAACCTATGTTTTTGGTAAACAGTCGCTTGGGCCTATTCTCTGCGGCCACCGGATGGTGGCACCCCTTATCCCTAAGTTACGGGGTCATTTTGCCGAGTTCCTTAACAACAGTTCTCTCGCGGGCCTTAGGATACTCTCCTCACCCACCTGTGTCGGTTTGCGGTACGGGTACCTTTAACCTCGATAGAGACTTTTCTTGACAGTGTGAAATCAGCTACTTCGCTACTAAATTTCGCTCCCCATCACATCCCAGCATTATCAAAGCGGATTTACCTACTCTGACTGCCTCAATGCTTGGGCACACATAACCAACAGTGTGCTTAGCTTATCCTACTGTGTCATCCCATCTCTCAAACGGTTATCGGTAGTACAGGAATATCAACCTGTTGTCCATCACCTACGCCTTTCGGCCTCAGCTTAGGTCCCGACTAACCCAGGGCGGACGAACCTTCCCCTGGAAACCTTGGGTTTACGGCCTGTGGGATTCTCACCCACATCTCGCTACTCATGCCAACATTCTCACTCCCATACTGTCCACATGTCCTTACGGTCATGCTTCAACCCGTATGGGAAGCTCCCCTACCCATCATTACTGATGCCGTAGCTTCGGTAGTAAGTTTTAGCCCCGGAAATCTTCGGCGCAGGATCACTCGACCAGTGAGCTATTACGCACTCTTTGAATGAGTGGCTGCTTCTAAGCCAACATCCTGGTTGTCTGTGCAATCCCACATCCTTTACCACTTAACTTACATTTAGGGACCTTAGCTGACGATCTGGGCTGTTGCCCTTTCGACTATGAATCTTATCACCCACAGTCTGACTCCCAAGTATAAGATGACGGCATTCGGAGTTTGATAGTCTTCGGTAGGTGCAATACCCCCTAGGACATTCAGTGCTCTACCTCCGTATCTCTCACCTTGAGGCTAGCCCTAAAGCTATTTCGGGGAGAACCAGCTATCTCCGGGCTCGATTGGAATTTCACCGCTACCCACAAGTCATCCCCGAGCTTTTCAACGCTCGTGGGTTCGGACCTCCACGAAATTTTACTTTCGCTTCATCCTGCTCATGGGTAGGTCGCCCGGTTTCGGGTCTACGTCAAGTAACTGAACGCTCAGTTAAAACTCGCTTTCGCTACGGCTCCACACCTTAAGTGCTTAACCTTGCTACTTAACGTAACTCGTTGGCCCGTTCTACAAAAAGTACGCGGTCACACAAGAAATGTGCTTCCACAGCTTGTAAGTGCAGGGTTTCAGGTTCTATTTCACTCCCCTCCCGGGGTTCTTTTCACCTTTCCCTCACGGTACTATACGCTATCGGTCACTAGGTAGTATTTAGCCTTGGAGGGTGGTCCCTCCTGCTTCCCACAGGGTTTCACGTGTCCCGTGGTACTCTGGATCATATCTGAAGTCTTCTCGTTTAACATACAGGACTATTACCTTCTGTGGTGGGTCTTTCCAAACCTCTTCAATTACGATACCTCTTCGTTTATGATATGTCCGCAACCCCAATAAAGAAAACTTTATTGGTTTGGGCTATTCCGCGTTCGCTCGCCGCTACTTACGGAATCGAATTTCTTTCTCTTCCTTCAGGTACTTAGATGTTTCAGTTCCCTGAGTTCCCCTCATTAAGCTATGTATTCACTTAATGATACTTAGACATTACTCTAAGTGAGTTTCCTCATTCGGAAATCTTCGGATCAAAGTTTACGTGCAACTCCCCGAAGCTTATCGCAGCTTATCGCGTCCTTCATCGGCTCCTAGTGCCAAGGCATCCGCCCTGCACCCTTAATAACTTGACCAGTTAAAAAGGTTTGATAGATTAGAAGCTATCAACTTCGATAATTTTAAAAAGTTATCAGCTTTATATATTACAAATTAGATGTCATATCACTAAATATATATGCAGTTTTTAAGGTGCTAACGCACAGCGCCAACGGATAAATCCCGTTGCTTAAAGTGCTAGTGCACATAGCTTGTCTAAAGATAAGCTAAAAGTGCATGTAAGAGGCTACTAGATAAATCGAAGATTTAAGTAATATACTCTTAATGGTGGAGATGAGGAGAGTCGAACTCCTGACCCCTTGCTTGCAAGGCAAGTGCTCTCCCAACTGAGCTACACCCCCAAATATGAAGTTCATAAAGAACTTTCAAAATTAAACAGTAGGCAATTCTCCTTAGAAAGGAGGTGATCCAGCCGCACCTTCCGATACGGCTACCTTGTTACGACTTCACCCCAGTTATTGATTCCACCTTCGACGACTTCTTCCAAAAGGTTAGATAATCGGCTTCGGGCGTCTCCAACTCCCGTGGTGTGACGGGCGGTGTGTACAAGACCCGGGAACGCATTCACCGCAGCATTCTGATCTGCGATTACTAGTAACTCCAGCTTCATGTAGGCGAGTTTCAGCCTACAATCCGAACTGAGAGTAGCTTTAAGGGATTAGCTCCACCTTACGGCTTGGCAACCCTCTGTACTACCCATTGTAGCACGTGTGTAGCCCTAAGCATAAGGGGCATGATGATTTGACGTCATCCCCACCTTCCTCCAGGTTATCCCTGGCAGTCTCTCTAGAGTGCCCAACTTAATGATGGCAACTAAAGACAAGGGTTGCGCTCGTTGCGGGACTTAACCCAACATCTCACGACACGAGCTGACGACAACCATGCACCACCTGTCACCAATGTCCCCGAAGGGAACTCTCCGATTAAGGAGATGTCATTGGGATGTCAAGCTTAGGTAAGGTTCTTCGCGTTGCTTCGAATTAAACCACATGCTCCGCTACTTGTGCGGGTCCCCGTCAATTCCTTTGAGTTTCACTCTTGCGAGCGTACTTCCCAGGCGGAGTACTTAATGCGTTAGCTGCGGCACCGAGGGGGGTAACCCCCGACACCTAGTACTCATCGTTTACAGCGTGGACTACCAGGGTATCTAATCCTGTTTGCTCCCCACGCTTTCGTGCCTCAGCGTCAGTTACAGTCCAGAGAGCCGCCTTCGCAACTGGTGTTCCTCCTAATATCTACGCATTTCACCGCTACACTAGGAATTCCACTCTCCTCTCCTGCACTCAAGTCTCCCAGTTTCAAGAGCTTACTACGGTTGAGCCGTAGCCTTTCACTCCTGACTTGAAAGACCGCCTACGCACCCTTTACGCCCAGTAAATCCGGATAACGCTAGCCCCCTACGTATTACCGCGGCTGCTGGCACGTAGTTAGCCGGGGCTTCCTCCTCAAGTACCGTCATTATCTTCCTTGAGGACAGAGTTTTACGACCCGAAGGCCTTCATCACTCACGCGGCGTTGCTGCATCAGGCTTTCGCCCATTGTGCAATATTCCCCACTGCTGCCTCCCGTAGGAGTTTGGACCGTGTCTCAGTTCCAATGTGGCCGATCACCCTCTCAGGTCGGCTACTGATCGTCGCCTTGGTAAGCCGTTACCTTACCAACTAGCTAATCAGACGCGGGTCCATCCTGTACTGGCTCACCTTTGATATTTAAGAGATGCCTCTCAAATATATTATCCCGTATTAGCATACCTTTCGGTATGTTATCCGTGTGTACAGGGTAGGTTACCCACGCGTTACTCACCCGTCCGCCGCTCTTTACCGAAGTAAATCGCTCAACTTGCATGTGTTAGGCACGCCGCCAGCGTTCATCCTGAGCCAGGATCAAACTCTCAAATAAAAGTTTATCAGGCTCAGATACTATTGTTATCAAAATATCTGGCTTTATGGTTTGTTTCTTGTTTATAAATTAACCTACTGTTTAATTTTCAAAGTTCTTTATTGATATAGTTAGATGGTAGCGGTAATAGGAGTCGAACCTATGACCTTTCGGGTATGAACCGAACGCTCTAGCCAACTAAGCTATACCGCCGTATTTCTGGTGCCCAGAGGCGGAATCGAACCACCGACACGGGGATTTTCAGTCCCCTGCTCTACCGACTGAGCTATCTGGGCAAATGGTGGGCCTAGCTGGACTCGAACCAGCGACCTCACGCTTATCAGGCGTGCGCTCTAACCACCTGAGCTATAGGCCCTTATTTGGTCGAGGTGAAGGGACTCGAACCCCCGGCCCCATGGTCCCAAACCATGTGCGCTACCAAACTGCGCTACACCTCGAAATATTATTTACTATCTTATCTTACTCTAAAAACTATTTTTTTTCAAGTCCTTTTTATTTGGCAGGGGTGGAGGGACTCGAACCCCCGGCGCACGGTTTTGGAGACCGACGCTCTACCAACTGAGCTACACCCCTATGAAGAATAATGGACCTTCAGGGACTCAAACCCCAGACCTACCGGTTATGAGCCGGATGCTCTAATAAACTGAGCTAAAGGTACTGGTTGGTCGAGGTGAAGGGACTCGAACCCCCGGCCCCATGGTCCCAAACCATGTGCGCTACCAAACTGCGCTACACCTCGTTTTTTAAATGGCGGAGAAGGAGGGATTCGAACCCTCGCACCGGTTACCCAGCCTAATCCCTTAGCAGGGGATCCTCTTGAGCCACTTGAGTACTTCTCCAAATTTAGTCCTATTATTTTAGCTTGGCGGAGAGGGTGGGATTCGAACCCACGGCCCCTTTCGAAGTCACTGGTTTTCAAGACCAGCTCCTTAAACCACTCGGACACCTCTCCATTGGTGATCTATCCGCGACTCGAACGCGGGACACCCTGATTAAAAGTCAGGTGCTCTACCGACTGAGCTAATAGACCATATTTTTATTTGGCTGGGGATGCAGGACTCGAACCTACGCATACATGAGTCAAAGTCATGTGCCTTACCGACTTGGCTAATCCCCAATATATATGTGGTGAGCGCACAGGGATTCGAACCCCGGACACACGCCTTAGAAGGGCGTTGCTCTATCCAGCTGAGCTATGCACCCACGCTTTTTTTGGAGCGGGTGAAGGGGATCGAACCCTCACAGCTGGCTTGGAAGGCCAGAACTCTACCATTGAGCTACACCCGCATATTTAATTTAATTGGTGGAGGATGGTGGATTCGAACCACCGAAGTCGATGACAACAGATTTACAGTCTGCCCCCTTTGGCCGCTCGGGAAATCCTCCGTTATTAATCTTACATGGAGCTGGTGATAGGAATCGAACCTACAACCTGCTGATTACAAGTCAGCTGCTCTACCGTTGAGCCACACCAGCATATCTTTTAATTTTTATTTTGGCGACCTGGAAGGGGTTCGAACCCTCGACCTCCAGCGTGACAGGCTGGCATTCTAACCAACTGAACTACCAGGCCGCAAATGGTGGGACCAGCAGGGCTCGAACCTGCGACCCCCTGCTTGTAAGGCAGGTGCTCTCCCAGCTGAGCTATGATCCCATAAATGGTGACTCGTAGGGGAATTGAACCCCTGTTACCGCCGTGAAAGGGCGGTGTCTTAACCTCTTGACCAACGAGCCATATATTGGCTCCAAGGGTGGGGCTCGAACCCACAGCCTACCGGTTAACAGCCGGTTGCTCCACCGTTGAGCTACCTTGGAACATCTAACGTGGCTATGTCCTACTCTCCCAGGCAGTTTCCCACCAAGTACCATCAGCGCTAGAGAACTTAACTTCTGTGTTCGGAATGGGAACAGGTGTATCTTCTCTGCTATTATAACCACATTTTTTTCTTGTTGCTAGGACAAGTATAATATTAACATTTTTTGCTATTTTTGTCAATACTTTTTTCATACTTTTTTAGAGTTAACACTCTAAAAACTACATATATATTTTAATCAATGAACATCAAATAAATATTGGTCAAGTCCTCGACCTATTAGTATCGATAAGCTAAATACATTGCTGCACTTACACCTTCGACCTATCAACCAGATAGTCTTTCTGGGGTCTTACCCTTGCGGTGGGAAATCTTATCTTGAAGTTGGCTTCGCGCTTAGATGCTTTCAGCGCTTATCCATTCCGTACATAGCTACCCAGCCATGCCCTTGGCAGAACAACTGGTACACCAGAGGTACGTCCATCCCGGTCCTCTCGTACTAAGGACAGGTCTTCTCAAATTTCCTACGCCTGCGACGGATAGGGACCGAACTGTCTCACGACGTTCTGAACCCAGCTCGCGTACCACTTTAATGGGCGAACAGCCCAACCCTTGGGACCTACTACAGCCCCAGGATGTGATGAGCCGACATCGAGGTGCCAAACCTCCCCGTCGATGTGGACTCTTGGGGGAGATAAGCCTGTTATCCCCAGGGTAGCTTTTATCCGTTGAGCGATGGCCCTTCCACGCAGAACCACCGGATCACTAAGTCCGATTTTCATCCTTGCTCGACCTGTATGTCTTGCAATCAAGCTCTCTTTTGCCTTTACACTCTACGTACGATTTCCGACCGTACTGAGAGAACCTTTGAGCGCCTCCGTTACCTTTTGGGAGGCGACCGCCCCAGTCAAACTGCCCACCTGACAGTGTCCCAAGACCAGATTCATGGCCTATGGTTAGAGTCCCAGTACTACAAGGGTGGTATCCCAAGGATGGCTCCGCCAAAACTGGCGTCCTGGTTTCAAAGCCTCCCACCTATCCTGTACATGTAGTACCAAGACCCAATGTCAAGCTACAGTAAAGCTCCATGGGGTCTTTCCGTCCTGTCGCAGGTATCCGGCATCTTCACCGGAATTACAATTTCACCGAGTCTGTTGTTGAGACAGTGCCCAAATCGTTACGCCTTTCGTGCGGGTCGGAACTTACCCGACAAGGAATTTCGCTACCTTAGGACCGTTATAGTTACGGCCGCCGTTTACTGGGGCTTAAGTTCACTGCTTCGATTGCTCTAACAGATCCCCTTAACCTTCCAGCACCGGGCAGGCGTCAGCTCCTATACATCGTCTTGCGACTTAGCAGAAACCTATGTTTTTGGTAAACAGTCGCTTGGGCCTATTCTCTGCGGCCACCGGATGGTGGCACCCCTTATCCCTAAGTTACGGGGTCATTTTGCCGAGTTCCTTAACAACAGTTCTCTCGCGGGCCTTAGGATACTCTCCTCACCCACCTGTGTCGGTTTGCGGTACGGGTACCTTTAACCTCGATAGAGACTTTTCTTGACAGTGTGAAATCAGCTACTTCGCTACTAAATTTCGCTCCCCATCACATCCCAGCATTATCAAAGCGGATTTACCTACTCTGACTGCCTCAATGCTTGGGCACACATAACCAACAGTGTGCTTAGCTTATCCTACTGTGTCATCCCATCTCTCAAACGGTTATCGGTAGTACAGGAATATCAACCTGTTGTCCATCACCTACGCCTTTCGGCCTCAGCTTAGGTCCCGACTAACCCAGGGCGGACGAACCTTCCCCTGGAAACCTTGGGTTTACGGCCTGTGGGATTCTCACCCACATCTCGCTACTCATGCCAACATTCTCACTCCCATACTGTCCACATGTCCTTACGGTCATGCTTCAACCCGTATGGGAAGCTCCCCTACCCATCATTACTGATGCCGTAGCTTCGGTAGTAAGTTTTAGCCCCGGAAATCTTCGGCGCAGGATCACTCGACCAGTGAGCTATTACGCACTCTTTGAATGAGTGGCTGCTTCTAAGCCAACATCCTGGTTGTCTGTGCAATCCCACATCCTTTACCACTTAACTTACATTTAGGGACCTTAGCTGACGATCTGGGCTGTTGCCCTTTCGACTATGAATCTTATCACCCACAGTCTGACTCCCAAGTATAAGATGACGGCATTCGGAGTTTGATAGTCTTCGGTAGGTGCAATACCCCCTAGGACATTCAGTGCTCTACCTCCGTATCTCTCACCTTGAGGCTAGCCCTAAAGCTATTTCGGGGAGAACCAGCTATCTCCGGGCTCGATTGGAATTTCACCGCTACCCACAAGTCATCCCCGAGCTTTTCAACGCTCGTGGGTTCGGACCTCCACGAAATTTTACTTTCGCTTCATCCTGCTCATGGGTAGGTCGCCCGGTTTCGGGTCTACGTCAAGTAACTGAACGCTCAGTTAAAACTCGCTTTCGCTACGGCTCCACACCTTAAGTGCTTAACCTTGCTACTTAACGTAACTCGTTGGCCCGTTCTACAAAAAGTACGCGGTCACACAAGAAATGTGCTTCCACAGCTTGTAAGTGCAGGGTTTCAGGTTCTATTTCACTCCCCTCCCGGGGTTCTTTTCACCTTTCCCTCACGGTACTATACGCTATCGGTCACTAGGTAGTATTTAGCCTTGGAGGGTGGTCCCTCCTGCTTCCCACAGGGTTTCACGTGTCCCGTGGTACTCTGGATCATATCTGAAGTCTTCTCGTTTAACATACAGGACTATTACCTTCTGTGGTGGGTCTTTCCAAACCTCTTCAATTACGATACCTCTTCGTTTATGATATGTCCGCAACCCCAATAAAGAAAACTTTATTGGTTTGGGCTATTCCGCGTTCGCTCGCCGCTACTTACGGAATCGAATTTCTTTCTCTTCCTTCAGGTACTTAGATGTTTCAGTTCCCTGAGTTCCCCTCATTAAGCTATGTATTCACTTAATGATACTTAGACATTACTCTAAGTGAGTTTCCTCATTCGGAAATCTTCGGATCAAAGTTTACGTGCAACTCCCCGAAGCTTATCGCAGCTTATCGCGTCCTTCATCGGCTCCTAGTGCCAAGGCATCCGCCCTGCACCCTTAATAACTTGACCAGTTAAAAAGGTTTGATAGATTAGAAGCTATCAACTTCGATAATTTTAAAAAGTTATCAGCTTTATATATTACAAATTAGATGTCATATCACTAAATATATATGCAGTTTTCAAAGTGCTAACGCACATCGTCAACGAACAACCTTCGTATACACTCAGATTATTCTGTTACTTAAAATGCTAACGCACGTCGCCAACGGATAAATCCCGTTGCTTAAAGTGCTAACGCACATAGCTTGTCTAAAGATAAGCTAAAAGTGCATGTAAGAGGCTACTAGATAAATCGAAGATTTAAGTAATATACTCTTAATGGTGGAGATGAGGAGAGTCGAACTCCTGACCCCTTGCTTGCAAGGCAAGTGCTCTCCCAACTGAGCTACACCCCCAAATATGAAGTTCATAAAGAACTTTCAAAATTAAACAGTAGGCAATTCTCCTTAGAAAGGAGGTGATCCAGCCGCACCTTCCGATACGGCTACCTTGTTACGACTTCACCCCAGTTATTGATTCCACCTTCGACGACTTCTTCCAAAAGGTTAGATAATCGGCTTCGGGCGTCTCCAACTCCCGTGGTGTGACGGGCGGTGTGTACAAGACCCGGGAACGCATTCACCGCAGCATTCTGATCTGCGATTACTAGTAACTCCAGCTTCATGTAGGCGAGTTTCAGCCTACAATCCGAACTGAGAGTAGCTTTAAGGGATTAGCTCCACCTTACGGCTTGGCAACCCTCTGTACTACCCATTGTAGCACGTGTGTAGCCCTAAGCATAAGGGGCATGATGATTTGACGTCATCCCCACCTTCCTCCAGGTTATCCCTGGCAGTCTCTCTAGAGTGCCCAACTTAATGATGGCAACTAAAGACAAGGGTTGCGCTCGTTGCGGGACTTAACCCAACATCTCACGACACGAGCTGACGACAACCATGCACCACCTGTCACCAATGTCCCCGAAGGGAACTCTCCGATTAAGGAGATGTCATTGGGATGTCAAGCTTAGGTAAGGTTCTTCGCGTTGCTTCGAATTAAACCACATGCTCCGCTACTTGTGCGGGTCCCCGTCAATTCCTTTGAGTTTCACTCTTGCGAGCGTACTTCCCAGGCGGAGTACTTAATGCGTTAGCTGCGGCACCGAGGGGGGTAACCCCCGACACCTAGTACTCATCGTTTACAGCGTGGACTACCAGGGTATCTAATCCTGTTTGCTCCCCACGCTTTCGTGCCTCAGCGTCAGTTACAGTCCAGAGAGCCGCCTTCGCAACTGGTGTTCCTCCTAATATCTACGCATTTCACCGCTACACTAGGAATTCCACTCTCCTCTCCTGCACTCAAGTCTCCCAGTTTCAAGAGCTTACTACGGTTGAGCCGTAGCCTTTCACTCCTGACTTGAAAGACCGCCTACGCACCCTTTACGCCCAGTAAATCCGGATAACGCTAGCCCCCTACGTATTACCGCGGCTGCTGGCACGTAGTTAGCCGGGGCTTCCTCCTCAAGTACCGTCATTATCTTCCTTGAGGACAGAGTTTTACGACCCGAAGGCCTTCATCACTCACGCGGCGTTGCTGCATCAGGCTTTCGCCCATTGTGCAATATTCCCCACTGCTGCCTCCCGTAGGAGTTTGGACCGTGTCTCAGTTCCAATGTGGCCGATCACCCTCTCAGGTCGGCTACTGATCGTCGCCTTGGTAAGCCGTTACCTTACCAACTAGCTAATCAGACGCGGGTCCATCCTGTACTGGCTCACCTTTGATATTCAAGAGATGCCTCTCAAATATGTTATCCCGTATTAGCATACCTTTCGGTATGTTATCCGTGTGTACAGGGTAGGTTACCCACGCGTTACTCACCCGTCCGCCGCTCTTTACCGAAGTAAATCGCTCAACTTGCATGTGTTAGGCACGCCGCCAGCGTTCATCCTGAGCCAGGATCAAACTCTCAAATAAAAGTTTATCAGGCTCAGATACTATTGTTATCAAAATATCTGGCTTTATGGTTTGTTTCTTGTTTATAAATTAACCTACTGTTTAATTTTCAAAGTTCTTTTGTCTTATTTTTGTGCTCCTTTTGGGCACTCATATATAATACCATCTATGTTATTCTAAGTCAACGCTTTTTTAACTTTTATTTTAATTATTTTTTTGTCAAAACAAAAATAGCTCATATTAATGCATTTTTAAACACTTCAATACAAGCTATTTACATATTTAGACTTATTTTTATAATTATTTCAACTTAGATATTTCTGTATACCTATGTATATTGCCCATGCTATCTTTTCTTGATATGTTTCATCTGTTAAAAGTTTACATTCCTTTTCATTTGAAAGAAAACCACATTCTATTAATACAGATGGAATATTATTTTCTTTCAAAAGGTATATGTCATCTCTTGGCTTTACCTCTCTGTTATTTGTTTTATCTATAACTCTTTTAAGCTCTTCTTGGATACACTTCGATAATTCTTTGCTATCTTGCTTATCTTTAGGATAAAAAGTCTGAGCTCCATAGTATTTAGATTGTTCAAATGCATTTAGATGTATGGATACAAACATATTAGCATTGGAATTAGAAATTATTTCTTTTCTATTTTTTAAGTTCTCATTATATTTTTGTCTTGTCGTTTTATTATTTTCTTCTTTATAGAGGCTACTGTCATCTTCTCTGGTTAATATTACAAGACCTCCACTTGATTCTATAAGCTCTCTAAGCTTAAGTGTTATTGCTAAGTTGATATCTTTTTCAGATGTGCTCTTATCCTTGTTTAATGCACCTGGATCAATACCTCCATGACCAGCATCTAAAATTATTGTTTTATTTGTTATTGGCATATACTTAATAACATCTTCAGAAATATTTTTCACTTCAAATATTGATACTATTACTAGACACACCATAACAAAACTAAAAATTATATGTTTTATGTACTTTCTCACAACATCACCCTGTATATGTATACTTATAAAAACACTATAATATTCCAAATATTAGTACAAACATTTAAGTTTAACTTTAGTATTTATCAATCTCTATTTCTTAACATTAATATATGATTACATAAATATAATATATTCACTTCTACTCTAAATTCCTATTTTTAATTACTATCAAATGACATGTATAATAAATTATGACAATTTATATTGTGCATTATATTATTGAGTATGCTAAATTCTATTACTTATAAAATGTAAAATTATATTTACTGTGAATTCCTTTATTCATTTCTCAATAAAACTATTATCTCAATAACCCTAACATATAATTTTTTATTAAACAATTAAAACAAAAAAGGATGTTTTTCAATGGAAAAACATCCTAATAAGATATCTTATTATTTTATTGTATATCAATCATTAACTTAAACCCAACATTTTAACATACTCCTATATTTCCTGAATAACAGAAAATAAAGGATTTTGCTTTTCCAAAAAAATAAAGGATTATCTTTTTGAGAATTGTGGAGCTCTTCTTGCTGCTTTTAATCCGTATTTCTTTCTTTCCTTCATTCTTGCATCTCTAGTTAAGAAACCTTCTTTCTTTAAAGCAGGTCTTAAATCTAAATCAGCTTTTAATAAAGCTCTAGATATACCATGTCTTATAGCTCCAGCTTGTCCAGTGAATCCTCCACCTTCAACTTTTACTATAACATCATATTTATTTTCATTACCAGTTAAAACTAATGGTTGTTTAACATCTCTTATTAATGTTTCATAGTTAAAATAATTTTCTAATGCTCTTCCATTTACTAATATATTTCCTTCACCTGCAACTAGTCTTACTCTAGCAACAGAACTTTTTCTTCTTCCAGTTCCATAATATTGAACGTTAGCCATTATAAACTCCTCCTTTCACCTATTAATCTTATTTAAAGTTTAAAACTTCTGGATTTTGAGCTGCATGAGTGTGTTCAGCACCTGCAAATACTCTTAATCTAGTCATCATTCTACTTCTTAATTTGTTTTTAGGTAACATACCATTTACAGCATGTGCTATAACTTCTTCTGGTTTTTTATCCATCATATCTCTATAAGATATTTCTTTTAATCCACCTACATAACCAGTGTGGTATCTGTAATATTTTTGATCTAATTTTTTTCCAGTTAAAACTACTTTTTCTGCATTTACTACAACAACAAAATCTCCACCATCAACGTGAGGAGTAAATGTTGGTTTATGTTTACCTCTCAATACTGTCGCAATTTCTGTTGCTATACGACCTAATGTTTTTCCTTCAGCATCAACTAAGTACCATTTTCTTTGTACATCAGCTGGCTTAGCTATATAACTTTTCATAACTGTCCCTCCTTAACTACTTTTCATAAAAATTTTTTACCGTTTATGTCAAGTCCGGGGCAAGTGGACTTATTAACACATTCTCATATATTTTAATACATGTAGCCTGGTGTGTCAAGTTAATAATGAACTTTTTTAAGAAATAATCCTTGTGCTGGAGCTGTATGTCCACATCTTGATCTATTTTTTGATTCTATTATATCTAAAAATGATTCATTAATTCTACCACGTCCTATATCAACAAGTGTTCCAGCAATAATTCTCACCATATTATATAAGAACCCATCTCCACTAATTTCTATACTAATCAAATTATCTGTTTTTTTTATATTTATATCATATATTGTTCGTATTGTTCCTTTTACAGATGAACCAGAACTCATAAAACCTTTAAAATCATGTGTACCCAATAAGCTTTTTGATTCTGTACACATTTTATCAAAATCAAGCTCGTACTTTACTTGATATGATATGTTGTTAAGTATTGGGTGTCTAAACTTACTGTTATATATTAAATATTTATATGTTTTTCCTTTTGCACTGTATCTTGAATGAAAGTCATCATTAACTTCACATGCCTCTATAACTGATATATCTTTTGGTAGTTTAGCATTTAGTGCCATTGGTATACTTTCTATGCTTATACTTGAACTAATTTTAAAATTTGCAGTTTGTGCAAGAGCATGAACTCCTGAGTCAGTTCTACCTGACCCTGTAAGTTTAACTTCTTCATTCGTTATCTCATATATAGCTTTTTCAATTGTACCTTGTATCCCTAAAGAATCTGGTTGCTTCTGCCATCCACAATAATTTCTGCCATCATATTGGATTGTAATCTTTATATTTCTCATATTTTACCTCATCTATATACATATGCTTCTATTAAATCGCTATAAATCTAGTAGCTATAATTAATCCTAAATAAATAACTTGAAACACACATGCTACATAATCTGCTTTTGCTATAATAGACTCTCTCATTTTTGTTCTATTGTGCCCACCTCTATAACATCTAGCTTCCATAGCCATAGCCAATTCATCTGCTCTTCTGAATGCACTAACAAATAGTGGAACTAAAAGAGGTACTAGATTTTTAGCTCTATTTATAAGATTTTTACTTTCAAAGTCTGCACCTCTAGACATCTGAGCTTTCATTATTTTATCTGTTTCATCCAATAGTGTAGGGATAAAGCGCAAAGCAATTGTCATCATCATTGCAAGCTCATGAACTGGTAAACCAATTTTCTTAAATGGATTTAATAATCGTTCTATACCATCTGTCAATTCTATTGGTGAAGTTGTTAAAGTAAGTAATGATGTCCCAATCACTAAAAATATAAGTCTTATTGCCATAAAAATTGCTTGTCTCAAACCTTGACTTGTTATTGTTAAGAATCCAAATGACCATATCTCATCACCTGGTAAGAAAAAAATATTTATAACAAATGTAAATAAAATAATCCACTTAAGAGGTTTTACACCCTTAACAATATACTTAACTGGTATATTAGCTAACTTTATCATACCTAATAAACATAATAAAACTATCATATAAGGCCAAAATTTATTTACTACAAATATAGATACCATAAATACAATTGTTGCTACAAGTTTTATCCTTGGATCTAATTTATGAATAGCAGAACTTGTTGGGTAGTATTGCCCTATAGTTATATCTTTTAACATAATCCTCGTCCTCTCACAACTCTTAATATTTCCTGTTTTGCTTCTTCTAAAGTCAATATGTCTTCACTAATGTCAAAACCTTGTTCCCTTAATTTCAATGCAAGTTCTAAAACCTGTGGAATATCTAAACCAATTTCTTTTAATTTAATAGCATTTGATTTAAATACATCTCTAGGAGTACCCATAAATTCTATTTTACCATGATTCATAACAATTAAAGTTTGTGCTAACTTTGCCATATCATCCATACTATGTGATGACAATATTATAGTCATATTGTTTTTTTCATGTAGGTTTTTTATTAAATTAAAAATTTCATCTCTTCCTCCAGGGTCAAGCCCTGCAGTTGGCTCATCTAATATAAGTACTTCTGGGTTCATTGCTATAACTCCAGCTATTGCAACTCTACGCTTTTGACCTCCTGATAATTCAAATGGAGATTTATCTTTAAATTCCTCATATTCAAGTCCTACAGCTTCCATCGATGCTTTTACCCTATTATGTATCTCAGCCTCTTCTAGGCCTAAATTAGCGGGTCCAAAAGCTATGTCTTTATCAATTGTTTCTTCAAATAATTGATATTCTGGATATTGAAATACAACACCTACTCTTTTTCTTATCTCAGTTAAGTTTAAATTCTTATCTGTTATATTAAAATCATTTATAAAAATCTCTCCTGAGGAAGGCTTTAATAGTCCATTTAAATGTTGTATCAATGTAGACTTTCCTGAACCTGTATGACCTATAAGTCCAACAAAGTCTCTATCTTTAATCTCAAAAGATACATCATCAAGTGCCTTACTTGCAAAAGGCATCCCTTCATTATATATATGTGTTAAGTTCTTTACTATAATTGACATAATTCCATCACCATCTCATCCACAGTTAATATATCACTACTAATATTTATACCTTCTTCTATTAATAAACTAGACAACTCTGTCATACAAGGTACATCTAAACCGATTTCCTTTAACATCTCTATTTTACTAAATACTTCTTTAGGAGTCCCTTCTAAAAGTTTCTTACCTTTCTCCATAACAACAACTCTATCAGCTTCTACAGCTTCTTCCATAAAGTGTGTTATATGTAAAACAGTTATATTTTCTTCTTTATTAAGTCTTTTTATTGTTTTCATAACTTCTTTTCTTCCAGATGGGTCTAACATCGCTGTTGCTTCATCAAATATTATACACTTAGGCCTCATGGCAATTATACCTGCTATTGCAACCCTCTGTTTTTGACCACCTGATAATAAATGTGGTTGTCTACCTCTTAAATCATACATACCTACACTTTTTAAAGACTCTTCTACAATACGTCTTATTTCTTTTGGCTCTATACCTAAGTTTTCAGGACCAAAAGCCACATCTTCTTCTACTATTGTGGCAACAATTTGATTATCTGGGTTTTGAAATACCATACCTGCTGTTTGTCTTATATCCCATAATCTTTCTTCTTCCTTGGTATCCATTCCATCAATGAGAATATTTCCTTCTGTAGGCATAAGAATAGCATTTAAGTTTTTAGATAAAGTAGATTTACCAGAACCATTATGTCCTATTATTGCAACAAATTCTCCCTTTTTAACATCCAAGCTTAAATTATCTATTGCTTTAAGTTTTGCTTCATCTGTAATATACTCAAATGAAATATTGTTTACTTTTATTATATTATCCATTAATTCATACTCCTTTTAGTAAGCAATAACTTATAAAAATCATTTTACACATTATTATATCACACCTTAGTCAAAAAAATAAAAAAAAGATTAAGCCATCAAGCCTAATCCTTTCCTTACTATACTAATTCTATAAAAGCCATTTCAGCAGCATCGCCTTTTCTTGGCCCTATTTTTATTATTCTAGTGTATCCACCATTTCTCTCAGCATATTTTGGAGCTAAATCTGTGAATAAGTTATTAACTACTGTTTCATCCATAACATAAGCTAAAACTTGTCTTCTAGCATGAAGATCTCCTCTTTTAGCAAGAGTTATCATCTTTTCAGCCATTCTACGAGTCTCTTTAGCTCTAGTTACTGTAGTTTCTATTCTTCCACTTCTTAGTAAACAAGTTACTAAGTTTCTTAACATAAGGTTTCTGTGAGCTGTTTCACGTCCTAATTTACGGTACTTAGCCATTCTTATCCCTCCTTTGCTCGCTATTCTTCACTTGGTTTTAAACCTAGCCCAAGTTCTTCTAGTTTTTGTATTACTTCTTCTAATGATTTTTTACCTAGGTTTCTAACCTTCATCATATCGTCTTCAGACTTATTGGCTAATTCTTCAACTGTGTTAATTCCCGCTCTCTTTAAACAGTTGTACGATCTAACTGATAAATCTAATTCTTCTATAGTCATTTCAAGAACTTTTTCTTTTTGATCTTCTTCTTTTTCTACCATGATTTCAACACTACTTACATGCTCAGTTAAGTCTATAAATAGATTTAAATGCTCAACTAATACCTTTGCAGCTAATGATATACCTTCTTGAGGGTTTATACTACCATTAGTCCAAACTTCTAGTACTAATTTATCATAATCTGTTTTTTGACCAACTCTTGTGTTTTCCACATGATAACTAACTTTCTCAACAGGAGTATATATTGAATCCACAGGTAAAACACCTATTGGAACATTCTCTGTTTTATTTTCTTCAGCAGAAACATAACCTCTACCTTTATCTACAAATATTTCCATATTAAACTTGGCATTATCATCTAATGTAGCTATTGCTAAGTCTTTGCTTAATATTTCAACATCTGGAGGACAGATTATATCTGCACCTGTGATAGAGCATGGTCCTTGAGCCTCTATTTTAAGTGTTCTACTTCCTTCACCGTCTATAGTTGCTGAAAGCTCTTTTAAAGTTAATATTATCTCTGTAACATCTTCTTTAACACCAGGTATTGTAGAGAATTCATGAAGAACTCCATCTATTTTTATAGCATTTACCGCTACACCTGGTAAAGATGATAATAATATTCTTCTTAGTGTGTTACCTATAGTTATTCCATATCCTCTTTCTAGAGGTTCTATAACAAACTTACCATATCTATAGTCTTCGCTAAGCTCAACTATATCTACTTTTGGCTTTTCTATTTCTATCATGGACAAAACCCTCCTTAAAATTCAGTAATCCACTGAGGGTAAACAAAATTTTAAAATAATTTTTAAAAGTGTGCTTATTATTTAGAGTAAAGTTCTATGATTAAGTGCTCTGCTATTTCAAGATCTATATCTTCTCTTGTTGGAACACCAACTACTTTTGCTGTCATTCCTTCTACATTAGCTTCTAACCATTTAGGAGCTATTCTTGAGTTAACTTCTACTAAATTTTTGAATTTTGCAGAAGATCTTGATTTTTCTTTAACTTCTATCACATCTCCAACTTTAACTGTTATTGAAGCTATATCTACTTTATTTCCATTTAAAGTGAAATGACCATGAGTTACTAATTGTCTAGCTTCTTTTCTAGAAGACGCTAGTCCCATTCTGTAAACTACATTGTCTAATCTTCTCTCTAATAAACTTAATAAGTTCTCACCTGATTTTCCAGGCATGTTTTCAGCACGTTCGTATAAATTTCTAAATTGAGTTTCTAAAACTCCATATATTCTTTTAACTTTTTGTTTTTCTCTTAATTGTAATCCATAGTTAGAAACTTTCTTTCTCCCTTGGCCATGTTGACCTGGAGCATAGTTTCTTTTAACTATAGCACATTTGTCTGTATAACATCTATCACCTTTAAGGAATAATTTCATTCCCTCTCTACGGCATTGTCTACATGATGCACCTGTATATCTTGCCATTTATCTACACCTCCTATTTGTACTCTTATTAATTACACTCTTCTTCTCTTTGGTGGTCTACATCCATTATGTGGGATTGGAGTAACGTCTTTTATCATAGTTACTTCTAGTCCAGTTGCTTGTAAAGCTCTTATAGCAGCTTCTCTTCCTGAACCTGGCCCCTTTACGAATACCTCAACACTTTTTAATCCGTGTTCCATCGCAGCTTTTGCAGCTGTTTCAGCAGCCATTTGAGATGCAAATGGAGTTGATTTTCTTGATCCTTTGAATCCTAATTGTCCTGAACTTGCCCAAGATATAGCATTTCCATGAACGTCAGTTAAAGTTATTATTGTATTGTTGAAAGTTGACTGTATATGAGCATGACCACGTTCTATATTTTTACGTTCTCTTCTTCTAACACGTGTAACTTTCTTTTTTGGTTTAGCCATTTTCCTTTTCCCTCCTTCATCTAATTATTATTTAATTATTTTTTCTTTTTACGAGATACTGTTTTTCTAGGACCTTTTCTAGTTCTAGCATTAGTTTTAGTTCTTTGTCCTCTTAATGGAAGACCTTTACCATGTCTAATTCCTCTATAACATTTTATATCTCTTAATCTCTTTATGTTTAAAGCAATTTCTCTTCTTAAGTCACCTTCAACTAAGAAATCGTCATCTATAACTTTTCTTAAATCATTAACTTGATCTTCTGATAAATCTTTTATTCTTGTATCTGGATTTATCTCAGCTTTAGCTAATATTTCGTTAGCAGTTGCTTTACCTATACCATATATATAAGTTAAGCCTATCTCCGCTCTTTTTTCTCTAGGTAAATCTACCCCAGCTATTCTTGCCATGATCGCACCTCCTACACATAGTTTTTAGTGTTTAAAACTTCATATCATATATCAATCCTACGTCAGATTGTTCAACGATTTTAACGTTCTTTTGTTAACATCACAATATAGTATTATACTATAAATTTTAACAAAATACTAGTAATAATTTCTTATCCTTGTTTTTGCTTATGCTTTGGATTTTCACAGATAACCATTACTTTTCCTTTTCTTTTTATTACTTTGCATTTTTCACATATTGGTTTTACTGATGGTCTAACTTTCATTATTAATCCCTCCTTAGACTAAATATCAAGATAGTCTACTTCTTACGCCAAGTGATTCTTCCTCTTGTAAGGTCATATGGAGAAAGTTCAACATTCACCTTGTCACCTTCAAGAATTCTTATGAAGTTCATTCTTAGCTTTCCAGAAATGTGGCATAATATCTCATGTCCATTTTCTAGTTTAACTTTGAACATAGCATTAGGTAAAGCTTCTGAAACTGTACCTTCTAATTCTATAACATCTTTTTTGGCCATTAACTAACCAGCCCTCCATTTCAATAAGTTAAATCATCTAATTTAACTTAGTAAGTTCAGCTCTTAAAAAAGAATCTGTAATCTCTTGTCCAGATACTACTCTTTTTCTAACTTCATCATTAATAAAATTATATTTTTTTAAGTGCTTAACTTTCTTTAACTTAGGTTTGTCAAGTTTTCTTTTCTTTCCATCAGCTATTAATACATATTCATTATTAATTATCTTGACTACGAAAAATAAATTCCCTTGATCTCGACCTAATGAAACCTTAACAACTTGACCTATACTTAAATTATCTGATAGCACTTTTTTCACCTACTTCTTAATTTACAACTTTGTCAATATCAAAGGTTCATGTTCAGTAATTGCTATCGTATGCTCATAATGAGCTGATTTTTTTCCATCTATTGTAACAGTCGTCCACCCATCTGATAGAGTCTTTACATGATAACGACCTGCATTAACCATTGGCTCTATAGCAATAACCATTCCTTCTCTAAGTCTTGGTCCTTTTCCTGGGAGTCCATAATTAGGTACTTGTGGATCTTCATGAAGATTTGCTCCAACTCCATGTCCTACCAAATCCCTAACTACTGAGAAACCATGTTTCTCAACGTGTGTTTGTACTGCGTGTGAGATATCCGAAAGTCTATATCCTAATTTAGCAAATTTTATTCCTTCATAGAAGCTTTCTCTAGTTACTTCTATTAATTTCCTATCTTCTTCAGATATCATGCCTACTCCATGAGTTTTCGCAGAATCACCATGATATCCTTTATAATAGGCTCCTATATCTAAGCTTACAATGTCTCCTTCTTTTAATAGAGTTCCACCTGGAATTCCATGTACAACTTCTCTATTTATAGAAGCACATATACTTCCTGGAAAACCTCCATATCCTTTAAAGGAAGGTTCAGCATTGTATTTTCTTATATTCTCTTCAGCTATTTTATCTAATTCTAAAGTAGATATTCCCGGAGAAATAGCTTTTCTTAAAACTTCATGAGTATCAGCAACAATTTTGCCTGCTTCTCTTAGAAGTTCTATTTCTTTCTTTGATTTCAAGATAATCATTTATTTTCCACTTCCTAAAGCTGCAACAATATCTTCAAATACTTTATCTATTGCCTGGTCACCTTTTATATCAGCTATTATACCTTGTTTGCTATAATATTCTACTAAAGGCTTAGTTTCATCTAGATAAACTTGTATTCTCTTAGATACAGTTTCTTCATTGTCATCAGCTCTTTGATATAATTCTCCTTGGCATACATCACATACACCTTTTACTTTAGGAGGATTAAACTCAACATGATAAGTAGCTCCACAAGACTTGCATATTCTTCTACCAACTGCTCTAGATACTAATATGCTCTTATCAACTTCAATATTGACAACTTTATCTAGTACTATACCAGCATTTTTTAAGAATACATCTAAATGCTCACCTTGTGCCACATTTCTTGGAAATCCATCTAACATAAATCCATTTTTACAGTCTTCTTGAGATATTCTATCAGTAACTAAACCTACAGTTAACTCATCTGGTACTAATAAACCTTGGTCCATGTATTCTTTAGCTTTTTTTCCAAGTTCTGTTCCCTCTTTTATATTCTTTCTGAATATATCTCCTGTTGATATATGAGGTATATTGTATTTTTCTACTATTCCTGCCGCCTGAGTACCTTTACCAGCACCTGGAGGTCCAAGTAATATTATTCTCATATTATCCATCTCCATTTTATTTTAAGAAACCTTGATAGCTTCTCATAACTAAGTTTGACTCTAACTGTCTCTTAAGTTCCAAAGCAACCCCAACAACGATTAGCAATGAAGTTCCAGCTAGACTCATATTTACATTCATATAATGTGTTGTAAGAGCTGGTACCATAGCAATTATTGCTAAGAAAGTAGCTCCAGCTAAAGTTAATCTTGTTAAGATTCTATTTAAATAATCCATAGTAGGTTCACCTGGTCTGATACCTGGTATAAATCCACCATTATTTTTCATATTTTTAGATATATCTTCTGTGTTGAATGATACAGTCGTATAAAAATATGAGAAGAAAATTATAAGTAGAATTTCAATTGATCTGTATGTCCAAAATCCTTGTTCTGTTGCCATACTTAAGTATTTTTGAACAAAAGCCTGAGCATCTGAACCCATAAACATAGCTATTGTTTGTGGAAAAGCTAAAAGTGAACTAGCAAAAATTATAGGCATAACTCCTGATTGGTTAACTTTCATTGGTATATGAGAACTTTGTCCTCCATACATTTTTCTTCCAACAACTCTTTTAGCATATTGTACAGGTATCTTTCTAGTAGCTTCTTGTATAAATGTAACTCCTGTAACTGTAAGTAATATAACTACAATTAGAAGTATTATTACCCAAGGTGCAACTTGACCAGATTTAACTTGTTGTGCGATTTTAATAACATCTGTTGGTATTCTTGATATGATACCTGCAAATATTATTACTGAACTACCATTACCAATTCCTTTTTCGGTAATTTTGTCCCCAATCCACATTACTAACATACTTGCTGAAACTAATGTGATTACAACAGTTGTGATAAAAAACACACTATTTGATATTAAAGCACTTCTTACAATTCCTAATGTAATTCCCAAAGCTTGTACAACTGCTAGAGCTAGTGCTGTATATTTAGTGTACTTATTGATTTTTTTCTTTCCTTCTTCACCAGATTTTTGAAGTTCTGCTAAACTTTCAAAACCTACTGTTAGAAGCTGTATTATGATTGATGCAGTGATATATGGACTTATACCCAAGGCAAATAGTGAAAAGTTACTAAATGCTCCACCAGTGAACATATTATACAGAGAAAGTAGACTA
This sequence comes from Clostridioides difficile, assembly GCA_024919175.1. NCBI lineage: Bacteria > Bacillati > Bacillota > Clostridia > Peptostreptococcales > Peptostreptococcaceae > Clostridioides > Clostridioides difficile. The sequence continues at coordinate 382,126 of CP103804.1, forward strand.
TTGCCGCCTACCATCTTTTGTATAATACTAGTGTCTATACCTGGAACTGGTATTGTAGTACCTATTCTGAATATCACGATCATCATAAGTGTATACATTACTTTTTTTCTTACTGCTTTAATCTTCCAAGCTTGTTTTAATTTTGACAGCACGCTAATTCACCCCGCCTGTACTGGCTAGGAGATTAGCAGGTTATTATACTAACTCTGCTTTTCCACCAGCTTTTTCTATTTTTTCTTGAGCTGAAGCTGTAAACTTAGCAGCTTTAACAGTTAAAGCTTTTTCTAAATTACCTTCGCCTAAGATTTTAATTCCATCTTTACCTATTTTGCTTATAGTTTTAGTAGATTTTAATAATTCTGCAGTTATTTCTGTTCCATTTTCAAATCTATTTAAAACTTCAACATTAACTTCTGTGTAAACTTTCTTAAATATGTTATTGAAACCTCTCTTAGGAAGTCTTCTAGCTAGTGGCATTTGTCCACCTTCGAACCCTACTCTTACTCCACCACCAGAACGAGACCATTGACCTTTTTGTCCACGTCCTGCAGTTTTACCTTGTCCAGTTGCAGTACCTCTACCTAATCTTCTTTTAGCTCTTACTGCACCTTCAGCAGGTTTTAACTCATGTAACTTCATGGATTGCACCTCCTTGCACTACTTTTTAAAAATTATTCAGCTATTTCAGTTACTTCTAATAAATGACTTACTTTTTTTATCATACCTCTTATTTGAGCATTGTCTTCTTTTACAATAACTTGTTCTCTTTTTCTTAATCCTAACGCTTCAACATTCTTTTTTTGGTTAGGAGTAGTTCCTATAACACTTCTAACTAATTTTATTTGTAATTTAGCCATTTTACACTACCTCCTTACCCTAGAAGTTCTTCAACTTTTTTACCTCTAAGTTTAGCTATATCTTCAACTGTTTTTAGAGAATTAAGTCCTTCTATTGTAGCATTTACCATATTTCTTGGATTGTTAGATCCTAAAGATTTAGCTCTAACGTCTTTTAGTCCAGCTAACTCTAGTACGGCTCTAGCAGGTCCCCCAGCTATTACTCCTGTACCTTCTATAGCAGGCATTATTAATATATTTCCAGCACCAAAGTGTCCGCGTACTTCGTGAGGAATTGTAGTTCCAACCATTGGTACTACTATTAGATTTTTCTTAGCATCTTCAACTGCTTTTTTTATAGCGTCTGGTACTTCCATTGCTTTCCCAGCACCTATACCAACGTGTCCGTTTTCATCTCCAACAACTACTAACGCTGCAAATCTGAAGTTTCTACCACCTTTTACAACCTTAGTAACACGTCTTACTTCAACAACTTTTTCTTGTAAGTCAAGTTGTCCTGCATCTATCGGCTTACGACGTAGCATGTATTTTTCCCTCCTTCGTATTAGAACTTAAGACCAGCTTCTCTAGCACTTTCAGCTAATTCTTGAATTCTTCCATGATATAAGTATCCACCTCTGTCAAATACAACTTCAGTGATTCCTTTTTCAACAGCTTTTTTAGCAACTAATTCTCCAACTATCTTAGCTGCTTCCTTGTTTCCTGTATGATTAACAGCACTCTTAACTTCTGCTTCTAAAGAAGATGCAGCAACTAGAGTTACTCTGTTTGTGTCATCTATTATTTGAGCATATATATTGTTAGCACTTCTAAATACACATAATCTTGGTCTTTGAGCAGTACCGCTTATTTTTCTACGAACTCTCTTATGTCTTTGAAGTCTATTAGCATTTTTATCAGCCTTTTTTAACACCTAGCTCACTCCTTTCTAGCGTTTAAGTTTTGGTATTATTTTTTACCAGTTTTTCCTTCTTTACGTCTGATTACTTCATCAACGTATTTTATACCTTTACCTTTGTATGGCTCTGGTTTTCTCCAAGCTCTTATTTTAGCAGCATAGTTTCCTACTAATTGCTTGTCTATACCTTTTACTATTAACTCAGTTTGGTTTGGAGCTTCAACAGTTATTCCTTCTGGATCTTCCATTTCAACTGGATGAGAGAAACCTAAGTTCATAACTAATTTCTTTCCTTGTTTTTGAGCTCTGTATCCAACACCTTTTAGTTCTAATTTCTTTTCGAAACCAGTATTTACACCTACAACCATATTATCTAATAAAGTTCTAGTTAATCCGTGTAAAGATCTGTGTTTTTTATTATCAGTTGGTCTTTCAACCATTATTGTATTTTCTTCTTTTTTTATGTTTAACTCAGCACTTAATTGTTTAGTTAAAGTTCCCTTTGGACCTTTTACTGTAACTAAATTTCCTTCAGCTATAGTAACTTCAACACCTGCTGGTATTATTATTGGCTTAACACCTATTCTTGACATGGTCGCACCTCCTTACATTGTTCATATTAATTACCAAACGTAGCAGATTACTTCTCCACCAACATTTTCTTTTCTAGCTTGCTTGTCAGTTAATATTCCTTTTGATGTAGATATTACTGATATTCCTAATCCATTTAATACTTTTGGTATTTCGTGGTTAGCAGCGTAAACTCTCATACCAGGCTTAGATATTTTCTTAAGACCTGTTATAACTCTTTCGCCTTCTTGTCCGTACTTTAATTGTATTCTTATGATACCTTGTTTCCCATCTTCTATAACATCATAACCTCTTATGAAACCTTCTTCTAATAAGATTCTAGCTAATTCTTTCTTCATATTAGAAGCTGGAACATCTACAGTTTCATGCTTAACAACATTAGCATTTCTTATACGAGTAAGCATATCTGCAATTGGATCTGTCATTGTCATTTTGTAGCCCTCCTTCCATTCTAATCAAGCTTCTACCAGCTTGCTTTTCTAACACCAGGTATTTGACCTTTATAAGCTAATTCTCTAAAGCATATACGGCATATACCAAATTTTTTCAAAACTGAATGCGGTCTTCCGCATATAGTACATCTAGTGTATTCTCTAGTAGCGTACTTTTGCTTTCTTTGTTGTTTAACAACCATCGCTTTTCTAGCCACGGGAATCCCTCCTTTGCTTACTTAGAAAATGGCATTCCTAATAATTTTAATAATTCACGAGCTTCTTCGTCAGTTTTTGCTGTAGTAACGAATATTATATCCATTCCTCTTACTTTATCAATTTTATCATATTCTATTTCAGGGAATATTAATTGTTCTTTAACTCCTAAAGCATAGTTTCCTCTACCATCAAAAGCATTAGGGTTAACACCTCTAAAGTCTCTAACTCTTGGTAAAGAAACTGATACTAATTTGTCCATAAAGTAGAACATTTTGTCAGCTCTTAATGTAACTTTTGTTCCTATTGGCATTCCTTCTCTTAGTTTGAAGTTAGCAACAGATTTTCTAGCTTTAGTTATAACAGGCTTTTGTCCTGATATTATTTCTAATTCTTCAACGCCTTTTTCTAATCCTTTTGGATTTTCTCTAGCGTCACCTATACCCATGTTAATAACTATTTTATTTAACTTAGGTATCTCCATTACGTTTTTATATCCAAATTTCTCCATTAAAGCAGGAGCAACTTCTTTCATGTATTTTTCTTGTAATCTAGAAGCCATTTAAGGTCCCTCCTTTCAAGCAATATTTATTATAATTCTTTTCCGCTCTTTGCTGATACTCTTACTTTTGTGCCATCTTTTACTTCATATCTTACTCTAACGCCTTTTCCTGTTTCAGGATCAAATGGCATTACATTAGATATGTGTATTGGGGCTTCTTTGTTTATTATTCCACCTTGTTGGTTCATAGCACTTGGTTTTTGATGTTTAGTTATTACGTTTACACCTTCAACTAATACTTTATCAGCTTTAGGGTATACCTTTAAAACTGAACCTTTTTTACCTTTATCTTTACCTGCTATAACTACAACAGTGTCACCTTTTTTAACACGCATCATGTCCTATTGCACCTCCTTAATTATAGTACTTCTGGAGCAAGAGAAACTATTTTCATGAATTCATTATCTCTTAACTCTCTAGCAACAGGCCCGAATATACGAGTTCCTACTGGAGTTTTATCGTCCTTTATTATAACAGCAGCATTTTCATCAAAAGATATATAGCTTCCGTCATTACGTCTTACGCCTTGTTTGCTTCTTACTATAACAGCTTTAACAACCTTACCTTTTTTTACAACTCCACCAGGTGTTGCACTTTTAACAGTAGCAACTATAACGTCGCCTATGTTACCATATCTTCTTTTACTTCCGCCTAGAACACGTATACATAAAATTTCTTTAGCTCCTGAGTTATCAGCAACTCTTAGACGTGATTCTTGTTGTATCATATCGTAATCCCTCCTTCTTCAAAAACTACTTAACTTTCTCAACAACTTCAACTAGTCTGAATCTCTTATCTTTAGATAAAGGTCTAGTTTCCATTATTTTAACTCTATCTCCGATGTTACATATATTCTTTTCATCATGAGCCTTAAATTTCTTAGTTCTCTTAACACGTTTATTATATAGTGGATGACGTACGAATTCTTCAACAGCTACTACTATTGTTTTATCCATCTTATCACTAACAACACGGCCCATTCTAACTTTTCTTCTTCCTCTTTCCATGTTTAAAAAGCCTCCTTTCCAAATTAAGCTCTAGTTTCGTATAACTTTCTTTCAGCAAGAACAGTTTTAACTTTTGCTATATCCTTCTTAACAAACTTTATTCTAGCTGTATTTTCTAATTGACCAGTAGCTAATTGGAATCTTAAGCTAAATAATTCACTTTTGAAGTCGTTTAATTTGTTCATTAGCTCTTCGCTTGTTAAATCTCTTAATTCTTTAGCTTTCATCCTATTCACCACCCTTTACTTCTAAATCTTCTTTTTTAACAAATTTACATTTGATTGGTAATTTATGTGCAGCAAGTCTCATAGCTTCTCTTGCTTTATCTTCAGAAACACCTGCTAATTCAAACATAACTCTTCCTGGCTTAACTACAGCTACCCAATATTCTGGAGAACCTTTCCCTGCACCCATACGAGTTTCTGCTGGTTTTCTTGTTACTGGTTTATGAGGGAATATTTTTATCCAAACCTTTCCCCCTCTTTTTATATATCTAGTCATCGCGATTCTGGCAGCTTCTATTTGATTAGAAGTTATCCAAGAAGCTTCTAAAGCTACTAGTCCAAACTCACCATAAGTAACTTTGTTACCTTTATGAGCTTGCCCAGCCATACTTCCTCTATGAACTCTACGACGCTTTACTCTTTTTGGCATTAACATGAGTATTTTTCCTCCTTCCTTGAACCTAACTATTATTAATTTCCTTTGTTTTCAGTTCTTTGAGGTCTTGATCCACCTTGAGGTCTTTGTCCACCTTGAGGTCTTTGCCCTCTGTAGTTTCCTCTGTTATCGTTTCCTCTTCTATCATTTCCTCTTCTATCGTTTCTTCTGTTATCTCTCTTGTTGTCTCTTCTGTCGCTCTTTCTGCTTTCTTCTCTTGGATTTACACCATCTCTAGTTGGTAAAACTTCACCATTACATATCCAAACTTTTATACCTATTTTTCCATAAGTAGTATTAGCTTCAGCGAAACCATAATCTATATCTGCTCTTAAAGTTTGTAGTGGTACATTTCCTTCACTATAACCTTCAGTTCTAGCCATCTCAGCTCCACCTAATCTTCCTGAAGCAGAAACTTTTATCCCTTTAGCACCAGATTTCATTGCTCTTTGTATAGCTTGTTTCATTGCTCTTCTGAAAGCAACCCTTCTTTCTATAGCTAAAGCTATATTTTCAGATACTAACTGAGCATTTTTATCTGTACTTCTTACTTCTACTATGTTAACTATTATACTTTTCTTTGTCATTTTTTCTAATTCAACTTTTAATGCTTCGATTCCAGCACCAGCTCTTCCTATAACTACACCTGGCTTAGCAACGTGTAAGTCCATTTTTATTTTGTTAGCTGATCTTTCTATTTCTATCTTAGCAACTCCAGCTGAGTATAATCTTTTCTTTAAGAATTTACGTATATTATGGTCTTCTAATAATAAGTTTCCGAACTCTTTTTTATCAGTAGCGAACCATCTTGAGTCCCAATCTTTTATAACACCGACCCTTAAGCCGTGTGGATTAACCTTTTGACCCATTACTTTCCCTCCTATCTATTAATTATTTTTTTTCTTTCACAACAACCTCTATATGAGAAGTTCTTTTTCTTATTGTAGTTGCACGACCCATAGCTCTAGGCATGAATCTCTTCATTGTTGGTCCTTGATTAGCAACTATTGATGCTATATATAATTTTTCAGTATCCATTTCGTGATTGTTTTCTGCGTTAGCTTTAGCTGACTTTACAACTTTAGATATTATTGAAGCTGCTCCTCTTGGAGTGAACTTTAATATCGCTAATGCTTCATCAACATTCTTTCCTCTAACAAGGTCACAGATTTGGCCTGCTTTTCTTGGTGATACACGTACATATTTAGCAGTAGCTTTTGCTTCCATTGTTATTCCTCCTTTCTTAGTCATAATTTAATTATTTTCTCTTATTAGATTTTTCGTCATCCTTATGTCCTTTGAAAGTTCTAGTAGGAACGAACTCACCTAATTTGTGTCCAACCATATCTTCTGTTATATATACTGGAACATGTTTTCTTCCATCATGAACAGCTATAGTGTTTTCTACCATTTGTGGAAATACAGTTGAAGATCTTGACCAAGTTTTTATAACTTCTTTACTTCCACTAGCATTCATAGCTTCTACTTTCTTTAAAAGTCTTGCATGGACAAAAGGTCCTTTTTTAGTTGATCTTGACATTTATATTCCTCCTTTCCGAGCAAAAATAAATTTACTACTTAGTTCTTCTTGATACTATTAACTTATTTGAAGCCTTGTTTTTCTTTCTAGTTTTGTATCCAAGAGCTGGTTTACCCCATGGAGTAACAGGAGATGGTCTACCTATTGGAGATCTACCTTCCCCTCCACCGTGTGGATGGTCATTAGGGTTCATTACAGAACCTCTTACAGTAGGTCTTATTCCCATATGTCTTTTTCTACCTGCTTTACCAATAACTACGTTACCGTGCTCTATATTTCCAACTTGTCCTATAGTAGCTTTACAGTTTATGCTTACTAATCTCATTTCACCTGATGGTAATCTTAATAAAGCATTTTTTCCTTCTTTAGCCATTAATTGTGCAGAAACTCCAGCAGATCTAACTAATTGAGCTCCTTTTCCTGGCTTTAATTCTATATTATGAATGATAGTACCAACTGGCATATCTTTTAATGCTAAACAGTTCCCTGGTTTTATATCAGCACCTAATCCTGATAAGATAGTATCTCCAACTTTGATTCCAACTGGAGCTAATATATATCTTTTTTCTCCATCAGCATAGTTTAATAATGCGATATTTGCAGTTCTGTTTGGATCATATTCTATAGTAGCAACCTTAGCAGGTATACCATCTTTATCTCTTTTAAAATCTATTATTCTATATTTTCTTTTTTGTCCTCCACCTCTATGACGAACAGTTATTCTACCATGTACGTTTCTACCAGCATTTTTCTTTAAGTTAACTAAAAGAGATCTTTCTGGTTGGTTACATGTTATTTCCTCAGAAACTAAAACTGTCATTTGTCTTAAGGCAGGAGAAGTTGGTCTAAACTTTTTTATAGCCATCTGTTTTCCCTCCTTCGTTTGTTATAATATTACATTCCTTGGAAGAATTCTATTTCTTTACTATCAGCAGTTAATTTAACTACTGCTTTCTTAAAGCTTGCTGTTCTTCCTTGAGTTTTACCCATTCTTTTAACTTTTCCATCGTAGTTTAAAGTATTTACTTTATCAACACTAACTCCGAATACTTTTTCTACTGCTTTTTTTATTTCAGTTTTGTTCGCATCTTTAGCCACAACAAAAGTGTATTTTTTTTCACCCATTTCAGCCATACTGTGCTCAGTTACAACTGGTCTTATTATTACATCATGTGGATTAGTCATTATGCGTACACCTCCTCCACTTTTTTAACAGCATCTGTAGTTATTATAAATGAATCATATTTTAATATATCATATACATTCATAGTATTAACTAATGCAGTTTGAACACCTTCTATATTTCTAGCTGATTTTATTACATTATCATTTTTATCAGCTATAACTACTAAAGCTTTTTTAGCAGCATTTATATTATTTAATATTTGAGCGAATTCTTTAGTTTTAGGAGCATCCATATTTAATGCGTCTAATACTATAACTTCACTATTTTGTATTTTTGAAGATAAAGCACTCTTCATAGCTAATCTTCTTACCTTCTTAGGTAATGTATATTTGTAACTTCTTGGTTTAGGTGCAAAAGCAACTCCTCCACCTACCCATTGTACAGATCTTGTAGAACCTTGTCTTGCTCTACCTGTTCCTTTTTGTTTCCAAGGTTTTCTTCCGCCACCTCTAACTTCTGCTCTAGTTTTAGCAGATTGAGTTCCTTGTCTCTTATTTGCTAATTGATTTTTTACAACTTCATATAAAACATGTCCATTAACTTCTACGCCAAATATAGAATCTGATAATTCTATTTCTCCAACGTTTTGTCCACTAACATTTAGTACATTTAATTTTGGCATTGTTATTCCTCCTTTCTCTAGGTTAGTCATTATTTAGAAACCTTTACAGCTTCTTTTATAGTTACTACTGAACCTTTAGCTCCTGGTATAGCTCCCTTAACTAATATAAGGTTCTTATCAGCATCTACTTTAACAACCTCTAAGTTTTGAACTGTTACCTTTACGCTTCCCATGTGTCCAGCTAATTTTTTGTTTTTAAATACTCTACCTGGGTAAGAACAAGCTCCCATTGAACCTGGTCTTCTGTGGTATCTAGAACCGTGAGTTTCAGGACCTCTACTTTGTCCATGTCTTTTTATTGGACCTTGGAATCCCTTACCTTTACTTATTCCAGTAACATCTATTTTTGCACCTGCTTCAAATACATCAGCTTTTATTTCTTGTCCAACTGTGTATCCTTCTACAGAATCTACTCTAAACTCTTTTAAATGTTTCTTTAAAACATTAGCAGCAGCTAAATGTCCTTTTTTAGGTTTGTTTAAAGATTTTTCTTTAGCATCTTCAAAACCTATTTGTATAGCATTGTATCCATCTTTATCAACTGTTTTTATTTGAGTAACGACCATAGGTCCTGCTTCAACAGCTGTTACAGGTATAACTACACCTTTATCAGTGAATATTTGAGTCATACCAACTTTTTTTCCTAATATTCCATTCATATTAGCACCTCCTATAATTCTTACAGCGGATTACATCATTTTAGAAGTAATCATTCTAAGATAGTTACCTATAGGATAATATCTTAGGGGTTCTTATAATTTTATTTCTATATCTACACCTGCTGGTAAGTCTAATCTCATTAATGAGTCAACTGTCTTAGGTGTTGGATTAGCTATGTCGATTAGTCTTTTATGAGTTCTTATTTCAAATTGTTCTCTAGAGTCTTTGTACTTATGTACAGCTCTTAATATAGTTACAATTTGCTTTTCTGTTGGTAGAGGCACAGGTCCTGAAACTTGTGATCCAGCCTTTTTAGCAGTTTCAACTATTTTACCTGCTGAAAAATCTAATAATTTGTGATCATATGATTTTAATCTTATTCTTATTTTTTCATTCTTAGCCATTTTGTTTTCCCTCCTTTATCACGTGTTTAATTTTCAAGTTGCGTACAACCAATACCGACACACTGCTCCGGGTGTGTTGTAACTTTCAAATCGATACCAGTTCGTATTTCACTAGGATTTAATTCTTATTTTCTTAATCTCTCAAGCACACTATTATATTTTATATCATTTGTTACATTTTTTCAAGTTTTTTTTATGTTTTTTTCAATTTTATTTTCTCTTACAACATTATAACCTCAAACTTGATTATTAATCTATCTCAAGGCACTAGTTTAGTATATATGCTTTATTGCTACTTGTCAACAAAAAACAAAAAAGAGAGGTTAAACCCCCTCTTTTTTTTATATGAAATCAATTAGCTTAGTAAAAGATTATTCAACTATTGTAGCAACAACTCCTGAAGCTACTGTTCTTCCACCTTCTCTTATTGAGAATCTTAATCCCTCTTCTACAACTATTGAGTTTATTAAGTCTACTTCCATTGTTACGTTGTCTCCAGGCATTACCATTTCTATTCCATCTGGTAACTTACAAGCTCCTGTTACATCTGTTGTTCTAAAGTAGAACTGTGGTCTATATCCATCAAAGAATGGTGTATGTCTTCCACCTTCTTCTTTTTTAAGTACATATACTTCTGCTGTAAATTTTGTGTGTGCTTTTACTGATCCAGTTTTTGCTAGTACTTGTCCTCTTTCTATTTCAGCTCTTTGTACTCCTCTTAATAATGCTCCTATATTATCCCCTGCTTGTGCTTGGTCTAATAATTTTCTGAACATTTCTACTCCTGTTACTACTACTTTTCTTGGTGCTTCTGTTAATCCTACTAATTCTACTTCGTCTTGTACTTTTAATACTCCTCTTTCCACTCTTCCTGTTGCAACTGTTCCTCTTCCTGTGATTGAGAATACGTCTTCTACTGGCATTAAGAATGGTTTGTCAGTATCTCTTTCTGGTGCTGGTATATACTCATCTATTTGCTCGAATAATTCTACTATTTTATTTCCCCATTCGCTCTTTGGATCTTCTAATGCCATTAATGCTGATCCTCTTATTATTGGAGTATCATCTCCTGGGAAATCATATTCTGTTAATAAATCTCTTACTTCCATTTCTACTAGCTCTAATAACTCTTCATCATCTACCATGTCACATTTGTTTAAGAATACTACTATATATGGTACACCAACTTGTCTTGATAATAGTATATGCTCTCTTGTTTGTGGCATTGGTCCATCTGTTGCTGAACAAACTAATATTGCTCCGTCCATTTGTGCTGCTCCTGTTATCATGTTCTTAACGTAGTCAGCATGTCCTGGGCAGTCAACGTGTGCGTAGTGTCTGTTTGGAGTTTCATACTCAACGTGTGCTGTTGATATTGTGATTCCTCTTTCTCTTTCTTCTGGAGCTTTATCTATGTTTGCGAAATCTACTGCTTCTCCTAATTGATATCTGTCATATAATGTTTTTGTTATTGCTGCTGTTAATGTAGTTTTACCATGGTCAACGTGTCCTATTGTCCCTATATTAACATGAGGTTTTGTTCTTTCGTATTTAGCTTTAGCCATTTTGAATTTCCTCCCTTTAATCTTGTGCAAGACGAGACAAGTCTCGTCTTGCTGATTATTTTTTATATTTATATTATTAATTAATTTTTAAATTATTTTCCTTCAGCTATCTTTTTAGCAACTGAAGCTGGAACTTGTTCATAGTGATCGAATATCATTGTATAAGTTGCACGACCTTGAGTTGAAGATCTTAGGTCTGTAGAGTATCCAAACATTTCTGAAAGTGGAACGAATGCATTTATAACTTGTGCACCGCTTCTTGCTTCCATTCCTTGTATTAATCCTCTTCTTGAGTTTAAGTCACCCATAACATCTCCCATGTAATCTTCAGGAGTAACAACTTCTACTTTGAAGTAAGGCTCTAAAAGAACTGCATTACCTTTCTTCATAGCATCTTTGAATGCCATTGAACCAGCCATTTTGAACGCCATCTCAGAAGAGTCAACCTCATGGTAAGAACCATCATATAACTCAACAGCAACGTCTACAACTGGATAACCAGCAACTATACCAGACTGCATAGCTCCTTGTACACCCATGTCAACTGGACCAACATATTCTTTTGGTACAGATCCACCAACAGTTTTGTTTGTGAACTTGTATCCTTCACCTGGCTCTTGAGGAGCAACTCTAATCTTAACGTGACCGTATTGTCCTCTACCACCTGATTGCTTAGAGTACTTGTATTCAACATCAACTGGTTGAGTTATAGTTTCTCTATATGCAACTTGTGGAGCACCAACTTTAGCTTCTACTTTAAATTCTCTTAATAATCTATCTACTATTATCTCTAAGTGTAACTCACCCATACCAGATATTATAGTTTGTCCTGTTTCTTGGTCAGTTTTAACTGTGAAAGTTGGGTCTTCTTCAGCTAACTTTTGAAGAGCTATACCCATTTTTTCTTGAGCTGCTTTAGAACTTGGTTCTATAGCAACAGATATAACTGGCTCAGGGAATTCCATAGATTCAAGTATTATTGGATTAGCAGGGTCACATAATGTGTCTCCAGTAGTAGTATCTTTTAATCCTACTGCTGCTGCTATATCTCCAGCATAAACTTTAGTTATTTCTTCTCTTGTATTGGCATGCATTTGTAGTATACGACCAATTCTTTCTCTCTTGTTCTTAGTTGCATTTAAAACATAAGAACCAGATTCTAATGTTCCAGAGTAAACTCTGAAGAACGCTAGTTTTCCAACAAATGGGTCAGTCATTATTTTGAATGCTAATGCAGAGAATGGCTCTTCATCAGAAGAATGTCTTTCAGCTTCTTCTCCATCTTCCAATATACCTTTTATAGCTGCTATATCTGTTGGTGCTGGTAAGTAATCTAAAACTGCATCTATTACTAATTGAACACCTTTGTTTCTATAAGCTGTACCACAGAAAACTGGGTTCATTTCACAAGCTATAGTAGCTTTTCTTATAGCAACTTTTAATTCTTCTATAGTAGGTTCTTCACCTTCAAGATATTTCATCATTAATTCTTCATCAGTTTCAGCTACTGATTCAACTAATTTTTCTCTCCACTCAGCAGCTAATTCTTTCATGTCTTCTGGTATGTCTGTTTCTTCCATTTCAACCCCTAGGTCGTCTTTGTATATAACAGCATCCATTTTTAATAAGTCTATTATACCTATGAATGAATCTTCTTTACCTATTGGTAATTGCATAGGAACTGCATTAGAATTTAATCTAGATTTCATCATGCTTACAACATTGTAGAAATCTGCACCTAATATATCCATTTTATTTACAAAAGCTATTCTAGGTACTCCATAAGTTTCAGCTTGTCTCCATACATTTTCTGATTGAGGCTCAACCCCACCTTTTGCACAGAATACAGCAACTGAACCGTCAAGAACTCTTAGAGATCTTTCAACTTCAACTGTGAAGTCCACGTGTCCAGGAGTATCTATTATATTTATTCTATGGTCTTTCCATGAAGCAGTAGTAGCGGCAGAAGTTATTGTTATACCTCTTTCCTTTTCTTGCTCCATCCAGTCCATTTGAGAAGCTCCTTCATGAGTTTCTCCTATCTTATGAGTTTGCCCAGTGTAAAACAGGATTCTTTCTGTAGTAGTAGTTTTCCCTGCATCTATATGAGCCATGATTCCTATATTCCTAGTTCTTTCCAAAGGAAACTTTCTAGCCATGGTTATCCTCCTTATGATATCCTCAATTTTATAAGATATCTATATATCCTACCATCTATAATGAGCAAATGCTTTATTAGCTTCTGCCATTTTATGAGTATCTTCTTTTTTCTTAACTGAAGCTCCTGTGTTGTTAGCTGCGTCCATTATTTCTTTAGCTAATTTATCAACCATTCCTTTTTCTCCACGAGCTCTAGTGTATTTTACTAACCATCTTAAACCTAATGTTTGTCTTCTTTCAGGTCTAACTTCGATTGGCACTTGGTAGTTTGCCCCACCAACTCTTCTCGCTTTTACTTCTAAAACAGGCATTATATTATCCATTGCCTTATTAAATACTTCTAAAGCATCTTCTCCTGTTTTTTCAGCAATAATTGTGAAAGCATCATAAACTATTGTTTGAGACTTTCCTTTTTTTCCGTCTACCATTAAATTATTTATTAATTTAGTAACTACCTTACTCCCATACATAGGATCTGGTAAAACTTCTCTCTTTGGAACATTACCTTTTCTTGGCATTTCGCTTCCCTCCTTAATTATTTAACTTAAATCATAGGTACTCGACATAAATCATTTAATGCCGTGATGCCATAAATATCTATATATTTAAAGCACCGAACTATAATCAATCATTAATTGTTTTTATTTTTTAGCGTCCTTAGGTTTCTTAGCACCATACTTAGATCTTGATTGTCTTCTCTTATCAACACCTGCTGTGTCTAAAGTACCTCTTAGTATATGGTATCTAACCCCTGGAAGGTCTTTTACTCTTCCGCCTCTTATAAGAACAACACTATGTTCTTGTAAGTTATGTCCTTCTCCTGGTATATAAGCAGAAACTTCTATACCATTAGTTAATCTAACTCTGGCAACTTTTCTTAAAGCTGAGTTAGGTTTCTTAGGAGTAACTGTTTTTACTGAAGTACAAACCCCTCTTTTTTGTGGAGCACTCGCGTCAGTTACTTTCTTGTTTAAAGAGTTGTAACCTTTTTGTAATGCTGGAGCAGTAGATTTCTTTTCAACTGCTTTTCTACTTTTACGAACTAATTGGTTAATTGTTGGCATCATCTGCACCTCCTTCCAAATTTTCGATCTTATCAGTGACCGCCAACTACATCAATATGAATACTCATACTGACTGATTGTAACATTTGTTACTTACAATTTAATGTTTATAGCACATGAATATGTGATATTAGCACTTTTCTAGCTTGATGCTTTTAGTTCTTGTTTATTGCCATTTAAAAGTCACTAAGAGCTCATATAAGCCCTTAGTGTACTTTTAAACAACACACTTTACTATTTTAACACCACAAATAATGGTTGTCAAGATTTCTTTACTCTATCTGCCATTAATCTTCAATTTTTTCAACTGCTATATTTCTATATTTCTTCATTCCTGTTCCTGCTGGTATTAGTTTACCTAATATAACATTCTCTTTAAGCCCTATTAGGTGATCTTCTTTACCTTTTATTGCAGCTTCTGTTAATACTCTTGTTGTTTCCTGGAATGAAGCTGCTGATAGGAATGAATCAGTTGCAAGAGATGCTTTAGTTATACCAAGTAATACTCTTTTAGCAACTGCTGGTCTTAAGTCTTTAGCTATAGCTTCTTCGTTACATCTATTAAATGTTAATACATCTTCATATCCACCTGGTAATAAATCTGTATCTCCTGGGTCTTCAACTTTAACTTTAGATAGCATTTGTCTTACTATAACTTCTATATGCTTATCGTTAACATCAACCCCTTGAAGTCTATAAACTCTTTGAACTTCTTTAACTATATATTCTTGAACGCCTTTAACACCTTTTACTCTTACTATATCATGAGGATTTATAAATCCTTGTGTTAAAGGATCTCCAGCTTCTAACATTTGTCCTTGCTTAACTTTTAATCTAGAACCATATGGTATCACATATGTTTGAGTTTCGCCTTCTTCTGGTATTACATTTACTTCTTTTCTCTTTCCAGTTTCATCTATTTCAACTCTACCAGATATTTCAGTTATTACAGCTAAGCCTTTTGGCTTTCTAGCTTCGAATAATTCTTCAACCCTAGGAAGACCTTGAGTTATATCGGCTCCTGCAACCCCTCCAGTATGGAATGTACGCATTGTAAGCTGAGTACCCGGCTCACCTATAGATTGAGCTGCTATTATACCAACTGC
Source organism: Clostridioides difficile (assembly GCA_024919175.1). NCBI lineage: Bacteria > Bacillati > Bacillota > Clostridia > Peptostreptococcales > Peptostreptococcaceae > Clostridioides > Clostridioides difficile. Next base: position 397,655 of record CP103804.1, read on the forward strand.
TTCACCTATATTAACTTCTTTTCCTGTAGCTAAGTTTCTACCATAGCACTTAGAACAAACTCCATGATTAGTTTTACAGTTAAGAACTGTTCTTATCCTAATTTTTTCAATTCCTAAATCTACTATAGTTTCTGCTTCATCTTCTTGTATCATAGCATCAGCTTCAACTATAATTTCACCAGTTTCAGGATTTAATATAGGGTCTATAGTGTATCTTCCTACAATTCTATCATATATCTCTTCTATAACTTCATTTCCTTCTTTTATTGCATAAATTTCTGTAGTATCTTCTGTTCCACAATCTATTTCTCTTACAATAACATCTTGACTTACATCAACAAGTCTTCTTGTTAAGTATCCAGATTCAGCTGTACGTATAGCTGTATCGGCAAGACCTTTTCTGGCACCATGTGAAGATGTAAAGTATTCAAGTACTGATAAACCTTCACGGAAATTAGATTTAACTGGTATCTCAACTGTTTTACCAGATGCATTGGCCATAAGACCACGCATACCTGCTAGCTGTCTAATTTGGTTTTTAGAACCTCTGGCTCCTGAATGTGCCATTATATATATATTGTTTAATCTATCTAGTCCACCCATAAGAGCATCAGTAACCTTATCAGTTGTTTCTGTCCATGTCTCTATAACTTTTTCATATCTTTCTTCATTAGATATTAAACCTCTTCTGTATGCTTTTTCATATTTATCAACTTTTGCTTCTGCCTCAGATATAAATACTTTCTTTTCTTCTGGAACACTCATATCAGCAACAGCAACTGTTATACCACCTAATGTAGAATATTTAAATCCTAGAGATTTTATATAATCTAGTAATTCAGCTGTTTCTGTATTTCCATGTTTTCTAAAGCACTTATCTATTATTTTACCAAGAGATTTTTTATCTGCTAAGAAGTCAACTTCAAGAGCAAATGGGTTTTCATTTCTGTCTACAAATCCTAAATCTTGAGGTATACTTTCATTAAATATAAATCTACCAACTGTACTTTTAACTAATGAACTTCTTCCATCTTCAAGAGTTACCTTTAGTTTTACTAACGCATGTAGGTGAACTGATTTATTGTAATAAGCAAGTAATAGCTCATTAAAGTCTTTAAATACCATTCCTGTTCCTTTAGCATCATCTTGTGCTTCTATTGTTAGATAATAACAACCTAAAACCATATCCTGAGATGGAGTAGTTATAGGAGAACCATCTTTAGGAGCAAGAATGTTGTTTACAGAAAGCATTAAGAATCTTGCCTCTGCTTGTGCTTCTACTGATAAAGGTACATGGACCGCCATTTGGTCACCATCGAAGTCTGCATTGTAAGCTGTACATACAAGAGGATGTAGCTTTATAGCTTTACCTTCAACCAAGATAGGTTCAAATGCTTGTATACCTAATCTATGTAGAGTCGGCGCACGGTTAAGAAGAACTGGATGGCTTTTTATAACATCTTCTAAAACATCCCAAACTTCTGGCTTAACTTTTTCTACTATAGATTTTGCACTTTTTATATTATGTGCATATCCTTCTTTAACTAGTTTATCCATAACAAATGGCTTGAATAGTTCTAATGCCATTTTCTTTGGAAGACCACATTGATAGAATTTAAGTTCTGGTCCAACAACTATAACAGAACGTCCTGAGTAGTCAACACGCTTACCAAGTAAGTTTTGACGGAAACGACCTTGTTTACCTTTTAACATATCTGATAAAGACTTAAGTGGTCTATTTCCAGGTCCTGTTACAGGTCTACCTCTTCTACCATTATCTATTAATGCATCAACTGCTTCCTGAAGCATTCTTTTTTCATTTCTTACAATTATATCTGGAGCTCCAAGCTCTAGTAATCTCTTAAGTCTATTATTTCTGTTTATAACTCTTCTATATAAATCATTTAAGTCTGAAGTTGCAAATCTTCCACCATCAAGTTGTACCATTGGTCTTAAATCTGGTGGTATTACTGGTATTGCATCTAAAATCATCCATTCTGGTTTATTCCCAGATTTTTTAAATGCCTCTACAACTTCTAATCTTCTTATTGTTCTAACTTTCTTTTGTCCTGTACTGTCTTTTAATTCCGCTCTTAGGTCTTTGCTTTGTTGCTCTAAATCTATGTTTTGTAACAATATCTTTACAGCTTCAGCACCCATACCTACAGTAAAAGTATATCCGTATTTTTCAAGAGCAGTTCTATACTCTTTTTCTGTCAATAACTGCTTCTCATTTAATCCAGTTTCTCCTGGGTCAACTACTACATATGAAGCAAAGTATAGTATTTTTTCTAATGATCTTGGTGACATATCAAGTAAAAGTCCCATTCTACTTGGTATACCTTTAAAGTACCAGATGTGAGACATAGGAGCTGCTAGCTCTATATGTCCCATTCTTTCTCTTCTTACTTTTGATTTAGTTACTTCTACTCCACATCTATCACAAACTACACCTTTGTATCTAACTCTTCTATATTTACCACAATGACACTCCCAGTCTTTTTGTGGTCCAAATATTCTTTCACAGAAAAGACCATCTTTTTCTGGTTTTAAAGTACGGTAATTTATAGTTTCTGGCTTTTTAACTTCTCCTCTAGACCATTGTCTTATTTTTTCTGGAGAAGCCAATGCTATTTTTATCGACTCGAAATTGTTTAATTCAAACAAGGAGTTCTCTCCCTTCTATTTGAGATTTACATTAATTAAATTTACATATCAAAGTCATCACCATCAAAGTCTATTTCTTCTTCAAATAAATCTTCTTCAGCGAATTCTTCTAAATTCTCTATATCCTCATCTTCTACGTTTTCCGTAAAATCATCTTCAATTTCTTCTATTATATTACTTTCTTCAACTTCTCCCATGTTATTTACAACATCTAGTTCAAATTCACCTATTGTGTCATCTTCATCTACAGATTCTCTTACTTCTATTTCTTGATCTTCATCTGTTAATACTTTTACATCTAAGCATAAACTTTGAAGTTCTTTTATAAGAACCTTAAATGATTCTGGGATTCCTGGCTCAGGTATGTTTTCACCTTTAACTATAGCTTCGTAAGTTCTAACACGACCTACAACATCATCAGACTTGACAGTAAGTATTTCTTGAAGTATATGAGCAGCTCCATATGCTTCTAGAGCCCAAACCTCCATCTCTCCAAATCTTTGTCCACCAAATTGTGCTTTACCACCTAGTGGCTGTTGAGTAACTAATGAGTATGGTCCAGTACTTCTTGCATGTAGTTTTTCATCAACTAAGTGATGTAGTTTTAAGTAGTACATATATCCAACAGTTATTCTATTATCAAAAGTTTCACCTGTTCTACCATCATATAAAGTTAATTTACCATCTCTAGGATATCCAGCTTCTTCAAGGGCATCCATTATATCATACTCATTGGCACCATCAAATACTGATGTTGCAACATACCATCCTAACGTCTTAGCAGCAAGTCCTAAATGAACCTCTAAAACCTGACCGATGTTCATACGTGATGGTATACCTTGTGGGTTAAGTATTATATCTAGCGGAGTTCCATTTTCCATAAATGGCATATCTTCTTCTGGTAATATTCTTGAGATAACCCCTTTATTACCATGACGACCAGCCATTTTATCTCCAACTTTTATTTTTCTCTTTTTAGCTATATAACATCTTACTAATTCATTTACTCCTGGAGATAAATCATCTCCATTTTCTCTAGTAAATACTTTTACATCAACTATTATACCAGATTCACCATGAGGTACTTTAAGTGAAGTATCTCTAACTTCTCTAGCCTTTTCACCAAATATTGCACGAAGTAATCTTTCCTCAGCTGTAAGTTCAGTTTCTCCTTTTGGAGTTACTTTACCAACTAATATATCTCCTGAATCTACTTCTGCACCTATTCTTATTATACCTCTGTCATCTAAGTTCTTAATTGCACTATCTCCAACATTAGGTATATCTCTAGTTATTTCCTCTGGTCCTAGTTTTGTATCTCTAGCTTCACATTCATATTCTTCTATATGAATTGTTGATAGTCTATCTTCTTTAACTAATCTTTCATTTATTAATATGGCATCTTCGTAGTTATAACCTTCCCAAGTCATGAATGCTATAAGACAGTTTCTTCCAAGTGCTACTTCTCCTAAGTCAGTTGCTGGACCATCTGCTATAACATCTCCTTGCATTATTTGCTCACCTTTAGTTATTATAGGTGTTTGATTTATACAAGTACCTGAGTTTGAACGTTTAAATTTAAGTAGATTATATCTATCTCTATTTCCATCTTCTCTTTTTATAATTATCTCATCTGCTGTTACTCTTTCTGCTATACCAGAATTTCTAGCAACAACAACTGCTCCAGAGTCTTTTGCAGCTCTATATTCTATACCAGTTCCTATAATTGGTGCTTCTCTTCTAACTAGAGGCACTGCCTGACGTTGCATGTTCGCTCCCATAAGGGCACGGTTGGCGTCATCATTTTCTAAGAAAGGTATCATAGCAGTGGCAACAGATACCACCTGCTTAGGAGATATATCCATATAGTCTACTCTGCTTTCAGGAACCATTTCAACAGCACCATTTACAGTTCTACAAACAACTCTATGGTTTACGAATTTACCATCGTCTGTTAATGGCTCATTTGCCTGAGCTCTTACGAATAAATCTTCTTCGTCAGCAGTTAAATAATGTATCTCATCAGTAACTGTTGATGTTGCTTTATCAAATTTTCTATATGGTGATTCTATAAATCCAAATTCATTTATTTTTGCATAAGTTCCAAGAGAGTTTATAAGACCGATGTTTGGTCCTTCTGGAGTCTCTATCGGACACATTCTACCGTAGTGTGAATGGTGAACGTCACGCACTTCGAATCCAGCTCTTTCTCTTGAAAGACCTCCAGGTCCAAGAGCTGATAGTCTTCTCTTATGTGTTAACTCAGATAAAGGATTTGTTTGGTCCATGAACTGAGATAACTGAGAACTACCGAAGAATTCTTTTATTGCAGCTGAAACTGGTCTTATGTTAACTAACGCTTGAGGCGTTATAGCTTCCATATCTTGAACTGTCATTCTTTCTTTTATGACTCTTTCCATTCTTGAAAGACCAATTCTAACTTGGTTTTGTAATAATTCTCCTACAGATCTTATTCTTCTATTTCCTAAATGGTCTATATCATCAATATTTCCTATATTATAGAATATATTAAACTCATAACTTATTGAAGCTATTATATCGTCTAATAATATATGTTTTGGTATAAGTTCTTTAATTCTTGATTTTATAGCTTCTTTTATTTCTTCTTCATCACTATATCCATCTAAAATTTCTTTTAATGTTGGATAATGCACTTTTTCTTTTATGTTTAAATCATCTATGTCAAAATCAATATGAGACTTAATGTCTACAAAATTATTTCCTATAACTCTAACTTTCTTATCATCATCCATTAATAGATTTACTACATTTATACCTGCATTTTGTATGTCTTTAGCTAACTCATAGCTTATTTTTTCTCCAGCTTTTACAAATACTTCTCCTGTTTCAGGGTTTATTATGTCTTCTGCTGAAATTCTATTCATAATTCTATAGCATAAAGCAAGTTTTTTATTAAATTTGTATCTACCAACTTTTGCTAAATCATATCTCTTTGGATCAAAGAATAGAGCATTTAACAAAGATGATGCACTTTCTACAGTAGGAGGTTCACCTGGTCTTAATTTTTTATATATCTCAACAAGACCTTCCTCTACTGTCTTAGTATTATCTTTTTCTAATGTAGCAGATAATCTTTCGTCTTCTCCTAAAAGGTCAATTATTTCTGCATCTGTCCCTATTCCTAAAGCTCTAAGTAAAACTGTAACTGGTTGTTTTCTTGTTCTATCAACTCTTACAGATATTACATCGTTAGAATCTGTTTCATATTCTAACCATGCTCCTCTATTAGGAATTACAGTAGATGAAATTAATCTCTTACCTGTTTTGTCTCTCTCTTCCGCATAGTAAACACCAGGAGATCTAACTAATTGACTTACGATAACTCTTTCTGCCCCATTTATAACGAAAGTTCCTCTTTCTGTCATTAAAGGGAAGTCACCCATAAATACTTCTTGCTCTTTTATTTCACCTGTTTCTTTATTTATAAGTCTTACCTTAACTTTTAGAGGTGCACAATATGTAGCATCTCTCTCTTTACACTCTTCTATATCGTACTTTGGTTTATCATCTAAAGAATAGTCAACAAATTCCAATATAAGATTACCAGTATAATCTTCTATTGGTGAAATATCATCAAACACTTCTTTTAAACCTTCTTTTAAAAACCACTCATAGGAATCTACTTGAATTTCTATAAGATTTGGCACATCAGCTATTTCCTTAATTTTAGAAAAGCTCATTCTAGTTCTTTTACCTATCGTGACAGGATGTGGCATTCACTTTTCACCTCTCAATAATTAAAAATAAAACAATAGTTCATTCTAACGCATCTAATAATTTTAGCATAATGTCAAGTATTTTTCAATATATTTTTTATCTTATATGTAAACTATGCATTATTTTTGATTTTTTGTAAATTATTTTAAGCATATATTATGTATTATGTACAATTCTTCAATATAAAATCCATTTTTTTCATTTATCGGTGTAATTTTCTATAAAAAGTTACATTCCAATACTATACCCTTATTTAATTATAATTACATAAATAAGTACTAGTAAATAACTACATTTATACAAAACCTATTAAATATACAAAATAAAGACCATAAATGAATTTAATCTGGAGTTTTAAATCTTAAACTATTTCCATCATAAATTACATCTACAGTCTTTATAAAAATAGAATTTCTATTATAATTAAGTTTTTTATCTTTACTATATATTACTAATGTAATTATCCTAATATATTATCTGCAAATTGTGGTGTAGGTAAACCAAACCCTCCGGCTACTTCAAGTAAGTCTCCTGTTATAAATGCTGAGTCATCACTAGCATAGAATAAAACAGCTTTTGCTATGTCTTCTGGTTTCCCTATACGATTTAAAGGAACATGCTTTAGAAACTCCTTTATAAATTCTGGAGACATATTATCTAAAGCAGCTTTAGTTGCAATAAGACCTGGAAGTACAGCATTACATCTAACATTATCTTTTGCATATTGTGTTGCTATATTTTGAGTTAATGAGTTAATTGCTGATTTTGATACACAGTAAGCGATTCTAGATAGGTCAGGTAATACTGAACCTATACTAGATATATTTATTATACTTCCCTTGCCATTCTTTATCATATGAGGAATAGCGGCTTTACATGGTAAATATACACTTTTTAAATTAGTATTTACTGTATCAAAGAAATTGTCTGTATCTCCAGTTAAAAGGTCTTTATCAAGAGAAGGATTTGTCGAACCAAAATTATTTACAAGTATATCTATCTTACCTTCTTTTTTAACTACATCTTCTATCATTGAAGTAAATGTTTCTTCTTCGCGGGCATTGAAATAAACAAACTTAGCACAACCACCTTCTGCACTTATTCTATCTATAACTTCATTAGCCAATTCTTCTGAACGAGCTGCTAAATATACAACTGCTCCATTTTGTGCCAATATTTCAGCTGATGCTAATCCAATACCTTTAGTTGCTGCAGTAACCACTGCAATTTTACCTTGTAATTTTTCCATTATTAACTCCTCCTTAAATGCGTTTCTTGAAATCTACATATTTCGATTTTTAGAAGTATTCTACTTATTTTAAATTTGTATTTGTTAATTAATTATTTATTACATTTTATTTTTAAAGTAATTTTGTAATTTTTTAGAATAATATGTAATTTTATACAATTTTCTTTTTATTATATCACCTTATATATGCACATTACAATAATTGTTTATATTTTAATTTAGCAACTGTGTTTGAGATAATAAAAAATATCTTCTCTAATAGTATTAAATTAAAATATCATTACACACTATATGATACCCTTAATTTAATACTATTATATAAATTTTTTTTATTTTATAAAAATATTTTCTTCACAATTTTTTATAAATAAAAAAAAGATACCCAAATGGGTATCTTTTTAAAGAAACTACTTAACTTCTACTTTAGCTCCAGCAGCTTCTAATTTTTCTTTTATTTGATCAGCTTCTTCTTTAGAAGCTCCTTCTTTAACTGTCTTAGGAGCATTGTCAACTACTTCTTTAGCTTCTTTTAATCCTAATCCTGTTATTTCTCTAACTGCTTTTATAACTCCAACTTTTGAAGAACCAACCTCAGCTAATACTACATCAAACTCAGTTTTTTCTTCAGCAGCTGGTCCACCAGCAGCTGCACCAGCTACCATTACTGGAGCTGAAGCTGATACGCCGAATTTTTCTTCAGCAGCTTTAACTAATTCATTTAATTCTAAAACTTTCATATTTTCTATAGCTTCTAATATTTGTTCTATTGTCATTTTTAGCACCTCCGAATTTTCTTTTCAAATTAATATTTATAATTTTTTAGTTAAGCAATTAAGCTTCTTCTTGACCTTCTGCCTTTTTCGCTATTGCATCTATTAAGTATGCAAAGTTTGATATTGGAGCTTTTAAGCTACCAAGTAATTTAGCGATAAGAACTTCTCTTGATGGTATGTTAGCCATTTCAACAATCTTAGCTTCATCATAGAATACACCTTCTACAACACCCATCTTTAATTTCATCTTTGGATGAGAATCCATGAATCCTTTTAATATTCTAGCTGGAGCAACTGGATCATCATATCCAAATGCTATAGCATTAGTACCAACTAATAATTCTTCATTGAATTGCTCTATACCAACTTCTTTAGCTGCTCTTCTAACTAAAGTATTTTTATATACTTTGTAATCTACACCAGCTTCTCTCATTTGTTTTCTTAACTCAGTTACTTCTTCAACTGTTAATCCTTTGTAATCAACAACAACCGCAGCAGAAGATTTTTGTAACTTTTCAACTATTTCAGAAACAACTTCTGATTTAATTTCTATAGCTTTTCTCATCTAGATGTGCACCTCCTTCACCAAATAGGCTTAGTATTTACCGCAACATTATAAAAAGCTTTTGTTGCCAAAAGTAGACATCAAAAGCTTTAGTAATCTCAATTTATCTAAAACCTCGGTGGGATATTAAGCTTTCGCACCCACTATCTACGGCAAATCTATTCTTTTTTACATTGACAAATGATATAATAACATTTTTGTCAACCTGTGTCAACAGTTTTATTATTCAGCTGTTCTTGCTGGGTTTATTTTAACTCCAGGTCCCATTGAAGAAGCTACAGTTATACTTCTTAAATATTGCCCTTTAGCAGCAGCTGGTTTAGCTTTTATTATAGCATCCATTAATGCAGCAAAGTTTTCAGATAATTTTTCTCCACCAAATGATACTTTTCCTACTGGAACGTGTATTATATTAGTTTTGTCTAATCTGTATTCAACTTTACCAGCTTTTATTTCATCTATAGCTTTAGCTACATCAAATGTAACTGTTCCTGATTTAGGGTTTGGCATTAAACCTTTAGGTCCTAATACTCTACCTAATCTACCTACTACACCCATCATATCTGGAGTAGCAACTACTATATCAAAATCAAACCAGTTTTCACCTTGTATTTTTTGAACTAATTCTTCAGCTCCTACAAAATCAGCACCAGCTTGTTCAGCTTCTTTAGCTTTTTCACCTTTAGCGAAAACTAAAACTCTTTTAGTTTTACCAGTTCCATGAGGTAATACAACTGCACCTCTTACTTGTTGATCAGCATGTCTTGAGTCAACACCTAATTTAATGTGTGCTTCTACTGTTTCGTCAAATTTAGCTCCAGCTATATCTGAAACTAATGTTAATGCTTCTGATGCATCATAGAATTTAGTTCTATCTACTTTTTGTAATGCACCTGCATATCTTTTACCTTTTTTAGCCATTTTATTTTCCTCCTTGTGGTTAATCTCGGCTTTTCGCCTCCCACTTTATAAAAAAAAGTGTATCTTTTAATTAGTCTTCTACTACAACACCCATGCTTCTAGCAGTACCAGCTATCATACTCATAGCAGCTTCTACTGATGCAGCATTTAAGTCAGGCATTTTTAATTCAGCTATTTCTCTTACTTGAGCTGAAGTTATTTTAGCAACTTTCTTTTTGTTTGGTTCTCCAGAACCTGATTTTAAGTTTAATGCTTTTTTAATTAAAACAGCAGCTGGTGGAGTTTTTGTTATAAAACTGAATGATCTATCTTGATATACAGTTATAACAACTGGTATTATCATTCCAGCTTGATCCGCAGTTTTAGCATTAAATTCTTTTGTGAATCCCATTATATTAACACCATGTTGTCCTAATGCTGGTCCAACTGGTGGCGCTGGAGTAGCCTTTCCTGCAGGTATTTGTAATTTTATTTGACCTATAACTTTTTTAGCCATTTTGAGCGCACCTCCTCAGATTTTTCTATAATAATAGTATTAGATTTTTTCTATACCTTCAAGCTCTATTACAAATAGAGTCCTTTTACCAAATGCATTTATGCACACTTTAACTTCTCTGTTTTCTAAGTCAATCTCTTCTATGTTTCCTACTTGTCCACTAAATGGTCCTTGAGATACCTTTACTGTATCTCCTATTTCAAAGCCAATATCACTATTTACTACTTTAGGGTCAGTTGTATCTATACCCATAGCTTTAACTTCATCTTCACTTAATGGTACTGGTTTTGAACCAGGTCCAACGAAACCTGTAACTCCCTTAGTATTTCTTACTACATACCAAGATTCATCAGTTATTATCATTTTAACCAAAACATAACTTGGATAAACTTTACGTTGTCTAGTTTTTTCTTTCCCAGTTTTAGTAGTTTCCACTACTTCTTCTGTTGGAACAACTACTTGTCTTATGCAGTCTTCCATACTTCTTGTTTTAACTGCTTTTTCTATTGTAGCTTTAACTTTATTTTCATGTCCCGAATAAGTATGAACTACATACCAACTTGCTTCTTGTAATTCTGACATTTAACTTACCTCTTTTCGTCTATTTTAGTAATAACGCTAGTGCACCAGATAATATAGTGTCTATACCCCATACTAATATAGTGCATGAAATAACTACAGTTAAAACTATACCTGTGTTTTTAAACAATTCTTTTTTTGTCGGCCATGTAACTCTTTTCAATTCTTGTTTAGTTTCTTTTAAATATCCAAATAAACTGAATCTCTTTTTAGTTTTTGCACCGTCATTTGTTTGGGCAGCCATTCCATACTCACATCCTTATAAAACTATTTTGTTTCTTTATGAGTTGTATGCTTTTTACAGAATCTACAGTATTTTTGTAATTCTATTCTGTCTGGATTATTTTTCTTATTCTTAGTAGTGTTGTAGTTTCTTTGCTTACACTCTGTACATGCTAAAGTTACTTTAACTCTCATCTGATACACCTCCAACTTTGTAATACAATAATATATATTGTTAATATATGTGAATATAATATCTTTAAAATATGTATTTATTAAAAATCTACAGTATTCAAGATATTATTAACTTCCTATAATCATTACCTTGTATAAGTTATCACAAAATCCTATGCTGTGTCAATGTTTTTGTATTTCTATGTTAAAAAAAGAGGAGCATAACCCCTCTTTTTATTATTCTTTAATCCATCAGTTTAGTAATAAGAATTACTCTATTATTGTAGCAACAACTCCTGAAGCTACTGTTCTTCCACCTTCTCTTATTGAGAATCTTAATCCCTCTTCTACAACTATTGAGTTTATTAAGTCTACTTCCATTGTTACGTTGTCTCCAGGCATTACCATTTCTATTCCATCTGGTAACTTACAAGCTCCTGTTACATCTGTTGTTCTAAAGTAGAACTGTGGTCTATATCCATCAAAGAATGGTGTATGTCTTCCACCTTCTTCTTTTTTAAGTACATATACTTCTGCTGTAAATTTTGTGTGTGCTTTTACTGATCCAGTTTTTGCTAGTACTTGTCCTCTTTCTATTTCAGCTCTTTGTACTCCTCTTAATAATGCTCCTATATTATCCCCTGCTTGTGCTTGGTCTAATAATTTTCTGAACATTTCTACTCCTGTTACTACTACTTTTCTTGGTGCTTCTGTTAATCCTACTAATTCTACTTCGTCTTGTACTTTTAATACTCCTCTTTCCACTCTTCCTGTTGCAACTGTTCCTCTTCCTGTGATTGAGAATACGTCTTCTACTGGCATTAAGAATGGTTTGTCAGTATCTCTTTCTGGTGCTGGTATATACTCATCTATTTGCTCGAATAATTCTACTATTTTATTTCCCCATTCGCTCTTTGGATCTTCTAATGCCATTAATGCTGATCCTCTTATTATTGGAGTATCATCTCCTGGGAAATCATATTCTGTTAATAAATCTCTTACTTCCATTTCTACTAGCTCTAATAACTCTTCATCATCTACCATGTCACATTTGTTTAAGAATACTACTATATATGGTACACCAACTTGTCTTGATAATAGTATATGCTCTCTTGTTTGTGGCATTGGTCCATCTGTTGCTGAACAAACTAATATTGCTCCGTCCATTTGTGCTGCTCCTGTTATCATGTTCTTAACGTAGTCAGCATGTCCTGGGCAGTCAACGTGTGCGTAGTGTCTGTTTGGAGTTTCATACTCAACGTGTGCTGTTGATATTGTGATTCCTCTTTCTCTTTCTTCTGGAGCTTTATCTATGTTTGCGAAATCTACTGCTTCTCCTAATTGATATCTGTCATATAATGTTTTTGTTATTGCTGCTGTTAATGTAGTTTTACCATGGTCAACGTGTCCTATTGTCCCTATATTAACATGAGGTTTTGTTCTTTCGTATTTAGCTTTAGCCATTTTGAATTTCCTCCCTTATCTTTCGATATAAATTAATTTTGCTCACAATAAGCTTATGGTAAGTATTTTACTATTAATCATTTCTGTTTTCAAGATGTTTTTCTAATTTTCTCTTAACCCTTTGTAAAGCGTTATCTATTGACTTTACATCTCTTTTAAGTTTGTCCGCTATGAACTGGTATGACTTTCCATTCAAATACAATTCTAGGACTTCTAATTCCAAGTCACTTAATAATTCGTTCATCTTTGATTCTATATTTTTTAATTCTTCTTTACTAATTATAAGTTCTTCTGGATCTGTTACTATACTTGTAGCTATTATATCTAAAAGTGTTCTGTCTGACTCTTCATCATATATTGGTTTATTCAAAGAAACATATGAATTTAAAGGTATATGTTTTTGTCTTGTTGCAGTTTTTATAGCAGTTATTATTTGTCTTGTTATACATATCTCTGCAAAACATTTAAATGAATTTGTCTTACTTCCATCAAAATCTCTAACTGCCTTATAAAGGCCTATCATTCCTTCTTGTATTATATCTTCTTTATCTGCTCCAATTAAAAAATATGACTTTGCTTTTGCCTTTACAAAATTTCTGTATTTGGTAATAATGTACTCTAGTGCTATCTTATCCCCTTCACTTGCTTTTAATACAATGTTATACTCATCTTGCTGACAATTGTCTATTAACTCATAACTTTTTTCTTTTGCTACCAACATGTAAATCTCCCCCATATATAAAACAAATTTATAGGTATATTATAGTCTAAAGAACCTAGTAATTTCAACGCTTTCTACGAATGTTCTCAAGTTTCGACAATGTTTCTTCATCTAACCTTTCCTCCAACCAATTTCGCTGAATTTTTTTCCTTAAACCGCTATTTTTTTCCTTCATTTTATTCTTGGAACGATCTAATTCTAACTTTAATTCTCTAGCAGACATTCTCATAGCACCTTTTCCTAAAATCATTTGTTGCTCTGCATAGTCATTAGTAGCTACTTTTACATCATCATATTTTGATAGAGAAGTTATAAATTTTTCTATATAACTATCTGCTGTTTGGTGCTCTCTTGTATAAACTATTGTTATGTGTTTTCTTTTTTCAACTTTTTCTCGGGAATTCTTAACATTATAAGCATCAAAAACTATTATAGTCTTATATCCCATAAACTCAGAGAATTCTATAATATCATCAATAAGTTTTTCTCGAGAATCTTCTAAATCCTCTTTAGCCAGTTCTTTTAAATTATCCCACGCATTTATAATATTATAGCCATCTATTATTAAGTAGTGATTTATGTTTCTTCTCATACTTATTTACTTTTTATCCAGTCTTTGTCTGAATATTTCATATAAAAGTATACCACCTGCTACAGATGCATTTAAAGATGTAACATTACCTATCATGGGCATTTTTACTATAAAGTCACAGTTTTGTTTAACCAATCTAGATATTCCAAAACCTTCACTTCCAATTACTACACCTAAAGGTCCTGTAAGATTTTGTTTATAAAAAGTTTCTCCATCCATATCAGCAGCTGCAATCCACAGCCCCTCATCCTTCAGTCTTTTTATTGTATTGACTATATTGGTTACCTTACAAACTGGCATATACTCTACAGCTCCAGCAGAAGCTTTTGTAACTACAGGAGTTATGTGCACAGACCTTCTTTTTGGGATAATAACTCCATGTGCTCCTACTGCATCTGCTGTCCTTATTATCGAACCTAAATTATGTGGGTCTGTTATTTCATCTAGTATAATAAAAAACGGGTCTTCATTTTTACTTTTTACTGAGTCTATTAACTCATCTAATTCATAATACTTATATTCACTTGCATAAGCTATTACACCTTGATGTGAATGACTTGTGCTTACTTCATCTAACTTATGTTTATCAACATATTGTATAATTATATTCTTTTCTTTTGCCATTCCTATTATTTTCTTAATTGAACCTTCTTTAGCTGAGTTTGCAATTAATATTTTATCTATTTCTCTATCACTTTTTATCGCTTCTATTACAGGATTTCTTCCTTCAATACTTGCCAAACTATTCACCTCCTATAAGGATTTAAATTTTTCTCTAACTTGAACTATATCACCACAAGTCATAGTTCCTTCTGGACAACTTCCATTTACACAGCTTGGACCAGTCTTTTTAAATAATATAGGAGCAACTTTTTTAACTTCTCTTAACATTTCTACAGCTAAGTTTCTTATTTCCCATTGTGCTCTTTCACAGCATCTATGTTCAAAGAAATTAAATAAACTTCTAGCATTTATAGTAAATACCATTTTTGTTTCGCATGCATTTGGAAATACATATCTAGCATCCTCTATTGCTGTTTTCTCCGCTTGTCTCTTTGCTGTTTTCTCATTTTTTCCTTCTTTTATTAGATCATTATAATGCTTATCAAATAATATCTCCACTAATTTATCATAATCATCTTGGTCCTTTTTCATTGAGTTGACAAATAACTCTTTTGCTTTTTCTATTTTTTCTATTTCAGGAGGAATTATGTACTCAAATTGGTCTAGTTTAACATACCTTTGACTTTGTTGTGAAAAACTAGCTATACGATGTCTAACAATTTGATGCGAACAAGCTCTTGAAATACCTTCTATTGAAAATGTAAATGATGCATGTTCTAATATTGAACCATGCCCTATATTTAATAACATATTTAAAAATTTTTCTATACTTTCTTCTGTTAAGTCTTTTTCTATTTCGTCTGTCCCAACTGGTGAATAACATAATTTAGCTGCCATAGCTATTACTTTTTCGGGTTCAGGTGTATGTGATATTAATTTTACTTTCATAAATTTTTGTCCTTTCCTATTACTAATTTCTATATATTTATTATACATTAGTTATAAAAAAAGTGTTGCCTTATTAATTATTATTAAGACAACACTCTTTAATATTTACATATCTCTTTCAATAATTTTGATTCCTTTATTGATAATATATTGAAGTCTCTCTATTTCATTATTCAAATACAAATATCCAATTAATGCTTCAAATCCAGTTGCATGTTTATAGTCTATAATATCTGCATTTTTAGGAGAAGTATTTGATTTTTGATTTCTTCCCCTTTTATAGATTTTACTCTCTTCTTCTGTTAATTCACTCTCGATTTCATGAATTATTGATGCTTGAGCTTTAGCTTTTACATACTTTATGGCTAACTTATGCAAATCATTAACTTTTCGCTGTGTATTTTGTCTAATCAAGTGTTCTCTTATATATGTCTCATACACTGTATCACCTAAATATGCTAAAACTAGTGGTGACATAGTTACTAATTCAGTTTTTTCCATTTTTATACCCTTTTCCACTTAACACCTTGTCTTGTGTCTTCTAGTACAATTCCCATATCTAATAATTGTTGTCTTATATCATCGGCTAATTGGAATTCTTTATTTTTCTTTGCATCAGTTCTCTTTTGTATTAATTCTTCAATGTCTTTATCTAGCACAGTATCCTTTTTCTTATTTACAATATTTAATACTCCTGTAAGCTCATTAAATTCATCTAAACATTTCTTAGCTAACTCTAAAGAAGAGTTTTCATCTACATTAGAATTTATCAGCTTAGCCAATTCAAATATAATACTTACTGCATCTGCTGTGTTAACATCATCATCCATAGCATCTATAAATCTTTGTCTAAAGTTATCTAATTCTTTAACAAGTTCTGCTTCTTTTTCTGTTAGAGATGATTCTTTTAAATTACTTAATGTAAATTCTAATTTTTCTTTAGTATTATATAATCTTTCAAGACCAGCTTTAGCTTGGTTTAACATTTCATCACTAAAGTTTACTGGATTTCTATAATGTGCTGATAACATGAAAAATCTCACTATTTCTAAATCATATAACTTTGATATATCTCTTACTGTAAAGAAATTACCTTTTGATTTGCTCATTTTTTCATCATTTATATTTATATATCCATTATGCATCCAATATTTTGAGAATGTTTTTCCACTTCTAGCTTCACTTTGTGCTATTTCGTTTTCATGGTGTGGGAATGTTAAATCTTGACCACCTGCATGTATATCAATTGTCTCACCTAAATATCTCTTAGACATAACAGAACATTCTATATGCCATCCTGGTCTACCTTCTCCCCAAGGACTCTCCCATCCTGGCTCTCCTTCTTTTTTTGCTTTCCAAAGAACAAAGTCCATAGGATGTCTTTTTTGGTCATTAACTTCAATTCTAGCTCCAGCCTCTAAGTCTTCTTGTTTTTGGCCTGAAAGTTTTCCATAGCCTTCAAATTTATTTGTATCAAAATATACATCACCATTTACTGCATATGCATATCCTTTATCTTCTAATTCTTTTATAAAATCTATAATTTGTTGTATATTATCTGTAACTTGAGGATGAACATTAGCTCTCTTAATTCCTAATCCATCACAATCTACAAAATACTCTTTTATGTATTTAGTAGCAACTTCTTCTGGAGATATTCCTTCTTCGTGGCTTCTATTTATAATCTTGTCATCAACATCTGTAAAGTTTTGTACATAAGTTACATCATATCCTCTATACTCTAAATACCTTCTTAGAGTATCAAATATTATAAATGGTCTTGCATTACCTATGTGGATATAGTTATAAACTGTTGGACCACACACATACATTTTTACCTTTCCTTCTTCTAATGGAACAAATTCTTCTTTTGCTCTAGTTAATGTATTATAAACTTTCACACTCATCACCTCACTGTATTTTTATAAATTATTTTCTTAACATCATATATTATATTATAGTTGAAAATTGCAATAAATAATAGTACTACTATCATTTTTCATACTATCCTTCAAATTACATAATAATACTATCACTATTTTCTATTGTTCCTCTAAAAATATCTTTTTTTGAGAAGAACACTTTTCAAAAGTCTCTTCTGTAATCATTTTTTCGTCTTTTAACTTTTCTAAAATTGTAACATATTCTAAGCATAGCTCCTTTAATTCCTTTTTAACATCATCAATATTACTATACATAGTAATTACCCCCTTAATAATTAAATCAAACTAAAATAATAGATTACATTCTTCTATGCTTAATATTTTTATTAGTTTATTATTCATATTTTATTTATATTTTTGCTTTGCTTTTTATATATTAAATTTATTAGCCTGAATACCTTCATTTTGATATACATATCTTTTCACCAAATACTAACACAAAAAAAGTCCGCATCTAAATTAGCGGACTTTTATGACTATAATATATGATTTTTTACATAAGCTATTCTATTTAAGCAAGTTTCTTTTCCTAAAACTTCCATTACTTTTGGTAAATCTGGACCATGCATTTGTCCTGTCAAAATTATTCTTGAACCCATAAATAAATTTTTTCCTTTTATTTTATACTCTTTTTGTATCTCTTTAAGCATTGCTTGACCAAACTCAGCATTTAATACTTCTGCTTTTTCTATTTTTTCTTGTAATGCATCTATTAAAGTAGGTATGTGTTCTAATTTTAAGAAGTCACTTCCTTCTTCAGTTTCTACCTCTACTTTATCTCCAAAAAATATACTTGCATGCTCAGTAACTTCTTTTACATATTGTAACTTTTCTTTAAGCACTGATATCATACTCTTTAAAAATTCATACTTACTAGTAGCTTCTGCTTCTGTTATAAATCCATCTTCTATTAAGAATGGTATAGCTAAGTCTGTTAAATAAGCATCATCACCATCTTTTATATAATGTTGATTAACCCAGTTTAATTTTTCAGTATCGAATACTCCTCCACTTTTAGATACTCTTTCCACAGAGAAAGCTTTTTCTAATTCTTCCATTGTAAATAACTCTTGATTATCTTCTGGAGACCAACCAACTAGTGCTACATAGTTTACTAATCCTTCTGGTAAATATCCTTTTTTCTTAAAATCTTCAACTGCTACATCACCTTGTCTCTTACTTAATTTTTTCTTTTCTTTATTAAGTATATTTGGTAAGTGTACAAATACTGGTGCTTCCCATCCAAATGCTTCATATAAATAAACATGTTTTGGAGTAGATGATACCCACTCTTCTCCTCTTATAACATGTGTAATTTTCATTAAATAATCATCTACCACTACTGCAAAATGATAAGTTGGGAATCCATCTGTTTTCATCAAAACTTGGTCATCTAAATCATTAGTGTTGAATTTCATGTCTCCTCTAACTAAATCTGTAAATTTAATTGTATGATTTTCTGGTAGTTTTAATCTTATAACATATGGTACTCCTGCTTTTATATTAGCTTCTATTTCTTCTTTAGAAAGATTTTTACAGTGACCATCATATTTAGCAGTTTCTCCTGCTGCCTTTTGAGCATCTCTTACTTCATCTAATCTTTCCTTTGTACAGAAACAATAATAAGCTTTTCCACTATCTAAAAGTTGTTTTATATATTCTTGGTATATATCTAATCTTTGAGATTGAATATATGGCCCATATTCTCCTTTTTGTATTACTTTTTCATTATCATCTAATATAACACCCTCATCATGATTAACACCAGCCCATTTCATAGCATTAAGCATATTCTCTATAGCACCTTCTACTAATCTACTTTGGTCTGTATCTTCAACTCTTAATATATATTCTCCGCCCATTTTCTTTGCAAATAAATAGTTATATAAAGCAGTTCTTAAACTACCTATATGTACAAATCCCGTTGGACTTGGTGCAAATCTTACTCTTACATTCATTTTTACTTCCTCCTGATATTTTATTCAATATAACTATAATATTAAACTAGTACATTGTTTTGCAAGTTTATTTTTAATCAAACTTAATAATAATATCCTTTTTATTTAAAAATACACATGTTTATTATATCAGAAAATCCTAGGTTTAATTTCATAAATCTTTCTTTTAATCTATTTATTTTTCTAAAAATTAAAGGTAATATTTATGAATATTCATAAATATTTATTATCACCTATTGAAAGTATTATTAATCTTAAGCAAATAGTAAACAGCAAAAAACTGGTATGTAAAGTATTTAATACTTTACATACCAGCTAAATTATTTTTTATATTTAAATATTTGATTCTAGTAAGCTTTTGCCATTACTACCATATGTTCTGCTTCTTTTCCACAATATATGCACTTGTGACCTAAGTTTTCTTGTTCAAAAGGTAGACATCTTATAGTTGCCCCTGTTTCTTCTTTAATCTTAGCTTCACATTCAGCATCTCCACACCACATAGTTTTTATGAACCCTGGCTTTTCTTCTAACGCTGTCTTAAACTCATCCATGTTTTCAACTACAGATGTGTTATCTTCTCTATGTTTTCTTGCTCTTTCAAACATTTCATTGTGAATAACATCAAATAAATCATATACAGCATCAGCTAATCCTTCTAGAGGCATAGAACTCTTTTCTAGAGTATCTCTTCTAAATATCATAGCTTGATTATTTTCTATATCTTTTGGTCCAATTTCAATTCTTACTGGTACACCTTTCATTTCCCACTCATTAAATTTCCATCCAGTTGTATAGTTATCTCTATCATCAACTTCTACAGCTACACCTTTAGCTTTTAAATCAGCATATATTTTATCAACAGTTTCCATTACATTGCCTTTTTTAGCAGCTATAGGAACTATAACAACTTGTATTGGAGCTACTCTTGGTGGAAATACTAAACCTCTATTATCACTATGAGTCATTATAAGCCCACCTATAAGTCTTGTAGATGCTCCCCAAGATGTATGATATGGATTAGCTAAGTTACCTTCTCTATCTGCAAAAGTAATATCAAACGCTTTTGTAAAGTGTTGTCCTAAGAAGTGACTTGTACCTGATTGTAATGCTTTACCATCATGCATCATAGCTTCTATAGTATATGTTCTCTCACCACCTGCAAATTTTTCACTTTCACTTTTTTGACCAGATACAACTGGCATTGCAAGCAATTCTTCACATAAAGCTTTATATATTTCTAATTGTTGTATTGTTTCTTGTTGTGCTTCTTCTGCTGTTTCATGTAATGTATGACCTTCTTGCCATAAGAATTCAGATGTTCTTAAGAAAGGTCTAGTTGATTTTTCCCATCTAACAACTGAACACCATTGATTATAAAGATATGGTAACTCTCTATATGATTTTAACCATTTAGCATACATTGTACATATTATAGTTTCTGAAGTAGGTCTTACACATAATCTTTCTTCTAGTTTTTTATTTCCTCCATGTGTTACCCATGCAACTTCTGGAGCAAACCCCTCAACATGCTCTGCTTCTTTGTTTAATAAACTTTCTGGTATTAATAATGGAAAATAACAGTTTTTATGTCCAGTTTCTTTGAATTTTTTATCCATAAATTCTTGCATTTTTTCCCACAAAGCATATCCATATGGTTTCACGACCATAAATCCTTTTACTGGTGCATAATCAACTAAATCAGTCTTAGTTATAACATCCGTATACCATTGTGGGAAATCATCTTCCATCTTTGTTATTTCTTCAACAAATTGTTTTTCATTTTTTGCCATCTTAATTACCTCCTCATTTATTATGTTTTTATACAAAAACACCCTTTTATCTTTTTTATATAGATAAAAGGGCATTTATAAAGTACAACTCTGATTATCTATACAGTAGCTTTCTTTAAATTATTATCCTAACTTAACATTGTTTTTGATAAATTCTGCTTTTACTTTTTCACTTATTTCTTCTATTTTAATTAATTCTTTATCTTCTTCGTATCTAAGTTTAAATTCTACTTTACCTTCATCAATATTTTTACCTACTGTAATTCTCATAGGTATTCCTATTAATTCTGAATCATTGAATTTAACACCAATTCTTTCGTCTCTATCGTCTAATAAGACTTCTACACCCATATCTTGTAAATCATTATATATCTTTTCAGCTAATGACATTTGTTCCTCATTTTTCATATTTGCTGGAACTACCACAACATGATATGGAGCTACTGATAAAGGCCAAATTATACCTTTTTCATCATTATGTTGCTCAATTATAGCTGCTGCTGTTCTTTCTACACCTATACCATAGCATCCCATTATTATAGGTTTTGATTTACCATCTCTATCAATAAAGTTTGCATTCATAGATTCTGAATATTTAGTTCCTAATTTAAATATATGTCCTACTTCAACACCTCTAGCTATTTCAAGAGGTTTCCCACATACTATACATTTGTCACCTTCTTGAACATTTCTAAAGTCTCCAACTATACCTTCAAAATCTCTTCCATAGTTAGCATTTCTTATATGATATTCAGTTTTATTAGCACCAACAACTATATTTCTTTGCTCAACAATTTCCTTATCTATAAACACATAATCAGCATTTACTCCTATTGGTCCAGCAAATCCAACCTCTGCATTAGTTACTTTTCTTACAACATCATCTGTAGCAAGTGCAAATTCTATAACAGAACCTATTGCATTAGATACTTTAACTTCATTAACTTCTCTATCTCCTCTTACAACAACTACAACTGTTTTCCCATCTGCTTCATATACTAAAGTCTTAGCAAATTTATCTGGAGAAGCATTTAAAAACTCTTCTAATTCTTTTATTGTAGCAGCTCCTGGTGTGTGAACTTCTTCTAATTCCTTCATTTCTTCTTTTTCTGATACTGCATTACAAGACTCTGCTCTTTCTACATTAGCTGCATAATCACATCCACTACAGAATACAACTTCATCTTCGCCAACCTCTGATTTAACCATAAATTCAGCTGATGTAGAACCTCCTATAGCTCCTGAATCTGCTTGAACTGGACTGTTGTCTAATCCACATCTATCAAATATACTTACATATGCATCAAACATATCCTGATATGATTTATCTAACCCTGCTTCATCTACATCAAAACTGTATGCATCCTTCATTGTAAAAGTCTTAGTTCTCATAACACCAAATCTTGGTCTTCTCTCATCTCTATACTTTACTTGTATTTGATACAAGTTCAGTGGTAATTGTTTATATGAAGTAATCTCTTGTCTTATTATGTCAGTAAAAGCTTCTTCATGTGTTGGCCCAAGGCAGTATTCTCTTTCTGTTCTATCCTTTAACCTAAACATTTCTGCACCCATAGCAGTCCATCTTCCAGATTCTTTCCACAATTCTGATGGAAGTAAAGCCGCACATAGTATTTCTTGACAATCTTTTTTATTTAATTCTTCTCTAATTATTTGCTCAATTTTTTTGAATACCCTTAACCCCATTGGCAATTGATTATAAACCCCTGAAGTCATTTTTTTTATCATTCCTGACCTTACCATTAATTGATGGCTTGTGATTTCAGCATCTGCTGGAATCTCCTTCAATGTTGGCATAAACATTTTAGACATTTTCATTAATAAATTCCTCCTGAATATTGTTTTCCTGAAAATATAAAAAACCTCTCATCTCTATACAAGTATAGAGACGAAAGGTTTGATTTCCGCGGTACCACTCTAGTTAGCTATGTAAATAGCTCTCTTTAGGGAATGTAACGGTTCCTACCGTAAAGATTTTTATATCCTTAAGCTAAAAGACAGGTTCAAAGACTTCCTCTTGAAAACTCTCACCTCTGTTTTCTCTCTGTGAAGATTTCATCATTTTACTATTTCTTTATCATAGCTAATTTTATATTTATATTAATTTTACTTAAATTCACATATTATAGATATTCTATATAGGCCTATTATTTGATATCCATTAAACTTATTACTAATAATATATTAATTATTCTGACTTGTCAATAATAATAAACAAATACTTTGCGAAGCTATTCCTTGTTTTGCACCTGTAAAACCAAGACCTTCTTCTGTAGTTGCTTTTATATTTATATTTCCAATATCTGTATTTAAAGCTTTTGCTATATTTTTTCTCATACTCTCAATGTGAGGAGCCATCTTAGGATTTTGAGCAATTATAGTACTATCTATATTTCCAATTTTATATCCTTTACTTGTTATTAGATTATATACATGTTCTAGTAATTTCATACTATCTATTCCCTTATATTTTTCATCTGTATCTGGGAAATGCTTACCTATATCGCCTAAAGCTAATGCCCCTAAAATAGAATCCATTATTGCATGTATCAATACATCAGCATCAGAATGACCTAGTAAACCTTTATCATGTGGTATCTCTACTCCACCAATTATAAGTTTTCTTTCTTCTGTCAATTTGTGTACATCATATCCCAATCCTATTCTCATATAATTCTCCTTCTACTATTCACTTCATCTCTTTTTTCCATATTTAATATTTGTTCTGCGATATTTAAATCTTCTGGACTAGTTATTTTTATATTTTCATAAGAACCCATTACCATCGTAACACTTTGCCCTATATTTTCTACTAGCATTGAGTCATCTGTTCCATAATAGTTAGTCTTATATGCTTGTTCATAAGCATTTATTATAAGATTATATTCAAAAGTTTGAGGGGTTTGAGCTGCCCACAATAGACTTCTTTCTGGAGTTTCTTGTACTGTACTATCAGATACTATTTTTATAGTATCACTTACTGGTACACCTACAACTACGGCTTTTTTTTCCTTAGCCATTTTTATAGATTCATTTATTATTCTATGGTCTACGAAAGGTCTCGCTCCATCATGAATAAGTACTATATCACAATTTTTATCTAATTTTTTTAATCCATTATATATTGAATCTTGTCTTTCTTTTCCACCATATGCTATTTTTATATTTTTAAAGTTATATTTATTTATTATATTTTCCTTAAAAAAATCTTCCTCTTCTTTTTTTATACATACCACAATTTCATCTATATTTATATTTTCGTAAAAAACTTGAATTGTATGCGCTATGATTTCTTTTTCTCTTAATTTTATGAACTGCTTATTTACGTCTAAGTTCATTCTCCTTCCGCTTCCTGCCGCAACAATTATAACACTATACATGGTATCACCTCGTATTTTATTTTTACCTATCATTTATTAAAACTTTTAATGTTTTTATATTTTAACCATCTGATTAATTATATATTAAATTTTCAGTTGTATAAATAGGTAATATCCATTTTTTAACCCAAAATATGTGTGCTTGTTGCAAATTATATTGATTTTTCAATAGCTTCATCTTTTTATTTTACAACTTTGTAACAGTTTGTATATCTATAAAAATGTTTAAGCCTCTAGGTTGATATAAACAATCTAGAGGCTTTATATTAAAATATTAAATCAATCAAATCTATGTAATCTGGATAATTCTCTAAAATATTATTTTTTATTTCTTGTTTATTAAAATCTACTTCTATCAATTTATCCAGATTAACTATATTATTCTCATAAGAAATAAAACATTTAGATATTTTCCACTTATTAATATGTATATTAATTTTACTCTTATTATCAATTGGTAAGATTACTTGAAACTTAGGTGTTTTATTATATATCCACTCTGACTTTTTATATTTATCTTCTACCAAATTGTATACACTTTTAATATCATCGTCATCTAATTTAATTTCTTTTATATTTTTTATATTAGACTTTAGATAATCAACACAATAATCTAAAAAATAGTTTATATCTTTTTTAAGCAGAAAATTAATGTTTGTGACTTTACTTGAAACAGACTTAGTTGCCTTTGATTCTGTTGATTTGTTTGAATTTAAATACTTAGTTAATTTATTTAAATCTGAATCATAAAGAAGCGTCCCATGATAAAGAGAATTTTGTCTTTTTATTGATTGTGCGGAGCCAGAAATTTTTTTACCATTCAAAAACAAATCTTTTCTTTCAGTTATAGATACATTTAATCCTAATGATAAAAGCATACTTTGCATAAATTTAGTATGTTCTAAAAAATCTATTTCATGAAGATTCCTATTTTTTTGTATAAATGAAATATTGATGTTTCCTAAGTCATGATACACAGTACCTCCACCAGATATTCTTCTTAAAATGGGAATCTCACCCTTTTCAATAACATCATGATGTATTTCCTGATATGGATTTTGATTTTTTCCCATAAAAATAGATTCTTCATTTCTCCATATAATTATGATATCATCATTATGTTTATCATTTAAAAATAGATACTCTTCTAGAGCTAAATTAAAGTAAGGATTGGTGTTTTTGTTTAATAAGTAATACATAAAAATACAGACTCCTTTTATATTTTATCTTCCTATTTATTTTAAATTCAAATAAATTTACATAATATTTAACTTTAAATTATTCTTTCTAAATCACTAAACTTATTATAACATAATACAACACCTTACTATTACTGAACATTTGTGTTTTTATACCGCTCTGAGAGTTTTATTAAGTTTACTTATCCTGACCATACACATTAAGAAATACATTTCTAGCTCTTTGAACTTCTTCATCTGGTAATAATACTGGTGTACCAACTGACTTTGCTAAATAATACACTTTTGCTGCATCTTCTAACATTACAGCTGCTGTAAGTGCATGCTTTACAGATGGTCCAACTGCAATCACTCCATGATTTGCTAAAAGACAAGCTCTTTTATCGCCTATTACATCAATAACGCATTTTCCCATCTGATTAGATGTTGGTGGTGAAAATTTTGCAACTGGAACTGACCCCCCCACTTCATTTGCAAGAGTTGTACTTGCACACTCTATAGATTCATTTAAAATTGCAAAGCAACTTGAATATGTAGAGTGTGTATGTATTATACTATTTATATCATCCCTATATTTATATATATATAAGTGGTCTGGTGAATCTACTGATGCTTTCCATTTACCATCTACAGTATTTCCATCTATATCTATTATGACAATATCACTTGGTGTAAGATTTCTATAATCCATTCCACTTGGTGTGATTGCTACATATCCAGTTTCTTCATCTCTTCCACTAACATTTCCTCCTGTCAATGTAACTAAATTATAGTTTAAAAGGTCTAAAGACGCTTGTAATACCTCTTTTCTCAAATTTTCTAATAACATAGCTAAATCCTCCCATTTATTAGAAACATAGTTCTATATGTTCCTGTTATATATCTTACACAATAAGGTTTTATTCTTGATATTTTAATTGAAAATTCTAAAAACTCTCTTTAAAATTTAAACTTATGTCTTTATACTAAACACAAGTTTATCTTGATTTTCATAATTCATAGTTCATAGTTCATTGCATTTTAATCTTTTATTTCTAAATTTTAATGATTCTGGGTGCAAACATTCTTCTAATTCAATAAAATAATTGTATAATTCTATGCTGTCATTAAACATATTTGTTTTTATCCAATATCTACCCTTTAGAAAGCCTCCCTCATTAATTTTTAGATACATTTTTTTGTCATGAAATTCTCTTATTCTTATTTTTTTTATATCTTTAATTTCATACTTATGTGTAGTATTAAATGAACTAAAACATATGTGTTTATTATCCATAGTAATCAGTTTAGGATTACTTGAAGATACAAAAGTATTAAATACTCCATAAGTACAAATAACTATCATCAAACTATATATATTTATATTAAGATTCATGTAATTGTTAAATAGTGCATAAATCAATATTAAAATCATAAAAATCCCTGGTATTGTTACACTAACTATATATCTTCTAGAATCATATATATATTTCTTCATAATTTATACACTCCTTAATAAAATTACATTTAAGCTTCATCTTGTATAGACAATGCTTTATTTTCCTTTATTATTCTGTTTCTATTATAGATGGCCATTCCTAAAGCTATGACTGCCAAAATTATTCCTCCAATTACTTTGTAATTCATAATTTTTACAAATACCCAACTTAATGGATTTGCACCATCACAAATACTTGAAATCATGGTTGCTCCTTCAGGCATCTTAAAACTTGCATTTAAAGCCATTTGAGTAAATAGTGGTGCCAAATCAGTTGCAATTAATAATCCAGAAGTAATAATAACTATTCCTATTATTAGAGTCCTAAATACATTTCCTTTTGTAATTGGAACAATTAAAACAAGTGCAAATGGTATTACAGCTAAATCTGCAAATGGTAAAACCTTATTACCTGGTAAAATAGCTGCTATAACTATAGTTAGAGGCACTAGTACTAACGCAACTGACAATGTAACAGGATGTCCTATTCCTACTGCTGAATCTAAACCGATATATATCTTGCCTCTATTTTTAAATCTCTTTTCAATAAATTCTTGTGCTGCCTCTGATACTGGCAACAAACCTTCCATTAACAAAGCTGCCATCTTTGGAATTAGTATTAAAACAGCTCCCATAGTTATCCCTAACTGCAATATACCTTTTATGTCATACTTCGCTGCAATACCAATTATTATCCCTATTAAAGACCCCATTATTAAAGGTTCTCCAAATAGACCAAATTTTTTCTGTAATGTGTCAGCATTTATTTCAATTTTATTTATCCCTGGAATCAAATCTAGTACTTTATTTACAACTATAGCAATTGGAACAAATGCTTGTGTAAATCCATGAGGAAGAGATATACCTGGCATTCCTAAGTATTCTTCTATACCTGGAGCTGTTAAATCTGCCATTACTAAAACAATTACCATATTTGCTACTGCTGCAAATATTCCCCATATAACACTTTGTGTAGCTCCTGCCACTAAAGCTCCTGTAAATGCAAAGTGCCAGTAATCCCATATATCTACATCAACAGTTTGAGTTGTATTAGTAATTAACATAACTATGTTTACTACAAGACCTATTGGAATAATTAAAGCTCCTACTGTTGATGCAAAAGCTATAGCTGATGCTGCTGGCCATCCAACATCTATTATTGATAAACTTAATCCTAAGTTTTTGACCATTTGTTGTGTAGCTGGACCTAAGTTATCTGTTAACAAAGCTATAATAGTATTAAGACCTATAAATCCAACCCCTACTGTCAAACCAGCTCTTAAAGATTTTCCAAGCTTTGTGCCTAATATCAAGCCAAAAATACATATTATTATTGGCATCATTACTTGTGCACCTAAACCAACAATGAAATTTAATATCGCCATCTAAATTTCCTCCTTTATTTAATTTTCAGTCTCTAAAATCGCAAAATTTTAGAGACTATTTCATTTAAAAATTCAAATTATAACTCTAATTTTTCAAGCACTTCTTTGATTAATTTATCCATTCCTACTCCAGTTAAAAAAGGTAGCCCATTTATTACAGGTGTTTTTATACTACTAGATATTTGTGTAGTACAGATTATTAAATCATAATCTGGTGCTTTTGAAGCGACTTCTACTACTTTACATTGAGTAATACTAACCATATCTAATTTCTTAGCTTCTTCTAATGCCTTCTTTAATTTATTTATAGCAATTGTTGAAGTACATACTCCTGTTCCACATGCAACTAATATTTTTTTAGTCACATTATTCACCCCCATTAAAATTATTTTATTTTTAAAGATATCTGTAATTAGAAATCTTTGATAACTTTTTTATATTTTTAATACCATTTATGTATATTTAATTATTCAGTTTAGAATTTAATAAATCACTTACACTTTCTTCACTTAAATCAATAATATTATTTAACATATTTTCATCTTGGAATATGGTCATTAGTCTTTCTAATAGTTGTAATTGCTCTTGTGGTTCTTTAACTGCCAACATAAATATGACCTTTACATCAATTTCAGTGTCATCTGTACCCATCATTATGAATTTTACAGGTTCATTTAATATACCAATAGCTATCCCTGGCTCATTTACATGCACTATATCTGTATGTGGAATTGCTATTCCATAGATTCCTGTTGGCAGTCCTGTAGCATATTTTTTCTCTCTTTCTATGACTGCTTCTATATAACTTTCTTTTACATATTGCTTATCAAACAAACGTTGTCCCAAAAACTTCAAAGCGTCTTCATTACTTGATACTTCAATATCTTTAAAAATTAAATTACTACTGATTATTTGCATTGACTCCATCTAATATCATCTCCCTAATAAAATCTCTATCTTTAATGTTTTTAATTTTTTTAAATTCATCTGTTTCTATAAATGTAAGTAGAGTATTCAATGGATTAAAACATTTCTGGTCTACAGCTAGTAGAAGTATTATTTTTACTTTGTTTTTACTCCATACAATAGGATTTTTTAAGATAGCTATGCTTATTGCTGGTCTGATTACATCAATTCCATCTGTATGAGGTATTGCTATTCCGTCTGACAACTCAGTTGGAAATAAATTATCTCTTTCCACTACTTTTTTATAGAAATTTTTTGTTACATAGCCTTTTTCTTTTAGTTTTTTGCTCATATATTTAAGAACTTCTTCTTTTGATTTAATTTCTAAATCTACAAATATATCTTCTTTTTGAATTAAATCAGACAATTCATATTTTTTATTTGTTGTGGCAATTTGATTTGTATCAATTAAGTTATTTATTTGATTCAATTTTGTTTTATCATCAATGTCTACTAGGCTAAAAAATGGGATGTTTGGTATCTGAGGGTCAATTGTTCCAACTATTGCGATTACATTTTTTTCATTGCTTATTTGTTTTATCTCTAAATCAAGACTTGGATACTCAATCATACCAATAGTCTCTATATCAACCTTTTCATTTATCCCTTTAATACTGTCTTCTAAACTTTGCTTTATCTTACAGGCTCCTCCTAATCCAGTAATACATAATGTTACAATTATAGGCTTTCTATTGTATATCTTTGAATTGTGCTCTTTACTAACTTTATCTTTCACTAATGGCTCTATATTTTTAACTTCATCAACTATCTCATCTATTGTCAAATCTGGTAGAACTGCTCTTCGTATGACTTCTATACAGAGTAATGTATCAAATCTAGATATTGTTCTTATATCAATCCCTGTTTTTCCAGAGATAATATCTCCAAAGTATGAAAGTGAACCCATATCAACTAATATAATTACTCCTCTTCCTTCATCAATATCTTTTATTACATTAGTAGCTTCTTCAATCATCTCTTCTGGCTTTTTCTCAAATGGCATATCCAAATACCTTGCATGATTAATACCTAACAACTTATTGGTAACCTCACACACAGATGATGCAACTCTTCCATGTGCCATGAGAAGTACACCTATCTTTTTTTGTTCAGAAATTTCTCTTCTACTACTCATTTTAAAATATATTGCTATTATACCTATTTCTTCTTTTGGCAAATTTATATTATATCTTTCCTTTAGATGTTGTGCTACCTTTTCTGCTACAGAATACTCTAATGGATAATTTCCTATTATCTCTTTCAAATGAGCATTTGATATTAATTTTCCTTCTTTTAATCTTTCAAAAGCTGCTTTTAAATGAACTGCTAGACATAAGTGTAGATTTGGTTCTAATGAATTAAGATACTGTGATGCTATTTTGATTACTTCGCAAGTTAACTCTACAATGTATTTTCCAACAATAGGACTTATATCAGGTAAATTCTCAGTAATAGAAACTTTTTTAACTTGTTTTATATACTTCTGAATACAGCTTTCTAATTCGCCTCCAACAATCCTATTGATAACATCAAAGTCTAAGCCTTGTTCTAATAAATCAATGTGTCTTCTTTCAGTAAGTTTGTATATTTCATCTGGGAAAGTATATATATCTTCATTTTTCTTTTCTATCTCAACTTGAGGGTCTGAATCTATAATTAAATCTCCATCTACATAATTTTCTATCTTTCCTCTACAGTTTCTTATCCTTATAAGACCTTGTTTCACATACCCAGGTACATCTGATATATTTATAGTTACTTCTTTTTGTTTATTTGTAAGTTGATTTAATAGTCCTCTAGCACAAGCTACTTGAATATCACTTCTAAGCTGACCTACATTTCCTATACAATCATAAAGCATAAGGGCTTTTAAGACATCTGATTTTATGTGTATGTTTGCCCCCATTCTTTGAGCTTCTATTAAGAAAAAATTATTTATAATGTCAAACCTTTCATTTAATGGTCTTGCAACTAATTCTGGTATTTCAATTGTCACAGGTATACGTCTTTTAAAAGTATTAAGTAAATGAGAATCTATTGGTTCAGAAGTTGCAGAAATAATCATTACATTTATTTTATTTGTAAGCTTTGTTTCTCCTAATTTTCTAACCATTCCCTTATCAATCAATTGAAATAGTATTTCTTGACCTTCATAAGGCAATCTATGTATTTCATCTATAAACAATATACCCCCATCTGCTTTTGATACTAACCCTTCTTTAGTTTCATCAGCTCCTGTAAAAGCACCCTTAACATGACCAAATAATTGAGATAACAAAAGTTGTGGATTTTCTGAGTAGTCTGCTGCATTAAAGACTACAAATGGTGCATTTTTAGGAAATCTAGATGATTCTACTGCAAAGTTATACATGCACTCTGCTAACTCACTTTTTCCAACGCCAGTTGGCCCCATAATGATAGTATGCAATCCATGAGGAGGATAAAGTATAGCAGCCTTAGCTAATTTGATGATTGTACTTAAACTTCCAGTACTTCCTATTAATTTATCAAAGGCCACATCTATTTTTTCTTCTTTAGCATTTAGTTCCTCTTTTTTATCATCATTTTCTTTATCATGTTTTAAATCACCAGAACCTTGAATTTCTTTTAAATACTGTATAACTGTAAATCTTGATACAGTAAATCCAGTACTATTTAATCTTCTTGTTATATCATTTTTATTTATATTTTTTTCTTCTTTTACAATATCTTTTATAGCTTTAATCAAAACAACTTTTCTTCTTTGTCTAGAATCTTCTATTTTTAATTCATTTCTTAAAAAGGTAACATCTTCTCTTCGAATATTTAACATACTTGAAATTGCTTCATCTGTTAAAGGATTTTTCTTATCTTCATTTTCAATTAAGTTTTTTATTCTTTGCCTCATTTGTAATTGCCCCTCCTTACTATTTATATAAGCAACTTACATGCCACATAGTGTTTTTTTTGTGCTAATTTTTACTTCATAAACTTATAACGTTTAAATCAAGCTATTCTTTTGTTTAAATATTAAGAAAATTTTTTTTATTTTTTACAAATAATACTCTCTTAAAAAACAAAAAAATCTTTTCTCTTAAATCTTTATGTAATAAATCTAAAGTTACACCATTATTCTATATTACTATCTTTTTTGTACAACAAAAACTACAAATAATTTTATGTTATATTTTTCCAAAAAAATACCCCTTTTTGTATAAATACATACATTTATACAAAAAGGGTATGGCTAATTGAGTGTTTCAAGATTTTATATTATACAAACTTAGGTTAATAGCTTATTTTTTTGGTAGATGTAAGCATTCACCATTTACATCTGCTAAAGCTTCCATCAGAGCTTCTGAAGTACATGGATGACCAAAAATCAAATCACTAGCTTCATCAGCAGGTATTTCTAATGCCTTAAATGATGCTGCATGATTTATAAGTTCTGCTACACCACATCCAAACATATGCACACCTAAAATTTCTCCATATTTAGCATCTGATATTACTTTTACATATCCTTGTTCTTGCCCAGAAGCTAAAGCTCTTCCATTTCCAGCAAAGTTAAATTTACCGATTTTTATATTATATTTTTGCTTAGCATCTTCTTCTGTAAGTCCAACTGATGCAACCTCTGGAACTGTATAAACACAACTAGGTAATGCACTTAAATCTACTTCTTCATCCATACCTAAAGCATTTGAAGCTGCTACCTCTCCCATTTTAAAAGCTGCATGAGCTAGCATTATACCTCCAGTAACATCACCTACTGCATATATACTTGGTATACTTGTTTCCATTTTGCTATTTACAACTATTGAACCTCTATCTATTTTAATATCTAAGTCTTCTATACCAGATAGATTAGCTTGTCTTCCTATAGCATATAGACCTAAATCTGCCTTTATTGGTTCTTCTCCTTCAATACATACTATTATTTTATTTCCTTCTTCTTTAAATTCAGAAACTTTCTTTTCAGTTAATATATTTATTCCCTTTTTCTTAAGTGAATCCCTTAAAGACTGGCACAATTCTTTGTCCATTCTTGGAATTATTCTATCTTCCATTTCTATTACAGTTACTTTAGAACCTCTTGAGTTGAATATCTCTGCAAATTCACAGCCTATTACTCCACCACCAATTATTACTAGCTCTTCTGGTACTATATCCAAATCTAAAGCTTCTGTACTAGTTATTATTAATTTTGATTCTATCCCTTTTATTGGCAGGATTCTCACCTTAGAACCAGTGGCAATTATTGTATTCTCTGTGTCTAAAACTTTTCCATCTGATAATATTACTTTATGTGCTTCTTTGACAGTAGCTTTAAGATTAAATACATCTACTCCCCTGCTCTTTAACAATCCACCAACACCAGCTGTAAGTTTTTTAACTACTCTGTTTTTATACTTTATAGCCTTTTTTATATCTTGTTCCTTATCAACAGATACTTTTACACCTCTCTTTGATAATTGTTCAATTTCTTCTAATATTTCTACTGTTTTAACATAAGTTTTTGTAGGAATACAACCTCTATTTAGGCAAGTTCCTCCTAATGTATCCTCTTCTACTAATGCAACTTTTCCACCTAACATAGCTGCTTTTAATGCTGATAAATACCCTCCAGGTCCTCCACCTATTACTACCACATCGTAATCATGATTACTCTCTTTTTTAATTTTCTTTTCCTCTTTTATTTCTATTTTTTCTGTTTCAACAGTTAAATCTTCTTTTGATACGTTTCCAGATAAGTATTTAGCCTTTACTTCTTCTTGCTTTTCTCCCTTTTCTGCTATTACACCTATTACTGTAAATACTGGTAATACTTCGCCTTCTTCTTTATGTATAATTGCAGCAAGTATACCTTCTCCTTCTGATTCTATTTCCATGTTAACTTTATCTGTTGTTATCTCTAGTATAGGTTCTCCAATTTTTACTTCTTCGCCTTCTTGTTTTAGCCAAGATACTATAGTACCTTCTTCCATAGCTACTCCAGCTTTTGGCATTATGACTTCTACTGACATAGGCTATCCTCCTATTTATTTTTTATATATTTTAGTTAATCCTCTCATATTTATACAGATATTTTTTACAAATAACATTACACATAATAATTTTGAATCTATTAAAATTACATACTTACTTTTATGTAGTCTCTTCTATCTATTACATAAATAATAAAATATCAAAACCTAAACAAGCATTGATAATGGATTTTCTAATAATTCTTTTAAATCTTTTAAGAATTTCGCTGCTACTGTGCCATCTATTATTCTGTGGTCTGATGTTAATGATAAATTCATTATAGGTTTTATTTTAGCTTCTCCATTTACTGGCACAAACTTATCTTGAGTTGCTCCTACACCAAGTATTGCACTTGAAGGCATATTTATTATAGGTGTAAATGTCGTTATACCATACATTCCAACATTGCTTATAGTAAATGTATTCCCTTCTTGGTCTGATGGTAAAAGTTTTCCTGTTTTTACTTTTTCAGCAAGTTCTTTACTTTCTTTGGCTATTTCTTTTAACGATTTTTCATTTACATTTTTTACTACTGGAACATATAAACCTTCATCTAGTCCAACAGCAATAGCTATATTTATATCTTTATATCTAAATATTCCACTATCTGTCCATGCTGAATTTAATGCTTGATGATTTGGAAGTACTCTAGATACAGCCATTACTATTAAATCTGTCATTGTTAATTTTACTCCAGTTGATTCTTTTATTGTATCTATTAATTTTGATCTAAGTGCTTTAAGTTCTGTAGCATCTACTTCTATATTGAATGTAAATACAGGAGCACTGAAGTAACTTTCTGACATTCGCTTTGCTACAGTTGCTCTCATTGGATTTGGCTTTTCGAACTCTCCTTCTACAGTATTAAATGTACTTAAATTTTCATGCTTTGATTTTGTTTCGTTTGTATCATTAGATTTAGATACATCAGTTGATATGATAGCCTCTTGTGTATGTATCTTTTCTATATCTGATTTTTTTATTTTTCTATTGTGGCCAGTACCTACAACATTTTCTAAATCTATATTTAAATCCTCTGCTATTCTTTTTGCTAAAGGAGTTGCTTTTACTTTATTATTTTCTAGATAATTTAACACATCTACTAGATGTATTCTTCCATTTTCTCCACTTCCAATCAGCCTATCTAGCTCTATATTGTCTTTTCTTGCTTGATTTCTGGCTGCTGGTGTGGCTTTTACTTTATTTGCCACCATTTCTATCCCTCCTTATCTAACAACTAAAGATTTTATTGCATCTTCTATTTCATCAATTCTTGGGACTACTGCTTTTTCTAGCTCTGGATTATATGGTATTGGCACATCTTTTCCACAGATTCTTTTTACTGGTGCATCTAAGTAATCAAATGATTCACTCTCTGTTATTAACGCTGATATCTCTCCACCTAGACCACCAGTCTTAGCTGCTTCATGGCAAATTAAAGCTCTACCAGTTTTACATACACTCTTTACTATGGTCTCTTTATCTAATGGATATAAAGTTCTTAAATCTATAATTTCTACATCTATATTTTCTTTTGATAAGTTTTCTACAGCCTCTTCAACACTTTGTAACATCCTTCCATAAGTGATTACTGTAACATCAGAACCTTCTTTTTTAATATCTGCCTTTCCAATATCAATTACATAATCTCCCTCTGGGACAATTCCTTTTTTTCTATATAACAATTTGTTTTCAACAAATATTACTGGATTATTGTCTCTTATAGCTGCTTTTAATAATCCCTTAGCATCTGCTGGTGTTGAAGGTGCAACTACTTTTACTCCTGGCACATGACAAAACCAAGCTTCTAAACTTTGTGAATGTTGTTCTGCTGAACCCGTTCCAGAACCACCAGGACATCTAACAACCATTGGAACCTGAGCTTTGCCACCAAACATATATCTCATTTTTGCTGCTTGATTTACAATTGCATCCATAGATATTGTAACAAAATCCATAAACATTACTTCCATGATAGGTCTTAACCCAGTTGCAGCTGCTCCTGCAGCTGCTCCTGCTATAGCTGCCTCTGATATAGGAGTGTCTCTTACTCTTTCTGGACCAAATTCATCTATCATTCCCACTGATACACCAAATGCTCCTCCATATATTCCAATATCTTCTCCCATAAATACTACGTTTTCATCTCTTCTCATTTCTTCTGACATTGCTTCTTTTATTGCTTGTGCATATGTTAATTCTCTTGTACTCATTTTTATTTTCCTCCTTTACTATTTTTAGTCTGCATATACATCTTCTAATAAAGATTCTATTTTTGGATTTGGGCTATTTTGAGCAAATTCTACTGCCTCTTCTATTGATTGTTTCGCAAAATCTTCAATTGTATCTAATTCATTTTCATTTGCCATATTATTTTCTATAAGATAATTTTTTAAAAATTTTATAGGGTCTTTTGCCTTCCATGATTCTATCTCTTCTTTTGTTCTATACACATTTGCATCTGATTTTGAATGACCTAACCATCTATAAGTCCTACTTTCAATTAATACAGGTCCTTCTCCTCTTCTACATTTTTCAGCTGCTTTTTGTACTGTTTCATATACTTCTATTGGGTTATATCCATCTATTGATATTCCTTCTATACCATAAGATGCTGCTCTTGTAGCAACACTATCTATATTCATATGGCGTTTTACACTTGTTGACATACCATATAGGTTGTTTTCACAATAAAATATTATTGGTAATTTCCATATTGATGACAAGTTTATTCCTTCATGAAAAGTACCTTCATTTGATGCACCATCACCAAAACTACATAAAACTATTTTTCCTGTCTTTTTATATTGTTGTGTAAGTGCAGCTCCAGGAGCTATAGTAAGACCCCCACCTACGACTCCATTTGCTCCTAAGTTACCTGACTCAATATCTGCTATATGCATTGAGCCTCCTTTTCCTTTACAAAATCCAGTCTCTTTTCCCATAAGCTCAGCCATCATTTTATTTAAATCTATTCCCATTCCTATAAATTGGCTATGTCCTCTATGAGTTAATGAAACTAAATCGCCTTTTTCTAGCGCCATTACAGCAGCAACACTTGAAGCTTCTTGACCTACTGATAAATGAGTTGTTCCATGTACCATACCTCTTGCAAAAAACCAACTAACTTTCTCTTCAAACTTTCTAGCTTGATTCATTCTCTTGTACATTTCAAGCAATGTTTCTTTTGATACTGTCATATAAATTCCCTCCTATTAGTTTTTATCTATCTTTTTATTAGTCACAATCTTCTAATAATTTGAGTGCTAAACTGTGATTAATTGCTAAGCTATTTATAAATTTGGCTTTTAATGATGCTTTTATTGCTTCTATTTTTTCATCTCCTGAAGCAACACCTATTGTTCTTTTTATCTTTTTCAAATCATTTAGTTTTACTCCTAATACTCTTTGATTAAATTCAAGTATTGAAGTTTTTCCTTCCTTATCAAAAGCTTGCAAACAAATTGCACCTATTGAGTTATACTTTCTTAAATCGTCTATATCTTCTTCATGCATATATCCTGAAGCCATTATTGTTGAGTTTAAACTCATGGGATTTCCTATACCCACAATTGCAATAGTTGTTTTGTCTATTAAATCTAGTACTTCTTTAATTTTCTCATCTTTACAAAGTCTTTCTTTTGTAGATAAGTCAGACATCACAGCAGGAGCATGTAACAACTTGAAATCTCCTCCAAAAGCTCTTGCTAAACTTACAGCTATTTGATTTGCATGTATATCTATTTCATTATCTCCAATTCCTCCTAGCAAAGGTATGAATGTAACATTTTTGCAGTTGTTTTTTTCTACATATCTAGGAATTTCTTTTAGCGTTGTTCCTATAGAAACTCCAATTATATCATTTTCTTTTACTACTCTCGTAAGATATTCAGACACAGCCCTTGCCAGTTCTTGTTTTTGTGTTAATGAATCCTGTTTATCATCTACTACTATTACTTCTTTCAATTTATATTTTCTTTCTAAACTTCTTTCTATTTTTTGATAGTCATTTTTTAAAACATCAACTATTTGTATTTTTACTATTCCTTGCTCAAAAGCTTCTTTTAATATTCTTGATATTGTTGGTCTTGATATTCCCAATTGATTTGCTATTTCTTGTTGATTCAAATTATCTTCATAATAAAGAGAACAACATTTCATCATTAATCTTAAATCTCCAATTTTTTTCATTTCCCTTCCTCCAAAATCAAGCTTTTTTAGTTATTTTTACATTTGTTCAATGATTTTACTTAATTTCAATAACATTATAGAAGTGGTCTATATAAAAAGTCAACTGTTTTTTTGTATAATATAAAATATTCTGCTTTAAAATAAAATATAGATTCTCCTATAAAAAAGTGGCTCCTGATATACAAGAACCACTTTTATATAAGAATATTTTATTAATAGTAATAATGTACATGAATATGTCCTAGTTTGTGAGTTATATTGACTTCATTTGAAGAACTCATTTTTTAAATAAGCCTATATAATAACTCATGTTTTTATAAACATTAATAAAATTATTTTTTATTTTTTGTTTATATTAAATATTGAAGTATCAAAATTAATCTTATATACTAAATTTATGGAGGTGAAATAAATGAAAATAGGTGATTTTTCTAAATTAACAAAAGTCTCAGTACGAATGTTGAGGTATTATGATAAGAAAGGTATTTTAAAACCCGAATACATTGACTCCTATACAGGTCACCGATTATATTCAACTAATCAAGTCCCTTTGCTTCAAAAAATTATAATGCTAAGAGACTTAAATTTTAGTATCGTAGAAATAAAAGATATAGTTGACCATTGGAATCAGCAGTATCTTTTAGATAAAATGTTAAAAAAATTAAATGCAACCTATGAATACATAGAAGAAGAAAAACTTCGTGCTGACAAACTAAAAGAGGCAATTGAGCATATTCAAAAAAATGAAATTGAAAAACATTACAATATATCTTTAAAAAGAATAG
Source organism: Clostridioides difficile (assembly GCA_024919175.1). Lineage (NCBI taxonomy): Bacteria > Bacillati > Bacillota > Clostridia > Peptostreptococcales > Peptostreptococcaceae > Clostridioides > Clostridioides difficile. Next base: position 437,454 of record CP103804.1, read on the forward strand.
AAGAAATTCCTATCATCTCATTGAGAAGAAAAATGAATAGCCCTTTCGAAGAAGGACTCCTTTGGAAAGAGCTAACTGAATTTGTCGTACAAAATAATATTACTATTGACCAGACTAGATACAACAATATAGCTATTTATCATGATATTGAAGACGCAGATGATAGAGTTGACATTGAAGTTACTTTCATTGTAAAAAAACTTGGAGCTTCTTCTGGTAATATTTGTTTTAGAATGTTGGAATCTGTTGAAGTTATGGCTTCAATGATGGTTTATGGCCCTTACTCTAATCTTGAGCTTGCTTATTCGTCATTTGTGCAATGGTTAATTGAACATAATGAATATTCAATTGGTGATTATTCACGCCAAATTACCATCGTTGATTATAGACATACAGATAACCCACAAGAATACTTAACCGAAATTCAAATTCCTCTAATTTTAATCGATTCTATCTAATTTGTTGGATAGAATCGTTTCTTTTTTTTATTAGTATGCTTCCACCTAAAAATACCAGAAATAATCCAGGTATAATAAAGGCACTTCTCAAATTTATAGAACTTAGTGGACCAAATATAAACATACCACATGGTGTAGCCAAAGTTCCCAATAAGTCTACATAGGAGAAAATACGTCCCATATATTCTAATTGTGTTTCTTTCTGGATAATTGTAATGAGTGGTGTATAATAGAGAGGACTTCCTATACCCATAATAAACATACTCATCATAAATAGATTAACCTGTTTACTAATTACTACTAAAATCATCATCAAACCAAATAGAAGAGCAGAAGAACCAATTAGCTTAAAATTGGAAATTTTAATCTTTTTATAACCCATTACTAGACTTGATACCAGTGCTCCTACTGAAAAAGCAATTTCGATTCCACTTAATATCCACACTTTTTCTCCCAAATTATTCGAAGCTAGGAGAGGAGTTAGTTGAGAAGCAGGGACAACTAGAAATTGAAAAACTGTATATAGTATTAACATACTTTTCAATGTTTTTGAGTTAGACAGATATTGAAATCCTTTTTTCATTTCTCTTATACTATTTTCTGCTACCTTTTGCCCTATTTCCTGTATTGAAATAGTTGACAATAAGCCAACACCAATAAGTGCAGTCACAACATCAATAAGGAAAACTTCTCCTAATGGTAACATAGTTAATGCTAAGCCCCCTAAGCCCGGAGAGATAAGTTGTATTATACTCCAAATAGTTGTTGAATAACTATTTGCTCGCAATAATTCCTCTTCTGGAATAAATAAAGGAAGGATACTTTTTGAAGCAGGTAATTGAATCCCAGTGCCTAAAGACCTTAAAGTATTAAAAAGGTAAATCCATAAAATAGACTGATAACCTAAAAAGTATAAAATTGCTAAACAGAGTGTAGCTCCTGCAATAAAAATATCAGACAAAATGATAATCTTTTTCATGGAAAAACGGTCTGCGATTACTCCTCCCACTAGCATAACGAGTGCTTGTGGGAGAAATGTAGTTATTGTGATTCCTGCAATACTAATTCCTGAGTTTGTTTGAAGGGTGACATGCCATATCATTGCCAAAGATACAATAGAGGAGCCTAGCATGGAGATTGTTTGACTAAGCATGTAAGCAGTTAATTTCATTTGCCAACTTTTTTCTTTTCTCATATATTTCTCCTCCTATAAGAATCTTCCAGTTATACTATCATGGTTATTTTTTATATCATTAGGTGTTCCAAAAGCAATGATTTCTCCCCCTTGAGCACCACTATTAGGGCCTATATCAATTATCCAATCAGACGCATTCATGATTTCAGTATTATGTTCAATAACCAGTAAAGAATGTTGTTCCTCTACTAATTTTTTAAATGTAATTAGTAAATTTTCAATATCTTGAAAATGAAGACCTGTAGTAGGTTCATCTAGGATATATAGTATTCGCTTTTTCGTTTTTGCTCCCAGTTCTTTAGCTAGCTTCATTCTTTGAGATTCTCCACCACTCAAACCCAAAGTACTTTGTCCTAATTTTAAATAACCTAGTCCAACCTCCTCTAATATAGATAATTTTCTAACTAATTCGGAACTTTCTTTAAAAAACTCTTTTGCCTCTCGTACTTCCATGGAAAGAATATCCGCAATAGATTTTTCTTTGTATAAAATTGATAAAATTTCTTTTTTATATCGTTTCCCACCACATTCAGAACAAGTTACCCAACTATCAGCCATATATTGTAAAGTGATTTTTGTTTTTCCTAATCCCTGGCAATTAGGACATTGACCGTTTTTGCTGTTAAAGCTGAAATAACTATCATCAAATAATCGCATCTTGGCCTCTGGCGTTTGAGCAAATATATAACGAATATCATCAAAAATATTAATATAAGTGGCTGGAGTGGACCTGTTTGATTTTCCTACAGATGTTTGGTCCATAGTTATGAAACCATCAATCTGTTCTGTTCCAGTTAGTTCACTATATTTTTTGTTACGACTAACCTTCTCATTTATTTTTTCTTCTAAGGCTGGTATTAAGCTATGAAAAATAAGTGAACTTTTTCCAGAGCCACTCACACCTGTAATACAACACATACAGTTTAGTGGAATTTCTACATCAATATTTTTTAAATTATGGGCATTACAACCTTTTAAGCTTAACCATTTTTTAGGTGCTGGTTTAGTTAGTGTACCTTTTTTCTCTGTTCGTTGAAGATGCTTACCTGTAATAGAGTTTGGATTTTCTATAATCTGTTGAACAGTTCCTTTCGCAATTATTTTTCCTCCATTTGTTCCCGCTCCAGGACCTACATCAATAATATAATCTGCCTCTAACATAGTATCCTTGTCATGTTCTACGACAATGACAGTGTTACCCTTATCTCTTAGTTCCTTCATCATCTGAATCATTAAGTGGTGATCTCTAGGGTGTAATCCAATAGAAGGTTCATCTAAAATATAGGTTAATCCAATTAATTCATTACCTAATTGACTAGATAAACGGACACGCTGTAGTTCTCCTCCTGATAATGTTGGTGCTGTTCTGTCAGTAGTCAAATAGTGTAGTCCAACTTTTAGTAAATAACTAACTCGAATTTCTAGCTCTGTTAGTATATCCTGTGCCACCTTTATTTCATTCTGTTTAAGGTAGTTTGGTAATTCAGATAACCAATCCCAGAGTTGTTCTATTGTCAGTTTAGTTAGTTCAGGAAATCTGTAACCTTGAATTGTAGTAAATCTTGCTTCCGTGCTAAGTAGTTCGCCATTACATGTATGACATGGTACCTCATCCATGTATTGTTGTGAGGAATTGTTATTTGTATTGGCTTCTCTAAAAAGTCGTTGAATATGATTAACAGCTCCAGACGCAGGTCTTTTGATTTTTGCTAATCTACCTTTTGATTCATAGCTAAATTCATATATTTTATTCCCAGTACCATATAAAATAGCATCAATAAATTCCTTGGGAAGTAAGTTCCAAGGTGTAGATAAATCAATATTTTGATATTCTGCAATTGCAAATAATTCGCCTACCATCCAATTTCCAGTTAACTTTTTACCTCTTAATTTTCCCCAGTAATAAGTAGCTCCATCTAATATGGAAATATTCGGATTCTTTACGATTAATTGAGGGTTAACTTCATAAATAATACCTAGACCATTACAAGTATGACATGCTCCTGTATGAGAGTTCGCATTAAATGTCGAAGTATTTATTTTTGAAAAAAGAGTCTCACAATGTGGGCAATAATTTTTTATTTTGTTCTTTTTCTTTAAGGGAACTTTACAATATGGGCAATGACTTTTCCCAATTGAAACAAATAACATTCGCAAATAATCCCAAATCCCAGTAAGAGTTCCTACTGTAGAACGTGGATTTTGACTTCCTTTTTTCTGTTCAATAGCAATTGTAGGTGTTAACCCTTGAAGCAAGTCAAACTCAGGCCTTTGAATTTGCTCTTGTAACTTTGCAGCATTGCTCAGATTCTCAAAATAACGTCTTTTTCCTTCTTCATAAATTGTATCAAAAGCTAAGGATGATTTGCCACTTCCACTTACTCCTGTAATTACTGTAAATTTATTTTTGGGAATACTCACTTCTATATCCTTTAAATTATTTTGTCTCCCTCCTTTTAAATAAATTGTTTCAGTGTTAGAAGATGGTATATATTTGATAGGTATTTTTGAAGTCTTAACAAGTTCAAATTTTTTCTCCAATTCGTTAGGATTGCTAAATTGTTTTGATTCTAAAACACCTAATAATTTAAGTTGAGAAAAAATAGATATCATATATTCTTCTGGTAATTTAGAAATCAAATTATTTAGGTCATTTACCTGTATATCTTTATTAGATAGTATATCAGCGATTTCATCCAATAAATTTTTTTCTTGTCTAGTCAGTTGACTGTATTTTTTTGTACTCAATTCTGTCCATAAATCCCAAGGAAGTAACTCTAATCCAATGACATTATTAAAATCATGTAGAAGATTTCCTTTTACTGCGTGCCACCCTTTCCAGTTTTTGTTGTATCCAAAATCATCTTGATGAGCAGTACCTTGCCGGCAACTTATCCAGGCTTCTGCTCCTGTTAAAAATCCATTTTCTTTACTAATATCATGAGTATCAAAATCAAGTTGAAAATGTTTCTTTTGAATCTCATCAATTTGAGCATCAATTTTTATCCATCTGTTTTGGATTTTATCATAGTATTCAACAACCCAATGATCCTCGTAAGGAATCTCACTTTGAAAATAGTTGGCAAACCCAGCTCTCATTCTGGCTTCGTGACCTTGATACCTAAGAAAAGAAACAAGTAGCAAGGAATAATCTCTACACATACCCACTAGTCGTTGCTTTGGCTCTCTAGATATAGTTAATGCTTGAGAATTTATCCTCATAATCTTCTCTAATATTTGAGTAACTGTACGTAGTAATTCTTCTTCTGATTGTTGCTTACTAAACGATACGCCATATAGATTTCCATGTTCTCCATGAATAATTAAATTCTGAACAATTTCTAATAGTTCCGTAGGAGTGTTAGGAAGATTCTTATACTTCTTTTCAAATCTTGCAGGATTAGTAATTATACTTTGATTTGTATAGTTTAATATTTTCATCATCATTCACCTCTCTAAATAGAGGTTACAACATGACACTGTGTCAATAGCAAGGGATATTTTTTATTTATTTTTTATTAGCAAGTATATAATATATTGTATTTACATAAAAAAGAGTGTCTCATATATAATCTTAAAAAATTATTTTGAGACACTCTTTTTAGTTATATTATATAAAAATCAATTTAAATTAATATTTTAATCTTTATATAGCGATATCTATAATTTATTCTTTTAATACTGTCATATTTATACTTAATATAATCATAGGTACAATTACATATATAAAAGCTGTAGCTGATGAAACTATACCAGAATCATTTACTAAAAGAGTAACAAAACACCCTACTACTGATGCTATAAACCCTTTAAATACAATTGGATATTCGTTAATTAATTGTTTGAAATATCTAATTTGAATAAGCATAAATACTAAAATTACTCCTATTCCAGTTAATAATATATTTACCCATGCACTGGTTTGAGCTAATTTTAAATTCATTTCTATTTTTCTACTAAATGTCTGTATTATTTCTCCTGGCCCATTAAGGTAAATGTCTTTTACAAACATACCTAAATGTGAATTGCTTCCTGAAACTATATCTATTGTTACAAAAACTCCTAAAACAAGTAGTACTGCTATGCCCAATAATATGACTTTTTTAAAATCTATCTTTACATCATATATTAATAATATAAATAGTAAAAATGCTACACATTCAGAAATAGCACTTCCTACATTTGCACCCATAATTGGAGATGCACTAGTAATTAAGATGACTAAAGAAAATACTATTACAGACCATTTTGGTATCTTTTTATATGTCAATAAAATTGCAAATGTAAAAATTACACTACCTATTGCCACACCTTGATATTCATTTCCCACACCATAATATCTAGCTCCAATTATACAATCATAGCTCATTACATTACTTTTCATTAGATATGCACCAAGTGCAGAATCTATAACCATAATCAATATAGTTAATCCTGTAAAGAATAGAATATTTTTTAGGTCATTTTTTATTAAAACTTTACTTATTAAATATATAGTAAGTGTTATTATAATTATACCTAAAGAAATTGCTACTGGTGTTTTAAAGTCCATTATTGGGGTTATCATAAATGATAGAGGCATTACTATTCCTATCTTCAAAAATTCTTTTAATATAAAGTATGTTGTTTCTTTGTGTTTTTTTGATATATGTTTTCTAAATAAAATTGCAATCATAGCAACTATCCACGACAAAAAAACTACATTTACAAAACCATTTAATATCACAGGTCTTATACTTGAAATAGATACTATCTTTTGATATTCATCCATTAAATATTCTTTGTTATCTTCTCTATTAATAAGTTCATACTTTCTCCCAACCATACTTGGATTTTTCAAATCAAAATTATCTAGTATATCTACTCCTACATCTAAATTGGTTACAATACCTTCTCTTCTAGTAGTTGAAGATGACAATAATCCTTTTCCTTCTCCACTTAACTTTATTATTGGAGAAAGCCTTCTTTTATTTTTATAATCTAAATCACTTGGAAATGCACTGGCTATGTAAACAGTATCATTTGCTCCAACTATAGAAAATATACTTTCTAAGTATTCATCTATATTTTTTTCTATCTTCTCTTTCATATTTTTATATGTTTTTTCATTCAAGTTTGGTTTATATAAATCCAACCTATATGTATCTCCAAGTTCTACAAAAACCACATCACTATTTTTATAAGCTTCTTTGGTTTCAGCAACAAGCTTAGTATAATCAGTTGATATTCCATAAGGCATAGATAAATCTTTTTTATTGATATTATCTACATTTCCATAAGGAATTCTCCCAGACTCATCCATAGCTATTAGACATAAGTTTCTATTTTTTACAAGTTGACCATTTTCAATTATATCTGCATTTCCTAATACAGATGTTTTCAATTTATTTTCAGATAAACTTTGACCTAATGAACCTAATGTAGAACCATATTCTCCAAAGTTTAGATTCTCATTTATTGACCTATTTATAGTCAAATCATTTATACCTTTTGCTTTTTTACCTGTAACTGATTCAAAAACTATATTTCTATCTTTACTTGAGCTTTCAAAATTAATATCTTCTTCATTAGCTACATTGGCTCTCCCACCAGCACCCATACTGGCATATGACCTTCTATCATCACTACCTTTATCGCCTCTTATGTTCATCAAACCGATATATCCTCTATTTTCTAGCTCTTCTCTCAATGATTTTATTCTTAACATATTGTTCATACTCGTTCTATTCATATCTATAAATATTACTTTTCCATGCGTTGGTATATCATCTGCAAAGCTATACTGACTCATCGATGTTAATAATATGATAAATGTTGCTAAGAAAGATATAATCTTTTTTCTCATAAATTCTCCCTGCTTTCTGATTTAAATCCTCACACTTAAGAATACATTAAACATTGTCGTTATAAATAAATAAATTTGGACCATCTATTTACAATAAACAGCCCAAATTTTAGGTTTATTTGAATATATCAATTTTTAGGTTTTGCAAATATCATTCTACCAGCAGGAGTTTGAAGAACAGAAGTTACTAAAACTTTTATAGTCTCATTCATATGTTTTCTTCCTCCATCAACAACTATCATAGTTCCATCATCTAGATATGCAACACCCTGTTGAGCTTCTTTTCCTTCTTTAACCACTTGGACAACCATATCTTCACCTGGTATTGCAACTGGTTTTATAGCATTAGCTAACTCATTTATATTTAATACTTCAACACCTTGAAATTGAGCAACTTTATTTAAGTTATAATCATTAGTAACAACTTTTCCATTTAATACTTGGGCAAGCTTTAATAATTTACTATCAACTTCTGCTATCTCATCAAAGTCCCTTTCACTTATTTCGACCTCTATATTTAATTCTTTCTGAATTATATTTAATATATCCAGACCTCTTCTACCTCTTACTCTTTTCAAATCATCTGAAGAATCTGCAATATGTCTTAGCTCTTCCAAAACAAAAGCAGGGATAATAAGTTTTCCTTCTACAAATCCTGTTTTACAAATATCAGCTATCCTTCCATCAATTATTACACTTGTATCTAATACTTTTGGAGGTATTGCCTTTACTTCTTTTTTATTATCTTTGTCTTTATCCTTATCTTTAATAGGATTTGCCAATCTTCCTAATTTTCCAATATTAAATAAATCATTTTTACTTTTAAGCGCAACTTTCATTCCAAGATATCCTAGGAATAAATATAATAGTAATGATAATATTCCACCTACTATTGGTATTCTGTTTACTAATCCACTTAATAAATATGCAATTACAAATCCTACTATAAGACCCATAGACCCTAATAATATATCAGTTTGAGGATATTTTGATAATTCTTTATCCACAACTTTAGCAATTTCTTTTGTTCTATTTACAACCCATGGCTCTATAAGATATCCTAAAATAGCTATTACTATACCTGCTACTACAGCTGCTATATAACCATACGTTTCTTTTCCAAATGTTAATATTTCAAAATCTCTCATCAATGTTAAATAGGTCGTTATACCTATCGTAAATCCAAGTAAAATAAACAATATCCTTGTTACTTTCCTTATCAATGCTTCACCCCCTAGTTATACTTATCTATTATAGACCAAAGTGTATATTATATTCAAGAAAAAAGTAGTAAAATTCACTTAAAATTCATTATATGTGTCTATCTAATAATACTAATTGTTTCATTTTTATAAGTCCATTTTTTATATATGTTGCTCTTATTTCACCTATTCCTTCAACTTCATCTAACTCTTCAATAGACGCGTCTAATATTTCTTGGAAGTTTTCAAAATAATTTACTAAGTTTTCTATTATTGCTGTTGGTAGTCTATGTATTTTGCTAAGAATTCTATAGCCTCTTGTTTTTATAGGCATATCCATACTTTCTGAAAATCCACTATACCCTAATAGTTTTGCCATATTAAATAATTCTATTAGTTCTTCTGAATTTAAATTTTTAACTTTTTTCATAAGTTCTTTTATTTCAGTATTTTCTTTGTTATAATCTTTGAATATTAATTTCTGATCTATTCTAGTTGTACCCATTAATTCTTCTAATTGCATACTTACTAAAGTTCCTTCATCCCCCAATTCTATCACATATTTTTCAATTATACTTGTAACTCTCATTACCATTTCCATTTTCTGCATGACTAATGCTACATCATAAATAGTTACCAAATCATTAAACTCTAAAGCATTTAAATTAGTTATAGCTTGGTCTAATACTGTTTTATATTTTTCTAGAGTTTGTATTGCTTGATTTGCCTTAGTAAATATCTTAGATATATCTTCGACCACATACTTCTCATTTCCTCTATAAACTGTTATAACATTTCTTCTTTGTGAAATTCCTATGACTATAGCACCAGTTTGCTTTGCTACTCTTTCTGCCGTCCTATGTCTAGTTCCAGTCTCTGTTGTTTCTATAAAATAATCTGGTATAAGTTGTGCATTAGCAAATAATACTTTTTTTACATCACCACTTAAAACTATTGCTCCATCCATTTTAGCTAACTCATATAGATATGATGGTGAATACTCTGCATTTATAGCAAATCCTCCATCTACTATTTTCATTACATCTTCATTTGTTGCAATTACAATCAAACCACCTGTCTTAGCTCTTAATACATTGTTTAGGCCTAATCTAAGAGGGGTTCCAGGAGATATCATTTTTAATGCATATAGCATATTTTTATTATCCAAAAAATTCTCCATATTTATTGATTCCTCCCAAGTACTATATTTATAGCTTGTCTTAAGTTATCTACTGGCCATATTTCTATACCTTTAGTATCTTTTACAACATCATAATTACTTCTAGGAACTACCATCTTTTTAAATCCAAGTTTTTTGCACTCAGCAATTCTTTTTTCTATAAAACTTACTGATCTAACTTCTCCTGTAAGCCCTACCTCTCCTGTAACAGCTATATCTTCATCTATAGGTATATTTCTAAAGCTAGATGCTACAGAAATAGCTATTCCTAAGTCAATTGAAGGTTCATTTATCTTTATACCTCCAACTATATTTATATATACATCTTGGTTTTGTATTTGCAAACCAACACGTTTTTCTAAGACTGCTAACAACATACCAACTCTATTATAATCTACTCCTGTAGATGTTCTTCTCGCTATACCAAAACTTGTAGGTGAAACTAATGCTTGTAATTCAAGTAACATTGGTCTTGTACCTTCTACAGTAGATATTATAACTGAACCTGCTACATCTTTTGGTTTCTCAGATATCAAAATCTTAGACGGGTTATCAAGTTCTACTAATCCCAAGTCTCTCATTTCAAATACCCCAAGTTCATTTGTTGAACCAAATCTATTTTTAACAGCCCTTACTAATCTATATGTATTATATCTTTCACCTTCAAAATATAAAACAGTATCAACCATATGCTCTAATAATTTTGGCCCTGCTAGTGAACCTTCTTTGGTTACATGACCAACTATGAATGTTGAAATTCCCATTTTTTTAGAAATCTTCATGAATTTTGAAGTACCTTCTTTAATTTGGCTAACAGTTCCTGGTGCTGAAGATATTTCTGGACTAAAGACAGTTTGAATTGAGTCTAGAATTATTAATTCTGGATTTACACTTTCTAAATAAGATTCAATTATACTTAAATTATTTTCAGCAAATATATATAAATTTTCTGAATTAATACCTAATCTTTTTGCTCTCATTTTTATTTGTGATTCTGATTCTTCTCCAGTTATATATAAAACAGTCCTTCCTAATTTAGCTACATTACTAGAAACTTGAATTAAAAGTGTCGATTTACCTATACCAGGGTCTCCACCAACAAGTACTAGAGAACCTTTAACTATACCTCCTCCAAGTACTCTATCTAATTCTTTTATATCTGTTGTAAACCTTTCTTCTTCTTTGCTCTCTATTGAAGTTATACTAACTGGTTTAGATGAAGATTTATCTATTATAAAGACCTCTTTTTTTGTGCTTTTTTGATCTACTTCTTCTACAAATGTATTCCATTTTGTACACTCTGGACATTTTCCAAGCCATTTAGCTGTTTCATATCCACAGGATTGACATACATATTTAGTTTTTATTTTTGCCATATTTTAATCATCCTTAATTTATTATTATATACTATAATTTTAGCATATGTGAAAGATAATATGTAAAGATTAAATAAAATAATTAAGGACAATGAATTACTATAGATTCATTGCCCTTAAAATTTTCTTTAAACCATAAAACTTATATCTATAAGATTTTAAAATGCAACTCTATTGAATTATTTAGTTTCAAAAACTACTTTTTCATCTTTAACTTTTGCCATTATATTACTTCCTTTTTTTACATCACCTCTTAAAATCGCTTCAGATAACTCATCTTCTAGTTCTTTTTGTAAGGCTCTTTTAAGTGGTCTTGCTCCATATTCTAAATCAAATCCAGATTTAGAAATTAATTTTATAGCTTCATCACTCATTTCTAGTTTTATTTCCATATCTTTTAGTCTTTCTTGTAATTTGTCTACCATTAAAATTACTATTTTAGATATATGCTCTGCATTTAATGAATGGAAAACTATTATATCATCTATTCTGTTTAAAAACTCTGGTCTGAATCTTTGCTTTAATTCACCCATTATGTTTTCTTTCATTTTTTCATATTGAGACTTTTCTTCTTCGTCTCCTTTAGCTATACTAAATCCTAAAGTTTTTTGTCTACCAATTGTAGATGCACCAACATTTGATGTCATTATTACAATAGTATTCTTAAAGTCAACAGTTCTTCCTTTTGAATCTGTTAATCTACCATCATCTAGAATTTGTAATAGAATATTAAACACATCTGGATGGGCTTTTTCTATCTCATCAAATAAAATAACTGAATATGGGTTTCTTCTTACTTTTTCAGTTAATTGCCCCCCTTCATCATGACCTATATAACCAGGAGGTGAACCTATCATTCTTGATACAGCATGTTTTTCCATATATTCAGACATATCAATTCTTATTATTTGATTTTCATCTCCAAATTGAACCTCTGCTAATGCTTTAGATAATTCTGTTTTCCCTACTCCTGTAGGCCCTAAAAATAAAAATGAACCAATTGGTCTATTAGGGTCTTTAAGACCTGCTCTTGACCTTCTTATTGCCTTGGAAATAGATTTTACTGCTTGTTCTTGACCTATAACTCTATTGTGTAAGATTTCTTCAAGTTTTAAGAGTCTATCAGCTTCTTCCTCAATAATTTTATTAACAGGTATTCCTGTCCATAAACCTACTACTTCAGCAATGACTTCTCCATCAACTAAATCAGAATGTTTAGATGATTTATTCCATCTTTCTCTAACATCTTCTAATTGTTTTTTAAGTATGCCTTGCTCATCTCTTATTTTTGCTGCTTTCTCGAAATCTTGGCATCTTACTGCTTCTTCTTTTTCTTTATCTATATTTTCTATTTCTAATTCTAATTTTTTTATTTCGGCTGGAGGAGTATTTTCCTTTAGCCTCACTTTTGATGCTGCTTCATCAATCAAATCTATAGCTTTATCTGGTAGATACCTATCTGATATATATCTAGTTGATAATTCTACAGCTGTTTTTATAGCATCATCAGTTATTTTAACTTTGTGATGAGCTTCATATTTATCTCTCAATCCTTCTAATATTTTTATTGAATCTTCTTTACTTGGCTCATCCACCATAACTGGTTGAAATCTTCTTTCTAGTGCAGAGTCTTTTTCAACATGCTTTCTATACTCATCTATTGTTGTCGCACCTATAACTTGTATTTCTCCTCTAGCTAAAGCGGGTTTTAATATATTTGACGCATCTATAGAACCTTCTCCTGTAGACCCAGCTCCTATTATGGTATGCATCTCATCTATAAATAAAATTATATTTCCGTTTTTAACAACCTCATCTACAACTTCTTTAATTCTTTCTTCAAATTCTCCTCTGTACTTAGCACCAGCTAATAATGAACCCATCTCTAAAGAATACAGAGTTTTACTTTTTAGTGTTTCTGGAACATTACCTAATGCTATGTTTGTTGCTAAACCTTCAGCTATAGCTGTTTTACCTACTCCTGGGTCTCCTATTAGCACAGGGTTGTTTTTAGTTCTTCTACTTAATATTTGTATCACTCTTTGTATTTCTTTTTCTCTTCCTATAACAGGGTCTATTTTATTTTGTTTTGCATATAGTGTAAGATTTCTTCCATATTTATCAAGAATCTTAGACTCTGTTTGATTTTGGTTGCCCGTGTAACTATTTTCTGATTTATATTGATTATTATCACTCATACCCATCATATCAATTGTTAATTGCGCTAGAGTTCTGTCATTTACACCTGCATAGTTCAAAACTTTATTGGCTATTCCTTCACCTTCTTGAATAATAGCTAATAATATATGCTCAGTTCCTATATAATTTGTTTTTAATTTATTTGCAAACATTCCTGATAATTCCAATATTTGTTTACTTCTTGGGCTTAATACTATATCCTCTGGAATTCCTTCGCCCTTACCTTCCATATCAATTATTTTACCTTCTAAATAAGCCTCTGTAAATCCAACTTTACTTAGAACTTTGGCAGCTATTCCTTCTTCTTCTTTTAAAAGCCCTAAAAGTATATGCTCGCTTCCAACAATATTATGTCCTAAGTTTTTAGCAGACTCAAACGCTAAATCAATTGCTTTTTTAGCTCTTTGTGTAAATCTATTGAAGTTCATAATTTATCCCTCCTCTTAATTTTTCCAAAGTTTCTCTAATGTATGTTGCTCTATTTATATCTCTATTCTCAACATCATCACTCTTATACATTATTGACTGATGTGCTGGTTGTATACCTATCATAAGTTGTTCTATATCTTTTAAATCTAATTTTTTTATATAGTTCATCTCTATTCCCATTTTTATATTTGATAGATGGCTCATTGCCTCTGAACTACTCATTACCCTTGAATTTTCAAGTGTTCCTATTGACCTAAATATTTTATCCTCTAATTTTATACCTAATTTTTTTTGTAATATTTCTCTAGCTTTCACTTCTTTTGAAATTGCATCCTTTGTAAGACCACTTACATTTTCTATAATATTAGACTCAGTTCTTCCAAGTGTAAGCTGATTAGATATTTGGTATATATTTCCCAATGCTTCTGTTCGCTCTCCATATATACCTCTTATTGCTATACCTATTTGTGATGAAATCTTATAAAGTTCATCCATATAACCTAATTGACTTAATGCAGGCAAATGCATCATTACAGAAGCTCTCATTCCAGTTCCTGTATTAGTTGGGCAAGATGTTAGATAGCCCAACTTTGTGCTAAATGCATATTCTAAATTTGATTCTAATAAATCATCTATTTCATTTGCTATGTTATACGCATTTTCTAAATTTAAATCATCACACATAGTTTGTATTCTTATGTGATCTTCTTCATTTATCATTATACTTACAGTTTTATCTTTTTTTACTATAACAGCACTTTTATCATTTTCTGCTAAGTCTGGACTTATCATGTGCTCTTCAACCATAAGCATCTTTTTAGATTGGTCTAAATCTTCAATCTTATAGAAATCAAACTCTTCTTTATGTTCTAAACTAGAGTTCATAAATGCATTTTTTACCTTTTCTATTATTTCCATAGCACACTCTTTATCTAACCTATTTGGAAAAGGATAATTTTTCAAGTTCCTAGCCAGCCTAACTCTTGATTTCATGACTATATTCTCTTTCATAATATCACTCCAATCTTAGTCAATAGAGCCTTTTAAATACTTAATCTTATCTCTAAATTGAGCAGCCAATTCATACTCTTCATTTTTTATAGCTCTATCTAAATCTTCTTTTAATTCTCTAATCTCATTTTCTACACTTATTTTATAAAAAGATTTTTTAGGTGCCTTACCTATATGTTCTATATGGCCATGTATATTTTGAAGCATTGGATTTACTTGACTGCTAAATGCATTGTAACATTCACTACATCCAAATCTTCCATTATTCTTAAATTCACTATATGTCATATTACATTTTTGGCAAACTAACTTTTCTTCAAGCTCTTTTTTAGGTTGAAATCCTAAGTTAGAAAATATATCCATCATTGAAAAAGGCATATCTAAATTAAAATTCATCTCTGTATTCTCTTTAGCACATTCACTACATAAATACATTTCTGTCTTTTCTCCATTGACTATTTTATTGTAATATACAGATGCTTTATTTTTATTACATTTTTGACATAGCATAAATTATCACTCCTCTATACTAAATACTCCTATTATTATATTCTTTAAAACATTAGACCTTACCTTCTCTTTTAATTCATATACTGGCATACATAATGATTTATCATCTATTGCATATAATATTAGTTTTAATTCTCTTTCACTAATTAAATTTGATTCTCTCAAACTTTCTACCAACTCTTTTGCTTTCTTATAGGATATTTGACTTCCTATTTTTTCATTCAATATTTCTCTAATATGTCCACCTTTACTTCTTCGTATTTTTTCTATCTGAACATATCCTCCGCCACCTTTTTTGCTTTCTATATAATAGCCTTTATCTATGGTAAACCTAGTCGTTAAAACATAATTTATTTGTGATGGTGCACAACTAAACAAGTTTGCTAGTTCATTTCTTTGAATCTGTATACTATTATCTTCTTCCATCAAATCTTTAATAAATTTTTCAATTATATCTGTCATAGTTGCCATTTATATCACCACACACCTTTTTATTTTTGACTTTCTTTGACTACTATTCTACACCTATTATTTAAATTTTTAAAGCCCTAAATTGTGTAAATTTATTTTTTTCATAATAATTTAAATTTAGGTGTCCATCTTGTGTTAAATATAAGATTCTACTTCTTACATTTATAACAATTAAGTTCTAAAATTCTTGGTTATTAATTGATTTTTAATTTATCTATACCTTGTATTTGTAAATATACCTTCATATCATTATTATTAAACATTTCTAAAAATAATAATATAAAAAGATACTTTCTTTTATTAAAACAATTTAAGAAAGTATCTTTTATTCTTCACATTTTTTACTACTTTAATTTTATTTTTTCTTGTTTTATATAAAAACACATAAAAACTAGATATATACTTGTTTAAAATAAGTATATATCTAGCTTTAATTATAAAATTATTTTTATATAATATATGGATATTAATTATTTAATATTCTATCTTCCTTATTACTTTACAGTAGCTAATCCGATTATTTTTTCTGCAAATTGTGATGGAACCTCTCCATATCTTTCTAATTCCATTTCAAAGTATCCTCTACCTTGTGTCATTGCTCTTAAATCTATTGCATATTTAAATGTCTCTGCTTGTGGAGCCTCTGCAAATATTATTTGTTTTCCTTTATTATCTGGTTCCATACCAAATATTTTACCTCTTCTCTTGTTTATATCTCCCATAACATCTCCCATATATTCTTCTGGAACAGTTATCTTAAGTTTCATAATAGGCTCTAATAATATTGGATGAGCTTCCTCCATACCTTTTTTAAATGCTGCACTTGCTGCCATCTTAAAAGCCATTTCAGAAGAGTCTACATCATGGTATGAACCATCATAAAGTGTAGCCTTTATATTTGTAACAGGGAAACCAGCCAATACTCCTTTTTGCATAGAATCTTTTAAACCTTTTTCTACTGCTGGTATATATTGCTTTGGTACAGAACCACCAAATATCTCTTCTGCAAATTCAAAGTCAGATTCACATCTTTCAAATCTTATCTTTACATCTCCATATTGACCATGACCACCTGATTGTTTCTTGTGTTTTCCTTGTACATCAGCTGTTTCCTTTATAGTTTCTCTATAAGGGACTTTAAGGTCATTTAATTCAACATCTACCCCAAACTTATCTTTCATTTTATTTTTAATTGTTTTTATGTGAAGTTCCCCTTGTCCTCCTAAAAGGGCTTGCTTTGTCTCTGTATTTCTATACCAATGTAATGTAGGGTCTTCTTCTACAAGTTTGTTTAATACAGCTGCTACCTTTTCTTCATCACCCTTATTTTTAGGATTGACAGCATAATATATTTGTGGCTTAGGGAAATCTATCTTGTCTAAAGCTTCTGCATCTTTATCTACAGATATAGTATCTCCCGTTTTTAGAGAATTAACTTTAGTTACTACTACTACATCACCAGCCTTAGCTTTTTCTACTTCAACCAATTCACTATTTCTCAATGTATATATGTTAGCTATTTTTTCTTTTATGTTTTTGTTTATATTAAAAATTTCTTTATCTTTAGAGATTGCACCTTGAGTAATTTTTATATATGACATTTTTCCTACAAATGGGTCAACCATAGTTTTAAATACTAATCCTTTAAATGGCTTACTCTCTTCTGTAAATATCGGCTCTAGATAATTTGATATTGTATCTAATATTTCTTTTGTTCCTATGTTATTTATAGTTGAGCCACATATTACAGGGATAATATCGCCTCTCTGTATACCTATAACAATACCTTTTTGTATTTCTTCTGTAGTTAACTCTTCCCCATTAAAATACTTATCTAATATTTGGTCATCTGTTTCTGCTATAAGTTCCATTAAAGCTTCTTTTACACTCATAGCTTGTTCTTTAAATTCACCTTCTAAATCATCTATATTTTCAAATACATTATGCAATTTGACAAAGTTTTTATCTTTGTATATAGGACTTATCATTGGAACTATTTTATTATTGTACTTTTCTCTCAACATTGCTATTGCATCTTTATATCTTGCTTTTTCATTATCTATTTTATTTATAAACATTATCTTAGGAATACTCTCAGTTAGTTCTAATGATTTCTCTGTACCAACTTGAATAGGTGCTGTTGCATCTATTACTATTATTGCTGCATCACTTGCTCTAAGAGATGATACAACGTCTCCGCTAAAGTCAAAATATCCTGGTGTATCCAATAAGTTAAACTTATAGTCATTGTACTCTATAGGTATTAATCCCATACTATAAGTCATATTTACCTTGTCAGTTAATTTAGGTATCTTATTAGTGTTTGCTGTGTAAGCTATAGTTTCGATTAGATTTGTTTTACCACATCCGCTATGTCCTAGTACCGCTACATTTCTCAACATGTTACTATCATAAACCTTCATATAAGCACCCACCTTTTAAATTTATGTATTTTCTCTTAGCTGTTATTTCCTAAGAAATAGTCTAGAAAATGTTTATTATTTTTAGAATTTTTAGATAACATTTTCCTTACTAGCTTTATTTCTACATAGGGATATAATTTTCCTCTTTTTTTTAACAAATATTTAATTTAAATAAATAAAAACACTCTAAAATATTTAATAAAAATATTTTAGAGTGTTTTATAAGTTGTTTTAATTCAATTATTTCATTATCATTAATAATTGTTTATCCTCAACCATGTCATCTTCTTTTACTTTGATTGATTTAATTACTCCATCAGTCTTAGCAACTATTATAGTTTCCATTTTCATTGCTTCTATAACTATTAATGGTTGATTTGCTTTTACTTCATCTTCTTCTTTAACCATTATTTTTATAACTTTTCCTGGTATACTTGCTCCGATTTGAAGAGGATCATTCATGTCAGCTTTCTCAACATTAGTAACTTTTCCAGAGAAGTTTCTATCTTTTATTTCCACTTCTCTAACCATTCCATTTAATTCAAAGCCTATAGTTCTAAATCCATCTTCTTTAACTTCACCAATTTCAACTAATCTTATTGTTAATACTTTACCTTCTTCTATTTCTACTTCACATTCTTCATTTTTATTTAATCCATAGAAGAATACATCACTTTCAAGTTTAGATATATCATTATAATGTTGTAAATGTTTAATATAGTCTTCATAAACTTTTGGATATAAAGCATAACTTATAACATTTCTTATATTTGCATTTATATCATATTTTTCATTTAGATATTTAGCTATCTCATCAAAATCTTCTGCTGGTAATAATGAACCTGGTCTTACTGTAATAGCTTCTTCACCTTTTAAAACTACTTCTTGTAAATCTTTTGGTACTCCACCTTCTGGTTGACCAATCATACCTTTACAGTAGTCTACAACAGAATCTGGGAATGATAAATTCTTACCTTCTTCTATTATATTATTTTTATCTAATTTATTTTTAGTCATAAAGATAGCTAAATCTCCTACAACTTTTGAAGATGGTGTTACTTTTATTATATCTCCTACAACTTCATTAGCTTCTTTATATTTCTCTTTAACTTCATCAAATCTATTAACTAATCCTAAACTATCAGCTTGAGGTTTTAAGTTTGTATATTGACCTCCTGGTATTTCAAAATTGTATATTTCTGCACAAGAGTTAGTTAAGTCACTTTCAAATTTATTATAAACTTTTCTTAAATCCTTATAGTATTTTCCTAACTCATCATATCCAAATAAATCTATACCTGTATCTCTTTCTGTATTTTTAAGAGCTTCTACTATTGCATTAAGAGATGGTTGACTTGTAAGCCCTGCCATAGATTCTAATGCCGCATCAATTATGTCTACACCAGCTTCTGATGCCATCAAACAAGTTGCTACACCATTTCCACTTGTATCATGAGTGTGTAAATGTATTGGTGCTTTTACATTTTTCTTTAGTTCTTTAACTAATGTATAAGCAGAGTAGGGTTTAAGAAGTCCTGACATATCTTTTATTGCTATTATGTCAGCTCCTAAACTTTCTAATTCTTTTGCCATCTTAATGTAATATTCTAGGTCATATTTAGTTTTAGTCTTATCTAATATATCACCTGTATAACACATAGTTGCTTCAACTATTTTTCCAGTTTCTAGAGCTGTATTAATAGATGGTTTCATATTTTCAACCCAGTTTAATGAGTCGAATATTCTAAATACATCTATTCCTTGTTTAGCAGACTCTTTTGTAAATTCTTCTATTACATTATCTGGATAGTTTTTATATCCAACTCCATTTGATGCTCTAAGCAACATTTGGAACATTATACTTGGTATTTCTTCTCTTAGTTTTTGTAATCTACGCCAAGGTGACTCTTTTAAGAATCTATATGCAACATCATAAGTAGCTCCACCCCACATTTCAAGTGAGAATAAATCTTTTTGATATTTTTCTGTTGGTTTAGCAACTTTTAATAAGTCATATGTTCTTAATCTTGTTGCCAATAATGATTGATGTGCATCTCTCATTGTTGTATCTGTTAATAATAGTTTTTTATCATTTTTTATTTTTTCTATATATGCAGATTTACCTAACTTATCAAAAAGTATCTTACTTCCTTCTGACTTTGAACCTTCTTTATTCATTCTTGGTTCATGTAACGCATCAAATAATGGTTTTTCTTGACAAGCATTATCATTTACAATTACATCACCTATAAATTGAAGTAATTTTGTTCCTCTATCTTTACTTTCTGTTATTTCAAATAAATCTGGATTTTCATCTATAAATTTAGTACTACATTTACCATTTGAGAATATAGGATTATTTAAGACATTAACTAAAAATCCCACATTAGTTTTAACCCCTCTAACTCTAAGCTCTTTTACAGATCTTATAGTTTTATTTATTGCTCCTTGGAAGGTTCTATCCCAAGAAATTGTCTTAACTAATAAACTATCATAATGAGGGCTTATGTTCGCTCCTGTAAATCCATTTCCACCATCTAGTCTTATACCAAACCCTGAACCAGTTCTATAAACTTGAATTTTACCTGTATCAGGCATAAATTTATTTTTAGGGTCTTCTGTAGTTATTCTACATTGGATAGAATATCCTCTTATTTCTACATCATCTTGTGATTTTATATTGATTTCTTCACTATCCAAGCTGTAACCTTGAGCTATTAGTATTTGACTTTGAACTATATCTATTCCTGTAACCATCTCTGTTACAGTATGTTCAACCTGAACTCTTGTGTTCATCTCTATAAAATAATGACCACCATTTGCATCTACTAAAAACTCTAGTGTTCCCGCATTAGAATAGCCCACATACTTTGATAACTTAACTGCGTCTTCGCATATTTCTTGTCTTACTTTATCATCTAATGAAAAAGCTGGTGCATATTCTATTATTTTTTGATGTCTTCTTTGGACTGAACAGTCTCTTTCATATAAGTGAACTATATTTCCATAGTTGTCTCCTAATATTTGAACTTCTATATGTTTTGGATCAGCTATATATTTTTCTATAAATATAATATCTTCTCCAAATGCTTTTCTTGATTCACTACAAGCAGTTTCATATTCAAGCTCTAAATCTTCTTCGCGGTGTACAATTCTCATACCTCTACCGCCACCACCATTAGATGCTTTTATCATAACAGGATAACCTATTTTGCTTGCAACTTCTTTTGCTTCTTCAGTACTTTTTATTGCTTTTTCCACCCCTGGTATAGTTTGAACATTAACTTCTTTTGCAATTTTTTTAGAGTTTATCTTATCCCCCATCATATTCATTACTTTAGATGATGGACCTATAAAAGTAATTCCACTTTCTTCACATTTACGAGCAAATTCTGCATTTTCTGCTAGGAAACCGTATCCTGGATGTATAGCATCAACTTTTTTTCTTTTTGCCAAGTCTATTATTCCATCCATATCTAGGTATGCATCTATTGGTCCTTTGCCTTCCCCTATTAAGTATGATTCATCTGCTTTTGTTCTAAATAATCCATATTTATCTTCTTTACTATATATACCAACACTTTTTATCCCCAATTCTGAACAGGCTCTAAATATTCTTATAGCTATTTCGCCTCTATTAGCTACTAGTATTTTATTAAACTTTTTAAGCATACTCTATTCTTCTCCTTTATTGTTTGTGTAATATTAAAGATTATAGACTAAAATACTTTATTTTTGAAGATGTTTAAGCAAGTTCCTTAATTAATAAGATAAATTTATAAATATATATAATTTTTAGACTGTATAAACCAAATTTACCTCACTAAAATTAAGGGATTTTTTTTAGAATTTCAGACGAACTTGTGTGAAAATTTCTACAATTGACTTTATTTTATACTATTTCTTTCTCTGTTTACATAATTATTTTCATCTTTACGTAATATTTCACATACTTTTCTCAATATAGTTCATATCTTAATCTATCTGTCTTAACAAACGTTTTATTACATCAGAAAGTTTTAGATGACCTAAATCTGCATATGCTATAACTAGTATTATTTTTACTACTCCTTCCACCTCATCTAATTTATATGCTCTAGCATTTATTATTGTGTACTTTGGCATAAGTTCTTCTAAATCTAGTGCAAGTTCATCACATAAAGTCATATATTCATCAAACTTTTCCTCATCAGATAAATTAATATCATCATCTTGTTCACTTATAATAGTATCTAAGTAATCCAAATTTATGCTTAATTGATAAGCTATTATATCCTCTCTTTTTGTGCTTTTACTCAAATCTTTCTCAACTTTAAATTTACTATTTTTATCTATGATTATTTTAAGTTCTTCACTATCAACTATTTCATTTCCTATAATTATATACAATTTTTTTACCTCCTAAATATAAAACTTTTTTAATCAAAAATAAAACCTCTAGTAAAATTACTAGAGGTTTGCACTGGTGGGATTAACAGGGCTCGAACCTGTGACCCCCTGCTTGTAAGGCAGGTGCTCTCCCAGCTGAGCTATAATCCCTCGATATTTATATGGTGCGCCCAAAGGGACTCGAACCCCTAACCTTCTGATTCGTAGTCAGACACTCTATCCAGTTGAGCTATGAGCGCATTTTATTGGAGGCGACACCCAGATTTGAACTGGGGATCAAGGAGTTGCAGTCCACTGCCTTACCACTTGGCTATGTCGCCGCCTTTTTGGTGATCTATCCGCGACTCGAACGCGGGACACCCTGATTAAAAGTCAGGTGCTCTACCGACTGAGCTAATAGACCATATTAGTTGGGGTGGATAATGAGAGTCGAACTCACGACCTCCAGAGCCACAATCTGGCGCTCTAACCAACTGAGCTATACCCACCATATACCTTTAATTTAATGTGGTGGGCCATCAGGGACTCGAACCCCAGACCTACCGGTTATGAGCCGGGCGCTCTAACCAACTGAGCTAATGGCCCACATTAAATCTTAGTAGCGGTAATAGGAGTCGAACCTATGACCTTTCGGGTATGAACCGAACGCTCTAGCCAACTAAGCTATACCGCCATATTTTGGTGCCCAGAGGCGGAATCGAACCACCGACACGGGGATTTTCAGTCCCCTGCTCTACCGACTGAGCTATCTGGGCATTTGGCGGAGAGGGTGGGATTCGAACCCACGGCCCCTTTCGAAGTCACTGGTTTTCAAGACCAGCTCCTTAAACCACTCGGACACCTCTCCATTGGTGATCTATCCGCGACTCGAACGCGGGACACCCTGATTAAAAGTCAGGTGCTCTACCGACTGAGCTAATAGACCATGCTTTTATTTGGCTGGGGATGCAGGACTCGAACCTACGCATACATGAGTCAAAGTCATGTGCCTTACCGACTTGGCTAATCCCCAATATATATGTGGTGAGCGCACAGGGATTCGAACCCCGGACACACGCCTTAGAAGGGCGTTGCTCTATCCAGCTGAGCTATGCACCCACATTACAATATAAACATAAATTTGGAGCGGGAAACGAGATTCGAACTCGCGACTTCAACCTTGGCAAGGTTGCGCTCTACCACTGAACTATTCCCGCTCGTTTATTAAATTAAATAAAAATGGTGCGGATGAAGGGAGTCGAACCCCCACGCCAATGGCGCTAGATCCTAAGTCTAGTGCGTCTGCCAATTCCGCCACATCCGCGCATTTTTTGGTGGAGGATGGTGGATTCGAACCACCGAAGTCGATGACAACAGATTTACAGTCTGCCCCCTTTGGCCGCTCGGGAAATCCTCCGTATTAATTTTACATGGAGCTGGTGATAGGAATCGAACCTACAACCTGCTGATTACAAGTCAGCTGCTCTACCGTTGAGCCACACCAGCATTTTTTATATTTTATTTTGGCGACCTGGAAGGGGTTCGAACCCTCGACCTCCAGCGTGACAGGCTGGCATTCTAACCAACTGAACTACCAGGCCGCAAATGGTGGGACCAGCAGGGCTCGAACCTGCGACCCCCTGCTTGTAAGGCAGGTGCTCTCCCAGCTGAGCTATGATCCCATTTTTTTGGAGCGGGTGAAGGGGATCGAACCCTCACAGCTGGCTTGGAAGGCCAGAACTCTACCATTGAGCTACACCCGCTTATTTAATTGTTTTTTGGTGACTCGTAGGGGAATTGAACCCCTGTTACCGCCGTGAAAGGGCGGTGTCTTAACCTCTTGACCAACGAGCCATTTTAATGGTTGCGGAGGCAGGACTCGAACCTACGACCTTCGGGTTATGAGCCCGACGAGCTGCCAACTGCTCCACTCCGCGATATTGTTTTATAAGTGCCGAAGACCGGAATCGAACCGGTACGAGAGGTAAGTCCCGCAGGATTTTAAGTCCTGTGCGTCTGCCAGTTCCGCCACTTCGGCTTTTTTGGCTCCAAGGGTGGGGCTCGAACCCACAGCCTACCGGTTAACAGCCGGTTGCTCCACCATTGAGCTACCTTGGAATATTTTGGAGGCGACACCCAGATTCGAACTGGGGATCAAGGAGTTGCAGTCCACTGCCTTACCACTTGGCTATGTCGCCGCCTTTTTGGTGATCTATCCGCGACTCGAACGCGGGACACCCTGATTAAAAGTCAGGTGCTCTACCGACTGAGCTAATAGACCATATTAGTTGGGGTGGATAATGAGAGTCGAACTCACGACCTCCAGAGCCACAATCTGGCGCTCTAACCAACTGAGCTATACCCACCATTATATTGGTCGAGGTGAAGGGACTCGAACCCCCGGCCCCATGGTCCCAAACCATGTGCGCTACCAAACTGCGCTACACCTCGAAATTACCTTAATTTAATGTGGTGGGCCATCAGGGACTCGAACCCCAGACCTACCGGTTATGAGCCGGGCGCTCTAACCAACTGAGCTAATGGCCCACATTAAATTTTGGTAGCGGTAATAGGAGTCGAACCTATGACCTTTCGGGTATGAACCGAACGCTCTAGCCAACTAAGCTATACCGCCATATTTTGGTGCCCAGAGGCGGAATCGAACCACCGACACGGGGATTTTCAGTCCCCTGCTCTACCGACTGAGCTATCTGGGCATTTGGCGGAGAGGGTGGGATTCGAACCCACGGCCCCTTTCGAAGTCACTGGTTTTCAAGACCAGCTCCTTAAACCACTCGGACACCTCTCCATATTCTACTTCCAATGTTCGAACTCGAGACACCCTGATTAAGAATCAGGTACTCTACCAGCTGAACTAATAAACCCTGCTTTAATATTTAATGGCTGGGGATGCAGGACTTGAACCTACGCATACATGAGTCAAAGTCATGTGCCTTACCGACTTGGCTAATCCCCAATATATGTGGTGAGCGCACAGGGATTCGAACCCCGGACACACGCCTTAGAAGGGCGTTGCTCTATCCAGCTGAGCTATGCACCCACAATAAATATGTATAAATTAAATAAAAAATGGTGCGGATGAAGGGAGTCGAACCCCCACGCCAATGGCGCTAGATCCTAAGTCTAGTGCGTCTGCCAATTCCGCCACATCCGCGCATTTTTTTGGTGGAGGATGGTGGATTCGAACCACCGAAGTCGATGACAACAGATTTACAGTCTGCCCCCTTTGGCCGCTCGGGAAATCCTCCGTATTAATTTTACATGGAGCTGGTGATAGGAATCGAACCTACAACCTGCTGATTACAAGTCAGCTGCTCTACCGTTGAGCCACACCAGCATTTTTTTATATTTTATTTTGGCGACCTGGAAGGGGTTCGAACCCTCGACCTCCAGCGTGACAGGCTGGCATTCTAACCAACTGAACTACCAGGCCGCAAATGGTGGGACCAGCAGGGCTCGAACCTGCGACCCCCTGCTTGTAAGGCAGGTGCTCTCCCAGCTGAGCTATGATCCCATTTTTTTGGAGCGGGTGAAGGGGATCGAACCCTCACAGCTGGCTTGGAAGGCCAGAACTCTACCATTGAGCTACACCCGCTTATTTAATTGTTTTTTGGTGACTCGTAGGGGAATTGAACCCCTGTTACCGCCGTGAAAGGGCGGTGTCTTAACCTCTTGACCAACGAGCCATTTTAATGGTTGCGGAGGCAGGACTCGAACCTACGACCTTCGGGTTATGAGCCCGACGAGCTGCCAACTGCTCCACTCCGCGATATTGTTTTATAAGTGCCGAAGACCGGAATCGAACCGGTACGAGAGGTAAGTCCCGCAGGATTTTAAGTCCTGTGCGTCTGCCAGTTCCGCCACTTCGGCTTTTTTGGCTCCAAGGGTGGGGCTCGAACCCACAGCCTACCGGTTAACAGCCGGTTGCTCCACCGTTGAGCTACCTTGGAATATTTACGTGGCTATGTCTTACTCTCCCAGGCAGTTTCCCACCAAGTACCATTAGCGCTAAAGAGCTTAACTTCTGTGTTCGGAATGGGAACAGGTGTATCCTCTTTGCTATTATAACCACATATTGCCTATTTATAAGACAAGTATTATATTAACATCTTTATTTTTAAATGTCAATACTTTTAAAGTACTAAATAATAATAGTTTTTTATCAAATATCTTCCATTAATTGAAGTTAGTACTTTACATGGAGTTAACACTCTAAAAACTACATATATATTTTAATTAATGAACATCAAATAAATATTGGTCAAGTCCTCGACCTATTAGTATCGATAAGCTAAATACATTGCTGCACTTACACCTTCGACCTATCAACCAGATAGTCTTTCTGGGGTCTTACCCTTGCGGTGGGAAATCTTATCTTGAAGTTGGCTTCGCGCTTAGATGCTTTCAGCGCTTATCCATTCCGTACATAGCTACCCAGCCATGCCCTTGGCAGAACAACTGGTACACCAGAGGTACGTCCATCCCGGTCCTCTCGTACTAAGGACAGGTCTTCTCAAATTTCCTACGCCTGCGACGGATAGGGACCGAACTGTCTCACGACGTTCTGAACCCAGCTCGCGTACCACTTTAATGGGCGAACAGCCCAACCCTTGGGACCTACTACAGCCCCAGGATGTGATGAGCCGACATCGAGGTGCCAAACCTCCCCGTCGATGTGGACTCTTGGGGGAGATAAGCCTGTTATCCCCAGGGTAGCTTTTATCCGTTGAGCGATGGCCCTTCCACGCAGAACCACCGGATCACTAAGTCCGATTTTCATCCTTGCTCGACCTGTATGTCTTGCAATCAAGCTCTCTTTTGCCTTTACACTCTACGTACGATTTCCGACCGTACTGAGAGAACCTTTGAGCGCCTCCGTTACCTTTTGGGAGGCGACCGCCCCAGTCAAACTGCCCACCTGACAGTGTCCCAAGACCAGATTCATGGCCTATGGTTAGAGTCCCAGTACTACAAGGGTGGTATCCCAAGGATGGCTCCGCCAAAACTGGCGTCCTGGTTTCAAAGCCTCCCACCTATCCTGTACATGTAGTACCAAGACCCAATGTCAAGCTACAGTAAAGCTCCATGGGGTCTTTCCGTCCTGTCGCAGGTATCCGGCATCTTCACCGGAATTACAATTTCACCGAGTCTGTTGTTGAGACAGTGCCCAAATCGTTACGCCTTTCGTGCGGGTCGGAACTTACCCGACAAGGAATTTCGCTACCTTAGGACCGTTATAGTTACGGCCGCCGTTTACTGGGGCTTAAGTTCACTGCTTCGATTGCTCTAACAGATCCCCTTAACCTTCCAGCACCGGGCAGGCGTCAGCTCCTATACATCGTCTTGCGACTTAGCAGAAACCTATGTTTTTGGTAAACAGTCGCTTGGGCCTATTCTCTGCGGCCACCGGATGGTGGCACCCCTTATCCCTAAGTTACGGGGTCATTTTGCCGAGTTCCTTAACAACAGTTCTCTCGCGGGCCTTAGGATACTCTCCTCACCCACCTGTGTCGGTTTGCGGTACGGGTACCTTTAACCTCGATAGAGACTTTTCTTGACAGTGTGAAATCAGCTACTTCGCTACTAAATTTCGCTCCCCATCACATCCCAGCATTATCAAAGCGGATTTACCTACTCTGACTGCCTCAATGCTTGGGCACACATAACCAACAGTGTGCTTAGCTTATCCTACTGTGTCATCCCATCTCTCAAACGGTTATCGGTAGTACAGGAATATCAACCTGTTGTCCATCACCTACGCCTTTCGGCCTCAGCTTAGGTCCCGACTAACCCAGGGCGGACGAACCTTCCCCTGGAAACCTTGGGTTTACGGCCTGTGGGATTCTCACCCACATCTCGCTACTCATGCCAACATTCTCACTCCCATACTGTCCACATGTCCTTACGGTCATGCTTCAACCCGTATGGGAAGCTCCCCTACCCATCATTACTGATGCCGTAGCTTCGGTAGTAAGTTTTAGCCCCGGAAATCTTCGGCGCAGGATCACTCGACCAGTGAGCTATTACGCACTCTTTGAATGAGTGGCTGCTTCTAAGCCAACATCCTGGTTGTCTGTGCAATCCCACATCCTTTACCACTTAACTTACATTTAGGGACCTTAGCTGACGATCTGGGCTGTTGCCCTTTCGACTATGAATCTTATCACCCACAGTCTGACTCCCAAGTATAAGATGACGGCATTCGGAGTTTGATAGTCTTCGGTAGGTGCAATACCCCCTAGGACATTCAGTGCTCTACCTCCGTATCTCTCACCTTGAGGCTAGCCCTAAAGCTATTTCGGGGAGAACCAGCTATCTCCGGGCTCGATTGGAATTTCACCGCTACCCACAAGTCATCCCCGAGCTTTTCAACGCTCGTGGGTTCGGACCTCCACGAAATTTTACTTTCGCTTCATCCTGCTCATGGGTAGGTCGCCCGGTTTCGGGTCTACGTCAAGTAACTGAACGCTCAGTTAAAACTCGCTTTCGCTACGGCTCCACACCTTAAGTGCTTAACCTTGCTACTTAACGTAACTCGTTGGCCCGTTCTACAAAAAGTACGCGGTCACACAAGAAATGTGCTTCCACAGCTTGTAAGTGCAGGGTTTCAGGTTCTATTTCACTCCCCTCCCGGGGTTCTTTTCACCTTTCCCTCACGGTACTATACGCTATCGGTCACTAGGTAGTATTTAGCCTTGGAGGGTGGTCCCTCCTGCTTCCCACAGGGTTTCACGTGTCCCGTGGTACTCTGGATCATATCTGAAGTCTTCTCGTTTAACATACAGGACTATTACCTTCTGTGGTGGGTCTTTCCAAACCTCTTCAATTACGATACCTCTTCGTTTATGATATGTCCGCAACCCCAATAAAGAAAACTTTATTGGTTTGGGCTATTCCGCGTTCGCTCGCCGCTACTTACGGAATCGAATTTCTTTCTCTTCCTTCAGGTACTTAGATGTTTCAGTTCCCTGAGTTCCCCTCATTAAGCTATGTATTCACTTAATGATACTTAGACATTACTCTAAGTGAGTTTCCTCATTCGGAAATCTTCGGATCAAAGTTTACGTGCAACTCCCCGAAGCTTATCGCAGCTTATCGCGTCCTTCATCGGCTCCTAGTGCCAAGGCATCCGCCCTGCACCCTTAATAACTTGACCAGTTAAAAAGGTTTGATAGATTAGAAGCTATCAACTTCGATAATTTTAAAAAGTTATCAGCTTTATATATTACAAATTAGATGTCATATCACTAAATATATATGCAGTTTTCAAAGTGCTAACGCACGTCGCCAACAAACAAACTTCACATGCGTTCAGTTTATTCTGTTGCTTAAAGTGCTAACGCACAGCGCCAACGGATAAATCCCGTTGCTTAAAGTGCTAATTGAGTATTCGTAAAAACGAACCCTCAAAATTAAACAGTAGGCAATTCTCCTTAGAAAGGAGGTGATCCAGCCGCACCTTCCGATACGGCTACCTTGTTACGACTTCACCCCAGTTATTGATTCCACCTTCGACGACTTCTTCCAAAAGGTTAGATAATCGGCTTCGGGCGTCTCCAACTCCCGTGGTGTGACGGGCGGTGTGTACAAGACCCGGGAACGCATTCACCGCAGCATTCTGATCTGCGATTACTAGTAACTCCAGCTTCATGTAGGCGAGTTTCAGCCTACAATCCGAACTGAGAGTAGCTTTAAGGGATTAGCTCCACCTTACGGCTTGGCAACCCTCTGTACTACCCATTGTAGCACGTGTGTAGCCCTAAGCATAAGGGGCATGATGATTTGACGTCATCCCCACCTTCCTCCAGGTTATCCCTGGCAGTCTCTCTAGAGTGCCCAACTTAATGATGGCAACTAAAGACAAGGGTTGCGCTCGTTGCGGGACTTAACCCAACATCTCACGACACGAGCTGACGACAACCATGCACCACCTGTCACCAATGTCCCCGAAGGGAACTCTCCGATTAAGGAGATGTCATTGGGATGTCAAGCTTAGGTAAGGTTCTTCGCGTTGCTTCGAATTAAACCACATGCTCCGCTACTTGTGCGGGTCCCCGTCAATTCCTTTGAGTTTCACTCTTGCGAGCGTACTTCCCAGGCGGAGTACTTAATGCGTTAGCTGCGGCACCGAGGGGGGTAACCCCCGACACCTAGTACTCATCGTTTACAGCGTGGACTACCAGGGTATCTAATCCTGTTTGCTCCCCACGCTTTCGTGCCTCAGCGTCAGTTACAGTCCAGAGAGCCGCCTTCGCAACTGGTGTTCCTCCTAATATCTACGCATTTCACCGCTACACTAGGAATTCCACTCTCCTCTCCTGCACTCAAGTCTCCCAGTTTCAAGAGCTTACTACGGTTGAGCCGTAGCCTTTCACTCCTGACTTGAAAGACCGCCTACGCACCCTTTACGCCCAGTAAATCCGGATAACGCTAGCCCCCTACGTATTACCGCGGCTGCTGGCACGTAGTTAGCCGGGGCTTCCTCCTCAAGTACCGTCATTATCTTCCTTGAGGACAGAGTTTTACGACCCGAAGGCCTTCATCACTCACGCGGCGTTGCTGCATCAGGCTTTCGCCCATTGTGCAATATTCCCCACTGCTGCCTCCCGTAGGAGTTTGGACCGTGTCTCAGTTCCAATGTGGCCGATCACCCTCTCAGGTCGGCTACTGATCGTCGCCTTGGTAAGCCGTTACCTTACCAACTAGCTAATCAGACGCGGGTCCATCCTGTACTGGCTCACCTTTGATATTCAAGAGATGCCTCTCAAATATGTTATCCCGTATTAGCATACCTTTCGGTATGTTATCCGTGTGTACAGGGTAGGTTACCCACGCGTTACTCACCCGTCCGCCGCTCTTTACCGAAGTAAATCGCTCAACTTGCATGTGTTAGGCACGCCGCCAGCGTTCATCCTGAGCCAGGATCAAACTCTCAAATAAAAGTTTATCAGGCTCAGATACTATTGTTATCAAAATATCTGGCTTTATGGTTTGTTTCTTGTTTTTATAAATTAACCTACTGTTTAATTTTCAAAGTTCATTTTTCATGTCTGCCCTTTTCTTAAGGACAAGTAATACTATATCACCTTTATTTATCTAAGTCAATATATTTTTTTACTTTTTTTAAATTTTTGATTCTTTTATGTTTGATTGACCTAATTCTAAGAAATTAATGATAAACAAAAATCCTTATTTCATAGGACTAATATATATTTTATGCCCAATTTTCCTTTTTATTCTATATTTAAATTTTTTATTTCTAGTAATAAGCATTTTTCAAAATTAATTTACATTTCTTTCACTTGTAATTTTTGTAATCTTGTATTAGATTATTATTAAAAAATGATTTATCAATAATTTGATTGAGAATGACAATTTTTACACATCAAAATATTATATAAATACTATGCTACATTTTAGGAGGATTTTATTATGAGCAAGAAAGTATTAATCATGTCTGCTTCTACTGGTGGTGGACATAATAGAGCGGCTCTAGCTATTAAAGAAGAACTTACATCCAAAACAATTGATGGAGAGCCAGTTGAATGTGAAATAATAGATAGTTTGAAATTAGTCAATAACATAATGGATAAAATAATTTCAAGAGGATATGAAAAATCTGCCATATATACACCCAAAGCATATGGAAGTGTATATAGATTATCTGAAACAAATCTTTTATCAAAAAATGAGTTTAAAGATAATCTAATAATTACATTTATGGCAAAAAAATTTAAAAAACTGATTAGAAGCACAAAACCAGATTTAATTATAGGTACACATCCTTTTCCAATGATTGCTCTAAGCACATTGAAAAAAAATTTCAACTTACATAATAATGAAATAAATGCTTCTACCGATCATTTTTATAAGCATCATACAAGTACTATTAATGTTCCTCCACTTATTTCTGTACTAACTGATTATACTACTCATTCCACATGGATACAAAATGAGATTGACTACTATGTTGTTGGTCATGAGTATGTAAAGGAATTATTAGTATTTGATGGAGTTGAACCTAGTAAAATTAAAACATTTGGAATCCCTGTTGAAAAATCATTCCATTGTCATAGAGACAAAGAAATTGTTCTTTCAGAACTAAATTTATCTCCTGATAAATTAACTGTTTTACTTATGGGTGGTAGCTTTGGAGCTGGAAATATAAAAGAAACTCTTGATGAGTTATTAGATACAGATAGAGACTTTCAGATACTTGTAGTAACTGGTAGAAATGAAAGTTTAAAAGAGAAAATTGAAAAAAAACTTGTATCTCGTTATCATGACAAAAATGTATGTGTACTTGGATATACTAATAAAATGAATGACATTTTAGCTTCTATAGATGTTTTAGTCAGTAAACCTGGTGGACTTACTACAACTGAAGCACTCTTAAAAGATGTTCCCATGATAGTTCCATATTATATACCTGGGCAAGAAGAAGAAAATCTTGATTTCTTATCCAATTGTGGTGCAGCACTTAGAACTACAAAGAAATATAATTTATCAATATTATTAAAAGTTTTAATAGATGACTCTAGTAGGCTAGAAATGTTGAAGAAAAATATAAAATCTATAAGAAAATCAAATTCAGCCCAAAATATAGCTAATTTAGTATTAAGTATAATTTCTGATTAGTAAAATAAATAAAATCCCTATAGTATACCTATTAGGGATTTTTTATCTTCTAATTATTTAATTACTAGATTGGTTCATAAAAATCTTCTTCATAATCATACTGATAGTTTTTATAGTTATTTCTGAATTCAGTGTTTTTATTTCGTGGAATTTTCTTAGTCTTTTTCTTGTTAGAAAAACTTATATCCTCAAAATCATCATATTTAGGCTTGTCTTTTGATTTCATTTTTTTAACTCTTTTTTCTTTCATTGCATTATGTTCTTCTAAGTTCATAATTGGTTTCATGTTGCACCCCTATCAAAATTTTTAAATGATTTATACAACAAATTATACAATACAGAAGAAATTTATTCAATAAATCTAAATCAAAATTAATCTGAATTTAACTCCAAAAAATTACAAAAATCGAGGTAATAACCTCGATTTTTATATTTCTCTTCTGCCTTCCAATGCTTTCGATATTGTGACTTCATCTGCATATTCTAAATCTCCTCCAACAGGAAGACCATGAGCTATCCTAGTAACTTTAATTCCCATAGGCTTTACTAATCTTGCAATATACATAGCGGTGGCTTCTCCTTCAATAGTAGGATTTGTAGCCATTATTATTTCTTTTACATCTTGATTACCAAGCCTTTGTATAAGCTCTTTTATTTTTAACATATCTGGTCCAATACCATCCATTGGAGAAATAACTCCATTTAATACATGATATTGACCTTTAAATTCTCTTATTCTCTCCATAGCTGCAACATCTCTTGGATCTTCTACCACACATATAGTACTAGAATCCCTATTCTTATTTGAGCACATACTACATGGGTCTGTATCTGTTATATTGCAACAAATCGAACAATACTTTATCTCTCTTTTTGCGTCTATAATTGCCTTAGATAAAGCCTCAACATCATTAGTATTCATATTAATAATATGAAAGGCCAACCTTTGAGCAGTTTTTCTTCCAACTCCTGGAAGCTTTGAAAATTCTTCTATTAATCTCGTTATTGGACCTGTGTAAACTTGCATAAATATCACCTACTAGAATAACCCTGGTATATTCATACCTCCAGTTACCTTACTCATTTGATTTGCTTGTAAATCTTCAATATTTCTCAATGCTTGATTTACTGCACTTAAAACTAAATCCTGTAACATTTCTATATCGTCTGGATCAACAACTTCTGGTTTAATAGTTATATCTAAAACTTCTTTTTTTCCATTAACCTTTACAGTAACTGCTCCTCCACCAACTGAAGCTTCTACTTCTTTATTTTCTAACTCTTGTTGAGCTTTTTGCATGTTTTCTTGCATCTTTTGAGCCTGCTTTAATAAGTTATTCATATTTCCACCACCAGGCATCATTCCGCCTCCAAAACCTTTTTTAGCCATAAATACTATTCCTCCTAAACTTATTTTCATTTTATTATTATATCATAATAGTATTTTATTATTTACTTTCATTTTCATCAATACTATCTTTTATTTCTAGTATCTCTTCATTTACTATGTTCTTTAGTATCTCTTCACCAATGTCTTTTTTTTCTTTAACTTCAAGATTTATATCTTTAACTTCTGATGACAATACTATTTTTATGCTAAAACTTCTATTTAAAACTTCTCTTATAGTCTTCTCTAGATAATTTATTGTATCTGGGGAGCTTAATCTAGTTTTTGCAAAATCAAATTTATCATCAAATATTACATATAACATATTAGAATATACATTAAAACTTTTTACCTCACTTAAAAGAGCGTATATTGGCATTTTTTTATCTTTTTTAATTTGTTTAAGTATATTTTTCCACGATGATTCTATAAGTAGAACATCTTCATTCTTTACCTCTTCATAAACTATGCTTTCTTTTTTTGAATCTATTTCTCTATTATCCTCATATTCCTTTTCTTTATCACTATCATTATTTGTAATTTTAAAGCTACCCATTTCAATCATTTTTTCCAAATTCTCAACCCTTTTAATAAGAGCTTCTTTACTTTCATCAAACATTGGCTGAGCAATCTTCATTATAGTTATTTCTACTAAGACTCTTGGATTTGAAGATGATTTTATATCATCTTGAGTTGTTGACAGTATATTTAAAATTCTTATTAAATCATTTATATCTATGTCTTCAGACTGAGATTTAAGTTGATCTATAGTTTCTTCTGGTAATGAGATTATTTCATCTAACTCTGATGATACTTTACAAACCATTAAATTTCTAAAATGGTCTATTAAATCATTTATAAGGTTTCTTATATCTTTCCCCCATAAAACAAATTCATTTAATATTTCAAGAGATTTTTTAGTATCTTGCGCTACAACACATTGAGACAATTCAAATAATTGTTCTATATTCACGCTTCCCATCAATTCAACAACATCTTTATAATCTACTTTATTTTCTCCAAATGATATACACTGGTCTAATATACTAAGAGCATCTCTAAGTGCCCCTTGAGAGTTCCTAGATATCAGATTAAGAGCTTTATCATCTATGTCAATTCCTTCATCTTCACAAATTTTTTTCATCCTAAGAGTCATATCTTTAACAGTAACTCTTTTAAAATCATATCTTTGGCAACGTGATAAAATAGTTGCAGGTATCTTATGAGGTTCAGTAGTAGCTAATATAAAGATTACATATGAGGGAGGTTCTTCTAATGTCTTTAACAATGCATTAAAAGCTCCTTGAGACAACATATGAACCTCATCTATTATATATACTTTATATTTAGCATTAGCTGGAGAATATTTTACACTTTCTCTAAGCTCTCTTATATCATCTACACTATTATTTGATGCTGCATCTATTTCTACAACATCCATTGTATTATCTTTTAATATTGATTCACATATTTCACACTCATTACAAGGTTCTTCATTTAATTTATTTAAACAATTTACTGCTCTTGAAAAAATTTTTGCAGTAGATGTCTTCCCAGTACCTCTTGTACCACAAAACAAATAGGCATGTCCTATATTATCATTGTATATTTGATTTTTTAAAGTCTTAATAATATGTTCTTGACCAACAACATCATCAAACCTTTGTGGTCTATATGCTCTATATAATGCTTTATGCATCTTTTTACCTCTCTTTAAGTAAAATTAATAAAAAAATCCCTCATTATCTAAGGGATTAGTCTTTTATATATTAAATGCTGTACACCATCTATCGACTTAATTCCATAAGCGTTACCAAAACAGTTAGCTCAACTTAGGCACCCCCGCGGCACACAAAAGTGATCACTTACCGCTGCTTCCTTCCGGATCTGACGGGGTTCATGAGCTTTCATTGCGCAGGACCTAAGCATCAACACCACTTATTCAGGGCGGCCCTACAAAAAATAAGCCTTTAGATGGAATTCAATCCTGCTATAGCGGATTGCAGGTTACAGGGCACCGCTACCTCCCCATCTAGTACAGCAAAATTACAACCATATTTAATTACTTTTATTTATTGTTTCTGGCGGAGAGAGTGGGATTTGAACCCACGATACAGTTTTACCCATATACTCGCTTTCCAGGCGAGCGCCTTCGACCACTCGACCATCTCTCCTTAATCTCTTTTCCTTAATGCCTTAAAAAATTCTTGTAATATGATCGAGCATTCTTCTTGCAAAACATCAAAAGCCACTTTTACATTATTATTATCAAAATAATCTAATTTAAACTCATGCTGTTTCTCTATATATGAATTTTTTATATGTCTTGTCCCTATTATAAGCTTTTTTATTCTAGAATTAACTATTGCACCACTACACATTATGCAAGGTTCTAGTGTAACATATAAATCACAATCTGTCAATCTCCATCCACCTAATTTCTCTGATGCTTGCTTTATCGCTAAAATTTCTGCATGAGCTGTAGAATCTTTCAATGTTTCTGTAAGGTTATGAGCCCTCGCTATTATCTGATTATCTTTAACTATAACAGCACCTATTGGTGTTTCTTTCTTATTATATGCTTTATATGCTTCTTTTAATGCTTCTTTCATATAAAATGAACTTTCCATAATTCCTCCCAAAACTTATAACAAACTTATCTTATCATAATTCATTTTATAATTCAACTTAATTTTATTTTGTTTATTTAATATATTGCTATACATAGCTACATTTAATTTAAATTAATCTCAAAAAAATTTTTCAGTGTCTAATTAAATGTTGATTTATAGAAATATTTAGCTTTTTATGATGAAGATTCTATCATATATATTAATATAAAAAAGTTATGAAATTATTAAATCTCATAACTTTTTTTAATTTACTATTTACTGACAATATATTTTTAATCTTAAAATATTTTATCACTTATATAATATTAATACATAATTATTTTATAACATCAACACCCATATAAGGTCTTAATTCTTCTGGAACCACTACAGAACCATCTGCTTGTTGATAGTTTTCTAATATAGCAGCTAAGCATCTTCCTATAGCTAATCCAGAACCATTTAATGTATGAACATATTCTGCTTTTGATTTTTTATCTCTTTTAAATCTTATTCCTGCTCTTCTTGCTTGGAAATCTTCAAAGTTTGAACAAGAAGATATTTCTACATATCTATTATAACTTGGCATCCAAACTTCTAAATCGTATTTAAAAGCAGCTGTAAATCCTAAGTCTCCTGTACATATTCTTACAACTCTATATGGAAGACCTAACATTTGTAACATAGTTTCAGCATCATGAGTTAATGATTCTAATTCTTTATAAGAATCCTCTGGTTTAACAAATTTAACTAATTCAACTTTATTGAATTGATGTTGTCTAACTAAACCTCTTGTGTCTCTTCCTGCTGAACCAGCTTCAGACCTAAAACAAGGAGTATATGCACAATATTTTATTGGAAGTTCTGTAGCATCTAATATTTCATTAGCATGTATATTTGTCACAGGTACTTCAGCTGTTGGTATTAAGAAATACTCTAGCCCTTCTATTTTAAACATATCTTCCTCAAATTTAGGAAGTTGACCAGTACCTATAAAACTATTTCTATTAGCCATGAATGGAGGTAAAACTTC
Organism: Clostridioides difficile; assembly: GCA_024919175.1. NCBI lineage: Bacteria > Bacillati > Bacillota > Clostridia > Peptostreptococcales > Peptostreptococcaceae > Clostridioides > Clostridioides difficile. The sequence goes on from CP103804.1 coordinate 475,812, forward strand.
TGTATATCCATGTTTAGCTGTGTGAGTATTTAAGAAAAAATTCATTAAAGATCTTTCTAATCTAGCACCTAATCCTCTGTATAAAGTAAATCTTGAACCAGTTATTTTTCCAGCTGTTTCAAAATCTAATACGCCTAAACCAGTTCCTATATCCCAGTGAGCTTTATGTTCAAAATCAAATTTTGTAGGTTCTCCCCAAGTTCTTACTTGAACATTATCTTCATCTGTTTCACCTTGTGGCACATCTGGATGAGGTACATTTGGAATTCTCATCAATGCATATTCCATTTTTGCTTCAACTTCTTTTACTTTCTCATCAATACCTTTTATCTTGTCTGATAATTCTTTTAATCTTGCTTTTTCCTCTTCTACATCTTTTCCTTCTTTTATTAATTGTGGTATCTTTTTAGAATTTACATTTAATTCATTTTTCATAACTTCAACTTCTTGAAGTATCTCTCTTCTTTTATTATCTAATTCCACTACAGCATCAAGATCGAATTCTTTTTCTCCTCTTATTTCCATAGCTTTTTTAATATCATCTAAATTTTCTCTTATCCTTTTAATATCTAACATATTAATTCCTCCTAATAATTTTTATAATATAAATTAATAATTCCAATTTAAAGTAAAACATTTTTAACTGCAAATTCTTAGTTTAAACAAATTTGGAAAATAAAAAAAGACCTCCGTATACCCTATAAAAGGGACGAAAATCTTTTATCCGCGTTGCCACCCTAATTGATTATACTCATATGTATAATCCTCTCAGACCTGTAACGTAGGTAAACGTCTAGTTTTAACTAGAAGCTCTAGAGTAGATTCAAAAACCATTGTAATGAGTTCTCACCATCCACTCATTCTCTGAATACAACCTGTTTTTTACTATTTTCTTTCAATGCTTTTAACTAATTGTTTTATTTGATAATCATTATATTATATATATTAACATCTTTCAATACTATTATTCAATTTTTTTTAGAATTTTCTTTAATTTATTATATTAAGTTTGATTTTTTTGTTTAATTAAAATATTATCTTTTATCCAAAGAGTTTAAATTACTTGTGTTATTAAACAATAATGAAGCAGGAATAAATGGAACTTCTATTTTATTTTCATCAAATTTTTTCTTAACTTTTTCCATTATATCAAAGTATACATCCCAGTAATCGTCAGTTTTAACCCAAGGTCTGGCAACTATTTGCATAGCATTATTGCCTATAGAGTTTAAACCTATTATTGGCTTTGGGTCATCTAGTATTCTTTTTTCATTTATAAAAATTTCATTTAATATAGATTTAACCATGTCTATATCACTATCATAAGAAATATTATACGAAAAATCTATTCTCCTTTTATTTTGATGCGTGTAATTAATTATATTATTACTTGTCAATTGAAAATTTGGTATTATTATAGTTTTATTATCTGGAGTTTTAAGAACAGTACTAAATATTTGTATGTCAGAAACTGTACCTTCTACACCTGACCCTTGAATATAATCACCTATATTAAATGGCTTAAAAAACAAAATAATCATACCTGAGCCTAGATTTGATAATATTTCCTTAAATGCTAATCCTATACTAAATCCAGCTGCTCCTAAGACCGCTACAACTGATGTAGTTTGTATTCCTATAATTCCTAAACTTATCAATGATATGATGGATAGCATTGATATATATATACCATATACAATAAAATTATTTACACCTTTACTCATTCCATATTTAATTAAAAACTTAGAAACCATCTTTCTTACTATCTTAGCTATATAGATACCTATTACAAATATTGTTATTGCATATATAATATTTGGTATATTATCACTGAAATTATTAAGCATATTTTCTAAAGTTCTCTTTGTTATATTACTATTTGTTGAAGTAGTCTTAGCCAATGACAAAAAATTCATTTAACTCCTCCTTATGATAATATTCCACTGTCATCTAATTTTTCTATTATATCTTCAATAGTTTTTTCTTTGAGTGCTTCAATTGTATGAATATGACTACATTCTGTTAAAACTGATAATTGTTTAAACTCATTTGTTTCAACTTTTCTCATAAAATCATCTATATCCATTTTAGAATAAATATTAAGTTCCGCAGTTATTTGACCATATGTTGGATGATTTACAATAACATCTTTTACAATTCCACCTAAGTCTACAATAATTTTTAGTTCCTCATAAATTTCTTGTGAATTTTTATGATTTTTACATTTTATTTGTCTGGAAAAACATGGTTGATTATATATTATATATCCTTGAGGTGTTGCTATTATTTCGAAGCCTTTAGCTCTTATAAGCGCTATATCTTGTACTATTACTTGTCTGCTTACATTTAATAGCTCTGCTAGCACTCCACCTTTTACAGGATGCTTAGATTCCTTTAAAATATCTATTAACTTGTTTCTTCTTTCATTAGAATTCATATCACACCTTCTTTCTAAATCAAAACTTTTTATCTATATTATATAATTCTATATTTTATCTTAGTATAAATCAATACAGAGTTTATATTCTGTTTAATTTTAGATTTTATGTTTTATGGTAAACAACAAAAAAAGATTACGTGGCTACGTCCTACTCTCCCAGGCAGTTTCCCACCAAGTACCATCAGCGCTAGAGAGCTTAACTTCTGTGTTCGGAATGGGAACAGGTGTATCCTCTCTGCTATTGTAACCACATAATCTTTATGCTTAATAATACTATTAAGTTTTTAAAACTAGTAAAACTAGCTTCTTTAGAGTTAGCACTCTAAAAACTACATATATATTTTAATTAATGAACATCAAATAAATATTGGTCAAGTCCTCGACCTATTAGTATCGATAAGCTAAATACATTGCTGCACTTACACCTTCGACCTATCAACCAGATAGTCTTTCTGGGGTCTTACCCTTGCGGTGGGAAATCTTATCTTGAAGTTGGCTTCGCGCTTAGATGCTTTCAGCGCTTATCCATTCCGTACATAGCTACCCAGCCATGCCCTTGGCAGAACAACTGGTACACCAGAGGTACGTCCATCCCGGTCCTCTCGTACTAAGGACAGGTCTTCTCAAATTTCCTACGCCTGCGACGGATAGGGACCGAACTGTCTCACGACGTTCTGAACCCAGCTCGCGTACCACTTTAATGGGCGAACAGCCCAACCCTTGGGACCTACTACAGCCCCAGGATGTGATGAGCCGACATCGAGGTGCCAAACCTCCCCGTCGATGTGGACTCTTGGGGGAGATAAGCCTGTTATCCCCAGGGTAGCTTTTATCCGTTGAGCGATGGCCCTTCCACGCAGAACCACCGGATCACTAAGTCCGATTTTCATCCTTGCTCGACCTGTATGTCTTGCAATCAAGCTCTCTTTTGCCTTTACACTCTACGTACGATTTCCGACCGTACTGAGAGAACCTTTGAGCGCCTCCGTTACCTTTTGGGAGGCGACCGCCCCAGTCAAACTGCCCACCTGACAGTGTCCCAAGACCAGATTCATGGCCTATGGTTAGAGTCCCAGTACTACAAGGGTGGTATCCCAAGGATGGCTCCGCCAAAACTGGCGTCCTGGTTTCAAAGCCTCCCACCTATCCTGTACATGTAGTACCAAGACCCAATGTCAAGCTACAGTAAAGCTCCATGGGGTCTTTCCGTCCTGTCGCAGGTATCCGGCATCTTCACCGGAATTACAATTTCACCGAGTCTGTTGTTGAGACAGTGCCCAAATCGTTACGCCTTTCGTGCGGGTCGGAACTTACCCGACAAGGAATTTCGCTACCTTAGGACCGTTATAGTTACGGCCGCCGTTTACTGGGGCTTAAGTTCACTGCTTCGATTGCTCTAACAGATCCCCTTAACCTTCCAGCACCGGGCAGGCGTCAGCTCCTATACATCGTCTTGCGACTTAGCAGAAACCTATGTTTTTGGTAAACAGTCGCTTGGGCCTATTCTCTGCGGCCACCGGATGGTGGCACCCCTTATCCCTAAGTTACGGGGTCATTTTGCCGAGTTCCTTAACAACAGTTCTCTCGCGGGCCTTAGGATACTCTCCTCACCCACCTGTGTCGGTTTGCGGTACGGGTACCTTTAACCTCGATAGAGACTTTTCTTGACAGTGTGAAATCAGCTACTTCGCTACTAAATTTCGCTCCCCATCACATCCCAGCATTATCAAAGCGGATTTACCTACTCTGACTGCCTCAATGCTTGGGCACACATAACCAACAGTGTGCTTAGCTTATCCTACTGTGTCATCCCATCTCTCAAACGGTTATCGGTAGTACAGGAATATCAACCTGTTGTCCATCACCTACGCCTTTCGGCCTCAGCTTAGGTCCCGACTAACCCAGGGCGGACGAACCTTCCCCTGGAAACCTTGGGTTTACGGCCTGTGGGATTCTCACCCACATCTCGCTACTCATGCCAACATTCTCACTCCCATACTGTCCACATGTCCTTACGGTCATGCTTCAACCCGTATGGGAAGCTCCCCTACCCATCATTACTGATGCCGTAGCTTCGGTAGTAAGTTTTAGCCCCGGAAATCTTCGGCGCAGGATCACTCGACCAGTGAGCTATTACGCACTCTTTGAATGAGTGGCTGCTTCTAAGCCAACATCCTGGTTGTCTGTGCAATCCCACATCCTTTACCACTTAACTTACATTTAGGGACCTTAGCTGACGATCTGGGCTGTTGCCCTTTCGACTATGAATCTTATCACCCACAGTCTGACTCCCAAGTATAAGATGACGGCATTCGGAGTTTGATAGTCTTCGGTAGGTGCAATACCCCCTAGGACATTCAGTGCTCTACCTCCGTATCTCTCACCTTGAGGCTAGCCCTAAAGCTATTTCGGGGAGAACCAGCTATCTCCGGGCTCGATTGGAATTTCACCGCTACCCACAAGTCATCCCCGAGCTTTTCAACGCTCGTGGGTTCGGACCTCCACGAAATTTTACTTTCGCTTCATCCTGCTCATGGGTAGGTCGCCCGGTTTCGGGTCTACGTCAAGTAACTGAACGCTCAGTTAAAACTCGCTTTCGCTACGGCTCCACACCTTAAGTGCTTAACCTTGCTACTTAACGTAACTCGTTGGCCCGTTCTACAAAAAGTACGCGGTCACACAAGAAATGTGCTTCCACAGCTTGTAAGTGCAGGGTTTCAGGTTCTATTTCACTCCCCTCCCGGGGTTCTTTTCACCTTTCCCTCACGGTACTATACGCTATCGGTCACTAGGTAGTATTTAGCCTTGGAGGGTGGTCCCTCCTGCTTCCCACAGGGTTTCACGTGTCCCGTGGTACTCTGGATCATATCTGAAGTCTTCTCGTTTAACATACAGGACTATTACCTTCTGTGGTGGGTCTTTCCAAACCTCTTCAATTACGATACCTCTTCGTTTATGATATGTCCGCAACCCCAATAAAGAAAACTTTATTGGTTTGGGCTATTCCGCGTTCGCTCGCCGCTACTTACGGAATCGAATTTCTTTCTCTTCCTTCAGGTACTTAGATGTTTCAGTTCCCTGAGTTCCCCTCATTAAGCTATGTATTCACTTAATGATACTTAGACATTACTCTAAGTGAGTTTCCTCATTCGGAAATCTTCGGATCAAAGTTTACGTGCAACTCCCCGAAGCTTATCGCAGCTTATCGCGTCCTTCATCGGCTCCTAGTGCCAAGGCATCCGCCCTGCACCCTTAATAACTTGACCAGTTAAAAAGGTTTGATAGATTAGAAGCTATCACTTCGATAATTTTAAAAAGTTATCAGCTTTATATATTACAAATTAGATGTCATATCACTAAATATATATGCAGTTTTCAAAGTGCTAACGCACATCGTCAACGAACAACCTTCGTATACACTCAGATTATTCTGTTACTTAAAATGCTAACGCACGTCGCCAACGGATAAATCCCGTTGCTTAAAGTGCTAACGCACATAGCTTGTCTAAAGATAAGCTAAAAGTGCATGTAAGAGGCTACTAGATAAATCGAAGATTTAAGTAATATACTCTTAATGGTGGAGATGAGGAGAGTCGAACTCCTGACCCCTTGCTTGCAAGGCAAGTGCTCTCCCAACTGAGCTACACCCCCAAATATGAAGTTCATAAAGAACTTTCAAAATTAAACAGTAGGCAATTCTCCTTAGAAAGGAGGTGATCCAGCCGCACCTTCCGATACGGCTACCTTGTTACGACTTCACCCCAGTTATTGATTCCACCTTCGACGACTTCTTCCAAAAGGTTAGATAATCGGCTTCGGGCGTCTCCAACTCCCGTGGTGTGACGGGCGGTGTGTACAAGACCCGGGAACGCATTCACCGCAGCATTCTGATCTGCGATTACTAGTAACTCCAGCTTCATGTAGGCGAGTTTCAGCCTACAATCCGAACTGAGAGTAGCTTTAAGGGATTAGCTCCACCTTACGGCTTGGCAACCCTCTGTACTACCCATTGTAGCACGTGTGTAGCCCTAAGCATAAGGGGCATGATGATTTGACGTCATCCCCACCTTCCTCCAGGTTATCCCTGGCAGTCTCTCTAGAGTGCCCAACTTAATGATGGCAACTAAAGACAAGGGTTGCGCTCGTTGCGGGACTTAACCCAACATCTCACGACACGAGCTGACGACAACCATGCACCACCTGTCACCAATGTCCCCGAAGGGAACTCTCCGATTAAGGAGATGTCATTGGGATGTCAAGCTTAGGTAAGGTTCTTCGCGTTGCTTCGAATTAAACCACATGCTCCGCTACTTGTGCGGGTCCCCGTCAATTCCTTTGAGTTTCACTCTTGCGAGCGTACTTCCCAGGCGGAGTACTTAATGCGTTAGCTGCGGCACCGAGGGGGGTAACCCCCGACACCTAGTACTCATCGTTTACAGCGTGGACTACCAGGGTATCTAATCCTGTTTGCTCCCCACGCTTTCGTGCCTCAGCGTCAGTTACAGTCCAGAGAGCCGCCTTCGCAACTGGTGTTCCTCCTAATATCTACGCATTTCACCGCTACACTAGGAATTCCACTCTCCTCTCCTGCACTCAAGTCTCCCAGTTTCAAGAGCTTACTACGGTTGAGCCGTAGCCTTTCACTCCTGACTTGAAAGACCGCCTACGCACCCTTTACGCCCAGTAAATCCGGATAACGCTAGCCCCCTACGTATTACCGCGGCTGCTGGCACGTAGTTAGCCGGGGCTTCCTCCTCAAGTACCGTCATTATCTTCCTTGAGGACAGAGTTTTACGACCCGAAGGCCTTCATCACTCACGCGGCGTTGCTGCATCAGGCTTTCGCCCATTGTGCAATATTCCCCACTGCTGCCTCCCGTAGGAGTTTGGACCGTGTCTCAGTTCCAATGTGGCCGATCACCCTCTCAGGTCGGCTACTGATCGTCGCCTTGGTAAGCCGTTACCTTACCAACTAGCTAATCAGACGCGGGTCCATCCTGTACTGGCTCACCTTTGATATTCAAGAGATGCCTCTCAAATATGTTATCCCGTATTAGCATACCTTTCGGTATGTTATCCGTGTGTACAGGGTAGGTTACCCACGCGTTACTCACCCGTCCGCCGCTCTTTACCGAAGTAAATCGCTCAACTTGCATGTGTTAGGCACGCCGCCAGCGTTCATCCTGAGCCAGGATCAAACTCTCAAATAAAAGTTTATCAGGCTCAGATACTATTGTTATCAAAATATCTGGCTTTATGGTTTGTTTCTTGTTTTATAAATTAACCTACTGTTTAATTTTCAAAGTTCTTTAAATTATTGTGGTGGGCCATCAGGGACTCGAACCCCAGACCTACCGGTTATGAGCCGGGCGCTCTAACCAACTGAGCTAATGGCCCACAATAATTTGGTGCCGAAGACCGGAATCGAACCGGTACGAGAGGTAAGTCCCGCAGGATTTTAAGTCCTGTGCGTCTGCCAGTTCCGCCACTTCGGCACATCACCTGGCTATGTCCTACTCTCCCAGGCAGTTTCCCACCAAGTACCATCAGCGCTAGAGAGCTTAACTTCTGTGTTCGGAATGGGAACAGGTGTATCCTCTCTGCTATTATAACCAGATTATTGTCTAAATTTTCATTTATCTTTTTTCTAAGACAAGTATTATAATAACATCTTTGTCTTATTATGTCAATACTTTTTTTATTCGATTTTTAACTTATAAAAATATTAAAAATCTCTAATTATTGACAAATCTTACTACATAGAGTTAACACTCTAAAAACTACATATATATTTTAATCAATGAACATCAAATAAATATTGGTCAAGTCCTCGACCTATTAGTATCGATAAGCTAAATACATTGCTGCACTTACACCTTCGACCTATCAACCAGATAGTCTTTCTGGGGTCTTACCCTTGCGGTGGGAAATCTTATCTTGAAGTTGGCTTCGCGCTTAGATGCTTTCAGCGCTTATCCATTCCGTACATAGCTACCCAGCCATGCCCTTGGCAGAACAACTGGTACACCAGAGGTACGTCCATCCCGGTCCTCTCGTACTAAGGACAGGTCTTCTCAAATTTCCTACGCCTGCGACGGATAGGGACCGAACTGTCTCACGACGTTCTGAACCCAGCTCGCGTACCACTTTAATGGGCGAACAGCCCAACCCTTGGGACCTACTACAGCCCCAGGATGTGATGAGCCGACATCGAGGTGCCAAACCTCCCCGTCGATGTGGACTCTTGGGGGAGATAAGCCTGTTATCCCCAGGGTAGCTTTTATCCGTTGAGCGATGGCCCTTCCACGCAGAACCACCGGATCACTAAGTCCGATTTTCATCCTTGCTCGACCTGTATGTCTTGCAATCAAGCTCTCTTTTGCCTTTACACTCTACGTACGATTTCCGACCGTACTGAGAGAACCTTTGAGCGCCTCCGTTACCTTTTGGGAGGCGACCGCCCCAGTCAAACTGCCCACCTGACAGTGTCCCAAGACCAGATTCATGGCCTATGGTTAGAGTCCCAGTACTACAAGGGTGGTATCCCAAGGATGGCTCCGCCAAAACTGGCGTCCTGGTTTCAAAGCCTCCCACCTATCCTGTACATGTAGTACCAAGACCCAATGTCAAGCTACAGTAAAGCTCCATGGGGTCTTTCCGTCCTGTCGCAGGTATCCGGCATCTTCACCGGAATTACAATTTCACCGAGTCTGTTGTTGAGACAGTGCCCAAATCGTTACGCCTTTCGTGCGGGTCGGAACTTACCCGACAAGGAATTTCGCTACCTTAGGACCGTTATAGTTACGGCCGCCGTTTACTGGGGCTTAAGTTCACTGCTTCGATTGCTCTAACAGATCCCCTTAACCTTCCAGCACCGGGCAGGCGTCAGCTCCTATACATCGTCTTGCGACTTAGCAGAAACCTATGTTTTTGGTAAACAGTCGCTTGGGCCTATTCTCTGCGGCCACCGGATGGTGGCACCCCTTATCCCTAAGTTACGGGGTCATTTTGCCGAGTTCCTTAACAACAGTTCTCTCGCGGGCCTTAGGATACTCTCCTCACCCACCTGTGTCGGTTTGCGGTACGGGTACCTTTAACCTCGATAGAGACTTTTCTTGACAGTGTGAAATCAGCTACTTCGCTACTAAATTTCGCTCCCCATCACATCCCAGCATTATCAAAGCGGATTTACCTACTCTGACTGCCTCAATGCTTGGGCACACATAACCAACAGTGTGCTTAGCTTATCCTACTGTGTCATCCCATCTCTCAAACGGTTATCGGTAGTACAGGAATATCAACCTGTTGTCCATCACCTACGCCTTTCGGCCTCAGCTTAGGTCCCGACTAACCCAGGGCGGACGAACCTTCCCCTGGAAACCTTGGGTTTACGGCCTGTGGGATTCTCACCCACATCTCGCTACTCATGCCAACATTCTCACTCCCATACTGTCCACATGTCCTTACGGTCATGCTTCAACCCGTATGGGAAGCTCCCCTACCCATCATTACTGATGCCGTAGCTTCGGTAGTAAGTTTTAGCCCCGGAAATCTTCGGCGCAGGATCACTCGACCAGTGAGCTATTACGCACTCTTTGAATGAGTGGCTGCTTCTAAGCCAACATCCTGGTTGTCTGTGCAATCCCACATCCTTTACCACTTAACTTACATTTAGGGACCTTAGCTGACGATCTGGGCTGTTGCCCTTTCGACTATGAATCTTATCACCCACAGTCTGACTCCCAAGTATAAGATGACGGCATTCGGAGTTTGATAGTCTTCGGTAGGTGCAATACCCCCTAGGACATTCAGTGCTCTACCTCCGTATCTCTCACCTTGAGGCTAGCCCTAAAGCTATTTCGGGGAGAACCAGCTATCTCCGGGCTCGATTGGAATTTCACCGCTACCCACAAGTCATCCCCGAGCTTTTCAACGCTCGTGGGTTCGGACCTCCACGAAATTTTACTTTCGCTTCATCCTGCTCATGGGTAGGTCGCCCGGTTTCGGGTCTACGTCAAGTAACTGAACGCTCAGTTAAAACTCGCTTTCGCTACGGCTCCACACCTTAAGTGCTTAACCTTGCTACTTAACGTAACTCGTTGGCCCGTTCTACAAAAAGTACGCGGTCACACAAGAAATGTGCTTCCACAGCTTGTAAGTGCAGGGTTTCAGGTTCTATTTCACTCCCCTCCCGGGGTTCTTTTCACCTTTCCCTCACGGTACTATACGCTATCGGTCACTAGGTAGTATTTAGCCTTGGAGGGTGGTCCCTCCTGCTTCCCACAGGGTTTCACGTGTCCCGTGGTACTCTGGATCATATCTGAAGTCTTCTCGTTTAACATACAGGACTATTACCTTCTGTGGTGGGTCTTTCCAAACCTCTTCAATTACGATACCTCTTCGTTTATGATATGTCCGCAACCCCAATAAAGAAAACTTTATTGGTTTGGGCTATTCCGCGTTCGCTCGCCGCTACTTACGGAATCGAATTTCTTTCTCTTCCTTCAGGTACTTAGATGTTTCAGTTCCCTGAGTTCCCCTCATTAAGCTATGTATTCACTTAATGATACTTAGACATTACTCTAAGTGAGTTTCCTCATTCGGAAATCTTCGGATCAAAGTTTACGTGCAACTCCCCGAAGCTTATCGCAGCTTATCGCGTCCTTCATCGGCTCCTAGTGCCAAGGCATCCGCCCTGCACCCTTAATAACTTGACCAGTTAAAAAGGTTTGATAGATTAGAAGCTATCACTTCGATAATTTTAAAAAGTTATCAGCTTTATATATTACAAATTAGATGTCATATCACTAAATATATATGCAGTTTTTAAGGTGCTAACGCACAGCGCCAACAAACAAACTTCACATGCGTTCAGTTTATTCTGTTGCTTAAAGTGCTAATGCACAACGCCAACGGATAAATCCCGTTGCTCAAAGTGCTAATTGAGTATTCGTAAAAACGAACCCTCAAAATTAAACAGTAGGCAATTCTCCTTAGAAAGGAGGTGATCCAGCCGCACCTTCCGATACGGCTACCTTGTTACGACTTCACCCCAGTTATTGATTCCACCTTCGACGACTTCTTCCAAAAGGTTAGATAATCGGCTTCGGGCGTCTCCAACTCCCGTGGTGTGACGGGCGGTGTGTACAAGACCCGGGAACGCATTCACCGCAGCATTCTGATCTGCGATTACTAGTAACTCCAGCTTCATGTAGGCGAGTTTCAGCCTACAATCCGAACTGAGAGTAGCTTTAAGGGATTAGCTCCACCTTACGGCTTGGCAACCCTCTGTACTACCCATTGTAGCACGTGTGTAGCCCTAAGCATAAGGGGCATGATGATTTGACGTCATCCCCACCTTCCTCCAGGTTATCCCTGGCAGTCTCTCTAGAGTGCCCAACTTAATGATGGCAACTAAAGACAAGGGTTGCGCTCGTTGCGGGACTTAACCCAACATCTCACGACACGAGCTGACGACAACCATGCACCACCTGTCACCAATGTCCCCGAAGGGAACTCTCCGATTAAGGAGATGTCATTGGGATGTCAAGCTTAGGTAAGGTTCTTCGCGTTGCTTCGAATTAAACCACATGCTCCGCTACTTGTGCGGGTCCCCGTCAATTCCTTTGAGTTTCACTCTTGCGAGCGTACTTCCCAGGCGGAGTACTTAATGCGTTAGCTGCGGCACCGAGGGGGGTAACCCCCGACACCTAGTACTCATCGTTTACAGCGTGGACTACCAGGGTATCTAATCCTGTTTGCTCCCCACGCTTTCGTGCCTCAGCGTCAGTTACAGTCCAGAGAGCCGCCTTCGCAACTGGTGTTCCTCCTAATATCTACGCATTTCACCGCTACACTAGGAATTCCACTCTCCTCTCCTGCACTCAAGTCTCCCAGTTTCAAGAGCTTACTACGGTTGAGCCGTAGCCTTTCACTCCTGACTTGAAAGACCGCCTACGCACCCTTTACGCCCAGTAAATCCGGATAACGCTAGCCCCCTACGTATTACCGCGGCTGCTGGCACGTAGTTAGCCGGGGCTTCCTCCTCAAGTACCGTCATTATCTTCCTTGAGGACAGAGTTTTACGACCCGAAGGCCTTCATCACTCACGCGGCGTTGCTGCATCAGGCTTTCGCCCATTGTGCAATATTCCCCACTGCTGCCTCCCGTAGGAGTTTGGACCGTGTCTCAGTTCCAATGTGGCCGATCACCCTCTCAGGTCGGCTACTGATCGTCGCCTTGGTAAGCCGTTACCTTACCAACTAGCTAATCAGACGCGGGTCCATCCTGTACTGGCTCACCTTTGATATTCAAGAGATGCCTCTCAAATATGTTATCCCGTATTAGCATACCTTTCGGTATGTTATCCGTGTGTACAGGGTAGGTTACCCACGCGTTACTCACCCGTCCGCCGCTCTTTACCGAAGTAAATCGCTCAACTTGCATGTGTTAGGCACGCCGCCAGCGTTCATCCTGAGCCAGGATCAAACTCTCAAATAAAAGTTTATCAGGCTCAGATACTATTGTTATCAAAATATCTGGCTTTATGGTTTGTTTCTTAATATAAATTAACCTACTGTTTAATTTTCAATGTTCGTATTTTTTTCTCATTCCTTTTTTCAAGGACAAGTAATACTATACCATCATTCAAACAGTAGGTCAATACTTTTTTCATTATTTTTTAAAAATTTTTTTCATATTCTTTTTTTAGCTTTTCTACAACCTTTTTTTCTAAGCGAGAAACAGTCATCTGGGATATATCTAATTCTTTAGCTATACTGGACTGGGTTTTATCAAAGAAAAATCTATCTTTAAATATTTTTACTTCTAACTCATTTAAAGTTTCAATAAACTTATTAATAAAATCTTCGTATTCTATACTTCCAAAATTACTTTCTTCTTTTCCTATTTTATCAATAAGAGTTATGTCTTTGTCTTCTGAATCATCATTACTTGATGAATCTAAAGACATAGGTTGATAACCATAAGATGCTTCCATAGCTTCTAATACATCTTCTTCACTAACCCCTATATAGTCAGCGATGTCTTTTACCTTTGGATGTTTTTTATTTTCTTGCTCTAGTTTAATTTTCGCATCACTTATCTTTTTACTTAATTCTTGTATTCTTCTTGGTACTCTAAGTGTCCATACTTTATCTCTAAAATATTTTTTAATTTCTCCTACTATAGTTGGTGTTGCAAAACTGGAGAATTCAAATCCCTTTTCAACATCATATCTATCAATAGCATAAATTAATGCTAATGAAGCAACTTGATATATGTCTTCAAAGTCAACACCCTTGTTTATATACTTCTTAGCTAACAACCTTGCTAAATATAGATGTCTTTCAATAAGAATATTCCTGATATCTACGTTTTTATTTGTATTATATAAATTAAATAGTTCTTTTGTATCCATATTTAGGTAATGTGTAGCATTAGCTACATTTTTCATTAAATATCAACTCCTAAATACTTAGTCATTTTTATTTTTGTTCCCTGATTACATTCTGATTCAATATCTACATCATCCATTAAAGTTTTAATTATAAATAATCCAAGACCACTTTCTTTTGGATTCTCTAAATCTGGTGTACTTATTGAACTAACATCATATCCTTTTCCATTATCTTGAATCTCTATATTAATTGCATCATCTAAAATATTAAATACTATATTGAATACATCATCATTACTGTGTTTTATTGCATTTGTACATGCCTCTGATACTGCTACCTTTATATCTTCTATATCATCTATTGGAAACCCCATTTTATTTGCAATCCCAGATGCTGTTAATCTTATTATACCTACATAATCTGGATTTGTAGTAATTTCCATCTTTATAATTTCACAAGCCAAAATTTATCCCTCCACTTTAAATATTTTATCTAGACCTGTTATAGTAAAAATTTTCCTAACATTACTCTTAGGATTTACTATGTATATCTCTTTTTCATTTATTTTTAGTTTTTTTAAAACACCTATCATAGCCCCTAAACCTGTAGAATCTATATAATCTAAATCTTTAAGATTAATCTTTACATCCAACATGTTTCTTTCTATTAAACCATGTAAATGTTCTTTTAATTTATCTGCTGTAGAAACATCAAGTTCTCCATCAATACAAACATTCCAAAACTTATTTTGAGAATCTAAATTTGAATCTATATTCATAGACATGTAAAAACCTCCTATTTTCTCTTAATAATTTTAAATATATTACCTATACTCAATATCTTATTAATTACATAAACTATATCATCTATTCCCTTTGATATTGATGATGCATTTTCAACAATATCTTGTATATGTCTTTCATTGTAATCTACAATCTTATAAGCTTTTTCAACAACTTTATTCAAACTATTTAGAGTTTTAGCTAAATAAATTGCTACTATAAGAGCTGAGCTACCTACTAATACTGCTCCTATCTGCCACCCCCATGCATTCATTAGTTAACATCTCCCTCGTCGTCAAAACTTTTACTTATTACTATATCTTCTTCTGAAATTTTTATATCTTCTTCATTATTATCATCATCTACTAAAGTTATTATTCTCTCTTTAACATCATTAAATGTTTCATGTAGAACTTCTTTTGGGTTTTCTTTCACTTTATCAAACTTATCTTTTGTCTCTTTTCTTAACTCAGAACCTTTTTTTGGTGCAAGAAACATACCAAATATAAAACCTAAAATGGCTCCTATTAATAAAAATCCACCTTTTTTACAACCTCTTTTATTACACATAACAACTACTCCTTTCAATTTTAAATTTTTATCTAAGTACATTATACAAAAAGAATAGGATATTTATCCTATTCTTCTTCAATATTTATTTTAGCAATCGAAACTACATTCACTTCTTCATTAGTTTTCATTAATTTAACACCACTTGTAACTCTTCCAAATAGTGAAATTTCATTAACTCTTATCCTAATAAGAACTCCATCAGAATTTATAATCATTATCTCATCATCTTCATTGACCATATCTGCACCAACAATTGTACCAGTTTTTTCAGATATGTTATAAGTTTTGATTCCTTTTCCAGCTCTTATTTGGCTTCTATACTCTTCTATATTTGTTCTTTTACCAAAACCATTTCTGCTGACAACTAATACATCTGTGCCTTTACTACAAAGATTCATAGATACAACAAAGTCTTTTTTGCTCAAAGTTATACCTTTTACACCCATTGCTGTTCTACCCATATATCTTATATCATTTTCATCAAATCTTATAGACATACCTTCTTTAGTTACTAAAAGTACTTCCTGTTTTCCATCTGTTAACTCTACTCCAATAAGTTCATCATCATCTCTTAAACCTATTGCAATAAGACCAGATTTATTTATATTTTTAAACTCTTCTCGTTTAGTCTTTTTAACGATACCATTTTTAGTTGCAAGTAATAAATATTCATTTTCATCATTACCATCTATAGGTATTAAAGTTGCAATCTTTTCATCTGCTGATAATTGAAGTAAGTTTACTATCGCAGTTCCTTTTGCTTGTCTCTTACCTTCAGGTATTTCATATGCATTTAATTTAAATACTCTACCCTTATTTGTAAAGAACAGTAATCTACTATGAGTAGTTGTAGTTATCAAATGTCTTACAAAATCTTCTTCTCTAGTTGTAAGTGCTGAGATACCTCTTCCACCTCTTTTTTGACTCTTGTAAGTATCAGATGGAAGTCTTTTTATATATCCAAAGTGAGTAAGCGTTATGGCTATTTCTTCATCACTTATAAGATCTCTCATATCTATCTCACCTTCAGCATGTCTTATTTCTGTTCTTCTTTCATCAGAATAATTTTCTTTTATTATTGTAATTTCATCTTTTATTACATTTAAAAGTAATCTTTCATCAGCCAAAATTTCTTTTAATCTATTTATTTTCTTTATTAAATCTTCATATTCAGCTTCTATCTTATCTCTTTCTAGACCTGTAAGTCTTTGAAGTCTCATATCTAGTATGGCTTGAGCTTGAATCTCAGTTAGATTAAATTTTTCTATTAAACCTATCTTAGCTTCTTGACCTGTTTTTGAAGCTCTTATCAAGCTTATAACAGCATCTATATTATCTAAAGCAATTTTTAATCCTTCTAAAATATGTGCTCTTGCCTCAGCTTTATTTAATTCAAATTTAGTTCTTCTTGTGACAACATCCTCTTGATGTTTAATATAATGATATAGTATTTGCTTAAGATTTAAAACTCTTGGTTGGCCATCTACAAGAGCAAGCATTATTATACTAAATGTGTCTTCCATTTGAGAATGTTTATACAGATTATTTAATACTATATTAGCATTAGCATCTCTCTTTAATTCTATAACAATTCTCATACCATTTCTATTACTTTCATCTCTTAAATCTGATATACCTTCTATTCTTTTTTCTTTAACTAACTCAGCTATTCTCTCAACTAATTTAGCTTTATTTACTTGATAAGGTATTTCTGTGACTATTATCTGTTGTTTTCCTTTTGGAAGTTCTTCTATAAAAGCTCTAGATCTAACCTTAACTTTACCTCTTCCAGTTCTATATGCCTCTGCTATATTCTCTTTACCCATTATAATTGCAGCTGTAGGAAAATCTGGACCTTGTACAAATTTTATTAAGTCATCAACACTACACTCTGGATTGTCAATCAAATGTACTGTTGCATCAATTACTTCAGCTAAATTATGTGGAGGTATTGAAGTTGCCATCCCAACAGCTATACCATTAGATCCATTCACTAATAGATTAGGATATCTTGCTGGTAATACTGAAGGCTCTTTTAATGATTCATCAAAGTTTGGCTTAAAATCTACAGTTTCTTTTTCTATATCTCTTAATAATTCCAATGATAATTTACTCATCTTAGCTTCTGTATAACGCATTGCCGCTGGTGAGTCTCCATCAACAGAACCAAAGTTACCATGACCATCTACTAAAAGTGCTCTAGTTGAAAAGTCTTGAGCCATTCTTACCATTGCAAAATAAACAGCAGTATCTCCATGTGGATGGTACTTACCTAAAACGTCCCCAACAATACGGGCTGACTTTCTATATGGTTTATCTGGTGTTAAGTTTAATTCACTCATTGAGTATAGTATTCTTCTGTGAACTGGCTTTAGACCATCTCTAACATCAGGAAGAGCACGTCCAGCTATAACACTCATCGAATAATCAATATACGATTTTTTCATTTCTTCCGCTATTTCAATAGGGAGTATTTTGTTATTTTCTTCCATGTATACTAATCCCCTCTCTCTATATATCTAAGTTTCTAACGAATCTTGCATTTTCTTCTATAAACTCTTTTCTTGGAGCAACCTTATCACCCATAAGCATTGAAAATACTTCATCTGCAATTGCAGCATCTTCTACAGTTACTTGCAGTAAAGTTCTTGTATCAGGATTCATAGTAGTATCCCATAATTGCTCTGCATTCATCTCTCCAAGACCTTTATATCTTTGAAGCTCTGCACCATTTCTTCCAATTTCATCTAATAAAATATTTAACTCTTTATCTGAATAAACATAATGTTCCTTTTTTTGCTTTGTTACTTTATATAAAGGAGGTTGTGCTGCATAAACATACCCCTCGTCTATAAGAGGTCTCATGTATCTAAAGAAGAATGTTAGTAGTAAAGTTCTTATATGAGCTCCATCTACATCGGCATCGGTCATAATTATGATTTTATGATATCTAGCCTTATCTATATCAAAATCTTCTCCTATACCACAACCATAAGCTGTTATCATATTTTTTATTTCGTCTGAAGATAATATCCTGTCTAGTCTTGATTTTTCGACATTAAGTATCTTACCTCTTAATGGAAGTATAGCTTGGCTATTTCTATCTCTACCTTGTTTTGCTGAACCTCCCGCTGAATCTCCTTCGACTAAGAATATTTCACTTTTAGCAGGGTCTTTCTCTGCACAATCTGCTAATTTTCCAGGTAAAGATGTGCTTTCTAAAACACTCTTTCTTCTTGTTAATTCTCTTGCTTTCTTTGCAGCTTCTCTAGCTCTCTGTGCTCTCAGAGCTTTATCAACTATTATTCTAGCTGTTGCAGGATTCTCCTCTAAGAAAGAACCAAGTTCATCAACTGTTACACTATCAACTACACCTCTCATAAAACTATTACCTAGTTTTGTTTTAGTTTGTCCTTCAAATTGAGGTTCTGGTAATTTAACTGATACTACAGCTGTAAGTCCTTCTCTTATATCTTCACCCAGTAAGTTAACATCATTTTCTTTTAAGAATTTATTTCTCTTAGCGTAATCATTTACAGTTTTAGTAAGAGCTGCTTTAAATCCACTTAAATGAGCTCCTCCTTCATGTGTATTTATATTATTCGCAAAAGAATATATGTTCTCTGTATAACCATCCGTATATTGCATAGCCAATTCGACAAAACAATCGTCAACTTTTTTATCTATATAAACTATGTCATCATGTATTCCAGTTCTAGATTTATTTAAATACTTAATATATTCTACTAGACCACCTGTATAGTGAAATTCTTTTCTTTTTTCTTGATTTTCTCTTTTATCTTCAAATACTATTTTTATTCCTTTATTTAAAAAAGAAAGTTCTCTAAGTCTATATTCCAATGTTTCATATTTAAATTCTATTTCATCAAATATAGTAGCGTCAGGCATAAATTGAATTATTGTTCCTGTACTTTGAGATTCTCCAACTACCTCAATCTTAGATGTTGGTAGACCTTTTTCATATGTCTGTTTGTATATTTTTCCATTTAAATAAACTTCTGCTATCATCCATTTTGATAATGCATTAACTACAGAAACACCAACACCATGAAGACCTCCAGATACTTTATATCCTCCGCCTCCAAATTTTCCTCCTGCATGAAGATTAGTTAATACTGTTTCTAAAGTCGATTTTCCAGTCTTAGGATGTGTTTCGACTGGGATACCTCTTCCGTCATCTTTTACTAAAATACTGCCATCTTCATTAATAGATACATATATATTTGAACAATATCCTTGTAAAGCCTCATCTATACTATTATCTACAACTTCATAAACTAAGTGGTGTAAACCTCTCGGGCTTGTACTACCAATATACATACCTGGTCTTTTTCTAACGGCTTCTAATCCCTCTAATACCTGTATCTGACTTGCACCGTATTCTTGTTTCATTTAATTTCCTCCATTCTCTATGCTAATAACATTGCCATTTTCAATATTAAATATTGTAACATCCTTTTCATCAAATATTTTTTTATGTGAAATTTCAGCACTTGTTATAAACATTTGAACATTGCTTAAATTATTTACTAAAAGTTTTTGTCTTGCTTCATCTAACTCACTAAAAACATCATCTAAAATTAATACTGGGTATTCTTCAACCTCATTTTTTATTAATTCTATTTCTGATAGCTTTAATGATATTGAAGCAGTTCTTTGTTGACCTTGTGAACCAAAAAGTCTTGCATCTAAATCATTTATGAATATGTTTAAGTCATCTTTGTGTATACCATATCTAGTAGTTCTAGATTCTATATCATTAGGTCTATTTGATGACAACTTGGCTAAAAATTTATTATATACTGTTTCTATAGTATCTTCATCAGTTATATTTATTTGAGCTTTATATTTTATTGATAATTTTTCAACTCCATTAGTCAAATTCATATGCATATGTTCAGATATATTAGCGATTTTTTTTATAAAGTCTCTACGTAAAATATAAATATAACTTCCATATTTTGCTAGTGTATCGTCATATACATCTAATAAAGCTTCATCAACATGAATGCTTTTTAGCACTCTACTTCTTTGAGAAAGTATTTTATTGTAATTAGTAAGATAATTATAATATTTAGGAATAATTTGGCTAATCTCTTTATCTATGAAAGTCCTTCTCTCTTTAGGACCCTCTTTAACCAGTCTTAAATCTTCAGGTGAAAATATGACAACATTTAAGTTGCCAAGTAATTCCTGCATTTTTTGCAAAGGGACTTTATTTATTCGTATCCCCTTTTTATCTTTTCCAATAATTAGCTCTATTAGACTATATTTATTATATTTTGAAAAACTTCCTCCAACATATAAATTTTCACTATTAAATCTAACCATTTCTCTATCTTTGTTGGTTCTAAATGATTTGCCAAAAGAAAGCATATAAATAGATTCTACTATATTTGTCTTTCCTTGACCATTTTTTCCAACAAGAAGATTCACTTTTCCATTAAATTCCAGATGCAACTTTTCATAATTTCTAAAATTAACAAGCTGCAAACTTTTAAGTTTCACAAAAAGTTCTCCTTTTTTACAATACTTTTATTTTAGTTCCTTCTATCTCAACTATATCTCCTGATTTTATCTTTTTTCCTCTTCTTAATTCTATTTCATCATTTACTGTCACTAAACCTTCTTGAATTAAAAATTTTGCATGACCTCCAGTTGATGCAATCTCTGCTAATTTTAGGAATTGATCTAACTTTATATAGTCTGATTCTATAGTTATTTCAGTCATAAGAGTTCCTCCTTGCCATTATTTTAGGTAAATAGGTATTTATACACTAAAAGTATATTATACCATAAAAATACTTGCAAAAGGAGTTGCCTAAGATTAGAAAAATTTTTCTACAAAAGACAACTCCTTAATGTCTGCTATATATTGGATGATATTCTTACTGGAAGCAATAAGTAAATATAATTAATATCATCTGTTGGTTTAATTATACAAGGATTTACATTTGTAGTAAATTCTATAAATATTTCCTCATTATCTATGTTTTTCAATCCTTCAATAAAATATCTAGAGTTAAAGGCTATATCTAAATAATCTCCATCTAAATCTATTTCAACTTCTTCATATACATTTCCTTTTTCTGTATTGGAAGTAATTGCCATTACTTTATCCCTTATAGATAATTTTATAAGATTATTTTTTTCTGATTGAGACAATAAAGATGCTCTCTCTATACTGTTTAAAAGTTCTTTAGTATTTAACTTCACTCTGCTGTTGTGCTCTCTTGGCAATAATTTTTTATAATCAATAAAATCTCCTTCAAGTAATCTTGTAATAATTTTTGTATCATTAATTATAAAAATAGCATTTTTTTCGTTAAATCCAACTTTAACATTATCTTCTCCAGAAAGCAAGCTATTTACATCTATAAGTGTCTTTCCTGGAATTATTACCTTTATATTTTCAGTTAAACTATCAACTGAGCAGCTTTTTACAGCCAATCTATAGCCATCAATTGCTACTAAATTTAAATTTTTATCTACAATTTCTAGAAGTTCTCCCATTAAAACAGGTTTTGTTTGGTCTTGTGAAATAGCAAATACAGTTTGTTTAATCATATTTTTTAGGAGTTCTTGAGGTATGCTATATAAATCTTCTTCATTTAATTCTGGAAGCTTAGGAAATTCTTTAGCTGCATATCCTTTAATTTTAAATCTTGAATTTACACAATTTATGTAAATATTATTCTCTGAATCTGTTTCTATCTCAACAAAAGAATCTGGTAATTTTCTAATTATATCTCCAAACAATCTTGCATCTACAACAACATCACCTTTTTCTATAATCTCCGCTTGTACATAAGTTTCTATTCCTATCTCTGCATCATATCCAGTAAGTTTTAATTGACCTTCTTCTGTAGATATAAGTATACCCTTTAATAGTTCTATAGTTGTTTTTCCATTAATAGCTTTTTGAGCAATCCCGATTCTATTTGCTAGGATTTTTTGATTACAAATTATTTTCAATGTGGATAACCTCCTCTGGCTTTTTATATAAAAAAATAAGTTAAAATCATAGTAGTAATAGTAGTAGGTGTTGTTGATAATGTTAATAAGTATATGTAACATTATAAATACAAAGATATCAACATGTGTATAAGATGTTGATATCTTTGTTATTTTAGACTTAATTATTTGTTAATAAATTTTAAGATAAAAAAATATAAACAAGTTATCCAGTAGATATAAACAGACAATTGTGTATAAATTATCCCTTTAAATCTGATATAATTTTGTCTATTTTAGTCTTAATTTCTTCACTTTCTTCTATGTCTTTAGATACTTTGTCATGAGCATGAATTACTGTTGTATGATCTCTTCCTCCAAATTCTTCGCCTATTTTAGGAAGAGATAAATCAGTAAGTTCGCGCGTTAAATACATAGCTATTTGTCTTGGATAAGCTATGGAACGAGTTCTTTTTTTAGAATTAAAATCTTCCATTTTTAAATTAAATACAGAAGAAACTTTTTCTTTTATTCTAAGCACATTGATTTCTTCACTTTTAGAAGTGGTTATAATATCTTTTAAAGCTTCTGTAGCAAGGTCAAAAGATATCACTCTATTACTAAGAGAAGAGTAAGCAACTACTCTAGTTAGGGCACCTTCTAGTTCCCTTATATTTGACTTAATATTTTTTGCTATATATGACATAACTTCATTTGGCACTTCTATACGCTCTAGTTGAGCCTTTTTTCTAAGTATAGCAATTCTTGTTTCAAAGTCTGGTGCTTGAATATCAGTTATAAGCCCCATTTCAAATCTCGATCTTAATCTATCTTCTAGTGTAGGTATATCTTTTGGTGGTCTATCACTAGAGATAATTATCTGCTTATTTGCCTCATGAAGAGTATTAAATGTATGGAAAAACTCTTCTTGAGTTCTTTCTTTTCCAGCTATAAATTGAATATCATCAATTAATAAGACATCTACGTTTCTATATTTATTTCTAAATTCTTCATTTTTATCATCTTTTATAGAGTTTATAAGTTCATTAGTAAATTTTTCTGAAGAAACATAAACAACTTTTGAATCCTTTTTTTGGCTGACTATGTGATGTCCAATAGCGTGCATTAAATGAGTTTTACCTAAGCCAACCCCTCCATACAAAAAAAGTGGATTGTAAGCTTTAGCAGGAGATTCAGCAACTGCAACACATGCAGCATGAGCGAATCTATTGCTATTACCAATAACGAACGTATCAAATGTGTATTTTGGATTCAGGTTAGGGTAAAGTACTCTATAATTTAAGTCTGTACTATCAGAATTTAGGTCAGCAACTTCTTTTTCGCTCAATACAAATTTAATATTATACTTTTTTAATGACAGTTGATTTATAGCATCTTCAATCAAATGCAAATATCTATTTTCTAGAATATCTTTATTGAAATCACTAGGAGCTAGCAGTATCAAGTCATTAAGATGTATTTTTAATGGTACGATGTTTTTAAAAAAGGTATTAAAACTTACTGAAGTTAAGTCACCTTTTATTAATTGTAGGGTTTTGTCCCATAAAGAAACTATATCCATAATATAAACCTCCGAACAGAATAATTAATATTTTCCACAAAGTTATTAACAGAAAAGCAAAAATATATATAAATTTTACAGAATAACTAAATTTATGGATAATGGTGTTGATAAATTAATAATAGTATAAATTATTAAAAAAATATGAAAAGATATAAACAATATGTAGATAAAGTTATAAATAACATAAACATACAATAAATGGTGATTATAACTAGAGTATTGTCAGTAATCTTAAAAGTTATACACAAAAGTATCCACAAGCTGTGAATAATTTTTAATAAGTTGATAACATTTATGCACATTATCAACAAGTATATTTATAATATCAAAATATATGTCAAACTTCAATGATTTGTAACTAATTTATCCACAATATTAACTAATTGTTGATAAAAATATAAACATGTTAAATTTGCTTTATTTGTGTATATAATTGAAAAAAATAATTTAGAATAAAATTAAATACATTTTTACTAGTATTTTCAGTAAAAAAAATACATAATATATATATGGTAGATTTTGTGATGCAAGCATACCAAAAACTCGTTGACAACAATAGTAAAAGTATTTATAATTATATGTGTTATGTTTACTTTGAGGGTAAAGTTATTATTTTTATAAACGGAAAATGAAATCTGAAAGGCGGTGCAAAATAATGAGTAAAAGAACTTATCAACCAAAAAAGAGACAAAGAAGTAAAGAACATGGTTTCAGAAAAAGAATGAAGACGTCTAACGGAAGAAACGTGTTAAAAAGAAGAAGAGCTAAAGGAAGAAATAGATTAACTCATTAATTACAAAAGGGCCGCTGCAAAGGTGGCCTTTTTGTGTAAATAATTACAATGCATAGCTGTGTTTATGGAGGTTAACTATGGACTTTAATAGGACAAAAGGGTTAAAAAAGGACTCTGATTTTAGAAAAGTATATAAACACGGCAAATCTTTTGCAAACAGATATTTAGTAATATATATACTTAAAAATAAATCAGATTATAGTAGAATAGGTATTTCTGTTTCAAAGAAAGTAGGAAAAGCTATCACTAGAAATAGAGTAAGAAGATTAATAAAAGAAGCCTACAGATTAAATATTGATGAAAAAATTAAGCCTGGATATGATATAGTATTTATAGCAAGAGTATCTAGTAAAGATGCTAGTTTTAAAGATATAGACAAGTCTATAAAAAATTTAGTAAAAAGAACGGATATTTCTCTTTAAATTGTATGCTATAAATATGGAGGTTAATAACTTTGAATAAAATAATTTATATATTAAAGGAAATAAGTAGGTATTTATCGAATTTATGTATTTATTTAGTAAAATTTTATCAAAAGTATATATCTCCCTTAAAGGGACCTACTTGTAGATTCTATCCAACTTGCTCACAATATTCAATAGAGGCGTTTAAAAAATATGGATTTGTAAAAGGTATGTACTTAACGATAAGAAGACTTCTAAAATGTCATCCTTTTCATCCAGGAGGTTACGACCCTCTAAAATAAAAGAGAGTAGCTATTAGGAGGTATAAAAAAATTGAATATAATAGGAAATTTCTTAGGATTAATTCTTAAGGTAATATTTGAATTTGTTAATCATTATGGTATTTCTATAATAATTTTTACTATACTTGTAAAGATTATTTTACTACCATTAACAGTTAAACAGACTAAGTCAACAAAGGCAATGCAAGATATACAACCTCGTATAAAAGAGATACAAGAAAAATATAAAAATAAGCCAGAAAAACAAAATGAAGAAATTGTTAAGTTATATGGAGAAGCTAAAATTAATCCACTATCTGGTTGTTTACCTTTATTAATACAGTTTCCTATATTAATAGGATTATTTAGCGTTTTAAGAGAGCCAGTTGCTCATGGCGTTTTTGCAAATCAAGCTGCATTTATGGCGGCGGACAATGGGTTTTTATGGATAAAAAGTTTAACAGCACCAGATTATGTATTAGCAGTATTTTCAGGAGCAAGTGCATATGTAATGCAAAAAGTAATGACTCCAAAGGACCAACTACAAGGTTCTATGAAAGTAATGACATATGTAATGGCAGGGATGTCTTTCTATTGGGGATTTATATTCCCAGCAGGACTTACATTGTACTGGACAGTAAGTAACTTATTCTCAATAGCTCAGTATTACTTAATAATGAATCCTTTAAAAGCTAAACTGGCTGCTAACTCTAAGGAGGAAAAAGTTAATGAGAAAAAGCCTAAAATTAATAAAAAGTAAAAGTAAAGAAGAAGCTATAAATAAGGCGATAGCAGAGTTAAATTTAAAAGTAGAGGATGTAGAGGTAGAAATACTAGAAAATCCAAGTAAGGGGTTTTTAGGTTTTATAGGTGCTAAAGATGGTACCTATGAAATTTTTGTTATTGAAAGGGAACTAGATGTAGCTAAAAATTTTATAGAGGTAATGTTGAAAAATGCAAATGTTGATGCCAAAGTCAATGTATCTCAAAAAGATAATTTAATCATGGTTGATATTGAAGGCAAAGAAGCTGCAAGTTTAATTGGTAGAAGAGGGGAAACTTTAGATTCTATTCAATTTTTAACTGGATTAGCTCTTAATAAAATAAATAAAGATTCTCATACAAGAGTACTTGTAGATATAGAAAACTATAGATCAAAAAGAGAAGAGTCTTTAATAAGATATGCTAATAAAGTTGCTAGAGAAGTAGCGAAAACAAGAAAAACTAAAAAATTAGATTATATGAATCCATATGAGAGAAGAATAATACATTCAGCTCTTCAAAATGACAAATATGTAATTACATATAGTGAAGGAACCGATCCATATAGAAGATTAGTAATTGAGTGTAAAAGATAAAATCAACCTCCTAAACATTAGGGGGTTTTATTTTTTAATCTTATTGAATCATTGCGATTGGTTAAAAATAAATCTATATGTAAAAATTATAAATTAAGAGGTGATAAATTTGTTTATAGATGATACAATAGCTGCTATAGCTACAGCACCTGGAGAAGGTGGTATAGGTATACTTAGAATAAGTGGAGAAAAAGCTTTAAAAATTGCAGAAGAAATCTTTAAGTCCATGTCAGGAAAGAGTATAAGAGATTATAATAAAAGAACATTAATATATGGAAATATTGTAGATAATGAAAATGTAATAGATGAAGTATTATTGGCATATATGAAAGGTCCAAATTCATATACAGGAGAAGATGTTATAGAAATAAATTGCCATGGTGGATTTATTTCAGTAAAGAAAATTTTAGAACTAATATTATCTAAAGATGTTAGGTTGGCAGAAGCTGGAGAGTTTACGAAAAGAGCATTTTTAAATGGTAGAATAGACTTATCTCAAGCAGAAGCAGTAATAGATGTTATAAAAGCAAAGACTGATATAGCTCATGAAGTTGCACAAAACCAACTAGAGGGTTCTCTATCAAAGAAGATAAGAGACTTAAGAGATAAAGTTACTGAGATACTGGCACATGTAGAAGTTGCTATAGATTATCCGGAAGAAGATATTGAACATATAACATATCAAACGCTTAAGGATAAAACTGGTGAGCTTAAAAAAGAAGTTAAAAAATTATATGATACAGCTGAAAGTGGAAAAATACTTAGAGAAGGCTTGAAAACAGTAATTGTTGGTAAACCAAATGTAGGAAAATCTTCACTGCTTAACTCTATTTTGGGAGAAAACAGAGCTATAGTTACAGATATACCAGGAACTACTAGAGATGTCATAGAGGAATTTGTGAATATAAAAGGTATACCTCTTAAGATAGTTGATACAGCAGGTATAAGAGACACTGATGATATAGTTGAAAAAATAGGAGTTGAGAAATCTAAAGAGTCATTTATAAGTGCTGATTTAATTATAATGGTTTTAGATGCATCAAGAAAGTTGTCAGAAGAAGATATAGAAATATTAAAAAAGCTTAAAGATAAACAAACAATAGTACTATTAAATAAAAATGACTTAAAACAAGAGATTGAAGAAGAAAAAATACTTAAATATGTAGAAAATAATAGTATAATAAGAATATCAGCTTTACAACAAGAAGGAATAGAAGTGTTGCAAGACAAGATAGAGTCCATGGTATATAAAGGAAGTATCAAAAACAATTCTAGTTTAATAGTAACTAACTCTAGACATAAAGATGCGCTTGGCAAAGCATATAAGTCTGCAACAGATGCTTTAATTGCTCTAGAACAAAGTATGCCATTTGATTTTGTAGAGGTCGATTTAAAAAATATATGGGACTACCTTGGATATATTAATGGTGATACAGTAACAGAGGATTTACTAGATAATATATTCCATAACTTCTGTATAGGAAAATAGGATGTAAAATGCAAAAGGAAAGATGATATAAAAGTAATAAATTTCATTTTTTATTATAGAAATTATAGATATTTTATAGTGTTTCTCATGAAACATTAATATTAAAAAGAAAGGAATTATAAATGATAAAGTTTGAAGCAGGAAAATATGATGTTATAGTAGTTGGGGCAGGTCATGCGGGATGTGAAGCTGCTTTAGCTACTGCAAGAATGGGATATAAAACTTTGATAATAACAATGTCTTTAGATTCTATTGCATTAATGCCTTGCAATCCATCAATTGGTGGAACAGGTAAAGGTCAATTAGTAAAAGAGATAGATGCTTTAGGTGGTCAAATGGGACTAAATATAGACAAGACATATATACAAAGTAGAATGTTAAATACTGCTAAAGGACCAGCAGTTCATTCATTAAGAGCCCAAGCAGATAAATTTAAATACCATGAAGAAATGAAGAAAACATTAGAAAATGAGCCAAATCTTGATATAGCTATGGATGAAGTTGTAGAAATATTACATGAAGGAAATGTTGTAATAGGTGTTGGAACTAAATTAGGATGTTCATTTAAATCTAAAGCTGTAATATTAGCTACTGGAGTTTATTTAAACTCAAAAATATATATGGGTGAGGTAGCATTTTACGAAGGACCTAATGCATTAGGATATGCAAAGCACCTTACAGATAGTTTAGTTGAATTAGGTCTTAGAATGAGAAGATTTAAAACAGGAACACCAGCAAGAGTCCATAGAGATAGTATAGATTTTTCTGTAATGTCTCTACAAGAAGGCGATGAAAAAGTAACTCCTTTCTCATTTATGAATGAAAACATAGAGAAAGAGCAAGAACCTTGTTATTTAACAAGAACTACTGAAGAGACTCAAAGAGTTATACTAGATAATTTAAAAAGGTCTGCTATGTATAGCGGAGTAATAGAAAGTACTGGACCAAGATATTGTCCTTCTATAGAAGATAAAGTAGTAAGATTTAGTGATAAAACTTCACATCAATTGTTTATAGAGCCAGAGGGTCTGAATACTAAAGAAATGTATATTCAAGGGATATCAACTAGTTTACCTTTTGAAGTTCAATTAGATATGTATAAAACTATAAAGGGACTTGAAAACTGTAAAATAATGAGACCTGCATATGCTATAGAATATGATTGTGTTGACCCAACACAATTGAAAATAAGTTTAGAAATAAAAGGTGTTGAAAACCTATTTAGTGCAGGGCAATTTAATGGAACTTCTGGATATGAAGAAGCAGCAGCTCAAGGGCTTATGGCTGGTATAAATGCTGTCAGAAAGATAGAAGGAAAAGAACCTTTTGTATTAGATCGTTCAGAAGCATATATAGGTGTATTATTAGATGACCTTGTTACTAAAGGAACCAATGAACCTTATAGAATGATGACATCAAGAGCAGAATATAGATTGTATTTAAGACAAGATAACGCGGATATGAGATTAACTCAAAAAGGTTATGAATTAGGACTAGTTAAAAAAGATAGATATGAAAGATTCATAAATAAAAAGAATGCTGTTGAAAAAGAATTTGAGAGATTAAAGAATGAAAGGGTTACACCAAAGGAAGTAAATAGTTTACTAGAAGAAAAAGGTGCAACGCCAATAAAAGTTGGAATATCATTGTATGAGTTTTTAAAAAGACCAGAAGTATCCTATGAATTGCTTGAAGAAATAGGAAAAGATGCTGGTGAAGATGTTTCAAGAGAAGTTAAAGAACAATGCGTAATAATGACTAAGTATGAAGGTTATATAGATAAGCAATTAAAACAGATAGACCAATTTAAAAAACTTGAGAATAAAAAACTAGATGAAAAAATAAATTATTCCTTAATAGAAGGACTTAGACTAGAAGCAAGACAAAAGCTAGATGATATAAAACCTATTTCAATAGGTCAAGCTTCTCGTATATCAGGTGTTTCTCCAGCTGATATATCAGTATTACTTATACACCTAGAACAAGTTAGAAGAACTAGAGGTGGAAAAAGTGAATAATATAGAACTTCTAAAAAGTGGAATTGAAAATTTTAATATAGATACAAATGATGATATGTTACAAAAATTTAAAATGTATAGAGATATATTAGTTGATTGGAATCAAAAAATGAATCTTACAGGCATAGAGGATGAAAAAGAAGTATATATAAAACACTTTTTAGATTCTATTTCAGCTGTAAAAAATGGATATATAAAAAATGGTATGTCCATAATAGATGTTGGTACAGGTGCTGGTTTTCCAGGTATACCGCTAAAAATATGTCTAGAGGAATTAGAGTTAACTTTATTAGACTCTTTGAATAAAAGAATAAGCTTCCTAGAAGAAGTTGGCATAGCACTAGAACTAGATGGAATTACATTTATACATGGAAGAGCTGAAGATTTTGGAAAAGATGAAAAGTACAGGGAAAAGTATGATATTGCTACAGCAAGAGCTGTAGCGGGATTACCAATTCTTATGGAATTTTGTGTACCATTTGTAAAAGTAGGAGGATATTTTATTTGTTTAAAAGGTCCAAATGCTAATCTAGAATTAGAGGAATCAAAAAAGGCTATAGATACTTTAGGATTAAAGTTTGTCGAAAAAATAGATGTAGAATTACCAGAAATAGATTTAAATCATAATATATTAGTTTTTAAAAAGATACATGAAACACCAGTTAAATACCCTAGAAAAGCTGGTAAGCCAGCTAAAAATCCTATCAAATAATCAAGCTATTAATTAGTAGGCAATCTTAATTATTTCTCAGGAAATAATTAAGATTGCCTCAAAACAAACAAAAATAAAGGAATTATTAAAGTAGATGCAGAAATAAAATTGTATGTACATATAGAGAACAAAAATATTTATATCTAAAATAAGAGAGGTATGTTATGGAAGATAAAAGAGTTATGGAGATACCTATAGAAGATATAGTTCCAAATCCATACCAACCAAGAAAAATATTTTCACAAGTTTCATTGGAGGAATTGAGTAATTCTATAAAGGTATATGGTATAATTCAACCTATAACAGTTAGAGCAAAAGATGGTAAATATGAACTAATTGCTGGAGAAAGAAGATTAAGAGCAGCTAAATTAGCAGAGCTTAAAACTGTCCCAGCAATTATAAATAATATGAACGATGAATCTTCTGCTGTTCTAGCTTTATTAGAAAATTTGCAACGAGAAGACTTAAATTTTATTGAAGAAGCAATTGGCTATGAAAACTTAATAAAAGAGCATGCTTTTACTCAACAGCAATTAGCAGAAAAATTAGGCAAAAATCAATCTACTGTAGCAAACAAGCTTAGAATATTAAAGCTTCCAAACGATATAAAAATGAAGCTAATAGAAAATAATTTAACAGAAAGACATGCTAGAGCATTCCTTAAATTACCAAGTGAAGATTTAATGAAAAGTGTACTGGAAAAGGTCATAAAGAACGAATTGACTGTTAAAAAAACAGAAAAACTGATACAAGATATACTAGAAGAAATTGAAATTCAAGAAGAGCCTGATAAAAAACAGAATATAAAGGGTGCTATGAGTATAAGAATTTACATAAATACTATAAAGCAAGCCTTTGATGCTATATCAAATACAGGAATTGATGCTAAGTATAATGAAATAGATAAGGGAGATTATATGGAAGTTGTTGTAAAAATCCCTAAAAAATAGAGATTACTGCTTATCAGTAATCTTTTTTTTTAAAACAAGCCTTGTAATATAAATTGATTTATAGACATTATTTATAATTATAAAAGCGACTAGTCAATATTTAAAATTAATTTAATTCTTAAAGGGGGGAACATCATGGGCAAAGTTATAGCTATATTTAATCAAAAGGGTGGAGTCGGAAAAACTACAACAAATGTAAATTTAAGTGCTAGTTTAGGAACCTTAGGAAAAAAGATATTAGTATTAGATTTGGACCCTCAAGGAAATACAACTAGTGGATATG
The DNA here is from genome assembly GCA_024919175.1 of Clostridioides difficile. Classification (NCBI taxonomy): domain Bacteria; kingdom Bacillati; phylum Bacillota; class Clostridia; order Peptostreptococcales; family Peptostreptococcaceae; genus Clostridioides; species Clostridioides difficile. Next base: position 507,853 of record CP103804.1, read on the forward strand.
GCATTGATAAAAATGAAGTGGAAAATACAATCTATGAGATTATGTTAGATGGTTTGCATATTAAAGAAGCAATAATAAAAACAGAGTTTGAAAATGTAGATGTAGTTCCATCAGCTACGGAACTAGCTGGTGCAGAGATAGAGCTTGCATCTATAAGTAATAGAGAGTATATTTTAAAAAATTCCATAAAAGCAGTAAAGGATGAATACGACTATATATTTTTGGATTGCCCTCCTTCACTTGGGATGCTTACAATAAATTGTCTAACAGCTGTAGATAGTGTTTTAATTCCTATACAATGTGAATATTATGCCCTAGAAGGTGTAAGCCAATTAATGGAAACTATAAAATTAGTAAAATCAAGGTTAAATACAGATATAGAAATTCAAGGTGTTGTTTTAAGTATGTTTGATGGAAGAGCTAATCTATCAATACAAGTCGTTGAAGAAGTCAAAAAGTATTTTAAAGGAAGTGTATATACAACTCTAATTCCAAGGAATGTAAGGCTTGCAGAAGCTCCTAGTCATGGTAAACCAGCAATTTATTATGATAAAAGATGTAGAGGGTCTGTAGCTTATTTGGAACTAGCAGAAGAATTTATAGATTTAGAAGAGGAGGAGTGGTAGTATGGAGAATAAGTCTAAAAGAAGTAATAGATTAGGTCGAGGTCTTAGTGCATTGATACCAGAGATTAAAGGAGAAACTTCAGATAAAGAGATAGTTAATATAGATATAGACAAAATATATCCAAACGAAGTTCAGCCGAGAAAGCAATTTGATGAAGAAAAAATAAAAGTGTTATCTGAGTCTATAAAAAATTATGGCGTACTACAACCAATAGTAGTTAAAATGGATGAAAATAATAAGTACATGATAATAGCTGGTGAAAGAAGATTTAGAGCCTCAAAGCTTGCAAATAAAGGTCAAATACCTGCTATAATTAAAGATATAGAGATGAAAGACATAATGGAGATAGCTTTAATTGAAAACTTACAAAGGGAAGATTTAAATTCAATAGAAGAAGCACTAGCATATAAAAGTTTAATAGAACATTACAATGTAACTCAAGAAGAAATATCAGAAGCTGTTGGTAAAAGTAGACCTCATATAACTAACACTTTGAGACTTTTAAATCTAGGACAAGATGTTATAGATATGATAGATAGTGGTAAAATAACGGCAGGTCATGGAAAGGCTTTGTTAAGGATTGTAGATAAAAAATTACAACTACAAATCGCCAAAAAGATAGAGGAGGAAGAACTTTCTGTAAGAGAGGTTGAAAATATTGCAAAAAAAATATCTGAAAATAAAGAAGAAGATATAACAAAGAAATCTAAGCCTAAAGATGTATTTATTTTAGATGTAGAAGATAAACTTAGAAATATTTTTGGAACCAAAGTAAATATCTCTAAAGGTAAGAAAAAAGGTAAAATAGAGATAGAATATTATAATGACGATGATTTAAACAGTATTGTATCAATGCTTCTTGAATAACACACAAATATAAAATAGAGAGGACGATTAATATGATTTATCTAGATAATGCTGCAACTACATATCCAAAACCTGAAAGAGTTTATGATGCTGTTTTAGATTGTATGAAAAACTATTGTGCAAATCCAGGAAGAGCAGGACATAAGCTTGCTATGAGGGCTGCTAGAGAAATTTATGACACAAGAGAAAATGTAGCTAAGTTATTTAATGTAAGTAATCCTATGAATATAGTATTTACGTCTAACGCAACAGACTCTTTGAATTTAGCAATAAAAGGTGTATTACAAAAGGGAGATCATGTAATAACAACATCTATGGAACATAATTCAGTAATAAGACCTATAAAAGCGCTTGAGCAAAAAGGAGTCGAGAATACTGTAGTAAAATGTGATGATGAAGGTTTTTTAGATTATGAAGAGTTAGAAAAATCAATAAAGGATAACACTAAGTTGATTGTAACTACACATGCATCTAATGTGTGTGGAACATTAATAGATATAAAAAAGGTTGGAGAAATAGCTAAGAAACATAATATAATATTCTTGGTAGATGCATCACAAACAGCAGGTGTTTATGATATAGATGTGAATAAATATAATATAGACATGTTGGCAATGCCTGGTCATAAATGTTTATTTGGACCTCAAGGAACAGGTGTCTTATATGTAAGAGAAGGCCTAAATTTAAATATATTAAAAGAGGGTGGAACAGGTAGTAAATCAGAAGAAATGGTTCAACCAGAACTGTTCCCAGATAAATACGAGTCAGGAACTCATAATACCCCAGGTATAGCAGGACTTAATCAAGGTGTATTATTTATATTTGAAAGAGGAATCAACAATATAAGACAACATGAAGAAGAATTATGTCAATATATGCTAAATAAGTTAGAAGAAGTACCAGACATAAAGATATACGGTCCAAAAGACAGTAAAAAAAGAGCTTCAGTAATAGCTATAAATATAGGGAATATGGATTCTGGAGAAGTTACTTTTTTATTAGATAGTGAATATAATATAGCAACTAGATCAGGGATACATTGTTCTCCATTAGCTCATACTACTTTAGGTACATTAAAACAAGGTGCAGTAAGATTCAGTATAGGTTATTTCAATACGAAAGATGAAATAGATAAAGCAATAGATGCCTTGAAGAAAATTTCAAAAAATAAATAGTATGTATTACAACATGAAAATAGTGTCAACTTTATAGAGAGTTGACACTATTTTTGTAACTTAATATAATTTAAAAACTTACTTTAAATAATCTCCATCTTCAAGAACTATATGGCCACTTTCATAGTTAGCACCATCAACAGTAAGCTTTATTTGTTCAACATTCATGTTCTTTATGTAAGTACGTGCAACTGAATCAAGCATTAAAGTTTCTGCATCACTACCTAAGTTTGATTTTGTAAAATCAGAGCTAATATCTAATATACCAGTTTTTACACCATCAATATCCTTTGTAGTAAATGAATTTAGTTTTGCAGATTCTGGAATTACTTTAAGCTTTTGAAGCTCAGCAAATAAAGTGTTTTCATCAATTTTTTCTAAATTAACCTTATTTTCAATTAAATCTGTTTTGTCTACATCAAAAGAGTAAATAACAGTAGATTCTGTCTTCTTATCTTCATTTGGAGTTGATGCAGACTTTTTGTTAGGAACTTCTTTTTCATCATTATTTTCTTTAGTATTTTCGTCCTTTGGTTGCTCAACATTTGTATTATTTTTAGTTTCTTTTTTAGTTCCTTCATTTTGAGCATTGCTACATCCAACTGCCAATATAGATATAGATAATATACTTAACACTAACATTATTTTCTTATTTTTCATAAAAATTACTCCTCTCTAAGATACTATTTCTTATATTAATTATAATCGTTATGACTGAATATATGAATACAAAATAGTAACAAATTTGAAAAATGATTTATTTATATTAATTAAATACAAAATAAACTAAATTTTAGTCATTTTTATGGGAAATCATTTAATGTATAGAGAAAATATTGTAAAATAAAAGTAGTGTTTTTAAAATAAATATAAGTTATAATTATATTATAAAAAAATGTCTTCAAAAGGTGGGAATAGTATGGAAATTTTGAGCTTAGGAGAAAAGATTAAAAAATTAAGAAAAGAAAAAAATATGACATTAAAAGAGTTAGCTGGAGATAGGATAACAGCAGCACAAATAAGCCATATAGAGAGAGATAAATCTCATACTAGTTATGAACTGTTGGAATATCTAGGTGATAAACTAGGTGTAAGCGTAGAATATTTATTAGAAACAAAAGAAATGCAGTCAAAAAAGATAACAGATAATTTAATACTGCAAAGTGAAATTTATATAAAAGAGAATGAGTTAAACAAGGCTGAGGACCAAATAAAAGAAGTTTTAGATATATGTAAGAGATACGATTTAATGGAGAACTATGGCAGATGCAATTTTCTTATGGCTAATATTAACTTAAAAAAATCTAATTATAATAATGCTATAGAAAACTTTGAAAAGGCTTTATATTTCTTTATAAAAAACAATGATAGTGAAAACATACTAAAGTGCTATTTAAACATAGGAAAGATATATATGCAGGAAGACTTTTATAAAGGTGCGATAAGTCACTTTAATTTTGCAGAGGAAATTTTATCAGAGAGTAAGTTTGAGGATGTTAACATATATAAAGAACTATATAGTAAGATGGCATATTGTTATATAAAATTAGATAATCCAAATATGTCACTAAAGTACATAGATAAAATAAATGAAATAGATAATAAAAATGATAGAAAAGAAGATGTCGATATTTTGGTGTTAAAAGCAAATAACATGCTTGAGATTGGAAAATATGAAGAATCAAAAGAATATTTTAAAAAAGCATTAAAAATACTTGAAAATGAAGATAATAAAACTGGAATAGCAAATGTATACTTAACAATTTGTGATGTTTATAGAAAAATAGGTGAGACTGATAGAGTTCTTGAGTATTCTCAAAAAGTGTACAACATAAAGAAAAATGATGAAGACGAATATATGATGTCAGGTTTATTCAAGATAATAGAAGCGTACATAGATAAAGAAGATTATGATTTGGCTAGAAAATATTGTAAAATAGCTTTAGCATCATCAATAAAGAATAAAAACAAGTTTAATGAATATAAAGCATTAAAATTCTATTCTAATATGTATAAGAATCAAAATGAAATTACTCTTGCTATTGAGTATTTGATTAAATGTATAAAAATAGTATCAGATTTAGGTAATAATAAGATATTAGCAAACTTGTACATAGACTTAGGTCAATTATATTCAAGCATATCAAAAGAGAAAGAATTAGAGTACTACCAAAAGGGAGTATTTATGTATAAAAATTTAGAGATAATGTAAGTATAATAAACCTATAATAGTATAGAAACAATCTATAACAAGCAAGATAATATCTATGATAAAATATAAATTGTATGAATAATTTTAAGGAGATGAACCAAACAATGAGTATAAAAATAGATGCTAGAGGGCTTGCTTGTCCTAAACCAGTTATAAATACAAAAAAAGAATTAGATAATATAGAAGAAGGTATTGTAGTTACAACAGTTGACAATGAAACAGCAAAAGAAAATATATTAAAACTTGCTAAATCTTTAAATTGTGAAGCAAGGATTGTTGATGAAAAAGAAGATTTAATTTCTATAGAAATTAAAAAAGGTAATAATGTTGTAGTTCAAAAAGAAGAAAGTGAATTAGAAGATACATGTGTATTTATATCTTCAGATAAGATGGGATTGGGAAATGATGAATTAGGACAAGTATTAATAAAAGGATTTATATATACTTTAACAGAATCAAAGCCATATCCTAAACATATACTTTTAGTTAATGGAGGAGTAAAATTAAGTGCTGAAAATGAAGCAACTATAGAAAATCTTAAAATACTTGAAGATGCAGGCGTAGAAATTTTATCTTGTGGAACTTGTTTAGATTACTATAATTTAAAAGAAAAATTACAAGTTGGTTCAGTTACAAATATGTACACTATAGTTGAAACATTAAAAAATGCATCAAATACTATTTCTATATAATATGTGTTTGTTTAACAATATAAAGTCAATAAGAAATATTAAGCTAAAGATAAAGTAGATAGTCAGAAAGGATTAAGCAATGAATCAAATGTATATAGTATCGTTTAATTCGACACATCATGCAATAAGGTCAGAAAAGCTATTTGGTGAAAATGGTTTAAAAGTAATGGCTCTTCCAACACCAAGAGAAATAACAGCAAGCTGTGGAATATCAATTAAATTTTCTTTTGAAGATATGGAAAAAATAAAGACAATTTTAGTTGAAAATAATGTAGATATAAAGGGAATTTATTGTATAAGTAAGTTAGAGGATGGCTCAAAAGAAGCAAAGAAGTTAGATTAGGAGGCTAATTATTTATGCCAATGGATTTAAAAATAGGGGATATTGTTGAGTTGAAAAAGCAACATGCATGTGGATGTAAAGAGTTTGAAATTGTAAGAACTGGAATGGATATAAAGATAAAATGCACGAAATGTTCAAGACTAATAATGCTTGATAGAGAGACATTAGAAAAGAGAGTAAAAAAGCTGATAAAAAAATGATATAAATTTAACATTTAAAAAATGTCAAATACCGTATATTAATATCCAAATTTTTGGTATAATAGAAATTGAAGAAAACATTTTCATGGGGGTGCTTTAATTATGGCAGTTAAATATGCAAAAAGAATGGAAGGTTTACAAGGATCTGAAATACGTGAGCTTTTAAAACTTACTCAACAACCACAAATAATATCTTTTGCGGGTGGAATGCCTGCTCCAGAGTTATTTCCAGTTGAAGAAATGAAAAAAGTATCAGTTGCAGTGCTTGAAGAAAATGGAAGATCAGCTATGCAATATACTACAACAGAAGGATATGAACCATTAAGAGAAAAAATAGCAGCTAGAATGAATGACAAAAACCAAACTAATGTAAATAAAGATGATATATTAGTTACAAGTGGTTCTCAACAAGGTCTAGATTTTGCAGGAAAAGTATTTATTGATGAAGGTGATGTAATTTTATGTGAAAGCCCATCTTACATAGGAGCTATAAACGCATTTAAATCTTACCAACCTAAATTCATAGATGTTCCAACAGATTCTAATGGAATGATAATGGAAGAACTAGAAAAAATACTAGAAACAACTGATAGAATAAAAATGATTTATGTAATACCTGATTTCCAAAATCCAACAGGAAGAACTTGGCCACTTGAAAGACGTAAAAAATTCATGGAAATAGTAAATAAATATGAAATACCAGTAATAGAAGATAATCCATATGGAGATTTAAGATTTGAAGGAGAAACTTTACCATCTTTAAAATCAATGGATACAAAAGGATTAGTAATATTCCTAGGAACTTTCTCTAAAATATTCTGCCCAGGATACAGATTAGGATGGACTTGTGCTTCTGCAGAAATACTATCTAAATTTAACTTTGCAAAACAAGGTGCAGATTTACAAGCATCAACTATATCTCAAATGGAAGTAAGCAAATTTATGGATATGTATGATTTAGATGCGCATGTTGATAAAATAAAAGCTGTTTATATCAAACGTAGAGATGTAATGCTTAAGACTATGGAAGAAGAATTCCCAGAAGGATTAGTATTTACTCATCCAGAAGGTGGATTATTTACATGGGTAGAGCTTCCAAGTAATTTAAATGCTAAAGAATTAATGCCAAAATGCTTAGAAAAGAATGTTGCTTATGTTGCTGGAGGAGGATTCTTCCCTAATGGTGGTAGAGAAAATACTTTCAGACTTAACTATTCAAATATGCCAGAAGAAAAAATAATAGAAGGTATCAAAAACATAGCATCAGTTTTAAAAGAAGCTATGGGTGTTGAAGCTTAATTAAAAATAATAACTTATAGATATATTATGAGGGATGGCTATTGCCATCCCTTGTTAATTTGAAAAATATATTTCACCTTATATTAAATATTAGAATTTGTCCAAAATTTAAATTGACATAAATAAGAAAAAATGATAAAATGTGTAGGTATGAGATTTTAGTCTCATTTCTCTGCTCTAAGAGTGTAGAGCCGTTAAGTCCAAAGGGAGGTGAATTATAGTGAGAAATTATGAATTAGTTTATGTAGTAAAGCCAAACTCTGATGAAGAAACAAGAGAGGCTGTACTAAACAAAGTTAAGGAAGTTGTTGCAACTGAAGGAGAAATAGTTAAAGTTGATACTTGGGGAACTAAAAAATTAGCTTATCCAATAGCTAAGTTTACAGAAGGTTTCTATGTGTTAGTTAACTTCAAATCAGCAGTAGACGTTCCTAAAGAAATAGACAGAAACTTAAAGATAAATGAAAACGTAATAAGACATATGATAGTTGTTGCTTAATAACTAGTTTTATTATAAAAAATAGGTGGTGTTTTTATGAATCAAGTTGTATTAGTGGGAAGGTTAACTAAAGACCCTGAATTAAGATACATCCCAGGTACAGGAACACCAGTGGCATCATTTACAATAGCCATTGATAGAGACTATGTAAAAAAAGATGGATCTAAAGAAACTGATTTTATACCTGTTGAAGTAATGGGTAAATCCGCTGAATTTTGTGCCAACTACATAACTAAAGGTAGATTAGTTGCACTTCAAGGATCTATGAGAGTAGACAATTATCAGACACAATCAGGTGAAAAAAGAACTTTTACAAAAGTAAGTACTAGATCAGTACAAGCTTTAGATAGCAAGAATAAATCGGAAAATTCATATAAAGAGAGTGCTCCAGCTTTTGAGCCAAGCTTTGAACCTCAAGGGTTAGACCCACAAGGTTTCCAAGCTATAGATGATGACGATATACCATTTTAAAAAGGAGGGAAAAAAGTCATGATGAATAAAAAAAGACGTAAGAAAAAAAGAGTTTGTCAATTTTGTGCTGACAAAAACGCTAAAATAGATTACAAAAGTACTCAGAGATTACAAAAGTATATAACTGAAAGAGGAAAGATATTACCAAGAAGAATATCTGGAACTTGTGCTAAGCATCAAAGAGAATTAACAGTTGCTATAAAAAGATCAAGAAATATAGCACTTTTACCATATACATTAGATTAAAAAATGAGCCTTGTGCTCATTTTTTATTATAGATATTTATATAAGTAAATGAGACGAGCTATAATGCTCGTTTTTTTGTTTATATACTTAAATATATTATTATTTATGATATAATATTATATATTAAGGAGGGTTGCAAACGTGAAAATAGATAAAGGTTCTGAGATAACAAGAAACATAAAGATAATAGAGTGGATGAAAACAGAAATATTAATGAGTGTAAGTGATTTGTTTAACTTATTATTTAAAGGGGTAAAACCTTTAGATGAAGCAATTCAAGATACTCTAGCAAATATAATAATGATAACATATCTCTTAGCAAAGAGATTAGGAATTAGTTTTAGAGATGTGGATTATAAAGTCAAGGAAAAAATAAAAATTGGTATAGAGGAAGACCATAGTGTTGAAAGATGGTATGGAGATTTATCTAACTTAAAAAAACATATGGATAATAGGGAGTGATATTAAATTGAATAATAAAATTAGACTATCTAAAGCCATGACTATAATAGTTTTAGCTATAATAATTGCTTTAGTAATAGCCTATATTCCAATGCTAGGAATGTTTAGTATATTAGCAGCTGTCCCATATGTAATTATAGGTGCCATTACCGATAAAAAGTATTCTTTTTTATCTATTTTGATTACATTTTGTGTGCTAATTTTATTTGCAGACATTTCGTATGCATTAAATATATGTATAATGTATTCTTTGCCAGGTATAGCAATAGGAAAGATGCTAAAGAGAAGTTTTGAGCAAGAAGATAGTAATAAATTTGAACCAATATATGGAGGAACAATAATATTTGTGCTTGCAATGGTTGTGTATTTCTTTGTATTGAAGACATTTTTAAATGTAAATTTATTAGATGAAGTTGCTAAAATGGTAACAGAAATCGTAAATATTCAAAAAAATAGTTTTTCTGCAACGGAGCTTAAAGTATTTGATAAAATGAAGCCAGATGAAATTGTAAGTTATTTTACAAATATGCTACCGATGATGCTGTTCTTACAAGGTTTATTATCAGCATTTGTAACATATTATTTAAGTGTATTCTTTATCAAAAGGATTACAAATTTGAATATAAGATTTCCTAAATTTGCTGACTTTTATTTACCAGGAAATGCTATAGTCACAACTTTTCTACTTTATTTATTAGTCTTATTTATTGAAATTATTGGCTCAAAATTATATACAGAATTAATAATGACTAATTTACAGCTAGTTTTTAACTTAATGTTTGTAATTCAAGGAATAGCAGTTTGTATTTATTATTTAAAGAAATGGATAAGACAAGGACCAAATAAAATTATGTTTCTTTCGGGGATAATTTTATGTTTATTTGGATTTATGGGAATATCTTTTGTTGGTATGGTAGATAGTATAATTGACTTTAGAAAGGTGAGAAGTTATAAATCCACTTAGGAGGATAGAAATGAGTAATAAACAAACCTTTAAATTAAATATGCCAGAAATAAATTTATATATAATTGTTATTGGTATTTCTAGTATAATTTTGCTTTATTACAACTTGTATGTAGGGTGTTTATTTTTCTGTATTTTTGCATATATGGTTTTTCACAATTGGAGAACAACTAATATTAGACGTCATGAATGGACAGAGTATATTCAAAATTTATCTTTAGATATAGATGAAACAACTAAGAAAGCTATAATAAATCTTCCAATACCACTATGTATTCTAGAATTTGATGGAAATATATCATGGTATAATGGAAAGTTTTATGATATGATTGGTCAAAAAGATTTACTTGATAAAAATATAGAAGATATAGTTAAAAATCTTAATTTAAGAAAAGTATTAAATGAAAATAAAGAGATGTACACTGAAATAAACTATAAAGAGAGAGAATATACAATAGTTTATAATGTTATAAAAAATGATCAAGAAAAAAATCCTAAATATTTAATGATATTATACTGGATAGATAAGACAGAATATTTACAAGTAAAACAAGATTATGATGATGAAAAAGATGCAATGATGTTAATACAAGTAGATGGATATGATGAAGTATTAAAAAGTGCAGCAGAAGATAAGAGAGCTTTAATTAATGTTGAAGTAGAAAAAATACTTTCTGCTTTAGAATTAAATTCAAATGGTGCTTTGAGAAGGACTTCAAAAGATAAATTCTTCTTGGTAATGCATAAAAAAGAGTTAAAAAAATTAGAAGCTGAGAAGTTTTCTATTTTAGATACAATAAGACATATTGATTATGGAAATAATCTTCCTGTTACAATAAGTATAGGAATTGGTATAGATGGAGATACATTAAATGAGAACCTAAAACTTGCTACAGGTGCTCTTGATTTAGCACTTGGTAGAGGTGGAGACCAAGCTGTTGTAAAGACAAAAGATAAGTTTGTATTTTATGGTGGAAAATCTAAAGCTGTAGAAAAGAAAACAAAAGTAAAATCTAGACTTATAGGTCATGCTCTGAGAGAGGTTATACAAGAAAGTGACCATGTTTATATAATGGGTCATAAATATCCTGACATGGATGCTATGGGAGCTGCAGTTGGGGTTTATGATATATGTAAATCTTGCAATAAGACAGCAAATATAGTTTTACAATCTGTAAATGAATCTATAGAGATATTTATAAACAAAATAAATGAAAGTAATTATTATAAGAAGTTGTTTATTGGAAAAGAGGAGGCTATTGATAATTGTACTAAAAATACACTAGTTGTCGTAGTTGATACTCATAGACCTAACTATACTGAATGTGAAGAGCTATTAAAGTTATCTGAGAAGATAGTAGTAATAGACCATCATAGAAGAGGTGTAGAGTTTATAAATGATGCAGTGCTTTTATTCCATGAAATATATGTATCTTCAACATGTGAAATGGTTACAGAATTAGTTCAATATATGGATGAAGAAGTAACAATCAATAAACTTACAGCTGAAGGTCTTCTAGCAGGAATAAGTTTAGATACTAAAAACTTTGCATTTAAAACAGGTGTTAGGACATTTGAAGCTGCTTCTTACCTTAGAAAGGTTGGAGCAGATACAATAGAAGTCAAGCAGTTTTTCAATTCTGACGTAAAAGATTTTATAATAAAAGCTGAAATAATTCAAAGTACGAAGATAATTAATAACAGAATATGTCTAGCATATTCAAGTACAGAAATAGATAGTATAAACGTTATAATAGCTCAAACTGCTGATGAGCTATTAAATATAAAAGAAGTAGAAGCCTCCTTTGTATTAGGAGAAAAAGATGATACCATATTTATAAGTGCAAGGTCTTTGGGGCAAATAAATGTACATGTACTTATGGAGAAATTAGGAGGCGGGGGACATATAGATATAGCTGGTGCACAGTTAAAAAATGTTTCTCTAAAAGAAGCTTACAAGATAGTAAATAAAATAATAGAGGAGTATTTAGAGGAGGAAGAATAGATGAAAGTTATATTATTAAAAGACGTAAAAGGAACTGGTAAAAAAGGGGAAATGAAAGAAGTAAGTGATGGATATGCAAGAAATTTTTTATTTCCTAAAAAAATGGCTGTGCAAGCAGATAGTGTAGCAATAAAAGAATTAAATGAAAAGAATAAATCTAAAGAAATAAAAACTCAAAAAGAATATGAAGAAGCTGTTTTATTAGGAAAACAAATGGAAGAAATTAATATAGAAATATATTCAAAATCAGGTGAAGGTGGAAGATTATTTGGTTCAATAACAGCCAAAGAGATAGCTGAACAATTAAAGAAACAAAAAGATATAGATGTAGACAAAAGAAAAATTTTATTAGACGAACCAATAAGAACTTTGGGTTCAACATTTGTAGAAATAAAAATACATCAAAAAGTAACTACTAAAATAAGAGTAGATGTAAAAGAAAAACAGTAATAACTAGAGGTGATAAAGATGGAAGACATGACGAGAATTCCTCCTCATAGTGTAGAATCAGAGCAATCAATATTAGGTTCTATACTTCTAGATAAAGATGCTATAATAACAGTTACAGAAACTATAAGGCCTGATGACTTCTATAAAGAGGCTCACAAAATAATATATGAATGTATGATAACTTTAAGCAATAAAGGTGAGCCTATAGACTTAATCACATTGACAGAAGAGCTAAGAAAACAAGGGCATCTTAATGATATTGGAGGAATCAGTTATATTACAAGTCTTTCTACAATAGTGCCAACAACTTCAAATGTAAAATACTATGCTGACATAGTAAAAGAAAAGTCTGTACTTAGAAAGCTTATAAAAGCATCTAATGAAATAATAAATCTAGGATATAGTGGAGCAACAAAAATTGAAGATGTTTTGGAACAAGCTGAAAAGAGAATATTTGATATATCACAGGAGAAAACTAGTGACGATTTTAAATCTATAAACTTAGTTCTGATGGATGCCTATGATATGATAGAAAAATTATATACTAATAAAAGCGATGTAACCGGTATAACTACTGGTTTTAAAGATTTAAACAAAAAAATAAATGGTCTTCAAAGAACAGATTTAATACTAGTTGCCGCAAGACCTGCAATGGGGAAAACTGCTTTTTCTTTAAATTTAGTACAAAATGCAGCTTTAAAAGGAGATGCTTCTGTAGCTGTATTTAGTTTAGAGATGTCCAAAGAACAGTTAGTTCAACGTATGCTATCTTCGCAATCTAGTGTAGAATTGAAAAAGATAAAGACTGGAACACTTAATGATAATGACTGGCCTAGGATTATAGATGCAATGGCAGTACTGTCAGATGCAAAAATACACATCGATGATACTCCAGGCATAAAAATATCAGAATTAAGGTCAAAGTGCAGAAAGTTAAAGATAGAAAAAGGTTTAGATTTAGTGCTTATAGATTACCTCCAACTTATGGAAGGTGAAGGTAATAATGAAAGTAGACAACAAGAAATATCTAAAATATCAAGGTCATTAAAAGTATTAGCAAAAGAATTAAATTGTCCTGTAGTAGCATTATCTCAGCTATCACGTGCACCAGAGCAAAGAGCAGACCATAGACCTATGCTATCTGATTTAAGAGAATCTGGAGCAATTGAGCAGGATGCAGATATAGTTATGTTCTTGTATAGAGACGAATACTATCATGCTGATTCTGAGAGTAAAAATATAGGAGAAATAATAATAGCAAAAAATAGACATGGCGAGACTGGTTCTGTAGAACTAGTTTGGCTTGGTGAAGTTCAAAGATTTGGGGATAAGTTGAGAGACCTATAATTTAACTAATATCCACAGAACATCCTTTCTTTCTACAGGAAAAATGTGGATACATGTCACTAAATATGTCTAAACCTTGAAATTTAGCTAAAAAATTATCCACACTATCCACAGATGGCCTGTTGATAAGTGTGAATAAGTAGATAAAGCAAGCTTTTGGCTTGCTTTATCTGTGTATAAATATTAATTATTAGGAGGAATAATATGGAAAATATAAGTTTAAAATGTATATATCCCAATATAATTAAAGTACTTGATGAAATAAACCTGTTTAGAATAGTTGATAATAATTTAAAAGAATCAATTGTTGTTTATGCTAGCATTATGGACAATCAATATTATATAAACATGACTAATACAAACTTTGGAAACATAATTAACATATGTAAATTAGAAAAACTTTTAGATGTGGATAAATTTATAGAAAAGGTTATAAAAAATAGCACAGAAATTAAAGAAATAAATGACTTTTCAAAAATAGAAGAATATCTGTTAAATATTGGAGAACGCTAAAAAAGTTGAAAAAAATACGAATATTTGATAGAATAAATAAGTAAAGCGTTCGAGAGTATATAAAATATAGAGGTGAATTACATGAAAACAGTTGCAATTGTTGGTTCTCAATGGGGAGATGAAGGTAAAGGTAAAGTTATCGATTATCTTGCTACTCAGGCAGATGTAGTAGTAAGAGGACAAGGTGGAAATAATGCAGGACATACATTAGTTGTTGAAGGCAAAAAATATGCATTACACTTAATACCATCTGGAGTTTTAAATCCAAAGACAGTGAACATAATCGGAAATGGAATAGTATTTGACCCTAAAGGATTCTTAGAAGAATTAGAAATGTTTAAAGCGGATAATATAAATACAGAAAACATAAAAATTAGCGATAGAGCTCATGTTATATTCCCATACCATAAAGAGCTAGATGCATTATCAGAAGAAGCTAGAGGCGATTTAAAGATAGGTACGACAAAAAAAGGTATTGGACCTTGTTACATGGATAAAACAGAAAGATCTGGAATTAGAATATGTGATTTAATGGATAAAGATAAATTTGCCATAAAATTAAAGGCTCAGATAGAAGCTAAAAACAAATTAGTTAGAAACATATATGGAAAAGAAGAATTATTTGATTTTGAAGCTATATATAATGAATATGTTGGGTACGCAGAACAAATAAAAAAATATGTAGCAGATACATCAGTTATTGTATATGATGCAGTAAAAGCAGGTAAAAAAGTGTTATTTGAAGGAGCACAAGGTACTTTATTAGACTTAGACTTAGGAACTTATCCATTTGTTACATCTTCTCATCCAATATCTGGAGGTTTTGCTATTGGTGCAGGTATAGGACCAAATATGATAAAGGATGTTGTTGGTATAGTAAAAGCTTATACTACAAGAGTTGGAGAAGGACCATTCGTTACAGAACAAATAAATGAAACTGGTGATAAGATAAGAGAACAAGGCCATGAATTTGGAGTAACTACTGGTAGACCAAGAAGATGTGGTTGGTTTGATGCTGTTATAGTAAAATATGCAGCTAGAGTTAATGGATTAACTAGTATTTCATTTATGTTATTAGATGTGTTAACGGGATTTGACAAAATCAAAGTTTGTACATCTTATAAGATGGGTGATAAAATAATAACAGATTTCCCAGCTTCGTTAGATGATTTAGCAAAATGTGAACCTATATATGAAGAATTAGATGGATGGAATGAAGATATAACTCAAGTAAATAATTTTGATGACCTTCCAGAAAATGCGAAGAAATATATTGCTAAAATAGAAGAGCTGATTGGAGTAAGTGTAGATATGGTTTCTGTTGGGCCTAATAGAGCTCAAACTATAATAAGAAAAAACATATTTGCTTAGTACCTTTAAGTAAGTGATTTAAATTATGAATGATTAAAAAAGAGTATCTCAAGATAATACTTATAATTATTAGAGATGCTCTTTTATATTGAACTAAAACTTTTTATGTATATTTTAAATAAAATTAAGGTAGAATTTATGCCCTTGAATTAGATGTCTTATTCATGGGATTTTGTTGAAAATCAATGATTAAGGATTATTTTAATTATATGCTAAAAAAAATAAAAAAAACTGTTGACTAAAAGTTACACAGCAGTTATAATATAACTTGTGAGTGAAAGAAACGACGAAAAAAGTCGAAAAAATGTGGTCTATTAGCTCAGTCGGTAGAGCACCTGACTTTTAATCAGGGTGTCCCGCGTTCGAGTCGCGGATAGATCACCAAATCATGGCTCGTTGGTCAAGAGGTTAAGACACCGCCCTTTCACGGCGGTAACAGGGGTTCAATTCCCCTACGAGTCACCAATATGGGACTATAGCTCAGCTGGGAGAGCACCTGCCTTACAAGCAGGGGGTCACAGGTTCGAGCCCTGTTAGTCCCACCAGTTTTTATATGAGAAATACTATATATGCTGGTGTGGCTCAACGGTAGAGCAGCTGACTTGTAATCAGCAGGTTGTAGGTTCGATTCCTATCACCAGCTCCACAAAATACATAAATGTAAATTAATATAATTTTCTATGCTACAGGATACTTTCAGGTATCTTTTTTTTAATTGCGCCAAAACCTGATTGCAATTATAATTAAATTCTTAAATGTTATAAAATATTATATCTTTAGAAACAGAGTCTATAAATGTACTATAATAAATTTAAATAATACAATATATTAAGTCATGATATTAATAAATAAAAAATTACAAGCTAGATAAAGGTTTAGTATATTAAAAGGTATATTAGAAATATAATTAGAAAAGCTGAATGGATAATATGATTATGTAGTATAAGTTTTAAACAGAGAAGCAAGTATGCTCTTACCTCTCTATTTAAAAATAAAAAAATGTTTTTTAAGGGCTACTTTATTTGAATCTCTCCCATCTCAAATCGTCTCCAGTGAATTCTAAAATTCTAAACTTATCTAAAATCCTAGATAGAATTCTTTGAGTGTAAGTATTTCCTATTTGAGATGGTGTTAAATTGGTTGATATAATAATTTTTTTACCAGCAACAAGTCTTGTGTTTACAATATTGAAAATCTCTCCACTAGTAAAAGAATTATTAAGTTCAGTACCAAGGTCATCTATTATTAATAAATCACAATCAAACAAGTTTTTATAATTTTCTTCACTTATCTGATTGTTTGGGTCTCTTCTAAATTTATAGTCTTCAAGAATATCTAAAATCCTAAAAGAAGTTTGATAGATTACAACATTGCCTTTGTCTAACAATTCTTTTGCGATACAGTTGCACATGTATGTTTTACCTAGTCCAGTAGAACCATAAAACAGTAGGTTTTCATTATTATCTATCTTAAAGTCATGAACAAAATTTTCGCAGATACTTAGATTATTTAACATATTCTCTCTTGGAGATATTTCTCCATCAGGACTTTTCTTAGGAGAAAATATGTTTAAGTTAAAATTCGAAAAATTTTCCTGACTTAAAATTCTATCTAAATTAGACATTTTATAAGCCTCATTTACAATTTCTTGTTTTAGGCAAGAACATTTTTCACCATTAGGTAAAAACCCTTTGTCCTTACAAGAGTCACATTGAAACTTTATTTCTAAGTAATCAAGAGATATATTATTTTCAACTAAAAGTTCTTCTTTTCTCAATTTTAAAGATTCTATAGTCTCCTTAGACTTATTTACAATTTCATCTTTAGATTTAGGATTTAAAAGAACTGTTTTAGCTAGGTTAAGACCTATTTTAGAAATCTCATTATCTATAGACTTTATCTCAGGAATTCTGTTATAGACCTCATTTTTTCTATGTTCTAAAAGTTGTTCATTTTTATCTCTTTTATTTGCATATTTAGCAAGTATTTTTCTTATTTTATCTTCATTCATTTAATCACCTACTTAAACTTTTCTTTTTGACTTTTTTTAATAATTTCATCGAGTTCATCAGATGTATACTGAGTAAATGTTTCGTTGAAATTATGAAACTTAGTTTTCTTGTAAGTATTGTTGTTTTGAGTAGTATTAATCTGCTTCTTATTAATATTCTCCTTAACTATACGTTCTTCCTCTTTTTGCTTTAAATCATTTAAATTTTTTATATTTTTTCCATGCCAATTTTTAATTATTCCATTTATATAAGATATACTTGGGTTTGGTATATTCTTAGACTTGGAACATGCATTTACTATTAAGTCTATATCCATGTCAAATTTATCAAACCAAGCATCCATAAGTTCTTTTTCTGATTTCGTTGCTTGTCTTGAAAATCCCAGTTCATTGAAAATAGTTTTGTATAAAATATATCGTTCGCTTCTAATCAAGAAGCTGTCTTCAACATCTTTTGGCGTATATAAATTTGAATCATACCAGTTTCTAATAATGCCTTCAATGTATTTAACTGGTTTAGATGTACCAGTTTTATCTTTAACATATTCATAAGCACAAAGTATCATATCAGGGCCCATATTGTATTTATTCATTATGTCCATAATACTTATTTTTTCGCTTGGGTCAAGATATCGACCAACTATTTTATTTATAGAATTGAACATCTTCCTAATACTTGGATTTTCAGAAGTAGATACAACTTTATCTGTATTAGATTTTACAGATGAATTATTACCTAATATATTTTCAATATAGAAATTTTTTAAATCTAAAAACTCTATTGAATAATTAAAATCATCATGTTCTCCATTGTCATGTATTTTTATAATCTTTTTTTCTTCCCAGAATTTCCAAGCAGATAGTACATCAGACAAAGGTATATTTAGGTTCTTGGCTATTGAACTATTGTCAAACTTAGGATTAGAAGTAATATCACATGCCTGTCTATAGCCCAAAAGATAAACTTTTACGTATAACCCGTCCGCCATTGGCATAAATATATCTATAAAGATATTGGGAATAGTGATTTCACCTAAATCTATTTCATTGCTTTCTTTGAAAAACATTTTATCACCTCAGATTAAATTATATCATTTTTTGTATTACATTTGGTTGTAAACAAATAAAAGGTCATAAGATTAGCATGTAAATATTTTCTAAAAGTATTCATTTTAAAAAGGAGGAGATATTTTGGTTATAAAATTCAACCAAAAAGTAAGAAGAACATTATCAGTAGCAATTTTATTTATGGTACTAATAATAGGTTGCTTCATAGAAAAGGATGACAGCTTAGAAACATACAAAGAAAAATCTAATTCGAAGATAAATCAATATAATATGGATGTTATATTTGATGATGAAACTAAGAGGTTAATGTGTAATCAGAGTGTTGAGTACATAAATAAGACAAAATCAAATATGGATAAAATATATTTCCATATATATCCCAATGCTTTTTCTAAAAAAGAGTTTGCTCCCTTTGAAAAAGATGAGATGACAAAAGCCTATCCTAATGGATTTAATGAAGGGTATATAGATATAAAAAACATACTAAATAACAGTAGTAAAATGGAATATAAGATTAAAGGAGATAAAAAAGATATACTAGAGATAGAATTAGGAAAAGAGTTAAAACCAAATGAAAAGATATCACTGGATATAAAATATAATGTAAAAATACCAAACTCAGTGGGGAGATTTGGATATGGAGAAAATACTATAAATATTACTAATTGGTTTCCTATAGCCTGTGTTAATGATGAAAGAGGATGGAATCTAAAGAGTTATGAAACTATTGGTGATCCATTTTATAGTGAAACTAGTGATTTTCATGTGAAACTATTGATTCCAAATAAGTATAAGATTGCTCATACAGGGAAACTTGTTAATGACAAACATGATAACAAGAAAATGTTGTATGAAATAGAGGCTGAAAACGTTAGAGATTTTGCGTTTATATTAAGTAGTAAATTTGATATAAATAAAGTAGATTCAAAGGGAGTAGCTATTAGTACATACAATTTAAATAAGAAGCTTTCTAGCAGAGCAACAGAGATTGCAAAAGATTCAATAAATATATTTAGTGAGTTATTTGGTAAATACCCATATAAAGAATATTCTGTTGTAGCAAGTGATTTCTTTATAGGTGGTATGGAATATCCTATGCTTGTTATGATAGACCAAAGCTTATATAATGAAAAAAACGAGTTTTTGCTTGAGTATGTTATAGCACATGAAACAGCTCATCAATGGTGGTATTCTGCTGTTGGAAATGATGAAATAAGTGAACCTTGGTTAGATGAAGCTCTTACTGAATATTCTACAATAGTTTATTTTGAACAAAAATATGGAAAAGAAATGGCAAATAAACTTATAAAAACTATGCAAATACAAACAAAGAGTTATTTGAGTGAAAACATATTTAAACCATCAAATGAGTATAAAAATTCTACTGAATACAGTTTAAATGTTTATACAAAAGGAGCAACAGCTTTTAATGAAGTAAGAAAAGAAGTTGGAGATAAGGTATTCTTTGAAACACTAAATGAGTATTATAATAAATATAAACATAAAAATGCTAATGGAAGAGCTTTTGTAGAACTATGGAACAGTAAAGGGGTAGATATAAATAAGATTATAAGTGAATACAAGTAAATTTCGTGCAGAGTATTAAATTTTATTTAATACTCTGTTTTTTTGGTATAATATAATTTATAAGGCAGAAAAAGAGGTGAAATAATGCTAAAGTATTGTTCAGTAGGAAGTGGTAGTAGTGGAAATTGCCATTATATAGGATATAAAAATACTAATATACTAGTAGATGCAGGATTAAGTGGAAAGAGAATAACTACAGGTCTTAAAGACATTGGAGTAGATGCAGATAAATTAAAAGGAATATTTATAACACATGAACACATCGATCATATAAAAGGGGCAGGCATATTATCAAGAAAGTTTGATATACCAGTATTTGCTAATATAAAGACATGGTGTTCTATGAAAGACAAGCTTGGAGATATTAAGGATAAAAATATGAAGGTTTTTGAAAATGATAAAACTTATTCATTAGGAGATGTTGTAGTAAGACCTTTTTCTATAGAACATGATGCAGCTGATCCAGTTGGATACAATTTCTATACAGAAAACGATGAAAAAATGTCTATAGCTACTGATATAGGGTGTATAACTGAAAATATAAAAAAACATCTATATAAGTCTAAATTAGTGGTATTAGAATCAAATTATGACCCTAATATGCTTATGATGGGTTCATATACATATGCTTTAAAGAAAAGAGTAATGTCAAATACTGGACATCTATCTAATGAAGACGCAGCAAATTTCTGTGTTGAACTTATTGATAAAGGTACAGAATCTATATTATTAGCACATTTAAGTAAAGAAAATAATTTTCCAGAATTGGCATATGAGACTTCAAAAGGAGTATTAGCATCAAATGATATAGTGGTTGGTCAAGATGTAAAACTAGATGTACTATCACGCAATGATGTTTCTAATGTTTATAAAATGAAGTAGAGGTGAACAACTTTGCTAAAAAGAAATTTCGAAAATGTTGAGGATAATAAAATCTTATATTCTATAAAGCAAGGGATGATTTTAGCGATACCTGCCATTATGACTGGTTCAGTTGCTCTTGTTATTTTAAATCTTCCAATAAAGATTTATCAAGAATATATAGCAAGTTTATTTAAGGGAGAAATTTTAAATATTCTTACATTTATAAATGATTCTACTTTGGGAATTATCTCATTAATAATATTGTTGACAATAAGTTACAGCTATGGAAAAATCTATGGGAGCAAGTATACAGTACTTGTTCCTATAGTTGCAATGTGCTCTTTTTTAGTATTTTCACATGGTAGTGAAATAGATTCTTATGTGGAAATATTTAAAACAAAGTGGCTGTTTACAGCTATTATTGTTTCCATAACGTCTTCTATGTTATTTGTAAAACTTACAGAATCTTTTATTACAAGTGTAAAGTTTCATACGGAAGGGGCTGATGCCGATTTTAATATGGTTGTTTCAGCAATAATTCCTTTCATAATTGTAGTATTTTTATTTTCTATTTTGCGTGTAATAGTAATAAATCTAATTGGAAGTTCAAATTTTCAAGATATATTTTATAATTTATTTTCAAATATATTTAAGAGTATGGGAAGAAACCTTATGAGTGCTTTGCTATTTATATTCCTCATGCATTTTATGTGGTTCTTTGGTATTCATGGGAGCAATGTACTTGATACAGTTGCAAAAAATTTATTTGAGAATAGTATGGCAATTAACATAAATTTAGTTAACAATAATCAATTACCAACAGAAATTTTTACTAAGACTTTTTTTGATACAATGGTTTTATTTGGTGGATGTGGAGCTTTGCTATGTTTAGTAATTGCCATTTTTCTTAGTGAGAAACGTATAAATGTAAGAAAGCTGGCTAAAATTGCTTCAATACCAGCTCTTTTTAATATAAATGAAATGTTAGTTTTTGGGATTCCGATTGTTTTTAACTATATTATGTTTATACCTTTTATAATTACACCTTTAATTCTAACAATTACAAGTTATGTAGCTATGTCTACTGGCATTGTACCCTGTACAATTTCTAACGTAGAATGGACAGTACCTATATTTTTAAGTGGATATATGGCTACAGATTCAATAAGGGGAAGTTTGTTACAATTGTTTAATCTGTGTGTAGGAGTTATGATTTATATTCCATTTATAAAGATGTCACAAAATAGATATATTCACATGTTCAAAAATAATATAGAAAATTTGACGAATTTAGTAAAGAAATGTGAATTAACAGGAGAACAGCCAAATATTTTAAATCACAGTGGAAAGATAGGTTCAATCTCAAAGATGCTAGCATCAGATTTAAAGTTTGCTATGAAAAAAGAAGAGATAGAGCTTTTTTACCAACCGCAAGTTAATTACAATGGAAATGTTGTAGGAGCAGAGGGGTTACTTAGATGGAGACATTCAATAGGAGGATTTATTTATCCACCACTTGTTATACTTTTAGCTAAAGAAGAAGGTTTTTTAGATGCACTTGGAGAGTACATTATTAATAAAGCATGTATTGATTTAAAGAAAAGTGAAAGCTTATTAATAAATCCTATTAAATTTTCTGTAAATATATCTCCAGACCAACTTAATGACCCTAATTTGCCAGAGCAAATAAAAAATATAATTGAGAATAATAATATCAATCCTAATATGCTTGGTATAGAAATCACAGAGCAGGTTGCATTGTCAGGCTCTCAGATAATTATAGATAGAATAAACAAAATACATGATTTGGGGATAAAGATTATTATGGATGATTTTGGAATGGGACACAGTTCCCTTGTATATCTTCAAAATAATAATTTTGATATAGTTAAGTTAGACGGTTCACTGGTTAAAGAGATACTTACAAACAAAAGAAGTAGTGAAATCATAATATCTATTGTAAATCTTTCGAAAAATTTAGATTTTGATATAATTGTGGAGTATGTTGAAAATTTAAGTCAAAGAGATAAGTTATATGGCTTAGGATGTGAAATATATCAAGGCTATTATTATAGCAAAGCTATACCTTTTGAGGAGTTTATAGATTATGCAAATCGAGAACTTGCTAAATAGTTTTACTAATGGTTTGTAAGTTGTATTAGTATATAAATTTGTAATAAGATTAAGTTTAGGAGAAGTATATGAATATAAGTATAGTTGTAGTAGGTAAAATTAAAGAAAAATATTTAAAGTTAGGTATTGATGAATTTAAAAAGAGACTTTCTAAGTATTGTAAGTTGGAAATTATAGAGTTAGATGATGAAAAAGCACCAGAGAATTTAAGTGCTAAAGAAATGGAAATTATAAAAGACAAAGAGGGAAAGAAGATTTTAGGTAAGATAAAGCATAACAGTTATGTTATAGCTCTTGCTATTGATGGAAAAAATTTATCTTCTGAAGAGCTGGCTAAGACTATGAGTGATTTAGCAGTTAGAGGCAACAGTAGTCTTTGTTTTATAATTGGAGGCTCTCTAGGGCTTTCTGATGAGGTCTTAACTAGGGCTGATTATAGATTATCTTTTTCTAGGATGACTTTTCCTCATCAGATGATGAGGTTGATATTGTTAGAGCAGATTTATAGAGCTTATAGAATAAATAATGGGGAACCGTATCACAAGTAAGGGAGCGTTAGTTTATTATTATATGAATAGATTGTAATAATATAGTTTGATAAAAAGGTATATCTAAATTTTTAGATATACCTTTTTATCATATATACTTAGGCAGTATAATTAAATATGTAATGATATGGAATATTATGTAGGATAAGGGGTTGAGTTTATGAGTAAAATTCATATTAATGGTATAGGGATAGAAAATTATAGATCATTTAGAGATAATAGAAAAATTGTATTTCCAGGTGAACAATATAAGAAACCTGTAGCAATAGTAGGGTATAATAATTCGGGTAAAACTAATTTATTAAATTCAATATTATTTGGGATTACTGAAAAATATGTAAATAAAGATACATTTACATTAGATGACTTTCATAATAGGGATATAAATAACATTCCAAACATATATACGGGTATAACTGCATCGAATGAGGTAAAAAAAGATAGTAAATATGCTAATTTAACAGGATATCATTTTTTAAAAATCAAATTAGATGGTAATGAGATTGAGAGTGCAAAAATAGAGTCATATAAAGATTGGGAACAAGAAGATAGAAACTATCAAGCTTTTGGTGCTAACAAATATTACAAAATATTTTATGTCAATTTTCATGAGATAAAAAAAGAAATATCAACAAAGAAAACCAGTTGGGGAAATCTTACTTCTTTCTTAGCAAAACATATAAAAAGTATAGTTGATTCAGATAAAGAAATGTTAAAGAAAAAATTAGATTTTAAAGAAGAAGTAAAAAAATCTACAGGAAATGTTATTGAAGATTCTAACCTATGTGATTTTCTTAATAAAATACAAAAAAATTATTCAAGAAATTTACGAAATAATAATTGTAATATTGAGTTTGGATTACCAGAGTATGAAGATATTTTTTTAGAAATGATGTTTAAAATCGGTTTAAATGGAGATTTAGACAATTTAGTACCAATTGATCATTTTGGAGATGGATATATATCAATGTTTGTAATGGCTGTAATTCAAGCTATTGCTGAAGATAATGAAGAAGATAAATGCTTGTTTATATTTGAAGAACCAGAAAGTTTTCTCCATGAAAATCACCAGGAATATTTTTATAAGGTTGTGTTATGTGGTCTTGCAGAAAATGGTCATCAAGTTATATACACAACACATTCTGACAAAATGATAGATATATTTGATACAAAAGGACTAATAAGGGTTGAGTTTGATGAAGAACTTAAGCAAACAGAAATTAAGTACAATAAAGCTAAAGAAGATTTTTTATCTCAAGGTGATGAACTTATAGACAAAATAAAGGATTATAATAATTACATAAAGATAATTGAACCGAATTTAAATAAGATAATCTTTAGCAGAAAGGTTGTTTTAGTAGAGGGACCGAATGATATGATGGTGTATAAAGAAGCCATTCGTAAGAAAATTTTAGATAAAACTGGTGATGTAAAATTTGCAGATACTTATTTAAATTTTAATAATATTTCAATTATACCTCATCACGGAAAAGTAACTGCGTTGGTTCTTATAAAATTATGCAAGCATCTGGGGTTAGATTATTTTGTTATAAATGATTTTGATTTTGATGTTAATTTTATTGATAAGCTAGTTACTTTTAATACAGATGATAAATATAAGGAAAGTAAATTTTATTTAGAGGAAGTAAAAAAGATAGAGGCTAGAAATATTAAAGGCGAAGAATTAAGTGAGGGTACTAAAAAAGGAATGATAACAACTAATTGGAAATTAATAAGAGAAGCTGGTATAAATCAAATTCACTTTAATATACCGAAATTAGAGAGTGTAATAGGGTACAACCAAAATGATAAAGATAGTATAGGTATATGGAAGGCTATTAGTGATATAGAAGAGTTTGGAGAAAACTTATTTCCTCAAAAATTAATAAAGTTTTTAGAAATTGATAAAATTGAGTCCAAAACTAAAACTAATGTATAACTTTTTTATTTACAACTAATCTATTTATATTATTTAACTTATAAATAAAAGAGAGGATGATAAATATGGATAATAGAGTTAATAAAGCTTTCGAGCAATGGAAGCTTAGGATAAAAGGGAGTTACATAAGAGCAATTTGTAAACCTTGTTGGGAATTGAAATACTGTCCATATGGATATCTTGTAGAAGCATTTTCAATAGAGGATGATGAATATAGTTGCCGTATATTTGGGCATCAATGTCCTGCATTTTATCTTGCAGAGCCTTTTACAGAAACGAAAGAACTTAGAAATATTTCAAGGAATATTCCACAAGTTGTAAAACTTAAAGTATTTAAAAGAGATGGTCAAGTGTGCCAATTATGTAGAAAAAATATATGTGAAGAAGAAATTAATTTTGATCATGTAATTCCATGGTCTAAAGGTGGTTCCTCAGATGAATCAAATATAAGAGTATTGTGTGAAGAGTGTAATAAAAAAAGAAGTAATAATTTTGAAAATGAATATTTAATAATGCATATAAAAGAGAGTTTTCATGATCCACCTGATATAAATTTAGAAATGTTAGAGGATTTATTACGCTTATTTTTATTAATGATAAGGCTGAAATCTGAAAGTATGGAGATAACAGAAAAAGAATATTGTTCAATAATTGATACTAATGATATAGAAACTGATCAATTTATTTATATGTTAGTCTCGAGTATAGAATCCCTTTTTAAGGAAGAGAATTCATTTATTAAAGTAAAAGTACAAATGGAGATGCTTAGATATAGATGGGGAGTTAAAGATAAGAAGATTCATAGCATAAAAGAAACATGCAATAAATTTGGTAAGGATATAGATTATTATGTAAAGATTGAAATGCTTTTATTAAGACAATTAGGATTTATTTTACAGAAAAAATATAGAAATAGTAATGAGTACTATGAATCTACTGTAGAAATAGATTTTATATAGCAAAATTATGCTCCGTTGGGTAAGATACGAAGAACCATATCATAAATAATGAAGTGTGGTATTAGAATACAAATAGTAAAAAAGAACAGTCTAAGATAATAAGTACTGTTCTTTTTTATATTTCCATTTATATACATTCTTTTAACTAGTTTTGAGATATGCATTTCTTAGGACAAGCAAGTTGGCATGCTCCACAATCAACACAAGCTGAGGGATTTATCATTCTCTTTTTATCTTCTAATTGTGTTATACATCCCACCTTACATACTCTTTCACATGTTCCACAAGCTATACATTCGGATTTATTGATTATTCTAGGCATAGTAGTAACCTAACCTTCCTTTATAAAGTTTGTTTACAAGATGTAACTGTAACTTCTAATACTCTTGTTAGGAAAGGAAATTTATCTCTCATATTTTTAAAGTTTTCCCCATCTTTTAAGAATCTAGCAGTTCCTTCAAGTAAAAATCCAGTTCCCATATATCTATATCCCATTACTTCGTGGCTACCTAGTGTTAATTTAACATTAGGATTAATATTTATATTATTTTCTGTATTTATCATTGCAGCTGCTGGAATTAATATTTTATTTTCTTCAACAAGAACTAGGTAGCTATTCCATGTATTTGATACATGAGCCTCGTTATTTGCACAAGTAACAATAGAAACAACTCCTTCATTATTTAAAACTTCTAAAAATTTTTCTGTAAACATTTTACATTCCTCCTAAATTAAAGATAAAATATATCGTGGATAATTATTATCTTTAATTATAATATAATAATTTTTTTAATCTGTCAACAATAAAATGCTATTTTAAATTAAATATAAGTGTGTATCTTGAATCTAATATAATAATAATGTATGATAAAGATATTATTTTTTTAAGGAGTGTAAAGTTAAATGAAGTTTTCAGTAGGAGTAGAATATGCACTACATTGTTTACTATATATGGTTAATTTAGAAGAGGGTAAATCAATTGGAATTAGAGATTTAGCAACATTTCAAGGAATATCAGAAAGTTATCTATCTAAGGTATATGCAAGGTTAAGTAAATCCGGCATAATAAAATCGGTCCCTGGAGTTAAGGGCGGATATACATTAGCTCGTAGTGCAGATAATATAACTTTTTGGGATGTTGTAGAAGCTGTAGAAGGAAGGGAATCATTCTTTCAATGTGCAGAGATAAGGCAGAACAATATATTACTAGATAAAGATAATTTACCAGAAACACATACTAAGTGTCCTTGTTTAATAAAGGTAGTAATGTTGGAAGCTGAAAATGAAATGAAAAAATATTTAAATAATAAGACATTGGGATGGCTATATAATCAAGTGTACAATAATATACTTCCAAAAGAAATGGAAGAAGCAACAATCGAATGGTTTAAAAATACAAAAAAATAATATTATAAGAAGATTTATATTAAACAAAGTAATGACAATGTATAGTGAATATATATTGTAACTATGATAAAGCTAGATGAGGTAAGAATACTTTATCTAGCTTATTTTATTTTTAAATAAGACAGGGAGAATAGAATGTATACAGTCGGACAAGTATCTAAATTTCTAGGCATGTCTAGAGATACACTAAAATTTTATGAAGAGAAGGGGCTAGTAAGTCCTAAAAAAAATATTGAAAATGGGTATAGAGAGTATAATCAGTTTGATATATATGATATTACAACAATAAACTTTTATAGAGAAATTGATATTGAGATTAAAAAAATTCAAGAGATAAGGAAAAGTAAAAGTATAGATGACTTAGAGCTTTTATTAGAAGATAAAGAACAAGTTATATTAGATGAAATAAAATATAAAAAGCTTCTTCTAAAAAAGATTCAGCTACTTAAAGAAGACTGTCACAAAGTTAAACAATACTTTGGCAAATATACAATAAAAGAAATGAAGCCTTTGAGAGTAGAGGGTGAAATAAAAAATATTACTGCCTATGATGAATATGAGATTTTAAGAAAAAACACAGATAACTTAAAAGAAGCAGTTACATTGACAGCTTTAAGAAGAGTTATATGGATTAATGAAGAAGGTATAATAGGGAATAAGTTTATAATTGTAAGAGAAGTAGAAAACTTTGATGAAAATATGAAAGATGAAGTTCTTACTCATTCAAATTGTATTTATACTATTATTGAAGATGGAAGATGGTCAACTGGAGGAGAGAATATTGATGATAAGGTGGAAGATAGATTAAGAAAAATAGCAATAGAAAATGGATATGACTTACTTGGAATAGTTTATGTTAATATATTGCTTACTACTTATAAAGAAGGGCTTGAGCGTATATTTTTAGAAATATATGCACCTATAAAATAATAGAAAAAGTATTTACCTGAGACTTACTCATAGGTTTAAACTCATTATATAAGCAGTTATAACTTTAGTATAACATTAAATATTAATTTGAAATGAGGTTTCTTATGAGAGTAGAGAAAACATTAAAAAAGCCTATAGCAAGTTTTATTATTCTAACAAATATAATTTTCTTACCACTTTTTTTCTTAGCATTAGCAACTAGAGTGCTAAAACTTCCAACACTAGTATGTGACATTACTTTATGTATAGCATCTTGGTCATCAACATTTGCATTTATGATATTATTTAAAAGAATTTATCCTGATAAAAGTTTTATAGCATATGTAAAAGATAGATTTAGAAATAAACTTAAGTTTTCAATGGTATCTATAGTAATTAGTATCCAAGTCTTAATAGCGATAGCAGTCATATTTATATTGACATCTAAAAATAATTTAACAATGCCTAGTTTTACAATTTCATCATTGGGAATGTTTATATATTTATTCTTAAAAAATTTATTTGCTGGGCCATTAGGTGAGGAATTAGGGTGGAGAGGATTTGCTCAAAGTGAACTTCAAAAGAAGTACTCTCCTTTAAGAGCATCAACAATAATAGGTTTTTGGTGGGGAATATGGCATTTACCAATATGGTTTACAACAGGATTTACAGGGAGTGATTTAATAAAATATATTGCATTTTTTATGACTTCAGTTATATCAATTAGTATTATAATGGCAGCCTTTTATAATTTAAATAAAAATTTGCTAGTTCCTATTACAATACATCAACTATTTAACTTTCTAATTGGAGTAATTAGTGGAAACTTAATAGAGCTTATAAGATACTATGCAATATTATATTTAGTAGTTGCAATTATATTGGTAGCTATAAATCCAAGAAATGCACTATATAAAAAATTTTCTAAAAACACAATACAAATTCTTTAAAAGTGTAAGGGGTATATATTAAATATAGATATGGAAATCTCATTAAAACTCGTTTCAAGAAATTGTTAAATTTAAATTTTTTAGGAGGTTATTAATAGGAAATTAAAAGTTAAATAATAAGTAAGTAGAAAATAGCATTAGCCATAGAAAAGTGGTTAATGCTATTTTTATAGTTAATATTAATTTTATATTATAGAAATAAATTTTTCTAATGCTGGATTTGTATTGTTTTTATTCCATACAACTACAACTTCAATTCTATTCTGTACTTCATTTATAGGTATAATTGCAATATCCTGTTTTATCATAGTATCTACAACACAAAATGAAGGCAAAATGGATATACCCATGTTAGACGCTACTAATGATTCAATAGTATTAAGGTCATTTGAACGCTGTACCACATTAGGCACAAACCCTGCTTCACGATACCTATTCTGTATCATAGACTTTTGACCATATTCATCTCCCGTTTCCTTTACAAAAATAAACTTTTCATGTTGTAGCTCAATTAAATCAATAGAATCCTCATTGCAAAGTGGATGAACAGGGGGTAAAAGAGCTACCAAAGAATATCTTTCTACAGTTTTATATTCAAAATCTTTTAATGGTTGATTTTCTGGATTAATAACAAAGGCAAGATCCATAAAATTATTTTTTACTAAGTTTAAAAGTTCAGTTATTTCGTTAGTACAAATTTCCATAGATATATTAGGATATGTATTAGAAAATTCTTTTAAATATTGTTGAAATTTGTTTTTTTCATATCCTATTAAAATTCCAATACTCAAAGTTCCAAAAGAACCATGTGCAAATTGTTGTGTTTTTTCAATAGCATCATTGATATTTTTTATTATAATACGTGCCTCAGATAAAAAAACTTTTCCAGCTGGTGTTAGTTCAACATGTCGTTTACTTCTTGTAAATAGAGTTACATTTATTTTTTCTTCTAAAGCTTTTATTTGTTGTGTAACAGCAGTTTGGGAAATATAAAACTTTTCTGCTGTTTTGGTAAAACTTAGATTTTCTGCTACAGATATAAAATATTCTAATTGTTTAGTATTCAAATAATCACCCCCATTTAAACTTGATTGTTTGTAAACGTTATTTACATATAATTAAAACTTATTATAGTATAAGAAAATTTACTTTTAAAGAATATTAGAAAATATTTGTATAAAAATATATATTTTAACTATATCTTTATATTAAATTTTTATAAAGCTATTAATAAGAATAACTTATATATTCCAATGAAAACGATATTGGATTTAAGTAAGTTTGTCCCATAAAATGAAAGTATATCAATTGATAATACTTCAAATGAGAAACAGGAAAGGAGAAAAAATGGAAGAGAAATTTTATGCAAAAGGCAAAGGAAATAACGGATATGTTAAAAACCTAGAAGTTTGTTCTTTTAATAATCTAGACGGAACTTGTGGAATGTTTCAAATGGCTCTGTACAAAAGAGATGAAAAATACTATTTATATGGATGTTGTTTTGGTGGAAGTAAAAAAAATGGAGTAATGATTAGTGATGTTACAGATCCTTATAATCCACAATTTATAAAACATTTTCAAATGTTAGATCCAAAAGAGTATCCGACAACAACAACTCCAAAAATTCAAATAGCAGACGATTTAATGATAGTGGCTATGAGTTGTGGAAGTGGACCAGGAGCACTTGTTGATCAAGCCGAGTTATCAAGTATTAAGTGCGAAGCAGGAATTAGAATATATAGTTTAAAAGAAGATCCTTTAAATCCTAAGTTTTTAGGATATTGGGACTGTGGATTAAAGCATGTAATGGGTGTTCATAGATTTATGTACAATGGTGGAAGATATGTACATTTATCAAGTGACTGTGTTGGCTTTGAAGGTCTGATTTATAGAGTCATAGATATAATAGACCCAACTAATCCAGTGGAAATAGGTAAATGGTGGAGACCAGACCAATATGCAGATGGATATCCAAATAGAACTTTTAATCCAGGAGCACCTCATTGCCCTGAATTTATGGATAAAGGATGGCTTCATGGACCACCATTTGTAAGAGATGGAAAAGCATATTGTGGTTATGGTGGAGCTGGTTTAGTTGTACTAGATGTTGAGGATTTAACAAGACCAAGATGTCTAGGTGAATTACCATTTATGCCTGCATTTTCTAGTAGACTTGCAGGAGCAAGAACTCATACAGCACTACCATTACCAGGAAGAGATTTAGTTGTTGTGCAAAATGAGGGAGAACGTTTTCAGTTTTTTAAACCAGAGAATATTACAGATGTTCAAGCTATGAATAATATACATATGGTTGATGTTAGTGATCCAACAAGACCAACATTAATTGCTCAATTTCCATATCCTGAAGTACCAAAGGATTTCCCATATCCGAACTTTAATGTTGCAGGGCTAGGAAAGCCAGGACCATTTGGCCCACATAACCTTCATGAGCCAATGGATAATAAGTCGTGGCTAGAGCAAAGAGGAGATAGAGTATATTGCTGTTATTTCCATGCAGGGTTAAGGGTTTATGATGTATCAGATCCGTATTATATCAAAGAGTTAGCATATTTTATACCACCAAATCCAAATAAAACACCAGAAGAGTCTTATTTCCCAGGATTCCCTGGACCACGTTTAGCAGTAACAGAAGATATTATCGTTGATGATAGAGGTTATATCATTATAGATGCCTTAGATGATGGATTCTATATATTAAAAATGAAAGAAGATTAAATAAATACTAAAGAGGGAGAGTTAAAAATGAAAATACTAGGTATTTCTTTTGGAACAAAAAATGGAAATAATGACACAATGTGTAAAGTGGCACTTAAAGGTGCTCAAGAAGCAGGAGCTGAAGTAGAATTTATTCAAATGTCATCTCTTAACATTAAACATTGTACTGGATGTTGTGCATGTATTAAGACTTTACTATCTGGAAAAGGTAGTATGTGTGTATTAAAAGATGATTTTGAATGGTTACTTGATAAAATGAAAGATGCAGATGGCATAGTAGTTTCAGACCCTATCTTTGAGGAAGGGGCATCAGGATTATTCCATACTATAATGGATCGTTTTGGACCAAGAGCAGATAGAGGAAATAATATTATAGGAACAAAAGTAGCAGAAGCTACAGGAGGAAAAGTTCCAGATTCAAGGATACTTAATGATAAAGTAATATCATTCATGGGAATAGGAGGATCAGACTGGGGCACAAGAGTTCAATGTGAGCATGCTATGCTAGCCTTAATACCAATGTGGAAAATTATAGATAATGCTTGGTTACCATGGGCAAAGGAATTAGTAATGGATGACTCAAAACTTGCTCAAGTTCATCAAATAGGTTTAAACATAGTTGAAGCAGCAGAAGATTTTGACAAAGCTTTATACAAAGGAGAAGAAGGAGTCTGTCCACATTGCAATAATAGACTATTCTACCTTGAGCCAGGTACTAAAAAATCAATATGTGCTCTATGTGGTATAGTTGGAGAATTAGATACTGTAAATGGAAAAACTGTTTTTAGTTTCCCAGAAGAGCAATTAGGTCATGCTCATGATACTTTAGCAGGTAAGTTTATACATGGTGATGATATTAAGCAAATGGAAGGCCATTATGCAGAAGTTTGTAAAACACCAGAATTTAAAGAAAGAAAAGCAGCTTACAATTTTATAGAACCATCAACCAAAGAAAAGCATGTTGAACTTTCATTAGGAGAATAATTAAAATCTGAAAACTTTTATCTTAATTGCTGTTATAGGAGATTTATTGTATGAATGAAAAGCCAAGCTTTAAGCAGATTGAAATTATTAATATAGTGAATAATATTCTCATAGCACTCATCACATCGATTATGGCATTTATATTCTTAGTAGTTTTTAATTTAGTACTTACATTTTACAATGTTAGATTAGCTCCAATATTTATTTCTATATTTATACCACTGTATTTAAGTTATTTTGTAGTACCTAATGATTGTAAATTTAATAGTAGTGGAGTTAGTAGGGTTAAGCAAGATATAGAAGCTACTAACTATAATATAGGAAATGGATAGAAAGAAAAAAGAAATATTAACACTATCCATAGGAATTGCTTTACTACCTCCTTTATGGGCAGTGTTAGCACCTTATATAGGAATAAAAACTGGAGCTGTAGCACTTATTTGTGCTGGATTATATGTAACAAATGGTAATAAACGAAAAGATGGACTAAAAATAATGTTCGGTTTTTGGTGTGGAGATTTATGGGCAGTGTTGGCTATTTTAATTATGGAAAATATAAATTTCAATCTAAACTTAGAATTATTTCTAACTCTTAGCATATTAGGATTTTTTGCAGTTATAATTGCATCTTTATTTGAAAAAATAATCTTTTTACCAGCATGGCTTTGTGGTTGGGCCATAGGTCTAACTATTATGACAGGTGAAAGTATTATTAACTTACAAGGCCTTTGTATTCAAATTGCTGTGGCTATGGCAGTAGGAGTCTGGTATGTAGGAGCAGGGGTAGATTTATTTACTATGTGTATTTTGAAGGAAGATAAAAAAACGGGAAATTGAAAGCATGTTAATATAATTTGATTATAGGAGAATGTTTATGGGATTTGAATTTAAAATAATGAGAAGTTTAATATATGTAGGGCTTGCTAAGGAAGAGTATAGACCTAAATTAATGGACTGGCTATATCGATATCATATTCCAGATAGTATTAGTAATTTTGGACCATATTGTACTAAATACGCTTTTTATCAAGCATATCCTACACCAGATGAAGGCGAACGTTTTGGTGTACGTAAGATGCAATTAACAGAGCATTATTGGATTGTAGATGAACACATGCCTGAAATGGCAAATAGAATTATGACAGAGTATATGCCTATGGATGTTCTCCGTTGGCAAGGATGTATACCAGATGTGGAGAACAAAAAAGTTCATGAAAATGCAGAAAGTGGAGATGCAGGACGTGCAGTAGGTGGGGATAACGGATGTCCTCCATTTATATTTGCCTTTGTTCCAATAAACTGGGAAGAAGATTTTAGAGGAAAAGGGCGTACTGTACAGGATGGACCAAACTATCGTTGGCAATTTATGATTAAGTACCCAGATGGAATTTCTAAAGAAGAAGGAGAAAAATGGTTCTATGATGAGGTAGTTCCATACTTTACAGACTGCTGTTATGTTAATCGTTTTGTAAGTAGTAAAATCATGATTAATTATGGAGCAACTGCATTTGATCGTGTAGTAGAGCTATGGT
The DNA here is from genome assembly GCA_024919175.1 of Clostridioides difficile. Taxonomy (NCBI): domain Bacteria; kingdom Bacillati; phylum Bacillota; class Clostridia; order Peptostreptococcales; family Peptostreptococcaceae; genus Clostridioides; species Clostridioides difficile. The sequence goes on from CP103804.1 coordinate 543,223, forward strand.
TTGAAGGAGAAGAAGAATGGTATAAAGCTGTGGTTGAAGGAACAAAATCATTTATTAAAAGGCCAGAATGGGCACAAGAAGAGGCGTTCCCATATTTAAAGCCACAATTTAATATTGCATCCGTATTCTTAGGTGATATAGCAACTATGGACGCATATTCACAGTATCGTGGATATATTCCAATGAGATAAAAATTATAATAGGAAGCTAAACATTATTTACATAAAATTTTGTTTTAACATTTTTAATTTGTGTGTAATAAAAGCAAGGAAACATATTTTACTTAACTTTAAGTGATGTTTCCTTCAACAAATTATTTTGAAGATTTATTTTATGGAACTTTATATTAAGTTCCCAACCACTCTTAGCTACCAACTTTGAGTGGTTTTTTAGTCTATCATAATATTAGAAATATGAAATTTTAATGTATACTAAAAAGTGGCATCTCTAAAATGTTTGATTTTTTTGATTTAAAGATGATAAACCTTGTATGAACATATTAAGTCCCCATATAAACATAGTATCTGAGCCTAATAACCTAATAGTTTTATTTTTAAATAACCTATTTACAGGTTCTGTTTCATCAAAATTGTCTAAGTTTATATTGTATTTTTTATCTTCAACCATGTTTTCTTGTATTTTTTTTTGAGCAAGATAATCTATTTCAAAAGAAATAATATAATTTAAAAAAGTAATAACACTAGAAAACTTCTCTTCATCTGAAAAATTCAAATTATCTATGATTTTTAAAAGTTCATTGTGTAATTTTAAGAAATTTAGGTCCACAGGAGTTGCTTGTAAAAGTAAGTGTGCAGAGTATGGATACTTACGCAAAACACGAGAAATGACCATCCCATAATTGAATATCTGTTTTTCCCAATTAAGATTGCATTCCACTTTATCTAATATTTTTTTTATAACTTCATCGGTTAATCTGCGAAATATATCTTCTTTACTTTTAAAGTGCCAATATATAGAAGGTGCTTTTATATTTAACAAAGTAGAAAGTTTTCTCATACTAAAGTTGTCAATGCCTTCTAAGTCCAATAATTTCCAAGATGCCTCTATTATACTTTCTTCGCTTATTCTTTTTCTTAGTTCAGTCATATACATTACTCCTCAGTATAATTAAATTATTTTGATAAACCTATTATACCAATTATATCAAATAAAAAGCAGTGTATAAAAGTTAATTTAGATACATTGCTTTTATTTGATATGTTTACTATTTTACTTTTAATTCTTTTTTAAATAGAAAGTAAAACATTAACCCTATTAAGAATGCTATAAATTCAGTTACAGTTGAAGACCATACTAATCCATGTAAACCAAATTGGCCATTCATAAATAATATTATAGGTATTATAAGGATACTTTGAACTAATGAAATTACTATAGTCGGCATACCTTTACCAATACCTTGGAATAGACCTAGTATTAAACCTGCAAATCCATTAAATATCGTTGTAACCAATGATGCAGTTAATATATATTCTCCTACCTTTATTAATTCACTACTTTGAGTAAATGCTCCAAGGATATTATATCTGAATACATAAGTAACTGATACAAAGATTAGTACTATTAAGCCTATAAAGCAACAAGCTGTTTTAAAACTATCATTTAATCTTTTTAAGTTTTTATTAGAATAATTATAAGCAAATAATGGTATTACTCCAAAGAAGATTCCCATAACTAAAAATTGAGGAACTTGAACTAACCTAGATGCGATACCAAAACCTGCGATAACATCATCACCATACTTAATAGCATATATATTAAGTAAAAGTGTTGAGATAATCATAAAACCAGAATTCATAAGCTCTGATACACCAATTTTTAAAACTTCGACTTGGTCTTTGAATGAAATCCAGATATGTGATAAAAAACCACGAAGATGTTCACTTTTAAATTGAAGATAATAAACATAATATAATAATGAAATTAAATTAGCTATCCCGACAGCTATTGCAGCTCCTACTACATTAAGTTTAAAATAAAGTATTAATAATGGGTCAAACATTAAATTAACTACAACATTTATCACCATTCCATACATAGATTCTTTAGCCGCTCCTTCTGAACGAACCACTTGCTCCAATGTAAAGTTTCCAACTGTTGAAATACCCGTAATAAGTAAAGCCATTACATAATTTTTAGAATATAAGTATACACCACTATCAACACCTAATAGTTTTAATAGTGGATTTATAAATACAACTGCTAATCCACAAAAAATCACTGCAATTATAAGTCCAATATAAAAACTATATCCAGCAACTTTTTTAGCTTTTTTACTATCATCTACTGCAATAAGCCTTGTTATAAATGTACTTGCTCCTATACCAAACATATTGCCTATTGCCATTAAAAATATAAACACAGGCAAACCTAACGTTATAGCTGACATCATTTTGGTGTCATTTAACATACCTATGAAATATGCATTTACAACATTGTAAATTGTCCCTACTGACATACCTACCATCATAGGTATAGAAAGATTTAAAACTGATTTTCTAACAGGAGCATCTTTTAAAAGATACTCATTTGAATTATCCATTTGTTGTTCCATAGTTACCCCCTAGTAATCTAACGATGTTAGATTTGATTTATGCGTATATATTAACATGTTATTTTAAAAAATGCAAATTAAACTTACACTGTTATATTGATGGAATAAGTATTCAATATTATATAACTATTAAATTAGAAGTTCTAATAATTGAAAAAATATGTATGATATAAGTACTTTTCAATGTGAAATTTTAAACGAGTTTATAGTAGGAAACGTTAAATACTTTTCAATGTATGAAAAATTTATAGGTTACTATTTATTTTTATGGTAAGATATAAAGAAATTATAAGAGGAATATTTAAGGGGGAATAGATATGGTTTTACTGGTTGTTGATACACAAAAACTAATAACAAATGAAAAATTATATAATTTTCATGAATTTGTAGCAAATGTAGAGAATTTAATTGATACAGCAAGAAAAAATAATATAGAAATAATATACATACGCCATGACGATGGAGCTGAAAATGAATTAACTAAGGGTAATGATGGTTTTGAAATATATGAAAAATTTAAACCATGTAATGAAGAAAAAATATTTGATAAAAAAGTAAATAGTGCCTTTAAGGAAACAGGATTACTAGAATACTTAATAAGTAAGAGTGAAAAAGATATAATTGTTATTGGGCTTCAAACAGATTACTGTATTGATGCCACTATAAAATGTGGATTTGAGCATGGATTTAATATAATAGTCCCAGCCTATGCAAATACAACTATTGACAATTCATTTATGTCAGCAAAACAATCGTATGAATACTACAATGAATTTATTTGGAATGGAAGATATGCAGAGTGTATTTCGTTAGAGGAAACACTTAAAAAAATGAAATAGATTATTATATAAGAAAGAAAATTTAACTAACCTTTCTTGAGTTTCTTTATTTAAGAAACTCTTTTTTTATGGATACAATCTATACTTGTATTATAGTTTGTATTTTAGATAAGTTTAATTTTTGTCTTAGTCTAAAACAAAAGTTAGACTTAAATGAAATTGAAAAGGCTAAAATTATCAAATAAAATAAATATTGTGGAGGTGATGAAAATCCAGTGATAATATAAAGACTAATCTTAACAAGAAAGTAGGGATTAATAGAAGTGGATAAAGAAATTGTATCAATTCTTCAGATTTTATTAAATAACACATTGATTACAGCTGATGAATTGCAGGAGGAATCTAACTCGTCAAAGAGGCAAATTACTTATAGAATAAATAAAATCAATGACATACTTAAAGTAAAAAAAGTACCACTTATATATTTAAGAGCTGACAAAGATATTATTGTTAAAAAAGATACAAAAGATGCAATTAGAGAAATCCTTGAAAAAAACTATTCTAAGAATACTTACTATTTTAGCAAAACAGAAAGACTTTTATATATGTATTTAATGCTTTTTATTAATCTGGAGGATATTTCAATCAACCATTTTATAAATTCTATAAAAGTAAGTAGGTCTACTGTAAATCTTGATTTTAAAGATTTGATACCAGAACTTGAAAAAAAGAGTATTAAAGTTAAGAACAATCGTATAAACGGATATTACTTAGTCGGGAATGAGATGGAAATTAGAAGAGTACTTATTAAAAACATTATAGAAACTCTATCTAATGAGAAAAGTTCAAGAGTATTTGATATTTTTATTGAAGAGTATAAGTTAGATAGCTTTGAAGAAGCTAAAAAAATTATATTAAAGCTTGTAAAAAAATATGAAATTACTTTTGTTGAAGATAGATTAATAGAGTTTATATATATCTTCATCTTTCTAAAAGCAAGGATGTATTCAAATAGAATAATTGCTCAAGAGAATATAGATATTCCTAATATTGCAGTCATGAGTTCGATGAAGGAATACAAATTTGCTAGGGAATTATTAGAAGTATATGAGAGTAAAGAAAAGATAAAATCTCATAATATAATGTATATTAGTGCTTGGATTTTAGGTATATCAGTAGGAAATGATGAAGAAGATACAGAAGATAGAGCTGTTATTTCAAAAATTGTAAATAAAATGATGACAAATTTTGGATACTTAAGTGGAGTTTATTATATAAGCCAAGAAAAAATATTTAAGAGATTATATTCTCATTTTAGACCAGCCTATTACAGACTTTTATTTAAATTACCTATTTATAATCCAATTTGTGAAAAGGTAAAGGAAGAATATAGATTAGTTTACAGAATTGTAAGTAATGCAATGAAAGAGTTTTGTGGACTATTTGGAGAAGAAATTCAAGAAGAGGAATTGGCATACTTAACTATGCATTTTGCAACACTTTTCTCAGACAAAAAAGAGTTTGATGTCCCTAGAAAAAGGATAGCATTGATAGTTTGTTCAAATGGTGTTGGTAGTTCAGCTATTTTACATGCAGAACTTACAAGTTTATTCCCTGATTTGCATTTTCTACCTATATTGGAATCTTCTGAGTTGAAAAACATAAGTCAACCTGTAGACATTGTGTTTACTACCAATTATAAGGCAGAGGGTTTAAAAATAGATGTACCAGTAATTAAAGTTAGTCCTGTTATGACCCCAAAAGAAAAGTATAAAGTTACACGTGAAGTGTACATTCAATTGGGTGATATTTTTTTAAGGCAACCTAAAATAGATGAGGTTATGGATATAATAAAAAAATATGCAAAAGTAACTTCTGAAAGTATGCTTTCAAGTGAGTTATTAGCTTATTTTACACAAATAGAAAATTTTACGTCTAAGGAAGGAGAAGGGCCTATGCTAAGTGACATTACTAATGAAACACTAATAAAACTAAGGATAAAAGCTAAAGATTGGGAGGAGGCTATTAGACAGTCAGCTTCTGTCTTAGTTGAAAATAATAAAGTAACTGAAGCCTATGTAGATGCTATGGTTAACTCAGCAAAGGCATCTGGGCCGTACATAGTAATTACAAAACATGTGGCACTTCCACATGCTAGACCAGAAGCAGGGGCAAAAGAAATTGCAATAGGGATTGCTACTTTAGAAAATCCTATTGAGTTTGGAAATGATGATAATGACCCTGTAAAATATGTATTTTGCTTAAGTGCAATAGATAATAATACTCATTTACGTGCTATGTCTGAGTTAGTTGAATTATTGGAAGAAGAAAAATTTTTTAGCGTTTTGGATAATGCTAAAGAAGCTAATGAAATTATTGATTTTATAAAAAGACACGAATTATAAAAGGGGGATTTAATTATGTATAAAATTTTAATCGCATGTAGAGCAGGAGTTGGCTCAAGTTTAATGTTAAAAATAAAGACTCAACAAATTATTAAGGAAAATAATTTTCCAATTGAAGTAGAGCATGGTTCATTAGACTCATTAAATGGTTTCAATGGAGATGCTGTAGAAACATTAATTGATGTTGCAGAAGAGTTAAAAAATAAAAATTTGAAATTTGATATAATTGGAATTCACAATATTGTTGACCGTAATGAAATTAAAACAGCATTAGAAAAATTTCTTGCATCAAAAGAAAAATAAAATTTAATAGAATAAGGAGGGCTATTTATGGAGTTTATTATTAGTTTATTGAGTACACCAGCTGTTTTACTTGGTGTAGTTGCATTTATAGGATTGATTCTTCAAAAAAAACCAGCTGTTGAAGTATTTACTGGAGCTTCAAAAACACTTATAGGTTTCTTGATATTTGGTATTGGTGCTTCAGCTATGACTGGAGCATTACAAAACTTCAATAAATTATTCCAACAAGGTTTTGGAATTACAGGTGTTATAGCTTCACCAGAAGCAGCTACTGCACTTGCACAAGGTACATATGGTTTTGCGGTTTCATGTACATTGATTCTTGGATTCATATTAAACTTAGTTTTTGCACGTATTACAAGATTCAAAAATATTTTCTTTACAACAGGTCATAGTCTATTCTTTTCTTGCGTATTAGTTTTGATTATGAAAGCGCATGGATTCGATAATACAATTACTATTTTAGTAGGTGGTACTATCCTAGGATTTATGTCTGCGGCATTACCTCAATTCTGTCAACCATTTATGCGTGAACTAACAGGTGGTGATGAACAAGCTATTGGTCACTTCAACATGATTGGTTATGGATTGTCAGGTTACATTGGTCGTTTATTTTCAAAACATAAAGAAGAAACAACAGAAACGATTAAATTTCCTAAGTGGTTATCAATATTTAGAGATTTCTTAATGGGTCTGTCTATAGTTATGCTAATCTTATTCTATGTAGCAACATTAAAAGCTGGCCATGCATTTACTCAGGAACTCGCTGGCTCAACACACTGGTTGGTGTTCCCTCTTATACAAGCGTTTACATTTGTAGCAGGTATGTCAATATTAATGTCTGGTGTTCGTATGTTCTTGGCTGAAATAACTGCAGCATTCGTAATTATTTCAGAAAAATATATCCCAGGTTCACGTCCTGCACTAGATGTACCAACAGTATTTCCATACGCACCAAATGCAGTTATTATTGGATTTATCTCGGCATATGTTGCTGGTCTATTAGCAATTGTTGTTATGGCGTCATTTCCTAATATATTCCCTGTAGTAATTATTCCAGCTGCTCATATATGTTTCTTCTCAGGTGGTACAGCTGCGGTATTTGGTAATGCATCAGGCGGTTGGAGAGGAGCTATTATTGGTTCATTCGTTGTAGGATTATTTCTTGCATTCTTACCAGTCATACTATATCCAGTTTATGGGACACTTGGTATAGAAGGTGCAACTTTCCCTAATATTGATTATAATGTGGTTGGTTCAATATTACATAACATTTTACAATTTATAAAACCTATCTAAGCTATATTAATATTACATAAGGATAATAGATATTTTTATTATAATTTTAAGGAGGAGAAACTTATGGTAGAAAATACATTACCTGTATTTCTAGAGAAACTGTCTAATGAAGTATCAACATTCATTGCTTCAATAGATGAATCATCTATAAATAAAGCACGTGATTTGATTTTCGAAGCAGAAAGGAATCATGGACGTGTACATGTGACTGGTATTGGTAAACCAGGTCATGTATCAGGATATATTTCCTCATTACTTTCATCTACTGGAACACCAGCATATGTACTGCATGGTACAGAAGCAGTACATGGTTCAAGTGGTCAAGTACTTGATGGTGATGTTGTTATTGCAATATCTAATAGTGGTGAAACTCAAGAATTAAAAGCAACTGTTGAAACATTAAAAGCAAATGGAGCAAAAATAATTGGTGTGAGCGGAAATATCAATTCATGTTTAAAGAATTATTCTGATGTATTCTTATTTGCAGGTGTTAAACAGGAAGGAGACTGCCTTAATAAAGCCCCTCGTGCATCAATTCTTGCTGAAACTATAGTCTTACAATCATTAAGTGTTGCACTTCAGTACGCTAAAGGCATTGATGCAAAACAGTATTTGAAATGGCATCCAGGAGGAAGTCTTGGAAAGTCTATTAGAGAGGGAATATAATTTTATGAAATATGAAGGTATTATATGTGCGATGATAACACCATTTGATGAAAATCAAAATATTAATCCTCAGGCAACGTATGAATTGATTGATTATCTAATTGATAGGGGAATATATGGATTATTTATTTTAGGAACTAATGGTGAATGTCATGTACTTACAGATGATGAAAAAGTTGAGTTTGCAAAAATTGTTATCAATCATACTAATAATCGTGTACCAGTTTTTGTTGGGACTGGTGGCAACTCAACTCGTGAAGTTATAAAATTGTCCAAGAGAATGGAAGAAATAGGTGCAAGTGCACTATCAATTATTACACCATATTTTGTGGCACCAACACAACAGGAATTAATTTTACATTATAAAGCTATTGCTGCCACAATTAACTTGCCAATTATGATGTATAACATGCCAGGTAAGACAGGTGTTAATATTGAGCCCGAATCAGTATTTGAGTTATCTAAGGTGAAGAATATTGTTGGAATAAAGGATAGTAGTGGTAAGCTTGATAATATAAAAGCTTATATTGAAATAACTAGAAATGAAGACTTCAGTGTATTTTCAGGGTCAGATTCACTTATTCTGGATACCTTGAAATCTGGCGGCCAAGGTGCTGTTGCAGCCACAGCAAACTTTCTAACAGAGATTGATATTGCTATTTATGATAACTTTATCAAGGGTGATTTAAAAGAAGCTCAAAAAGCTCAAAATAGTATTGAAGAACTTCGTCGTATACTAAAATTTGGAACTATTCCATCTGTTATAAAAAAAACTGTTGTCTTAAATGGAATTAATGTTGGGCCTGCACGATTTCCTGTAATTGAGCCAACTGGAGAATTTCTTGAAGAAATTAAACAAGTAGTTGAAGATTATAAAGTGTTGTTCAATAAAAATTGTGAGAATAGATAACACAGACAAGGGAATCACATTGGCATATAACTGATATATGTATTATAAAATGGGATTGGAATTAATGAAGAATCAAAATGGTTTGATGAATGTAGAGGTGAGTGGTATAAAAAAGATGAATATAACCAAAAAAATGGTGGAATGTGGAGCTTTAGCAATTGTAAGAGCAGAAACACTTGAGCGTGCATGTGAGATTGCTGAAGGTTGTATTAAAGGTGGAGTACCAGTTATAGAAATGAGTTATACTTTGAATAATGCTGGAGAAATTATACAAGGGCTTAGTCAAAAGTATGGTAAAACACTTTGTGTAGGAGCAGGAACTGTATTGGATAGTGAAACAGCTCGTCATGCTATTTTACATGGAGCTCAGTTTATTATTGCACCAAACTACAATGAAGATGTAGCAAAGATTTGTAATAGATATCAGATTCCTTATGCACCAGGATGTACATCATTGACTGAAGCAGTAGATGCATTGAGCTTGGGGGCTGCCTTTGTCAAAGCTTTTCCAATATCAGATTTTTATGGACCAAAATTAGTGAAAGTATTTAAGACACCAATACCTGATATGCCAATTTTGGCAAGTGGTGGAATTACTCTTGATAACTTACATATATGGTTGGAAAATGGTGTTGATGTGTGTGGATTTGGTGGATTATTAACTAAAGGTAGTGTTGAAGATATTGCTAAAAATGCTAGAAAAATTCGTGAAATAATTAAAAATACAAGAGAAGCTTAAAGTTGGAGCTGTTGCATAACAATTATAAATTGATGTGTGGCAGCTTTTTTTGCGTGAAGTAGATTATTTTCAAGAAATAAGCTTCATTATAGGTGTAACAGATAAAGAGGTGTACATAATTGATTCTGTGGAACGCTATAGAATTACCATGGTTACAGGCACAATGATTCCCATCCCAGAAAAAAGGTATTTTAAGGTACGGGAGGAAATTGATACGATTATGCAAAAGATAGGATGCTTCAAAGAGGAGCATTTGGAATAAAAAATAACATATAAAAATCAAAAAAGAGAGTTGAGATTAAAATTTGATTAGAAAAAATCAATTTTGATACAACTCTTTTTTATTTATAATTTTATTATTTGAAATGTAGATAAATTCATCAATGCAACTAATAGTTAACAAGATGCAACTATATAAGTCTTGTGAATAAACCAATAGATAAATATAATTTAAATTGAGATGAGGTGATTATATTGAACTTGGGGGAAAATTTAAAAAAACTAAGAAAAGAAAGAAATTTATCACAAGAACAACTTGCTGAAATGCTAAATGTGTCTAGGCAAGCTATATCAAAATGGGAATCTAATAAAACATATCCAGATATAGAAAATCTAGTACTATTGAGAAATCTATTTAATGTATCTTTAGATTATTTGATAGTTAATGAAAATAAAACTGAAGTTGAAGATACAATTGTACCAAGTAAATTACCTACTGATAATATCACAGATTATGATAGAAATGAGGAAGAAGATGACCCATCAGATAATTTAATTATAGGTGGTTTTATAATTGGTATATCAATTGGATTTGTTACAGATAATTTTATGTGGGGGATAGCTTGTAGCTTTATAGGTATGGGAATTAGTTATATACTGGAATATCTAAAAAAAAAGAGATAGAATAAATTAAATTTCAAATGGATTCTATTGGAAACTAGACATGGAAATATTATGAATAAGCTATTATTTTTAGGTAGAGGTTCAGGATATCATATTAAAGAGAAAAAAGATTTTATTAAATTTATTAAAAAATTTTAGTATATCTACAGATATTTTAAAATAAAATTTTATAATAATTAAGATAGCCATATAAGATAATTACCTATGTGGTTATTTTTATTTTTAAGAAAATGAATATTAGAATAGAATTAAATCGAAAAATGTAAAAAATTATAAGAAAGTATAGAAAAATATTTAAAAATATGTATTAAAAATAGAAGCTATCAATCAGATTTGTAAAATTAATATAAAACACTGTAGATGATATGTTTAAATATGTATGATTTTTTATTATCTTGTACATAATTTCAACGGTTTTACCGTACCTTTTCTATTTAGAAAAGAACTGATTTAAAATTCAAGTTATGATATAATTTCATTAAAAGAAGGCAAAACTTGGATAAACATAAAAAGATATGGTTAAAGAAATAATAAATTTTGTTCTATATATAAAATAAATCAAGTTTTTTTGTAATAAATCAAATCGAGTGATTAAATTAGAAGAAATTAACTTTATGAATTGAAGTTTTGCAACAATAGTTATTCTATTATTTCAAAATATTTATTACAGAGAGGAATTCACTAATAATGGTATAATCTTTGAATATTATCTTATAAATGTAATTGTATTATGTACATATATAAATGCTATAAAAAGTATGAAAAATCAAGAGGGAAAGTCAATTGTATAGGTTTTACAAAAGCTTCAGAGGGAGAAGTTTAGCAATAATGTGTGAAAATTTAAAGGTTAAGCAAAATAGTATTTCAAATAAAATAAGTTGACACACATTGATGATTCACTCTTATCATTATGTTAATTAACTAATGATAAGAGTGGATATAAGGATAGGAGGATATTAAAAATGAAGCAAGAAGATGTTGGTAGACAGCGAATGCATGAAGAAGAAAAGGCAACAAAGAATGAAGTTATTTCAGAAGATATGCTAAAAGCAATGGATATTGGAGTTAGTAAGCATTTTTTAGATGAATCATTTACAATAATCTGGGGAAATACAGCTTTTTATAAATTGTTGGGATATACAGAAAAAGAGTTTTTGCTTCATTTTTCTAGTCTTAAACATTATTATAGAGAGAATCTTTATCATTTTGAATCTATGAAAAATCATTTTTTAGATGCTTATCATAATGGCAAAAAAAGCGCAGAATATCAAGTTTGCATTCCAGCAAATCATGAAGACCATGTTTGGGTAATAATGAATGGTATATTAGTTGAATCACAAGAGGATGGAAAAGCAATAGTCTATATCCTGTATTCAAATATCAATGAGTTAAAAATTAGACAGAATGAGCTGTATGAGATGGAAAAAGAGAGTACAGAAGGTTTTAAGTGGATGATGTCAGAGTATGCTGGCAATGTATATATAAGTGATATGGATAACTATGAGTTATTGTATGTAAATAAACATTCATGTAATACTTTACAATCATTAGCAAATGAGGTTATTGGAAGAAAGTGTTATGAGGTGATTCAAGGTAGAACTTCTCCATGTCCATTCTGTACAAATTCATATTTAAAAAAAGATGAGGTATATGAATGGGAGTTTTATAATTCCACGCTGAATCGAACATTTATGATTAAAAATCGTATGCTAAATTGGGAAGGTCGAAGAGCACGTATAGAACTATCTTATGATATGTACAGTTCTGAATATAAACTTGCAAAAAAAGATCAGGAAAGAGAATCAATCTTAAAAACTATTCCAGCAGGAATGGTTCGAATGGACGCAAGAGATTATCTTACAATACTTTGGTACAATGATATATTTCTAAATATGATTGAATATACAACAGAGCAGTTTAAAGAGGAGCTTCATAGCCAATGTTTATATTTATACCCTGATGATTATAAACGTGCAAAGATGTTGGCACAAGATTTAAAAGAGTCTGGAGATAATGTTGTATTTGAAGCAAGAGTATATACACGCTCAAAGGAAGAACGTATATGGACTGTAACACTATGTTATGTGAGTGGTGAAGACAGTTGGGATGGAATACCATCTTTTTACAGTATAGGACTTGATATAACTAAAGAAAGAAAACAGATTGAGAAGCTACAATACATAGCAGAGAAAGATGCATTGACAGGGATTTATAATCGTGCTGAAACAGAAAAGCAGATTAAGGAATATGTCGAACAAAATTTAGATGCTATGGGTGCATTGTTTATGATTGACACAGATAATTTCAAACAGATTAATGATACAGAAGGTCATATGATTGGAGACATAGTGCTCGCAGAGATGGCATCAGGCATGAAAAAAATAATGCGTGATAGCGATGTTGTTGGTAGAATAGGCGGAGATGAGTTTGCAATTTTTATGAAGAACATTTCTTCAACTAAAGATGCAGAAAATAAAGCAAAAGAATTGCTGTATATGTTCCGTCATCTATTTCAGAAAGATAAAAGTTCTGTAAAAGTAACATGTAGTATCGGAATCTCTATATATCCGAAAGATGGTAATACATTCAAGGAAATGTATACAAGAGCTGATAAAGCTTTGTATCAGGCAAAAAATCTAGGTAAAAACAATTATGTCATCTATAATCATGATGCCTTTAAAGAATTAGAAGAATTTAATTACTCTTCTCTTGGTACAGCTATTGATTCAGAAAAAAAATATGTTGAATCTTCCGATAATCTTACACGTTATATATTTCGTGTCCTTTATCAGACCAATGATATAGACCAGACGATTAATATGATACTTGAAGTTATTGGGAAGCAGTTTAATGTGAGTCGTGCTTATATCTTTGAAAATTCAGAAGATGGTCGATACACTTCTAATACTTATGAATGGTGTAATGAGGGAATTCTTCCTCAGATAGATTACTTGCAAAATGCTGATTATGAGAACTATGGAGATTATGAAAAACTCTTCGAAGATGATTCTGTTTTCTATTGTCGTGATATACATTCATTAAGTCCTGAACTAGAGGAATTGTTTTCTAGTCAAGATATCCATTCCACACTTCAATGTGCATATAGAGAAGATGAGGTGTTTAAAGGATTTGTTGGATTTGATGAATGTACAGGTCTACGTTTATGGACACAAGAAGAAGTCAGTACGTTAGCATTGATTTCTCAAGTTCTATCAATGTTTTTGCAACGTAAGAAAAAGAAGAAATTAAATCAACAGATGCAGCAATACCAGACTATTATAGATAGTATTGATCAATGTATTTATGTTGTTGATAAGGAAGATAATTTGTTATTGTATGGAAATAAAATATTTAAGAATACATATCCTAACTTACATATTGGGCAGTATTGTAATTATGACTCTATAGATATTAATAAGACTCCTATAACATGGAATCAAAAGGATGCATATTTATGTGTCAGCATGATTTAGTAGTAAAAGAAATACTATGTTGGACATAAATTAAATTTTACTTTAGACGAAATAACTTCGTTGACTACAGGGAGTATTAGAGTTTTTATTAAGGCATTAGGTCAATTTTGTAATGATATTGAAATCTTAATTTATAAAAAATAGTCTTAGTTTTAGAAGCAGTTGATTATAACAGATTAGCTGTTTTTTCTTTTATAAATATTTGAAATTATAAGCACAGGGTTGTATTTGTCAATATAAGTATAATATGGTATCATATAGGCTCAAAAGAAATTTTATATATTTAAAAATAAAATTAAAAATAATAAATGGAGGACATATAAATATGGAAAATTTGCCAAATTGCCCGAAATGTAATTCAGAATATACTTATGAAGATGGAACTCTTCTAGTTTGCCCAGAATGCTCTCATGAGTGGACCTTAGGATTAGATACAAAAGAAGATACAAACATTATTAAAGATTCAAATGGAAATGTGTTAAATGATGGAGATGCTGTAACAGTAATCAAAGACCTTAAAGTAAAAGGGAGTTCATTACCTATAAAGATAGGAACAAAAGTAAAAAGTATACGTTTAATTCATGATCCATCTGATGGACATGATATAGAATGTAAAATAGATGGTTTTGGAGCTATGAAACTAAAGTCTTCTGTTGTAAAAAAAGCATAGTATAAAAAACTTGTGTTATTTATGAAATAATCTATATGGCTATTGTACAGATGTAAATTTAAGGCTTTAATTTAGTAATATAAAATTCATTAGGAGGGTAGCTTATGTGTTATTTTTTAAAAGGTGAAGAACAAGATTACTATGTAAATAAAGTAATGGAAGAAATGAAAAAAGTAGTACCTATAGTATACAGATGCTGTGAAGATAGTGAAGATGGAGAAGCAGTAGTTGGATGTGACGAAAATGGGGAAGCAAAACTATGGATAACATTTGACCCAAATGAAAGATTAGAAATGGATAAACACATAGAAAAAGGTACATTACTAGAATATATTATTGGTTAAGAAAGAAATCTTAGTATTTCTTTCTTTTTTTGTATTTCTTTATATCATCAAGATTAAATTTATAATCAGCTTTAGGCAAACAATCGATTATCTTTATTGAGATGTGATAAGATAAATATAAATAAGAAAATAATAATGTACTAGAATTAAGTATGTTAAAAAAATTACTTTATTCTAAATTCATTAAAATAAAAAACATATATTTTCTAATATGAAGGAGGGTTATATGGAAGAGATAGTAGCTTATTCATTATGTAATTGAGTGTGCAAAAATCACTGGCATGAAAAAGATATTGTTACAGATATTAATGTTGATAGATTACTGTATACTATTGGAATAAAGGACACTTTAACTTATAATTAAGGAGAAGTAATTTTGTACAAATAGTTTAAAAATGACTTATTAATAAATATTAATTTATAAAATGCAAAAACAAAAGGAGAATAGATATGAAAGCTATACATAAAGATAAATATAATAATCAACTATTTGAAAGTCTAAAAATTGACTGTGAAAAGTGTTTTGGACTTTGTTGTGTGGCCCTTTATTTCTCTGCTTCAGAAGACTTTCCTGTTAATAAGGAATCAGGTAAGCCATGTACTAACTTACAATCGGATTTTAAATGTTCTGTACATAAAAATCTTAGAAATCAAGGATTTAGAGGTTGTACTACATATGATTGCTTTGGTGCAGGTCAAAAGGTAGCACAAGTAACATATAAGGGAAAAAACTGGATACAAGAGCCAGAGTTAGCAAATCAAATGTTTGAAGTGTTTTTAGTTATGAGGCAGTTACATGAAATGTTATGGTATCTTAAAGAAGCATCTACATTAGATATATCTGATGCAATCAAAGAAAAACTTAATCTAATAATTGAAGAAACTGATAAGATAACGAATATGAGTCCAGAACAACTAATAGATTTAGATATAATATCACATCGAGCAAAAGTTAATTCACTATTGTCACAAGCTAGTGACTTTGTGCTAGAAAAAGCTAAATCTTTTGAAAAGACTTCTAATTTTAAAAATAAGAAAAAATTAAGTAAAAGTATGGATTTAATAGGAGCAGACCTTAGAAAAACAAATTTAATAGGGGCAGATTTAAAAGGTAAATTTCTTATAGCAGCTAATCTAAGAGGAACAGATTTAAGTGGTGCGAATTTAATAGGAGCAGATTTAAGAGACTGCGATATTAGAGGGGCAAATCTTAAAAATAGTGTATTCCTTACACAATTACAAATTAATACTGCAAGGGGAGATTCTAATACAAAGTTGCCAGAGACATTATTACATCCTAAATACTGGAATAAATAATTAAAATATCACATAAAACTACAAAATATGAACTTTTTTGACTCTGGTTCATATTATATATTAGAGATTCTTTAGAGGGATTTCTTAATATATAATATAATAGGAGAGATATAAAAATGAGTTGTCAAAATTGTAAATGTGAAAAAAATTATATGTATGAGGATTATAAATATAATAAATGTAATAAGTGTTGTAATGACTATGAAGAAATGACACATGTTCATGAGTACTCAGAAAGTGTTAAATTAGCAGAAGAATGTGACGATAGACATAATCATCGTGCAGCAGGAGTTACAGGTGAAGTTATACCAATAAACGGTGGAACAAATCATGTTCATAAAATAAATGATAATGTAGATTTTCTTGATCATTTCCACAAGATATGTGTTACAACAGGTCCAGCAATTAATATACCAGGAACTAATAAGCATGTTCACTTAGTATGTGGAAATACTACTGTTAGTGATGGCCATTGTCATAAGTTCCTTTTTACTACTCAAATAGAAGCACCTTTAGTATAAGCTAAGGTAAACTATTGTAGTAAACTTATTAAATGTAAGTATGTAAACTATAAAGGTATATTATAGATAATATTTAAATTATAAAGGGCTATGGTATTAACTCTCATAGTCCTTTATAATTTCTATCTTTGATATAAAAGAATATTTATAAGTAGAAAAGGTCTTTTAATTAGTATTCGACAATGAGTTTATTTGCCCAAAATACATGATTATAATTTATAATAAACTATTTACAAAATAAAATTTTATGTAAGTATGACTAATATAAGATTGTATTTTCTAATTAAAATGTACTATGGGGAGGAGATTATTATTAGTTTTGAAATAGTTTTTGAAATGAAACAAAGAAGTGCAAAAGAAGTTCAAGAGATGTTACAAGTTTGGGAGTCCTCAGTAAGAGCAACACATGATTTTTTAACAGAAAAAGATATTAAATCTTTGAAGCCATTAGTTAAAATTGGTTTAACACAAGTAGAAACTATGGTTTGTGTAAAAGATAATAACATGATTAAAGCTTTTATGGGAATAGATAAAGGTAAAATTGAAATGTTATTTATAAAAGATGAATATAGGGGTAATGGTATTGGAAAAAAACTAATATTATATGCTATAGATAAATACAATATAAAATATGTTGATGTAAATGAACAAAATAAAAAAGCAGTGGGATTTTATATTCACTTAGGATTTAAAGAATTTGATAGGTCTGAAATAGATGAGCAAGGGAATCCATTTCCAATACTACATATGAAGCTAAGCTAATATAGATATAGTTAAATAAAAAAATATATAGGGATGTTTCATAGTGAAATGAACTAATGAAACAAGTTAATAGTAAAAAGCACTTTCTTAAGAAGACGAAAGTGTTTTTTATTTGTAAATAATCATAAATAGAATAATTTATGAGATATTACATTAAATTATAAATTATTAAAAGATAATATATAATTAAGTGCTTTATAGGTTAAAATATAATAAAAAGATTAAGGGGATATAATGAAAAAGAGAGTTTTAAATAATTTTGTAAATTTGGTGAAATGTAACTGGAGTACATTAATTCTATTCGAGTTATTTCATAAAGGATTAGCTTTGTTGATTATATTACCATCAATTAAATTTGTACTGAGTAGTTCTATGAAAAGTGCAAATATAGTGTATTTAAGTACTGATAATATGGGAGAAATATTAACTAATCCTCTATCAATAATATTAGCTATACTTTCAACTATAATATTGGCATTTTATATGTTTTTTGAATTTACTTCAGTAATTATTTGTTTTGATAAATCACGAATTTCTGAAAAGATTACTTTGTTTAAACTTATTAAATTATCCTTAAAAAAATCCATAAACATATTAAATCCTAAAAATATATTATTATTTGTGTTTGTATTGCTAATAGTTCCATTAACAAATATAGCATTAACTTCAGGTTTTATAGGAAAAATAAAACTTCCTGAATATATATTAGATTATATAAGTTCTAATATTATTCTAAATGTAATTTATATGGTTTTAATTTTAATATTATATATATCAGTTATTAGGTGGATTTTTAGTATACATGAAGTAACTCTAAATACAAACAGTTTTAAAGAAGCAAGGAATAAAAGTGCTAGTCTTACAAAGGGAAAAGCAATAAAATTAATATTTTATTCTTTAGGATTATCTCTGATGGTTACTACCATAGGGTATATAATTTATCATCTTGTTGTTATATTGATAGGAATATGGACTAAAAATTATACTAATGCAAACTTTTTAAAAGATATATTTATTAGTAGATGTATTCTGTTTAATGATTATGCAGCATTTATTTCCTCAATAGCTATATTTATAATTAGTACTGGATTTATTTCTGCATTTTATTATGAATATAATCACATTCATGTCTACAGAAAGAATACAGAAAAACAAAGAAACTCATTAAAGACAGTATTAAAAGCTACTTTGAAGATAGTAGTAATTTTATTTGTCTTACATATTGAGTCAATGGTGTACTCTTTAAACAATGATATTTTATTTAATACTTCATTTTTTTATAACACAACGGCAACAGGCCACAGAGTTTCAGCATTGGTTGCTCCAGAAAACACTATAGCAGCATTTAAAGAAACCTTTATAACTCAAGCTGAATATGCTGAAATTGATGTTCAAGAAACCAAAGATGGAGAGTTGATTTTGTTTCATGACTATAATTTTGAAAGAGTTACTGGTGTAAATAAAAATGTTTGGGAAGTAGATTATGATGAAATTAAGACATATGATGCGGGAAGTCATTTTAGGTCAGACTTTGCTGGAGAGAAAATACCAACTCTTGATGAGGCAATGAAGTATTCTAAGGGTAAAATAAAATTGCTAATAGAAATAAAGCTTAATGGTCATGAAAAAACTGATGTAGAAAAAAGAGTATTAGAGCTAATTAAATCAAATAGACTAGATAAGCAATGTGTTGTAGCATCCATGAATAAAAATGTATTGAAAAAGGTTAAAAAATTAAATCCAGATATTGTAACTTGTTATTTAACTGCAGTTGCATATGGGAATTTTTATGACTGGGACTATGTTGATATATATGGAATAGAGTCCACATTTATAAATAAAAAAGTAGTGGATAACATACATCAAAAAGGAAAACAGGTTTTTGTATGGACTATTAATAACAGTAAATTAATGAAAAAAATGATTAATTTAAATGTAGATAGTATAATTACAGACAATCCATTTTTAGTAGATGACGTAATTTATTGGCAGAAAAATGGATTCATTAATAGAGTAGCTAATTATTTTTTTAGGTATAATTCTGATAAAGATATAGTTGAAGTGTATTAGACTAAAAATATGTAAATTATAAAATAATAATATATTTATTTTATAATATTTTAAATAACCGTATCATAGTGAATAGATACGGTTATTTTTATTTGTTAATAACTTTATGTCTGTATTCATTTCCCCATTTATACATTGAATTGAGAACTGGTTCAAGACTATAACCAGTTTCTGTTAGGGTATATTCTACCTTTGGAGGAACTTCTGGATAAACTTTTCTAGTTACTAAATCACTTTCTTCCATAGACCTTAAATTTGATGTTAAAACTTTTTGAGTGATATTTCCAATAGATTTTTTGATTTCACCAAACCTTTTAGTACCATCTAATAGTTCTCGTATAATTAATACCTTCCATCGATTACTGATGAGTTGTAACGTAATCTCTACAGGACATTTAGGTAAATCTTTTTTCATAAATCATAACATCCTCTCTTTAATAATCTTCCTTAAAGTATTATATCATTTTAGACAATAATGCATAAAAATTTATTTTAAATATATAAGTATTTAAAAATAAAACATGCCAATAGTTTCTATTAGGTAACTATAGTACTTTAAAGTGCTTACTATACAGTAGATACTAATCAGTTTATTATATTATTAAAGAAATAAAAAATACAACAAATTATTTTAGGGGGTAGATGAAATGAATGAAGTAGTAAAATTTTTGAAGGAAAATCCAGTTCAATATTTTGCAACAATAGGAATTGATGGAAAGCCAAAAGTTCGTCCATTCCAATTTATGATTGAAGAATGTGGCAAATTATATTTTTGTACAAGTAATGAAAAAGATGTATTTAAACAAGTTAAAAAAATCCCATATATAGAAATAACTACATCAACTCCTAAATTTGCTTGGATAAGACTATGCGGAAAAGTTATATTCTCAGATAATAAGGATATAAAGAAAAAAATAATTGAATCTAGTGAGCTTGTTAAATCAATCTATAAGAATGAAGAGAATCCTACTTTTGAAATATTTTATCTTGATGATGCTAAGGCTGTAATTTCAGATTTTTCAGGAGAGCCACCAAAAGAATATAGTATTTAATATAAAAAATAATTAATGCTAAGAGTTAGCAATACTATTTTAATAGCATTAAAAAATAATTTAATTTAGATGATAATATTATATTTGCTTTAACAAAATTAACTTTAATAAATAAAATAAATATTTAAAAATCCTATACAAATCCATCACATTACAAATAAACAAGAGAGTCATATTAAATTAAATGATTCTCTTATTTATTTGTATAAGTTTATATATTGACATTGACGCTACGTAATTCTATATAATTTATTTTAAAGGAGATGATAAAAATGAATATTATAGAGGTACGCTCAGATAAAATATATAAAAAAATAATGAATGCACCTATAAATAAGAAAGAGGACATATATAGATATGAGTTAATGAAGCCCTTTGAGTTTAAATGGAAGTGTATAAATGTTCCAATCACTGCAAAACAAGAAGGTGGATATGATGTAATTATGGCAAGTGATATGATGGGGTTTTTATCTCCAAAAGATATTAATGAAAGTCAAATAAATAACATACATATTTTATCTAATGACAAGCTTTGGAACAAGTGTAAAGAAACTATTGAAAATTCCATAAAGCATTTTATAAAAGAGGGATATGAATTGAATACTGAGGAGTATAAATTTTCAATATTATTAGCAAATCCAGAAAGCCCTTATACAATATTAAGTGATGGATATTTTGGTGATGGTGGAATTCCAGGATATATATTTTTATCACTAGTTCCAAATGAGTATACTATTAATAGGTTACCAGTAGCGCTAGCACATGAATGTAATCACAATATTAGATTTCAATTTATAAAATGGAGTAATGACATAACTTTAGAAGAAATGATGATAAATGAAGGTCTTGCAGAAAATTTTGCAACATGGATGTTTGGAGACGATATGGTAGGGCCTTGGGTTAGTAAGACCAACATTGAAACACTGAATACCTATATAAAGCCAATAATTAAAGATGGATTAAAAGAAACTGGATTTCAAAATATAATATCATATCTTTATGGTGATGATATAGCTAAAATGCAAGGCTATTTTCCAGTAGGCTTACCTTATTGTGCAGGGTATTCCTGTGGTTACTATATGATTAAGTATTATCTAGAAAAAACAAATAAGTCAATAGTGGAGGCTACTTTATTACCATATAGTGAAATTATAGAGGCTGTAAGGGAGTTTTGGGATTAAATCTATAAGTTGCATAATCTAAAAAAGATTATGCAATTATTCCATTTTTGAGAAAAAGAAATTGACAATGATTTGTAAGAAATATACAATAATATATATAAAGAAATATTTCAATGATAAAATTTTGAAGATTTCATATCTAGTGTATCTAATACTACATGCTAGTTTCTTATTACTTATCTAAATATTATGTATTTCATAGTTACTTGTAAATTTACTATAAAAATATGAAATACACTAAATAATCGACTGAAAAATGAAATATTAATTAAATAAAATTCAAACTATAAAGATTAAATGAATATAATTAAAGTAAATATATAAAATTTAGTACAATAATCAATTTTTAATAGATTGTTAAATTTTAATTATACTTTGTACAATATAACTTATAAAACTTATATCATATTAATACTTAAATAAGCAATATAATTGCAGATACAATTTAATCTGTAAAATTTATATGAAATGGAGATGATGCTATGACAGAATTGATGATTATAAGTGGGTTAGTGCTATTGATTTGTATAACCTCAAGCAAGGTATTATATAAATTTGGAGTACCGATATTATTGATTTTTATCTTACTGGGTATGTTATTTGGGTCTGATGGAATGGTAGGGATTTATTTTGATAACTATGAGTTAACAAAACAATTATGTTCTATTGGCTTGATATTTATAATGTTTTTTGGAGGATTTGGAACAAACTGGAATATGGCTAAACCAGTTGCAGTACCTTCCATACTTATGTCTTCATTAGGCGTAATAATTACAGCAGGTGTTACAGGTATCTTTTGTTACATGGTAATAGGAACTAGTTTATTTGAAGGTTTGTTAATTGGAGCAATTGCAGCTTCAACAGATGCAGCATCTGTATTTGCCGTATTACGTTCTCAAAAATTAAACCTAAAAGGTTCTCTTGCTTCATTATTAGAAGTTGAAAGTGGAAGTAATGACCCAATAGCATATATGTTAACACTAATTATTTTGACATTGATGAATAATTCTGGTGTAGAACTTATTATTCCAATGGTAATAAAACAAATAGCTTTTGGACTGTCAATAGGATTTATATTGGCAAAATTATCTGTTTATATTTTGAGAAATTCAAATTTTGAGATAGAAGGATTTTATACTATATTTATTACAGCTATTGCGTTACTTTCCTATGCACTTAGTGAGTATGTTGGAGGAAATGGATATTTAAGTGTATATATTTCAGGTATCATTATAGGTAATAGTAAGATACCTCATAAAAGGAGTCTAGTTCATTTCTTTGATGGAATTTCATGGATTATGCAAATAATGTTATTCTTTATGTTAGGATTGTTATCCTTCCCTTCCAAACTACCAAGTGTATTTGGTATAGCAATGGCAATATCTATATTTATGATAATTATTGCAAGACCATTAGCCACATTTATAACTCTAGCAAAATTTAAATTTTCAAACAAAGAAAAATTGTTTATATCATGGGTAGGTCTTAGAGGTGCTGCATCAGTAGTTTTTGCAATTGTTGCAGTTACTAAAGGAGTAGTTATAGAAAATGATATATTTCATATAATATTTTTCATAGCATTACTTTCAGTAGGAGTACAAGGTACTTTAATACCAACTGTAGCAAAGAAGTTAGACTTGGTTGATGATAACACACCTGTATTAAAAACATTTAATGACTATGATGGAGAAATTAGTTCTAAACTTATAGAAGTAAATATAGATAATGATAGTAAGTGGGCTGACAAGAGTATAATGGATTCTAATATACCAGAGGATATATTAATAGTTATGATAAAACGAAAAGAGCAGGTTTTAGTACCTAAAGGGTCAACTGTTATAAAAAGAGGGGACACTTTAGTATTAAGTGGAGATAGAATTGAAGAATTAATATAATTATAATTTATTTAATATTGACTTTAACCTAAGGGTAAGGCTTAAACTTAAATTAATCAAATCTAATGCGCAGGTGATGAGATGTTTTCTATAGGAATGTTTTCTAAAATAAATAAAATAACTACAAAGACATTAAGGTATTATGAAGATATAGGGTTGTTAGAACCAGAATATGTAGACGAATTTACAAAATACAGATACTATACAACAGAACAATTACCAAAATTGCATCAAATAATCACCTTAAAACAAATGGGCCTATCACTAGCTGAAATAAAAGAAATAATAGAAAAGCGTGAAGAGGTCGAAAAGATTTTAATAAACAAAGAAAAAGAGATATTAGATGTAATGAGGAGTGAAGAATATAAGCTTATTAAACTACGTAATTACCTTAAAAACTTAAAAGGAGAAGTCGATATGAATAATGTAATTATTAAGTCTCTACCAAAAGTTAAAATTGCTTCTATGAGAAAAGTATTAAAGAATTATGATGAGCTTTTCAATTTGTTTCCAAACGTAATGGCTGGAGAAATGATGAAATCAGGGTGCACATGTATGGTTCCAGACTATTGTTTCAATATATATCATGATGGTGAATATAAAGAAACTGATATGGATGTTGAGATGTGCCAAGCGATAAATGACCTAAAAGAAGACACAGATTTATTAAAATTTAAGGAAATAGATGAAGTTGAAAATGCAGTTTGTATATTGCATAATGGGCCATATTCAACATTAGGAAAAACTTATGCAGATGCATTTAAATGGATACAAGATAATAAATATGAAGTAATAGGGCATTTTAGAGAATCTTATATAAATGGTATATGGAATAAAGAAAATGAAGAAGACTGGTTAACAGAAATTCAGATACCCGTGAAACATATTTTATAATAAATTAAAATAAGTATATAAGTAATTAAGCAAGGCCTATCTAGATAAAAAGATAGGCCTCATTTTTATATTTAATATATTTTGCCAGTTTTTTATGTATTTAAATATATAATTTAAAATAGATAGTTTTCCTAAAACGATGGATATAGAATCTCCACATAGTATCCTTGACGTATTTTGGGATTTAGATAAAGTAAAAGATAAGTATTTTATACAGGAAAATAAGTTTTTAAGGGCACTATTAATTATAATGAGTTACAGTAAAGAAATAATAATTGCAAGTGAATATTTTGTAAGTGAAAATAAAAAATATATAAAAAGAGTACTAAGTAAAAAGGAGATTACATATCTAGAACAATTAAACAATACCTTATTTGACTTTAAAGAAATAGGGTATAATTACTATATAATTGATGCTCTGATGAAATTAGCACTAAGAGAAAGAGTTTCTCTATCTATATATATGTTGGATTTGGAAATAGCATTAGAAGTAAGTGGATTATTTAGCAATGTATATATGGGACTAAATGGAAATATAGATATAGTTAAGTATATTTGTAATGTAGAAGGCTTATATGTAAGATAGAGTATCAATTGAATAAAATAGTAATTATAAGAATAGTAGGTGATTGTATGGAAATATTTGCAGTAGGACATTCAAATTATCCATTGGATAAGCTTATTAATATGATAAAAAAATATAATATAAATTGTGTAATTGATATTAGAGAAACTCCATATTCTAAATATAATATTCAGTATAATAGAGAGTCATTCAATGAATCCCTAAGAAAGGCTGGATTTATATATATATACATGGGCAAGGAACTTGGGGCAAAAAGAACTAATAAAGATGTATATACAGAAGAAGGTTATGCAGATTTTGAAGAGGTAATAAAGGAAGAAATATTTTTAAAAGGAATCGAAAGATTAAAAAAGGGATGTCAAATGGGTTATAAAATAGTTTTATTAGGTGCAATGCAAGAGCCTATAAGATGTCATAGAAGTATTTTGCTAGGAAAAATATTAAATAAAGAAGGTTTCGATGTAAAATATATAATGCATGAAGGACATTTAGCATCTCAAGAAGATATAGAAGAGTCATTATTAGATAAGTATTTTAGTGATAGAAAACAAATGAGTATTGATAATTTGTTAGGAAATGCATTAACAAGAGAAGATATGATAAAAGAAGGATATAGACTAGCTAATAAAGAAATAGGATATAGAACAGAAAAAATAGGTAAATAAAATATATGAATTATCCAAAAACTTAAACACTGTTTAATAAAAAAAATTATTATAGATTTGTAACAGTTAAACATGATGTACTAGTTAAGGTCGTTGTGTTAAATTAATATTATCATCTAAAGGGTTACATTGTTTTAAAGAGTACATCATGTTGTACTGTTAAAAAATAAAATCTCTAATATTGCCATAATCAACGGTTCTATTAAGGGTAGGATGACTAGATATAAATCTAACTGTAATTTTTGAGTTTAACAAACAAGGATTCGAAGTTAAAAATATTCTATCTCCATTGACAATAGAGGTAATAGCTACTGGTAAAATATCAACAAAAGTATCATATCTATTTTTAGCAATTTGATAAGGGTAGTTTCCTACAAAAACAAATAGATTTAAGTCATATATATTATCAACGAACCAAGCCCATTGACCATAAACTTTGTCAATACTTAATGTACCTAAACCAAGTGTATCAAAGTATGTTGCTATAGTTAAATAAATGTTTTCCATGTTTTCTAAGTATGAAACAGTATATCTTCTGAAACGTATAGGTGCCGTAGCAGAAATAGGGTAAACCATATTTACATTTAAATTATTCGCATTCAAATTAACCAAAGTATCACATCCTAAAAATAGTCTATAAGATACAGTATTTAAATTGATGAGATTTTGTTACATGTATATTGTAAGATTTTATAAATAATTAAAATTAGGATACAAAGTGAGTTAACAAGTTTAATAAGATATTCTACACGGATAGCAATAGCTTACTAATTAAGATAATGTTTGTATCAATTATTTTTTAACATGTTATAACATACTAAATCTATTTTGTCTGAGGTAACTTGTTCCATGAGTTTAAAGCCAAATTGTTCATATTTAATAATGTTAGCATATTCGTATGTTTGTAAAACAACAGGTATACTCTGTTGCTCTGCCATTTTTAAGATTGGAGATATTAGTTTTCTGAACACACCAGTTCCACGCAATGATTTTTGAACTACAATCACCTGTAATATATAAACTTCTTTCTCATTAAGAAACTTCTTATACCAATCAGGCTGTACTATTTTTGTAACCTCTATTGCATTCTGTTGCATTGCTATCAAGTCATCTGTTGACACATTTTCTAATATATAAGAAGATGCATCTTGTAAATACTTAGCCAAACGTTCTTCATCTTTTGTAAAATATCCAAGTACCATACCTTCACCATTACCAAATGTTGTTACTCCATTTATTTTAGAGAAAGCTTCAATTTGACATCTACATTGTATATTCAAAAGGCTGGCTCCATTTTTAATTCCTTTAAGTTGCATTTTTATACCAGAATCATCTATAAAGCTTTCTTCCATTAACTTTGCATAGACTTCAATATTATTGATATTTATTTCTAAAACTTTCACTATAAGTTCCTCACTTTCAAGTTATTTTTAATTGGCTTTATTTGAAGCGTGTATATCGTTTAAAGCATATGTATATCATTATGCAAAATTATAGCATCATGAACTTGAATACACAAGAATCGTAATCAAGTTTATATACTTACATTGAATATATGTGACTTAAATAACCATGTCAATTACAAAAAAACTTTACGAAGCTAATAAAAAATATGTTTATTGTTATTATAATACAATAGTGGTACAATATTATCGAAATACGGTGATTGCATTTTATATATAGGCTGTATTAATCAGTTAATTTAAATTCATAAATAATTTAAATCTAGTATCTATAAAAAATAATAAACATAAGATAATTATAAAGATATACTGTTTTCAAATGATATTAAACAAGATTTATATTATTTGAATACAGTATATTATAACGTTGAAAATACAATTCTAAACCTTATGGTATCAATTCATAATTTGATAAACTAATTAAAAATTAAATTTATATAAAGAGGGAAAAGAGGAAAAGGGATGTTTATAAGGAAGAATGTTATAAAATTAGCAATTCCTATAATGATAGAGCAGACATTTGTTATGCTTCTAGGGGTATTCAATACAATGATGGCAGGTCATATTGGGGAAGAAGCTGTATCTGCAGTTGGAATGGTTGATTCAATCAATAATATATTTATATCTGTATTTGCTGCACTATCTGTTGGTGCTACTGTTGTTGTAGCTCAACAAATAGGAAAAAGAGATAATGAAAAAGTAAATGAAACTATCAAGCAAGCATTAATATCTGGTGTAATATTATCACTTACAATAACAATATTGATGTGGATTTTTAGAACAGGTGTAATCAATTTATTTTATGGTTCAGCAGAAGAATTGGTAAAATCAAATGCAAAACTATACATAGAGTTTACATTATTCACCTATCCATTTATTGCAACACAGCAGATAGCAAATGGTATTCTAAGAGGTTGTGGAGATGTAAAGAAACCTATGTATGTAACTATGTTTATGAATATAATAAACGTAACATTAGGATATATACTTATATATGGTGTTGATTTAAATTCTTTGGGAATAAATATACAAACACCTTCTTATGGGATAACAGGTGCAGCTATGTCTATTGCTATAGCTAGAATAATTGGTTGTATAGTTATTGTGAGGGCTTTATTTAAAGGAAATGAATTCATATCTATAGGTAAAATATTTCCATTTAAGATTGATGTTGAGACTCAAAAATCTATATTTAATATAGGTATACCAGCAGGGATTGAACAATTACTTTTTAATGCAGGTAAATTGATTGTTCAAGTATTTATAGTTACTATGGGTACGTCAGCGATTGCATCAAATGCAATAGGAATGTCAATTGCATCGATTATAAATGTAATTGGGAATGCATTAGCCCTGTCTGCCACGACTTTGGTG
This sequence comes from Clostridioides difficile, assembly GCA_024919175.1. Classification (NCBI taxonomy): domain Bacteria; kingdom Bacillati; phylum Bacillota; class Clostridia; order Peptostreptococcales; family Peptostreptococcaceae; genus Clostridioides; species Clostridioides difficile. The sequence goes on from CP103804.1 coordinate 572,069, forward strand.
GGGCAATATATAGGACGCGGAGATATCAAAGGGGCTAAGAGTACTCTATTATACCTGACTAAATTTGCAACAGTTTGCTTATTTGCAGTAGGGGCTATATTTATACCAATTGCACCCTGGATTTCAAGCATGTATACTCAAAATGCTAATGTAATTGATGTATCAACACAATTGATTCGAAGTGATTGTTTAGCTATGGTAATATGGCCTATATCCTTTGTATTATCAGCAGGGCTAAAAGGAGCTGGAGATACTAGATATACAATGATGACAGCTGTAATAGGAATGTGGATTTTTAGAATTTTTACAGGCTACGTATTAGGGGTTGTATTAGAATTTGGAGTGCTGGGAATTTGGATAGGTATGTATACAGATTGGCTTGTTAGAGGAACCTTATATTGTTTGAGATTAAGAGGAACGAAGTGGCTAAAACATAAAGTTGCATAGAATATAAAAAATCACTTTTAGATAGTAAATTCTATTTAAAAGTGATTTTTTATGTAGATAATATCATAATTATAAGTATGATATATAGCAAATTTAAAACATGTAAATTAAGTCTATAATTATATGAACACTATAAATTATATATTGCACAGAATTACATAATTTGGCGATAAATATTAGAAATATATATCTATAGAAAATAATATATATGGGTATATTATTAAATATAAAAAATATTAGATATTTATTTAATAATAAAGGTGGGTATTTTTATGATAAATAAAATAGGAAAAATAACTCTCTATGTAAATAATCAAGAGGATGCAAAATTGTTTTGGACAGAAAAATTAAACTTTGTGGTAACTTATGAAAAAGAAATGGGTGCAAGTATGAAATGGGTGGAGGTAGCACCAAGTAAAAATGAATTTACAACATTTGTACTGTATGATAAAAATCTGATGATGAAGCAAAATCAAGATGTAAGCTTATCACATCCATCAATAATTTTAAGTACAAGAGATATTAATGGAACTTATGAACAGATGGCAAAGAATAAAGTTGAAGTAGGAGAATTAATGGAAATGCCTTATGGAAGAATGTTTTCTTTTAAAGACCAAGATGGAAATTCTTACTTAGTTAGAGAAGATAAATAATTTTACAAAGTGTTAAATTTACTCAATATCTGATATAATTAGAGACAATAATTATTATAATTTGGTATTAAACTATAATTATATAATTAAAAATCAATTGTAAAATTTGAGTAGAGGTGATAGAATGTTTAAGAAAATGGCAGTGTTAAAAGATATAGCAACTAAAATAGGACGTAAAAAAGCGTATGAATTATTAGAAATGGTTGAAGGTAATGACGCTTTTGTAGCCGAAGTAAAGATAAAGAAGAATGGGATTGAATCTAAAAAAGAGGAAATCATGTTAAAAGATAATCAAAAAATAATACTAGAATATATAGAAGGCTAATTTTTAGATACATATATAATTAAATAATACTGATTTTTAAAGATGAGTTAGAAGAACTCATCTTTTTTATTTTTTAATAACTTTGTTTTATATTTAATATATATTTTATCCCTTAGAGTTGCTGAGATATAAAAAGTACTGATATAATAAAAGAATGGATATAAATGTAATATTTTACAGAAAAGAGGGGTATTATGCTTGAAATAAAAAATCTTTCCTTTAATGTTGAGTCTAACAATGAGGAGCTAGGAATAATAAATGACGTTAGCCTTTCATTTGAAAAAGGCAAACTTATTGTTATCACAGGTCCAAATGGTGGAGGAAAATCCACAATTGCTAAGCTTATTATGGGAATTGAAAAAGCCACTAGTGGTCAAATACTTTTAGATGGAGAAGATATAACTAATATTAGTATCACAGAAAGAGCAAAAAAAGGAATAGGATATGCATTTCAACAACCACCAAGAATAAAAGGTATGACAGTTGAAAACTTGCTTACTCTTGCTCATGGAAAACCATTGTCTACAGATGTGTGTTGTCAATATCTTACAGATGTTGGCTTGTGCTCAAAAGACTATTTAAATCGTGAAGTTGATAACTCTCTTTCTGGAGGGGAAATGAAAAGAATTGAGATAGCAACTCTTTTTGCTAGAGATTTAAAGGTTTCTATATTTGATGAACCTGAAGCAGGTATAGACCTTTGGAGTTTTGGAAAGCTTAATGAAAGTTTTAAGAAAATTCATGGAGAATCTGACCAAACTATAATCATAATTTCTCACCAAGAAAGAATATTAGAGTTAGCTGATGAAATAATTGTTTTACAAGATGGTTCAGTAAAAAGCCATGGAACAAAAGATGCTATATTACCTGAAATCATGTGCCAAGTTAATTCAAATTGTGAATTAATGAAAGATATGAATTAATTAGAAAGGAAGGCAAATTAAATGAACAAAATAGACTTAAATCTTTTAGAAAAAGTTGCTGAACTTCGTGGAACTCCATTAGGAGCATACAATATACGTAAAAATGGACAAGGTATAGAAAGACATTCAACTGAAAATGTAACTATAGCTCCAAAGACTGATAAACCTGGAATTGATATTATAGTAAAACCAAATACTAAAGGCGAAAATGTTCATATACCAGTAATAGTAACAGAAGCTGGTGTACAAGACATGGTTTATAATGACTTTGAAATTGGAGAAAATGCAGATGTTGTTATAATTGCTGGTTGTGGCATACATAATTGTGGTAATGATGACAGTGAACACAATGGAATACATAGATTCTTCTTACATAAAGGAGCTCGTCTAAAATATGTGGAAAAACATTATGGCGAAGGTGATGGAGAAGGAAAAAGAATTTTAAATCCAGTTACGATTGTTAATATGGGTGAAGATTCATATTGTGAAATGGAAACAATTCAGATTAAAGGCGTTGATTCAACTAAAAGAGAAATGGATGCTACTTTAGGCAAAGGAGCAAAGATAGTTGTATTTGAAAAATTGTTAACTCATGGAAATCAAGTTGCAGAATCTAATATGAAGGTTATATTGGAAGGTGAAAATTCTTCTGCTCAAGTAATTTCTCGTACAGTTGGTCAAGATAACTCTAAACAAAAATTTAATCCTTGTGTTATTGGGGATTCTCTTTGCTCTGCACATGTCCAATGTGACTCAATAATTATGGGTAATTCTCAAATTAGTGCTATACCTGAAATTGCTGCAAATCATCCAGATGCTCTTTTAGTACATGAAGCAGCAATCGGAAAGATTGCAGGAGACCAAATTTTAAAGATGATGACGTTAGGCCTTACAGAAGAAGAAGCAGAACAACAAATACTAAATTGTTTTTTAAAGTAAGCTCAAGTTTTTATTTAATTTAATATAATTAATATAGTATAATATAATGAATAAGTCTAAGATATTTTTATTTTTAGACTTATTTTATTTATGTAAGATAAAACTATTAGAGAAATTATACTGTAATTAGGATGTGGAATAAATGAAAAACTTACTTATAAGAAATGGGACAATAATATCTCCAAAGGATGGTATCAAATTTGAAAAAAGAGATATCTTAGTTTTACATGGAAAGATATATGATATTGGATTAAATCTTAAAGAAATGATAAGAAAAGAAAAAATACTCATAAACAAAGAGTTTGAGATAATAAATGCTAATAACATGTATATTTCTCCTGGATTTATAGATGTTCATACCCATTGTTATAAGAGAAAATTACCTACAGGTATGGATTCTGATTCAATTGGAATTGAAAAAGGTTCAACAGTTATATTTGATGCAGGGACAGCAGGTCCTGTAAATTACTACGATTTTAAGAAAAAATATATGGATGAATGTAAGACTGAAGTGTATTCATTTTTAAATGTAACTAATGAAGGATTAAATATATTAAATGAATCAACATCTTTAGATGTTATAAACTTTGATAATATTGGATCCATTGTAGAAAAAAATATGGAAAAGATAAAAGGTATAAAAGTAAAAGCAAGTAAATTTCAATCTAGTACAGATGGTATAGACATAATTAAAAAGTCAAAACAAATTGCAGAAAAATTAAATTTACCATTAGTGGTATATATAGGGGAGTATCCATCATATATAGATGAAGTAATGAATATTTTGGGAAGGGGAGATATAGTTACACCTGTATATGGAAATAGCACCAATGGAATATTTAATGAGTCTGGTAACTTGAGAGAATCTGTATTAAGTGCAAAAGATAGAGGAGTATTATTTGATTAAAAAATAGCTATGCATACTCGTGACTTTAGTCATGAGTTAGTAGCTAAAATAGTCAGCATATAGGGAAACTTATATGTAGAGATAGGATAGAACCTATCCAATACTACTTGAATTGCTGGAAACCCCTAAAGCTAACCAAACTAAAACATAAGGATGAAATAAACCTAAGTGTGAAAGTTACGAAAGTAGAAAAAATTGGTTAGATGGTATAAGGTTAAACCCTAAGTACTTTAAAATGGGCAATCAGCAGGTAAGCTCCGAATAGGAGAAACTTCAACGACTATTCCTCTTAAGGGAAGTACACTACAAGCTATTGGTAGTGGAAGTGGGTAGACCTTAACGGATAATGCCGAAGGATAAGATATAGTCTGTGCTTGCATGAGAGTGTAAGAAGTTCATAAGAGAACTGCATAGGTAGTAGCGAACTTATGTGAACGACAACCTCGAAAATGATAAAAGTTAAGGGCTTACGGTTCTTACATGTGTTATTTAAAAATAAATATAAAAACCTTCGAAATAATTGTTTTAAATAATTACGTTTGTTAATATTATAATGGGTAATGAAAAAAGGAAGTGACTCATGGTAAAGGATGTATATTAATAATCATAAAAAACAATTAAAGTGAGGTGATAGTAGTGGAAAAAGCGTATAAGTTTAGAATGTATCCAAATAAAAAACAGCAAGAGTTAATTAACAAAACTTTTGGATGTTGTAGATTTGTATATAATAAATATCTTGCTAAAAGAATAGAAGTTTATGAAAACAATAAAGAAACTTTTACTTATAAACAGTGCAGTTCTGATTTGACCAACTTAAAAAAAGAATTAGAGTGGCTTAAAGAACCTGATAAATTTTCACTACAAAACACCTTAAAAGATTTAGAAAACGCATATAAAAAATTCTTTAAAGAAAATGCAGGATTTCCTAAATTTAAATCAAAGAAAACTAATAGATTTTCATATAGAACGAACTTTACAAATGAAAATATTATGTACATTGGTCAATATATAAAACTACCTAAACTTGGTATGGTTAAAGTAAGGGATAAACAAGTACCTCAAGGGAGAATACTTAATGCTACTGTATCCAAAGAACCAAGTGGTAAATATTATGTATCATTATGTTATACTGATATAGACATTGAAGCATTTGAAAATACTAATAATCAGGTAGGTTTAGATTTAGGAATTAAAGAATTTTGTATCTCAAGTTGTGGACAATTTATAGAAAATCCTAAGTATCTTCTAAAGTCATTAAACAAACTTGCTAAATTACAAAGAGAATTATCGAGAAAAACAATCGGTAGTTTAAATAGAAATAAAGCAAGATTAAAAGTTGCAAGACTTCAAGAACATATAGCTAATCAAAGAAAAGATTTTCTACAAAAACTATCTACTAAATTAATAAAAGAGAATGATATTATTTGCATAGAAGATTTACAAGTAAAGGATATGACTAGAAATCGTAAACTATCTCGCTTAATTTCTGATGTGTCATGGTCAGAATTTGTTCGCCAATTAGAATATAAAGCTAATTGGTATGGTAGACAAATTGTAAAGGTAGGTAAATTCTTTGCAAGTTCACAAATATGCAATAAATGTGGGTATAAAAACGAGGCGATTAAGAATTTAAATATAAGAGAATGGATTTGTCCTTGTTGTAACATAACTCATGATAGAGATATAAATGCAAGTATAAATATACTAAAAGAAGGGTTAAGACTAATAACAGTTTAAAATAGATAACTTATGTAAGAACCGTAGGAACTACGGGGATAGCCTGTGGAGAATTAGTAAGACATATTTTAGTATGCAAAATTCTATGAAGCAGGAACCCTGTGACTTTAGTCATGGGAGGTTCAGGTATGTCATGGGGTAGAACAGTTTGACTTTGAAGTATTTAAAAAAGCAGTCAATCAAGGATTAAAGCCTGATTTAATAAGTACAGATATGCATATAAAAAATATGAAAGATATACATTATTCTCTTTTAAATGTTGTAAATAAAATTATGGAACTTGGGATACCTCTAGAAAAATGCATAGAAAAGGTAACTGAATATCCAACAAAAGTTTTTAATTTACAAGGAAGTCAAGGTAGGATAAAAGTTGGTGGAGAAGGCGATTTTACAATATTTACAATAGATGATAGTGAAGAAATTATAACAGATTATAATAATAATGAACTAATGCTAAATAAAAAATTAAGCTTACAATATACTATAAAATCATGGATGAAGAGTAGTGAGGTTTATAGACATTGGTATGATGGCACTGTAATAAATTAAGTTATGTTGATAAAAAAGGAAAAATATGTTTAAATTAGTATATATTGGATAAATATGTAATGGAACAATAATTATAATTTTAGGGGAGGTATTTTAGTATGAAAGCATTTGTTGATAAGGATGTATGTGTAGCTTGTGGAGCGTGTATAGGAACATGTCCAGACGTTTTTAGTATGAGTGATGAAGGACATTCAGTTGCAATTGAAGGAGAAATACCAGCAGAATTACAGGATTTATGTAAAGAAGCAGAAGAAGGATGTCCAGTTTCAGCAATAACAGTTAAATAAGACTGTTTAGATTTAGTTTAAAGACAATATATAAGATTTGAGTATTATTTAAGCTATAGTATTAGATTAAAATTCTATTACTATAGCTTTTTAAAATAGATAAATTCAAAAGATAAAGTATTATTTTTATAAAATGTGGAGGACTTAAATATGAAGAAAAATTATGAAATAGTGTTATTTGACCTAGATGGAACACTTACAGACCCTAAAGAAGGAATAACGAAGTCTATTCAGTACTCTTTGAAGAGTTTTGGTATAGAAGAAGAATTGGATAACTTAAAACAATTTATAGGGCCACCCCTGCATGCTACTTTTAAAGACTATTATAAATTTGAAGATGAAAAGGCAACAGAAGCTGTTGAAAAGTATAGAGAATACTTTTCTGACAGAGGAATATTTGAAAATAAAATTTATGAAGACATAAAGGAGACTTTAAAAATACTTTATGAAAATGGTAAAACATTATTGTTGGCTACTTCTAAGCCAACAGTATTTGCAGAAACTATACTTAAATATTTTGATATAGATAGATATTTTAAATATATCGCAGGTAGTAACCTTGATGGTACAAGAGTAAATAAAAATGAAGTTATAGAATATGTGTTAGATTTGTGTGATGCAACAGATAAAGATAAGGTAATTATGATTGGTGATAGAAAATACGATATAATTGGAGCTAATAAAATAGGTGTAGATTCTATAGGCGTATTGTATGGGTATGGTTCTTTTGATGAGATTAGTAAAAGTAATCCTACTTATATTGTCGAAAATGTTAAATCTATAAAAGATATTTTGCTATAAATATCTTTTATAGACAAAAACAATACAAAATGGTGTAGCATATTTAAAAATATGATATTATAATTAAGGAAGCCATTTAAAAAAGAGGAGGATGCACTTGAAATGAAATCTATTTTAATCATGGGTGGAAGCGACTTCATAGGTTCTGCACTTGCTAAGCGTTTAATTAAATGTGGGTATCAAATAGATATACTTACGAATGGTAAAAAGGAAATAGATTATAAAGGTTTTAGAGAGCACTTAATTTGCGATAGAAAAGTACGCAAAGATATGGAAAACATTATCAATGGAAGACAGTATGATTACATATATGATATGACTGCATATACAAAAGAAGATGTTGGTAATCTTATTGATTTTGTAAACTTAGATAACTTAAAAAAATACATAGTATTGTCAGCAGGAGCCGTATACAAAGATAGTGGAAGAAATGTAAAAGAAGATAATGAAAAAGGTGAAAATGAAAACTGGGGTAAATATGGACTTAACAAAAAGGAAACAGAAGATTTTGTTATAAATAGCTCTATACCATATATAATTATTAGACCAACTTATATATATGGTGAAAATAATAATTTGTATAGAGAATACTATTTCTTTGAAAAAATAGAAAAAAACGAAAAAATACCAGTACCTAAAGGAAAACAAGTAAGCAATCAATTTATATATATTGGGGATTTAGTAAAAGTATTAGAGAGCGTAATGAAAAATTCTCATGTAAGAGAAGCGTATAATGTAACAAATCCACAGTTAATATCTTGGGATGAACTTATATATACATGTGGAGAAGTTATTGGTAAGGAACCTATTATAAAATATGTAGACATGGAAAAAGTTGAGTTTAGAGAGAGAACTTACTTCCCATTTAGAAACATAGACTTTAATCTAGATATAAATAAGCTTATTGAACATGGTCTTTATATACCAAATGTTTTATTAAAAGAAGGTCTTACAACAACATATAAATGGTTTTTAGCTAATAAACCAAAATTACACGATAGAAAAATGGACAAAGTTGAGTCTGTAATGCAAATAGTTTAAGATAATAAATAAGTAGGTAGATACTTTGAAATTAAAGATAAAGCATTTTTTAAAATTTTTTATATTGATATTTGTTTTAATTTTTATATACTCAGTTGCAATAGAACCGAGTCTATTAATTGTGAAAAAATATAATATAAATAAAGATGGAAACCTGATGAAAGAAAATATAGTAAAAAATGATAATAAAACTATAAAAGTAGTTCAGATTTCAGATACTCAAATAGGTAGCTTTTACTCGACTAATAAACTTAAAAAAGTAGCCAATAAGGTTAATGCCTTAAATCCAGATATATTAGTATTTACTGGAGATTTAATTGATTATTCTAATAAAAATCCAGATGTAGATGAAATTACAAAGATTTTATCTAGTATGAATGCAAGGTTAGGAAAATTCTCAGTATTCGGTAATCATGATTATATGTATGAACTTCCTAGGTATTATAGACAAATTATGAGAAATTCTAACTTTCATCTTTTAGTTAATGAAAATAAGAAAATAAAACTTGAAGATAATAAGTACATTAATATACTTGGAGTTGATGAGATATTAAAGGGTAATCCAAATATACAGGATTTGGAGAAAAAAACTGATTATAATAGTTTTAATTTATTGTTGGCACATGAGCCAGATTTGGTAGATATGCTTAGTAAAGATACAATGAATTTAGTTTTATCTGGACATAGTCATGGCGGTCAAATAAGAGTGCCTTTTAAAGGTGCTTTAGTTACTCCTCCATATGGAAGGAAATATACTAAAGGATTTTATGATATAAAGGGAAATCATCTATATGTGAGTTCTGGTCTTGGAAGTACAAAGTTGCCATTTAGATTTTTTAATGTGCCAGAGATAGTTGAATTTAATATTCTAATTTAGTACAGGATATTGTTTTTATTAAATATAGAGGGATAGAAATTTTAAGAATAAATTGAGTTAAGAATGTAAAAAGTTTAAGTTATAGTTAATACATTTATTAGAATCGATAATAATATTAATAACTATTAAAATATAGATACAAAAGATAATAAAAATATAAAAAATTATAATATAGCAAGATTGTATCAATTATAGATAGATAGTATTTATAATTAATATAATCTTGCATTTCTTTATTTAAACATATTAATTTTTATACAATGTATGAATGCAATTTAATACTATATTTAGATTATTTTAAATAAATATTTTTTATCTTTTCCTTATCCCATATAAAAAGTTTTTCTGAATTATTTAAAGAACCAAATACGTTCCTTTTAAAATCTGGCATTTCTTTATTTAAATTAGCAATAAGATTTTTTATGTATTCTCTCCTAGTATGGCCATTTGCAGGACATGGATTTGCTATGATAGGATAGTTACACTCCTTTGAAATCTTCTTAGTCATATATTCTTCTATGTAAATCATAGGTCTTATAACAGTTAAATCTTGTCTATCTAAATATGTTTTTGGCGAAAAACAATTAACTCTTCCTTCATAAAACATAGACATTAAAAATGTTTCAATAGCATCATCCTTATGATGTCCAAGAGCTACTTTATTACATCCAAGCTTCTTTGCATTGTCATTTAGAGCACCCCTTCTTAAATTAGCACATAGTGCACAAGGATTTTTTTCTTTTCTTATATCAAATACGATTTCTTTTATATTAGTTTGAAATTCATAAAAAGGTACATTTATTTCAGCACATAATTTGTTTAATGGTGAGTTATCAATTCCACCAGTATTTAGTGTTACAGCTATTAGTTCAAACTTTTGTGGAGAAAATCTTTGATAATTTTTAAGTATATGAAGTAATGTCAAACTATCTTTTCCACCAGAAAGACCAACTGCAATTTTATCATTTTCTTGTATCATATCAAAGTCTTGTATAGCCTTACGGGCTTTACTAAGAAGTTTTTGCATAGACATTTTTAGCACCATCCTTTATTTGAAAATATAAACTTAAGAATAATTTAAGGTTTACTTATAAAATACTTAAAACTTATACTCTAAAATTAACATTAACAAACATAACAAAGGAGATGATTTAATTATGAAAAAATTAAAATTTATATTAGCGATTATAGTAGTATTATTTATAAGTATATTTATAGCTAAAGATAAAATTCTGAAAGATGAAGAGCCAACTGGAACTGCTCAATTTGCTTCATCACAAGATGTTGAAGCAAATTCTCAGAAAAAAAATCACTCAAATAGTATATCAGATAATATATTATTGGTAAACAAGACAAATGAGCTTAGTAAAGATTATATGCCAAAAGATATTACTAAAGTAAATATAGAGTTTGTTCCAGAAGCTACTGAAGAGGAAAAACAAATGGCAGGAGAACCTGCAAAAGCAGTAGAAGACTTAGTTAGACAAGCTAATGAAGAGGGAATACAGTTTTTAGGGTCTTCAGCATATAGGTCTTATGATACTCAACAAGATACTTATACAAGAAGAGTAAATTCTCAAGGTCAGGAAAAAGCTGATGCATATGTAGCAAAACCTGGGCATAGTGAACATCAATCTGGTCTGTGTATTGATGTAACAAATCCAGAAAGATGGTTTGTTGGAAGTACAAAAGAAGCTATATGGTTGGCAGAAAATGCTCATAAATTTGGATTTATAATAAGATATCCGAAAGGTAAAGAAGATATAACAGGTACAGCATATGAGCCATGGCACATTAGATATGTGGGTAAGGATGTCGCTGAGGAAATTTATTCAAAAGGATTAACTTTGGAAGAATATTTACAAAATAAGTAATAAATAAATATAATACAATTTGTATAATTTTACCAAGTGAATATAGAGAAATTTGATGGTTTACACTACTTTAAGTATAGTATAATTTTAGATAAGTAAAAACTATATAAAAAGTAGGTTGGGATGTGAAAATGTGAAGGACACAATTCTTGTTGTGGATGATGAAAAAGAAATAAGAAACCTTATAGAGATATATCTTTTAAATGATGGATATAATGTAATTAAAGCTAAAGATGGACAAGAAGCTTTAGATATTTTAAAGAAAGAGAATATTCACTTGATGGTATTGGATATAATGATGCCAAATATGGATGGGATAGAAGTTTGTAGAAGAGTTAGAGAAAGTTTAAATATACCAATACTTATGTTGAGTGCAAAGTCAGAGGATATGGACAAGATACAAGGGATAATGACAGGTGCAGATGACTATTTAACAAAGCCATTTAATCCCCTTGAACTCACTGTCAGAATAAAAGCATTACTTAGAAGAGCGTATTATTTTAGTGGAGCTAACAAGGAAAATAAAAATGTAATAGAAGTTGGAGCTGTATTAATAGACAAAGAAAAACATAGTGTAACAGTGGATGGGAAGGATATATTTTTGACATCAAGAGAATTTGATATATTATATTTACTAGCAAACAATAAAGGTAGAGTGTATAGCACAGAAGAAATATTTGAAAAAGTGTGGAAAGAGCAATATTACCAATCGAATAATACTGTAATGGTTCATATGAGTAGGATAAGGGATAAAATTGAAAAGTATACAGATGGAGAAAAAATAATTCATACTGTATGGGGGGTAGGGTACAAAATTGAAAAATAAAAGCGTATTAAATTATATGTTTCGTCCTATAGTAGAATTTATAATAAGTTGTATTATAACCCTAATCATTATGTTAACAAGTGCTTATATAATAAAGATACTATATATGAGGACTACTTTATCTACAATTAATTACCTTATGCATAGTTTGAGAGACATTAGAGCTACTATAGGAGACAGCACATTATATTCGGTTTTATTTCTGACAGCATCATTATCAATTTATTCATTAATGTCATACAAGAGAAATAAAAAACTTGTAAATTTTCTAAAAGATACTGACAACAAAAATAAAAAAATAGAAATTATCATGGATGCCGTAAACTCAATGGAGAAAGGCGATTTAGAAAAAAGTATAGATATTGAGTATGAGTCAAATGGATTAAGTGATAAAAAAATTGATGAGATTGATGAACTTGCAAATAAAATCAATAGTATAGTTTATAAACTCAGAAATATAACTGTTGAAGAAAGACAAGCTCAGCAGACTAAAACGGATTTAATAACAAATGTTTCGCATGACTTAAGAACTCCTTTAACCTCAATAATGGGTTATCTGGGATTGATAGAAGATGGTAAGTATAAAGATGAAGTTCAGTTAATGTATTATGTTAATATTGCATATGAAAAATCAAAAAGTTTAAATATACTTATAAATGATTTATTTGAACTTACCAAGATGCAAAATAATACAGTAAGATTAAATAAAATAGAGATAAACTTGGTAGAACTATTAAGCCAAATAGTATCTCAACTTGGATTTTATTTTAAAAAAGAATTTATGGTTAGTAGAGTTAATTTCAATGAGGAAAAATTAATTATAAATGCTGACCCAAATAAATTGGTGAGAGCTTTTGAAAATCTTATAACCAATGCTATGAAATATGGAAAAGAAGGACTTTATGTAGATATAGTGACAGCAAAAAAAGGAAATATGGCAATTGCAAAAGTTATAAATTATGGAGAACCAATTCCTTTATTAGATTTACCAAATATATTTGATAGATTCTATAGAGTTGAGAAATCAAGAAATAGTAATGAGGGAGGTTCTGGATTAGGTCTTGCAATTACAAAAAATATTGTGAATTTACATGGTGGTGAAATTACTGTTTCAAGTAACATACATCAAACTGTATTTGAGGTACAGCTACCAATAATACAAGAAATAGTGTAATAAGATAAAAGTATGATTCAGATGCATAAATATTATAGCATAAAGTGTTTACAAAAATAAAAAAGTAATATATAATTTAAGTCAGTTTAATAAGATACTTATCAAGAATTAGGGGAGAGAGTTAGCTCAGCGATCCTATACCAACCTTTTATTAGGTGGTCCTGCTAACAACGATGAGATGATTGGAAATAATAGACTCTTCTTATCAATAGTGGATAGGGGGAGTTTTTTTATAGATTTAAAGTAATAAATTTTTAAGTGATAATGGAGGATTCAATAATGGAAAAAGTAGAAAGTTTTAAATTAGACCATACAAAAGTTAAAGCTCCTTTTGTAAGAAAGTGCAGTGTACTTGATGGAGTTAAAGGAGATAAAATAACTAAATTTGACTTGAGATTTTTACAACCAAATGTAGAAAGCTTTGGAACTGCTGCTATGCATGGTTTAGAACATTTACTAGCAACTTATTTAAGAGAGACATTAGATGGTGTAATAGACTTATCTCCAATGGGGTGCAGAACAGGATTTTATTTGATTTTATGGGGAGATGTAGATGCTAAGACAGTTAAAGATGGCTTAGAAAAGGCGTTACAGAAAGTACTTGAATCTGATAAAATGCCAGCTGCTACAGCTCTAGAATGTGGAAACTATAGAGACTTATCTTTATTTGGAGCAAAAGAATATGCAAAAGATGTTTTAGATAAAGGATTTTCTCTTAATATATATGGAGAATAATTTAATTGAAAGAGAAAGTATAAACATAAATCAAAGTGAGGTTTTAAGGTATTTACAATACAAAGGACAAGAAATAGATAAAGAACTTAAAGAAACTATTGATGAATGTATAGAAATAGCCAAAAACAAGATAAATCCTAGATATATATCTAGGATTTATCCTATCAAAATAAATAAAGATAAGACTGTAGAACTAGAGGGAACAAATTTAATTTTAAAGAGTAAGGATATATATGAACTTCTAAAAGACTGTGATGAATGTGTAATTATGGCAGCGACTTTGGGAATAGAGGTAGAAAAGGAAATAAAAAGATACTCTTACTCAGATTTAACAAAAGGACTAATAATTGATTCATGTGGAACAACAGCGATAGAAGAAGTATGCGATATTGTTCAAAATGATATAGAAAAGGTTTTTTTAGAACAAAACAAATTTATAACTATGCGATATAGCCCAGGATATGGAGATTTACCAATAGAGAAAAATATAGACATATTAAATGTTTTAAATGCTCAAAAACAAATAGGACTCACAATTACATCAAATGGGATTATGATACCAAGAAAATCAGTAGTGGCTATTATAGGTATTTCTAATTTTAAAATAGATAAATCAAAGAAAGAAAAATCGTGTGAAAATTGTAAAAACTACAGAAACTGTACATATAGAAAAGGAGCGAATTCTTGTGGAAATAAGACAATATCTAAAGGATAATATATTAATATTTGATGGTGCAATGGGAACAATGCTGCAACAAAAGGGGTTAAAGATAGGTGAAAATCCAGAAGTATTTGGTCTTCAAAATCCAGAAAAACTTATAGACATACATATATCATATTTAGAGGCAGGCTCAAATGTAATTCTTACAAATACTTTTGGGTGTAATGAACTAAAGCTAAATAATGAATATACAGTAGAACAAGTCATAGACAATGCCGTTTCAGTGGCTAGAAAGGCTATAGAAAATGTAGATAGCACTAAACCTAGATATGTAGCATTAGATATTGGTCCTATAGGAGAAATGCTAGAACCTATGGGAACTTTAAGTTTTGATAGAGCATATGAGATATTTAAAAGACAAGTATTACAGGGTGCTAAATCTGGAGTTGATGTAATAGTAATAGAGACTATGATGGATTTATATGAAGCTAAAGCAGCTGTTTTAGCAGCTAAGGAGAATTCTGATTTACCTGTTTTCTGTACTATGACATTTGATGAAAGTGGGAGAAGCTTTACTGGATGTATGCCAGAAAGTATGGTTGCTACAATAGAAGGGCTGGGAGTTGATGCAATAGGAGTAAACTGTTCATTAGGTCCTAAGCAACTTTTGCCAATAGTAAAAAAAATCGCATCAAGAGCTTCAATACCTGTAATGGTTCAAGCAAATGCAGGTTTACCAAATATAGTTGATGGAGAAGCTATATATGACGTTGATGCTAAAGAATTTTTTGAAGGAGTCAAAAAATTCGTTGAAGCTGGAGCAACTATAATAGGCGGATGTTGTGGTACAAATCCAAGTTTTATAAAAGAAATATCTGAAAATATAAGCTCTGTCACAAAGGGAAGTACTGAAAAAATTGATAACTGTGTGGTTTGTTCACCATCAAAATTTGTTGAAGTAGAATCACCTACAGTTGTTGGAGAAAGATTAAATCCAACAGGTAGAAAATCTTTGCAAGAAGCTTTGAAAAATGAAAATTTAGATTACGCAATAAATTTAGGGTTAGAGCAAGTAAGTGCGGGTGCACAAATATTAGGTGTGAATGTTGGTTTGCCAGAAATAGATGAAAAGAAATTAATGCCAAAGTTAATAAAAGAGATTCAAGCAGTAGTAGATACACCATTACAAATCGATTCTTCCAATGTAGAGGCTTTGGAACAAGGTCTTAGATATTATAATGGTAGAACAATCGTAAACTCTGTAAATGGCAAAGAAGAGTCTTTAGAAAGTATATTACCAATAGTTAAAAAGTATGGTGCATGTGTGGTTGGTCTTGCATTAGACGAAAAAGGTATACCTGAAAAAGCTGAGGAAAGATTTGAGATAGCAAAAAAAATAGTTGATAGAGCAGTTTCTTATGGAATAAAACCAAAAGATATATTTATAGATTGTTTATCACTAACTGTTTCAGCTCAACAAGAGGAGGCAATAGAAACTATAAAAGCTATAACAATGGTTAAGACATTAGGGGTAAAAACTATACTAGGGGTTTCAAATATTTCATTTGGACTTCCAAATAGAAAAGCACTTAATGCTTCTTTTTTAACACTAGCTTTAGGAGCAGGGCTTGACTTAGCAATAATAAACCCAAATGAATATAGTATGATGGAAGCTATTAATTCTTTTAGAATCCTAAATAATACGGATAAAGGATGTATAAATTATATAAATCAATACAGTAATATAAATAATTCAAAACAGTCTGATTCTACTGTTAAAGCCAATAAAGATTTGTCACTAGATGTTTTAGTTGAAAGAGGATTAAAAGAAGAAGCCAAAAGTGTAACATTGAATCTATTAAAAGAGAAGGATGAAAATTATATACTAGATAAAATTTTAATTCCAGCACTTGATAGAGTAGGAAAGAAATACGATAGTGGAGACATCTTTTTACCCCAACTGATTCAATCAGCAGAAACAGTAAAAACTGCACTAAATACAATAAAAGAAACCTTGATAAGTAAAAGTAGTGACAATGTATCTAAAGGAAAAATAATAGTTGCTACAGTAAAAGGAGATATTCATGATATTGGAAAAAATATAGTAAAAATAATGCTAGAGAATTATGGATATGAAGTTATAGACTTAGGAAAAGATGTTCCAATTGAGGAAGTAGTAGAGGTTGCTAAAAAAAGAGATATAAAGTTAGTAGGATTAAGTGCACTTATGACTACAACTGTTCAAAGTATGAAAGATACAATTCAAGCATTAAGAGATAATGATATAAATGCTAAAGTCTTTGTAGGTGGAGCAGTTTTGACAGAGGAATATGCGGATGAAATGGGAGCTGACTATTATTCAAAGGATGCAAAATCTGCTGTTGAGATAGCAAAGTTAAATTTTTAGCATGGAAATTAAAATAAAGGTTTTACTAAATAGGATATTTTATATATAATATAAATATAAGTTTTAGAAACTTATGTCCAAAATAATAGGAATTAATCTATAATAATGAGATTAATTAATATAAAAAAATATTTATCATCAACATTAAAAAGGGCTGGGAAGTCTGGTATAACTTCCATCAGCCCTTTTTAGTATAAAAATAATTTAAAACGCCCAATTGCCGTTTTTAAAAATCTGTATATGTTTTCCATCATGAGTTTCTCCGATAATATCCATATCCGAAGAACCAACCATAAAGTCAACATGTGTTAGACTATCATTTACTCCATGTTCATCCAATTCTTCATCTTTTAAATCATTTCCACCATCTAAGCAAGTCCTATAAGCAGAACCAATTGCAAAGTGGCAAGAAGCATTTTCATCATATAATGTATTATAAAAAATAATATTTGTATCAGATATTGGAGAGCTAAATGGAACAAGAGCAACTTCTCCTAAATAATGAGAGCCTTCATCTGTTTCAATAAGTTTCTTTAATGTTTCCAATCCCTTTTCAGCAGAAAAATCTACTATTTTACCATTTTTGAAAGTCAAAAAGAAATTATCAATTATATTTCCTCCATAAACAAGAGGCTTAGTACTATACACAGTTCCATTTACTTTAAATTTGTGTGGCATTCCAAAAATCTCTTCAGTTGGGATGTTAGGATTAAAACTTACTCCATTAGGGTCTTTAGATGCTCCACTTAACCAAATATGACCTTTTGGCAAATCTAAAGTTAAATCAGTTTTTGAAGATTTATATTTTAAAGTTTTGAAATTACTTTCATTTAAAAAGTCCATTTTAGACTTTAGATTTTCATTATGTTCTCTCCATGCTTTTATAGGGTCTTGACCATCAACTCTTGAGCACTTAAATATGGCATCCCATAACTTATCTATTGCTTCATTTTCTGATAAATTTGGAAATACTTTTTTTGCCCAATCTTTTGTTGGTACAGAAACTATACTCCATTTACATTTATCTGTTAGAGTATAAGAACGCCACTCTTTTAAAGCTTTTCCAGAAGCCTTTTGAAAGTTAGAAACTTTTTCAGGGTCAACATCTTTTAATAAATCAGGGTTTTGAGCATATACTGATAAAAATGCTCCACCTTCTTTAGCTATATCTACATATTGGTCTGCAGTCCACTTTGGAAACTCATGAAATACTTCATCTGGTGCATATAAATATTTAATAAGAGTACTTTCTTCATCAGACCATTCTATATATACATTTTTAGCACCACATTTATATGCTTCCTTCAGTGCATTTCTTGCAAAATCAGCACATTCGATTGGGGATTTTATAAGTAAAGTTTGACCTGGTTGTATGTTAACTCCGACCTTAATTGCTAACTCAGCATATTTTTCTAAATTTTTATTTAAATCCATATCTATCCTCCTGTATTTTTAACATTAAACAACTTATAAAATATTATATCATTACTTAGATTTTGGGTCATATTTAAAATATTTATACTCAATAGATTGAGAAATAAAAAATACTTATTTTAATTAAAATAGGTTGTTTAGATATATAATTGTAACTAAGACGTTATTTTTTGTTGATAATAGTATTAAAGTAGAAATAAAAATACTTTTTTAGTGAAAAGCTATACAAGAATACCGAAAAAAACTTATAATATAATAATGAGATAGATATTTATAAATGAAATAAAAAATTTTCTGGCAAAGCTTAGATATGTTTAAATATAGTAGTTTATATATTATGAACAGAAGATTTCAGTTAGGAGGGCATAAATGGAGCTTTATGAAGCCATTTTTTATAGAAAATCTGTAAGAAATTTTTCCAGTACAAAACTAAAAAAGCCATTAATGGAAGAAATAAAAAGAAGTTGTAAAAATTTAGAATACTTAAATGAAGATTTAAATATTAAAGCACATGTTGTTGATAGAGGTCATATAATACACTTTTTAATGGGTAAAGAGTGTAAAGTAAAAGCACCTCATTATATAGTAGTAACATCAGATAAAGGAAAAGACTATTTACAAAATATAGGTTTTGCCACTGAAGGTATAGTCTTACGTCTTACAACATTAGGAGTAGCTACTTGTTGGTTGGAGTCGACATTAAAAAGAGAAGATATCTTGGAATTTGTAGATATTGGCAACAAAGACCCAAAAGAAGATGAAGAAGACGATTTAGATTATTTAGCTGGAATAAAAACAGAAGAAGAGGATGAAAACAAAATAGAGAATCCATATATAATAATAGCTTTTGGATATCCGGCAAAAAATGAAGATTTATTTAGAACAAGATATGCTAGACCTGATAGGAAACCAGTAAAAGATATCATAAATAAAATAAATAGAAATAGAAAGTGGAAAGAAATATTAGAATTTACAAGAAGAGCTCCATCTGTGAAAAACTCTCAACCTTGGTATTTTCATAAAGATGAACGAGGTCTTCATCTATTTGAAAAGAAACCTAAGAAACACTGTGAAGATATGAATAAGGTTAGCTTAGGTGTAGGTTTAAGACACTTTGATATAGCATGTATAAAAAATAAAATAGATGTTTCATATGAAAAACTTCCTATAAAGAATAAAATAGGAAAGTCATATTTTATAACTGTAGTTGAACATGTAAAACCAGAAGAAGAAGAAACTCAAGATGAAAATTTAAGTTTGGAAAAAGAAGAATCACAAAATGAATAAAATTTTGAGAGGGGATAGTAGGTATGTATAAGTGTGGGAAATGTAATCTTAGAGGTTGTTCAGATGGAGATATGGATAAGTTAATGAAGATATGCCCAACTAGGGAAGCTAAACTACAAGAGAAAGCAAAAAAACTTTATGAAGAAGAAGAAAATAGAAAAATAGCTTATAATGCTGGATTAATTGAAACAGAAGGATATTGCCAATATACTAGGTTAAAAGAGATTATAGAGTTTGCTAAAAAATGTGATTATAAAAAAATTGGTATAGCGTTTTGTATTGGTTTAAAAAGAGAAATGCAAACAGTACAAAGGGTATTTGAACATCATGGATTTGAAGTATTTTCTGTTATATGTAAAAATGGAGCCATGCCTAAGAGTACAGTTGGATTAGAAGCATCTCAAACAATATCAAAGTGTGCAGATGAAATAATGTGTAATCCAATAGGACAAGCTTTATTCCTAAATGAGGCTAAAGTCGACCTTAATATAATTCTTGGGTTATGTGTTGGCCATGATACATTAGCCATGAAATATATGGAAGCTCCTATAACAACTTTAATTGTCAAGGATAGAGTAACTGGGCATAATCCAGCTGCTGCTATATATAATGCAGAGTCTTATTTTGAAAAAAAATTGTTTGATAAAGACGAAGAATAATTCAAAGACTTATTGACATAAAAAGCAATTAGTGGTTTAATTATAAAAAAGATTAAACTTTAAAATATCCTTAAGATACATAAAGTTATATAAATAAAAGAAAAAATATTATGACTAAATTCCTTAAATTAGTCCAGAGAGACTAAAGGGTTATAGATAGTGTTAATATATAACCTCTAGTAAATCACCTAGAGGTTTTTGATGAGTATAAAATAAAAAATTTAAATATAATAAAGTCTTTTAAACTAGTCCAGAGAGACTGGGAAAGATATCTCATAGCTAATTAATATCAGAGTTATGTATAGATAAAATCCTTGTGCCTCTTTTGGTGTAAGGATTTTTTTATGAGGATTTAGGCTTTATTAAAAAGGAGATATAAAAATGATAAATGGTAAAGAGAAGCTAATAGTTGCAATTGATACTGACGAATTTGATAAAGCTAAAGAACTAATAGACAAATTAGAAGATAGTGTAGATATATTTAAGGTAGGGCTAGAACAATATGTAGCTACAAAAGGAAAGACAATAGATTATCTAAAAGAAAAAGGTAAAAAAATATTTTTAGACCTTAAATTCCATGATATTCCAAATACTATGAAAAGTGCAGTAAGAGCTGCAGTAAGGGATAATGTTTGGTTAATGACAATACATGTATCAGATATGGAAGGAATGAGACAGTGTGCACTAGTTGCCAAAGAAGAAGCAGAAAGATTAAATATAGAGAAACCTTTGGTGGTTGGAGTAACAGTTTTAACTTCATTAAGCAACCAAGATTTACAAGATATAGGATGCAATATGACAACAGAAGAATTGGCTATAAAGAGAGCTAAATTAGCAAAAGAATCAGGAATAGATGGAGTTGTTTGCTCAGCTCAAGAAGTAGATAAGATAGTAGAAGCATGTGGAACTGATTTTATAACAGTTTGCCCAGGAATAAGACCTAAGTCAGTAGAAGTTGGAGACCAAAAAAGAGTTGTTACTCCATCAGATGCAATAAAAAGAGGAGCTCATTATTTAGTTGTTGGAAGACCTATAACAAAAGCAGAAAGTCCAAGAGAATCAGCTATTAATATTGTAAAAGAAATAGAAAATGCTTAGATAAAACATTTGGGAGGTAGCTTATATGAAGGGGAAATTAATTTTAGAAGATGGAACAGTATTTGAAGGAAAAGCATTTGGATATTTAAAGGAAGCTGTTGGTGAAGTTGTGTTTAATACTTCAATGGCAGGATATGGCGAACTACTAACAGATGCAACTTATTATGGACAAATAGTGACAATGACATATCCGCTTATAGGGAATTATGGAATAAATTTAGAAGATGTTGAATCAAATAAAGTGCAAGTAAAAGGACTTATAGTAAGAGAAAAAAGTGACAACCCAAATAATTTTAGATGTGAAATGGATATAGACACATATCTAAAGCAAAATAAGGTAATTGGACTTGAAGGAATAGATACGAGAGCATTGACTAAGATTATTAGAAATAATGGAACAAAAAGAGGTATTATAACTTTAGAAAATGTATCATTACAAGAAATTCAGTCTAAATTAACAGAGTGTTGCAATAAAGATTCAGTTAAAAATGTTACAAGAAAAGAAATTGAAAATATTAAAGGGACTGGTGCTAAAGTTGTAGTTGTAGACTTTGGTGTTAAAAATAGTATATTAGATTCACTGAAAGCTTGTAACTGCGACATAACAGTAGTACCAGCAATGACTACTTCAGAAGAAATTTTAAATATAAATCCTGACTTGATATTATTATCTAATGGGCCAGGTAATCCAGAAGATATAAATGATATAGTTGAAAATATAAAGAAATTAGTAGGTAAAAAACCACTAGCAGGAATCGGTTTAGGACATCAAATTTTGGCATTAGCATTAGGTGGAAAAACTTCAAAGCTTGCATTTGGACATAGAGGAGGAAATCATCCAGTTAAATGTTTAGAAACAGGAAAAGTATTTATAACTTCTCAAAATCATGGATACAATGTTTCAGAAATGCCAGAAAATACAGAGATAACTCATGTAAATTTAAATGACAATACTATAGAAGGAATGAGACATAAGGAATTACCAATATATAGTGTTCAGTACATTCCAGAATACACAACAAAAGAAGATTTAGATTGTATATTTAATAAATTCTTAGCATTAATATAGATTTAGTATTATTTACAGATAGTAAAAACCATTTAGATAAGGAGAAAAATTTATGCCTAAATTAGATAGTATAAAGAAAACTTTAGTATTAGGGTCAGGACCAATAATAATAGGTCAAGCGGCAGAATTTGACTATTCGGGAACTCAAGCATGTCAATCTTTAAAAGAAGAAGGAATTGAAGTTGTATTAATAAATAGTAATCCAGCTACAATAATGACGGATAAAGAAGTGGCAGATAAAATATATATAGAACCATTAACAATAGAATTTATAGAAAAAATAATAGAAAAAGAAAGACCAGATAGTTTACTTGCAGGTATGGGTGGACAAACAGGATTAAACTTAGCAGTTGAGCTTTATGAAAAAGGCATACTAGATAAATATGGAGTAAAAATAATAGGTACTTCAGTAGAATCTATAAAAAAAGGTGAAGATAGAGATATATTTAGAGATGTAATGAAAGAAATAAATCAACCTGTAATAGTTAGTGATATAGTTACAGAGTTACAAGCAGGTCTTGATTATGCACTTACAATAGGGTATCCAGTAGTTGTAAGACCAGCATACACATTAGGTGGAACTGGTGGAGGTATAGCTGATAATGAGGAAGAATTAAGAGAGATACTTTCACATGGATTGCAATTAAGCCCAGTTGGACAAGTATTAATTGAAAAAAGTATAAAAGGTTGGAAAGAAATAGAATATGAAGTAATAAGAGATTCAAAAGGAAACTGTATAGTTGTATGTAATATGGAAAATATAGACCCAGTTGGAGTACATACAGGAGATAGTATAGTTGTTGCTCCAACACAAACTCTAAGCAATAAAGAATGTGCGATGCTTAAAAAAGCATCTTTAGACATATTAAATGCAGTAGAAGTTCAAGGTGGATGTAATGTTCAGTTTGCATTAAACCCACATAGTTTTGAGTATGCAGTTATAGAGATAAATCCAAGAGTTAGTAGATCATCAGCACTAGCATCAAAAGCTACAGGATATCCAATAGCTAAAGTTTCATCAAAAATAGCTTTAGGATATACTTTGGATGAAATAGAAAATGCAGTAACTAAAAAAACTTATGCTTGTTTTGAGCCAACTATAGACTATGTAGTGGCTAAGATACCAAAGTGGCCATTTGATAAATTTAAAAAAGCAAATAGAAAATTAGGAACTAAGATGATGGCAACTGGTGAAATAATGAGTATAGGAAGTAACTTTGAAGCGGCTATTCTTAAGGGAATAAGATCACTTGAAACAGGAAAATATTCATTAGTTCATGCACCATCAGAAGAGAGAAGTATTGAAGCGTTAAAGAAAAGAGTTGTAGTACCTGATGATGAGAGATTATTTGACTTAGCTGAAATGATAAGAAGAGGCTACAAAGTAGAAATGATAGAACAAATCACAGGAATAGACAAGTGGTTTATAAATAAATTTAAATGGATAGTTGAACAAGAAGAAAAATTAAAAGTTATGAAGATTGAAGACTTAACTAAGGATTATCTTCTTGAGTTAAAGAAAAAAGGATTCTCTGATAAAGGTATATCTGACTTAATGAAGATAAGCCCAGAAAAATTATATGAATTAAGAAGTCTATATAACATAAAGCCAGCATACAAAATGGTCGATACATGTGCAGGGGAAATAGATGCTATATCTCCATATTACTATTCAACGTATGAGCAATATGACGAAGTAGTTGTAAGTGACAAGAAAAAAGTAATAGTGTTAGGTTCTGGGCCAATAAGAATAGGTCAAGGTATAGAGTTTGACTATTGTTCAGTTCACTGTGTAAAATCTTTAAGAAAGATGGATATAGAAACTATAATTATAAATAATAATCCTGAGACAGTAAGTACAGATTTTGATACATCAGATAAACTATATTTTGAACCATTAACAGAAGAAGAAGTTTTAAGTATAATTGAAAAAGAAAAACCAGAAGGTGTAATACTACAATTTGGAGGACAAACAGCTATAAAATTAGCTAAGTTCTTACATGAGAAAAATATACCTATATTAGGAACTGATTTTGAAGATATAGATGCAGCAGAAGATAGAGAAAAATTTGATGATTTACTAGAAAAACTAGATATAAATAGACCAAAAGGAAAAGGTGTATGGTCACTTAATGAAGGTATTGAAGTTGCTAATGAATTAGGTTATCCAGTATTAGTTAGACCATCTTATGTACTTGGTGGTCAAGGTATGGAAATAACTTACAATGAAGAAAAACTATCTCAATATCTACAGGATGCATTTGATAGAGACCATAAGAACCCAGTACTTATAGATAAATATCTAACTGGTAGAGAAATAGAAGTAGATGCTATATGTGATAAAGAAGATATATTAATACCTGGAATAATGGAACACTTAGAAAGAGCTGGAGTTCACTCTGGAGATAGTACGACAATGTATCCAAGTCAAAATATATCTGATAAGATAAAGGAAAAGATAGTAGAATACACTAAAAAAATAGCTTTAGACCTTAATGTACTTGGTATGGTTAATATACAATTTATAGAATTCCAAAATGAATTATATATAATTGAGGTTAATCCTAGAGCCAGTAGAACAGTCCCATATATAAGTAAAGTGAGCGGAGTACCAATAGTTGACTTAGCTACAAAATGTATGTTAGGAGCTAAATTAAAGGATTTAGGATATGGTACAGGGGTTTATAAAGAGCCTAAATTAGTATCAGTAAAAGTGCCAGTATTCTCAATGTCTAAATTAGCTAAAGTTGAAGTAAGTCTTGGACCTGAAATGAAATCTACTGGAGAGGTTTTAGGTGTAGGAGAAAACCTAGAAGAAGCCTTATATAAAGGATTCTTAGCCGCAGGTAGACACATGTCTGATGAAAGAGGAGTAGTGCTTGCTACTGTTAATAATAATGATAAAGATGAGTTTATAGCTATAGCAAAAGATATGAAAGAGTTAGGATATACTTTTGTTGCTACAGAAGGTACTGCTAAGAGTCTAAGAGAGAATGGAATAGAAGCTGATACAGTAAACAGAGTGGAAGAATCTAGACCAAACATATTAGATGCTATAAGAAATAAACAAGTTGATATAGTAATAAATACACCTACTAAGGGTAATGACTCAACAAGAGATGGATTCAAAATGAGAAGAACAGCTATTGAATTTTCTACTGAAATAATGACATCTTTAGATACATTAAAAGCTCTAGTAGAAGTTAAGAAAAAGCATTTAAACAAAGATAAGTTAAAAGTTTACAATATAGCGGAATAGAAATTAAGTTGATTGTATAGTTTAAGAATTTAATTATTAAATTAAAAAGAAGAAGTTATTTTTTCTATGAGTTTTTACTTTTGAGATAACTTCTTTTTTTTAAGAAATTTGTAGTATAATAGAAAAAGATAAAAAATAAATGTAAATTAGTATAAAATTAGAATGTAAAAGTGAAAAATATATATAGATATTTAAAATCTTATATTTAGTTAATATTCTTTAGTTTGCCTAAAGAAAATTATAGGAGGTACTGTAGTATGAAAGCAAGATTAATATTAGAAGATGGGACAGTTTTTATAGGAAAGGCATTTGGATATTTAGAAGAGAGTGTAGGAGAAGTAGTATTTAATACTTCTATGATAGGATATGGCGAAGTTTTAACAGACCCTTCTTACTATGGTCAAATAGTTACTATGACTTATCCTCTTATAGGAAATTATGGTATAAATTTATCATCAGCAGAATCTGAAAAAGTGCAAGTGAAAGGATTTATAGTAAGAGAAAAAAGTGATTCTCCAAGTAATTTTAGATGTGAAATTGATATAGACCAATATTTAAAGCAAAATAAAGTGATAGGACTAGAAGGAATAGATACAAGAGCTTTAACTAAGATACTTAGAAATAATGGAACTATGAAAGGGATAATTACATTAGAAGACAGTAAGTTAGAAGATGTTAAACATAAATTAGATAAGTTTTCAAATACAGAAGCAGTTAGAACAGTTACAAGAAAAGAAGTAGAGCATATAGCAGGAAATGGTCCAAAAGTAGCTGTTATGGATTTTGGAGTTAAAAGAAACATCTTAAGATCATTTATATCTCGTGGATGTGATATAACAATATTCCCAGCTACAACATCTCCAGAAGATGTATTAAGTATAAATCCTGATTTAATATTTTTATCAAATGGACCTGGAGACCCAGAGGATTTAGAAGATGTTATAGAAAATATAAAAGCTCTAATTGGTAAAAAGCCTATAGTTGGAATATGCTTAGGGCATCAACTTTTAGCTTTAGCTCTTGGAGGAAAAACTGCTAAACTTAAATTTGGACATAGAGGTGGAAATCATCCAGTTAAAGATTTAGAAGAAGGAAAAGTATTTATAACTTCTCAAAATCATGGATATTATGTTTCAGAAGTTCCTGAACAAATGAAAGTGACACATATAAATTTAAATGATAATACTGTTGAAGGAATGAGACATGAAAAGCTAGATGTATACAGTGTTCAATACCACCCTGAAGCTTGTCCAGGGCCAAAAGATAATGACTATATTTTCGATAAGTTTTTAGAGTTCGTAAAATAAATAATATAAACATATATAACTAAAAATAAAACTAACTTAAATCAAAAAAAGTATTGGTTTAATTAATATAGATATAATAAATAAACTCAAATTTAAGATGAAATAAAGTAATTAAAATTGATTGTATAGATTATGAAGATAGAAACTGTGAAAATTGTTTAGATAAGGAGAAAGAGTTATGCCTAAATTAGATAGTATAAAGAAAACTTTAGTATTAGGGTCAGGGCCAATAATAATAGGTCAAGCAGCAGAATTTGACTATTCAGGAACACAGGCTTGCCAAGCATTAAAAGAAGAAGGAATAGAAGTTGTATTAGTAAACAGTAATCCAGCTACAATAATGACTGATAAAGAAATTGCAGATAAAATATATATAGAACCATTAACAATAGAATTTATAGAAAAAATAATAGAAAAAGAAAGACCAGATAGTTTACTTGCAGGTATGGGAGGTCAAACAGGACTAAACTTGGCTGTAGAATTACATGATGCTAGTATCTTAGATAAATATAATGTAAAAGTTATAGGTACATCTATAATGTCTATAAAAAAGGGTGAGGATAGAGACCTATTTAGAGATGTAATGAAAGAAATAAATCAACCTGTAATAGTTAGTGATATAGTTACAAATTTAGAAGCAGGTCTTGAATTTGCAAGTAAAATAGGATACCCAGTGGTTGTAAGACCAGCATATACATTAGGAGGAACTGGTGGAGGTATCGCTGATACTGAGGAAGAATTAAGAGAGATACTTTCACATGGATTGCAATTAAGTCCAGTAGGTCAGGTTCTTCTTGAAAAGAGTATAAAAGGTTGGAAAGAAATAGAATATGAAGTAATGAGAGATGGAAATGGAAACTGTATAACTGTATGTAATATGGAAAATGTAGACCCAGTTGGAGTACATACAGGGGATAGTATAGTTGTTGCTCCAAGCCAAACTTTAAGTGATGAAGAATACCAACTTCTTAGAAAAGCATCAATAGATATAATAAATGCAATAGAAGTTCAAGGTGGATGTAATGTTCAAATAGCTTTAAATCCTCATAGCTTAGAATATGCAATAATAGAGATAAATCCAAGAGTTAGTAGATCATCAGCACTAGCATCAAAAGCTACAGGATATCCAATAGCAAAAGTGGCAGCTAAGATAGCTTTAGGATATACTTTAGATGAAATAGAAAATGCAGTAACTAAAAAAACTTATGCTTGCTTTGAGCCAACATTAGATTATGTGGTAGTAAAAATACCAAAATGGCCATTTGATAAATTTAAAAAGGCAAATAGAAAATTAGGAACTAAGATGATGGCAACTGGTGAAATAATGAGTATAGGAAGTAACTTTGAAGCGGCTATTCTTAAGGGAATAAGATCACTTGAAACAGGAAAATATTCATTAGTTCATGCACCATCAGAAGGTAGAACATTAGAAGAGTTAAAGGCGAGAGTTGTAGTACCTGATGATGAAAGATTATTTGACTTAGCTGAAATGATAAGAAGAGGCTATAAAGTAGAAATGATAGAAGAAATCACTGGTGTTGATAAGTGGTTTATAAATAAATTTAAATGGATAGTTGAGCAAGAAGAAAAATTAAAAGGTCTTAAAATAGAAGATTTAGATAAGGAATACTTACATGAATTAAAGAAAAAAGGATTCTCTGATAAGGGGATATCTGACTTAATGAAGATAAGTCCAGAAAAATTATACGAATTAAGATGTCTCTATAATATACAACCAGTTTACAAAATGGTTGATACATGTGGAGGAGAATTTGAAGCTCTATCTCCATATTACTACTCAACTTATGAGCAATATGATGAAGTAGTTGTGAGTGATAAGAGAAAAGTGGTAGTATTGGGCTCTGGACCAATAAGAATAGGTCAAGGTATAGAGTTTGACTATTGTTCAGTTCACTGTGTAAAATCTTTAAGAAAAATGGGTATAGAAACTATAATTGTAAATAATAACCCTGAAACAGTAAGTACAGATTTTGATACATCAGATAAACTATATTTTGAACCATTAACAGAAGAAGAAGTTTTAAACATAATTGAAAAAGAAAAACCAGAAGGTGTAATACTACAATTTGGAGGACAAACAGCTATAAAACTAGCTAAGTTCTTACATGAGAAAAAAATACCTATATTGGGAACTGATTTTGAAGATATAGATGCAGCAGAAGACAGAGAAAAATTTGATGATTTACTAGAAAAATTAGACATAAATAGACCAAAAGGAAAAGGTGTATGGACAACTAATGAAGGTATTGAAGTTGCTAAGGAGTTAGGCTATCCAGTATTAGTTAGACCATCTTATGTACTTGGTGGTCAAGGTATGGAAATAACTTACAATGAAGAGAAATTAACTCAGTATTTAGATGATGCTTTTGCTAGAGACCATAAGAACCCAGTACTTATAGATAAATATCTAACTGGTAGAGAAATAGAAGTAGATGCTATATGTGATAAAGAAGAGATATTAATACCTGGAATAATGGAACATTTAGAAAGAGCTGGAGTTCACTCTGGAGATAGTACGACAATGTATCCAAGTCAAAATATATCTGATAAGATAAAAGATAAAATTCTAGAATATACTAAAAAAATAGCTTTAGACCTTAATGTGCTTGGTATGGTTAATATACAATTTATAGAATTCCAAAATGAATTATATATAATTGAGGTTAATCCTAGAGCCAGTAGAACAGTCCCATATATAAGTAAAGTGAGTGGAGTACCAATAGTTGACTTAGCTACAAAATGTATGTTAGGAGCTAAATTAAAGGATTTAGGATATGGTACAGGGGTTTATAAAGAGCCTAAATTAGTATCAGTAAAAGTGCCAGTATTCTCAATGTCTAAGTTAGCTAAAGTTGAAGTAAGTCTTGGACCTGAAATGAAATCTACAGGAGAAGTTTTAGGTGTAGGAGAAAACCTAGAAGAAGCCTTATATAAAGGATTCTTAGCCGCAGGTAGACACATGTCTGATGAAAGAGGAGTAGTTCTTGCTACTGTTAATAATAACGATAAAGATGAGTTTATAGCTATAGCAAAAGATATGAAAGAGTTAGGATACACTTTTGTTGCTACAGAAGGTACAGCTAAGAGTCTAAGAGAGAATGGAATAGAGGCTGATATAGTAAACAGAGTTGAAGAGCCTAGACCAAACATACTAGATTCTATAAGAAATAAACAAGTTGATATAGTAATAAATACACCTACTAAGGGTAATGACTCAACAAGAGATGGATTCAAAATGAGAAGAACAGCTATTGAATTTTCTACTGAAATAATGACATCTTTAGATACATTAAAAGCTCTAGTAGAAGTTAAGAAAAAGCATATAAATAAAGATAAATTAAAAGTTTATAATATAGCAGAATAAAAAAATAAATTAATATTTAGATTAATTAAAGGCGTTAGTTCGTAGGAACTTTCGCCTTTAATTAATAATATATAGTTATTTTTTTTATGTGAACTAAAATAAATATTAATACTATCAGCTTTCTCTTTAATCATTAGATAGAGGATAAGAGTGGTAGTCATGAATTTCTTCATGGATAAGATTTTCATATTTATCATAATAGTATTTAATTGTAACTACTATTTTATCTCCCTTAGATACATTTCTATAGAGTTTTTTACTTTTAATAGAGTAGACTTCATCTTTATATACAGTATTAACTATAAAAATTTCTGACTCATAATCAAATGTACCCATTACTGGATTATAGTGCTTTGAATCTTCTTTATAACAGAAGCTTTCAACAGTCATTATATAAGTTCCAAATGAAATCCACTTAGTATCTTTAAATAGATTTACTTTTTCATTAATGTATGAAACTCCTGGTGTATCAAGAATTTTTTCTAATAACATTTTTTTCTCCATATACAAAAACTCCTTTCATAGTACTTATCAATATCGTAGTACTTACTCATATAAATAAAAAAAAGATACTTATTAGTGTGACTACATAACACAATCATTTTCTATTTCTTTCTTTAATTTATTAATTATAATACTTAAAATTATTAATATAGCCACTGTAATTATCAAAACTACAATCAACCAAGGTGGAACTATGTGCCCAAAACCTCTATTGGCTGTAAATGCAGCAGCGGCAACAAGCCATCCAAATAAATTTAAAAATAAGAGTCTTGAATTTGATAACTTTCGCAATAAAACTTTTTTAGGTTCTATTTTTTGTTTAAATATTGAACGTAATTCTACTGACATCTCACTACCACCATCAAATCTTTCAATTGCCTTATTTTGTGCTTCATCTATGTCACATCCATTTTCAATAAATTCATTTGCAGATGTTGTTAGATGTTCTCTTAGTTCTTCTTTTAAATCTTGAATTTCTTTGTTATTTTCGTTTTTATATAGTGTTTCTAAATACTCTTCTATTATTTTCATAAATCTAATCCCCCTTCTTTAGAAATTTGTTCATAATACCCTGTATAAAGTCCCACTCTTGAATTTTTATTTCTAAGTTATCTTTTCCATCATCTGTTATATTGTAATACTTTCTCCTGCTTCCTACGCCTTGGTCATTTCCCCAATAAGATTTTATCAAACCCTTAGATTCTAATCTTTTAAGAGACACATAGAGTGTACTTTCTTTTAATTCAAATGTAGTTTCATCTCTAACCACTTTTGCTATTTTATATCCATATGAATCTCCTTTGTTTAGTATTGATAATATTAAAGTATCAATATGACCTTTAAGCACTTCTTTATTTAAGTCCATAAATTCACCTACTTTATTTTATCATATACCTCGTATTATAAGGTATATAGATATATAATAAAACATTTCATATTATTTTCCAAGTGTAAACTATAAAATTTTAATTATTATTTAAAAAAGGGCATTCCACTTATGATTTAAAAATCATTTGGAAATGCCCTTTTTACAATATAACTAATTATACTAAACATCTTAAATCAATTTCTCTCTTTTTAACCTGTATCTGAATTTCAGTTAGAAGTTCCTCTTCATTGTTTGTAGATAGAGGGTCTATTATAGGTATCTCATAGATATAATTTTCAATAGGTATCCTTTTATAATCAACATAATCAACTAACTTTTTAAAAGCAGTATAATTTTCTCTGTAAGAACCTTTATATGTCATACAAATAAAATCACCAGCTGAAATTTCAGATATATATTTTTGAGATTTAGCATCAAATAAATCTCTCTCAACATTTACAAAGCTATTTTCATAGATGACTTTATCTTCCTTTAAGAATTTATCTATAGATACAAGACCACTTACTCCACCATAAAACACAGATATATTATCCTCTAGTATATTTGCTATTTGTCTTCTGGAAAGCTCCATAGTTTCTTCACTACTTAAACCTTCTTCATATTCTATGGATAAAATACTTCTTCTTGGAATATGCTTTCTCACTATTTTACCTACTTCATCTACCTTCATACCTTTTTCCATTGTTTCTTTTTTTGTACTTAATACTTTTTTTATAAGTTCTAATTCTTTAATTTTTTCATCCACTATATTAATCTTATTGGTTAATAATTTTAGAATTTCCTCATTGTTTTCGTCTAGCTTTTCTTTGATTTCTTTTAATGGCATACCTAGATACTTTAGGTATTTTATAATATCCAATTGTGAAAATTGGTCAATTGAGTAATATCTGTAATTGCTTTCTTGATCAACATGAACAGGTTTAAATAAATCTATTTGGTCATAGTATCTTAGTGTTTGTATGCTTATTTTGTGAAGCTTTGACATTTCACCTATTGAAAACTTTTTACTCATATAATCACCTCATTTGAGATTTAGAATATATTCCATGGATATTTATCAGGTGGAGTACATATAAATTCCATTTTTTCCTTTGTTGTTGGATGACAAATTTCTATTTTATTAGACCAAAGAGAAATCTGTTGCCCAATTTTATTTACTTCTTGGCCATATCTTTGGTCCCCATATAATGGGTGTTTTCTAGTTGCAAATTGAACTCTTATCTGATGAGAACGGCCAGTTTTTAAGTTTACTTGAACTAAGCTTAGATTTTCTTTAAAACCCAATACTTTATAACTAAGTTCAGCTTCTTTAGCATCATTATAGTTTTTTTTCACAACACTTACCATGTTTGTCTTTTTATTTTTATATAAAAAATCTTTTAATATGTCTGAATCCGATTTCATTTTACCATGAACAACTGCCATATAGGTTTTTTTGAATGTCTTATTTCTTACTTGTTCAGACAATCTTGAGGCAGCTTTTGATGTTTTGGCAAAAACCATGACTCCACCTACTGGTCTATCCAATCTATGTACCAAACCAATATATACGTTTCCAGGTTTATTGTACTTTGTTTTGATATAGTCTTTTAAAAGATTTACCATGTCCTTATCATTGGTATCATCTCCTTGAGATAATACATTTACAGGTTTCTCTACAACTAATAAATGGTTATCTTCATGTATGACTTTTATCATTATTTTTTCTCCCATCTTCCAAATATACCACAAGGAAGTACTTTACCATCTCTAGAAGCTGGTATTCCTAATTCTCCACCATAGATTTCTCCATTGTTTGCCTTTTTTCCTATTGTTGTAGACAGTACATTTTCAAGAACTATTGGAGAGAAGCCTGTTGTGTAAGAATTAATTAGAAAGAATAAAGGATTATCAGATAAAACACCCATACATAAATCTACAAAGCTATATAATTTTTCTTCTATTTGCCATACTTCTCCTTTAGGGCCTCTTCCATAAGAAGGTGGGTCCATTATTATTGCATCATATTTCTTACCTCTTCTTATTTCTCTTTCAACAAACTTTACAACATCATCTACTATAAATCTTACTGTTTGATTTTTAAGTCCTGATAACTCTATATTTTCTTTTGCCCAGTTGACCATACCTTTTGCGGCATCAACATGGCATACTTCTGCACCAGCGGATGCACACGCTACAGTAGCTCCTCCTGTATATGCAAAAAGATTTAATACTTTTATAGGTCTGTCAGCTTTTTTGACTTTGTCCATCATCCAGTCCCAATTGGCTGCTTGTTCTGGGAATAATCCAGTATGTTTAAATCCAGTTGGTTTAATGTGGAATTTTAAGTTTTTGTAATTTATAGTCCATTGTTCTGGATATCTTTTCTTGTGTTCCCATTGACCTCCACCTTTATTACTTCTATGATAATGTCCATGAGGGTTTTTCCATAGAGCCCATTCAGACTCCATTGGCCATACAACCTGTGGGTCTGGTCTTCTAAGTACATACTTATCCCAACGCTCTAATTTTTCTCCATTTCCCATATCTATAAGTTCATAATCTTTCCATTTATCTGCTAATAATAACATATCTTTCCTCCTATAAAATAACTCTCAATCCTATGTATTATACCACAAAATCAGTCATTTTTTGCTGTTTTAGATACTTTCTATTCTTTACATTTATTGTTAACATTATTACTCTTTTAAACATATTATATAGTATCTGATTTTTTTAATAAGAGGAGGAGAGTTTTAATGGAAAATTATCAAGCTACAAATACTTGTACATATAACATATTGTATGTGCAATTTAATGAAGACTTTGGCAGAAGCAAGTACTTTTCATACGATGTAAAATATCCTATTCTTTACAATATTAGAAATCAATCCACCTATGTACATCCACCTATTTTAAATAACATCAACTCTGCTGTAAAAATGACTGTAAATAATTTTAAGAATGGCTTACAAGAAGAAGAACAAGAATATAATAATGCAGCTTCTCAAAATTCACTTCCAAAACAAAGTTACTGGGTTTCTACTAATTATGCAGTTACTTTTAGTAAAAACTATGTACTAAGTATGATATTAAGCCTTATGGGCTTTGCTAATAATTCTGGACCTAAGTACAATACATTAAATAATTACAATATAGACTTAACAAATGGAAAACAACTTTTACTAGGTGATATTTTTAGAAATGGAGTTGACTATATAAATATAATAACTGATTATATAAAATCTGAAATTAATGAAAACAGAGAAATGTATTACTCTAATGTAGAATTAGTTATACCTGAAGATCAGGCATTTTATATTACAGATGATGGGATTGTTATCTATTTTGGGGTAGATGAAATAGCACCAGAAAGTTTTGGAATTCCTAAATTTAAGATAAGATTTTCTGATTTTGGAAATTTTATAAACCAACGATTCTATTGTATTTCTCCAGATATATACATCCAATCTAGAGGAAGAGCTAAGCATTTTATGGTATAAAAATATAGATAATTCTGAGCCCTATTTTAGTATATCTAGATTTATGCTGGAGTAGGGTTAAGATTTATCTATCTTAAAAACATAATTTAAACAGTACTATTTGTATATGTTAGTTATATAGACTTAGACCTACGGATAAACATTTATATAGTACAATTAATTTGTATTAAAAGTTTTAACTTTTGACTCAACAAGAAGATTATATTATTATATATATTTAAGTTGCTATTTTTTTTTATACATTTGCTGATAAGCAGAATTTTTATTGATTACTTCTACCTTTAAATTGGGATTACTTACTACCTCATACAAAAAAAGTTTTCCTAATTTTAACCTGATGTTCATCTCCAACCTGTTCCATTCATAGCCTTTGAACAATTCTTTTAATAAAAAAACTTCTCCGCAATGGATGTTTTTTAACTCACCTATTGCATCATTTAACAGACTATTCATATTATTTCCTCCAATTTGTATAATTTCACTAACTTCATTATATTGGTAATTTTTGACATAGTCAAACAAATTATAAAGGAATTATAATGGTGTCAAAAGTTAACAGTATTGACACCAAAAAATCATTTTAGTAAAATGTATAAATACAAGTAGATACAGAAATCTACAAATTTCTGCATTAAATTTTTATGTTAGGAAGTGATTATTATTATATATGGATATTGCCGTGTCAGCACAAAAAATCAGACAGATAACAACAGTTTGTATCAACAACAGCAAGAGATATTAAGTAAATATAACGATGCCAAAATAATAAAAGAAACTTATACAGGTACTACTACAAATAGACCTAAATTTGAGAAAATTATATCTTCTTTAAAAAAGGGAGATTTACTTGTTGCAACTAAACTTGATAGACTGGCTAGAAGCACCTCGGAAGGAATACAACTGATAGAGGGTTTGTTTGCTAAAGAAGTTAGTGTCCATATCTTAAATATAGGTCTCCTAGAAAATACTTCAATGGGGAAGTTCTTTTTAACTACATTACTTGCAGTTGCAGAACTTGAAAGAAATATGATAATAGAACGGACTCAGTTGGGAAAAGAATTTGCTAGAAAGAAAAAAGATTTTAAAGATGGTAGACCAAAGAAATATAGTAAT
This sequence comes from Clostridioides difficile, assembly GCA_024919175.1. Taxonomy (NCBI): domain Bacteria; kingdom Bacillati; phylum Bacillota; class Clostridia; order Peptostreptococcales; family Peptostreptococcaceae; genus Clostridioides; species Clostridioides difficile. The sequence goes on from CP103804.1 coordinate 608,718, forward strand.
CAGCAGATACAATACGCATTGGGATTATTAAATTCTAAACCTTATAGAGAGGTTGTGAAGATGACTGGTATCTCTAAAAGCACACTTATTCGTGCAAAGAAATCAATTTAACGAAATTTTACTTATGAAAAATTAGAGGTATAAATAAATTGGATGATTTGAATATATTTATGCCTCTAATTAATTTTATTTACAGATATACAGATATAATAAATAGTAAAACTTTTTTAGATTTTTATATAAAGTTTTATATTATAGTATATAATTTTCTTGATGTAGTATATTTTATTACAAATGTTAAATTATAGTAATGTATAATTACTATAGACTTTTGATGAGAAATTGACAATGAAAGCATTTATAGAGAGAGCAAAAAATTGATATTTTATGTATTAAATTGAATTTAATATAAAAAGAGATATGTATTAAAACAAGCCTATTTTAAGACATATCTCTTTTTATGTTAAATTTTTTAAACATTGTAAAAAAAATATCAAAAATATATTGACTCTATAGTTACTATAGAGTTTATAATTAAAACTGTAAAAAAGCAAAATAAGTGTCAGATTTTTAGAAATTATAACAAATATAAAAGTATACTTAAAAAGTTTGTATTAATTAAAGCTGAATTGGAGAAATTTGGCAGGGAAAACGTTGTATAAATAGGTCAAAATGGGAGGAATTAAAATGAGTAATAATATTAATCAAGATTTGGAGACAAAAATAATACATTGGGGACATAGTGCAGACCCAACAACAGGTGCATTAGCGACTCCAATATGTCAAACAGCAACATTTGCTGCAAAGACAGTAGAGCATTTTGAAGAGTTATGTATGACATGGGGGTATGTATATACAAGAGAGTGTAATCCTACACTTACAGAGTTAGAGGCTAAATTAGCTATGCTTGAAAATGCAGAAAGTGCTATATCTAGTACATCAGGTATGGGAGCAATAACATCTACTATATTAGCATTAGTAAAAAGTGGAGACCATATAGTTAGTTCTGATGGTATATTCTCACATACTAAATTATTTATGTCTGAGTTGTTAGCTAAATTTGGTGTTGAAGTTACATTTGTAGATGCAGTAAATCCACAAAATGTAAAAGATGCAATGAAATCAAATACTAAGATAGTTTATATAGAAAGTCCACTAAATCCATCATTAGATTTAGTAGATATAAAAACAATAGCAGAAATAGCTCATGAAAATAAGAGTTTAGCTATTGTTGACAGCACTTTTGGTACTCCAATTATACAAAGACCAATAGACTTAGGTGCAGACTTAGTAATACATAGTCTTACTAAATTTATAAATGGACATGGAGATACTTTAGGGGGAGCAGTTGCAGGCTCAAAGGAATTAATAGATTTAGTAAGATGGCCAAGTTTATGTTGTTTTACAGGAGCATCTTTACCACCAATGAGTGCATGGATGATTTTAAGAGGTATGAAAACGTTAGACATGAGAATGAAAAAACACTGTGAAAATGGATTGGCAGTAGCAGAGTTTTTAGAGCAAGAAGAAAATGTAGAATTGGTAAAATATCCAGCACTAAAAACTCATCATCAGTATGAGCTTTGCAAAACTCAAATGAATGGTTTAGGTGGAGGAGTAGTTTCATTTAAACTTAAAGATGGAATAAATGGATTAACAAGAGACCAAGCTAGTAGAAAATTAATGAATTCTTTAGAACTGGCAACAATAGCAACAAGTTTAGGAGAAGAACATACATTGGTTCAAATGAATGGAGAAAATCTAATAAGAATAGCAGTAGGATTAGAGTCTGCAAATGATATAATAAATGACTTTAAACAAGCTATAGAAAAATTAAAATAAAGCTATATAAATAAAACTAGAAAATTAAAATCTTAAGGAGAAAAATCATGGAAAACAAAAATAATGTTAAGAGATTTTTGGTAATATTCATATTGGCATTTGGAACAACAGCCATGTATAGTTTACCATATATGAAGTCATCATTTTATGATCCAATGCAACAAGCATTAGCATTGAGTCATACGCAAATAGGGAACTTATTGAGTTTATATGGATTAGTAGGAATGGTATCTTATTTTATAGGTGGATGGTTTGCTGATAGATTTTCAGTTAGAAAACTGATAACTTTTTCTTTAATTGCTTCAGGAGCATTAGGGTTTTACTTCTCAACATTTCCATCATATAACATGATTCTTTTAATATTTGTATTATGGGGATTTACAACAATATTAACATTCTTCTCAGCTTCTGTTAAGGTTGTTAGAATGCAAGGTAGTGAATCAGAACAAGGAAGAATATTTGGATTTTATGAAGGGTTATCAGGAGTATCAGGTACATTAATTTCTTTTATAGGTCTTTATTTCTTTGGAAAATTTGCTGAAATAACTATTGGATTTAAATATGTAGTATGGTTATATTCTGCAGCATCTATAATATGTGGTATAATTTTATTCTTCTTAGTAGAAGAAAAGAAAGATACTGGAGCATCAGATGAAGGATTAAGTATTAAATCATTACTAAAAGTAGTTACAATGCCAAAAGCTTGGCTAATTGGTCTTATAATATTTTCAACTTATTTAGTATTTTCTAGTTTAACTTATTTAAGCCCATACTTATCAGAAGTTTATGTAATGCCAATGACTTTAGTTTCAGCTCTATCAATAATTAGAACTTATGTTATAAAAATGGGAGCATCTCCTATTGCAGGTGTTATAACAGATAAAGTTGGTTCATCTATAAGAGTAATGTTTGTAGGGTTTATATTAATGACAATAAGTACAGCAGCATACTTAGTAATACCTAAGAGTGCAGGACTTATATGGATAGCTGTAATAAATATGATAATACTAAGTGTAATCTTATTTGGATTTAGAGGTATATACTTTGCATCTGTTTCAGAGTCTAATATATCTTTAGAAACTACAGGAGCTGTAGTTGGATTCGCTTCATTCATAGGTTTTTCTCCAGATGCATTTTACTATACAGTTGCAGGTAATTGGTTAGATAAATATGGACAAACAGGATATACGTATATATTTATTTTATCTGTAGTGTGTGCAGTTATAGGTATATTTGCCACTTATGCTTTAAATAAAATAAATGAAAGAGAAAATAAAAATTTGAATAATAAAATTGCTTAAATACTTATAATTATTTATATAACTCTACCTATTTTTTTAAAATGGGTAGAGTTGTTCATGTTTAAAAAAAGAAATAGTCTCAATTTAGAGATTTCATAATTATAAAATAAATTTATAACATGTGGTATAAAGTAAGTTTAATTAAAAAATGACAGTAGCTATTTAAATATTAAAATAGAAAATTAAGACAATAATAAGAATATGGAGAGTAGATATGTTAGCGTTATGGGAAAATGGAATTATAATTATATTTGCATTTCTATTGTTAGGAATAGGCTATTATTTTTCTAGAAATGTAAAAGATATGGAAAGTTATTACCTAGGAAATCGAAGTTTACCATGGTCTTTGATAGTAGGTACTTTGGTTGCTTCGTGGTATGGTGGAGTTGGTACAGTTGGTAGTGTAGAGTATGCAGCTATATATGGGATATCTGCATGGGCAGTATGGTCGATAGCTGCACATATTGGAAGAATGCCTTTAGCATTGTGGGTTGGACCAAGAATTCATATAAGAACCAATATAACAGTTCCTGATTTATTAGAAAGTTTTTATGGAAAACAAGTTGCTATAATTGGAGCAGTGTTAATGTTTATATATTGTGCACAGCTTGGAGAAATAACAGCTATGGGGACTATAGGTAATGTGGCTTGGGGAATCGATAAGCAACTAATAGGGTTTATAATGGTAGTAATAGTAGTTATCTTGACAGTTCTTGGTGGTCTTATGGGAGTTGCCATTACAGATATGGTATTGTTTTTCTGTATGGTATTTGGTCTAACTATGGTTATGCCTGGTCAATTTGACCAGATAGGTGGTTTTCAAGGGCTTACAGAAGCCCTTAAAGATGCACCTCAGCTAATGCATCCTACAAAAGGTATGTCAGCGATGAAAGCATTAATGTTAATAGTGTATTCATTTGGAGCTTATTCAGACCCAACTTTCTATCAAAGATTTTCAGCAGCAGATTCTCCAAAAGTTGGTAGGAGAGCCTTGTTAACTTGTTTTTCTTTGTGGATATGTTTTGACATGGTGTTAACTATGACAGGTCTTATAGTTAGAGCTACTTATCCAGAAATGGCTCCAGCAGCTGGATATATAACTTTAGTTTTAAATACATTGCCAGAAGGTGTAAGAGTAATATTTATAATTGGAATTTTAGGTTCAATAATATCAACACTAGATAGTTATTATCTAGCAGCAGGAGCTACTTTAGCAAATGATATATATGGAAGAGTTACAAAAAAAGAATTATCTCAAAAGCAATTAGTGAAGTTTACTAGAATAGGCGTATGTTTAGCCGCAGTTATGGGACTTAGTGTAGCGTTTAGATTTGAAAATGTCTATGATGCATGTATATTTGTAGGAAGTATTTGGATGGGTTCAGCATTTGTGCCTATAGTAGGAGGGCTTCTTGGGAATGGAAGAAGAACATCTATGGGCGGTATCTTAGGAATGATTGTGGGTGGAGTAACTTTTGGTTATTTTAAAATGTTTCCAGTTCAAAGTTTTGAATTAGAACCTCTTGTTATAGCTATCCCACTTTCATTTATTGCATGGACAATAGGAAATAGAATAGGTGAAAATTTAAATACACAAAATAATCTATAAAAAAGGAGTAGTTATTATGTCTAAATTGGTATCTAAAGTGAAAAAAGATTTGGAAATAAAATGGCTTGGTATAGATGGTTTTTTAGTGCTATTATACTTTTTAATAACAGGATTTATATTTTATGGTATAGTAACTAGAAATGATATTATAGTTGGAAAGATAATCCCATATGGAGTTATGATAGCAGTAGTTATAATATTTTTTGATTATCTATATAGAGTATTCAAAATGACAAGAAAAAAAGAGGAAAGAGAATGATTTTATGGATATAAGAGTATTGCCTATAAAAATTGAAAAAGACGAAGCTATAGACATAGCAAAAAGTGGAAAGAACTCCTTATTAAGTAGACTGATATTAAAAAATAAAGAAGCACATGAAGTTAGACTTCACTATATAGAGTTTAAAGTCGTTACACTTAAAATCCATCAAAATAAATCTATTTTCATGAAAAAAAAGCAAGCTAGTAATATAAATGAATTGAATATTTTAGTAAATGGCTCTACAGGTGCAGGGAGTATAGTGCCAGAATTACCAATAGCTGAAACTGTAAAAAATATAGATAGTAATATCGTACAATATAGTGATAAGGATGAGAGAAGGGTAAAAGCAAAGGCAAATAAAATGGCTATAAGATTAGCACATAGGTTTATGGGAGGTATCCCAGAAGTTGAGATAGTTAACATTGAAAGTATTTTTAGACCATATTGGGTAGTTTTCTTTGGAAAAGTGGAATTAAATACAAGAGTAAGTTATTTGCCAGTTGAAGCAGATGGTTTTGTTATAGGAATGTAGGACATTTTATATAAATATATTTTACACTTATTGTATAATACATATTGAGAGAAGATGTACTGTTTAGTTATATACAAAGTAGATTCTATATTAGATAAGCTAATTTATAATAAGTGATTTTAACCTATAATGGCGAAATTCATCTTCCTCACCATAGGAGGTATAGGATATAAGCCTAACCGATAGGTTATTTCTTTTGATTGATTTTCATAAAAAGGTATTGTATTATTAAATCAGTAATAAAAACTGAAAGGAAGTAGTTACAATGAAATTAGATAGTAATAATCATTCAGTATTCTCATTGCATTATCATTTAGTTATGTGTATAAAATATAGAAGAAAAGTAATAGATGAATCTATATCAAATAGACTGAAAGATATATTTGTAGATATTTCACATAATTATGGAGTAGAGCTGATAGAATGGAATCATGATGTTGACCATGTACACTTGCTATTCAAAGCAAAGCCTAATACAGAGATATCAAAATTACTAAATGCTTATAAATCTGCATCAAGCAGAAGAATAAAGAATGAGTTTTCAATTATCCGTAAGCACTTATGGAAAGAATACTTTTGGAGTAAAAGTTATTGTTTAGTAACAATTGGTGGTGCTCCATTAGAAATTGTAAAACAATACATAGAAAATCAAGGAAAGTAGGGATAATATGCTAAGAACTTATAAGTTTAGGTTGTATCCAAATAGTCAACAAAAAGAATATTTTGCTAAAACTTTTGGATGTAGCAGGCTTATCTACAATCTTATGTTATCTGACAGGATAAAGTCTTATGAGGAAAATAAAGATTTAGATATAAAGAAAGTTAAATATCCTACACCTGCACAGTACAAGAAGGAATACGAGTTCCTAAAAGAAGTTGATAGTTTAGCATTAGCTAATGAGCAAATGAATTTAGATAAAGCCTATAAGAATTTCTTTAGAGATAAATCAGTAGGTTTTCCTAAGTTCAAATCAAAGAAAACTAATTATCATAGCTATACTACCAATAATCAAAAAGGTACTGTGTACATAGAAAATGGATATATAAAACTTCCTAAACTAAAATCAAAGGTTAGGATAAAACAACATAGATTATTTGATGGAATTATAAAGAGTTGTACTGTATCAAGAACACCAAGTAATAGATATTATATTTCTATATTGGTAGAAACTGAAATAGAACAACTACAAACTATTAATAAGAAAATAGGCGTAGATTTAGGACTTAAAGAATTTGCAATATGTAGTGATGGAGTAAGAGTTGAGAATCCAAAGCACTTTAGGAAGTCAGAAAAGAGATTAGCTAAATTACAAAAGGACTTATCAAGAAAACAAAAAGGAAGTAATAACAGATATAAAGCTAGATTAAAGTTAGCAAGGCTATATCAAAAGATAGCAGACCAAAGGGTCGATTTTCTAAATAAGTTATCAACTAAACTAATATACGAAAATCAAGTTATAGTTATTGAGGACTTGAAGGTAAAGAATATGGTAAAAAAACATAAATTAGCGAAAGCTATAAGCGAAGCAAGTTGGGCGGAGTTTAGAAGGATGTTGGAATATAAATCTGAATGGTATGGTAGAGAAATTATAGTTGCAGATAAGAATTTTGCATCTAGTCAATTATGTTCTGAATGTGGATATAAAAATCCATTAGTAAAGAATTTAGGACTAAGAAAATGGGAATGTCCGGAGTGTGGAGCATCCCATGATAGAGATATCAATGCAAGTATCAATCTAGTAAACTTAGCCATATAAATGGTAATCATAAGGGTTAGGAACTAGCCTACTAGCTTGGAGATACTGATAACAATAGTTATCTTGACCAAGAAGCCACCACTTCAAACGTCACCGAAGGTAGTTAAGTGGAAGGTAGTTCACTGTATATAGATTATAATAATGGAGGAAGTTGATTCTTATGACAAACTATAAATATACAGGCTTTTATATAGAAAAACCAGTAGGAAATAATGTGTTTTCATATGAAGAGAGAAAAAATAAGAGTATATATGTTCCAAAACTGATAAGTGGAACATTGGATGATGTGAAATTAGGAAATGAAGTAGTATTTAATGAAGTTGATGAAAATAAAGAGATAAAAGCAAAAGGATTGGAAAATATGGTCGAATATGTCCTGGGAAATAAAAGAATATATGTTTTTGATAATCATAACCATGCATTTTATTTTTGGATAAAATCTATGATGGCAAATGAATTTACAAGAGGATGTAAACTAGTACATGTAGATCAGCATAAGGATACTAGAGAGCCTAAAAACTACAATGTAGATATAAATAATCTTGAGGATGTATTTAGGTATACGAATGAGGTTTTAAATGTAGGAAGTTTTATAAAACCAGCATTAAAACATAGTATATTTTCAGAATTAATAATAATAGACAGCTCATATGGCTTTGATTTAGATATAGAATCAGAATTTGTTCTTGATATAGATTTAGATATATTTTCAGAGGATATGAACTATATACCATTTGATTTTAAACTAGAAAAGATAAAAAATCTAATTAAAAAGGCTAAAGTTGTAACAATTGCTACTAGTCCTTACTTTATAAACCAAGAGTATGCTATAAAAGTATTAAAAGAATTGTTTAATTATGATATAATGTAAGAGTTAACTTTAAATAGAATATGGTATAATCAAAAAGAAGAAACTTCCAATCTAACTAAAAGATTTTATACTATAAAAAAACTAAAAAAATATAGATATACTTAGGAGGAAAAAAGTATGAGTTTATATACTGAATGGAGAAATTTAAGTGATAACCACGAAAATCAAGAAACAGAGGTAAAATTCTGGGAAGAATATTTAAAAGTTGAAGCTGGAATATACAATGAAATATTAAATAATAAAATGGACGTTGTTGAGGGTAAAGTAAGTGAATTAGCTGAGAAATTTGGAACTACTAATGAATTTTTCATGGGATTCATAGATGGAATAAGTGAAAGTTTAAAAGAAGAGATAGTTTTAGAAGATGTAGAAGCAGATAAAGAAGTTTCTATAAAAATAGATTGGGAAAAATTATATAACAATATGGTAACTGTTGAGGCTCATTGGCTATATAATTTACAAGGTTGGGAAGAAATATTACCAGCAGACCAAAGAAAAGAAATAATAAAAGCATACAAAAAATCTAAAACAGTAGTTAAAGAAGCAAAAATAGGAAGAAATGATTCATGCCCATGTGGAAGTGGCAAAAAATATAAGAAATGTTGTGGAAAGTAAGGTAATCTTATGTTTATTTTAAGATTTGCAGATGATGATGACAATTTATCAGTTAAAGATTTTACATCTTTAACTGATTTAAAAAAATATATTAGTGAAAATAGTATAGATAAAACATGGCATCAAATTGAAGAAGTTAAAAAAGTAATACCTAACCTAAAAGAAGAATAAAATTAAGTAACATTAAAAAGAATATTAAAAAATAGTTGTCAATAGTTGTCTATAAGGACAACTATTTCTATTTTTAGATATAAATATAAAATATACAGGGGGTATAAATATGAAATTTATTGATTTACATTGTGATACCATAGCAAAATTAATGGAAAATGTAGAAACAAGTGAACTTAAAACTAACAAATATTCTGTTGATATAGACAGGTTGAAAAAAGGGGATTCATTGGCTCAAACATTTGCTCTTTTTGTTGACACTGAAGAAGTAAAGCATCCTTTTGATTACTGTATGAGTATGGCAGATAAATTTCATAAAGAAATGGAAAAAAATAGTGATGTAATAGCTCTAGCTACTAACTATGAAGAAATTATGAAAAATCAATCAGAGAATAAACTTACAGCACTTTTATCTATAGAGGAAGGGGCAGTGCTTGAAGGTAGAATAGAAAACTTAAAGAAATTTTATGATTTAGGTGTTAGAATGATGACAATAAGTTGGAATCATGTGAATGAGTTAAGTTTTCCTCATAATAAAATAGAGTATAGAGAAAAGGGTCTTACAGATTTTGGTAGAGAAGTTGTACATAAGATGAATGAACTAGGTATGCTAGTTGATGTTTCTCACATTTCAGATGGTGGATTTTATGAAATTGCAAAAATATCCTCTAAACCAATAATAGCTACACATTCAAATTCAAGAGCAATGATGAATCATACTAGAAACCTAACTGATGATATGATTAAAGTATTGGCTAATAAAGGTGGGGTTACAGGAATAAACTTCTTCCACTTGTTTTTAAGTGATAAAAGCGAAAGTAAGCTTGAGGATATGGTTAGACATATAAAACACATTGTAAATGTTGGAGGAATTGATGTTGTGGCTTTAGGCTCAGATTTTGATGGAATACATTCAAAAGTTGAGATTGAAGATATATCTCAAATGGGTAAATTATATGAACCTCTAAAAAAAGAAGGATTTAGTGAAGATGAAATAGAAAAAATATACTATAAAAACGCTTTAAGAGTAATAAAAGAAGTGTTATAAGAAATGTTTTTTTGACATTAGGAAACAAAGTTTTATATCGAACATAGTATAAACTAAGATAAAAATTTATTGGAGGTTTAACTATGAAGGTAGGAGACATTGTAGCTAGAAAGTCACATAACAAAGATATTATATTTAAAATAGTCTCTTTTGGTGTAGATGAAAATAATGAAAAAATAGCTATACTAAAAGGAATTGCATTTAGAGTAATAGCAGATGCTTATATTGATGACCTTGAATTAGTAAAAGCACCTGATATAAAAGATATATTAATAGATAAAAATGTAGAAAATTTATTGTATAAGTCAGTAAGAAAGGCTAAAGAGAGACAGAAAAAGATGACAAGGGCAGTTCCAAAACTTCAATTAAATTCTAACACATATGGAATGCCTGGAAAAGTATTACAAATAGATGGAGATAAAGAGTATTTAAAAATTTGTTTGGATGTATATGCTCAACTTGGAATACCTGCAGTAGGAGTAGCAGTTTCAGAGCAAAATCAGCATAAAGAAGTAAGAGCATTACTAGAAAAATATAATCCGGATATACTAGTAATTACAGGACATGATGCAATGACAATAAAAAGAGGGGATATAGAAGATATGAATAACTATAGAAACTCTTTAAACTTTATGAAAACAGTTAAAGAAGCACGTAAATGGCAACCAAATTTGGATAATCTTGTAATATTTGCAGGAGCATGTCAGTCAAATTATGAAAAAATAATAAACGCAGGAGCGAATTATGCAAGTTCCCCTGGTAGAATAATGATACATGCTTTAGACCCTGTTTTTGTAGTTGAAAAAATTGCGTGTTCAAGAATTGATGTAGTAGTACCTATTGATGAGGTTATAGAGCAGACTATCACTGGTGTTAAGGGTATTGGAGGTTCTGAAACAAGAGGGAAATTTAGATGGGCAATGCCAAAAACAATATTGCACTAACAAAAATTAACATAATTATACTGTATATATTCAAAAATAGTATTGACATTTTTGCAAAAAATATATAAAATAATTAGTTTAAACGTTTGACAAAAATGTTTATATGTGATATTATGTAAACATATAAACGTTAAAGAAGGTGATATTGTGGCTACTGTTCAAACTCTAGATAAGATAAGAGTAAGCTTAGAAAGACATATAGGAAAGAAAATATTGTTGAAAGCTAATAAAGGAAGAAAGCAGATTATTACAAAAGAGGGTATACTAGAAAAAGTTTATCCAAGCGTGTTTGTTATAAAATTAGATGATGAAAGTAATGGATATCCTAGGGTATCTTATAGTTACTCAGATTTATTAACATCTAATGTAAAGTTGCAAGTTTTTAGAGATCAAGATAAATTACAGATAAGTTAAAATTATACCTATTAAAAATAGGTGTAATTTTTTTTTTGCTCCTTAAATATAAATATAGTGTGATATTTTTATAATACTTAAGGAGGTAAACTATGGAATTAATTAAAGATGTAATTAAAATTGACAATAGAATAGACTTTGGGAAATTTCAAACATTTATTGAGGCGGAAGCAGTAGTGCCAGACAAGAAACTAGATGTATATGAGATTGTAAAGACTGAGGGTTACATATCACTTAAAAAAATTGAGATAGCAGATGGAAAGATACTTTGTAGAGGAAGTTTTAATTACAATGTAATTTACATCGCAGACGATAAAAATACTGTTTCTAATGTAGATGGGAAAGTAGATATAAACGAAGTAATAGAAAAAGATAATGTTATGCAAGATATGGAATACATGTTATTTTCAGAAGTAGAGCATATGGATTGTACTATAATGAATGAGAGAAAGATTAAAGTAGGAGCTCTTATGAATATAAGAGGAAGTTTATTTGAAAAACAAAGATTAGATATTGTAAAAGATGTAGCACAGGTAGAAGGCATACAAAAGCATAGAAAGGAAATTTGTTTTCAAGATATAGTGGGAATAGAAAAAGCAGAAAGCTCTATAAGAGACACTATAACTATAAACACAGAAGAAATTCAATCTATAATAAGCTTAAATCCTTGTGTTAAAGTAAAAGAAAGTAGAGTAACTGATAATAAGGTTATTATTGGTGGAGTATTAGAAATAAATCCATTGGCTTGTACATATGAGGGTGAACTTGTAGAGTTAGATAGAGTGGGTATAGAGTTTACTCAGTTTGTAGAAGTTCCTGGAGTGAGTGATGGTATGACTGAGGAAGTATTATTGTCTATGTCAGATTTTAATCATATTTTCAAACAAAATAGTGAAAGTAATACAGGGCTATTAGAAATAGATTGTATGGCTTGTTGTAAGGTAAAAGTTACAGATGAAGTTACAAGAGAGGTATTACAAGATGCATACTCACCTCAAAAGATAATAAAATTTGACCATAAACCTATTCAATTAAATAAGACTTTAAGAAATAGTGAAGAAACATTTATGGTTAGAGAAGGAATAAGAAATGATAATGATGATATACAAATAAAAGATATTGTAAGCGTTTGTCCTACTATGTCTATAGAAAATAGCTACATTGAAGGAAATAAAAGTATTATACAAGGGATTATAAAAGTTGAAATTTTATTTGTTCCAGTTGAAGGATTAAAGTTAGTTTATAAAATTAGTGAAGAGATTCCATTTGAGCATGATATAGAGATGGATAATTTAACTGATACAGCATCTGTTTTTAATACAGCATGCATTGATAAAATTGAAGTTGATTTGAATAGAGACCAAATAGATTTGGTTATAAAAATCAAAAGATTTACTGAAGCATTAGATAAAAAGGCAGAAAGCTTTATTGTTAAAGGTGAAGATCAAGGTGTTTATGATTTATCTAAAGCCCCAAGTATAATTGTATATATATGTAAAGAAGGAGATACTTTCTGGAATATTGCAAAAAAATACAATACAACAGAAAATGAAATTGCAGAACTTAATGATATAAAACTTGATGAAGCAATTAAGCCTGGGAAGTGTCTTATTTTAGAAAAAAAAGTCGTATTAGTAGATTAATATTAAAAAATTTAAAGTAATTAAGTATAATAGGGTATTATAATACCCTATTATTTTATTTTTTGTAGTATAATATTATTGTTAGTGATGCATTATTCTTTAAACAAGGAGGATAGAATGGATTTTATAAAACTAAAGAGCAGGGCAAAAATAAATTTATCCATTGATGTCTTAGGAAAAAGGCAAGATGGTTATCATTTTGTTGAAATGATAATGCAAACGATAGATTTATACGATATAGTAAAAATAAAAGGATTAGATAAAGATGAAATAAAGGTAAAAAGCACTAGTTTAGATATTCCTTTAGATGAAGATAATATTGTTTATAAAGCTGCCAAAATACTTAAGAATAAATTTAATATAAAAAAAGGTGTAGAAGTATTCATAGAAAAAAATATTCCTGTAGCAGCAGGGATGGCTGGAGGAAGTTCCAATGCCGCCGCAGTATTAGTAGGATTAAATGAATTATGGAGACTTGAGTTATCAGAAGATGAACTAAAAGAAATCGGATTTGATTTAGGAGCAGATGTTCCATTTTGTATATCAGGAAGACCTGCTTTAGCTCACGGTGTTGGAGAAAAACTAACAGATATTAAAGGTTTACCATGTGATATAAGTATTTTAATATGTAAACCAGAATTGTTTGTTTCTACAAAAGAAGTTTATCAAGGATTAGACTTGAATAATATTAAAAAAAGACCCAATAATAAATATTTGATGGAGTGTTTAAATTCAGAAGATATAAGAGCTGTATCAGAAAATATGATAAATGTTCTTGAAAATGTTACTATAAGTAAACATGAAGAAATAAATAATATAAAGCAAGTTATGATGGAAAATAATGCTTTAGGTTCTATGATGAGTGGAAGTGGTCCTACAGTTTTTGGATTATTTGAAAGTAGAGAAGATGCTCTAATTGGAAAAAAAGAATTATTAAAAAAATATAAACAGGTATATGTTGTTAACAGCAGTCAAAAAGGGGTTGAAATTTGTGGAGAATTTAACTAAACTGAACTTGGATAATTACAAGCCATTAAGAGATGTAGTCTTCGAAAATTTAAGAGAGGCAATCTTAGAAGGGAAATTAAAGCCTGGTCAAAGGCTGATGGAAGTACAACTAGCAGAACAATTAGGAGTAAGCAGAACGCCAGTAAGAGAGGCAATAAGAAAGCTTGAGTTAGAAGGTTTAGTTGTTATGTTACCTAGAAAAGGTGCATATGTAGCGAATATGTCATTAAAGGATCTTCTAGATGTATTAGAAGTAAGAGCAAGTCTAGAAGGTTTAGCAGCATCTCTTGCTGCTGAAAGAATTGGTGATGATGATATAAAAAAACTTAAGGATATATCAGAAGAGTTAAAAAAAAGCATTTTAGAATCAGATTTAGATGCACTATTGAAACAAGATGTAGAATTTCATGAATGTATATTTAAAGCAACAAATAATAAAAAATTAATCCAATTGATAAACTCCTTATGGGAACAAGTGTATAGGTTTAGAGTTACTTATATGTCTGATTATGACTCATCGCTTAATATTGTTGAAGAACATAGATTTTTACTTGATGCAATAATCAAAGGTGATAGTGAGTTGTCTAAGAAATATGCTACAGAGCATATAGAAAAAGCAGAGCAATTTATGATAGATAAGGCTATGATGAATAAAGACTTATAAAATTCAAAAAACTACTTTGAAATGGTTGTAATCATTTCAAAGTAGTTTTTTTATTGATATTGAAAAATATTATGAATAAATTAAATTTAATTGGACATAATTGATGATATAAATTTATCTTGAGGGGGATTTTTCAATGAGAAAAATTAAAGTTAGATTGGGAATATTAATATTAAGTCTTATATCAGTCATATCAATAATGACGATAGTAATAAATGGTGAAGTAAAAAAAGTTGATAATATATCAAAAGACTATAAAGATAAATTAATAAGATTTCATGTTATAGCAAATAGTAATACAGATGAAGATCAAGAACTTAAATTAAAAGTTAGAGATGAAGTAATAAAATATTTGCAACCAAAGCTACAAAATTCAAAAAGTATAGAGGAAAGTGAAGCAATTATAAAAAAAGAATATAGTAATCTGGAAGAAATAAGTAAAAATATTATTCTTGAAAATGGATATAATTACAGTGTGAAGGTAGGTATACAATATAGCAATTTTCCTACAAAGCAATATTCTAATATAGTTCTTCCAGCAGGTGAATATAAAGCATTAAAAATTATAATTGGAAAAGGTGAAGGAAAAAACTGGTGGTGCGTTATGTTTCCTCCATTATGTTTTGTTGATGAGTCTAATGGAGTTATAGATAAATCTACAGATGATAAGTTAAAAGAAGTTTTAACTGACAAAGAATATAAGCTAATAAAACAAGATACACCAAAGAAAACAAGCAGAGTAAAAATCAAGTTTAAAGTAATTGAAGTAGTAAAGGATTTAGAAGAAAAATTTTAAAAAATAAAATTATAAGGAGTGGTTTTAATCATGGACAGGTGGAGTAAACTGATAGCTATATTATTAGCTTTAACCTATATATTCATGCCTATTAAAGAGGTATTTGCAGATGAGCCAACAGAGACAGTTAAGAAGGTAAATAAACAAGAACAAAATGTAGCAAAGAAGGAAGTAATAAATTTATCTGATAATGATTTAATGTTATTGTCTAAATTGGTTGCAGGTGAAGCTAGAGGAGAAAGCTATGAGGGACAGGTTGCTGTAGCAGCTGTAGTAATAAACAGAGTATTGGACCCTAGATTTCCAGATTCAATAGAGGAAGTTATATATCAGAAAAATGCTTTCTCAGTTGTGCTTGATGGTTCAATAAACAGGACACCAACAGATTCAGCCTGTAAAGCAGCTAAGGAAGCTCTTTATGGAACTGACCCAACAAATAAAGCAGTATATTTCTGGAATCCAGAAATAGCCACTTGCAAATGGATAAATAGACTAAATCCATATCTAAGAATAGGGAATCATGTGTTTGCAAAATAAATTTAAATTTTTGAGTGATGAAAGGAGTTGTCTTTTTCTAGAAATTATTTTCTAATTTGAGATAGCTCCTTTATTTTTTGTTTAAAATAAACTATAATAATCATTTAGGTAATAATATATTAACTGTGAATATAAAAATAAATTTTAGTGATAAATAAGATGTTGTTAAACACAAAAATGTAAAGTAGGTGTTGTATAAAAATGAGCAATAGACCAATAGGAGTTTTTGATTCGGGATTAGGCGGATTGACGGTTTTAAAAGAAATAATGAAAATATTACCAAATGAGGATATAATATATTTTGGAGATACTGCTAGAATACCATATGGTTCGAGATCTAAGGAAACTATAATTAAATATACTTTTCAAGCTATAAATTTTTTAAAAACTAAAGATGTAAAAGCTATAGTTATAGCTTGTAATACTGCTACTGCGAGAAGTTTAAAAGAGGCTCAAGAAAAATATGATATACCAATAATAGGTGTTATAGAAGCAGGAGCTAGAACAGCTGTAAGCTCCACTAAAAACAAGATTGTAGGCATAATTGGAACAGAAGGAACTATAAGTTCAAAGGCATATAATTTAGAAATATCTAAAATAGATAAAAATATAGAAATTGTTAATAAAGCATGCCCTTTATTTGTACCAATTGTTGAAGAAGGATGGGCAAATACAGAAGTAGCTAAATTAACAGCAAAGATATATCTACAAGAATTAAAAGATAAGAATATAGATTCTTTAGTATTAGGATGTACTCATTATCCTATTTTAAAGAGAACAATAGGAGAAGAAGTTGGAGAACATATAAGATTGGTTAATCCAGCTAAAGAGACAGCTAAAGATTTAAAAAAGATTTTAGAAGAACGCAATATTATAAATAGCACAGAAGTTCATGGAATTTATCAATATTATGTATCGGATATACATGAAAAATTTTCAGATATAGCGAAAGAGTTTTTAAAGAAAAAAATTGATAAAATTCAAAAAGTGGAAATACAAAAATATTAGTTTATATGAAGAAGTCTATGGAGGAAAAATCGTTGAGTGTAAAAATAAGTATAAATACTAGACAATATGATGAAAAAGGAAATATGGACACCATAGAGATGACTGTTTTTGGTAAAATTTTTTATAAAAATGATGGAATATATATTATTTACAAGAAAAAAGAAGAAAATATAGAAATAACTAATACTATAAAAATACTTAAAAATGAAGTTAGTATTAAAAAGTTTGGTTCTATTAATTCAACGATGATGTTTAAATGTGGAGAAAGCAGTACTACAAAATATGTAACCCCACAAGGTACCTTATTAATTGATATTGACACAAGAGAATTGGATATAAATATACAAGAAGGGGAACACATAAAATTGAAAATAGACTATAATATAAAGATACAAGATTTATTTTTAGGTAGAAACAAAATAGATATATACATAGATATTAAATAATAACTATAGCTATTTTCCAGAAATTTTATAAAGGTAGTGAAAAAACTACCTTTTATTTAATTTATTTGGTATTATTATATTTATATTAAACTTTAATTTCTTAAAATTGATACAAGGGTTTAGCGTTTTTTTATAGAAAGTATACTTAAAAGTGAATAAAACTAAGTGTAAGAGGGATAAATATGATATTTGATAAGGTACTAAGTACTATAAATAAACATAATTTAATACAAAAAGGCGATAAAATAGTTTTAGGTCTTTCTGGAGGACCTGATTCAGTTTGTTTATTGCATGTACTAAATAGATTAAAAAAAGATTTTAATATAGAAATATATGCAGCACATTTAAATCATCAAATAAGAGGAATAGAAGCTCAAAAAGATGCATTATATGTATCTAAGCTTTGTGAGGATATGGGAATTGTATTCTTTGTAAAGTCTATTAATGTACCAAAATATTGTGAAAATGAGGGGTTATCATTAGAAGAAGGAGCAAGGAAGCTAAGATATGAAATGTTTTATGAAATTAAGGATAAGATTAAAGCTAACAAAATAGCTATAGGTCATAATCTCAATGACCAAGCTGAGACTGTCATGATGCGTATCATGAGAGGAACAGGTCTTAAAGGGTTAAAAGGAATTGATTATATTAGAGATAACTGTATAATTAGACCAATCTTGGATGTAGAGAGAATAGATATAGAGGAATATTGTAAAGCTTATAATTTAAATCCTAGAATAGATAAAACAAATTTAGAAAACATATACACTAGAAATAAAATAAGGTTAGACCTTTTACCATATATGAAGGATAATTTTAATTCAAATGTAATAGAATCTATAGTGAGGATGAGCAATAGCTTAAAAAGTGATAACGATTATATTGAGAAAGAGGCAGAAGCTAAATTTAAAGAAGTTTCAAATATAAAAGAAAAGAGCTTTGTAGAGATAAATTTAGAAGATTTTGTTTGCTTACATGATGCCATCAAAGTTAGGGTTCTTAGAAATTCTATAAAACATATACTAGGAGATACTAATTTTGTTGATCAAAGACATATAGAGGACATAATGTCTTTAGAAAGTGATTCAAAAGTAAATAAAATGATAACTCTTCCGAGAAATATATTTGTTTATAGAAAAAAAGACAGTATAATATTAACCAATGAGGAAATTGTTACTGAGGAAATTGAATTTTATTACAATATACCTAGTAATGGGTTTATAAAAATAAAAGAATTAAAACAAATTATTGAGACCCAAGTAATGAGTATAGATAGGTATAAGAGTATGAAATTAGACAATTCATCTAAAGGGTTTGATTTTAATAAGGTAAAAGGGGGTATAGTAATAAGGAGCAGAAGGCAAGGTGATAAGATAAAACTTGCTGTGGGAAGTAAAAAAGTGAAGGATTTATTCATAGATTTAAAAATCCCAAGAGAAGAAAGATGTAAGATTCCTATAATCACAGATAGTGAAGGAATAATATGTGTTGGAGATTATAAAATCAGTGAGAATTATAAAATTGATGAAAGCACAAAAGAAGTATTAAAAATTAATTTTAACAAATTATAGGGCAAAGCAATGTATGAAAGGAGGGCTTCTATATTGAATAAGTTGCTAAAAGGGGCAGGTTTTTATCTACTTGTTTTTATAATTATAGTAGGTATAGTTCAATTCTCAGGTAAGCCTACAGAAAAAATAAAAGATTTAAAATTTTCCCAAGTATATAGGGAATTAACAGATGAGAATATATCAAGATTGTACTTTGTAAATCAAACTTCTGTAGAAGGTACTATAAAAGATACAAATACAAAGTTTAAATCATATGTTCCAACAGAAATAATGGGAGATAAACTTGCAGATGAAGTGTTAGATCAAGCTAAGGCTGGAAAATTAACATTTGGTGGTGAAGCTAAACCATCTACACCTTGGTTTGTTGAGATGCTACCTACATTACTGTTAATATTCTTTATGGTAATTCTTTGGTTTGTATTTATGAATCAGTCTCAAGGTGGAGGCGGAAAGGTTATGAGCTTTGGTAAGTCAAAGGCTAAGGTTCATAAGGATGATGAAAAGACTAGAGTTACGTTTAAAGATGTAGCTGGGCTGGATGAAGAAAAAGAAGATTTACAAGAAGTAGTAGACTTCTTGAAGAATCCTAAGAAATATATTGAATTAGGGGCAAGGATACCAAAAGGAATGCTTATGGTAGGACCTCCTGGAACTGGTAAAACATATCTATCAAGAGCAGTTGCTGGAGAAGCAGGAGTGCCATTTTTCAGTATAAGTGGTTCTGATTTCGTTGAGATGTTTGTTGGGGTTGGGGCTTCAAGAGTAAGAGACTTATTTGAGCAAGCTAAAAAAAGTGCTCCAGCTATAATATTTATAGACGAAATCGATGCAGTTGGTAGAAAAAGAGGAGCAGGTCTTGGCGGAGGTCATGATGAAAGAGAGCAAACTCTTAATCAACTTCTAGTTGAAATGGATGGATTTGGAGTAAACCAAGGTATAATAATCATGGCCGCAACAAATAGACCAGATATACTTGACCCAGCTTTACTTAGACCAGGAAGATTTGACAGACAAGTAGTTGTTGGTACACCAGATGTAAAAGGTAGAGAAGCTATATTTAAAGTTCACTCTAGAAATAAACCACTAAGTGATGATGTTAAAATGGATGTATTAGCTAGAAGAACACCAGGATTTACTCCTGCTGATATAGAAAACTTAATGAATGAAGCTGCAATACTAACAGCTAGAAAAAGAGAAAAGAAAATTAAGATGGAAACTATAGAAGAAGCTATAACAAAGGTTATAGCAGGTGTAGCTAAGAAATCAAGAGTAATAAGTGAAAAAGAAAGAAGACTTACAGCATATCATGAAGGAGGGCATGCAGTTTGTGCTCATATACTTGAGGAAGTGAGTCCTGTTCATCAAGTTACAATAGTACCAAGAGGAAGAGCAGGAGGATTTACAATGCAACTTCCTGTTGAAGATAAATTCTATGCTACTAAAAATGAGATGAAAGAAAACATAGTAGTTTTACTTGGAGGTAGAGTAGCAGAAGAGTTAGTGCTAAAAGATGTATCTACAGGAGCATCAAACGACTTAGAAAGAGTTACAGCTACTGCAAGAAGTATGGTAACAAAATATGGAATGAGTTCTAAACTTGGTCCAATGTCATTTGACAGTGATGATGAAGTATTTTTAGGTAATAGTTTTTCAAGTAAGAGAAATTATTCTGAAGAAGTTGCCTTTGAAATAGACCAAGAAACAAAACGTATAGTTGATGGTTCATATGATAAGACAAGAAGTATATTGCAAGAAAACATGGATAGACTAGAGTATGTAGCACAAGCCTTACTTATCTATGAAACTTTAGATGCAGATCAATTTATAAAAGCATTTAATAAAGAATTACCATTAAATGATATTGAAAATGCAATTACAGAAGAAAATTCTCCTAAAGAAACTGAAGAGCAATTAACTATAAATCTAGAAAAAGATAGAGAAGAAAGAAACAATGTTGTTGATATAAATAAAAATCAAGAAAATAAATCTGATGAAGATAAATAATTTTAAAATATTGATTATTTTAAGAGTATTATCTGTTGAGGATTAAATATTAAGACTGAAAGTATAATATTAAGTTGATAAACAAAGTATATTTGCATATATCAATTTAATTAATACTTTCAGTTTTTTTTGTGGTTTTATCAAAGATTAGGTAGAATATTAAATTATGGAAATCAATGGTATGGGTATATAAGTTTACTTGTGATAATATATTAAAAAGGAAATTTAAAATTAGTAGTATTAAAAATATACTAATAATGTATAATTACTTATTAGAAGAAAATAAGTCATGAAATCATGTCATATTAGAGGTGAAGTATGCGAGAGAAGATAATAGAAATTATATTAAATAATAAATCTGAGTTTATTTCGGGTGAAGAGTTGTCAAAGCAATTAGGTGTATCACGTGCAGCTATATGGAAACATATGAAAGCTCTGAAAGAAGAGGGATATAATATAGAATCTGTAAATAAAAAAGGTTATAGACTAACAGAAAACCCAACTGACTTATTAAGTCCACAGAACATTTACCATAAATTAGATACAGAGTTTATTGGTAAGAATATTGAACATCTTGATACTGTAGATTCAACCAATGAATACGCAAAAAGAGTGGCTGTGAATAGTATAGATGGAACTGTTATTTTAAGTGAACATCAAGATATGGGAAAAGGACGATTAGGAAGAACCTGGGATTCCAAACCTCATGAAGGGATTTGGATGAGTATTATTTTAAAACCAGATATGGAACCATTTAAAGCGCCATTTATAACTTTAATAGCAGGAGCAAGTGTAACACAAGCTTTAAATAATTTAGGGGCAAAGACTTTAATAAAATGGCCAAATGATGTTATTTTAAATGGGAAAAAAATATGTGGTATACTAACAGAATTGTCTGCTGAGATTGAAAGAACAAATTATGTTGTTCTTGGTATTGGAATAAATGTTAAAATAATGGACTTTGAGCCAGAAATAGCTGAGAAAGCTACCTCATTGTATAAAGAAGGATACAAATTGCCTAGAGTAGATATTGTTAGAAATGTATTGGCTGAATTTGAAAAGTTATATTTAGATTATACTGTAAATAATTCAAAAGAAGAGACTTTAAAAATATGTAGAGATTATTCTGCCATTATAGATAAGAATATATATGTACTAAAAGGAAATGATAAAGAATTAGTTAAATGTTTAGATATAAATGAAGAAGGTAACCTAGTGGTTCAAAGTAGTGATGGAAGTGTAAAAGAAATTGTTTCAGGTGAAGTTTCTATAAGAGGAGAAAAGGGATATGTATGATAATATTTTGGATATAGAAGGTCTAAAAGTTGGGCAAGTTGAGGATAGAAGCGGTCTGACTGGATGTACAGTAGTGATTTGTGAAGATGGTGCAACTTGTGGTGTTGATGTAAGGGGTTCAGCTCCAGGAACTAGAGAAACCGATTTATTAGACCCTGTGAATATGGTTCAAAAAGTTCATGCTGTAGTTTTAGCAGGAGGTTCTGCATATGGTCTTGAATCTACTTGTGGAGTAAGTAAGTACTTAGAAGAAAAAGGAATTGGTTTTGATGTTGGAGTTGGCAAGGTTCCTATAGTTGTGGGAGCGGTTTTATTTGATTTAGGAGTAGGAGATTTTAAGTGTAGACCAGATATACAAATGGGTTATAAAGCTTGTGAAGTAGCAAATACAGCTGTTTTAAATCAGGGGAATTATGGAGCAGGATGTGGAGCTACTGTTGGAAAGATAAGAGGGCAAGAATATGCTATGAAAGGTGGAATAGGAAGTTATTCTATAAAACTTGATAGTGGCTTGATTGTATCTGCATTGATTGCTGTAAATGCTCTTGGAGATGTTTATGAGGATGGTAAGGTTATAGCAGGTGCTTTAAATGATAAAAAAACAGAAACAATTGATACATACAAATTGATGAAACAAGGTGCAAGTAAAGGTGGATTTAGCATAGATAATACTACAATTGGAGTTATAGCTACAAATGCTAAGTTAACTAAAGCTGAATGTAAAAAAATATCTCAAATGGGTCATGATGGTTATGCAAAAGCTATTTTTCCTATTCATACACCTCATGATGGAGATACAATATTCACAATGTCAAAAGGTGAAATAGAAGCAGATATAACATTATTGGGTTCATTGGCTGTAGAGGCTGTGGAAAAAAGTATAATAAATGCAGTAAAAAAAGCTGATAGTGTAGAAAATATAATCGCATATAAAGACATAGTAAAAAAATAAGAAATATGATGAAATTAGCATATTTTTCTTGTCAAATTGTTGACAATGGCAACTCATCTTGATAAAATTATTCTTGTTAGAGCGGGCATCCTGAAAGTAGTAGCCTGACTCATAATGATAAGAAACAAAAGTAAGAAAAATCAAAAAATTAAGTAGTCCGGCATCGTTAGTGAGCTGGAACGGAGGTGTATTTTTTATGATGAACACAAGTGCATCAGTAAGAAAAGTAAATGTAAGAAAGATGACTATAATAGGAGTACTATCAGCTATTTCTATTATGCTATCTATGACTCCATTGGGATTTATTCCAGTTGGACCTACAAAAGCAACTATAATGCATATACCAGTTATTATTGGAGCTATTATGGAAGGACCAATAGTTGGGGCAGCAATAGGCTTCATATTTGGAGTATCAAGTCTTTTAAATGCTATAATAAACCCAACAGTAACATCTTTTGTTTTTATAAATCCACTAGTTTCAATATTGCCAAGAGTTATGATAGGTATATTGGCTTACTATGTATATCAACTAATACTCAAAGCTACAAATAAGGTATACATATCTGGATTAATTACAGGAGCTGTAGGTTCTTTGTTAAATACAGCTGGAGTTTTAGGAATGATATATGTCTTATATGCTGACAAGTATCTTCAAGCGATGGGTCAAAATGGTTCAGCAGGAAAGGTTATAATGGCTCTTGCCGCAGCAAATGGAGTACCAGAAGCAATAGTAGGAGCTTTAGTAGTAGCTGCCGTTGCTGCTGTACTTAAGAAAAGCAAAAAATAGAAAGAAGGTTAATGACATATGCTTCTAGTATTTGATGTTGGAAATACTAATATGGTTTTAGGTATATATAAAGGTGACAAGTTAGTTAATTATTGGAGAATTAAAACAGATAAGGAAAAAACATCTGATGAATATGGAATTCTAATAAGTAGCTTATTTAAGTATGATGATGTGGATATAAATGCTATTGATGATGTAATAATATCGTCTGTAGTTCCAAATGTTATGCATTCTCTTGAAAATTTTTGTATAAAATACTGTAAAAAGCATCCATTGATAGTAGGTCCAGGCATAAAAACAGGTCTAAATATAAAATATGATAATCCAAAACAAGTTGGAGCAGACAGGATAGTTAATGCTGTAGCAGGCATAGAAAAATATGGAGCACCAAGTATACTTGTAGATTTTGGAACAGCAACTACATTTTGTGCTATTTCTGAAAAAGGTGAATACTTAGGAGGTACAATAGCACCAGGAATAAAAATATCTAGTGAGGCATTATTCCAAAGTGCATCTAAATTACCTAGAGTAGAATTAGCAAAACCAGGTATGACTATTTGTAAAAGCACTGTATCGGCTATGCAATCTGGCATAATTTATGGATATGTAGGTTTAGTTGATAAAATAATAGATATGATGAAAAAAGAATTAAATCGTGATGATGTTAAGGTTATAGCCACAGGTGGACTAGCTAAACTAATTGCTTCAGAAACAAAAAGTATAGATTATGTAGATGGTTTTTTAACGCTAGAAGGATTGAGAATAATATATGAAAAAAACCAAGAATAATTAATACAGGGAATTGGATTATATATCCAATTCCCTTTTTATGATAGTTTTTTAGTGTTATGTGGTATATTATAATGAGGCAGTACAGGTTTAGAAGTAAAATCAAAAAAACAAAGGAAAAAATAGGAGAAAAACGATGAAAGTAGGAAATTTAGAATTAAAAAATAAAGTTTTTCTATCACCTATGGCAGGTGTAACAGACCTTCCATTTAGATTAATTTGTAAAGAACAAGAATGTGGACTTTTATATACAGAAATGATAAATGGTAAGGCACTTTGCTATGATGATGAAAATACTAAAAAAATGCTTAAGATAGAAAAAGAAGAACATCCTGTAGCTGTTCAGATATTTGGTTCTGAACCAGATTTTATGGGAAGAGCAGCAGAAATAATGAATGAATATCCAAATGAAATCCTCGATATAAATATGGGATGTCCAGCTCCAAAAGTAGTTAAAAATGGGGATGGTTCAGCACTTATGAAAAATCCTAAACTTGCAGAGCAGGTATTAAAGGCAGTAGTGAAGAATTCAAATAAACCAGTTACTTTAAAAATAAGAAAGGGATGGGATGACGATAGTGTAAATGCTGTTGAGATAGCAAAGATAGCAGAAGCTTGTGGAATAAGTGCTTTAGCAATACATGGAAGAACAAGAGAACAATATTATACAGGTAAAGCAGATTGGGATATAATTACAGATATTAAGAAAAATTTAAATATACCTGTTATAGGAAATGGTGATGTATTTACAATAGAAGATTCAATAAATATGTTAGACAAAACAGGTTGTGATGCTATAATGATAGGTAGGGGTGCTCAGGGTAACCCATGGATATTTAAAAGAATAAGCCATTATATGAATACAGGCGAGATTTTACCAGAGCCAACTCTTAACGAAAAAATAAGTACTGCCATCAAACATTTAAAGCTTGCAGTAGAAGAACATGGAGAGTATGTGGCTGTAAGGGAAATGAGAAAACACATCGCTTGGTATTTAAAAGGTCTTAGAAACTCTGCAAGACTAAGAGATGAAATTAATAAAATAGAAGACTATCAAGAAGTTGTGTCGAAATTGGAGTACTATATGGAAGACTCCTTGACATAAAAATAATAGTGACTTATAATATAGCGCATAAATTAAAAATAGATTATAAAAATTTTAAAATATAATTAGGAAAATTCCTAAGAAATTTGTGAAGGAGTTGTATTTATAATGGAAGAGAATAAAGAGTTTTTATTGACACAAGAGGGATACAATAAATTAGAAGAAGAATTAGAGAATTTAAAGGTTGTAAAGAGAAAAGAAGTTGCAGAGAGAATCAAGGTTGCTATATCTTTTGGTGACTTATCTGAAAATGCTGAGTACGATGAAGCTAAAAAGGAACAGGCACAAGTTGAAGAAAGAATCTTAAAATTAGAAAATATGGTTAGAAAAGCTGTTATCATAGATGAAAGCAAAATAGACCTTAATGTTGTTACAATAGGTTCAATAGTTAAAGTTAAAGATTTAGAATTTGATGAAGATGTTGAATATACTATAGTTGGTTCAACAGAAGCAGACCCATATGATGGTAAAATATCAAACGAATCTCCTGTAGGAAAAGCGCTTTTAGGAAGAGCTGCCAAAGAGGTTGTAGAAGTGCAAGTTCCTGATGGAGTTGCTAAGTTTGAAATATTAGAAATAAGAAGATAATCTGGAGGAAAAAAATGAAAAATAATCAACAAAGTAATGAAGAAGCACAAATTCAAGAAGACCTTAGTGAAGTACTTCAAGTAAGAAGAGATAAACTAAAAAAATTACAAGAGTCAGGTAGAGACCCTTTTAAAGAAAGTAGATATGATAGAACTCATTATTCTATGGAAATAAAAGATAACTTTGAAGCTCTTGAAGGTCAAACTAC
Source organism: Clostridioides difficile (assembly GCA_024919175.1). Lineage (NCBI taxonomy): Bacteria > Bacillati > Bacillota > Clostridia > Peptostreptococcales > Peptostreptococcaceae > Clostridioides > Clostridioides difficile. Next base: position 635,486 of record CP103804.1, read on the forward strand.
AAAAGTAGCAGGACGTATAATGAGCAAGAGAATACAAGGTAAAGCTGGTTTTATAGATATTCAAGACCAAGAAGGAAGAATTCAATCTTATGTAAGACTAGATGCTATAGGGGAAGAAGAATATAGTGTATTTTCAACATATGATATTGGAGATATAGTTGGTATTGAAGGGGAAATATTTAGAACTAAAAAGGGAGAAATATCTGTAAAGGCTAAATCTGTAGTATTACTATGCAAATCTTTACAAGTTTTACCAGAAAAATATCATGGATTAAAAGATCAAGAACTAAGATATAGACAAAGATATGTTGATTTAATAGTAAATCCAGAAGTAAAAAATGCCTTTTTAATTAGAACGAAAGCATTAAAAGCATTGAGAGCATATTTAGATGACAGAGGATTTTTAGAAGTTGAAACTCCAATATTAAATACTATAGCTGGTGGAGCAAATGCTAGACCTTTTATAACTAACCATAACACTTTACATATACCAATGTATTTAAGAATAGCAAACGAATTATACTTAAAGAGACTTATTGTTGGTGGATTTGATAAAGTTTATGAAATGGGAAGAATGTTTAGAAATGAAGGAATGGATTTGAAACATAATCCTGAATATACAGCTATAGAACTATATCAAGCATATGCAGACTACACTGATATGATGGAGATAACAGAAAATGTTGTTGCACATATGGCTGAAGTTGCTACAGGAAGTATGATAATCAACTATCAAGGAACAGAAATAAACTTTACACCTCCTTGGAAGAGAATGACTATGGAAGATTGTGTAAAGGAATATTCTGGTGTAGATTTTTCTACAATAAATACTGATGAAGAAGCATTAGAAGTTGCTAGAGAAAAAGGAATAGAAATAAAACCTGGAATGAGAAGAGGGGAAGTAATAAATGCTTTCTTTGAAGAGTTTGGAGAAGATAAATTAATCCAACCAACATTTATAACACATCACCCAGTTGAAGTATCTCCATTATCTAAGAGAAACGCTGAAGACCCAAGAAGAACTGATAGATTTGAAGCTTTTGCTAATAAGTGGGAGTTAGCTAATGCATTTTCTGAGCTTAATGACCCAATTGACCAAAAAGGAAGATTTATGGACCAATTGAGAAAAAGAGAATTAGGTGATGATGAAGCTTTTGAAATGGATGATGACTTCTTAAAAGCATTAGAAGTAGGTTTACCTCCTACAGGTGGACTAGGAATAGGCATAGATAGAGTTATTATGCTATTAACTAATTCTCCATCTATAAGAGACGTATTATTATTCCCAACTATGAAACCTATTGATAATAATCAAAATAAAGAAGAAGAAGAATAAAAAATACGAGCATTCTACTAAGTTTTAAATATAATAGAGCTATTAAATTATCAATAAATAGCTTTATTTTATTTAAAATGTCAATGTAGAATGCTTTTTATATATTCTAAAAAACTTTTCATGTATTTAATTTATAAATTACCAACAAACGTTACAAATTGATATTAGTTTTTGTTGATTGAAACTTTATATTTAGAAAATATGATTGAAAGTAATTTATTATGAAAATATTGAAAGTAATTTTGGGGAAGGAAAAAGGAATAATTTTTGAGAATACTATATATAAAAAATTATTGGGGGAATGTGTGATGTTTCAAGTAATTGATTTTTTATGTTTAGTTTGTATTGGATTTTTAGTTCTTGATGTTATGGTATATTTTTGTAAGGATGCAATGGATATATTTGAAAGTACAACTAAGGTTAATAAAGTTAAGAGTATAAATGTTTGGGCAGATAGAGTCAGAGCTAACTCATATTCTTATGAAAATAAAATTGCAAAATAGGAAAAACTGTATATGCATGTGTTACTTGTAATATCAAGGGTTATATCTGTTAGTTTTAGTTAAATGCATTAAAAAAAACAAAGAGTTATAACCTTTTTAAAAATAAAAAACAAAAAAAGTATTGACGAATTATTTTTAAGGTGATATAGTATTACTTGTCCTTAAGAAAAGGGCAAACATGAAAAAGACAAACACAAAAAATGAACTTTGAAAATTAAACAGTAGGTTAATTTATAAAAACAAGAAACAAACCATAAAGCCAGATATTTTGATAACAATAGTATCTGAGCCTGATAAACTTTTATTTGAGAGTTTGATCCTGGCTCAGGATGAACGCTGGCGGCGTGCCTAACACATGCAAGTTGAGCGATTTACTTCGGTAAAGAGCGGCGGACGGGTGAGTAACGCGTGGGTAACCTACCCTGTACACACGGATAACATACCGAAAGGTATGCTAATACGGGATAACATATTTGAGAGGCATCTCTTGAATATCAAAGGTGAGCCAGTACAGGATGGACCCGCGTCTGATTAGCTAGTTGGTAAGGTAACGGCTTACCAAGGCGACGATCAGTAGCCGACCTGAGAGGGTGATCGGCCACATTGGAACTGAGACACGGTCCAAACTCCTACGGGAGGCAGCAGTGGGGAATATTGCACAATGGGCGAAAGCCTGATGCAGCAACGCCGCGTGAGTGATGAAGGCCTTCGGGTCGTAAAACTCTGTCCTCAAGGAAGATAATGACGGTACTTGAGGAGGAAGCCCCGGCTAACTACGTGCCAGCAGCCGCGGTAATACGTAGGGGGCTAGCGTTATCCGGATTTACTGGGCGTAAAGGGTGCGTAGGCGGTCTTTCAAGTCAGGAGTGAAAGGCTACGGCTCAACCGTAGTAAGCTCTTGAAACTGGGAGACTTGAGTGCAGGAGAGGAGAGTGGAATTCCTAGTGTAGCGGTGAAATGCGTAGATATTAGGAGGAACACCAGTTGCGAAGGCGGCTCTCTGGACTGTAACTGACGCTGAGGCACGAAAGCGTGGGGAGCAAACAGGATTAGATACCCTGGTAGTCCACGCTGTAAACGATGAGTACTAGGTGTCGGGGGTTACCCCCCTCGGTGCCGCAGCTAACGCATTAAGTACTCCGCCTGGGAAGTACGCTCGCAAGAGTGAAACTCAAAGGAATTGACGGGGACCCGCACAAGTAGCGGAGCATGTGGTTTAATTCGAAGCAACGCGAAGAACCTTACCTAAGCTTGACATCCCAATGACATCTCCTTAATCGGAGAGTTCCCTTCGGGGACATTGGTGACAGGTGGTGCATGGTTGTCGTCAGCTCGTGTCGTGAGATGTTGGGTTAAGTCCCGCAACGAGCGCAACCCTTGTCTTTAGTTGCCATCATTAAGTTGGGCACTCTAGAGAGACTGCCAGGGATAACCTGGAGGAAGGTGGGGATGACGTCAAATCATCATGCCCCTTATGCTTAGGGCTACACACGTGCTACAATGGGTAGTACAGAGGGTTGCCAAGCCGTAAGGTGGAGCTAATCCCTTAAAGCTACTCTCAGTTCGGATTGTAGGCTGAAACTCGCCTACATGAAGCTGGAGTTACTAGTAATCGCAGATCAGAATGCTGCGGTGAATGCGTTCCCGGGTCTTGTACACACCGCCCGTCACACCACGGGAGTTGGAGACGCCCGAAGCCGATTATCTAACCTTTTGGAAGAAGTCGTCGAAGGTGGAATCAATAACTGGGGTGAAGTCGTAACAAGGTAGCCGTATCGGAAGGTGCGGCTGGATCACCTCCTTTCTAAGGAGAATTGCCTACTGTTTAATTTTGAGGGTTCGTTTTTACGAATACTCAATTAGCACTTTAAGCAACGGGATTTATCCGTTGACGATGTGCGTTAGCACCTTAAGCAACAGAATAAACTGAACGCATGTGAAGTTTGTTTGTTGGCGACGTGCGTTAGCACCTTAAAAACTGCATATATATTTAGTGATATGACATCTAATTTGTAATATATAAAGCTGATAACTTTTTAAAATTATCGAAGTTGATAGCTTCTAATCTATCAAACCTTTTTAACTGGTCAAGTTATTAAGGGTGCAGGGCGGATGCCTTGGCACTAGGAGCCGATGAAGGACGCGATAAGCTGCGATAAGCTTCGGGGAGTTGCACGTAAACTTTGATCCGAAGATTTCCGAATGAGGAAACTCACTTAGAGTAATGTCTAAGTATCATTAAGTGAATACATAGCTTAATGAGGGGAACTCAGGGAACTGAAACATCTAAGTACCTGAAGGAAGAGAAAGAAATTCGATTCCGTAAGTAGCGGCGAGCGAACGCGGAATAGCCCAAACCAATAAAGTTTTCTTTATTGGGGTTGCGGACATATCATAAACGAAGAGGTATCGTAATTGAAGAGGTTTGGAAAGACCCACCACAGAAGGTAATAGTCCTGTATGTTAAACGAGAAGACTTCAGATATGATCCAGAGTACCACGGGACACGTGAAACCCTGTGGGAAGCAGGAGGGACCACCCTCCAAGGCTAAATACTACCTAGTGACCGATAGCGTATAGTACCGTGAGGGAAAGGTGAAAAGAACCCCGGGAGGGGAGTGAAATAGAACCTGAAACCCTGCACTTACAAGCTGTGGAAGCACATTTCTTGTGTGACCGCGTACTTTTTGTAGAACGGGCCAACGAGTTACGTTAAGTAGCAAGGTTAAGCACTTAAGGTGTGGAGCCGTAGCGAAAGCGAGTTTTAACTGAGCGTTCAGTTACTTGACGTAGACCCGAAACCGGGCGACCTACCCATGAGCAGGATGAAGCGAAAGTAAAATTTCGTGGAGGTCCGAACCCACGAGCGTTGAAAAGCTCGGGGATGACTTGTGGGTAGCGGTGAAATTCCAATCGAGCCCGGAGATAGCTGGTTCTCCCCGAAATAGCTTTAGGGCTAGCCTCAAGGTGAGAGATACGGAGGTAGAGCACTGAATGTCCTAGGGGGTATTGCACCTACCGAAGACTATCAAACTCCGAATGCCGTCATCTTATACTTGGGAGTCAGACTGTGGGTGATAAGATTCATAGTCGAAAGGGCAACAGCCCAGATCGTCAGCTAAGGTCCCTAAATGTAAGTTAAGTGGTAAAGGATGTGGGATTGCACAGACAACCAGGATGTTGGCTTAGAAGCAGCCACTCATTCAAAGAGTGCGTAATAGCTCACTGGTCGAGTGATCCTGCGCCGAAGATTTCCGGGGCTAAAACTTACTACCGAAGCTACGGCATCAGTAATGATGGGTAGGGGAGCTTCCCATACGGGTTGAAGCATGACCGTAAGGACATGTGGACAGTATGGGAGTGAGAATGTTGGCATGAGTAGCGAGATGTGGGTGAGAATCCCACAGGCCGTAAACCCAAGGTTTCCAGGGGAAGGTTCGTCCGCCCTGGGTTAGTCGGGACCTAAGCTGAGGCCGAAAGGCGTAGGTGATGGACAACAGGTTGATATTCCTGTACTACCGATAACCGTTTGAGAGATGGGATGACACAGTAGGATAAGCTAAGCACACTGTTGGTTATGTGTGCCCAAGCATTGAGGCAGTCAGAGTAGGTAAATCCGCTTTGATAATGCTGGGATGTGATGGGGAGCGAAATTTAGTAGCGAAGTAGCTGATTTCACACTGTCAAGAAAAGTCTCTATCGAGGTTAAAGGTACCCGTACCGCAAACCGACACAGGTGGGTGAGGAGAGTATCCTAAGGCCCGCGAGAGAACTGTTGTTAAGGAACTCGGCAAAATGACCCCGTAACTTAGGGATAAGGGGTGCCACCATCCGGTGGCCGCAGAGAATAGGCCCAAGCGACTGTTTACCAAAAACATAGGTTTCTGCTAAGTCGCAAGACGATGTATAGGAGCTGACGCCTGCCCGGTGCTGGAAGGTTAAGGGGATCTGTTAGAGCAATCGAAGCAGTGAACTTAAGCCCCAGTAAACGGCGGCCGTAACTATAACGGTCCTAAGGTAGCGAAATTCCTTGTCGGGTAAGTTCCGACCCGCACGAAAGGCGTAACGATTTGGGCACTGTCTCAACAACAGACTCGGTGAAATTGTAATTCCGGTGAAGATGCCGGATACCTGCGACAGGACGGAAAGACCCCATGGAGCTTTACTGTAGCTTGACATTGGGTCTTGGTACTACATGTACAGGATAGGTGGGAGGCTTTGAAACCAGGACGCCAGTTTTGGCGGAGCCATCCTTGGGATACCACCCTTGTAGTACTGGGACTCTAACCATAGGCCATGAATCTGGTCTTGGGACACTGTCAGGTGGGCAGTTTGACTGGGGCGGTCGCCTCCCAAAAGGTAACGGAGGCGCTCAAAGGTTCTCTCAGTACGGTCGGAAATCGTACGTAGAGTGTAAAGGCAAAAGAGAGCTTGATTGCAAGACATACAGGTCGAGCAAGGATGAAAATCGGACTTAGTGATCCGGTGGTTCTGCGTGGAAGGGCCATCGCTCAACGGATAAAAGCTACCCTGGGGATAACAGGCTTATCTCCCCCAAGAGTCCACATCGACGGGGAGGTTTGGCACCTCGATGTCGGCTCATCACATCCTGGGGCTGTAGTAGGTCCCAAGGGTTGGGCTGTTCGCCCATTAAAGTGGTACGCGAGCTGGGTTCAGAACGTCGTGAGACAGTTCGGTCCCTATCCGTCGCAGGCGTAGGAAATTTGAGAAGACCTGTCCTTAGTACGAGAGGACCGGGATGGACGTACCTCTGGTGTACCAGTTGTTCTGCCAAGGGCATGGCTGGGTAGCTATGTACGGAATGGATAAGCGCTGAAAGCATCTAAGCGCGAAGCCAACTTCAAGATAAGATTTCCCACCGCAAGGGTAAGACCCCAGAAAGACTATCTGGTTGATAGGTCGAAGGTGTAAGTGCAGCAATGTATTTAGCTTATCGATACTAATAGGTCGAGGACTTGACCAATATTTATTTGATGTTCATTGATTAAAATATATATGTAGTTTTTAGAGTGCTAACTCTAAAGAAGCTAGTTTTACTAGTTTCAAAAACTTAATATTATTATTAAGCATAAAGATTATGTGGTTACAATAGCAGAGAGGATACACCTGTTTCCATTCCGAACACAGAAGTTAAGCTCTCTAGCGCTGATGGTACTTGGTGGGAAACTGCCTGGGAGAGTAGGACGTAGCCACGTAGTCTTTTTTTATTTTTTGTTAAAAAAATAAAAAAATTAGGTATTTCTTTTTTCATTTTGGGAAAACTAAGCACAGGAATTATGGATTATCATAAAAATTTAATTCTCAAGGAGTGATATAAATGAAAAAAGTTGCTTTAGTTTTAGCTATAATCGGTGCACTTAACTGGGGAGCAATTGGTATCCTAGGAACAGATTTAATAGGTAGCATTTTTGGCGGAACATATGAAATGATAAGTAGAATAATATACTTTGTTGTAGGTCTAGCTGGATTGTATTTAATACCAAGTTTAATGTCTGATGACAGGGAATAATTTGATTTATACTTTTTTATATTAAACACCTCATTCTAAATACTTAGAATGAGGTGTTTTATTTTATAAAAAGATTAATTTGTATCTTTTTTAATGGTAAAATAGATAGGAATCAAAGTTTTCAAATAAGTAGTAACAATAGAGAAAAAGGAGTAATCTATGTTTATAATTAATGAACTAAATGAAATTGTAAATAAAGAAATAATATCTTTTCATATGCCTGGACACAAAAAGGGAAAAATTTATGAAAAATTAGGATATATAAATGTATTAGAAAATTTGTATAAAATGGATACAACTGAAATAATAGGAACAGATAATTTACATTCTCCAGAAGGAATTATAAAAGCTTCTCAAGAAAATACTGCAAAAATATTTAAAAGTGATTATACATATTATTTAGTAAATGGGAGCAGTTGTGGAATCCAATCTGCAATAATGTCAGTATGTAATCCTAAAAGTAAAATAATTGTAAATAGAGACTGTCACCAATCGGTTATAAATGGATGTATTTTGGGCGATGTAGATATAGAATATATTCCTTGCGAGATAAGCAAAGATACTAATATTTTAAAAGGTGTGAATGTAATAAATGTAATTGATATAATAGATAAAAATTTAGATGCAAAAGCAATATTGCTTACATATCCTACATACTATGGAATGACATATGATTTAGAATATATCTGTAATTACGCACATAGCAAAAATATTGTAGTAATAGTAGATGAAGCACATGGTGCACATTTAGGACTTAGTGAGAGACTCCCTAAGACAGCTCTTGAGCAAGCTGCAGATATAGTTATACAAAGTACTCATAAAACACTTCCATCCTTTACTCAATCATCAATGATACATGTAAAGGGAGAGAGAGTTGACTTAGATAAAATTTCAAATATGCTAAGAATTACTGAGTCTTCAAGTCCTTCCTATTTATTATTGTCTTCACTAGAATTAGCAGCAGACATCTATAAAAACAAAGGCAAAGAATTAATGGAAGAGCTTTTAAATAATATCGGAATTTTCAAAAATAATGTTAATAAAAATATTGAAATATATAGTACAAATGATAAAACAAAAGTATTTATATCTGCTAAAAGTATAGGATTAACAGGATATGAACTGGAGAATATTTTAAGAAAAAAATATAATATACAGGTAGAGTTGTCTAATTATTATGGTGTTCTATTAATCTGTACAATAGGAAATAGTACTCAGGATTTCATTAGTTTAGAAACAGCGTTAAATGATATTACAGTAAAAGAGTTTAAATCTACAAAACTAGACAATATAAAATACCCTGTTGATATTCCAAAGAAAATATTAACACCTAGAGAAGCATTTTATAAAATCAAAAAAAGTGTTAAAATATATGACAGCATAGGTAAAATATGTGGCGAATCTATAGTACCATATCCACCAGGGGTAAATATAATATCCCCTGGAGAAATAATAAGTAAAGAAATAATAGATTATTTAAAGTTTTGTAATTCTAAAGGTATGGTTATAAGTGGGGTTAAAGATATAACTTTAGATTTTATAGAAATAATAGATTTAGAACATGTGTAAAAGGTAGAATTACTATAAAGAATCTATAGAATATTTATATAAATTTATTTAAGCAATATACTAAAATGGGTAAAATGTTTAGACGGAGGATATTAAAATGAGAGGTAAGTTAATAATTATAGAGAGTGGTTCAGATGCGAGTGGAAAGGCAACTCAAACAAAAAAATTATATGAAAGACTAAAAAAAGAAGGCTATATGATTAAGAAGGTAGAATATCCCAATTATGAGTCTCAGTCATCTGCTTTGGTAAAAATGTATTTAAGAGGGGATTTTGGTAAAAATGCTTCAGATGTAGACCCATATATAGCATCAACTTTTTTTACAGCAGATAGATATGCATCATTTAAAACCGATTGGGAGGAATTTTATAATAAAGGTGGAATAATTATCGCTGATAGATATACAACCTCTAATATGGTGCATCAAGCTTCTAAAATGGATATTGATGATAGAGAGGAATATCTTAACTGGTTGGCCGATTATGAATTTAATTTATTTAAAATACCTCAACCTGATTGTGTTGTATTTTTAGATGTTCCTATTGAGTTTAGTGAAAAACTTATGGAGAATAGAAAAAACAAAATTACAGGAGAAAAAGAGAAAGATATCCATGAAAGTGATATAGAGTATTTAGAGAAATCTTATAATAATGCTCTATATATAGCAGATAAATATGACTGGAAAAAGATAAATTGTGTTTCAAATAAGAAATTAAGAAGTATTGAAAGTATACATAATGAAGTTTATGAAATAGTTCTTGATTCAATAAAATCTATGGAGAGATAAATATGTATTTTGAAAATATTATAGGACAAGATTTTGCAAAAAAATATTTAGTAAATTCTATAAATAAAGATAAACTTAATAATGCGTATATGTTTGAAGGAATAGATGGAATAGGAAAAAAGAAATTTGCTGATGAGCTATCAAAATTGTTACTTGACTATGTGAATCTAGAAAATAGTCCAGACTATGTACTTATAAATCCTGATGGAAATAGTATAAAAATAGCTCAAATTAGAAATTTACAATCAGATATAGTAGTACGACCTCATAAGGACTATAAAATATATCTAATAAATAATGCTGAAAAGATGACTGTAGAAGCTCAAAATGCCCTTTTAAAGACATTAGAGGAACCTCCAAGTTATGCTATAATAATCTTAGTTACAAATAATAAAGAATCATTATTAGAAACGATAAAATCTAGATGTGACATAATAAAGTTTTCGCCTATACCAATAGCAGATTTAAAAACTTATTTAATAAATAAAGGTATAGAAGAAGAAAGGGCTCAAATATTGGCTACTTTTTCAAGAGGAAGTATTGAAAATGCTTTAGATTTATCTCAGTCAGCTGAGTTTTCAGTAATGAGGGATGATATACAACAATATATCCAAATAATGCTAGATAAAAATATAGTAGAGATTCTAAATATACCAAATAACATGGAGAAATACAGAAATCAGATTATAAGTTTATTGGATATTATGATAAACTATTTTAGAGACATTATCTTATTAAAAGAAAATGTAAATAGAGATATGTTAATAAATATAGATAAACTAGTTTTTATCCAAAATATGAGTGGAAAAATTAGTTATTCTCAATTATCCAAAATTATTGATATAATAGAAGGTACAAAGACTAAAATTAAAAGTAATTGTAATTTCAATATAAGCATACAAGTTATGTCTTTAAATATATACGAGGTGATTAAATGATAAAAATAGTAGGAATTAGGTTTAAAAGTGCGGGGAAAATATATTATTTTGACCCTGTTGATTTTAATATAGAGCAAGACATGGATGTAGTTGTAGAAACTGCAAGAGGTTTAGAGTATGGTAAAGTAGTGGTTGGGCCAAAAGAAATGGATGAGAGCGAATTAGTTTCTCCTTTAAAGCCAATTATAAGAATAGCTACAGAAGAAGATAAGAAAATATATTTAGAAAATAAGGAAAAAGCAAAAGAGACTTTTGAATTATGCCAACAAAAGATAAAAGAACATGAATTAACAATGTTTTTAATAGATTGCGAATATACATTTGATAGAAATAAATTGATTTTTTACTTTACAGCAGAGGGTAGAATAGATTTTAGAGAATTAGTAAAAGATTTAGCTGCTATATTTAAGACTAGAATAGAGCTTAGACAAATCGGTGTTAGAGATGAGGCAAAGTCTATAGGAGGTCTAGGACCTTGTGGTAGAAAGCTTTGTTGTTCTTCTTGGTTAGGTGATTTTCAACCAGTTTCAATAAAAATGGCAAAAGACCAAAGCTTATCTTTAAATCCAACAAAGATATCTGGTATATGTGGGAGACTATTCTGTTGTTTAAAATATGAGCATGATGTATATAGTGAAGCAATAGAAAAAATGCCTGTTGTAGGTGCATTGGTGCAATCAGATGATGGAAAAGGAAAAGTTGTAGAGGTAAATCCTTTGCTAGAACAAATCAAAGTGGAATTTCAAGATAAAACAGTAAAAATATATACGAGAGAAGATATAAAAATACTTAGAGAGCCTAAAAAGTGTGAGGGCTGTGGTGGTAAATGCAAGGGTAATGATGGATTAGATGAAGCTACACTAAAGGAGTTAAAGAAATTAGAAGATTAAATTTAAGGTAGGACTTCTCCTACCTTTTTTAAAGCAATTAATGCTTAAAGTTACTAATATTTGAGGAGAGTTATATATGGATATACAATTAAAAGATTCAGAGAGAATCGACGATTTACAATTAAAGGGTCTTAAAATTATACAAGATACGAATGGATTTTGTTTTGGTATAGACGCTGTTTTATTAGCTAATTTTGCAAAAGTAAAAAAAGATGCTAAAGTTGTTGATTTAGGTACTGGTACAGGAATTATACCAGTTCTAATTGCAGGCAAAAGTGAAGCTAAAAAAATTATTGGTGTAGAAATACAAGAAGATGTATATGAAATGGCAACTCGTTCTATAAAACTAAATAATTTGGAAGAAAGAGTTGAGATTATAAATGAAGATATAAAGTCAATAGACAAAGTTTTGGAAGTTAATGGCTATCATGTAGTTACATCAAATCCTCCATATATGCATATTGATGGTATAAAAAATCCAAATGATAAAAAAGCAATATCAAGACATGAAGTAAAGTGTAATCTAGAGGATGTAATAAAGACAGCATCCAGATTAGTTATGCCTAGAGGTAAATTTTTCATGATACATAGACCAACAAGATTGGTTGATATAATAACTTTAGGGAGAAAATACAGATTAGAGCCAAAAGTTATTCAGTTTGTTCATCCAAGACCTAAAAAAGCACCTAATTTGGTTTTAGTTCAATTTGTAAAAGACGGCAGACCAGAGCTTAAGATATTAGATCCACTATATGTCTATGGAGAAGATGGTAATTATACAGAAGAATTAAAATTAATATATAATAATGAAGATATAGGAGAGTTATAGATGAGTGGAAAATTGTACATATGTCCAACACCAATAGGAAATCTAGAGGATATAACGTATAGGACTTTAAGAATATTAAAAGAAGTAGATTTAATTGCGGCAGAAGATACAAGACACAGTATAAAGCTTTTAAATCACTTTGAAATCTCAAAACCTTTGACTAGCTATCATGAGCATAATAAAGATTCAAAAGGTGATTATTTAATCAATAAATTAATTGATGGAGAAAACATAGCTTTGATAAGTGATGCAGGTATGCCTGGTATATCTGACCCAGGAGAAGAGATAATAAGACAGGCTATACAAAATAATATAGAGATAGAAGTATTACCAGGAGCAACAGCATTTGTAACAGCTTTAGTTGGTTCTGGTATGGATACACATAAATTTGTTTTTGAGGGCTTTTTAGATAGAGATAAAAAAGTTAGAAGAGAACAACTAGAAGAAATAAAAGAGGAAAGCAGAACTATAATTTTTTATGAATCACCACATAGATTGAAGGATACACTAAAAGATATGCTTAAAATTCTTGGAAATAGAAAAATTTCTGTAAATAGAGAACTCACAAAAAAATATCAAGAGATAATAAGAGAAGATATAGAAACTGTCATAAAAATATTTGAGGAAAAAGAAGTAAGAGGAGAGTTCGTATTAATAGTAGAAGGTTTTTATGGTGAAAAATCAGAAAAAAAAGATTATGATGCTCTTACAGATAGAGAATATGTTTTAAAGTTAATTGAAAGTGGTATGAACAAAAAAGATGCAATAAAAGTAGTTTGTAAAGATAGGAAATTAAAGAAGGATGTTGTTTATAAACAAGTTCTGGATTTATAAAACCTGAATCTGAGGTGATTTTATGGAAATAGGAAAAATTATAATAGAGAGTTTAAAAAGGAAAGATACACATAAAACGTTTATAGAGTTGGACAAAAAGAATGAACTAGAAAAAGTAATCCCTAAAGTAAAAGCAATGAAATCTGTAGGAGAATGTAAATATCATGTTGTTAACTGTTTTGAACATTCTATAAATGCATTAAAAGAATTAGAAGTAGTGCTAAATGACAAAGAATTTTTTCCAAATCATTTGAGAGAGCATGTGTCAAATTATTTGAATTTATATATTGATGATGGAATAAATAAGTCACAAACACTAAAGTTAGGAGTCTTTTTACATGATATAGGAAAGCCAGATAGTGTAACTTTAGATGAAACTGGTAGAGTTCATTTTACAAATCATGAAAAAATAGGTGCGCAAATAGTAAATAATATGGGTACAAATTTAGAGTTATCAACACAGACATATAAACTTATAAGTAAATATGTAAGATATCATATGATACTTTTATCTTTATATAAGAAAAATGATTTGAGTAAAAAAGAGTTAGCTAATGTATTTAATTTAGTAGATGAAGATACTATAGGTATAATATTACTTGGATATGCAGATATAGTATCTACTATAAAACTATTAGGCAAGAACGAAGAAGTCGGAGTATTAAAAACATATATGGAATACATTCTAACAAATTACTTATATAAGAGTAATTATACGAATGCATAAAATTGGTTAATATAATTTAAGGTTTAGACATTTGATTTAAATTTAGAATATACAGACTTTAAAAACCTAAAAGAAGTTGTCTTTAATAGAAAAGACAACTTTTTTTACATCAAAACTTAAAATTTTATTAGAAATATCTAATGGTGTATTAGTGAATAAACCATTAACGTTCAATTTATCTTACAATATTGATTTTGCTTGTATCGGTGTTGATAATATAACAGAGGTCTTGGTAGAACCTATTTTCTTTATAGTATCAATCACGTTTTCTAATTCATACATATCCTTTACAATAACTTTTAAAAGTAAGCAATCATCACCTGTTATGTGGTGACATTCTACAATTCTAGGGTCCTTTCCAGCAGACTCAATGAATTCTGTATATCCATTACTTGGAAGAGATATGTGAATAAATGCTTTTATAACTCTACCTAATGAATCTGGATTAACAATTGCTTTATATCCTTCTATAACACCAGATTCTTCTAGTCTCTTGACTCTTTCTGAAACTGCAGGAGAAGTTAAACCAACTATTTTTCCTAAGTCCTTCATAGAAATTCTCCCATCATCCTGTAAAATTTCTATGATTCTGTAATCTGTAACATCCATAAATAAACAGTCCCCCTTAAATAAAAATAATTAATGCCTATAAAACTTTTTTAGAATCTATCATTTTTGTTTTTAAATACCAAAGATCTCTAGATAAATCAACCTTGTAAATGTGTGGATTTGAAAGTCTTTTGTATTGTTCCCAGATAGTACTTAATTCATATTGTACATGATTTCTTATTTCAAGAACAGCTTTTTTATTATATTTACATACACCTTTTATGTACAATGGCTTAAGTAGCTCTTTAACTTTGTAATTTGTAAAGACCTTTGTTTTCCAAGTATAAGTAGGATGGAAGATTTCTAAAGGTTTAGATTCATCTATAATTTCATCATGTAACATAATTAAATCTGCCTCTGCTTTATTGTCTTCGTTATATATTCTTATAACTTTCTTGTAACCAGGATTATTTATTTTTTCTGGATTCTCAGAAATTTTTATCTTAGGTTCAAGAGTACCTTCTTCACAAGATGCAGCTAATTTGTAAACTCCTCCAAGAGAAGGTGAATCGAAAGAAGTAATAAGTTTTGTACCTACTCCCCATGAATTTATAGTAGCTCCTTCTGCCTTAAGTGATGCTATAGTGTATTCATCAAGGTCATTTGATGCAGTTATACTAATATCAGAAAAACCAGCACTATCTAGTTGTTTCTTTGCTTCTTTAGATAGATAAGCTAAGTCTCCAGAATCTAGTCTTATACCCATAGGTTTGTATCCTTTTTCAGAAATATTTTTGAAGACTTTTATTGCATTAGGTATACCACTATTTAATACATCATAAGTATCCACAAGTAGTAGGCATTTATCTGGATAAACATCAGCATATGCTTGGAATGCTTCAAGCTCAGTATCAAATTTTTGTACCCAACTATGAGCATGTGTACCAATTATAGGAACATCAAACATCTTTCCAGCTAATACGTTTGCAGTTCCAGAACAGCCACCAATTACAGCAGCTCTAGCTCCATATATGCCTGCATCTGGACCTTGTGCACGACGTAATCCAAATTCAAGTACAGTGTCTCCTTGAGCTGCAAAGCAAACTCTAGATGCTTTCGTAGCAATAAGAGATTGAAAATTGACTATTGTCAACAATGCTGTTTCAATAAGTTGAGCTTGATATAAGGGTGCTTTAACAGTAATCAATGGCTCATTAGGAAACATTATAGTCCCTTCTTCAACAGCATAAATATCTCCTGTAAACTTAAACTCTTTCAAAAACTTTAAAAACTTATCAGAAAATAAATTTAAGCTTTTTAAGTACTCCAAATCTTCATCTGAAAAATGAAGGTTATCTATGTATTCAACAACCTGATCAATACCACAAACTATAGTATACCCTCCATCACAAGCGTTTTTTCTAAAAAACATATCGAATACAACAATGTCTTCGTGAATATTTTTTTCAAAATAGCCATTTAACATAGTAAGCTGATATAAATCAGTAAGAAGTGTTAGATTTCTCATTATTTCTCTCCTTAATTATTATTAAATATTAAAAATTATAAAAACTCCCACACTTATACTAAAACATAATATAGTACAACTTTCAAGTATAAAGTATTACCTAACTATCATAAAATTATTTAAAGAGGAGGTTGATTATAATAGGGAAAATATGGTTTTACATGGTATCAATAGGAATAATAGGAAGCTTGTTTTCTAAAAATATGGGAGAATTAAATAAAGTCATATTGAGTGAAACATCAAAAGGTATAGAATTTGCAATAAGTCTAGCTGGTATTATGGCACTATGGATGGGTGTAATGAATATTGCAAAAGAGTCGGGATTGATTGAAAAAATAGGTGAGAAATTAAATCCTATAATGAGAAGATTGTTTCCTTCTATTCCCAAAGGTCACAAAGCAATGTCTTATATAGTTATGAATATTGCCTTGAACATGTTGGGTGCTGGGAATGGTGCAACAGCATTTGGTTTAAAAGCAATGAGTGAGCTTCAGACTTTAAACAACAAAAAAGATACAGCTACTAATGATATGATTATGTTTATGGTAATAAACATATCATCTATACAGATAATCCCATTTACTATAATTAAATTAAGAATGGACATGGGATCTCAAAACCCAAGTGAAATAATCTTTACAACTTTATTTGCAACCATAATATCTACAGCAACAGCAATAATAACATGTAAACTTTTTCAAAGAAGATATAGATAAAGGAGATGTAGATGTATGGAAGTATTTTCAAACTTACTTATACCAGTAATAATTTTGTACATAGTAGTTTATGGTAAATATAAAAAAATAGATGTATATGACAGTTTTGTAAAAGGAGCAATTGATGGTTTAAAGGCTGCATGGGATATTTTACCTTATATAATAGGTATATTTTTAGCCATAGGAATATTTAAAACTGGAAAAGGTCTTGATATGTTAGAATGGCTATTTACACCAATAGCAAATATGATGAGCATCCCAAAGGAATTAATAGGTTTAATAAGTGTAAAACCTTTATCTGGAAGCGGTGCTTTGGGTATGTATAGTGAACTTGCAAATAGGGTTGGAGTAGGGACTTTAGTAGAAAAAATGGGTGCTACAATTGTAGGTTCTTCTGAGACTATTTTTTATACAATGGCAATATATTATGGAAGCTTAAAGATAAAAAATACTAGACATACATTGTCATGTGCTATGATTAGTCATGTTGCAGGAGTTATAGCAGCTGTTTTTATTTGCTATGTAATATTTGTATAATTTATTGACAATGTGGGAAAAATTTTATAATATAGTGATTATATAGAAATAAATTGTAATATGAATTACAAGCTATGAAAAGAAGAGTAGATAAAGATTTTTTCTATCAGAGAGCTAGGTTAGGTGAAAGCTAGTGTAAAAAGATTTATTGAAGATGGTCTTGGAGCTTTTTATCTGAGCAAACATGCTAGGATAAAACGGTTGGGCACGTTATAGTCTGCTAAGATATCTATAAAGTTGAGTTCTACATTTCATGTGAAACATAACTGTTATAGATGAATTAGGGTGGTACCGTGAATAATCTCGCCCCTATGTTAAATCATAGGAGGCGATTTTTTATTATTTTAAATGAAATATTTATATGACTACGAACGATAAAAAATTAGGAGGTAAATAATATGAGCAAACCGAGTTTTTATGTAACAACACCAATATACTATCCAAGTGGAGGATTACACATAGGCCATACTTACTCAACAGTAGCGGCAGATACAATAGCTAGATTTAAACGTTTCTGTGGATATGATGTAAAGTTTTTGACAGGAACAGATGAACATGGCGAAAAGATACAAAAGAAAGCTATAGAACAAGGAATGTCAGAAATAGAATACCTTGATGGAATGATAAAGGATATAAAAGCATTATGGAATACGATGGATATATCTTATGACGATTTTATAAGAACAACAGAAAAAAGACATACAGATATAATACAAAGAATATTTACTAAATTATATGAACAAGGTGATATATACAAAGGAGAGTATGAAGGTAGATATTGTACTCCTTGTGAGAGTTTTTGGACAGAATCACAGTTATTAGAAGGAAACAAATGCCCTGATTGTGGAAGAGAAACATACCTAGTAAAAGAAGAATCTTATTTCTTTAGACTATCTAAATATGAGGATAGATTAAAAGAGTTATTTAAAGATGATAGTTTCTGTTTCCCAGCTGCTAGAAAAAATGAAATGGTAGCAAATTTCCTAGATAAAGGGTTAGAAGATTTAAGTGTAACAAGAACAACTTTTGACTGGGGCATAAAGGTTCCTTTTGATGAAAAGCATGTAATTTATGTATGGGTGGATGCTTTATGTAACTATATAACAGCATTAGGATATATGACAGATAATGACGAAGAATTTAAAAAATATTGGCCTGCAAATGTTCAAATAGTAGGTAAAGAAATAGTGAGATTCCATACAATAATATGGCCAGCACTTTTAATGGCTTTAGGTTTAGAAGTTCCAAAACAAGTATTTGGTCATGGATGGATATTGTTTGCTGATGATAAAATGAGTAAATCAAAAGGTAATGTTGTTTATCCAGAGCCTATAATAGAAAGATATGGAATAGATACTCTTAAATACTTCTTATTAAGAGAGTTTGCATTTGGTCAAGATGGAAGTTATACTCATAGAAATTTTGTAACAAGAATAAATTACGATTTAGCAAATGATTTAGGAAACTTAGTAAGCAGAACTGTAGCAATGGTTGAAAAATACAACAGTGGTATAATACCAACAGCAAAAACTTCAACTGATTTTGATGCGGATTTAAAAGGGCAAGCTGTATCAACTAGAGAAAACTTCGAGGCTGAGATGGATAAGATGCAATTCCATGAAGCCTTAGAGAGTGTATGGAAACTAGTTAGAAGAACTAATAAGTATATAGATGAGACTATGCCTTGGGTGCTTGCTAAAGATGAAACTAAAAAAGATGAATTAGATACAGTTTTATATAATTTATGTGAATCTATAAGAATAATTGCAACACTAATAAATCCTATAATGAATGAAACTGCTAATAAGATATATGCACATATAGGAATAAAAGGTCAAGATGATATAACTACATGGGAAAGCACAAAGACATTTGGTCTTATTGGAGAAAATGTAAAAGTGTTTAAAGGTGAATCTTTATTCCCAAGATTAGATGTAGAAAAGGAAATAGAAGAATTAACTAAAATGTTTTCTGGGAAACCTCCAGTAGAAGAAAAACCTTTAGAGCATAAAGAAGAAATTACTATTGATGATTTAGATAAAATAGAGCTTAGAGTAGGAAAAATAATAAGTTGTGAAAAGCATCCAAAAGCAAATAAATTATTAGTATCACAAGTTAAGATTGGGCCAGAAACAAGACAAATAGTATCTGGAATAGCTGAATACTATAAACCAGAAGATTTAGTTGGGAAAGAGGTTACAGTAGTATGTAACTTAAAACCAGTTAAGTTAAGGGGTGTAGAATCTCAAGGTATGATATTAGCAGCAGGAGATGATGGTGACCCTTATGTTCTACCATTTACACAAGGTGCTAAGGATGGATGCGAGGTTCGCTAATAGGTAATTAAATAGTAAGGAGATAAAAAATGTTATTTGACTCACATGCACATTTAAATGATGAAAGTTTTGATGAAGATAGAGATGAACTTATTGGTTCATTGAAAGAAAAAGGTGTAGATTTAGTCGTAAATCCAGGAGCAGATATAGAAACGTCTATAACAGCAATTGAACTATCAAAAAAATATGACTTTATATATTCAGCAGTTGGAGTGCATCCACATGATGTATCAAAACTAGATGATACAGCTATAGATACTCTAAGAAGACTTGCAACTGAAAATAAAAAGGTTGTGGCTATAGGAGAAATTGGGTTAGATTATTATTATGATTATTCTCCAAGAGAAGATCAAAAAGAATGGTTTAAGAAGCAAATTGAGCTGGCTAATGAGTTAAAGCTTCCAATAATAATACATGATAGAGATGCACATGGGGATACTTTCGAGATAATAAAAAATACTAAGAGTCCTGAAATAGGTTGTGTGCTTCATTGTTATAGTGGTAATGTGGAATTAGCTAGAGAATATGTTAAAATGGGATGTTATATATCAATTCCAGGAACAGTTACATTTAAAAATAATAAAAAAACTAGAGAAGTTGTAAGAGAGATACCTCTAGAAAGACTGTTTATAGAAACAGATTCACCATATATGTCACCAGAGCCACATAGAGGAAAGAGAAATAATCCTTCTCAAGTAGCTTTTGTTGCAGATAAGATAGCTCAAGAAAAAGGAATATCTTATGAGGAAGTGTGTAAAGTTACTAAAGAAAATGCGAAGAAATTTTTTAATATAAAATAGGTAAATCAAAAATAAAATTTACAATTAGATATAAAAAATAATAGTTATAAATATAGAGAAAGCATACCATCCAATTTGAATGGTATGCTTTTTTATTTGTAATAGTATAATTTTTTATTAGTCTTACAATATATTTCTTAACATTGTTAAAAAAGAATTTACAAGATATTCATTAGAATTAACTCAAATGTAATATCCATTTAACTTAGATTGTATATTATATTCTTAGAACTAAGTAAATAAAGGAAAGATTAAGGAGGCAAAATCTTGCATACAGTTGATAGTACTAAGATATTGATAAATATGAACTATGAGAAATTAGAGCAAATATATTTAATGATAAAAAATACATCAAGCATTTCTACAATTAAAGCCCCTAGCTTAGCTACAGTGATGGTAAGAGCTAACGAAAGTGTAAAAAATACTACATTTAATTTAGGAGAAATACTAGTTACAGAGTGCAGTGTTAAGGTGGATGAAAGCTTAGGTTATGGTATAGTTGCAGAAAATAATGAAAAAAAAGCTATCTGTCTGGCAACTATAGATGCAGTTTTACATAGCAATAATAATAAATTTGATAAATTAAAGAATTATATAAATAAAAGTATATATGAAGAAAGCTTAAGATATGAGAAAGAACTTATTAATGAATTTAGTTTAATTAATAAAACAAAAGTCCAATTCAATACTATGGACTAAGTAGGAGGAGAATCATGGTAAGTTACACGCAAGAAATATATAGAAAGTTGCTAGATAGTGCTTCATTTCCTGGGAAATTAAATAACATCAATAATATAAATATAGAAAATAATACAAAATTATCAAATGGAGCAATTGGTATAGCAATTACTTTATTAGACCAAGAAGTTACCTTCTATATGGAAAACTGTACTAAAGAAGATATAAAAAATATAAGAGCACTTACAATGTCAAACCAAGTAAATTACAATAAATCAGATTATCTGTTTTTAGATATTAATTCAGAATTAGATATACTACAAATTAAAATAGGTTCTTTTGAATATCCTGATGAAAGTACAACTATAATACACCAAGTAAACGAACTATCAACAGATTATAAAGATAACTTCATAAGACTTTATTTAAGTGGTCCTGGTATAAAATCTAAAAAGAATTTATATATAGATGGAGTTAAACAAGAATTTTTAGAAAGATTACTTATGATAAATAAAGACTATCCGACAGGGGCAGATTTGATTTTAATAGATAATAAAGGAGAACTTGCATTTATACCAAGGTCATCAAAATTAAGTTGGGAGGTATTATAATCATGGCTTATGTGGCAGTTAAAGGTGGAGAAGAAGCTATATTACAGGCTAGAAATATACTTGAATTTTATAGAATAAAAGGAGAAAGCCTACCAATAGACGTAAAACAAATTAAAGAGCAAATGTCTTATGCTGTGGACAAAGTGATTTCTGAGGGAAGTTTATACAACAAGGAATTATCTGCATTAGCTATAAAACAGGCTCAAGGTGATATACTAGAAGCCTCTTTCTATATAAGAGCATTAAGGTCAACAATGCCTAGAGTAACTTATTCAGAACCTATAAATACAGAACAGATGAGAATAGGTAGAAGAATCTCAGCTACATTTAAAGATATACCAGGAGGACAGTACCTTGGAGCAACTAGAGATTATGAAAATAGAATACTAAATATAGAGTTGCTTAAAGAAGATGAAGAAAAAAATAGAGATTTTAAAGCTAATTATATAAATGACTTAGAAATAGTGAATGAAATACCTAAATTTACAAAGGTATCTAATATATTTAGAAATGAGAATTTGTTGGAAGAAGATACTCATGAAAACAAATTAGAAGAAGAAGTAATAGATGACATTACAAGAAATAGCTTAAGATTTCCAGTTTCTAGGTCAGCAAAATTGCAAGCACTTACTAGGGGTGAAAGTGGAGCAGTATCAGGGTTTGCATATTCTATTGTAAGAGGTTTTGGTGATGAACATCCATACATAAGTGAACTTAGGACAGGAGATGTATATATAAAAATAAAACATCCTATTTATGAAGATGAGCAAATAACAATAGGAGAAATGTTGGTTACTGAGTGCGAAATAGTATCAAAAGCATCACAAAGCAAGTCTGAAAATTCTAAAAACAAATCAGAAGATATAAATAAAATGTCTTTAGGATATGGCCTTTGCATGGGAAATAATGAAAATAAGGCTATATCTATGGCTATACTAGATAAATCTTTGGAACCAAATAGTGAAAAATTAGCCCAAGATGAAGAGTTTGTATTACTTCATATAGATGGTATAGATTCATTAGGGTTTATATCTCACTTTAAGCTTCCTCACTATGTAGATTTTAAAGCAGATGTAGAAAGAATAAAATAGGATATGGAGGATAATTAAGTGATATATAACTATGGTTTTTTAGATGAAAATACAAAAAAAGAAATCAGAAGAAAAATACTAAAAGCAGTCTCAATACCTGGTTATCAAGTACCTTTTGGTTCGAGAGAATTACCTATTGCTAAGGGGTGGGGTACTGGAGGACTACAATTAACATTATCACTACTTGGTGAAAGTGATGTAGTAAAAGTGATTGACCAAGGTAGTGACGATTCTACAAATGCTTGTAATATAAGAAATTTTATTTCAAGTGTAAGCAATGTAGAAACTACAAAAGATACATTAAAAGCTACATTGATTCAAACAAGACATAGAATACCAGAAGAAAAATTAACATCTAATCAAATAATGATATTCCAAGTACCAATACCAGAAACACTTAGAATAGTAGAACCTAGTGAAGTAGAGACAAGAAGAATGCATTCAGAAGAAGATTATAGCAGGATGTGGGTATATCTGTATGAAGATATAGTTAAATTTGATGATATATCAATAGCAGCAGAGTATCCATGTAAAGTAAATGATAGATATTTAATGAATCCATCACCAATACCAAGGTTTGATATAAAGAAACTGAACATGTCAGATAACTTATTTTTATTTGGTGCAGGTAGAGAAAAGAGAATATACGCTATACCTCCATACACAAAAGTAGAACCCTTAGAATTTGATGATTATAAATTTGAAGAGGAAAAATTTGAAGGAAAACATTGTAGTTTATGTAAAAGTTCAAACACATTTTTAGATGAAGTATATGACAGTGATACTAATGAAAAGTACTATAGTTGTTCAGATACAAGTTATTGTGAAAAAGTTAGGTTAAGAAATGATGGCGTAGATGTGGCAATTGGAGGTGCTTGGAATGAGTAGTGCAAAGCTAGGAGAAGACAAAAAAGTAGAAAATATAGATAAACAAGTATTAATAGGAAAACATATCAATCTTATTTATGGAGATGGGTGTGAAAAGTGTTTTGAGAGTACAGGATATGAAAGTAATAATATATGTAAATATTGTGGTTCTATAGTTGCATGTAATAATGTAAATCTTGAACTTTATGAAGGAGAAGTTCTTGGTATTGTTGGAGAATCTGGTTCAGGGAAAAGTACATTGTTAAAGATATTGTTTTTTCAAGAAAATGCAAATAGTGGAGAAGTGTACATATCAAATTATGACAAGAGTACAAATATATTAAAACTTTCAGACCAAAAAAAGAGGTACATAAAGAATCATTTTATGGGTATTGTATATCAAAATCCTCACCTTGGTTTAAATTTGAATTTTAGTAGTGGTGGAAATATAGCAGAGAAATTATTAATGGCAAATATATATAATGTTGAGAAAATAAGAGATAGAGCTAAAGAACTTCTAGTAAAGACTAATATACCTGTAGAGAGAATAGACCACAAGCCAAAATATTTTAGTGGAGGAATGCAACAAAGAGTTCAAATAGCAAAAGCACTTTCTAATAATCCTCCAATACTTTTATTAGACGAAGTTACAACAGGGCTGGATGTTTCTGTACAAGCAGAGGTATTAGATTTAATAAGGGAAATACAAAGAGAACTTAAAATTTCTATGATAGTGGTATCTCATGACTTTGACGTTATAAAAATGCTTGCTGATAGGACAATTGTGATGAAAAATGGAAGTGTGATTGAATCTGGTTTAACAGATCAGATAATGGAAGACCCACAGCATCCATATACTCAGCAACTTATAAATTCACTACTATAAGTAATATTTGTAAATAAGTAAAATGGGGGTTTTAAATAAAATGGAAGAAATTATACTTGAAGTAAATAATTTTAGCAAAGATTTTAAATTACACGCGTTAAACAAAACTATAAAAGCATGTAGTGAAATAAATTTTACAATTTCCAAAGGTGAATTTTTAGGAATAATAGGAAAATCTGGAGCGGGAAAGTCTACTATATTGAAAAGTATTTATAAAACATATATCCCAACGACTGGAGAGATAATATTCAACTCAGAAATATATGGAAAGATAGACTTATCTACAATTGGTGATAGAGAAATGATAAATCTTAGAAAAAAGGAAATAGGATATGTATCACAGTTTTTAAAAACACTTCCACGAATAACTGCTATTGAGCTAGTAGTACATTCTTTGATTGAGAGTGGATTTGAAAAAGATTGTGCATATGATATGGCAAAAGATATACTAATTCAATTTGAAATAAAGGAAAATTTATGGGATGCCTATCCAAATAATTTTTCTGGTGGAGAAAAATTAAGATTAAATCTAGCACAAGCTATGGTTAAAAAACCTAGACTTTTGTTGCTTGATGAACCAACTGCATCACTTGATAATCAATCTAAAATATACGTAAAAGAAAAAATGTTGGAACTTAAAAGTCAAGGAACTACAATGATAGGGATATTTCATGATATAGAATTTATGGAGACGGTTATAGATAAAACCTTTACTATGACAAAAGGCACTATAAGTGAAAGTGGGGTAGCTTAGATGGTAAAATTAATTCATAATGCAAATATTGTAATGGAAGATAAAATATTAGAAAATGGCCATTTAATTATAGATGGAGATACAATAAAGAAAGTTTCAAATGATAAGATTGATTACTTACTAGATTTCAGTGAGATAGATGAAATAATAGATGCAAAAGACTTATACGTTATACCTGGTATCATAGATATTCATAGTGATGCTATTGAAAAAGAAATAGAGCCAAGACCAAGTACATTATTACCCTTTAATATGGCATTTTATGAACTAGATAAAAAACTACCTGCAAATGGAATAACGACAGTTTATCATTCTATATCTTTGGGTGATGGAGTAGGAGTTAGAAGTGTTGATAATTCTTTGAAAATGATTGAAAATATCGATTCGTACAAAAACATAAATAGTAAGAGTATAAATCATAAAGTTCATTTAAGGTATGAAGTGTTATATCATGAAGGCTTAGATAAGGTATCAGAGTTATTAGACAAAGATAAAATAGATTATTTATCTATAATGGACCATTCTCCAGGACAAGGTCAATATACAAATCCGAAGTTCTATAGAGAATATGCTACTAAAGTATGGGGAGTAACAGAAAATTATGTAGATACATGGTTAGATGACTTAGTAGATTTACATGATAAT
Source organism: Clostridioides difficile (assembly GCA_024919175.1). Lineage (NCBI taxonomy): Bacteria > Bacillati > Bacillota > Clostridia > Peptostreptococcales > Peptostreptococcaceae > Clostridioides > Clostridioides difficile. Next base: position 661,427 of record CP103804.1, read on the forward strand.
TTAGATTGGAATAAAATAGCTAGTGTTATAGGAATGGCAAAAACTAAAAATATAAATGTTGCATCACATGATGATGATACATTAGAAAAAATGGATTTTATAAAAAATATAGGAGTTAATGTATCTGAATTTCCTATAACTCTTGACGTTGCAAAACATTCAAAGAAACTGGGTGTTTTAACTTGTCTAGGAGCACCAAATATTGTAAGAGGAAAATCTCATAATAACAACTTAAAAGCAATGGATGCCATATTGGAGGACTGTTGTGATATTGTTTGTTCAGACTATCTTCCATCAGCAATGATAAAGTCCATGTGTATAGTTGCACAAAAAACTAACAGTCTAAATAAAGCAGTTAATCTATTTACTTCAAATCCAGCTAAAGCAGTTGGTATATATGATGAAAGAGGTAGCATAAAAGAAAATAAAAAAGCAGATTTAGTTTTATTGGATATTGATAGTGAGTATCCAAGAGTTGTAAATACTATTGTAAATGGAAAAACAGTTTATAAAAGGGAGGTATAAAAATTGTTAACAGATTTACATTGTCATACAAGCATATCAGATAACAACTTCACTACAGAAGAAATAATTAGGAGAGCATCAGAAAATAATATAAGCATTTTAGCAATAACAAATCATGATACATTGTCTGGACTAGATGAAGCTATTGTACTGGGAGAAAATTATGGAATAACCATAATACCAGGTATAGAAATATCAGCATACGATTATAAAAACAGAAAAAGAGTTCATATCTTGGGCTACAATATAGATTTAAATAGCCAAGAAATAAAAAATTTGTGTAATCCAATGGTTTGTGATAGACATAAAGCATCTGTTAAGATGGTAAATAAAATTATAGATTTAGGATATAAAATATCTATAGAAGATGTAAAGAAATACTCATCAAGAACTGGAATATTTAAACAACATATAATGAAAGCACTTATAGATAAAGGATATACAGATAAAATATATTCAAGTCTATATAAAGAGTTGTTTCATAGAGGAAATGGTAAGGCATATGTATCTTTAAAGTATGTAGATTATAAAGATGCAATAAGAGCTATAAAAAGTTCTGGTGGAATTTGTGTACTAGCTCATCCTGGTCAAATGGACAATTTTAATGCTATTGAAGATATGGTGAATGTTGGATTAGATGGGATAGAAGTGTATCACCCATCTCACAATAAAGAATTAGAAAAAGAGTCACTTTCTTATGCTAAGAAGTATAACTTAGTCATTACAGGAGGCTCAGATTACCATGGGCTCTACTCTCAGCATGAGTGTGACCTTGGAAGTAAAAGCTTAAATAGAGAAGATTTATTTAAGTTTAGGTTAGCCTTAGGAGGGGTTTTATAAATGTCTTTTTTACAAGTTAAAGATGTAAGCAAAAGCTATGGACAAGTCAAAGTGCTAAAAGACATATCTATTGATATTGAAAAAGGAGAGTTTATTTGTTTATTGGGACCAAGTGGGTGTGGGAAAAGTACATTGCTTAGGATAATTGCAGGTCTTGAAGACAAACATGATGGGAAAATAATAATAAGTGATAAGGATATGACAAACTCACCACCTGAAAGTAGAAATTTTGGTATAGTTTTTCAGTCATATGCACTATTTCCAAATATGACTGTTTACAAAAATATAGCTTTTGGATTAGAAAATAAAAATATAAATAAATCTAATATTGATAAGAAAGTAAAAGAAGTTTTAGAGGTAGTCGAATTAAGTGGATATGAAAAAAAGTATCCTTCTCAATTATCAGGAGGACAACAACAGAGAGTTGCACTAGCTCGTGCAATTGCTCTAGAGCCAGATTTTTTACTTCTTGATGAACCATTATCTGCACTAGATGCAAAAGTAAGATTGAAACTTAGAGAGCAAATTAGAAGTTTACATAGAAAGCTTGGGATTACCACTATAATGGTAACTCACGACCAAGAAGAGGCTCTTTGCTTGGCTGATAAAATGGTTGTTATGAATAGTGGAGAAATAATACAGGTTGGGACTCCTAAAGAAGTATATAAAAATCCAGAGACACCTTTTGTAGCTGACTTTATAGGAACAATAAACTTTATAGATGATGGTATTAATAAGATAGCTATCAGACCAGAAGATATAAAGGTAGAGTTTAACACAGACTCTAAAGACAAAGACATCAAAGTTGGAGAGATTTTAGACATTGAATTTAGAGGATTTAACTACAGAATTACAGTTGAGTATTGTTCTAAGAAAATAAAATTAGATATAGTTTCAAAAGTCGCAGAACAAATGAAACTATGTATAGGGTCAAAGATAAATTTCAAAATTCCTAAAGAAGGAATTGTAGAATATAAGTCAGAGGGATGTGCTTAATAGCTAGGGGTGAATAAATGATAACAACAAAAAATAAAAGAAGGATAAGTGATAGCACAATACAAAAATGTTTTTTAATTTTTTCAGTAATTGTACTAATAGTATTTATATTATTTCCATTAATATCACTATTAAAAAATGCATTTTTAGATACAAATGGAAATTTCATAGGTATTTCAAATTTTAGTAAATATGCCGAAAATCCAAGTCTTATAGCATCATTTAAAAACTCAATTTTTGTATCTACAGTTTCATCTTTAATATCACTGTGTTTAGCGTTTATATATTCATATGCAATAACGAGAACAAATATAAAATTTAAGAATTTCTTTAAAACTATGGGAATGTTCCCTCTTTTTGCACCAACTATGTTATATGGTATTTCACTTATATATCTTTTTGGAAATAAGGGGATATTTACAACAATGGGGTTTGAGATACCACTATATGGACCATTAGGAATAATTATTTCTCAAATACTGTTTACATTTCCACAAGCCTTTTTAATATTATCTGTTGCTCTTTCTATGGCAGATTATAGACTTTACGAAGCAGCAGATAGCTTAGGGGCTAGTAATTTTAAAAAGTTTTTTAAAATTACAATTCCAGGAATAAAGTACTCACTAGTAAGTTCTTTCTTTGTATCCTTTATACTTGCATTTACAGACTTTGGAGCGGCGAAAGTAGTTGGAGGAAACTATAATGTATTAGCTACTGATATATATAAGCAAGTGGTGGGACAGTTTAACATACCAATGGGGGCAACTGTTTCCATGATAATGTTAATTCCTGTGTTAATAGCTTTTACATTAGACAAGATGGCAAGTAAAAAGCAAGGAATGACTATAACTGCGAAGTCTATGCCTTATAAAATTAAAGAAAATAAATTTAGAGATAGAGCATTTTTAATAGCATGTAGTTTTATAACTTTATTAATTTTTATTTTGATATTTGTTTCAGTTATAGGTTCAGTTATAAAGTTATGGCCATATAACCTAAGTTTTACGATGGAACATTATACATTTAAAGGTATTTTAGGAAGCGGATTAAAAACTTATTTAAGCAGTTTAAAAATATCAACACTAACAGCTATATTTGGAACTATATTTGTGTTTTTTAGTGCCTATATGATAGAAAAAGTGGATAAATTTCCAAGATTAAGACAAACAGCTTATTTCTTATCTATGATACCAATGGCATTACCAGGTCTAGTATTAGGAATATCATATATAACTTTTTTTAACTCAGCAAATAACCCATTAAATTTCCTATATGGTGGTACAGCTATACTTGTCATAGTAAATATAGTACATTTTTATTCAGTTTGTTTTATAACTTCAAATTCATCACTAAAAATGTTGGATAGAGAGTATGAATTAGTTGCAAAATCCATAAATATTCCATTTTATAAAGTGTTTTTTAATATAACTATTCCAATGTCTATAACATCAATACTTGAGATAGTAGTATATTATTTTGTAAATTCGATGGTTACTGTTTCAGCATTAATATTCTTGTATACGCCTCAAACTCAGACAGCATCAATATCAATACTAAAGTTAGATGAGATAGGATATATAGGACCATCTGCTGCCATGGCAGTATTAGTGCTTTTAACAAATATAATAGTAAGGCTTTTGTACGAATTTGTAACAAAAAGATTAAAAAATAACACACAAAAATGGCAACAAAAAGATGTTGCATAGGGGAGGTAAAAATGAAATTTAAGAAGCTAGTTTCTTTAGGAGTATTATCAACACTTTTATTGAGTGTAATAACAGGATGTAGTACTGCCTCATCAGGTTCAGATTCTAAGTCTGATAGTAAGACAAAAGGTGATTTAACAGTTTACACAGCAGTTGAAGAAGATAGTATAGAGCCATATTTAGCTACATTTAAAGAGAAATATCCAGACATTAAATTAAATATTGTTAGAGCATCAACAGGAGATATAACAGCGAGATTATTAGCAGAAAAAGATAATCCTCAAGCAGATGTTGTATGGGGTGTTGCCGCTACAAGTTTGTTAGTTGCAGATGATCAAGGAATGTTAGAGCCATATGCTCCAAAAGGTTCTGAGGAAATAGAACCTGCATTTAAAGATGATAAAGAAGTGCCTTCATGGGTTGGTATAGATGCTTGGATGACTGGTATAACTGTAAATACTAAAGAATTAAAAGATAAAAATATACCAGTTCCTAGTTCTTATGAGGATTTAATAAAACCAGAGTATAAAGGGCTTATATCTATGCCTAATCCATCTTCTTCTGGAACAGGATATTTAACAGTGTCAGCGTTTATACAAATTATGGGAGAAGAAAAAGCATGGCAGTATATGGATAAATTACATGAAAATATTGGTGTATATACTCAATCTGGTTCAGCTCCAGCTACATCAGCAGCTTCAGGAGAATACCCTATAGGTATATCTTTTGGATATAGAGGTATAAAATTAAAAGAAGAAGGTTATCCAGTAGAAGTAGTGTTTCCAAAAGAAGGTTCTGGATGGGATATAGAAGCAAATGCTCTTGTTAAAAAGGATAATATAAAAGAAGCTTCTAAGGTATTTTTAGATTGGGCGATAAGTAAAGATGCAATGAATGAGTATTCTAAGAACTATGCAGTTACTACAGTTGATACAGGAAATCCAATTCCAGAAGGGTTCCCTAAAAAGCCATTAGAGCAAATGATAGATAATGATTTAAAATCAGCAGCAAAAAATAGAGAAACTATATTAAATAAATGGATATCAAAATATGATGGAAAGACAGAAAAAGAAAGTTAAATTTATTAATAAAATCCAATAAAAAAGAGCCTAGAATATAAATTTTATATCTAGGCTCTTTTAATATATACCTCTAAATAAAAATAAATAGGTTAGTGCCTTGATTAAATCAAATAAAAACCTTAAAATAAAGAGATGTAAACAAAAACTAAAAACAAATAAAAGGTGAATTTATATGATAAAAGAGATAATAGTAGTAGAGGGAAGAGATGATGTTACAGCAGTTAAGAGAGCAATAGATGCAGAGCTTATAACCACAGGTGGATTTGGATTTCCAAAAGGAGTAATGGAACGTATAAAATCAGCTAATGAAAGATGTGGAGTTATAATATTTACAGACCCAGATTTTGCAGGTGAAAAAATAAGAAAAAAAATAGCATCAGAAGTTCCAGGATGTAAACACGCGTTTTTACCAAGAGAAGAAGCTAAAAAGGATGGAGATATAGGTATAGAAAATGCGACTCCTAAAAGTATAATAGCAGCTTTAAATAAAGTTAGAACTGAAAGTACAGAAAAAAGAGATGAATTTAAACAAGTTGATTTGATTAGAAATGGTCTTATAGGCAATGAAGATGCATCATCTAGAAGAGATGCACTTGGTAAAATACTTGGAATTGGTTATGGAAATGCAAAACAATTTTTAAATAGATTAAATAATTATGGTGTTGAAAGAGAAGAATTTGTAAGTGCATTAAAACAAATTTAAATGTAAGCATTTATGATATGGAAAAAAATATAAAAAATAAATATAAAATTACAGAGTAATTTAAAATAAATTATCTTTAATAAATATTTTGCTTTAAATGTATGTAAATAAGTATAATTAATAGGACAAAATCTTAAAATAAGTTAAAAAGGAGTAAACGATGGATAGACTATCTTCACATAGCGCAACGAAAGAAGTAGTACAAAAACATAATTTTAAATTTTCAAAGTCTTTAGGTCAGAATTTTTTAATAGATAGTAATATAATAGATAAAATATTGGGTGGAGCTAGAATCACAGAAGGAGATAACATAATAGAAGTAGGACCTGGTATAGGTACACTTACTCGTGAAATGGGTAAGGTAGCAGAGAAAGTAGTAGCTATAGAAATTGACAGAAACTTAATTCCTATATTGAAAGATACCTTATCAGATTTAGAAAACATAGAAGTTATAAACCAAGATATATTAAAAGTAGATATACAAGAACTAGTAAAAAACAAATTAAATGGTGGACCAGTTAAGCTTGTAGCAAATCTTCCATATTATATAACTACCCCAATAGTTATGAAGTTTTTAGAAGAGGATATACCTGTAACAGATATAGTAGTTATGGTTCAAAAAGAAGTTGCAGATAGAATGAATGCTGTTCCAAGTACGAAGGATTATGGCGCGTTGTCTATAGCTGTTCAGTACTATTGTGAAACAGAAATTGTAGCAAAGGCTCCAAGACATATGTTTATACCACAACCCAATGTAGATTCAACGGTTATAGGTCTACATGTTAGAGAGGAAAAGAAATATGAGGTTCATAATGAAGAAATATTTTTTAAGACAGTAAAGGCATCTTTTGGACAAAGAAGGAAGACTCTACTTAATTCATTGGGAGGCCTTGGTTTTCTTAATAAGGACGAAATAAGAGAAATATTAAAAGAAGCTAATATAGATGAGAAAAGACGAGGTGAAACTCTTAGTATAGAAGAGTTTGCAGTTCTTTCAAATATAGTAAATACAAAAGTATCTTCTAAATAGGAGGTACTTTTTTTTATTTTATTAACATATATTATTTAGAGAAACTGTGTTAAGGGGGGATTGCAGTGGGTTCTAAAAGAAAGTTTAAAAGAGACTATATAATACTAGAAGCTAAAGACATAAACTTTAGATACAAAGAACGAGTACTGCCAAAAGCTTTTGCAAAAGTCGAAGTAAATGATGAAAAATCAATCATTGCATTATATGTAGAAAATCTAAAATATGTTAAAGATGGGTATAAAGCAGTAGCAATAAAAGGTGACCATGGATTAATAGACTTAGGAAATATAATTTTAAATGAACAAGGAAGAGGTGAATTTGTTTTAGATTTAGAGGATTATGATGAAGAGATAAAAGGAATTGCTTTATTGTATGAAAGAAATATTCCTTTAGTTGGGTTTAAGGGAAATAAGATTGAAAATTATGAGGACATATTATTCCAAGATGTAGAAGATGAAGAATTATATGAAAGTGAAGAAGAGTATTTAGAAGAAGATATGGAGACTGAAAGTGAAGAATATAGAGAAGATGATGACAATGAAGAAAATAGTGACAGTGATGAAGAATATATTATAGAAGAATATGATGAAGATGAATATGACGATTATTGGGAAGATGATGAAATTGAAGAGGGAGAATTAAAGGCAAGAACAGACATAGAAGATTCTAGTGATGGTGAAATTGAAGAATTTAATAACTATAAAGAAATTGAAAATTATAACAAGGCTAAAGAAAATGAGCGCTATGATGATATAGAATATGATGATGAATATGATGAGGATGAAGAAGACTTTGAAATAAGACGTGAAGAAAAGCTAGTTGCTTCTCCAAAAACTACTAAGTCAAAGAAAAATCAAAAAGAACAAAATAATGTTGAAAAAGTAAAAAGAGCCAATGGAATAAGTCAAGTAGATAGTGGAAATAAGCAAGCTGGAACATTACTTATGCCTAGACAAATAAAGAAAGGGTTAAAACTATTTAGAGAAGTCAAGCCTTTTACAGCAGACTATATAGATAATACAAGATGGTGGAAAATAGAGGTAAACCCTACAACATTGTGTGGATATTCAATGCCTTATTTAGGCTATTTAAATGTATTGAATTATACAATGTATAGTGATGCAGTTTTACATTCATATAAATATAGACATTACTTATTTGGAGTGCAATATGATGAATACAATAAGAGAAAGCATTATATTTATGCTATTCCAGGAAATAGAAATGAACAACCAGACAATGGAAGCACAGGATTTTTAAGATATCAAGTTTGTGACCATAGAACTAATAGTTTAGGTTACTGGTTATGTTTTATTGATTCTAGACAGAGAAGTATAGTTAGATAAAACAATAAAAATGAAGGAATTTAACTTTAACTTTCATTTTAGTAAAAAAAATTAATGAAAGTTATATAAAAGTTTAAAAACTATTGATAATATTTAAATATTACACTACAATATATGTTGAAATACCTATTATATTATGGAGGAAAATTATGATAAACGAGCAAAGAATTTTAAATGAGTTCCTTGAATTAATACAGATAGACAGTTTATCTTTAAAAGAAGGGAATGTAGCTAAAGTATTAGTTGAAAAGTTAGAAGAAATAGGTTGTTCAGTTGTAGTAGATAATGCTGGTGAAAAAGCAAATGGAGAAACAGGCAATATAATAGCTACTTTAAAAGGAAATAAAGAAGGAAAGAAAATATTATTTAGTTCACATATGGATACAGTAACTCCAGGAATAGGGGTAAAACCTATAGTGGATGAAGTAAATGGAATAATAAAAAGTGATGGTACTACAATATTAGGTTCTGATGATAAAGCAGGTATAGCAGCTATATTAGAGGGATTAAGACAAGTAAAAGAAAATAATATAGAACATACTGATATTCAAGTTATATTCTCTATATGTGAAGAATGTGGATTAGTTGGAGCTAAAAATTTAGACTATGCAAAAATAGATTCTAAATATGCATTTGTGTTAGATAGTGGAGGTTCTCCAGGAGAGATAATAGTAAAAGCTCCTGCACAAGATGTTATAAATGTTAAGATATTAGGAAAGACAGCTCATGCAGGTCTTGAGCCTGAAGCTGGTATAAGTGCTATAATGGTAGCTGCTAGAGCAATAGATAATATGAATTTACTTAGAATAGATGAAGAAACAACTGCTAACATAGGAATTATAAATGGTGGAACAGCTACAAATATAGTAACAGGAGAAGTTAACATAGTTGCAGAAGCTAGAAGTCTAAAAGAAGATAAATTAGATGTTCAGACTAAACATATGGTAGAAACTTTTGAAAAAGCTGCTAAGGATTTTGGAGCTAAAATTGAAATAGATGTAAATAGAGCATATACTCCAATAGATGTTAATGAAGATTCAGAAATAATACAACTTGCAAAAAAAGCATTTTCAAATTTAGGAATAGAAGGTCATACTGAATCTACTGGAGGAGGTAGCGATACTAATATATTAAGTAAAAATGGTATTGAAGCTATAACTCTAGGAATAGGTATGAAAAATGCTCATACATTAGATGAACATATAGCTATAAAAGATTTATATGATTCTGCTAGAATGGTAATAGAGATAATAAAAGAAGCATAAATTTAAATAATAGTGTATAATATATATATCGCCTAGCTCAAGCTAGGTGATTTTTCATTTTATAGAAGATTGATAATCTCTATTGAAAGTAAAAGATATACATTTGAATATAATAATAAATTTAATTTATGTTTAAATACATGTTTTTAATAATATTTAGATTTGATTTATTAGGAGGAATAGCAATGGAAACAAGGTACGAGGAAGCAAATAAAATAACAATACAATCAATAATTTGGAATATAGTCTTAACGATAATTAAGGTGATAGCTGGTATTATTGGTAATTCTAGTGCTATGATTGCAGATGGATTACATTCAGCCTCAGATATCATAAGTTCTGTAGGTGTACTGATAGGTAATTATGTATCTTCTAGACCAGGAGATAAGGAACATAATTATGGTCACGAAAAGGCGGAGACATTGGTATCATTCGTATTATCAATATTACTTATATTTGTTTCTATAACAATAGGTATAGGTGCTATTAAATCTCTATTTAACTTAGATGCATTGAGTGTTCCATCAATACTGCCATTAATAGTATCAGTCATTTCAATTCTTATAAAAGAGTATCAATATAGAATAACAATAAAAGTTGCTAAAAAGATAAATTCACCAGCGTTAAAAGCAGATGCTTGGCATCATAGGTCAGATGCTCTATCTTCAGTGGCTGCATTTATAGGTATAGGAGGTTCTATTTTAGGATTTAAACCATTAGACCCAATTGCATCAGTTGTAGTGGCAATATTTGTAGCTAAGGTAGGAATCGATATACTTATAAGTTCTGTAAATGAATTAATGGATGTTTCAGTTGATGAAGAAGAAAGACGAGAATTAAAGTTTATTGTAGCAGATACAGAGGGTGTTAAAAATCTAGGAGATATAAAGACTAGAAAGCATGGAGCTATGGCATATGTGGACTTGACTATATGTGTTGATGAAACTCTGACAGTAAAACAGGGTCACGATATTGCTACTAAGTTGGAAAAACATATAATAAAACATATGGAATTTGTAAAAGGGATAACAGTTCATGTTGAACCATGCACTAATTGCCAAGGAAATAAGTGTATAAAATAATTATAGCTTAAAAAAAAGTGTAAAAAGTTATATAATTGTTTTATGACTATAAACTCTAGGGGTGGTTAAATGAGTAAGAAAAGAAAACTAAAGAAAAAAGCTGCAATATTAATAGGAGTAGTTGTTTTCTTTATAATATACTTTATATCCTTTAAAATAGGTCTAAACATGGAAAAGGATAAGAGTGAGGTTCCAAAAAAAGTAGAAACAGAGGCAGAAGATAATAGGTCTTTAATGACTCAAATAAAAGAGAAAAAGAAAATTTATCTATCAGATAAAAATGTAGAAAATATAAAAATCGAAGAAGATATGTGGAACGAAATAAAGTTCTTTTTCTCAGAGTTTAAGAAAGTGAGAAATACTACTTCTTATGAAGCAATTTATGAAGGGTATTCTGATGATGGAATTAAATTTTCTACAGACCTTAATTTTTTTAGAGTCTATACTGTGAATAAAGAGGAATATTATAAGGTTCCAATTGATTCCAAGAATTCTTTTAAGAAGCTTTTAGATGAGAGCATATATACTTCATTTGACCTTTTAAGTCACTATAAAGACTGGAAAGAGGTCACTATAACTTATGGAAAAGAAACTAAGAAAGTTCATAAATGGAAGTTTGATGATTTAGCACATAAGATGATTTCAAAAAGAGTTGTAGGAAAGGTTCAGCCAGAAAAAAGTAAGGAAAGAAGTGATTATAATTTCAGTATAAATATAAAAGGTGAAAATTTTGCTGTTAAAGTGGATACAATGGGCAAGGATTATGTAAAAGTTACCTCTAAGAAAACTGTCTCTTACTATGAGGTTCATACAAGTTTATTTGATTATCTTAAAAATGAAATATTTGAAATTGGAAAGAAATAAAATATTAAGAAGGCTATCAAGTGATTATATCATTTGATAGCCTAAGTTAATTTTTATATGCTATTTTTAGTTATATATTATTTTTCAACTAGTAGGTCTGCAACCTTATATATTGGACCAGCACCAGCAGTTATTACTAAATCATTGTCATTAACATTTTCACGTAAATATTTTACGATATCTTCAAATTCTTTTATGTAGATAGCATCTACATTGTTTTGGTATAATTTTTCAACTAAGTCTTTAGAATGTATGTCTCCTGGGTCAACCTCTCTTGCAGCATATATATCTGTTATGATAACTTTATCAGCAGCATAGAAAGCTTCTGAAAACTCCCCTAAAAGAGATTTTGTTCTAGTGTAAGTATGTGGTTGGAATATGCACCATAAAGTTGATTTTTTTAACTTTTTAGCAGCAGCTAAAGTAGCCTTTAATTCAGTTGGATGATGTGCATAATCATCTATTACTAAGGCATTTTTGTAGTATCCTTTAGATTCAAATCGTCTTCCTACACCTTTATATATTTTTATATTTTTTCTTATAACCTCTAAATCAATACCAGAAACAAGAGCTGCCATTATAGCAGAAGAAGCATTGTATATATTATGAAGACCATATACAGAAAGCTCAAATTCTCCCAAATCTTTTCCTTGATACTCTATTTTAAATATTCCATGACCGCTATTATCAAAATGTATGTCTTTTATTACAGCATCATTGTCAGAATCTCTACCATATTTTATAATAGTAGCTTTGACATCGTATAATATGTCATCAACATTTTCATCATCGCCATTTATTATGAAATATCCATCTGGAGGTAAAAGTTTACCAAATTTGTTAAAAGAAGCTTTGATTTCGTCTATACCTGAGAAATAATCAAGATGGTCTTCCTCAACATTTAAAACTATAGATATCTTAGGATTAAAATTAAGGAAACTATCCACATATTCACATGCTTCAGTTATAAAGTGGTTAGAATTACCTATCTTAACATTACCACCTATCATACTTAAGTTACCGCCAACCAGTATTGTTGGGTCTAAGTCTGCATATTCAAAAATCGTAGACAACATAGATGTCGTAGAAGTCTTTCCATGTGTACCAGAAACTGCTATAGAGTTTTTATATTCTCTCATAATCTGGCCTAAAAAAGTAGCTCTGTTCATTATTAATTTATTTTTTTCTCGAGCAGCTATAAGTTCTTCATTATCTGGGTGAACTGCTGCAGTATAAACAACCATATTTACATCATCTGATATATTTTCTTTTTTTTGACCGATATAGATGTTTGCCCCTTGATCCCTAAGTTTGTCTAATAGGTATGATTCGTTTGAATCCGAACCTGAAACCTGATAACCCTTATTGATACATATTTCAGCTAATGCACTCATGCTGATACCGCCAATTCCTATAAAGTGTATATTCATAATAAAACCACCTTTCTTTTTAATTAAGTCCTACAATATGAACTATTTTTGTGGTATAATAATATAATGTTCAATATTTTATAATTAATATGCATATAATATTATATGTATTTTATTTTTGAATATAATAAAACATAAGTAATATTATACCACAATACGAATTGTTATGCATTAGTTAGTTTAACGTTATATAAAGGTACTTGTAGGAGGAAATAGTAATGAAATTTAAAAGAACAGAGAGAATTGGAGCAATAGTTAAAATACTATCTGATAATCCAAATAAAATATATACATTAAGTTATTTTACAAATCAATTTAATGCAGCAAAATCAACAATAAGTGAAGATTTATTAGTTGTAAAAAATGTATTTGAAAAACTACATTTAGGGAAAGTTATAACTATCTCAGGTGCAGCAGGAGGAGTAAAGTATATACCTAAAACTTCTATAGCAGAAAATGCAGAGTTTTTAATGGAATTATGTGAGAAAATATGTGACACATCTAGAATACTATCTGGCGGTTTTTTATACTTAATTGATTTAATTTATGACCCTACAATAGCTGCTAAGATAGGAAAAATATTTGCTTCAAACATTGAATATGTAGATGCAGATTATGTTGTAACAATGGAAACAAAAGGTATACCTATGGCACTTATGACTGCAAAGGCTATGAATTTACCTTTAGTTATAATAAGAAAAGATATAAAAGTGTCAGAAGGTCCTACCCTTAGTATGACATATGTAAGTGGAAATAATTCGAAGGTTGAGAGTATGAGTTTACCAAGAAAAGCTCTTAAACCAGATAGTAAAGTTATAATTATAGATGATTTCATGAGGGGCGGAGGTACTATAAGAGGAATGGTAGACCTTATGAATGAATTTGGAGCAGAGGTTATAGGTACTGGAGTGTTTATATCTACAACAAATCCTTCAGAAAAAATGGTAAAAGATTATATATCACTAATTCAGTTAGATGTTAATGGAGATAAAATAATAGTAGAACCGAACTTAAAAACTTTTAAAGATGAATATAGAAATGAAGATTTAGATGGAGAAAATGATTCAGAATTTGAATTTGAAATAGATGAAGATTAATAAAAAAAATATTTAGAAAAATATGTAAAAATAAAAAGAGGATATCCCTAGTTGTCCATAGAATTACTTAAAAAACAGTTTATATTAATTTATTCCAACAATAATAATTTTAATATAAATTAATTTCTGTCAAAATCAAAGGGGGATATATTGGTATGAAGATAACTGACGTAAGAGTAAGAAAATTAACAGAAGAAGGCAAGATGAAATGTATAGTTTCAATAACTTTTGATAATTTGTTTGTAGTACATGATATAAAAGTTATAGAAGGCCACAATGGGTTATTTATAGCAATGCCTAGCAGAAAAGTAGGCGAAGGAAATTTCAGAGACATAGCTCATCCAATAAATGCAGAAATGAGACAGGTTTTAGAAGATGCAGTTTTACAAGCGTATCATGAAGCATTAGTTCAATGGGAAGTAGCTGCTGAATAACAATAAATATAAAAATGGAGAGAGCCCGAATATTTAGGCTCTTTTTAAATGTAGAATTTGCATTAAAATATGTACTTTTTAGTAAAAAAGTGCTATATTATTAGTGATAATGTATATGTTGTATACAAATTGTTAAATAAATGTATTATAATGTATATTGATTGAGATAATAATACGAATAAAATTAAATTAGATTGAATGGAGTGTATCAATGAACTTTAAAGCTATAATCCTTGCCGCTGGTAAAGGAACAAGAATGAAGTCTAAATACCCAAAAGTTATACATAAAGTATGCGGAAAAGAAATGGTCAACCATATTATAGATGTTTCAAAAAAATCAGGTGTAAAAGATACTGTTGTAATTTTGGGGCATGAAGCGGATGTAGTAAAAGAAAAACTTGCAGAAGAAACTATGATAGCTATGCAAACAGAACAGCTTGGAACAGGACATGCTGTAAAAATGGCTAAAGAATATATAAATGATGAAGATATAATAGTTGTACTTTGTGGAGACACTCCACTTATAAAGGAAGAAACATTAAAAAAATTATTTGATTTCCATATAGAAAATAAATATCATGCCACAGTTCTTACAACAAAAGTCGGAAATCCAACAGGTTATGGTAGAATAATAAGGGATAAGAGGGGTGACCTTCTTAAAATAGTGGAGCAAAAAGATGCAAATTCAGAAGAAAAAATGATAAGTGAGATAAATTCTGGGATATATTGTTTTAATGGAAAGAGCCTTAGAGAAGCATTAGATTTGTTAAATAATAACAATGCACAAGGTGAATATTATTTAACTGATACTGCTAAAATAATGAGAGACAAAGGCTTAAAAGTTGGAGCATTTGCAGGTTCAACTATTGAAGAACTTATGGGTGTTAACTCAAGAGTGGAATTATCAAAGGCAGAAGAAATTATGAGAAGAAGAATAAATGAATCTCATATGGTAAATGGAGTGACTATAATAGACACTAACTCTACCTATATAGAATCTGATGTTGAGATAGGTACTGATACTATAATATATCCAGGTGTTATGTTACAAGGGAAAACAAAGATAGGTTCAGATTGTATAATTGGGATGAACTCATCTATAACAAACTCAGAAATAGGAAATGGAACAGAAATAAAAAATTCAACTGTACTTGATAGTAAAGTTGGAGATAATACTACTGTTGGACCATATGCATATCTAAGACCAAAAACTAACTTAGGAAACAATGTAAAAATAGGTGATTTTGTAGAGGTAAAAAATGCTGTTATAGAAGATGGCTCAAAAGCATCTCATCTTTCTTATATAGGAGATGCACATGTTGGTAAAAATGTAAATATTGGATGTGGAGTAGTATTTGTAAACTATGATGGAAAAAACAAATTTAAGTCAATAGTAAAAGACGATGCATTTATAGGTTCAAATTCTAATTTGGTTGCACCAGTAGTTGTAGAAGAAAAAGGATATATAGCTACAGGTTCAACAATAACACATGATGTCCCAGATGGAGCTTTAGCAATAGCAAGACAAAGACAAGTTGTTAAAGAAGGGTGGGTAGAGAAGAAGAATCAAAAAGATAACCAAGGTAAGTAGTTATTTAGTTTATTATTTTGGCTAATAAAATTAGCTCGAAATTATTATAAATTATATTCATTAGGATTTTAAAATTTTCAGGAGGGTTACATAAATGAATACTAGCGGAAGCGAGATTAAAATTATTGCAGGTAATTCATCGAAAGAGTTAGCACAAAAAATAGCTGACTATATAGGTGTATCAGTGCTAGACTGTGAAGTAGGTACATTTAGTGATGGTGAAATATGTGTAAACATGAATGAGACAGTAAGAGGTTGTGATGTGTTTGTAGTACAATCTACTAATAGTCCAGTAAATGACAACTTAATGGAGTTATTAATCTTAATTGATGCATTAAAGAGAGCATCAGCAGGAAGAATAACAGCAGTTATTCCTTACTATGGATATGCAAGACAAGACAGAAAAGCTAAGGCAAGAGATCCAATCACTGCTAAATTAGTTGCAAACTTAATAACTGCTGCTGGAGCAGATAGAGTATTGACAATGGATTTACATGCAGCTCAAATACAAGGATACTTTGATATACCACTAGACCATTTACTAGGCGGAACAATATTAGCAGATTACTTCAATGAAAAGAAAATAGAAGATTTAGTAGTAGTATCTCCAGACTTAGGAAGTGTTACTAGATCAAGAAAGTTTGCTAATACTTTAAATGGAGAAGTTCCAATAGCTATAATAGATAAGAGAAGACCAAAAGCTAATGTATGTGAAGTTATGAACTTAATAGGTGATGTTAAAGGTAAAAATGTTATACTATTAGATGATATGATAGATACAGCAGGAACAATAGTTAACGCTGCAAATGCACTTAAAGAGTTTGGAGCAAAAGATGTTTATGCTTGCTGTACTCATGGTGTATTATCAGGACCAGCTATTGAAAGAATTTCTAATTCAGAAATAAGCGAGTTAATAGTTCTTGATACTATACAACTTCCTGAAGAAAAAAGAATAGATAAGATAAAAATAAAAACAGTAGCTCCTTTATTTGGAGATGCTATAAGAATGATATTCTCTAATGAATCAGTAAGTAAATTATTTTAATTAATTAAATTTACAAGAGTTGCTTTAAAAAGATATAAGCTTTTTAAGCAACTCTTTTTTAATATCTTAATTTATGTATGATTATAATTTATTGGAGTTGTATGTGTGTATGTAAAAGTAAATGTTTCTTGTAAAACATGTGGATAAACAATTAAAAACTAAATTCAATAAAAGTATAAAATTATGAATTTTATGAATATAAAAAATATTTGGAAAAAGTATTGAAAAAATTTGAATTATGTAGTATTATGTAAATATAAATTAAAGAAAGAGGTGTTTCCAATGGGAAGGATTGAAGATGAACCCCTAATAATTAATTGATTCAGTCACAATCTAAAGTAAATATAAAAATCTATTGAAAGTTTATTTATAAGAATTGAAAATAGTATCTATTCTATATCTTTAGTGTTTGTGAGAGGGTTCTGGATTATATAAAGTTACTATAAAGAAAGTAATTTTGCACAATAAGCATACCTATAAATGAAGAGTTTCATTTATATATTGATTGTGACTGAATCATAACTGTAAGAATATAGAATGTTTATATATAGATGTTTTTAATAAAATACTATATTGTAATAGCTTTTAGCTTTCAAATAAATATTAGCAAAGGATGGAAATGACAATGATAAAACTAAATGATAATTTATAAATATCTCCTTACGATATATAATAATTGTAGGGAGATGTTTCTTTTTTTGTATAGTATAATTATTTCTAGAAATCGTGTTTGAATATGTTAAATTTTGGTATATATAAATAATATAAACTGTGTTGCTAAAATGTGGTAACTATTATATAATATAAGTGGATATATATCTCTATTATGAGTTATATATCATTCTAAATTTAATAAAATAGAAACGTTGATGTATGTTCTGTAATGTGGGCACCTTGGAACATATTGAGTTAGTGGTGCAACCGGCTATGAAATTGTATTTATTTAAGGATACTTTTATTTTCATAGCTTTTTTTGTTAAAAGAAATAGTTATATGTCATAAATAAATCTGGTTAGTACGTGTAAATAATTTTACTTAGATTTTTAACCAGATATATTATAAGTAAGTATTAATTAAAAATATTGAGGGGGAATAAAAATGAAGTTAAGAAAGAATAAAAAGGGTTTCACTTTAGTGGAATTATTGGTAGTAATTGCAATTATAGGTGTATTAGCAGTGGTAGCAGTTCCAGCTTTATTTAGTAATATCAACAAGGCTAAGGTAGCAAGTGTTGAGTCTGATTATAGCTCAGTTAAGAGTGCAGCATTGTCTTATTATTCAGATACAAATAAGATGCCAGCAGCAACAGCAGATTCAACAAAGCCTGCAAATTTAAATGACTTAAATTCTTATATGGATACTCTTCCAGATAAAGCAGATATAGGAGGATCATATCAATTGTTTTTGTCTGGAAAGAAATTAGTACTACAAATAGGTGTGGAAGATAATGGAGCTACATTAACAAAAGCACAATCAGCAAAATTAGTTAGTGATTTAGGTGAAAATAAAATATATAAAAACGCTGATTTAGCTATTGCAAATAAATTAAACAGTGCTGATGAAATAAATAATGAACCTCTATATATAGTACTTATAGACAATGCAGATATGAATGCAGGTACTAAGTAATACTTTATACTTATTAAGTAAGATATTATAAATTCAATGAAAAATATAATAAAAAGACAGGAAGAAAATCTTCCTGTCTTTTTATACTATTTTTTTAATACCCAATCATAAATGATGGTATAATTAAAATAGTAAAGGAGTGAAATCTGTGGCTAAAAAAGTTAGAATAGGAGACAAACTGGTCGAAAAAGGATACATAACAGAAGACCAGCTTAAATGGGCATTATCAGAGCAAAAAAACAGTGGAAAAAGACTAGGAGAATTTCTAGTACAAGAAGGACTTATAGATAGTAACTTATTAATAAGTGTATTAAAGGAACTTTTAGATATAGAAAGTGTATTTTTAGAAGGAACAGAGATAGATACATTAGCTACAAAGATGGTTCCAGAAAATATATGCAAAAGATATACTGTATTTCCATTCAAAATCGATGGAAACAAAATATGTTTAGCCATGTCAGACCCACAAGACAGAGAAGCAGTTCAAGATGTAAGACGTATGTCAGGTAAAGATGTCGAAATATTTATATCAAGTGCAGATGACATAAACAAATCAATAGGTCATGCTTATGCACATTCAGAAATAAATAAAGCAATGACTGAATACAACAAAAATAAGACTGGCGGAATTAGAGAAACAGTAATCCTTGAAGAGGATGTAAATGCTGCTCCAATAGTAAGACTAGTAAACAATATACTAGAAAATGCTGTTAGAATGGAAGCTAGTGATATACATATAGAACAAAGCGAAAATTACATGCGTGTTAGATTTAGAGTAGATGGAATGTTAAGAGAATATATGAGGATGAATTCTGCTCCATACAAGGCAGTAATAAGTCGTATAAAAATAATGTCAGATATAAATATATCTGAAAAGAGGATTCCACAAGATGGTAGAATATATTTAAAAGTAGACAATAAACCTATAGACTTTAGGGTTTCTACAATGCCAACTAATAGAGATGAAAAAATAGCCATGAGGGTACTTGATAAGAGTAATTTTATGGTAAGTAAAGAAGTACTAGGAATAGATGAACATGGCTCTAAGATATATGATGAGTTAATAAATACCCCTTATGGTCTTATATTGGTTGTTGGACCTACTGGAAGTGGAAAGACCACTACATTATATTCAATGTTAAATCAATTGAATACAGAAAATAGAAATTTATTAACAATAGAAGACCCTATAGAATATGAACTACCTGGTGTAAATCAATCTCAAATAAATGAAAAGGCAGGGCTGACTTTTGCCAGTGGGCTTAGAGCTTTTATGCGTCAAGACCCAGATATAATAATGGTCGGAGAGATAAGGGATACAGAAACTGCTGAAATAGCAATTAGAGCTTCTCTTACAGGACACTTAGTTTTAAGTACATTACATGCAAATACAGCAGTTGGAGCTATTTCACGTCTTTTAGATATGGATGTGGAAAGCTTTTTGATAACTTCTTCTCTTTTGGGAGTAATATCTCAAAGACTTACACGAAAAATATGTGAGCATTGTAGAGTTTCATATGAAGCAGATACTGGAGAAAAAAAGGCTCTTGGTATTGATGTAAATGAATCAGTAACTATCTATAAAGGTCAAGGATGTGAAAGATGTAATAATACTGGATATAAGGGACGTCTAGGTATATTTGAAATGCTTGAAATTACACCAGAAATAAAAGAGC
This sequence comes from Clostridioides difficile, assembly GCA_024919175.1. NCBI lineage: Bacteria > Bacillati > Bacillota > Clostridia > Peptostreptococcales > Peptostreptococcaceae > Clostridioides > Clostridioides difficile. Next base: position 681,768 of record CP103804.1, read on the forward strand.
TAATAGATTCATCTGCAAATCAAAGAGAAATTTTAAAGCTAGCTAAAAAACAAGGTATGGTTAGTCTAAAAGAGGATATAGTTAAAAAGGTTTTAGGTGGAAAGACAACAGTAGAAGAAATGATTAGAATAATTTTGATGACTGATTAAAGGATGATATTATGAAAAGTTTTAAGTACACAATAATAAAAGAGGATGGGAAAAAGCAAACTGATGTGATTGAAGCTAATGATTTTAATGAAGCTAAAAGTCTTCTTCGAAAAAGAAATCTTAGAGTTCTTGAAATCAAAGAAAACAAGAGTAAAAACATAAAACTATCTTCTAGAAAAAGAAAAAAAGATTTAGGGGCTGACCAGATAAGCCACTTTTGTAGACAGTTTGCTATTATAGTATCTTCTGGTATAAATAGTATTTCTGGATTAGAAACATTAGCAGGAAGGTCAACAAATGTTACATTAAGAGAAGAAATTAATCGTATAGTAGCAGAAATAAAAATAGGGTCCACCATTGCTGACTCAATGCTTGCACCAAAGTCGAAGTTTCCAAAGTTACTTGGTGCCATGGTGGCTACAGGTGAAGCTACAGGGAAACTAGACGAAGTATTAAAAAGTATGGCGTCGTTTTATTCAAGTGAGCATAGAGTTAAGCAAAAGCTTAGAAATGCAGCTACATACCCATTAATAGTTTTGATTTCTTCATTTATAATGATTTTTATATTTACAGCATTTATGGTACCCAAGATGATTAATTCAATTACAACAGTAGGTGCTACTCTTCCACTTATAACAAGGATTGTTATGGGATTTGGTACATTTATGAAGACATTTTGGCCAATAGTGCTTTTAGCTATTATATTATCTATTTACCAATTTAAGAAGTATCTAAAAACACCAGTTGGGAGAGCTCAAAAGGATAGAGTTATAAATAAAATTCCTGTCCTAGGAAAAGGGATAAATTGTATGGTGGCTACACGATTTTCAAGGGCATTGTATCTATTTGTATCAACAGGATACCCATTAGTTCAAGGGCTTGATTATATCATAGATAGTGTAAATAATACTATGGCAGAAAAAATTTTAACATCAGCAAAAGATGGAATAACAAAAGGTGAAAGTCTATCAGAAAACTTAGAAAGATATACGTATTTTGATTCAGTTTTAGTGCAGATGATAGCTATAGGAGAACAGACAGGGGAATTAGAGAACATAAGTAGACAAATGGCTGAATTCTATGAGTATGAATCCGAAATTTATCTAAATAGAATGGCATCAATGATAGAACCTGTTTTAATAATTGCAGTTGGTATTATAGTTGCGGTACTGGTTGTATCAATATTCATGCCAATGCTTAGTATATATGATGCTATGTAGGAGGGAAAACAACAAATGAATAAGGTTTATGTATCATATTATGGTGATTCTATATCCATAGTTGAAGGCAGATACAAACATGATAAAGATAAGTTTTACATAAAAAGCTTTAATGCATTTTCAATAGAGGATATTGCTCAAGATTTTTCTAAAGAAAAGTATGCTCTATTGAGATATGCATTAGAGAATGTAAAGTTAAAATCAAAACATATAGTGTTTTGTTTGAATACGAGAGATGTAATTCTAAAACCTCAAAAGTTGCCTAAGATGGATAAAAAAGATTTAGATGGATTTATGAAGCTAGAAATGGACGAAATGATGGCTTTGGAATCAGATGAATATGTATTTTCATATGAAGTATCTAGTGAGATATCTGAGAGGACAGAAGGAGAAGAGGCTAGTTTAAACCTGATTATTGGAGCTATAAAAAAAGAAGAGATAAATGCGATTGTAGATATAATACATGAATTTGATTTGGTATTAGATAGAATAGACACATTATCAACAGCTTATTTAAGAATTCTCAAGAACCTAGATTACAATGATATAATGGTGACAAACATAAGCGATAATAGCACAATTATAAACATATATAAAAAAGATACTTTATTTATTAGTGATAATATACCAATAAGAATAACTGCTAAAGATATGGAAATGCAATTATTAAATGTGGTTGAAGAGTCAAAAGGACTTATGAATTACTATTCGTCAAGAAACTTTGGTAAGGTAACAGATACTATATTAATATTGGGGAAAAGGTACTCTAATAAATTAATTTATGAAGCTTTTAGTTCTGCATTTTCAAACTATATTTCTCAAGGTCTTACCGAGATAATGGATATAGCTGATATGGTATCTGGTGATATAGAGGAAGATGATATAAATTCAATTGTAGAACTTTTAGGTTGTATGATAGAACCTAAGGGGAAAAAAGATTTTGAAAATATAAATTTTCTACCAATGGATATACTTAGAAAACAAATGAAGGCTAAACAAATAAAAAGTGTACTGAAGATAGCTCCTATAGTTATTTTAGTGATTTCTATCCCATATTTATGTTTAATTTTTTCAAACAGGTTAGCTAATAAAGAGCTTGAAAATGTAAATGATGAAATTAGAAATATTGAATCTGCTTACTATCAAATTGGAAATATAGAAAAAATGATACAAAGCAAAACAGAAGAAATAAAGGTATATGATATGTTAATTGGAAAAAAGGTTAAATGGGAAAATCTATTGGATGATATAGATAAAAATACTCCAAGTAGAGTTGAACTGACAAGCCTATCAACAACATATCAAAGTGTAGGAAAAGCTAATAAAACTGAAAGTTCAGACAATAGTAAAACTAATACAAATAAATCAAATAATGATGAAACTAAAACAAATACAAAAAGTAATAGCAATGAAAGCAAAAATAGTAATGACATAAATGAAGATAAAACTGTAAATGTGGCAGAGGCATTAAATGGCAATGAGGAGTCTGATAGTAATACAGAAGCAGATGATAAGACTCCATTATATGATAAGATACCAAATGTTTTGAACATAGAGGGAAATGCTAAGGATTCTTCTTATGTAGGGCAGTTTTTGTATAAATTAAAAGGATTGTATTATTTTGAGGATGTTAAACTGCATAGTATAAAAAGCAATGAAGAGGGTTCTAACTATACATTTAATATGACATTATACCTGAAAGAAGGTGTATTAACTAATGAATAAGGACATATTTAAAAAAGATATAAAAGATATATTTAAAATGGAAGTTACTCTAAAGGGAATCCTTATAAAAGTTGTAATTTTACTTGCTATTTTATCCTATGGATATTTTGGACTTTATCCACAATATGAGAAATATGTTTCTACAAAAAATTCTGTAGAACAAGCTACACAAAAACTAAATACATATAAAGAGAAAACAGCTCTTATGCCAAAATATGAAAAGCAACTTAAAAATATTGAGAATGAGTTAAATGAAAAAAGTAAAAACCTATTATATGATATGCAAGATGGTCTGTTTCTAATTGGTCTAGATAAGAAAATGAAAACATATAATATTGACTTAACTAGCTATGATGTTGGAAACATTAGAGAATATGAACATTTTTATGGAGTATCAACAACAATAAGTGTTAGAGGAGACTATAGAAATGTTAAAAAATTGATGGCTTATTTAGAAGAGCAAAAAAATGTTACTCAGATATTAGACTATACTATGACTTCATATATAGAGCCAGAGCAGGAAGAACAAGAGACAACAAGCAATAAAGATTTAATTAAAAATGTGAACATAAATAAAGATACAAAAATATATTGGGTAGAAGGCGAAGATAAATGGCATTTATATAATGACTGTCCATTGATAAAAGAGGGAGAAATTCTTAAGAATGACAAACTTTTAGATAGGTCAACCAGTTATCTATGTAACACATGTGTACTTAGAGCTGCAACAGAAAAAGAAATAAAAAAAGAAGTAGCTACTCCAGAAGCAGAAGGTGTAGTAGAGGCTACATTTAAATTTATAATGTATACTAAAGAAAATACTACAATGGTACTTGATACAGATAATCCATCTTCATGGAGACCAGGAAAATATAATCCATTTAAAGCTAGTGCAAAATAAAACCAAAGAGGTTTTAAAGATAGGTGATGAGCTTGTATAAAAATAATGAAAAAGGTCTTACTTTATTAGAAATAATAGTAGCTGTATTTATATTGACTATAGTTTTAAGCATTTCATATAAAGTATTTAATGGTGTAACATCAGCAGTAAAAAAACAACAAATCATTACAGATGCTCAAGTAAATATTAATTTAATTAATAAATATTTAAATAGAGACTTAGAAAACTGTAAGAATGTAACTAAGAACAATTCAGGTAGTGGTTATGAATATAATATAGAAACTCCAGAAAATACAGTCAAGTATGAAGTATCTATAGAAACCAAAAATAATACAGGGGTATACTCTGTAACAAGAATTCAAGAAAATACAACTGACACTGAAGATGCGCTTAGAGAAGAAATAATCTCTAATCAGCCATTAGTTCAAAACAATAAAGAAATGAAGGAAACACCATTTAAAATAGAAAAGCAAGCTGATAAATCTATTTATACTGTAAGTGTATACTATAATGAATCAGCTCAAGAAGGGCAGAAAAATAGCGACTTAAATAATAAGACTTATACATTTGATGTTATGTCACGAATTGGGTAAATGGGAATTTATTTAAAAAATAAGTAGGTTGATAAAATATGGGTAAAAAGAGTAATGAAAAAGGATTTTCTTTAATTGAAGTATTAGTAGCTATGTCGATTATGGGAATTATATTATTTGCATTTTTTAATATTATCAATACCAATGAAAAAGCTAACACTAAAAATGAAGCAGATATAAGTTCCTTAAATTATGTTCAAAGTGAAATTGAGAATTTAAGAGAGAAAATAAAAAGTGGAGCATTTGATTTTGACAGTCTAGATAAGCAAGAAGATGCAACAGTAGAATATGAAAAATTGATAGATAAGTCAAATAAAGTTGTATATGATAAAGTACTTAACAAGGATGATGTTAGCTTGTATGATACTCCATATAAAGATATTACAACAATAGAAGATAAGGATGGAAATATAATTGACAAGGAAAGCATTACAAACAAAGTAAAGGTTATTGTAGAAGATAAAAGTGGTCAAATATATAAAATAACTGCAACAGGGAAAAGCATGAATGACTATTCAAGTAAAAAAGAAGTTAAAATTGTAACTGAAATATTTAAAGATAAATAATTTTACTTGGGGGTGAGATTTTGAGGAAGTATAATAAGATAAAAAATGAAAGAGGAGCGGCGTTAGTTTTAGTTTTGGTTGTGGTAGCATTGCTTTCTATTGTAGGGGTTACATTTTCAAATCAAATAGCTAATAGAATAAAGTCCACTAAGACTACTAATGAGGGTATACAGGCCAACTATTTAGCAGAGACGTGTGTGGAAAATAGTGTTGATAAAGCATATGAAAATTTATACTCTAAACTTGAAAAAATGGATAATGAGTTTAAAAGTGAAAATCAAGAAAAATCAATATCAAGGTCAGCATTAAGGAATACATCAGATACAAATTTTAATAATCAAGATGAGGAAAATCTTCCAGCAGAAAGACTAGGTTATATGAATAATATAAAATTCTATTTAAATAATGCTGCTCCAGATTTAGAAAAAGCTAGTATAGAGTTAAAAAAGTTACAGGGGCTAAATATATTTGATGATAGGGATATTGAATATATAGCTGAAAATATTCTTTCACATAGAGATTCTACATTAAAAATTTGTAAGACTTATATTTCTGGAGATATCAGTAAAATAAATGAAAATATTTTGGCTGGAGATATAGATTCAACTACATTACTTCAGACAAAGTTAGTAAATAATGATATTCTTTTAAAAATGTTTTTAGAAGGAAATAAAGTTGAAAATGAACATTTAAATGGGACATTTTCATACACTTATAAAGCTTTAGATAGTATTTCTTTGGCAATGCAAAATATGATTGAGTATAGACATACATTTCATATTGATGAACCAAAAGTAGAAATATCTGATGGAATTCCAGATTCTCAACAATATTATGACTTAATACAAAATCCTATAATAAATGGTAAGAAATATAACTGGAATGACAAATGGGATACATTAGAAGACTTGTTGAAACTTTTGCCAAATCAAACTGAAGGATTTAATGCTTTAAGAGTTCACTTGAGAAACAATGTAAGGAAATTTGAAAAACTAAGTGATGATATATCCAGTGGTAAAAAAGATACAGCAGAAGATTTTTTAGAATATAAAGAGTTGTTGTATGAGATATCAGATCAATGTAATGAGTTAAAAAGTAAGTCTTATGAGAAAATACCTGTTAAATATGATAATATGGCTTTGATAACAACTTTTGATTATATACAAAATGAGATTTTAGCAGAGATAAAATGTAGACTGAAAGAATTAAAGCCTCAAGAAGTTGATAAAACAGAGGAAATTACTATAAAGATTCCTTTTTATAAAGCCGACTACGACATGACAAAAGAAGAATGGCCAGAACTGAAAGAAAATGGATCAGGGTCAGAGTTAAGTTTAGTAGTAACAGGAGATAAAGATGGAATAAAAGAAGTAGAAGTCAAAGATGGACAAAAAAATATTATTGGCTTAGGTGTTGAAGAAAATTCGAATTTAAAATATAAAGTTGAGGCTATTGTAAATTTTAATCTAAACATAGATACGAATGTATTAGAGAATTATGATATAAAAGATAAAGTTTCAATTAATCATGATATAAGCTCATATAAAAAAGTAAACTAAACATAAGAAAAAATAACTTAGTATAAATGAATAAGCAACAAAATAACTTTATATATTTATTACTAAAAAAGTAAGTAAACCAATAGAAGATATGGAGAATAAATATTATGTATATTTATGATTTATTAGAACAAGCAATAAATTTAAACGCATCAGATATACACATAACAGTTGGTACAAATCCTGTAGCTAGAGTAAAAGGTGGATTTGTAAAACTAAGTGAACAAATTTTGACACCAGAGATGACAATACAAATGGCCAAAGACATAGCAGGGGAATCTATGTTTAAAGTAATAGAAGAACATGGAGAAGCTGATTTTTCAGCTTCTCTAAACACTGGAGAAAGATTCAGGGTAAACTCATATAGACAAAAAGGAAATTATGCAATAGCAATAAGAACTATAACAGCAGAAATACCAACTTTTGAGAAACTAGGACTTCCAGAAAATATAAAATCCTTTACTGAAAGACACAAAGGATTAGTTTTAGTTACAGGGCCTACAGGAAGTGGTAAAAGTACAACACTTGCAAGTATGATAAATATAATAAATGAAACGCAACAAAAACATATAATTACACTAGAAGACCCAATAGAGTATGTCCATCACCATAAACAAAGTTTAGTAAACCAAAGAGAAGTAGGAACTGATACAGAAAGTTTTCACTCAGCTCTTAGAGCTATTTTACGTCAAGACCCAGATGTAATACTAATAGGGGAAATGAGAGACCCTGAGACTGTGTCAATAGCATTAACTGCCGCAGAAACAGGACATCTAGTATTTTCAACACTACATACAGTTGGTGCTGCTAAGACAATAGATAGAATAGTGGACATGTTCCAGCCAGCTCAACAGCAACAAATAAAAACTCAATTGTCTACAGTTTGTGAAGGGGTAGTATCACAACAATTGCTTCCTACATCAGATGGGAAGGGTAGGATAGCTGCAATTGAATTGATGTTTGCAACACCAGCAATAAAAAACCTAATAAGAGAAGGAAAAACATATCAAATTCCAAATATGATACAAACTGGAGTTAAAGCAGGTATGAAAACTATGGATCAAGATTTAATGGAACTTTATAAAAGTGGAAAGATTACAAAAGATATGGCACTTAGTAGATGTACCGACCAAGAATTTATGACTAGAATGATAGGTGGAGTAAGTTATAATGGAAATTATAGTCGTTAATTTATATGTATTTGTAGTTGGGTTAGTATTTGGAAGTTTCTTTAATGTTTGTATTTTTAGAATTCCAGAAGGTATATCTATCTCTAAACCTCCATCACATTGTATGAGTTGCAATACTAGACTAAAACCTATAGACTTAATACCAGTCTTTAGCTATTTAATGAGTGGTAGAAAATGTAGATATTGTGGTGAGAAAATTTCTAGCAGATATGCTATAGTAGAGTTAATTACAGGAATTTTATTTTTAACAGTATTTATAGTTTATGGAATATCTATATCGACTATTTATTATTTGGTTCTTATATCTTTATTAATTGTAATAACGTTTATAGATATTGACCACTTTATAATACCAGATAGGATACTAGTTTTTGGAGCTATTTTTGCTATAATTTTTAATCTCCTACTAAAAGAAGTTTCAATTAAAGATTCTATTATAGGTGCTTTTGTATGTGGAGGAAGTGTTTGGCTTATAGTAGCTCTAATTGAATTTATAATAAAAAAAGAGTGCATGGGTGGAGGAGATATTAAACTATTTGCAATGCTAGGTTTATATATGGGTACTAAAAATGGTCTTTTAACAGCTTTACTGAGTGTTTATGTAGGAGCAGTATATGGAATTTGTGTGATAGTTTTGAGTAAGATAAAGGGAAAGAAATACAATTCTGTTATACCTTATGGGCCATTTATATCAATTGGAGCATTAATAACAATTTTATTTGGAAGGCAATTGCTTGAATTTTACTTTTCTATACTTATGTAGATGATGGTCAAATTTAATGTAATTTTTATAAAAGTGAATTAAAGTAATCAATAAGGACAATATTATTATTAACCCTACTACAGAGTACTGTAGACTATGGAGTATATAATAATAATTTCCTTATTTTTTGCATATTTGATAAATAAATCCCTATATATTTTGTGTGATGGGGTAAAGAAAAATTTGTATAATATGCTTTTTATTTACATAATAACTGTAGTTTTATCTGTATTAATATATCTAAAATTTGGGATTAGTGCAGAATGTGTACAATATATAGTATTAATTCCATTTTTAATAATTATATCTATTATAGATTACTACACAATATATGTATATGATATAACAATAGTTAGTGGTATAATAGTTCAAGGTGTAATTTTTTTAATTTTTTGCAATATAGTGCAAATTGACTATATAAGTCATATATTTGGACTGGCAATAGGCTTTATTATACCTTATATTATTGCTAAATTTACAAAAGGATTAGGCTATGGAGATGTAGGTCTCTATAGCTTATGTTGCTTTGCATTGGGAAATAATTATGGATTTTATGTGATAGTTTTATCATTTATTTTATCATTTTTGTTTTTTGTAATTTTATATGGAATTAAAATTTTTAAAAATATAAATATAAAAAAACAAATTCCTTTTACACCATTTATTTCTTTAGCAACAATTATAATAATATTTACAGAGTATAATATATTTGATTTTTATTATAGTTTGTTATATAAATTTCTATAACAGGAGGTAAAAAATGTACGTAGTAGTAGGGTTAGGAAATCCAGGAAAAAAATACGAAAAGACTAGACATAACGTTGGATTTGATGTCATAGATATTCTTGCAAAAGAATACAGCATTAGTGTTACTAAAATAAAACATAAAGCCTTAATTGGTGAAGGTAGAGTAGGTACTGAAAAAGTACTACTAGTAAAACCACAAACTTATATGAATTTAAGTGGAGAAACATTAATAGATATATATAAATATTATAAGGTAGACTTAAATAATATAGTAGTAGTGTATGATGATATAGATTTAGATGTTGGAAAGATACGCATAAGAAAAAAAGGAAGTGGTGGTACTCATAATGGAATGAAATCTATAACGAAGTGTTTAGGTTCAAATGATTTCCCAAGAGTGAGAGTAGGTGTATCTAAGCCAGAAATTGGCCAAGACTTAGCAGACTTTGTGCTTTCTAGATTTAGAAAAGAAGAATCTGATTATATAAATGAAGCACTAGAAAAAGCGGCGTGTGCTGTTGACTCAATAATAAGAGAAAATATAGACATGTCTATGAACAAATACAATGGATAGTGAGAGGGAGATTTAAATGAATGATGTTTTTTTATATCCTTTGCAGAACTCAAAAGAGTATAAATATATAATAAACTGCATAAAAAATACAAAAGGCTCATTATTGGTTAATGGACTTTTACCAGTACAAAAACCTCATATATCATATTCTATGTTTAATGATTTGTCACGACAAATGATTTTCGTCACAAGTAGTGATTTAGAAGCAAAAAAAGTATATGAAGATTTAAATTTTTATGTTGGGGATAAGGTCGAATATTTAGGATTTCAAGATATTTACTTTTATCATTTAGATGCAAAGGACAGAAACGAAGAAGCGAAAAAATTAAAGGTATTGTTAAAACTAGCAAAGAAAGAAAAAATAATTTTAGTTACTTCTATTGAAGCAGTTTTAAGAAAATATATACCAAAACAAGTTTTACTTGATAGTGTATCTCACTACAAAGTGGGGGATAGTTTAAATTTAGAAAAATTAACTGAGAAATTAGTTTCTTTAGGATATGAAAGAGTTTCAAAAATAGAGGGGTTTGGTCAATTTAGTATAAGAGGTGGAATTATTGATGTATTCTCACTTGAGTATACAAATCCGATTCGTATGGAATTATTTGATGATGAGATAGATTCCATACGAACTTTTGACGTATTTTCTCAAAAATCAATTGATAAGTTACAACAATTCTCTATAACCCCTTCAAGAGAATTTATTTATCCAGAAAAAACTACAGATGCATTAGTTAGATTAAAAAAAGAAACAACTAAAAATACTGATGAAGGAACTTTTCAAAATATAGAATATATATCAAGTAAGACTTATTTTGAAGGTGTAGAAAACTATATAGATTATATCTATCCAGAAGAAAACAAAAGTATATTTACTTATCTAGCAGATGATGCAATAGTATTTATCAATGATATAACAAGACTTAAGGAAAGATGTGAAAATTACTTAAATGAGTTTAGAGAAAATTATAAATTAAACCTTGAAAGAGGTTTGGCTATTAAAAATCAAGGAAAATTATTATACCATTATACAGATTTGGAGTATCTAGTAAAAGACAAGTCCGTAGTCTTAAATTCACTATTACCAAAGTCTATAAATAACTTTTCTGTAAAATCCATAATAAATTTTGAAAGTAGAGAAGTACCTACATTTAATGGAAAAGTAGACTTACTTATAGAAGAATTAAATCGGCTGAAGTACAATGGCTATAAAATAATTTTGGCTACAAATACATTGGAAAGAGCAAATAAATTACGAAAAGATTTATTGGATAAAGGCTTAGAAACGACTGTTTCTAAAGATAGAGATATTGAAATTAAATCTTCTCAAATTGTAATTGCACCTGCACATATAAATAGTGGTTTTCAGTATAAATCTATAAAATTTGTTGTAATAACAGATAATGAAATGATAGGTGTTTATAAAAGAGCCTCTAAGACTACTAATAAAAAAGCCAAAAAAGGAAAGAAAATAGAGTCATTTTTAGATTTAAGCGTTGGAGATTATGTAGTACATGAAAATAGTGGTGTAGGTAGATACACAGGAATTGAACAAATTACAGTTAATGCTATCAAAAAAGATTACATGAAAATAGTTTACCAAGGTGGAGATAATTTATATGTACCAATAGACCAGATGGATAAAGTACAAAAATATATTGGTGCAGAGGTAGAAAAAGTTAAGTTAAATAAGCTTGGAACTAATGAGTGGACAAAGGCAAAGGCAAAAGTCAAAAAAGAAATTGAAGATATGACAAAGGACCTAATTGAACTCTATGCAAAGCGTGAAAAGATACAAGGGTATAAGTTTTCAAAAGATACACCTTGGCAGGCAGAGTTTGAATCCTTGTTTCCATATCAAGAAACAGAAGACCAGTTAAAAGCAATAGAGGAAACTAAAAGTGATATGGAATCAAGTAAAGTAATGGATAGACTTGTCTGTGGAGATGTTGGCTATGGAAAAACAGAAGTAGCAATTAGAAGCATTTTTAAGGCATGTATGGACCAAAAACAGGTTGCAGTATTAGTTCCAACAACAATACTAGCTCAACAACATTACAATACATTTAAAGAAAGGTTTGAAAATTATCCTTTAAGAGTGGAAGTTTTAAGTAGATTCAAGACTCCAAAGCAACAAAAGCAGATTATTGAAGATGCTAAAAAAGGGTTAGTAGATATTCTAATTGGTACTCATAGAATAATATCTAAAGATATAAATTTACCAAACTTGGGTCTTGTAGTTATTGATGAGGAACAAAGATTTGGTGTAAAACACAAAGAAGCTTTAAAGAAAATTAAATCTACAGTAGACGTGCTTACACTTTCAGCAACTCCTATACCAAGAACTCTACATATGTCTTTAAGTGGGATAAGAGATATGAGTGTTATAGAAGAACCACCACAAGAAAGACACCCTGTAATAACATATGTTACTGAGAGTAAGGAAAGCGTAATTCAAGATGAAATAGAAAGAGAATTAAGCAGAGGTGGACAGGTATTCTTCGTATACAATCGAGTTGAGCATATTGAAGAAATGGCAAGTATGATTCAAAAGCTTGTGCCAGATGCTAGAGTAGCTGTTGCACATGGAAGAATGACTTCTAAATCACTAGAAAATATAATCTTAGGATTTTTAAATAAAGACTATGATGTGCTAGTATGTACTACAATAATAGAAACAGGTATGGATATATCCAATGCAAATACCATGATTATATACGATGCAGATAAAATGGGATTAGCTCAGTTATATCAGTTAAGAGGTAGGGTTGGAAGAAGTTCCAGACAAGGATATGCATATCTCATGTATGAAAAAGATAAGACTTTAAGTGAAATAGCAGAAAAAAGACTAAAGGCTATTAGAGAATTTACAGAATTTGGCTCAGGATTTAAAATAGCGATGAGAGACCTTGAAATCAGAGGGGCTGGAAATATTTTAGGCTCTCAACAACATGGTCATATGGCAGTGATAGGTTATGATTTATATGTTAAAATGCTTAACGATGCAATTAAAAAGGTTAAAGGTGAACCTATTGTTGAAGAAATTGATGTTGAAATAGATTTAAGTGTAAATGCATATATTCCAGACAATTATATTAAGGATGAACTGATTAAGATTGAAATGTATAAGAAAATTGCTTCTATTGAAAATAGGGAAGATATGTTGGATATACAAGAAGAGCTTGAAGATAGATTCTCTGATATACCTAAACCAGTACAAACACTACTTACAATAGCTTATATAAAATCGTTGTGTAAGATATTAAAAATAGAAAAAATTAGACAAGTAAAAGATGAAATATTATTAGTTCCAATAACAAAGTATAGAACTAAACAAAAAATAGGTTATAATATAGTTACAGAATTAGAAGAACTGTTAGAAAAAATGTGCAAGGTTAAATAACTTGTAAATTTAAGAAGGGATGTTTTAAATTTGAAAAAAGTAATAACGTTAGTAATAGCTATGATAGTTGTAGTATCAATAACAGCTTGTAGCGCAAGCACAGATGGAACTGTAGCAACAGTAAATGGTACAAAAATATCATCAGATGAATTTAAAAAAACTATAGCTCTTTATAAAGATTCTATGGAGCAAACTTACGGAAAAGATATATGGGATAAAGAAGTTGAAAAAGGAGTAAAGTATAAGGACAAGTTTAAAGACTTAATTCTTGAACAACTTATAACTACAGAAGTTATATATTCACAAGCTAAAAAAGATAACTTACTTCCTAAAAAAGAAGATGTTGAAAAAAGTTTTAAAGATTTAAAAGATGCTATGAGTAAAGATGAAAAATATAAAGAGCAACTTGAAAAATTAGGTATAGATGATACATTTTTAAAAGACCAACAAGAAAAAGATTTAGCTATGCAAAACTATCAAGCTAATTTTACTAAAGAAACTAAAATATCAGATGAAGAAATGAAAAAATACTATGATACACATAAAGATGAATTCAAAAAAGATGAGGTAGAAGCTTCTCATATTTTATTAAAAACAGTAGATGACAACAATAAGCCACTTTCAGATGAGAAAAAGGCAGAAGCTAAGAAAAAAGCTGAAGAAGCACTTAAAGAAGTTAAATCAGGTGAAGATTTTGCAAAGGTTGCAAAGAAATATTCACAAGATGCTTCAGCAAGTGATGGTGGTAAATTAGGATTCTTCTCAAGAGGTCAAATGGTTGCTGAATTTGAAGAAGCAGCATTTTCTATGAAAAAGGGTGAAATATCTGACTTAGTTGAAACTCAATATGGATACCATATAATCAAAGTAACAGACAAAGTAAATGAACAAACACCATTTGAAGATTCTAAAGAAACTATAAAAGAACAATTACTAAAAAATAAATATCAAGAGAAAATAGAAAAATTAACTAAAGAGGCTAAAGTAGAAAAAGATGAAAAAATAATAAATACAATCACAATTTAAAAACTAAAAAATAGTAATATGCTTAAAAAAGCTATATCTGGAGAAGATATAGCTTTTTTTGTATATTTTTCTTAACAATGGTAAAAATAAACTTAAAGTAATTTATGGAGGGATTAAAAAATATGAAAGCAACAGGTATAGTTAGAAGAATAGATGATCTTGGAAGGGTAGTTATCCCAAAGGAAATAAGAAAGACATTAAGAATTAGAGAAGGAGATCCTTTAGAGATATTCACAGCAAAAGATGGAGAAGTCATACTTAAAAAATACTCTCCAATAGGAGAATTAAATGAATTCTCTCAAGAATATGCTGAAACATTAGCAGAAGTACTAGGATATGGTGTATTAATAACAGATTTAGATTCTATAATAGCTGTATCTAAACTTCCTAAAAAAGATTATAAAGAAAAAAGTATAAGTGATGAGTTAGAAGCAATAATAAGTGAAAGAACAGTAAAATACTCAAAAGATAAAAATATTTTACCTTTATTTAAAGAAGACCAAAAGGAATATATTAGTCAAGTTATCATGCCTATAATTAGTGCATCTGGTGACTGTATAGGTTCGATTGTAGTTGTTTCAAAAGATAAAGATACAATTGCAGAAAGTGAAGAAAAATCTTTAAAAATAGCTGCTAACTTTTTAGGAAAACAAGTTCAATAATTTTATCATAAAGACCTTTTACGTGAAGGTCTTTTGAAGTTTTTGTTTAAAATATTGAATATAGCATTAAAAATATGGTATATTAAAGTTTGTTATATAAACAGTATGGAGGTTATGTTATGAACAATAACAAAAACAAAGACTCCTTTTTAAAAGGAGCCCTTATACTTGGGCTAGCAGGTGTAATCGTAAAAATAATGGGTGGATTTTTTAGAATTCCCCTTGGGAACATGATTGGTTCAGAAGGAATGGGATACTATCAGGCTGCATATCCTGTGTACACTCTATTTTTAACATTAGCTACTGCTGGATTCCCAACAGCTGTGGCAAAATTGGTTTCGGAAAAAGTTGCTATTGGAAATTATAAAGGTGCAAATAAGATATTTAAAGTATCGCATACAGTTTTATTTATAACTGGTATAATATCATTTTGTATATTGTTTTTTGGAGCCGACTACATAGTAACAAACATAATGAAAAATCCTGGTGCATTGTACTCTATGAAAGCTATTGCTCCAGCTTTATTATTTGTTCCAGCGATGTCAGCATATAGAGGATATTTTCAAGGTAGACAAGACATGACTAAGATTGCTGTGTCTCAAGTTGCAGAGCAATTTTTTAGAGTTGTATTAGGTCTTACTTTGGCTTATTTACTTATGAAAAGTTTTGGGCAAACTTTAGGAGCAGCAGGTGCTATATCAGGAGCTACAATAGGTTCAGTAGCATCTATGATTTATCTGATATTTGCTTATATGTTAGGAAGAAGAGAACGTAGAGCTGAGATAGATGCAAGTCAAAGGTTCAAGGATGAACAAGTTTCTTATATCTTTAAAAAGCTTTTAACAGTTGCTATTCCGATAACAATAGGTGCATCAGTAATGCCACTTGTAAATATGATAGATAATGTTATTGTAATAAGAAGACTTATGGAGGCAGGCTTTACATATAAAGTAGCAAATTCAATGTTTGGTCAATTGACAGGTATGGCGATGGCAACAATAAATTTACCAGCCGTTATAACAACTGCAATGAGTATGAGCTTAGTTCCAGCTATTTCTAAAGCATATGCATTAGGCAATAAATCAAAGGCTAGAAAAGACACTAAAAGTGCTGTTAAGGTGACTTTACTTATAGTATTACCTTGC
This sequence comes from Clostridioides difficile, assembly GCA_024919175.1. Taxonomy (NCBI): domain Bacteria; kingdom Bacillati; phylum Bacillota; class Clostridia; order Peptostreptococcales; family Peptostreptococcaceae; genus Clostridioides; species Clostridioides difficile. The sequence goes on from CP103804.1 coordinate 697,991, forward strand.
GCATTTGGTATGGCATCATTAGCAATACCAATAATGGGTCTTTTATTTCCACATGAGCCATCATCTGTAGGAACTATCTTGTTTACTCTTACTCCATGTGTATTGTTCTTAGGATTAATACAAACATTGACAGGTATAATTCAAGGAATGGGAAAACCAATAGTTCCCGTAATTGCTTTATGTGTGGGTATGCTATGTAAGATTGTTATAAGTTATACATTGACAGGTATACCAGATATTAACGTATTAGGTTCAGCTTTTGGAACAGTTACAGCATACTTTGTGGCAGCTATGATTAACTTATTATATGTTAAAAAGTATATGAATGTAAAATTTCCTAAGAAGGAATTTATAATAAAACCATTTATAACAGTTATGACAATGTTTATAATGGTTAAGTTAAGTTATGGTGCTTTAGTTGGATTATTAGGCAATAGTCTATCTACAATAATCGCAATAGGTGTTGGTGGGATTGTATATGTAGTAGTTATACTTGGAATAGGTGGAATTAAAAAAGAAGAGATATTAACTATGCCAAAAGGTGATAAATTATATAAATTGTTAAAAAAAGTTAAACTTATAAGATAATATAGGAATATATATGCAAATAAAGGAAATACTATACAAATAGTAAAGCTCCTTATTTGTATAACAATATAAAAATAAAGTGAAATTTGCTAATGGGAGTGATGTTATGGGTAAGATAAGTATTGTAGGGCTTGGACCAGGAGACTATTCTCTTATAAGCCAAGGTGTACTGGAATCTTTAAAAAATAGCCCTAGAGTCTTTTTTAGAACAGAGAAACATCCAATAATTGATAAGCTTAAAGAAACTATACAATACACTTCTTTAGATTATTTTTATGAAAATGAGGAAAACTTTGAGAGTGTTTACTTAAAAATATCTAAATTTGTTATAGAAGAATCTACAAAAGGTGATTTAGTATATGCGGTTCCTGGTCATCCAAGAGTCGCAGAAAAGACTGTAAGTATAATAGAGAGACTTGCCAATGAAAAGCACATAAAAGTGGAGATAGTACCTTCTATGAGCTTTGTAGACGCTATGTTTAACTATTTAGCTATAGACCCATCTGATGGATTTAAGTTGATAGATGCTTTTGAGATAGAAAATTCATATATAGATTTAGATACAAGTATGATAATAACTCAAGTGTATGATAAATTTATAGCATCAAATGTAAAGTTGAAACTTATGGAATATTATGACTATAATCAAGAAATATGTATAGTAAATGGAGCAGGTGTCAAAGATTTAGAAAGTAAAAAGTTTATAAAATTATGTGAATTAGACAGAAATGAAAACTTTTTTGACTATTTAACTAGCTTATATATACCCAAAAGTTCTAAAAAGATGTATAATACAGTACATGACTTAGAAATAATAGTTAATACATTAAGAAGTCCATCTGGATGTGAATGGGATAAAAAACAAACACATCAATCATTAAAAAATTCTGTTATAGAGGAAGCATATGAACTTTGTAATGCAATTGATAATAATGATATAGATGAAATGGTAGAAGAGCTAGGAGATGTTCTTTTACAAGTTATATTCCACTGTCAGATAGGTAATGAGGAAGGCTACTTTGATTTAAAAGAAGTGGTAAATGGTATATGCAAAAAATTAATTCATAGACATCCTCATATATTTAATGGTGTAAAACTAGATATGTCTAAGTTTGAAAAAACTTGGGAAGAGCTAAAGAAAGAAGAAAAGGGCGAAAGCACTGTAACAGATGGCCTTAGAAGAATACCAAAACATTTACCAGCTCTTATGAAGGCTAGTAAAGTTCAACATAAAGCAGCTCTTGTTGGCTTTGATTGGGACAATGTAGAAGATGTATTTAAAAAAATTGAAGAAGAATATCAGGAATTACTTGACGAACACAGGGTCGGGAATATAAAATACATAAAGGAAGAACTAGGCGATTTATTATTTTCGATAGTAAATCTAGCTAGATTTTTAGACATAGACTCAGGAGAAGCCTTGAACTGTACTACAGATAAATTCATAAATAGATTTGAGTTTGTAGAAAAAAGTGCAATGAATTTAAATAGAAAATTAGAAGACATGACACTTGAAGAGATGGATGAATTTTGGAATCAGGCTAAAAAACAATAAAATTGTGGAAGGAAATTTGTCAAAAATCTAGAACTTTTATCAGAAAGATAGGAGTCTATATTATAAACATTTTTAGGAGGTAAATATCGTGAATAAAGCTGAATTAGTATCAAAGATGGCAGAAAAAAGTGGGTTAACAAAGAAGGAAGCAGAGGCTGCGTTAAACGCATTTATGAGCTCTGTTCAAGATGCACTAGTAAATAATGAAAAAGTTCAATTAGTTGGATTTGGAACATTTGAGACAAGAGAAAGAGCTGCTAGACAAGGAAGAAATCCAAGAGATCCAGAGCAAATTATAGATATACCAGCTTCTAAAGCACCAGTTTTCAAAGCTGGAAAAGGATTAAAGGATACAATAAATGGATAATTAGAAATCTTGTGAAAAAGTGTGGATAAATTTGCCACACTTTTTCTATAGAGCTAAGGAAGGTGATAATTATGAGATTAGATAAGTTTTTAAAAGTATCTAGGATTATAAAGAGAAGAACTGTTGCTAAAGATGCATGTGATAAAGGAATTGTCACTATAAATGGAAAAGTTGCGAAATCTTCTTCAGAAGTGAATATTGGAGATACACTAGAAATACAATTTGGAGAGAAGAAGATGAAGCTTAAGATAAATGAAGTAAGAGAGCATGTATTAAAAAATGATGCGAAAGAAATGTACGAAATTTTAGAATAAAATTAATAGTCCTCTAGTATATTAATAGTAGTATTAGTGAAATATTTACTGGGGGGATATTATGGAACAAAACATAACTTTGAAAGATAGATCAAAGCTGGTTATTTCAGGAGTTGAGCACATATATTCTTTTAACGATAAAAGAGTAGAGCTTAAAACCTCTGTAGGCGAGATGGTAATTGAAGGCGAAAATCTAGATATGAGTAAGCTAAGTATAGACGAAAATATAATTAGCATAGATGGAACTATAAATTCTATGGTATATGCAAAGCCTAAAAAGCCACAAGAAAGTTTTTTGAAAAAGGTATTTAGATAGATGATACCTTTTACTCAAGATGTAAGTATTTTCTACGCTACTATTTATGGTGGAATACTCATAGGAGTGTTGTTTGATTTTTATAGAGGCCTGAGAGGAAGTTTTAAATTCATCAATTATTTTGCAATAATTTTTGATGTATTGTTTTGGTTTCTAGCAACCATTATAATATTTATAACAATAAACCTTACAGAGTTTTTTAATTTAAGATATTACCATTTTGTGGCTTTGTTTATTGGTTTTATTTTATACTATAACACCATAAGTAAAATTGTTTTATCAATTATCAATAAAATAATTCGTTTTGTGAGGAATTCTTTTAAAAAAGTTACATACTACATAGTCAGTTTTTTAAACAATTTGTATTACGTTATAATCTATTCACTACACCTAGTATTTGATATTATATTTTATATACCAAACATATTTATGGCAACAAAGAAAAGTATAAAGAGAAAATCAAATAAAAAATCAAAAAACAAGAAAAAATCAAAATCTAAGAAAAAATCTAAAACTAAAAAAAGGGTGTAGGAAAAATGAACTTAAGAAAAAAATTTTCAGGACAAATTATTGTTATCAGTTTATTTTTAGGAATATCAGTTTTTAGTATAATGACAGGATTTGTATTTGAGTATGAAAAAGCTAAGGAATATAAAACAGAAATAGCAAGTCTAAATAAACAATTAAAAAAAACTGAAATACAAATAAACAGCTTAAAGAAAGATGAAAAATCATATGAAGGAGACTTAGAAGAAATAGCTAGGAAAAGATTAAACATGGTAAAGCCTAATGAAACCGTTTATGTAGATATAAATCGTTGATTAAAACTTTCTAATAAGTCTACAAGGTATTGATTTTAAAATTTAAGATTGAATAAAAAAGTCATTCACTTTAAGGATGACTTTTTATTTTTATTAAGGAGGAATTTTTATAATGAAAGTAGGAGCTATTGATATTGGTACAAACTCAATGAGATTATTGATAGTAGATTATGTGGATGGAGAACTCATAAATAGAAAAAAATTTGTTAATACAACTAGAATTGGGCAAGGTGTAGATAACAAGGGATATATAAAGGAAGATGCAATTCAAAGAAATATAAAAGCATTAAAAGAATTCTCTGATAAGTGTAATGATGAAAAGTGTGAAAATATTTATTGTATGGGGACATCTGCCCTTAGAGATAGTAAAAATGGAGATTACTTTGTTAAACTAGCAAAAGAAGAAACTGGTATAGATGTTGATATAGTTACAGGGATAGAAGAATCAAATTTGGGATTTAGAGGTGTTTTAGAAGGTATACAAGAGGATAATGATATTATTGTTATAGATATTGGAGGTGGTTCAACAGAATTTATTATAGGTGATTCAGAAGGGATTAAATTTAATAAAAGTGAAAATGTAGGAGCTCTTAGAATGACAGAGAAATTTTTAAAACATGATATTATTGAAAATGAAGAGTTTGAATCTATGAGTTCATTTATATATGACGAAATAAGTGAGACTTTAAATTACATAAAAGAAAAAGGATTAAAAACTCTTATAGGTATAGGAGGTACAATCACATCATTATCAGCAATGAATCAAGAATTAGAAATTTACTCTATGGAAAAAATACATAACAGTAAGATATGCAAAAAAGAAATAGAAGAAATTCTACAAAAATTAATAAAGATGACATTAAGTGATAAAAAGAACTTAAAAGGGCTACAAGAAAAACGTGCGGATATTATAACTGCTGGTGTAAAAATATTGAATATAATAATGGAAAAATTAGAAATAGAAGAAATAACCGTAAGTGAATACGATAATTTGGAAGGCCTAATATGTCAAAAGTCAAAAAAAATGTATTAATATTTTTTGATATTTGGAACCGATTATGACAAAAAAAATTACTCCTCTTTGTTACAATTCTTAATATAAACAAAAGAGGAGGTTTTTTTATGCAAAGAAGTGTAGCAGTTGTAAAGAGCAAAACTGTAAAACCAAATGTCATAAAATTAATAAGCGGATATATTGATTTTACTACAGCGGCATTCGCTGTAATGGGATTTTTACTTAGTAGGTCTATTATAGTAGACTCTGTAGCTCCTTTAGGAATTGCCTTTTTTATATGTGCATCAAAGATTGATAAGTACAAGATACCTGTATTTATATCAACATTAATAGGAATATTGTTATCATTCAATGATTTTGGAAATGTAGCAAAATATGCTGTATGCCTTACAATATTTATGGCATTAAATAAGAAACTAAAACTATTAGATTCAATTGCCAAAGTGGCGTTTATAGGTGCAATAGTATTACTTCCAATTTCCATGGGACAAGCTTTCTTTTCAAATAGGTGTGTGTATAATCTGCTTGTTGCAGGTGTAGAAGCAATAATAATGTTTATATCTATATATGTATTTTCTTATGGTATAGGTTTGATGGCCAATGTCAACAATAGGATGTCTGTACGGACAGAAGAAGCTATATCAATAAGTTTACTGCTAACCTTTAGTATAATGGGCATAGGAGATATATCTTTGTTTGGAATATCGGTAAGGACCATTTTGTCAACTGTATTTATATTACTGACCTCAATTGTAGGTGGAGCTACCATGGGAGCATCTAGTGGTGTAATTATTGGTGTGGCATCTATTTTAAATAATATGACATCAGCTATTTATATGGGTATATATTCTTTTTCTGGATTAATAAGTGGTGCATTTAATAAAATAAACAAATATTTCTGTATATTAGGATATATTCTAAGTTGGACAATAATATACCTATATACTTCTGGTATTACTTCAAATATGATGCAACTAAGGGATATATTGTTAGGCTGTTTAATTGTGATTGTGTTGCCAGAAAGATTATTCAATAAGATTGAAAAATTAATAAAAAGCAATGTAGCTTCAAATGAAATTGTATACGATTATATCATGAGAAGCAAAAACTTAACAAACAGCCGATTAAATAGTATCTATAAAACTTATGATGACCTTGCAGATACATTTGATAAGATAAGAGAAAAAGATAAAGTGTTAGACCAAAGAGACATAGCTAATGTAATAGATATGATTCATAATGATGAATGTAAAAGTTGTAGTATGAGAAGAATGTGTTGGGAATCAAGATTTAATCATACATACACTATGATATATAATATTCTTGAAAAAATTGAAGAGAAAGGAGAATTAAGTGTAAACGATATACCTAAAAACTTTAGAAAGGAATGTATGAAACCAGAGTCAATAGTTAAAATATCAAATCACTATTATAAAATGTTTGTATTAGATTATGATTGGAGTGTGAAGTTTTCAGAAAGTAGAAAATTAATAGCAAATCAAATAAGAAGTATTTCAAAATCAATTAAATCGCTGTCTCAGGACTTAGAGGGCGATATAATGTTGGATATAGAGAAAGAAAAAAATATATATGAACAATTAGAGCGATATGATATAACTGTTGATAAAGTAAGTTACTTAACAAAGAGTAACAGCGAGTTTGAAATATCAATAGAAAAGAAGACTTGTCACGATGGTTGCATGTGTGAAAATAAAATTGTAGATATAATTTCAGACCTAGTAGGAGAGAATATGTCTGTTAGAAAAATAGGATGTCACTGTTTAGGAGGTAAATGTAAAGCAACATTTGTTAAGTCTCAAAAATATAAAGCTGTTACAGAAGTTTCAGCAATGTCAAGAGATGGGCATATCCTTTGTGGAGACAATTACACATATATGGAGATAAATGATGGTAAATATATGATGGCTATAAGCGATGGTATGGGAAAAGGTAAAAAAGCTTATGAAGAATCTTCTGCTACTATCGATATACTAGAAAAAATGATAGATGCAAAGATTAAAGATGAAATAGTCATAGATACTATAAATAATATGTTGTTATTAAAGTCTTCAGAAGAAATGTTTTCAACTCTCGATTTAGGTATTTTAGATTTAAAACGAGGTTCTTTAGAAACTATAAAGATGGGAGCATGTTCTACCTATATAAAGAGAGAGGATGGAGAAGTTGATTTAATATCATCATCATCTTTACCTGTTGGTATATTATCAGATGTAAAGATTGATAGAAAAAATGTAAAAGTTAAGGAAGGAGACTATGTTATAATGGTTTCTGATGGAATTGTAGATGCAGGAAGAAATAACAATTTAGGTGATAATTGGCTAATATATTTCTTAAAAAATATAGAAACTACTAATCCAAAAGAAATTTCAAATTTAATATTAGATAGAGCATTGGAGTTACAAGCGTTACAAATCGAAGATGACATGACCGTTCTAGTTACAAAAATATGTACAAAATAAGGTTTAAAAATTTCTGTGTATAATATGTGGATAACTTGTGTATAATGTGTTAATAGACTTTTGAAAAAAGTAAAGTTATTAACAAAAAAAACGTATAAATCAACAAAATTTGTTGATAAGTATGGCATAAATGTTAATAAAATGTAAAAAAAGAAAAAACAAAAGCTATTATCAAAAGAGATTCATGTTGAAATAACTAAATTTCTAAGTAAGTAAAGCCTGTGAATATGTTGATTATTATGTGGATAACTATTAATTCGATATTTATTTATATAGTATGAATAATTGAATAATATATCTAAAAAAAGCCATCCTATTATTAAGTAAACTTATTGAAAGGATGGCTTTTTATGAATAGGAAATTGTGCAAAGCAATAATACCTTTATTTATCTCTATTTTTTGCATGTTAATAATAAGTATAAAAGCTGACCAAGGATATCAAAAAAATAATGATAGAGCAATTACTGTCATGAATAATGATACTGAAGATGATGCTGAAAAAAAACAAGAAATAGATTATGAAAAAACATGTTGGAATTTACAGTCTCTATTTAAAAGTGATGACCAATGGAAAAAAGAACTTAAGAGTTTTAATAAAGATACGAAAGAACTTAAAAATTACATAGGTAAAGTTACAAAGTCACCAACGCATTTGTCTTTTGCGTTAGATATCAAAGAGAAACTTGATATAAGATTAAATAAACTTTCTGCCTATGTAAAATTAAAACAAGATACTAATAAAAATTCATATAAATATTTAGATATGAGTGATAGTATGGGTAAATCTTATGGAGACTATCTGGGGATTTGCTCAGATTTAGAATTAGAGATATTAAAATTATCAAATAGAGATTATAAGAGGATTATTTCAAATAAAAATATAAATAGAAAATATGGTGTATATTTAAGAGATATAAGAAGAAATAAAGTACATTATTTGGATGATAAATCAGAAGATATTCTAAGTAAAGTGTCTTCAATAAGTAGTCTTCCAAGTCAAGTATATGAGTTATTTAGGAATATGGATAGAAAAACTAATTTGACACCAGCTCAATATGCAAGTGAATTGGAATCGCCAGATAGAGAAAATAGAAAAAAAGCTTATCAAGATGAACTCATTACTTATAATGATAATATAAATACAATTGCGGGCTTGATTACTGGCCAAGTTAAAAAGAATATATTTTATTCTCAAGAAAGAGGTTATGAGTCGTCTTTAGAAATGTATTTAGAATCTGATAATGTAGATGAAAAAGTATACAATAATTTAATAAGAACTGTAAATAGTAACATGGATAGTTTACACAAATATATAGATTTGAGAAAAAAAGTTTTAAAGTTGGATAAGGTTCATTCATATGATATGTCTGTACCTATAGTTAAGGCTGTTGATAGTAATATTAACTATGAAAAAGCACAGAGTATAGTATATTCAGCATTATCACCTTTGGGAAAAGAATACAATGATGTGGTATACAAAGCGTTTAATGAAAAATGGATAGATGTCTATTCACATGAAAATAAAGTGAGTGGTGGATATTGCTTATCTGTCTATGAAAATCATCCATATATACTTTTAAATTATAATAATTCATTAAGTTCAGTTTCAACTTTATCACATGAATTAGGTCATGCTGTATATGAATATCTAAGTTCTAAGAATCAAAATTATTTTAATTCAAGTCCATCTATATTTACTCATGAAGTTGCGTCTACTACTAATGAGGCCTTGCTTTATGAGATGCTTATAAGAGAATCTAAAAGTAATGGAGAGAAAGCCTATTATATAACACAATATCTAGACTTGATAAAGGATACTCTTTATACACAAACTATGTATGCTGAATTTGAAAAAACTATACATGAACTAGTAGAAAAAGGAAAAAGTGTAAATGCATTAGTGTTAAACGATGTTTGGGGACAACTTCTTAAGAAATATTATGGCCAAAGCTATGAATTAGACCAATTATCTAAGGTCGGATGGGCAAGAATCCCACATTTTTATAATAGTTTTTATGTCTATAAATATGCTACAGGTTGTAGTGCAGGAGTGAGTTTCGCCCAAGATATACTAAAAAATGGTTCAGATAATTATATAAATTTTCTTAAAAAAGGAAGTTCAGATTATCCAATTGACTTATTAAAAGGAAGTGGGATAAATTTAACTAATACAAAACCTATAGAAAATACCATAAAAAAATTTGACAGTTTAGTAGCAGAACTTGAAAAGCTATTATAAAAGATTTATTATAATCCACATGGAAAATATATCGAATTAATGTTAAAATATACTAAAAGTTTAAAGTCCTATTTTATAATAGGACTTTTTATCTATTAATTGGTGGGAGATGATTCTATGCAAGTTAAAGTTAAAAAAGCTGTAATACCAGCAGCAGGTTTGGGTACTAGGTTTTTGCCAGCTACAAAGGCACAGCCAAAAGAAATGTTACCAATAGTTGACAAACCAACGCTACAATACATAATAGAAGAGGCTGTAGCTTCAGGGATAGAGGAAATATTAATAATAACAGGTAGAAATAAAAAATCCATTGAAGACCACTTTGATTAAAAAATAGCTACGCATACTTGTGACTTTAGTCATGAGTTAGTAGTTAAAATAGTCAGCATATAGGGAAACTTATATGTAGAGATAGGATAGAACCTATCCAATACTACTTGAATTGCTGGAAACCCCTAAAGCTAGCCAAACTAAAACATAAGGATGAAATAAACCTAAGTGTGAAAGTTACGAAAGTAGAAAAAATTGGTTAGATGGTATAAGGTTAAACCCTAAGTACTTTAAAATGGGCAATCAGCAGGTAAGCTCCGAATAGGAGAAACTTCAACGACTATTCCTCTTGAGGGAAGTACACTACAAGCTATTGGTAGTGGAAGTGGGTAGACCTTAACGGATAATGCCGAAGGATAAGATATAGTCTGTGCTTGCATGAGAGTGTAAGAAGTTCATAAGAGAACTGCATAGGTAGTAGCGAACTTATGTGAACGACAACCTCGAAAATGATAAAAGTTAAGGGCTTACGGTTCTTACATGTGTTATTTAAAAATAAATATAAAAACCTTCGAAATAATTGTTTTAAATAATTACGTTTGTTAATATTATAATGGGTAATGAAAAAAGGAAGTGACTCATGGTAAAGGATGTATATTAATAATCATAAAAAACAATTAAAGTGAGGTGATAGTAGTGGAAAAAGCGTATAAGTTTAGAATGTATCCAAATAAAAAACAGCAAGAGTTAATTAATAAAACTTTTGGATGTTGTAGATTTGTATATAATAAATATCTTTTTAAAAAAATAGAAGTTTATGAAAACTATAAAGAAACTTTTACTTATAAACAGTGCAGTTCTGATTTGACCAATTTAAAAAAAGAATTAGATTGGCTTAAAGAACCTGACAAGTTTTCACTACAAAACACCTTAAAAGATTTAGAAAACGCATATAAAAAATTCTTTAAAGAAAATGCAGGATTTCCTAAATTTAAATCAAAGAAAACTAATAGATTTTCATATAGAACAAACTTTACAAATGAAAATATTATGTACATTGGTCAATATATAAAACTACCTAAACTTGGTATGGTTAAAGTAAGGGATAAACAAGTACCTCAAGGGAGAATACTTAATGCTACTATATCCAAAGAGCCAAGTGGTAAATATTATGTGTCATTATGTTGTACTGATATAGATATTGAAGCACTTGAAAATACTAATAATCAGGTAGGTTTAGATTTAGGAATTAAAGAATTTTGTATCTCAAGTTGTGGACAATTTATAGAAAATCCTAAGTATCTTCTAAAGTCATTAAACAAACTTGCTAAATTACAAAGAGAATTATCGAGAAAAACAATCGGTAGTTTAAATAGAAATAAAGCAAGATTAAAAGTTGCAAGACTTCAAGAACATATAGCGAATCAAAGAAAAGATTTTCTACAAAAACTATCTACTAAATTAATAAAAGAGAATGATATTATTTGCATAGAAGATTTACAAGTAAAGGATATGACTAGAAATCGTAAACTATCTCGCTTAATTTCTGATGTGTCATGGTCAGAATTTGTTCGCCAATTAGAATATAAAGCTAATTGGTATGGTAGACAAATTGTAAAGGTAGGTAAATTCTTTGCAAGTTCACAAATATGCAATAGATGTGAGTACAAAAACGAGGCAATCAAGGATTTAAATATAAGAGAATGGATTTGTCCTTGTTGTAATGTAACTCACGATAGAGATATAAATGCAAGTATAAATATACTAAAAGAAGGATTAAGACTAATAACAGTTTAAAATAGATAACTTATGTAAGAACCGTAGGAACTACGGGGATAGCCTGTGGAGAATTAGTAAGACATATTTTAGTATGCAAAATTCTATGAAGCAGGAACCCTGTGACTTTAGTCATGGGAGGTTCAGAAATCTGTAGAGTTAGAACTCGACCTAGAAAAAAAGGGTAAAAAAGAGTTGTTAGAAATAGTACAAAACATATCTAACATGATTAATATACATTATATAAGACAGAAAGAACCTAAAGGACTGGGAGATGCGATTTATTGTGCTAGACATTTTATAGGTGATGAGCCTTTTGCTGTAATGCTAGGAGATGATATTGTAGATAATGATGTACCTTGTTTAAAACAATTAACAGATGCGTACGAAGAATATAGGACTACAATATTAGGTGTGCAAAAAGTGAATCCAGAGGATACTAATAAATATGGTATAATAGAAGCTAAAAATATAGAGGGTAGAGTTTATAAAGTAAAAGATATGGTGGAAAAACCAGAATCAGGAAAGGCACCTTCAAATATAGCTATTTTAGGCAGGTATATAATAACTCCTGAAATATTTGACATTCTCAAGGATTTACCACCAGGCAAAGGTGGAGAAGTACAACTTACAGATGCTTTAAAAGTATTATCTAAAAAGGAAGCCATGTATGCATATAACTTTGAAGGTAAGAGATATGATGTTGGTGATAAATTAGGATTTTTAGAAGCAACTGTTGATTTTGCTCTAAAGAAAGAAGACCTTAAGGAAGATTTCATTAAGTATCTAAGACATGTCTGCAATGAATTTGATAAAGATGACAATGTGTTATACAATAATACAAATGAAGAAATAGATTCAGATAATATTTGCGAAATTAAAGAACTCGAAATTCAAAAATAATTAGGAAAGGTGATGTAGTGTGGCAAAATCAGGTCAAAAAAAGATTAATAGAATAATAGCTGTTGGGATTGTAGGTGTTCTTGTATTAACAAGTATAACAGCTGTTTTAAGCATGATTGCAGCTATGTTATAGAAACAAATAACTACTGTAGTATACATAAATATAAAAACCATATATAACTTGATGTAGTTAAAAATCTACAGAATTCTAGTTATATATGGTTTTTAGAATTTATAAAGATAAAAAATAATTTTTATAACAGTTGCATATTTTAAGGGAAAATATTATTATAAGATATAAATATAGTGATAAATTTATAGAAACGTGCTAAGATTGGACTTGAGATATAATAAATATAATGGATAATATGAATAATAGTGTTTTAAATTTTATTTATTGACCATAATGTATAAATAGTGATATTATTAGACTTAACTGTTTGAATAAAACTTTTCTTTTTCATGCCTTCAATTTCCAAAAAAAGTATGTATATAAATGAATATATAGATGAGGAGGATTTTTTTGATTTTAGATGATAAAGTATTAGAAGGATTGGGTAGTAAAACATTAGTTGAACTACGAGAAATAGCAAAAGAATTAAAAATAAAATCAATTACTACATATAAGAAAAATGAGCTAATTGAGATTATAAATTCTAAGAGCAAGAATGAAGTAAAAATAAATGATATTAAAGTAAATGAAGAAATTAAAGATAAGAATGAAAATATAAAAGAAGACATAAAAAATAGAAAAGAAAATATAGAGAGCGAAAGCACAGAAAAAGAAGTTGAATATAAGAGCCCTGCCAAATCATATAACAAAAAAGAAATAGATAATCAAAATATTTCCCAAAGCCAAGATAACAGAAACCAAAAAAATGATTATAATAAGACATCAAATACAAATGATTACAATAAGGCATCAAATACATGTAATAGAATGGTCAGAAATAATAATAAAAACTATTATATGCCTAAACAAGTTGATGAATCTAAGATAGTAGATGAATTTAACACATCAAAGGAAGACGAAGTAGTTGGTGTACTTGAGATTTTACCAGATGGATTTGGTTTTTTAAGAGGCTCAAATTATTTATCTACTGAAGGAGATGTTTATGTTTCGCCATCTCAAATAAGAAGATTTAATATGAAAACAGGAGATAAGATTAAGGGTATAACTAGACATCCAAAAAGTGGAGAAAAGTTTAGAGCACTTTTATATGTTCAAAAGATAAATGACGAGAACCCTGATACAGCTATACAAAGAAATGCATTTGAGACATTGACACCAATCTTTCCAGAAGAACGACTTACACTGGAAACAAATAGAAATGAAATAGCTACAAGGATTATAGATTTAATTTCTCCTATAGGTAAAGGACAAAGAGGATTGATAGTTGCACCTCCAAAAGCTGGGAAAACAGTTCTTTTAAAAAGTGTCGCAAACAGTATAGCTAAAAACCACCCAAATGTTGAACTTATAGTCCTTCTTATAGATGAAAGACCAGAGGAAGTTACTGATATGAAGGAATCTATTGAAGGAGATGTTATATATTCTACTTTTGACCAAGTATCAAGCCATCATGTTAAGGTTGCAGAAATGGTATTAAATAGAGCTCAAAGACTAGTTGAACATGGTAAAGATGTAGTAATCTTGCTAGACAGTATAACTAGACTTGCAAGAGCATATAACCTTACAATATCTCCTACAGGTAGAACTTTATCTGGAGGTATTGACCCTGGTGCACTTCATGGACCTAAAAAATTCTTTGGAGCTGCTAGAAATATAAGACAAGGTGGTTCTTTGACAATACTAGGAACAGCATTAGTTGAAACTGGTTCTAGAATGGATGATGTAATTTTCGAGGAATTTAAAGGTACAGGAAATATGGAATTACATTTAGATAGAAAATTAGCTGAAAAAAGGATATTCCCTGCAATTGATATTTATAAATCTGGGACAAGAAGAGATGACCTATTGCTTGATGATGAAGAAAAAACAGCTCTTTGGAGATTAAGAAGAGAAATGAGTAATAATTCAGTGATGGAAATCACAGATAAAGTCATTGAACTTATAAAAAGAACTAAAGACAATAAGGAATTTGTAAAGTCGATAAAGAGTTTGTAAAATCAAGAAATAATTGTAAATATAGATTATGTGAAGTAATATAAAAATCACTTGAATGGCATAGTAAGTTGTGCTATAATAATGTAGTTGATAATGTAAAAAGAAAGTTAATATAATTAATTTTTTTAAATAAAGAGAAGAGGTGACTATAATGCAAAAGGAAATACAACCAAAATACAATCCAGTTGAAGTGCGTTGTGCTTGTGGGAACACATTTGCTGCTGGTTCAACTAAGGACGAAATAAAAGTTGAAATATGTTCAGAGTGCCATCCATTCTATACAGGAAAACAAAAGAACATAGAAAAAGGTGGAAGAATCGACAAATTCAAAAAAAGATTCAAAATGGACTAATTTTTATAAAAGTGGAGTTGGAGGAAGCCAACTCCTATTTTATTACAAAAAAAGATTCATATTCTACTTTAAATTGTCTTTTTGTATTATAATAATAAATATGTTAAATCAAGTATTTAAAATGCAATTGAATGAGGTGAGTGGATGGGAAAACAATCTGTGGGTGGTCAAGCCGTTATTGAAGGCGTAATGATGCAATCAAAAGATAAAAGAGCTGTAGCTGTTAGAAAAAGTGACGGAGAAATAGCCTTAAAAGAAGATAGAATAAAAAGTTGGGTAAGAGATAAGAATATAGATAAGATACCTTTTATTAGAGGTTCTTTTGTTATGATAGATACAATGATTCAAGGAATAAAGAGTTTGAATTTTTCTTCAGAGTTCTTTATGGAAGAAGCTGAAGAGGATAAATTTGATTTATTTATGAAGAAGATTTTTAAAGACAAGGCAAATGATATACTTATAGTATTTTCCTTGGTTATAGCGATGATACTTTCAGCTGGATTATTTATTTTTATACCTACACTAGTAGGAGGGGCTTTTTCTAAGGTAATACCTAGTGATTTTATGCTCAATTTAATAGAAGGTATTATAAGGATAGTTATATTATTTGCATATATAGTATTAATCTCTAGAAGTAAGGATATAGAAAGAGTATTTCAATATCATGGTGCAGAGCATAAATCTATATATTGTTATGAAAATAATTTGGAGCTTACAGTAGAAAATGCTAGAAAATTTAAGAGACTTCATCCTAGATGTGGTACAAATTTTTTATTTATAGTTATGGCTGTATCAATAATATTGTTTGCATTTTTTGGTTGGCCAAATCCAATAATTAGAATATTTATGAGAATTATATGTGTTCCTATAGTAGCAGGATTATCTTATGAAGTAATTAGAATTCTTGGAAAATATGACAATGGATTTACGAAGATTATTGCATATCCAGGTATGATGTTGCAATACTTTACGACTAAAGAGCCTGATGATGAGCAGCTAGAAGTAGCTTTGGAAGCATTAAAGGCAGTAGTAGATTAAAGAAAAGGGTATTTATTATGACGATAAAAGATATAATTATTAAATATTCAGAGGAATTTAAAGATATAAGTGATACTCCAAGACTAGATACAGAATTGTTATTACAAAAAGTATTAGGTGATGTTGATAGATTGTATATTCACTTAAATCTAAATAAAGAGTTAACTGAAGAACAGAAAATAAAATTTATAGGTTTTGCAGAAGAAAGAATAAATGGAAGACCAATAGCATATATAGTTGAAAAGAGAGAGTTCATGGGGCTAGATTTCTTTGTTAAGGAAGGCGTTTTAATCCCAAGACCAGATACAGAAACTTTAGTAGAAGAAATAATTGAAATATGTAAAGCTAGAAAAAATGTAAGCATACTAGATATAGGTACTGGTTCAGGTGCTATTACAGTCAGTTTAGCAAAGTACATTGAAAATTCTAATGTGACATCTTTTGATATATCAGAAATAGCTCTAGAAATAGGAAAGAAAAATGCTATTATAAATGAAGTTGATAAAAAAATAGAGTATATCAAATCGGATTTATTTACAGCATTAAATGATAGTGATATAAAATTTGATATTATAGTTTCAAATCCACCATATATAAAAAAGCAAGATATAGAAACATTACACACACAAGTTAAGGATTATGAGCCATATAATGCACTTGAGGGTGGAGAAGATGGATTGGATTTTTATAGAAAAATAACAGAACAAGGAAAGAAATATTTAAATGAATGTGGAATATTAGCATATGAAGTTGGTCATAATCAAGCTGAAGATGTAATTAATATTATGAAAAGTAATGGATATAAAAAAATATATACAAAGAAGGATATACAAGGCATTGATAGAGTTGTTATAGGCTACAATATATGATATAATCAACAATTGATATGTTACATTTAATCGAGGTGAAAGTATGTTAAAAAAATTAGAGGTATTGGAAGATACATATAAAGACTTAAGTGAAAAAATAGGTGATCCTGATGTAATAAATAATCAAAAAGTTTGGCAAAAGTATATAAAAGAACATGCTGACTTAGAACCTATTGTTATGAAATACAGAGAGTATAAAAGCGTTTTAGATAGCATAAAGGAATCAAAGGAAATTTTACAAGAAGAGTCAGATGAGGAATTAAGAGAATTAGCTAAAATGGAACTATCTGAAATGGAAGAAAAAGTAGAACCAATAGAAGATGAAATAAAAATATTACTATTGCCTAAAGACCCTAATGATGATAAGAATGTTATAGTTGAAATTAGAGGAGGAGCTGGAGGAGATGAAGCAGCTCTATTTGCAGGCGATTTATTTAGAATGTATTCAAGATATGCTGAGAGAAGAAGATGGAAAATAGAATTATTAAGTGCCAGTGATACTGGAGTGGGTGGATATAAAGAAGTGTCTTTTATGATAAAAGGTAAAGGAGCTTACTCAAGATTAAAGTATGAATCTGGAGTTCATAGAGTTCAAAGAATACCATCAACTGAATCTGGTGGAAGAATACACACATCAACTTCTACTGTTGCAGTATTGCCAGAAGTTGAAGATGTAGAAGTTGACATAAATCCAAATGATTTGAGAATAGATGTTTTCCGTTCTTCAGGGAATGGTGGGCAAAGTGTCAATACTACTGACTCTGCTGTTAGGGTAACGCACATACCTACAGGTGAAGTAGTATCTTGCCAAGATGGAAAATCACAATTAAAAAATAAAGAGCAAGCTTTAAAAATATTAAAAGCGAGACTTTACGATAAAGCCTTGGCAGAACAACACAAAGATATAGCAGCGGAAAGAAAAAGCCAAGTCGGAACTGGTGACAGATCAGAAAGAATAAGAACATATAATTTCCCTCAAGGTAGAATAAGTGACCATAGAATAAACTTAACTTTATATAAGCTAGATGCATTCTTAGATGGAGATATAGATGAAATGATAGACGCTTTAATTACTGTTGACCAAACAGAAAAAATGACTGCAATATAAGGAATGTTTTAAAAGAGCTGTTTCTTTCTAGAAATTATTTTCTATTTTGAAACAGCTATTTTGCATTTTAGGTCATGTTATCATATTCTACTGTATATAATTGTTATATACAAGTACAGGAGGGTTATATGATACTAAAAGTAACGATGATTGGACTTTTGGCAGGTGTTATAGGGACAGGATTAGGAGGAGTTATATCAGCTATCTTCAAAAGAGAAGTTGACAAATACTTAAATTTCTTTATGGGATTATCTGGTGGAATAATGTTGGCTGTAGTAGTATTTGATTTGATGAAAGAATCTATGGATAAAATGGGAGTAATCAATACAGTCATATTTACATTTGTTGGAGCTCTCATAACTATGTACATAAAAACAAGATTGGATGTATCTGGGAGTATGACATCTGGGTATCTTATATTCATAAGTATATTACTACATAATTTACCAGAGGGATTGGCTATTGGTTCTTCTTTTATGTCAACTGAAAGTTTAGGTATCACTCTTGCTATAGTAATAGGTCTACATAATATACCAGAAGGGTTAGCTATGGCATTAGGTCTGGTATGCAATAAAATGAGGATGAGTAAAGTTATTTTATTTACAATAATAGCTGGATTACCTATGGGTCTAGGAAGTTTTTTAGGAGTTTATTTTGGAGGAGTATTTACTTCTCTTATAGGTGTATTTCTTGCTACAGCAGGAGGTACAATGATGTATGTTGTATTGGAAGAAATTTTTCCACATTCAAAAAGTGTGTATTGTATAGTTGGTTTTTTGTTAGGTACAATAATTGTAAACTATATCTAAAATTAAAATGAAAGCAGGCATACGAAAGATGAAGACTATTATAAGTAATATTGATATAAATAATATTGATTATGAGGAAATAAAAATACAAGCAAAACTTCTTAGAGAAGGTAAAACAGTTATTTTTCCAACTGAGACAGTATATGGATTAGGTGCAAATGCATTAGATGAAAATGCAGTAAAGAAGATTTATGAAGCTAAAGGAAGACCTAGTGATAATCCACTTATAGTCCATATTTATGAAAAAGAAGAAGTTTATGATTTAGCTAAAGATATAAGTGATAAAGCTAAACTTGTTATGGAAAAGCTTTGGCCAGGGCCTATAACTATAATACTAAATAAAAAAGATATAATTCCATATAGAACTAGTGGAGGGCTTGATACAGTTGCAATAAGAATGCCTTCTCATATTATTGCCAGGGCAATAATAAAAGAAGCAGGTATACCTATTGCAGCTCCTTCCGCAAATATATCAGGGAGACCATCTCCAACAAAAGCGAAACATGTATATGAAGAAATGAATGGAAGAGTTGCTGGAATAGTTTTAGGGGGAGATAGTAACTTTGGACTGGAATCGACTGTATTAGACCTTACAGATGATACTCCTATGATATTAAGACCTGGAAGTATAACTAAAGAAGTCTTAGAAGAAATTCTTGGGGAAGTAGGGCTTGACCCATCATTAAGTAAAAAAGAAGATAATCAAAAAGCCAAGGCTCCAGGAATGAAATATAAACATTATTCACCAAATGCAGATGTATATATTATATCTGGCAAGAGAGAAAATGTAGCAACAAAGATTAATGATATGATAAAATCTAATAAAGAAAAAGGTCTAAAAACAGGTGTAATGTGTATTAGTAGAAATAAAGAATTTTATAATGGAGAAGTAATAGATTTGGGAAGTACTCTTGAGGAAGTAGCAAGTAATTTGTTTGATGCTCTCATAGAAATGGATAAAAAAGGTATGGATGTCATATATTCTGAGGAATTTCCTAAGAGTGGTGTTGGACAAGCAATTATGAATAGATTACTTAAGTCAGCAGGATATAAAGTAATAAAAGCTTAAAAGGGAGTTGTGAAATATGAATATACTTATTGTATGTACAGGAAATACTTGTAGAAGTCCTATGGCTGAAGTTATATTAAAGAAAGCTATTGAAGAGTCTGGAAAAAATATTGAAGAATATTGCATATCCTCAGCAGGTATATCTACAGCAAATGGCATGGATGCTTCTAAAAACTCTATAGAAGCTTTAAAAGAACTTGGAATAGATGTATCAAATCACAAAAGTAGAGTAATTACTAAAGATTTAATAGATAAATCAGACATTATACTAACAATGACAAAATCTCATAAAGAAATTTTAGTACAAGCAGTTCCAAAATGCAAAGAAAAAGTGTATACTTTTAAAGGGTTCGCAAATCAAGATGAGTCAGATATATCTGACCCATTTGGTGGAAGTTTGGATACTTATAGAGATACTATGAAAGAAATAATATATTCTGTCAACAAAATAGTAAAAAATATATAAAACGGAGGATAAAGAAATGAAAATAGGATTAGGCTGTGACCATGGAGGATATAATTTAAAAAAAGAAATAATAAACTATTTAGAAGGAAAAGGGATTGAATGTGTGGATTATGGGACTAATAATGCTACAGATTCTGTTGATTATCCTGCTTATGGAGAAATAGTTGCAAATGCAGTTATAGATAAAGAAGTAGATTATGGAATATTATGTTGTGGTACAGGGATAGGAATATCTCTAGCTGCTAATAAAGTTCCTGGAATAAGATGTGCAGTTGTATCAGATGTATTTTCTGCAAAAATGTCAAAAGCACATAATGATGCAAATATGTTGTCATTAGGTGAAAGAGTTTTAGGGAAAGGTTTAGCTCTTGAAATAGTTGAGGCTTGGATTAGCACAGATTTTGAAGGTGATAGACATGCTAGAAGAGTAAATATGATTAAAGCAATAGAAGAAAAACACAATAAATAATAAAAATTACAGTTTTATCAGGAGGAATTATCAAAATGAGTAAAGTGGTAGAGACAAACCATCCATTAATACAGCATAAATTAACTTTAATGAGAGATAAAAATACTGGTTCTAAAGATTTTAGAGAGCTTTTAACTGAAATTGCAATGTTAATGGGATACGAAATAACAAAAGATATACCATTAAAAGATGTAGAAATAGAGACTCCTATTCAAAAAACATCATCTAAAGTTGTTGCAGGTAAAAAATTGGCTATAATTCCAATCTTAAGAGCAGGTCTTGGAATGGTAGATGGTTTAGTAAGTTTAATGCCAGCAGCAAAAGTTGGTCATGTAGGATTATATAGAGACCCAGAAACATTAAAACCAGTTGAATATTATTGTAAACTTCCTCAAGACATAGGAGAAAGAGATATAATAGTAGTTGACCCTATGCTTGCTACAGGAGGTTCTGCTGTTGCAGCAATAGATTTACTTAAATCTAAAGGAGCTAAAAGTATAAAATTAGCTAATTTAGTAGCTGCTCCAGAAGGAATACAAGAAGTACAAAAATATCATGATGATGTTGATATATATGTTGCATCAATTGATGAGAAATTAAATGAGCATGGATATATAATTCCTGGTCTTGGTGATGCTGGAGATAGATTATTTGGAACTAAATAAAAATTAATAACTATAAATATTTACTGGGAACTTTCTTATATAATAGAAATTATTTAATATAAGGAGGTTCCTTTTTATATGTATTTTCTCAGAATAAGAATTCTTGAATTGATAAATTTCTCGAATTGAGAATAAAAAGTTTTTACCAATTAAAAAAGAATGGCTATTTTACTTGAGTTTACAAATTATTAGTAATTTTAAATATGGCATGTTAGTTGCTTACGATTAAATTGATATATATTAATTGAGTTTAGATTAAAATATTAATGATATTATTGGGAGTGATAATACATGAAAAAATGTATAGTAGTAAGAGGAGCTGGAGATTTAGCAACAGCAGTTATATATAAGCTACACAATAGTGGTTTTAAAGTAGTTGCATTAGAAATAGAAGAGCCTTTAGCTATAAGAAGACAGGTTTCTTTTTGTGAGGCTGTATATGAAAAAAAAGTTACTATTGAAGGTATAGAGTGTCAACTTTGCAAAAACAAAGATGAAATTGAAAAAACGTTATCTCAAGATAAAGTAGCACTTATTGTAGACTCAAAAGGAGAAAAGATACCTGAGATAAATCCAGTTGTTTTAATTGATGGGATATTAGCTAAAAAAAATTTGGGTACAACTAAGGATATGGCTCCACTTACAATAGCTTTAGGACCTGGATTTTGTGCAGGAGAAGATGTTGATTTGGTTATAGAGACAATGAGAGGGCATAATCTAGGAAGAATAATAACTAAAGGTAGAGCTGAAAAAAATACAGGAATACCAGGTGCAATAAAAGGGATTTCTAAAGAGAGAGTAATGCACTCAGAACATAGTGGGATAATGGAAAATGTATGTAAGATAGGGGATATAGTTGAAAAGGGTGATTTACTTTGTTATATTAATGATTATGGAAAAAAACATGAAGTTAGAGCAACAATATCTGGAGTTCTTAGAGGATTATTAAAAGACGGAGCAAAAGTAAATAAAAATTTAAAGATACTAGACATAGACCCTAGAAAAGAGGAAGTTAAGAACGCTTTTACGATATCAGATAAAGCTAGATGTATAGCTGGAGGAGTTTTAGAGGCCATATTAAAAAATGGAATCTATCCAATAAATTAATTTATAATAAATAAGGCTATTAATATTTCATTAAGATGATATAATAAATTTAATAGATTAAGGAGAGCATATAACGGGTATTTAAAATTTAAATGGTAAAAATGCTCTTTTTTTATTGGACATTCAATTGACATGTGTATATAATATAAAAATAAGTATTTATTTAGGAAGAAATCTAATAAATATATATGAGGCCAGTACATAAACAAAGAGGAGAAAAGTAAATTATGAGACCATCATGGGATGAATACTTTATGGAGATTGCAGAAGTGGTAAAAAAGCGTTCAACTTGTATTAGGAGACAAGTCGGAGCTGTTATTGTAAGAGATAAACAAATTCTAACAACTGGATATAATGGTTCCCCAAGGAATCTTGAACATTGTGAAAATATTGGGTGTAAAAGACAGGAACTAAATATTCCTTCAGGAGAAAGACATGAACTGTGTAGAGCATTACATGCTGAGCAAAATGCTATAATACAAGCTGCTCATAATGGTATTAGCGTAGATGGAGCAACTTTATATGTTACTACAAGACCTTGTGTTTTGTGTGCAAAAATGTGCATAAATGCAGGAATATTGAAAATTGTTTATGAAGGCGATTATCCAGATGATATGTCTACAGAATTGTTAAAAGAAGCAGGAATAGAACTTATAAAATTCTAGTAGGTACATTTTTTAGTGTATAATTTCAAAATGACAATAAACGATAAAATTTGACACTGAAATACATGCTCATGAAATGATTAAAAGAAAGTGTTTGAAAAATAATCAGATTAGTAGTAAGATATATTTTATAATTAAATAAATTTATGATATAGATTAATTACATGTTATTTATTTTGTAATAATGAGGGATACTATTTATGAGTAAAAAAAATACACATATGGAAATTGCAAAGCTGTTTAGTTTAATAAGTCAAATAGGATTGATGATTGTAATATCAATATTAGGATGTACTTTCTTAGGCAAATTTTTAGATAGTAAATTAAATACAAGTCCAGTTCTAACAATAATATTTTTACTGTTAGGGGTTGGAGGTGCTTTTAGTGGTGTTTATAAAACTCTAATAGTATATACACGAAGGAAGTGATATATTGGATATAAAATTACTTAACCAAGTAAGGTCAGTAACAAAGGGTATAGTAATATTTGATGTAATTTTAATTGTGCTAATGTTGATAACATCAACATTAAGTAAGCCAGTATTTTTAGGACTTATATTTGGCTCTATAATAGCTATGTTAAATTTTAGATTATTAGCAATATCACTAGAAAAAACAGTGTCATTGCCAGCTGGAAAAGCACAAGCTTATGCATCAGCACAATATACCATTAGGCTATTTATAATGGCAGTTGTTCTATTTGCTTCAGCTAAGGTTCCACATTTAAATATAATCGGAACAGCACTAGGATTATTGAGTACCAAGTTTGTCATATTATCAAAAAACTTTATAAATAAATTAAAGAGGAAGGAGGCGTAAGTATGAGTCAAGCGCATTATTATCTCATAGGAAACTTTAAAATTAGTGAAACAATACTAGTGAGTTGGGGAATAATGGCCTTTTTAGCGATAGCATCTTATTTTTTAACTAGAAACTTAAAAAAAGTTCCAACTAGTAAAGTCCAAATATTTTTGGAATTTGCAGTAGGTGGTCTTGCTAAAATGGTTACAGATGTTATGGGTAAAAACACAGTAAAAAGAATGCCATATATGATACCATACATAGGAAGTTTGTTTTTATTTTTCGCGTGCTCAAATTTAAGCCCATTACTTGGATTAAGATCACCAACAACCGACCTAGATACAACTGCTGCATGGGCAATGATTACATTTTTTATGATTTATTTTGCAGGAGTTAAATTTAAAGGAGCATCATACTTTAAAGAATTGGCTCAACCACTTGCTGTAATGTTACCAATTAATATTATAGGTGAGTTAGCTAGACCAATATCATTAAGTTTCCGTCCATTTGGGAATATTTTAGGTGGAACAATTATAATGGGTCTATTTTATCAACTTTTAGGTTTTGTATCTAGTCTAATACCAGGATTATCAATACCAATTGGACAGATACTAATACCAGTTCCATTACACTTGTACTTCGATTTATTTGCAGGATTGTTACAAGCATATATATTTATAATGTTAACAATGGTGTTTATATCAAGTGCAGGAGAATTAGATTAAGAAATCAACTTATATTAAGATAAAAAATAAAAAACAATTTAAATTTTTAAATTTTAAGGAGGAAATAATTATGGAAACAGCAATAGTAGCGGCAGCATCAGCAATAGGAGCAGGAATAGCAGTTGCAACAGGTATAGGTGCAGGAATTGGTCAAGGTGTAGCAGCAGGTAAGGCAGCAGAAGCAGTAGGAAACCAACCAGAAGCTAAAGGTGATATAACTTCAACTTTATTACTAGGTGTTGCTATAGCAGAGTCTTCAGCAATATATGGCTTGGTTGTATCAATAATACTTCTATTCGTAAATCCATTCTTCAAATACTTAGGAATGTAGATTTAGTCCTTAAATATTTTGAGATAGGTTTTATAGATAAATCATCTCAAACTTATAATCATGAGATGAATTTTATTATCTCGTGATTATAAGTAGTTATGATTTATGGAAAGGAGGATAATTATGGAGAAAGCACTAGTAGGTATAACATGGGAATTTGTATTCCAAATTGTTAATACTTTTATAATATTTTTACTTCTAAGAAAGCTTTTATTTAAGCCAGTTTTAAATATAATCCAATCAAGAGAAAATGATATTAAAAATGACTTAGCAGAAGGCGAAAAAGCAAAAAGCGAAGGATTGGCTCTAAAAAAAGAATACGAGTCAAAAATCAATTTTGCTAAAGATGAAGGTCAAGAAATCATAAAACAAGCAACTATAAGAGCAGAGAAAAAATCAGACGACATAATAAGTACTGCAAAACAAGATGCTCTTGATATAAAAGATAAAGCAAGCAAAGATATTGAACAAGAAAAACAAAAAGTTATGAATGAAATTAAGAGTGATATATCAAATATAGCACTACTTGCGGCATCTAAAGTTATTGAAAAAGATTTAGATAAATCTAAACATGAAGAATTGATAGAAAACTTTATAAAAGAGGTAGGGGAGGCTAAATGATAAACGTAGTAGCAAATAGATATGCCGAAGCCCTATTTCAATTAGGAGAAGAAGAAAATTCAACTGATATATTATTTAAAGAGTTAGAAAAAGTAGTAGATATGATGACTAAAGTTAGCAAAGATTTCTACAAAGTTTTAAAATCACCATTAGTTTCAAAATCAGAAAAGAAAAACTTGGTAGAAATCATTTTTGATAAGGAAGTAAGTTCTAATATAAAAAACTTCTTAAAAGTTTTAGTAGATAAAGACAGAATAGCGTTTTTGGAAGACATAGAGCTAGCTTATAAAGACTTATTAAATAAGAAAAATAATATAACTGATGGTATCGCAATAAGTGCGATTCCAATGAGTGAAACAGATATTAAAGAACTTGAAGTTAAACTTTCAAACAAATACAACAAAAATGTTACTATAGAAAATGTAGTTGACAAGACTATACTAGGGGGAGTTCTAGTTAGAATTGGAAATGAGCAAATAGATGGCACTGTAAAAACTCGTCTAGATAAGATGAAAGAAAAGCTATCTGAAGTAATATCTTAAGAATGGCGGTGAACCCATGAACTTAAAACCTGAAGAAATAAGTTCTATAATTAAAAAGCAAATAAAGAATTATGAGAATAAAGTTGAATTGACAGATACAGGTAGTGTTTTAACAGTTGGGGATGGTATAGCTAGTGTATATGGATTAGAGAAAGCTATGTCTGGTGAGTTACTAGAGTTCCCAGGTGAAGTATATGGTATGGCACTTAACTTAGAAGAAGAAGTAGTTGGAGCTGTTATACTTGGAGATGATAGTGGAATAAAAGAAGGCGATATAGTTAAGAGAACTGGAAGAATAGTTGAAGTTCCAGTTGGAGAAGCCTTAATAGGTAGAGTTGTAAATTCTCTAGGTCAGCCAATAGATGGAAAAGGACCTATAGCTTATACAAAAACTAGACCAGTTGAATCTGAAGCACCTGGTATAATAGATAGAAGATCTGTTTATGAGCCATTGCAAACAGGGATAAAATCAATAGATTCAATGATACCAATTGGTAGAGGTCAGAGAGAGTTAATAATAGGTGACAGACAAACTGGTAAAACATCTATAGTTGTTGACACTATATTAAATCAAAAAGGAAAAGATGTTATCTGTATATATGTAGCAATTGGGCAAAAACGTTCTACTATAGCTCAATTAGTTAGTTCATTAGAAAAAGGTGGAGCTTTAGACTATACAATAGTAGTTTCAGCAACAGCATCTGAATCAGCACCACTTCAATATATAGCACCATACGCTGGAGCAGCTATGGGTGAAGAATTTATGTACAATGGAAAACATGTGCTTATAGTATATGATGATTTAAGTAAACAAGCCGTTGCATATAGAGAAATGTCATTATTACTTAGAAGACCACCAGGACGTGAGGCATATCCTGGAGATGTATTCTACTTACATTCAAGATTACTTGAAAGAGCAGCTAAGTTATCTGATGAATTAGGAGGAGGCTCAATGACTGCCTTACCTATAATAGAAACTCAAGCTGGGGACGTTTCTGCGTATATACCAACAAATGTTATATCTATAACAGATGGTCAAATATACTTACAACCAGAATTATTCTATTCAGGTGTAAGACCAGCAGTTGACCCTGGTATATCAGTATCAAGGGTTGGTGGTTCTGCGCAAATTAAGGCAATGAAAAAAGTTGCAGGTACATTAAAACTTGCATATTCACAATATAGAGAACTTGCAGCATTCTCTCAATTTGGTTCTGATTTAGATGAAGATACTAAAAAGAGACTTGCTCAAGGGGAAAGAATCGTTGAGATATTAAAACAAGGTGAGCATCAACCAATAAAAGTTGAAAATCAAGTTATGATAATATACGCTGTTATAAATAATCATTTGGAAGATATTCCAATAGATAATATAGCTAGATTTGAATCAGAATTGTATGCATTTGTAGATAATAATTATCCAGAAATATCAAGAAAAATATTAGATGGAGAAGACTTCACTCATGATTTAACAGATGCAATAAATGAATTTAAAGAAAAGTTTGTTGTTGAAGTATAATCCTTTTTAAAAAAGGAGGTAAATTAATTGGCAGGAGCTGGAATTAAAGCGATTAAAACACGTATGGGTAGTGTTGAAAGTACAAAACAAATAACTAAAGCAATGGAACTCGTTGCATCTTCTAAGCTTAGAAAAGCAAAAGAAAAGGCTGAAGATTCAAGAGAATACTTTAATACTTTGTACGATACAGTAAAAGATATTGCCCAAACAACGCGTGGAGTTAGAAATGAATTTTTAAAAGTAAGAGAAGTAAAAAATAAATGTTATATAGTAGTAGCTGGAGATAGAGGTCTTGCAGGTGGATACAATTCCAATGTATTAAAGGAATCTGTATCCCACATGGAAGGAAAAAAAGAAACAGTTATCACAGTAGGAAAAAAGGCTCACGAGTTTTTTTCTAAGAGAAACTACAATATAGCAAAAGATATAAATAGTGTTGAAGCTTGTGGATATGAAGAAGCGATAGAAATTTCACAAACTGTTATTGACCTGTATAAAAAAGGTGAAGTAGATGAAGTTTATATAGCTTATACAAAATTTAAATCAGCTTTATTACAAGAAGTTGAAGTTTTAAAATTGCTTCCATTGGTGTTTGGAAAAGATACAGATGAACATGGTATTGTAATAAAAGAAGAAAAACAAACTAAATCGAAAGTACAATATATACCATCAGCAGAAGCAGTCCTAAGTTATATTGTGCCTCAGTTTGTATCAGGTACAATATATGGTGGGATTTTAGAATCTTTTGCATCAGAGCAAGGAGCTAGAAGAACTGCGATGGAATCAGCCACAGATAATGCGAATGAAATGCTATCTAATTTAGAGTTAAGTTATAACAGAGCAAGACAGTCAGCTGTAACTCAAGAAATAACAGAGATAGTTGGTGGAGTTGAAGCTCTAAAATAGGGAGGTTAGGAAATGGCAAATGTAGGTGAAATAGTACAGATTGTAGGAGCTGTACTAGATGTTAAGTTTGATAATGAACAAAGCCTACCTAACTTATTAAATGCGTTAGTAATAAAGTTAGGAGATAAAGAAATAGTTGCAGAAGTTGCTCAACATATAGGTGATGATACAGTAAGATGTATCTCTATGAGTGCAACAGATGGACTTGTAAGAGGTATGGAAGTTGTAGATACAGGAGGACCAATAAGTGTCCCTGTTGGAGATGAAACTCTAGGTAGAATATTCAATGTTCTTGGAAAACCAGTTGATGGAAAACCAGCTCCAAAGTCTGCGCCTAAGTTACCTATACATAGACCAGCACCAGCATATGACGAACTAGAAACTACAGCTGAAATACTAGAAACAGGTATTAAGGTAGTTGACTTGCTAGCACCATATCTAAAAGGTGGAAAAATAGGTCTATTTGGAGGAGCAGGAGTAGGGAAAACAGTTTTAATACAAGAACTTATAAATAATATTGCTAAGCAACATGGTGGTATTTCTGTATTCTCAGGAGTAGGAGAAAGAACAAGAGAAGGTAATGACCTTTATGGAGAAATGAGTGAGTCTGGAGTTATAAATAAGACAGCTCTAGTATTTGGTCAGATGAATGAGCCGCCTGGAGCAAGAATGAGAGTTGCTTTAACTGGACTTACAATGGCAGAGCATTTTAGAGATGAGCAAGGACAAGATGTTTTACTTTTTGTTGATAATATATTCCGTTTCACACAAGCTGGTTCAGAAGTTTCAGCACTTCTAGGACGTATGCCGTCAGCTGTTGGTTACCAACCAACATTAGCTACTGAAATGGGTGCACTTCAAGAGAGAATAACATCAACTAAGAAAGGTTCAATAACATCTGTTCAAGCAGTATATGTACCAGCAGATGACTTAACTGACCCAGCACCAGCTACAACATTCTCTCACTTAGATGCAAAAACAGTTTTATCTAGACAAATATCATCACTTGGTATATACCCAGCGGTTGACCCTCTTGAATCTACATCAAGAATCCTTGACCCTAGTATAGTAGGAAAAGAACATTATGAAGTAGCCAGAGGTGTTCAATCAATACTTCAAAGATATAAAGAACTACAAGATATAATTGCCATACTTGGTATGGATGAGTTATCAGATGAAGATAAGTTAATAGTTGCACGTGCTAGAAAAATACAAAGATTTTTATCTCAATCATTTACAGTCGCAGAGCAATTTACAGGAAACCCAGGTCAATATGTTCCTGTTAAAGAAACTGTAAGAGGATTTAAAGAGATACTTGAAGGTAAACATGATGACTTACCAGAGTCAGCATTCCTGTTTGTAGGTACAATAGAAGATGCTGTTAAAAAAGCGAAGGGAAGTATGTAGTCATGGCTAGTGAATTTTCATTGAAAGTTGTAACTCCAGATGATACATTTTATGATGGAGAAGTTGAGATGATAGTAGTTAGAACTACAAAGGGAGACAAAGGGGTATTAAAAGGTCACATACCTTTTGTTTCAGGTATACCTGTAGGGACTTTGAAGATAAAAAAAGATGGAAATTTTAAAGAAGCAAAGATAGCAGAAGGATTTGTTAATGTAGACCAAAATAAAACTGTTATATTGACAGAATCTGCTGAATGGATTTAATAATTTAAATATAAAACATAAAAAGTCATTTTTTCTAAAAATATTTTTGGTCGAAATGACTTTTTTTATGTTTTTGATGTTAATAAAATAACAATATGTGGGGTGTAAAGTATACTGGGAATGTGGTGATAATAAATTCACAAAATATTTGAATTTAATGCAAAATTATGTTGCAATTAATAAGATAAAGAAGGTTTAGATAGATTATATAGAAGTGAAAAAATATTCATATAAGAAATCTATATAAAATTTTTATAAAATTTAAAAAATTTGCTTAGTTGTGTAGTATAATAAATAATATAATAGATTTACATAGATTATTTATTATAAATAATTTTAAAAGTTACAATTTTATTATAATGATTATTAAATTGGGATAAGTAACATAAACTAAACAATAATAGGTATTATCAATAGTAAATTTATAAATTCATTATTAAATGGAAAGAGTTATTATAAATTTTCTGGAGGAAAAATGGATATATTTGATATTGGAGTAGACATAGTTGAAATCGACAGAATAAAAAAAGCTGTAGAAAAAAATAATAGGTTTTTGGAGAAAATATTTACAGATAAAGAAATTGAATATTTTAATTCTAAAAATTTTAAGGCAGAAAGTATAGCTGGTAATTTTGCAGCAAAGGAAGCTATAAGTAAATCTATGGGTACAGGAATCAGAATGTTTAACTTTAAAGATATAGAGGTTCTCAGAAATGAAATGGGAAAACCAATAGTAAAAACTTATAATAATCTGGCAAAAATGTGCATAGATTATAATGTTTTAGAAATAAAAGTTTCAATATCACATTCAAAAGATTATGCTATAGCAAATGCGATAACTATAATTAAGGACTAAGGAGTGATTACATTATGATGGATAAAACAGCAAAAGAAATAATGACAACAGATGTAATAGTAGCAAAACAAGATGATAGTATAGCAGATGTAGCTAATATGCTAATTGCGGAAAAAATAGGAGGATTGCCAGTTGTAGATTCAGAAAATAAAGTTGTTGGAATAATTTCTGAAACGGACATTCTTAAAAAAGAAAAATATATAGAAGCACCTCTCTATATAAATTTATTACAAGGGCTGATTTTTTTAGATGATTTAAAAAAGGTAGAAAAAGACATAAAGCAAGTAGCAGCTTATAAAGTCGGAGAACTGATGTCTAAGGACATAATAAAAGTTCATGAAGATGATAAGTTTGACGATGTGGCTAATATAATGATTAAAAAATCAATAAATAGAGTTCCTGTAGTAGATGATGACAATAAAATTAAAGGTATAATTTGTAGATATGATATAATAAAAGCTTTATACAATGAATAAACTAAAGTAGGAGGTGTGATGTGAGAAAAAAGTGGACTATAGTATGTATTATGTTCTTGGCACTGGTTATAATTGTAATAGGATGCCAAAAACGACAGTCCACAAAAGAAGAAGTATACAAAGACTTTCAAAAGCAGATTTCTGATATGAATTCTTACAGTTGTAAAGCTGAAGTAGAAGTAGTTGGAAATAAGAGCCCACACAATTATGTTTTAATTCATACTTATAAAAAAACTGATAACTATAAATTAGAAGTAATTTCCCCAAAACACTTAAAGGGAAAAAGTATAGAGTATCAAGGTGATAAAATATTAGTTAAAAATCCAAATATCAGTGATATAGTGGAATTGCCTAATACAGGAAAAAATAATCAATATCTCTTTATAGGAGACTTTATAAAAAATTATCTTCAAAACGAAGAGATGAAAATAAAGTTATCCAAAGGAAACTTGGTTTTGGAGACTTTTATTCCTGGGGATAATAAATATTTTAATAAGCAAGTATTATATGTAAATGCTGACACAAAGAACCCTGAAAAGATGGAAGTATTAGATAATGAAGGAGTGCCAAGATTTACAGTAAAATACAGAGATTTTGAATACAGAAACTAAGGGGGACTAAAGAAATGCAAAAAATAACAGTGCCTACATGGGCAGAGATAAATCTAGATAACTTAAGATTTAACTTAAAAAATATTAAAAATTTATTAGAAGAAGATATTAAAGTTTGTGGAGTAATAAAAGCTGATGCATATGGACATGGTGCAGTAGAAGTTGCAAAATTATTACAAAAGGAAAAAGTAGATTATTTAGCAGTAGCAAGAACTGCTGAAGGAATCGAACTTAGACAAAATGGTATAACACTTCCTATTTTGAACTTAGGATATACTCCAGATGAAGCTTTTGAAGATTCTATAAAAAATAAAATAACTATGACAGTTTATTCTTTAGAAACAGCACAAAAGATAAACGAAGTTGCAAAATCTTTAGGAGAAAAAGCCTGTGTTCACATTAAAATAGACTCAGGAATGACTAGAATAGGTTTCCAACCTAACGAAGAGTCAGTACAGGATATAGTAAAATTAAATAAATTAGAATATATAAATTTAGAAGGTATGTTTACTCATTTTGCTACAGCTGATGAAGTAAGTAAAGAGTACACTTATAAACAAGCTAATAATTATAAATTTATGTCTGATAAGTTAGACGAAGCTGGTGTAGAAATAGCTATAAAGCATGTATCAAATAGTGCAGCCATTATGGATTGCCCTGATTTAAGATTAAATATGGTAAGAGCAGGAATAATATTATATGGTCATTATCCATCTGATGATGTATTTAAAGAAAGACTAGAACTAAAACCAGCTATGAAATTAAAATCAAAAATCGGACATATAAAACAAGTTGAACCAGGTGTAGGAATAAGTTATGGACTAAAATATACAACTACTAGTATGGAAACAATAGCTACAATTCCAATAGGATATGCGGATGGATTCACTAGAATTCAAAAGAATCCAAAAGTTATTATTAAAGGAGAAGTATTTGATGTAGTTGGTAGAATTTGTATGGATCAAATAATGGTTAGAATTGACAAAGATATAGACATAAAAGTTGGAGATGAGGTTATACTATTTGGAGAAGGTGAAGTTACAGCTGAACGTATAGCCAAAGACTTAGGAACTATAAACTATGAAGTGTTATGTATGATATCAAGAAGAGTTGACCGTGTTTATATGGAAAATAATGAGCTTGTACAAATAAACAGTTATTTGCTAAAATAAAACCATGATATTATAATCTGGGAGGCGATTTTGTGTACGATAAGAGTAAAGAAAAAATAGAAGTTACTTTACCAGACTCTCTGATTTCTGAAGTTGATAGTATTGTTCAGATGGAGAACAGTAACAGAGAAGATTTTGCAAAAGCTGCTTTTCAGTTCTATATAACTCAGAAAAAGAGAATTCATATTAAAGAATCTATGAAAACGGGTTATAGAGAAATGGGTCAAATTAATCTGTCATTAGCTGAATTAGGTATGACAGTTGACGAAGTATCTTCTGATGATAAAAATGAAGGGAAGATTGCCCAAGGTGAGTACTAATTGTGAAATAAAGCGTGGTGATTTATATTACGCTGATTTAAGTCCAGTTGTTGGTTCAGAGCAGGGAGGAGTTAGGCCTGTTCTGATAATACAAAATGATGTAGGTAATAAATATAGTCCTACAGTTATAGTCTCAGCTATAACATCTCAGATTAATAAAGCCAAATTACCTACTCATGTAGAGATAAGTTCCAATGAATATGGGCTTAATAAAGACTCAGTAATTCTTTTAGAACAAATCAGAACTATTGATAAAAAGAGACTGAGGGAAAAAATTGGTTGTCTAGATGAAAATATGATGATAAAAGTAGATGATGGACTTCAAATAAGTTTAGGATTATTTACTTTTTAAAGAGGGATTTGTCTTTTATTAGACAATCCCTTTTTTCTTTAAAAATATTTCATAGAATTTAATTTTAGTAGCCTAAGCTAATAAAATCAAAAATAACGCAAAAAAATAGGATAAAAGTGATATAATAATATGGAATTGATATAAAATTACAAACTCAAGGGAGGTAATTGCATGAGAGACCATAAAGGATTAAATGAGATTGCGCGTATCATAAGAAGAAGTATAGTCTCTATGATACATAGAGCCAAATCTGGACATCCAGGAGGGTCATTATCAGTAGTTGAAATACTTACTGCGTTATACTTTGATGAAATGAATGTGGATTCTTCAAATCCTAAAATGGAGGATAGAGATAGATTTGTATTATCAAAAGGACATGCTGCACCAGCATTATATGCAACATTGGCTGAAAAAGGTTATTTTGATAAGGAAGAATTAAATGGACTAAGGAAAATAGGAAGAATGTTACAAGGACATCCAGATATGAAAGGAACACCTGGTGTGGAAATATCTACAGGTTCTTTAGGCCAAGGCTTTTCGGCTGCATGTGGGATGGCTATGGCATCAAAATTAGATAATGCACCGTGGAATGTGTACACTTTACTTGGCGACGGAGAAGTTCAAGAAGGTATCGTTTGGGAAGCTGCTATGAGTGCGGCACATTATAAGCTAGATAATTTAATCGCTTTTTTAGACAATAATGGACTTCAGATAGATGGAAATATAGAAAGTGTGATGAACTTAGGTTCAATCGTTGATAAATTTAAGGCTTTTGGATGGAATGTAATTGAAATAGATGGTCATGATTTTGACCAAATATTTGCTGCTCTTGACATAGCTAAATCAACAGTTAAAAAGCCTACAATGATAGTTGCAAAGACTATAAAAGGTAAAGGAATATCTTTTATGGAAAATCAAGCAGGATGGCATGGGACAGCTCCAAATGATGCAGAACTAGAACAAGCCTTACTTGAATTAGGAGGTGCTGACAATGAATAAAATGGCAACAAGAGAAGCGTATGGTAAAGCCTTAGTAAAATTAGGTCAAATAAATGACAATGTTGTAGTATTAGATGCAGATTTATCAAAGTCTACAAAGACACATGATTTTTATCAAGCATTTCCAGATAGATTTTTTAATATGGGTATAGCTGAACAAAATCTAATAGGTGCTGCTTGCGGATTATCAACTGCTGGAAAAATACCTTTTGCTAGTACTTTTGCTATGTTCGCTACAGGGAGAGCCTTTGAGATTATAAGAAATTCAGTTTGTTATCCAAAGTTAAATGTAAAAATTTGTGCTACTCATGCAGGACTTACTGTTGGAGAAGATGGAGCATCTCATGAAAGTGTAGAGGATATTGCAATAATGAGAGCTATACCAAATATGACAGTTCTTGTTCCAGCTGATGGAGTAGAGACAGAGAAGATGATTTTTGAAATAGCTAAATACAATGGACCTGTTTATGTTAGGCTAGGAAGAAGTTCAGTTCCGGTTTTATTTGATGAAGATTATCACTTTGAAATAGGAAAAGGTGTAGTATTAAGAGATGGCAATGATGTCACTATTATAGCTTGTGGAATTATGGTGAATGATGCTATATTGGCACAAGAAAAATTGCAAGAAGAAGGTATTAGTGCCAGAGTCATAAATATGTCCACAATAAAACCTATAGATAAGGATTTAATATTAAAAGCAGCAAAAGAAACTAATGCTATTGTAACTGTAGAAGAGCATAGTATAATTGGAGGGTTAGGTTCTGCTGTAAGTGAGACAGTTGGAGAATCTTATCCAACTATTGTAAAAAAAGTTGGGATTAAGGATTCTTTTGGAGAATCTGGTGCTCCAAACGAATTGTTAAAAAAATATGAATTAACTTGTGATGACATAGTAAAAGCTGTAAAAGAAGCTATTCTTGAAAAAAGAATGTAATAAATATAAATTATGCATGTTTGTTAATAGTATAATATGTGTATAAGAGAGATATAAAGCATTATATGAATTTATATCTCTCTTTTTTATACACTATATCAATTTATCAAAAACCTAACCAAATATTCAAATTTTTACAAAAATAGAGAAAATATTCAAATATATATTGACTATTCAGAAAAATATGACTAATATATAGTTTATAGGGAAATTAATTTTATACATATAATAACTACTTAGACAAAATGAATTTAAAGAATTGTATGAAGGGAGGTATACTGTATAAAAAATATATTGTAAGTTTTAAGTTATTATACAAAATACAAAAAGTTTTAAAACAGTTATCATGGATTTTATGTTAAAGGAAATTGCAAGTAGTTTATCGAAGTAATTAAGCAGATGAAAAAATTTCACGTGGGGAGGTAACTGAGATATGTCAGAAAAAGTAAACGTTAAAACGGTCATCAGTTTCGCAGGAGCTTATGTAGCAACAGTAATCGGTTCTGGATTTGCAACAGGACAAGAAATAATGCAATTTTTCACTTTTTATGGGTTTGCAGGTATTATTGGTGGAGTAATTTCAATGGTATTATTCTCATGGATGGGTGCTTCAGTAATGTCAAAAGGTAAAGAACTTCAACTTAAGGAACCTATCAAAATTTATCGTGTTTATTGTGGTAAGTATTTAGGAATATTCTTTGAGTGGTTTGGGCCTTTATTCTTATTTGGTGTTTTCGTAGTAATGATTTCAGGAGCAGGAGCAACTTTAACTGAATACTATGGATTAAATCCATTTGTAGGTAGAATAGGTATGGCAGTAGTAGCGTTATTAACTGTTTCATTAGGTCTTGATAAATTATCAAAGATACTAGGTGGAATAGGACCTATAATAATAATCTTTACACTTTTAGTTGGTGGTATAAGTTTAGCTAGTAATATAGGCAACTTATCTCAAGCAGGAGAGATTCTTAAAACTGTAGAGGTAACTAGACCAGTTCCAAACGCATACCTATCTGGTGTAATATATACTACTTATAATACAATCGTTGTCATGGCGTTCTTAACAGGATTAGGAGCAAGTGCTGCTAATAAAAAAGAAGCTGTTTGTGGTGGTATACTAGGTGGGGTAGCACTTATGGCAGCAGCTATAATGATGAACTTAGCAATGCTTTCTGATATAGGAAACTTATATTCAAAAGCAATACCTTCATTATTCTTAGCTGATAAGATTTCACCAATAGTTGGAATTTTATTCTCAGTAGTTCTTATATTAGGAATATATACAACAGCTGTACCTTTATTATGGTCAGTAACTAATAGATTTGTAGATGATAATCATCCTAAATTTAAATTAATAACAATAATAACAGCTATATTAGGTCTTATAGGTGGATTCTTACCATTTGATAAGCTGGTTGGTATCTTATATCCATATACCGGATATATGGGCGTCATAATACTGGTTTGTGTTCTTTATAGACAGATTACAAAAACATCTGGCTATCAAGAAGGAGCTAATGGTAAATAAATAATTTAGAATTGTAAAGTAAAGAGTTATATAAAAACAATTTAATTGTTTTTATATAACTCTTTTTTATTTTATAATTTATTTGTCACAAAATCCTTTTTTTAATTGTTTTATACTTAAAAAAAATTGTTAATAAACATTTTATTATTGATAATTTAAAGTCTAAGACAAAATTATAAATCATATATTTAAATAGATGGGAGGAGTGATAAGATTGAATGTAAAGTTTAATATTAAAGGTATAATTTATGGAGTTATAGCTCTTATATTTGTAATAGGAGGATTTATATTCATACCAAGTATGTTTATAGAAAAAACTAAGCCAATAGATTATACAGTACTGCAAAGGAATTCAATACCAGAAAAGATACTTGATGTTATGGACAAATACACAAATGAAGAAAGGGCATTAGCAGCCAAAATTGATAACAAAATATACATCATAGTAACTAGGGGAAATAATAAATATGGTATTGAGATGGATAACATAGAAAGTGTAAGTGAAGACGGAAAAGAAGTTTTGAGAGTTAAGATAAAGTATAAAGATAAGGAGGATTCTCTTCCATACATAGTGGTTGAAACAAATATAAGTGAACTTCCAGATAGAATAGAATTAAATTCTACTAAATAAAAAGTATACTTTGTAATTAAATAACTATTTATTTGTATAGCAAAATAAAGTCATGGTTTTTATTAATGTAAATAAATCATGTCGAGGCTTTATTGATATAAAAGCCATGACTTAAAACATTCATTGAATAATATAAAAATTAAATATAGTGTTATATTAATAGTGTTGAGAGTGTTAATTATTTGGTGTAAGAACTCTAGTTTCAGTAACTATATAGTTTAATTGTGCATCGTGAGTTTCTTTTGGAATAGAATCAAATACCTGAAAGTCAAATGCTACTCCTATAGTTATTGCGTCTTTTCTTAAGTTCTCTAAAAATCTATCATAAAATCCTCCACCATATCCTAATCTATAGCAATGTATATCATATGCAACAGCTGGAACAATTACAACATCTAAAGATTTAATATCAATTTTAGGTGATTTTTCACTAGGTTCCCTTATTCCATATGCACCAATTTTTAGCCCATTATCTAAATCTGTTACTTGAGTAGGAATTAATGTATGATTTTCTTTTATTGTAATAGGACTTGAGACTATTTTCTTTAGAGATAAGAGTTTTTTGATTAAATTATCTGTGTTAACTTCATTATTAAAATTTAGATAAAGCATTATATTAGTTGCGTTTCTTATGTCCTCCATTTGAAGTAATTTTTCTGTTATTAAATTTGAATTATTTAGTACAAAATCAGCACTTTTATTTTTTCTATGTTCAATAACTTTTTTCCTAAATTCTTTTTTCATAAAATATTCCTCCTTTAATATGTTATAATGTGAACAGAATTTGTATTCTAATATAAATTTTAGTATAGTTTATTGTAATAAGGCAATATATTTGGGTAAATGTAATAAAAATAACAGCTAGTCATATAATATATAATAGTTTATGTAAAAGGAGATGTATCTTGTGATTTCAAAAAAGAAAGCTATTTTTTTAGGGGTGATTTTAGTAATTATAACAGCTATGGCCACATCGGCGTTTCAGCTTACATTAGGGAACAAGGTTGTAATATCAAAAGAACTCTATGAAGGCTATAAAAAATATGATAAGTTGTTAGGATTAGAATCTATTATAAAACAAGATTTTTATAAAAAAGTCTCTGATAAAGATTTAGTGGATGGAGCATCAAAGGGGTTATTCCTAGGAACAAATGACAAATACTCTGGTTATTACACTAAAGAAGAAATGGAAAAGCTAATAGAAGATAGTGAGGGCTCTTATGTTGGTGTAGGGATGTATATAGGAGCATCAAAAGATGGAGGACTAGTAGTAGTTCCTATGAAAGATTCTCCAGCAGAAAAAGCAGGAGTAAAAGCAGGAGATAAATTAATAAAAGTCAACGGAAAATCTGTATCATATAAAAATTCGGATGAAGCTGTGAGCATGATGAAAGGTAAAAAGGGCAAAAAAGTAGAGCTAGTAGTGTTGAGAGAAGATAAACAACTAAGCTTTGAGTTGAAGACAGAACAGATAGTTGAGAAAAGTATAGAAAGTAAAGTAATTGATAATGATTTAGGATATATAGAAATTACCCAATTTATATCAAGTACATATACTGATTTTGACAAAGCCTTAAAAGGATTGAAAGAAAAGAATATTAAGGGATTAGTAATAGACCTTAGAAACAATCCTGGAGGAATGTTGGATATATGTAAAGAAGTTGCTGATGAGTTAATTGGTGAAGGAACTATAGTATATACTAAAGATAATAAAGGAAATACAGAATACTTAAAATCTGATAAAGAAAAATTGGGACTTCCAATAGTAGTTTTAACCAATGGAGAAAGTGCCTCTGCTGCTGAGATATTAACAGCTGCAATTGTTGATAATAAAGAAGGTATTTCTGTAGGTACTACAACTTATGGTAAAGGGCTGGTACAGTCAGTTGTAAGGTTGAAAGATGGAACAGGATATAAATTAACTACTGCTCAATACTTTACACCTAATGGAGATTATATCAATGAAAAAGGTATAAAGCCTACAATTGAAGAAAAAGATGAGAAAAAGCAACTGGATGTAGCAACAGAATGGCTTAGAGAGCAGATTAATAAATAGAATTTAAAGTTTGTAGATTTAAAATAAAGTGTGTATTCTTCTAAAAAGTGGTGATAATTAAAGTATTAAATATCACTATATAAAGGAAGGTACACACTTTTTATGTTTATATTTCACTACTTCCTCAATTAAATCCTCCTTTTTCTTAAAATAATAAGTTAAATTTCCTACACTAATGCCTAATTCATTAGCTATATCTCTCATAGATATACTATTATATCCATGTATATTGAATAAATTACATGCTGTAAGTATTATATCTTTTTTAGTTTTATTTGCCATTTAATATTCTCCAATAAATTAATAAACTATGATTGACATTTTAGTACATAAGTACTACAATGTCAATTATAGTACTTATGTACTAAAATTTATAAGATAAATTAAACCATAAAGGAGATTATAAATTATGACAGTAACATTTATAACTGGTGGTAATACAGGTTTAGGATATGAAAGTGCAAAACGTTTAAAAGAATTAGGACATAAGATATATATTGGATGCCG
This sequence comes from Clostridioides difficile, assembly GCA_024919175.1. Lineage (NCBI taxonomy): Bacteria > Bacillati > Bacillota > Clostridia > Peptostreptococcales > Peptostreptococcaceae > Clostridioides > Clostridioides difficile. The sequence goes on from CP103804.1 coordinate 738,938, forward strand.
CAGTGAAGAAAAAGGCATAGAAGCGGCAAAAGAGCTTGGAGTAGAGTATATAGTTATTGATGTAACAAATGAAGATTCTGTAATAAATGCAGCAAATGAAATCAAGCAAAAAGAAGGACATATTGATGTCCTTATAAATAATGCAGGAATTCCTGGAGGATATCAAGCTCCAAAAGATATAACCTCAGATATTATGTATAATGTTTTCAATACAAATGTATTTGGTATAGTGAGAGTTACACATTACTTCATTCCATTATTACAAAACTCTAAACAGCCAGTTATAGTGAATGTAAGTAGTGGATTAGGATCATTTGGACAAGTATTAAATCCTGAAAAGATTGAATCAAAAGTCAATGCACTTGCTTATAGCTCATCAAAAGCCGCAGTTTCAATGCTTACAGTGCAATATGCAAAAGGGATGCCAAATATTCGTATAAATGCAGTTGATCCAGGTTCAACTAAAACAGGAGAACAATTCAAAAATGGTACACAAACATTACAAGAAGGAACTGATGCAATCGTTAAAATGGCTACAATAGGAAAAGATGGTCCTACAGGTACTTTTACTAATAGAGATGGTATAATTCCTTGGTAGTCAACTGTCAGCTACCCTAAAGTGAGTAGCTTCTAGAAAACAAATATCTTAAGTTTACACTACGTTATATTAGAATATATAGGTGTTTTAAGATACTTCTCTAGTTCCGACTCCATGGTATATCATTAAACATAACTGATGGTAGGTGAAGTGTGGCATATTTAGAACCTTTCATAACGTTGGCTAAGCAATTCACAAATCATTCTATTTAGTAACTATGGATATTTCTGAAAGATGGACTCAAAAAATTATAAATTATAGAAATCAAACTAAAATTTCAGCTCATTTAAGTATTTATTTTGAAGAAAGAATTTTAATTCTAAATCAATAAAGAGATATTTCAAAAAAATTAAGAAAGTTTCTTAAAAGGGTAATGTTTTTTATAGAAATGAAAAAAATATGAAAATAAGGCTATGGTTTTTAAAGCTATAGCCCTATTAGTAGATACTTATGTATTGTTAAGAACTTTGACTTAGGCTTTTAAGATAGGAGTAATTAAATATTTTAAAATACATGTAAAAATATTACTGGAAGTTTATTATTCCAGTAATATTTTTTTGAATTAAGAAATATTAATACTAATAATACTATTTTCTAATACTATACTTACTCTTATTTAAAAATTATCTCATTTCAGTACTATAGGAACTTATTTGTTTTATACTGATTATATGAATATTTATGGTATTTTCTATTTTGAATTACATTAATATTTTTCAAAAACGCAAGCATGTAAATTAAATTTTTTACCTAATCTATGTTTATACTATAAGAAGCTGTAAAAAATTTTCCCTTATCTAATTTATTTATAAATTTCTTATCTGTATAAATTTTATTAGAATGTATACTATCAGCAAGACCATACCATGGTTCTATACATAAAAATGGAGCAGTAGAATTAGTTTCACTATAATAAGGAGTCCAAATGCCAACTAGAGGAAAATTCTTCATAGATATAGTTAGGCATTCACTATTTTTATCATTACATATAGATACTTCGTCTATGTTAGTGTATATTAAAGCATCATTTTTAAATAATTCTGGATTTAATTGTAAATTTTTTAAGTCTCCAATAAATTTTGTATCGTCAGTAAAGGACCCATTTAAATTAATTTTTTCAACATTATCTCTTCCTTTAAACTCAAGATAATACTTAGAAAAATCATCTTGTTCATAAAAAGGAAGATTAAATGCAGGATGTCCTCCTATAGAAAAGAATATATCTTTAGAGTCAGTATTTTTTACAATCCATTCTATATTTATACTATTGTCATTTAATGTATAATTTATAAGTAGCTCAAAAGAGTATGGATATTTTTTTAGAGTAGATTCATTGGATGTTAAACTATAAGATATGAATGTATCTCCTTTATTTGCAATTTCAAAATCCATATCTCTAGCAAATCCATGTTGAGTCATATTATATAAATTTTCTTCTATTATGGTTTCGTTATCAAGAAGTTTGCCAACTATAGGAAATAATATAGGTGATTGTCTACCCCAATGCTTTTTATCACCATCCCAAAGAATATTTCTGTTATGTTTTTTAGAAAATATCCTAGTAAGTTCAGCGCCAGAGCTACTTGATTCAATAATTAAGTTTTCATTTTGTAATATATTCATTTAAAATCTCCTTTATTATACTTTATTAGTATATTATACTATAAAGTGTAATGAGTATTAAATCGTATTTGATATTATATTTGAAAGGTAGATTTTAGTATATTTTGAAAATTTTGTTTTGAAAATTTGGGATTATTTAAGAAATTTTGTATTATAAATAGAAGGAAATAGATAAATTGTATAGAATTAAATATATTAAGATAAGTTAATAATGTTAAATGGGAAGTGAGTTTATGGAAAAACCAAATACAAAAGTTGTTAACTTTCAAGAGTATAAAGACAGAAAAAACCAAAGAGAAGTAAACCGAGACGAACTTTTAAAGCTTATTAAAAAAATTGTGACTTCAAAATAGGGAGTTGTTAAACTCCCTATTTTAATGGGTTCCCAAAGGATTAAGACATTCTAAGCCCATCTATATAATCTTTAAATTGTGAAAAATCTGATTCACTACTTAACTCTACAGTTTCTGTACCTTCCGTATAAAAATTCTTAAGATAGATAGTATAATTATTATCAACACAATTATGATAAATACATCTATATCCATCTTCATATAAATTTTTTAATTTAGAAAAATCATCCACAATATCAACTCCTTAAAGTTCTTTTAATTATATTTTTACAAAAAGTATGTGATTGTATGCAAATTAGAAATGTAAAATAAAGGAAATTGAGATAAAATGTAGAATAATTTTTATATGTATGTAAAAATAAAAAGAAAAAGTTGAAATTTTTAGAAAATAAGAGTATTTTTTATCTAAAAAGATAATTAAAAAAATAATAATATTGGGAGGAGAGAAAATGAGTTTATTAGAAAGTATATCAAGAAATATATATTCTCTAGATAAGTCTTCTATTGAAAAAGCAAAACAGAGGTTGGACAGGCTTATACATCCAACTGGAAGCTTAGGAAAGATAGAAGATATTTGCATGCAATTAGCAGGGATATTTGGAAATGAAAATTTTGATACAACTAAAAAAGTTATAATTGCTTTTGCTGGAGACCATGGAGTATATGAAGAAGGTGTTGCACCTGACCCTCAGGACATAACAAAGTTGCAATTTCCAAATTTCTCAAAAGGACTATGTGGAGTTGGGGTAATAAGTAAATTTGTGGGAGCAGATGTTGTAGCTGTAGATGTAGGAATAAATTGTGATGAAAAGCTAGATGGAGTATTAGATTATAAGATAAGAAAAGGTACTTCAAATATGGCAAAGGGACCAGCCATGAGCAAACAAGAGGCTATAAGATGCTTAGAAATAGGAATTGAAATAGCAGAACAATGTATAGAAAGAGATTATAAAGTAATTGGTATTGGAGAGATGGGGATAGCAAATACTACTCCAAGTACTGCAATAATATCTGTAATTGCAGGATGTGACCCATCAGAAGTGACAGGTATAGGTGCAGGTCTTAAAAAGGAAAGATTAAAGCATAAAGCTGATGTAATTAGAAAAGCTATTGAAATTAACAATCCAAATCCAACTGATGGTGTAGATATTTTATCTAAAGTAGGTGGATTTGAAATAGGTTCAATGGCAGGTGTTATATTAGGATGTAGTGCTAATAGAATTCCAGTTGTTATAGATGGATTTATTTCTTATGCAGCAGCTTTAATTGCTTATAAAATAAATCCAAAAACTAGAGAATATATGATAGCATCACATTCGTCAGCAGAATCAGGAACTAAAAGAGCATTAGATATATTGAAATTAGACCCTATACTAAATATGGATATGAGATTAGGTGAAGGAAGTGGAGCTGCTTTGGCATTTAACATAGTGGAAGCTTCAAATTATACTTACAAAAACATGGCGACTTTTGATGAGATAGATATGGGTAGATAAAAAATTTAATATATTTAGGAGTGTTTTGATGAGTCAAATTATTCTGGTAACAGGAGGAGCTAGGTCAGGAAAAAGTAATTTTGCAGAAAAATTGTGCTTAGATAGAAATAATAACACAGCTTACATAGCGACATCCATTCCATTTGATGATGAGATGAAAGATAGAGTAAGGAAGCATCAAGAGAGTAGACCTAAAAGTTGGAAGACATATGAAATATATGAAGATATATATTCTATAATTAAAAATATCTATGAAAAACATGAAACTGTTATACTAGACTGTGTGACACTATTAGTAAATAATTTAATGTTTTTACATAATCTAAACATAGAAGAATCTACTCAAGAAGAAATAAATAAATTGGAAGAGTACATAAAAGAACAAGTTAGTAAACTTATTGAAGAAATAGAAAAAACAAATCTATATTTTGTATTTGTGACAAATGAATTAGGTATGGGAATTGTTCCTGGAAATAAACTTAGTAGAATATATACTGATATTGTAGGTCGTATAAATCAATATATAGCATCAAAAAGCAATGAAGTTTATTTTGTAGTTAGTGGCATACCTATGAAAATAAAGGAGTAAGTATGTGACTATGAAAAGATTTATTTTGATACTACAGTTTTTGACAAGGATACCTATAAAATTGGATGTAGGATTTGATGATGAATTTTATAAATCAATAGTATATTTTCCGCTTGTAGGTCTTGTTATTGGTATATTAACTTATTTAATAGGCTGGGTTTCTATACTTTTATTTCAGCCATTTATATGTGCGATTATAATAACACTCGCTGGTGTTTTGATTACTGGTGGGCTTCATATAGATGGATTAGGGGATACATTTGATGCGATATACAGTTATAGAGATAAAGAGAAAATGCTTGAAATAATGAAAGATTCTCGATTAGGTACAAATTCGCTTTTAGCAATTATGTTTGTACTTTTATTAAAGATTGGATTTGTATATAGTATTATAAGTAATAACTCACTATGGGTTATAATATTTATGCCAATGATTGCAAGGTTAGGAGTAATGTTATTGACATACAAAACGGTAACACCAAGAGCAAAAGGAATGGGGAATTTATTTATAGGAAAATTGACTACAAATATGTTAGTAACAGCCATAATATATACAATATTGATAGTTAGTACTATTGCTAAATTAATATTTTTAGTGCCTAATATAGTACTGATTAAAGTATTATGTTCAGCTATAGTAGTTTTTATATTTATACTATTATTTAAAAATCATATTTATAAAAAAATTGATGGAGTAACAGGCGATGTATTAGGTTGTGGAATAGAACTTTCAGAACTTGTATATTTGATTTATATATATTTGTTAATTTTTATGTTTATTTAAAACTAAAAAGTGGTGATAATGTGATAAGATTAATATTAATAAGACATGCTTTGACAACTGATAATGAAAAAGGAAGATTATCAGGTCATATAAATAGTTATATTAGTGAAGAAGGTAAATTACAAATAAATAAAATTACAAAATATATGAGTAGTGAAAGTATAGATAAGATTTATACAACTCCATCTTCACGTACTAAAGATACAGTAGAGAAAATATCAAAACTAAAATTAATAGAAATAGAAGAAAAAGAAAATCTAAGAGAAATTAGTTTTGGAGACTTTGAAGGAATAACTTTTAAAGAGATAAAAGTTAAATATCCAAAAGAATTTGAAAAAATGATAGAAGAAGGCAACAATTATAGATACCCAAATGGGGAAAGTTTGATAGACTCATATGAAAGAGTAGCAAAAGAGATTGACAATATAATTTTAGAAAATGATGATTATTTAAATAAAAAAACAATACTTATATGTTCTCATGCAGGTACAATAAGAAATATAATAACACATTTGATTTCTGACAGTTATAAATATCATTGGAATTTTAAAATTGATAATGCATCTATTACAATTTTGGAAGTTGATAATGGATTTACTGTAATAAATAAAATGAATTTTACTGATTTTATACAATTTAATACAAATTAAACATTAAATATTAAACGATATATGCTTATAAAATTACTAACAAAAATAGAATATTAGATTAAAATTAGGTTCTCAATTAGATGTAAAAAGGGAAAAAGGTTAGATGCCTTTGCAGCCCCCGCTACTGTGAAACCAACGAAACTATAAATACCACTGTCAATTTGATGGGAAGGTTATAGGATTAGGATGAAGTTAAGCCAGGATACCTGCCTAATTTAATTTAAAACATGAGGTCTTCGGGGTGAGAGATTTTTAATTAATATATATAAAAGTCCTAGCTTTAGAAGCACTAGGACTTTTTTTAGTTTATTTGTAGGTAAGATTTAACTTTAAGGAGGGGGAGAACGTGGGTAAAAAAGTAATGTTACAGGGAACTGCATCAAATGTAGGCAAGAGCATTTTATCAGCAGGATTGTGTAGAATATTTAAACAAGATGGTTATGCTGTTGCTCCTTTTAAGTCACAGAATATGGCTTTAAATTCTTTTATAACTAAAGAAGGATTAGAAATGGGAAGAGCACAAGTATTTCAAGCGGAAGCTGCAAAAATAGAGCCGATAGCAGATATGAATCCAGTTTTATTAAAACCTTCTGGAAATCATAAAAGTCAAGTGATTGTAAGAGGAAAGGTTGTAGGAGAGATGCCTTCATCTGAATATCATGATTATAAGCTAGAGTTGGTAGATGTATTAAAAGAAACCTTTAATAATTTAAGTTCAGTGTATGACATTGTGGTTATGGAAGGAGCAGGGAGTACTGCAGAGATAAATTTAAAAGATAGAGATATATCCAATATGGGTATGGCAAAAATAGCAGATGCACCAGTAATAATAGTTGGGGATATTGATAGAGGTGGAGTATTTGCATCATTAGCAGGGACAATGCTTTTATTAGATGATGATGAGAAGAAAAGAGTAAAAGGGGTAATAATAAATAAATTTAGAGGGAAAAAAGAACTTCTACAAGATGGTTTAAAGATGCTTGAAGATATTATAAAAGTACCTGTATTAGGTGTGGTCCCTTATATGGATATAAAAATAGAAGATGAAGATAGCGTAACAACTAGATTTAAGAAGAAAATGGACAAAAATGATATACATATAGAAATAATTAGAACCCCACACATGTCAAACTTTACAGATTTTAATATATTTGAAACACAAGAAGATGTAAGCCTTAGATATGTCGATTATGGAGAATCTATAGGGAATCCAGATATATTGATAATACCTGGAACTAAAAGTACTATAGATGATTTAAAGTACATAAGAGAAAGTGGTCTTGAGTCACAAATTAAAAACTTACATAGTCAGGGTAAATTGATATTTGGAATATGTGGTGGGTATCAAATGTTAGGTAAGAAATTAAAAGACCCTTATCATGTTGAAAGTGAAATTGAAGAAGTAGATGGAATTGGTCTTTTAGATACAGAAACAATATTTGAAGAGGAAAAGACTACAACTCAAGTAGAAGCTACCATTATTGCGTGTACTGGTGAATATATGAGAGACCTTAAAGATAAGGAAGTAAAAGGTTATGAAATACATATGGGAATCACAAATCGCAGTAATAAAGTAAGTAGCTTAGACTTGATAACAAAAAAACTAGATAAAGAAGTCAATTATACTGAAGGAAGTGTAAATAAAGAAGGTAATGTAATTGGTACTTATCTTCATGGAATATTTGATGAAATAGATTTTACAAGAACAATGTTAAATAATATAAGAAAGAAAAAGGGATTAAAAGAATTAGAAAGTACTGTAAGTTCTTTTGATGAGTTTAAAGATAAAGAGTATGATAAATTGGCAGATTTCTTGAGAGAACATTTGGACATAGAGAAGATATATGAAATTATGAAATAAGAATGACTTTATATTTATACTTTAGGTAGGAGGTGTATTATGAAAAAGATTTTGATTGCAGGTACTAGCAGTGGAGTTGGAAAAACTACAATATCATTAGGAATAATGCAGGCTTTAGTCAAGAGAAATATGAAAGTACAGCCGTATAAAGTAGGGCCAGATTATATAGACCCTTCATATCATACATTTATAACTGGAAGACATTCTAGAAATTTGGATTCTTATATGTTAGATGATGAAAAGATAAAGTATATAGTAAATAAATCTTCAAAGGATGCAGATATTTCAGTGGTAGAAGGAGTTATGGGATTATATGATGGTTTTGGGATAGATTTAGATAACTGCACAAGTTCACATACTTCTAAGGTATTAAAAGCTCCAGTTATACTGGTTATAAATGGAAAATCTATGGCAGCATCTAGTGCAGCTATGGTACTAGGATATAAGGAACTAGATAAAGATGTGGATATAAAAGGTGTTATAGTAAATAATGTAAAAACTAAAAGTCATTATCAAATAATTAAGAGCTCTATAGAGAAATATTGCAATATTGAAGTGTTGGGATACTTTCCTCCAAATAATAAATTTTCATTAGAATCTAGACATCTAGGTCTAGTTCCTAGTGTGGAAATGAAATCTTTAAGAGAAAAGTTTTATACATTAGCTGATGAAATTGAAAACTACATAGATATTGATAGAATAATCGAAATCTCAGAAAGTGATGAATTTGATAGTAGTTTTGATTTTCAAAATCTAATTGAAAATAATAAGATAAAAGAGCATGTTAAAGATAAATCAATAGCCATAGCATATGATAAGGCATTCAACTTTTATTATAGAGAGAACATAGAACTCTTAGAAGAGCTTGGTTTAGAAGTAAACTATTTTAGTCCTCTTGAAGATACATCAGTACCAAATTCAGATTATATTTATATTGGAGGCGGTTTTCCAGAGATATTTGGAAAAGAACTAGAAGCAAATGAATCAATGAGAGCCTCTATACTAGAGGCACATGATAATAATATTCCTATTTATGCAGAGTGTGGAGGATTAATGTACTTAGGTGAGAAGTTACTTAATCAAGAGGAACAAGAATTTAATATGGTTGGTATATTTAATGGAACTAGTAAGATGACAGCTTCCCTAAAGAGGTTTGGATATTGCCTTGGTGTGGCTAAAGAAAATACAATTTTATCTAAAGCAGGTGAAATTATTAAAGGGCATGAGTTTCACCATTCAATATTTGAAAGTGATGAAAAATGTGTATATTCAATGAAAAAAGAAAGAGATGGAAGTTTAGTAGAAGAATGGGATGGAGGTTATAGTAAAGGAAATACATTGGCAACATACCTTCATACGCATTTTTATAATAATTTAAACTGCATAGAAAATTTTTTGGAAAAGGGAAATGAGTAAATGAATATTTTATCTATTTACATAGGATATATAACAGATTTAATTGTAGGAGACCCCTATTCTTTTCCTCATCCAGTAAGATTTATTGGAAAACTTATAAATCTTATCCAAGGAATAATAAGGAAGGTCTCTAAAAATGAAAAACAGTTAAGAATTGGTGGTTTCATATTATGGTTTGCAACTGTTGGAATAACTTACTTAGTAACTTATTTTATAGTGAAGCTATGTAGTTTTAATGTATTATTAAGTATCGTAGTAAATGGGTTCATAATTTATACGACGTTAGCAACAAAATGTTTAAAAGATGAAGCTGTAAAAATTTATGATGTATTAAAGACTGGAGATATAGAGAAATCCAGAGTTCAATTATCTTATATAGTGGGTAGAGATACAACTAATTTAAGTGAGCCTGAAATAATAAGAGCAACTGTAGAAACTGTGGCAGAAAACACAGTAGATGGTATAATCGCACCTATGCTTTATGCATTTATTGGAGGAGCACCACTTGCTATGGCGTATAAAGCTATAAACACTCTTGATTCAACTGTTGGATATAAGAATGAAAAATACAAAGATATTGGTTTTGCTTCTGCTAAAATTGATGATATAGCTAATTATATACCAGCGAGAATATCTGTTATTCTGATGACAGTAGGGAGCTTTCTTCTAGGTTATAACTATAAGAATTGTTTTAAAATTTCTATCAGAGATAGAAAAAATCATAAAAGTCCAAATTGTGCTTTTTCAGAAGGAGCAGTATCAGGAGCCTTAGGGATTCAACTAGGAGGAACTAATGTTTATTCTGGGCAAAAAGTATACAAGCCAACAATAGGAGATAAAACCAGAGAGATAGACAGAGAAGATATAATTAAAACAAATAAAATTATGTATGCCTCTTCATTGACCTCTATATTAGCATTTACGTTGATGTCTGTGGTATGTAGGATGATTTTTATTAACAATTAATTGTGTACTAATTTAAGGGGGATGTAGATGAAAGATTTGGGGCATGGTGCTAATGTAGATGAGATGGCAAAATTGTATGGGAAAGACCCAAAAGAAATAATAGATTTTAGTTCAAATATAAATCCAAAAGTTTTGCCAAATTTAGAAAAATATATTTTAAGAGGGTTAGATGAATGTAGGAATTATCCAGATATAAATTATACAAACTTGAGAAAAAACATCTCAAAATATATAAATATAAATCCAAACTTTATAATACCTGGAAATGGAGCAACAGAGATAATTTATTTGCTGATGAAGAGTATTAAAAAAAGATTGGCTATAATAAACCCTACTTTTTCAGAGTATAGAAGAAGTGCCAAACTAAATAATATAGATATTATAGATTTAGAATTAGATTCAAGTAATAATTTTAAGCTTGATATAGATATAGTAAAAAAGAACATTGAAAAATTTGATAGTTTATTTATATGTAATCCTAATAATCCTAGTGGGAATGTTCAAGATTTAAAGGAACTTGTTTGTTTACTAAGTCAAAACAATAAGATGCTAATAATTGATGAAACTTTTATGGAATTTGTTGAAAATGAAAATGAATATAGTTTAGTTAAATATATAGAGTCAAATGAAAGTATATTTATAATTAAGGCTGTGACTAAATTTTTTGGAATGCCTGGTTTAAGATTAGGATATGGTCTTACAAGTAATAACAACATTATGGATAAAATTTATGAATATAAAGAACCTTGGACTATAAATTCCTTTGCTGATATACTATCCAATTTTATTTTTGAAGATAAAGGTTATATTAGAAATAGTAAAGAGTACTACATAAAAGAAAGAAAATACATGTTACAAGAGTTGAAAAATATAAGAAACATAAAAGTTTATGATACAGATTCTAATTTTATCCTAGTAAAAGTTTATAAAAAGACGGCTGAGGAGTTAAAAAAAGATTTGTTTAAGCATGGAAATATATTGGTTAGAGATGCGTCCAACTTTATAGGATTAGATGATAGTTTTATAAGAGTAGCTATAAAATCTCATGAAGACAATAAAATTCTTATAGAGAATATAAAAAATTTATTAGGTGATTAAAATGAAATCTTATGGAATATGCCCAGCATCATGTGGAGAGTTTGTTCAAGGGATAATAGACAATGAAGAATATCTATGTTCATATGCTATCAATATGTATTCTAAGGTATGTATTGAAGAAAAGTTAAAAGATATAAATTTAGGTAGACCTAAAGCGAGAATAGCTATAGAAAAAGTATTTGAAAAATTTAATTTACCTAAAAAAGATACCAAAAACATTTCTTTAAATATAAACAGTAAAATACCTGTTGGAAAAGGAATGGCAAGTTCAACAGCTGATATAGGGGCTACTATAAAAGCTACGTTATCGTTAATAGATAAAGATTTAAACCGTGAGGAAATAGCTAAACTGGCAGCAGAAATAGAACCAACAGATTCTATACTTATAAATAAAAATAGTATATTTAATCCTCTAAATGGTACTGTTATAAAATACTTAGGAAATATAACTAATGCAAAAGTTATAATTCTTGAACCTAATAAAGTATTAGATACCATGAAAATTAGAATGAGGAAAGATTATAATAAGTTAAAAATAGAAAATAGAGAAATTATAAAAAAGTCATTTGCTCTTTTAGAAGAAGGTATGAAGAAAAATGATTTATCCTTAGTTGGAGAGGCTTGTACATTAAGTAGTTTAGCAAATGAAAATATAGAAAAAAAAGAATACTTAAATGAAATAATAAAAATATCCGAGCTATATGGAGCCTATGGAGTAAATATTGCACATAGTGGTACAGTAATAGGTATTTTAATTGATAAGCTCATGGATGATAAGAAATTAATAGATGTATTATGTGAGTATAATATAAATTCTGTTTATAATAAAATCTATACCTTAGATATAATAGATGGTGGAATAAGGGGGAAGTAGAATGGAATACATAAAGAATCCTATGAAAATAGAAGAGAGAAGTTTTGAGTTAATACAAGGAATAATAGATGAAATCAGACCAGATTATAAATTTAAAGATGAGATTGAAGAAAAAATAATAAAAAGAGCTATACATACCACTGCTGATTTTGATTACTTGGATATATTAAAAATATCAGAAAATGTGGTTGATAGTATAATAGATGCACTAAAAAATAATGCAAGTATTTACACAGATACAAATATGGCTCTTAGTGGAATAAATAAAAAGAAGCTGGAAGCATTGGGATGCAAATATAAATGTTTGGTAGCAGATGATGAAACTGTAAAAGTAGCTAAAGAAAAAGGTATTACACGTTCTATGGCAGCTGTAGAAATTGCAGCAAAAGAAGAAGGAAGAAAGATATTCGTGCTTGGAAATGCACCAACAGCTTTATATAAAGTAATGGAAATGAAATCAGAAGGAAAATTAGATGTAGATGCAGTTATAGGAGTTCCTGTAGGTTTTGTAGGAGCGCAAGAGTCAAAAGATGAAGTTGAAAAGACAGACATACCATATATAATTTCTAAAGGTAGAAAAGGTGGTAGTAATTTAGCAGCAGCAATAGTGAATGCTATCTTATATGCCATGTAGGTATTTATTATGGAAGAGTATGTATATATAGATGGGAAAAAGTATCGTAGAGGATATACTACAGGTTCTTGTGCTACAGGTGCATCTAAGGCTGCTGTATATATGATGATTACAAAAAATGAAATTGATACCATAAACATAGACACTCCTAAGGGAATACCACTATCACTAAATGTTGACAATGTAAATATTTCTGATAGCTTTGTGGAATGTTCTGTAAAAAAAGATGGTGGAGATGATATAGATGCAACACATACTATGGATATCTATGCAAGAGCCGAAATTATATCTAAAATTGATGACAACAATAATTATCTTACCTTAGAAAATATTGATAACATAAATATTAATGAAGAGCATCAAAGTGAACTTTATAAATTTATTAGAGTCTATGGTGGAACTGGTATTGGAGTAGTAACTAAAAAAGGATTAAGTGTAGGTGTTGGCAAACCTGCCATAAATCCAACTCCATTAAGAATGATAAATCAGGAAATAATAAAGCTTATAGGAAGTGATTTTGAATCTATACTTGGGGATAATAACGTTTTAAAAATAACAATCTTTGCTCCACAAGGTGAAAAAATAGCAAAGAAAACATTCAATCCAAGGTTAGGAATAGTTGGAGGAATATCTATAATAGGTACAACTGGAATTGTTGAGCCTATGAGCGATGAGGGATGGAAAAAATCTTTATCTATAGAACTTCAAATGAAAAAAGAACAAGGTTTAGACAAAATAATATTAGTTCCAGGAAATCATGGAGAACAATTTATAAGAGAGAAACTGAATTTAGATATTAAGTATGTAGTAAGAACAAGTAACTTTATAGGTTATATGATTAAAGAGGCTCAAAGGATTGGATATAAAAAAATATTGATGGCTGGACATATAGGTAAGTTTATAAAAGTATCAGCTGGTATTTTTAATACTCATAGTAAAGTAGCAGATGCTAGAAGTGAGATATTAGTGGCAAATCTAGCCTTAATGGGAGCGACATCTGAATTTTTACATAAAATAAGCCAGTGTTTAACTGCTGAAGAAGCTGTAGAGTTAATAAACAATAGTGAATATAAACAGGTTTATAATATATTGAGTAATAAATGTAGAGATAGAGTAAAGCAGTATTTAAATGAAGATGTAGATGATATTGACGTAGAAGTAATAATTTTTTCAATGGATAAGTCTTTGTTAGGAAAATCAGATAATACAGATGATTTAGTGGAGGTTTTTATATGATAAATATAATAGGTTTAGGCCCTGGTAACTTAGACTATATAACAAAAAAAGGGGAAGAGTTAATTTCTACTTCAGATGTATTAATTGGTGGCAGAAGGAATTTAGAATCTGTAAAAAATTTTGAAGGAGAAAAAATAATATTAGATTCTAATTTAAGAGAAATTGTAGAGTACATAAATAACAATAGTGAAAAGCAAATATCAATAATAGCTTCAGGTGACCCGCTTATATATGGTATAGGGAAGTATTTATCTAAAAATATTGATAATAAGATGTTAAATATGGTTTCTGGAATTAGTTCTTTACAATATATATTTTCAAGGATATATGTTGATATGAATGATTTATATATTACCAGTAGTCATGGTAAAATACCAGATTTCGATTATATACTATCACATAAAAAAGTATGTATGGTTACAGATTCTAAGATAGGACCAAAGCAAATAAGTAAAGAAATAATAGACAGAAATTTAAATAAAATTATTGTTGTAGGTGAGAATTTATCATATGACAATGAAAAAATAACAATAGCAAAGCCAGAAGAAATAATAAGAATGGATAATTTTGGGATGAATGTTGTGGTGATTTTAGATGAAGAATAGTGAATTTATAACAGGTAAGGTTCCAATTACTAAAGAAGAAGTTAGAGCAATATCAATAAGCAAGTTAAATTTAGTAAATGCTAAGAATCTTATAGATATAGGTGCTGGTACAGGAAGTGTAAGCATTGAAGCTGCATATAACTATCCTAATTTAAAGGTTATATCTATAGAGAAAAATGATGCTGCTGTAGCGCTTATAGAAAAAAACATCAAAAAGTTTAATTTAAAAAACGTAGAGGTAATAAAGGGCTATGCTCCAATAAATATAAATTTAAATAATAAAGTTGACTCTATTTTTCTTGGAGGTACTGGAAATAACTTAGAAGAAATAATAACATGGTCTAAAAAAACTTTAATTACAGGAGGAAGACTTGTAGCTAATTTTATAATTATAGAAACATTTAACCAAACTCTAAAGTTACTTAGAAAATATGGGTTTAAAGAAATAGATGTATGTGTCTTAAATG
The DNA here is from genome assembly GCA_024919175.1 of Clostridioides difficile. Taxonomy (NCBI): domain Bacteria; kingdom Bacillati; phylum Bacillota; class Clostridia; order Peptostreptococcales; family Peptostreptococcaceae; genus Clostridioides; species Clostridioides difficile. The sequence goes on from CP103804.1 coordinate 754,188, forward strand.
TTTCTAAACTAGAGAAACTGGGAAAAGGTGAATATTTTAAACCACTAAATCCTATATATATAATATCTTGTGAAAAAGGGGAAAAGGATGATGAATAAAGTACATTTTGTGGGAGCAGGACCTGGAGACAAAGAGCTAATAACTTTGAAAGGGTATAAACTATTAAGTAATGCAGATGTAGTAATATATGCAGGGTCACTTGTTAATCCTGAGCTTTTAGAATATTGTAAAGAAGATTGTCAAATACATAATAGTGCACATATGGATTTACAAGAAATAATAGATGTTATGAGAGATGGTATAGAAAATAACAAGTCTGTTGTGAGATTACAAACAGGAGATTTTTCTATATATGGTTCAATTAGAGAACAAGTGGAAGATTTAAATAAATTGAATATAGACTATGATTGTACACCAGGAGTTAGTTCTTTTTTAGGAGCAGCTTCATCTTTAGGAGTGGAATATACAGTTCCTGAAATTTCTCAAAGTGTCATTATAACAAGAATGGAAGGAAGGACTCCCGTTCCTGAAAAGGAATCAATACAATCTTATGCTAAGCACCAGACATCTATGGTAATATTTTTATCTGTTCAAGAGATTGAGAAAGTAGTATCCAAATTATTGGAAGGTGGTTATCCAGAAGATACTCCTATTGCAGTTATATATAAAGCTACATGGGCAGATGAAAAAATAGTTAAAGGAACTTTAAATGATATAGCTGTAAAAGTTAAAGAAAATAACATAAATAAAACTGCTTTAATAATGGTGGGTAGATTTTTAGGAGAAGAATATAATAATTCAAAGTTATATGATAAGGATTTTAAACATGAGTATAGAGGGTAATATAGCTATAATCTGTATTACAGAAAACGGAAAAATTTTAGCTAAAAAGATAGAATCTTTAGTGAATAATTGTGTTGTATATCAAATAAAAAATAAAAAAGCTACTTTGGCTATTAGTCAGGAAGATTCTGTACAAATAGTACAAAAAAAGCTAAGTGATTTTGTAGGAGAGGTATTCTCTAAATCTGAGTATATAGTATTTATAATGGCAACAGGGATAGTTGTACGAAGTATAGCACCATATATAAGAAGTAAGTTCAGTGACCCTGCAATTTTAGTGATAGATGAGAAAGGACAAAATGTAATAAGCTTATTGAGTGGACATGTTGGTGGAGCAAATAATTTAACACAGTATATAAGTAGTCTTATAAATGCGAATCCAGTAATAACAACAGCTACTGATGTAAATCAAAAAGCTTCTTTAGATATGATAGCGAAAAACTTAAATGCTTATATTGCTAACTTTAGAGAAAATGTAAAAGAAGTAAATTCTATGTTAGTAAATAATAAATGTGTTGGCTTGTATGTTGAGGAAGGCTATCAAGTTGATACTAGAGGATTTAAGCTTATAGAAAGTAGTAAAGCATTAAAAGATTGTTGTTTAAATAAAGATATAGAAAAGATAGTTATAGTAAGCAACAAGATAAATTTTACTAAAAATACTGAAAGCTTAAAGATAGATAGTTTAGAGATAGACAATAACTTTAAACATAATTATGTCAAAGAAAAAATAATAAAAGTGATTCCAAAAGATATAGTTATAGGTATTGGGTGTAGAAGATATACAGATAGTAAGTTGATGTTTAATTCTTTACTAGAATTTTTTGAGAAACAAAATATAGATATTAAAGCTGTGAAAACCATTGGAAGTATAGAGCTAAAAAAAGATGAAAAGGCAATCATTGATTTAGCAGAAAAACTAAAAGTGCCATTTGAGACATTTTCAATAGATGAAATATCCAAAGTTGATGATATGTTTGATAAATCCGATTTTGTAAAAAAAAATGTAGGTGTATATTCAGTAGCAGAACCTGTAGCATATCTTTTAAGTAAAGGGAACTTAATAGTTGAAAAACATAAATATAAAGGAATAACTTTTTCGGTAGGGAGAATAAAAATATGATATATGTTGTAGGAATTGGACCAGGAAGTAAAGATACAATGACTTTAGAGGCAATAAAAGCGATAGAGGACTCTGAGGCTATTGTTGGATATAAGACTTATATAAATTTAATAGAAGAATTTATAAGTGATAAAGAAGTAATTCAAAATGGTATGAGGCAAGAAGTTGATAGATGTAAACAAGCAGTAGAGGAAGCCAAGAAAGGGAAGAAAGTAGCAGTTATAAGTAGTGGAGACGCTGGTATATATGGAATGGCAGGACTTATTTTAGAATTAATATCTAAGGAAAGTGAAGACATAAAAGTGAAAGTAATTCCAGGTGTTACTGCTAGTATCGGTGCAGCTGCCATACTTGGAGCACCTATTATGCATGACTTCTGCCATATAAGTTTAAGTGACTTAATGACTCCATGGGAAGTAATTGAAAAAAGATTAAAGTTAGCTGCAGAAGCTGATTTTGTAATATGTCTTTATAATCCAAGAAGTAAGGGAAGAAGTGAACATCTAAGTAAAGCATTTAAAATAATGGGTGAATTTAAATCTGGAAATACACCTGTTGGAGTGGTCAAAGATGTAGGTAGAGAAAAGGAAACTAAGTTTATATGTACTTTTGAGAATATGGATTTTGAAAAAGTTGACATGACTACTATGGTCATAATCGGAAATAAATCTACTTATATTGATGGTGAACTGATGATAACTCCAAGAGGTTATACAGTATGATTTTGATTTTGGGAGGAACCTCAGATAGTTTAGCTATATGTGATAGGTTAAATGAATTAGAAAATCAGTCCTATGTAATTTCAGTAACTACAGAATATGGAAAAGAACTTGCACAAAAACATGCAAATAACATAATTTTAGGTAAGCTTGGAAAAGAAGAAATGCTAAGATTTATAAAGGATAATCACATAGTCAGAATAATAGATGCGACTCATCCCTATGCAGTTGAAGTATCTAAAAATGCTATTACTTGTGCAAAATTATCAAATATAGAGTATATAAGATTTGAAAGAAAATCATTGATAGAAGAAATAAATTATGACAATAAGTTTATAGTAAATACAATTGAAGAAGCTTGTAAAATTGCAAGTAAAATAGGAAAAAATATATTTATAGGGACAGGAAGTAAAAACTTAAACAGATTTGTAGAAGAAATACATGATAAAAATTTAGTGGTTAGAGTTCTTCCAACAAGTGAAGTTATCTTAAGCTGTGAAAAATTAGGTCTAAATGCAGACAATATAATAGCAATGAAGGGTCCGTTTAGCCAGTGTATAAACGAAGAAACATATAAACATTATGATATAGATTTAGTTATAACAAAAGAAAGTGGGGTAGCAGGAGGTTTTTTAGAAAAAGTAAATGCATGTAAAAACCTCAATATACCAGTAGTAATTATTAAACGAGAATCGATTAACTACGAAAATGTGATTAACGACATAAATAAAATTAAAGACATAATTGTGTGATTTTTAGGAGGAGAAAATATGAAAAAAGCCTTATTAGTAGTAAGTTTTGGGACAAGTTATCATGAAACAAGAGAAAAGACAATAGATGCATGTGAAAAAAAAATAAAAAATTCATTGAAAAATTATGATTTTTTTAGAGCTTATACATCAAATATGATAATAAACAAAATAAAGAAAAGAGATGGCATAGAAATAGACAACCCTATACAAGCTTTAGATAAAATATATGAGCAAGGATATGAAGAAGTAATAATTCAAACACTTCATATTATATGTGGAGAAGAATTTAATAAGCTAAAAGAACAAGTAGAAAGCTATTCTTCTAAATTTAAAAAACTTGTATTAGGTAGACCCTTACTTACTCACATAGAGGATTATCAAGAATCAGTAGAGGCAATTAAACATCAAATTCCTCATATGGAAAGTGATGAAGCAGTAGTATTTATGGGGCATGGAACAGTTCATGAGTCTCATTCAGCATACCCAGCCTTAGAATATATGCTTAGAGATAATGGAGTAAATGCTTATGTTGGTACAGTTGAAGGTTATCCAGAAATAGAACATGTAATGAGAAGATTAAAAGAAGGAAATATAAAAACTATAAATTTAATGCCATTTATGCTAGTTGCAGGTGACCACGCTATAAATGATATGGCAGGAGATGAAGAGGATTCTTGGAAGACAATACTTGAAGATAATGGATTTGATGTGAAAATTCATTTAAAAGGGCTAGGAGAAAATCCTTATATACAAGATAAATTTGTTCGTCATGCTCTTAAATGTGCAGAAACTGCTAAGTTTTATGGTATAGGAACAGGACCAGGAGATAGTTCTTTACTTACAATAAAAGCAGTTAATACTCTAAAAAAACTAGATATTTTATACACTCCAGAGTCAAAAAGGGGTGGAGAAAGTTTGGCATTATCAATAGTTAGCGAATATTTGCCGGAATCATTAGAGATAAAATCTAGACATTTCCCAATGAGTTTTGATGGAAACGAAAAAACATTAGCTTGGGATAATGTAGCAGAGGAAATTATTTTAGATGTTAACAATGGAAAAAATGTAGGATTTGTAACACTGGGTGACCCTATGCTTTATAGTACATATGTGTATATAATGAACAGAATAGTAGATGAGATAGAAGTAGAGACTATACCAGGAATTTCTTCATTTTCTAATATAGCATCTAATCAAAATTTTCCATTAGTTATGGATAGAGAAGCATTAGTAGTGGTTCCTTGTACTATGGAAGATGATAAGATAGAGAATGCTCTACAAAATTATAATTCCATAGTGTTAATGAAAGTGTATAAGAATTTTAAAGAAATAATAAAAAAATTAGAAAAATATAATCTGATAGAACATGCTATTTTAGTTAGTAATTCGTCTCAAGATAGTGAAACTGTGTTTAAGGATTTAAGAGAAGCACATCTTGAAGATAAGATATCTTATTTTTCTACGATACTAGTAAATAAAGAGAACAAAATAAAATAGACGAATGTAATATTTAAAGGAGATTTAATATGAATATCGTGGTTGGAACTAGGGGTAGCAATCTAGCACTTATACAAACTGAATGGGTAATAAATGAGCTGAAAAAGAAATATCCTCATATTAATTTTGAAATCAAAATTATAAAAACAAAAGGAGATATAATTCAAAATGTTTCCTTAGATAAAATAGGTGATAAAGGATTATTTGTAAAAGAAATAGAGCAACAATTATTGGATGGACAGATAGATATAGCAGTACATAGTATGAAAGATATGCCATCTTATTTAGCAGATGGACTAAAATTTGCTCATACACCTAAAAGAGAAGACCCAAGAGATGTGTTAATACTTAGAGATGAATATAAAAGCTTAGATGATTTACCTCATGGAGCAGTAATAGGAACAGGGAGTAAAAGAAGAAAGTTTCAATTATTAAATCAAAGACCTGATTTAAACATAGTTCAAGTTAGGGGAAATGTGGAGACTAGAATACGAAAAATCAAAGATGAAAATCTACATGGTATTGTACTAGCTGCATCAGGAATAATAAGAGCTAATTTACAAGATAGAATAAGTTCTTACTTGCCGGTTGATGTTGTTATTCCAGCACCTGCTCAAGGGGCTTTAGCTATAGAAATAAGAAGTAATGATAGTGATGTTGAGGAAATAGTGAATTCGCTAAAGGATAATGATACAGAAATCCAAATATTAGCTGAAAGAGGATTTTTAGATGGTGTGAATGGAAGTTGTCATATTCCAATGGCTGCCTATTGTGAAATAAATCAAGATAAAATACACCTTACTGGTTTATATGGAGATTCAGATGGAAATAAAATAGTAATTAAATCCATAGAAGGAGATATTTCTTCTCCTAGAGAGTTAGGTCTAAGGTTAGCTAAACTTGTATTGAAGGAGTATGAAAATTATGAAGGGTAAGGTTTACTTAGTAGGTGCAGGACCAGGTGATTATAAACTCATGACTATGAAAGGTTTAGAGTGTATAAGAAAGTCAGATGTAATAGTATATGATAGATTAGCAAATAGTAGTTACTTAAGAGAAGCTAAACCAGATTGTGAATTTATATATGTAGGAAAGGCATCAAGCAATCATATTTTACCACAAGAGGATATAAATAGAGTTATAGCAGAAAAAGCTAAAGAAGGAAAACTTGTGACCCGTCTGAAAGGTGGAGACCCTTACGTATTTGGTAGAGGAGGAGAAGAAGCAGAGACTCTAGTGGATGAAGGTATAGAGTTTGAAGTAGTGCCAGGGATAACTTCTGCAATAGGAGGCTTATGCTATGCAGGTATTCCTATAACACACAGAGACCATGCTTCATCATTTCATGTAATAACAGGTCATCTGAAAGGTGATGATAGTGGAGAATTAAATTGGAATGCTCTTGCAAACAATAAAGGTACTCTTGTGTTTTTGATGGGGATTTCTAACTTAAAGAAAATAAGCGAAAACTTGATGAAAGAGGGAAAAAGCAAAGATACACCAGTTGCCCTTATAAGTTGGGCAACTAGATATAATCAAAGCGTTGTTACATCTACACTTGAAAATGTCTATGAAGTTGCCATCAAAGAAAAAGTAAAACCACCAACTCTTATAGTAGTTGGAAATGTTGTAGGACTTAGAGAAAAACTGAATTTCTTTGAAGGTAAACCTTTGTTTGGAAAAAGCATAGCTGTAACTAGGTCTAGAAATCAAAACAGTGTATTAGTGGAAAAGATAATGGATTTAGGTGGGAATCCAATAGAGATACCTACTATTAAGATAGAAAGAATACAAAATAATACTAAATTAGAAAATGAAATAAAAAATATAAGTGAATATAAATATCTAGTTTTAACCAGTAAAAATGCAGTAGAAATATTTTTTGAGAAGATTTATGAAATGAATCTTGATTCAAGAATATTGTCTAATTTAAAGATATGTGCGATAGGTTCAGCTACATCAAGTGAATTGAAAAAAAGAGGAATTATAGCAGATATAGTACCAAAAAAATTTGTAGCAGAATCATTATATGAAGAGCTAGCGCCAATTTTAAATGACAATGATAAGATATTTATACCTAGAGCAGAAAATGCTAGAGACTATTTAGTTGATAAACTTAAAGATATTTGTGAAGTAACAGAAATACATACATATAGAACAGTGATAGATGAAGATAAAAGAAATGAGATATTAGATATTTTAAATTCTAATGAGATAGATTATATAACATTTACAAGTTCATCAACAGTAAGCAATCTTATTGAGATTATAGGAAAAGAAAATATTAAAATCTTAGATAAAATAAAAGTATTGTCTATAGGGCCTATAACTACAGAGACAATAACTAATTTAGGGATAAATTTATATAAAGAGGCTAGAACATCTACAATAAATGGATTAGTAGATTTAATGATAGAAAATTAATTTAGGAGGACTGAGATGTTAAGAAGACCAAGAAGATTAAGAGCAAGTAAAGCGATAAGAAATTTGGTAAGGGAAACTAAAGTAAATGTAGAAGATGTAATATATCCTCTATTTGTAGTAGAAGGGGAGAATGTAAAAGAAGAAATTAAATCTTTACCAGATGTTTATCACTTATCAATAGACATGTTGGAAGAAGAAATAAAAGAAATAAGAGACTTGGGAATTGAACATATAATGCTATTTGGTGTACCAGATGAAAAAGATGAATGTGCATCACAAGCGTTTAATGACTATGGAATAGTACAAAAAGCGATTAGAAAGATAAAGGAAATAGATTCAAATATAAATGTAATAACAGATGTCTGTATGTGTCAGTACACAAGTCATGGACATTGTGGAATTTTAACAGATACTGGTTATGTTGATAATGATAAATCATTAGAATATTTAGCTAAGATATCTGTAAGTCATGCTAAAGCAGGAGCAGATATGGTTGCTCCATCTGATATGATGGATGGAAGAATACAAGCAATAAGAGAAGCTTTAGATGAAAATGGTCTGGAAAATATCGGTATAATGGCCTATAGTGTTAAATACGCTTCAAATTTTTATGGACCTTTTAGAGAAGCAGCTCATTCAGCGCCATCATTTGGAGATAGAAAGACATACCAAATGGACCCTGCAAATAGCAATGAAGCTATAATAGAAACAGAACTTGATATATTAGAAGGTGCAGATATACTTATGGTTAAACCTGCATTATCATATTTAGATGTCATAAGAAGAGTTAAAGATAATTTTGATTTGCCTTTAGCTGCTTATAATGTAAGTGGAGAATACTCTATGCTTAAGTTAGCTGTTAAAGAAGGTTTATTAAATGAAGATGTAATTCTTGAAGCAATTACATCTATAAAGAGAGCAGGAGCAGATATAATAATAACTTACTTCGCTAAAGATATTGCTAAATTATTAAGAAAATAAGCTCTTAAAATATAAAGTATTATGAAAAGTATAGAAATTGTAATTTGTCATTTTAAAATATTTTTATCTACAGTTATAGTAATCTATAACCATAGTAAATGAAAATATAAGTGACTTTACAATTTCTATATTTGTTTATGTATTTGATAAAAATTTTGGAGGTAAAAAATGCTATATCCTATTAACTTAAAATTAGATGACTTAGATGTAGTCATAATAGGAGGCGGGGAGGTTGCATATAGGAAATGCAAAAACTTTCTAGACTTTAATAAGAGTGTTACTATAGTTTCTAAACATATTTTAAATAAGTTTTATGATTTAAAAGATAACATAACTATAATAAAAGATGATTACAAAGAAGAATATATAGAAAATAGCTCTATGATAATTGCTGCTACAGATAATAGGGAGTTGAATTTAGAAATAGGATTATATTGTAGAGAAAATAAAAAACTAGTAAATGTTGTTGATAATGTAAAAATATCAAACTTCACCGTCCCATCCTATGTAAAAAGGGGAGATTTACTTATAAGTGTATCAACAGGGGGCAAAAGTCCTTCTCTATCTTCAAAAATAAAAAGGGAGCTTGAAGAAAAATATTCTGAGGATTATGAGGAATATTTGAATGTGTTAGGTGAGATTAGAAAAGAAGTTATAAAAAAATATCAAGATAAGAATAAAAGAAAAAGTATACTTAATATGTTGATAGCACTTGATTTAGATGAATTGAAAAAGTTTAATGTATAAAGTTTTTTAAAAAAAATATAAAAAAGCTGTTGACGAATTATTTTTAAGGTGATATAGTATTACTTGTCCTTAAGAAAAGGGCAAACACGAAAAAAGTAAACACAAAAAATGAACTTTGAAAATTAAACAGTAGGTTAATTTATAAAAACAAGAAACAAACCATAAAGCCAGATATTTTGATAACAATAGTATCTGAGCCTGATAAACTTTTATTTGAGAGTTTGATCCTGGCTCAGGATGAACGCTGGCGGCGTGCCTAACACATGCAAGTTGAGCGATTTACTTCGGTAAAGAGCGGCGGACGGGTGAGTAACGCGTGGGTAACCTACCCTGTACACACGGATAACATACCGAAAGGTATGCTAATACGGGATAACATATTTGAGAGGCATCTCTTGAATATCAAAGGTGAGCCAGTACAGGATGGACCCGCGTCTGATTAGCTAGTTGGTAAGGTAACGGCTTACCAAGGCGACGATCAGTAGCCGACCTGAGAGGGTGATCGGCCACATTGGAACTGAGACACGGTCCAAACTCCTACGGGAGGCAGCAGTGGGGAATATTGCACAATGGGCGAAAGCCTGATGCAGCAACGCCGCGTGAGTGATGAAGGCCTTCGGGTCGTAAAACTCTGTCCTCAAGGAAGATAATGACGGTACTTGAGGAGGAAGCCCCGGCTAACTACGTGCCAGCAGCCGCGGTAATACGTAGGGGGCTAGCGTTATCCGGATTTACTGGGCGTAAAGGGTGCGTAGGCGGTCTTTCAAGTCAGGAGTGAAAGGCTACGGCTCAACCGTAGTAAGCTCTTGAAACTGGGAGACTTGAGTGCAGGAGAGGAGAGTGGAATTCCTAGTGTAGCGGTGAAATGCGTAGATATTAGGAGGAACACCAGTTGCGAAGGCGGCTCTCTGGACTGTAACTGACGCTGAGGCACGAAAGCGTGGGGAGCAAACAGGATTAGATACCCTGGTAGTCCACGCTGTAAACGATGAGTACTAGGTGTCGGGGGTTACCCCCCTCGGTGCCGCAGCTAACGCATTAAGTACTCCGCCTGGGAAGTACGCTCGCAAGAGTGAAACTCAAAGGAATTGACGGGGACCCGCACAAGTAGCGGAGCATGTGGTTTAATTCGAAGCAACGCGAAGAACCTTACCTAAGCTTGACATCCCAATGACATCTCCTTAATCGGAGAGTTCCCTTCGGGGACATTGGTGACAGGTGGTGCATGGTTGTCGTCAGCTCGTGTCGTGAGATGTTGGGTTAAGTCCCGCAACGAGCGCAACCCTTGTCTTTAGTTGCCATCATTAAGTTGGGCACTCTAGAGAGACTGCCAGGGATAACCTGGAGGAAGGTGGGGATGACGTCAAATCATCATGCCCCTTATGCTTAGGGCTACACACGTGCTACAATGGGTAGTACAGAGGGTTGCCAAGCCGTAAGGTGGAGCTAATCCCTTAAAGCTACTCTCAGTTCGGATTGTAGGCTGAAACTCGCCTACATGAAGCTGGAGTTACTAGTAATCGCAGATCAGAATGCTGCGGTGAATGCGTTCCCGGGTCTTGTACACACCGCCCGTCACACCACGGGAGTTGGAGACGCCCGAAGCCGATTATCTAACCTTTTGGAAGAAGTCGTCGAAGGTGGAATCAATAACTGGGGTGAAGTCGTAACAAGGTAGCCGTATCGGAAGGTGCGGCTGGATCACCTCCTTTCTAAGGAGAATTGCCTACTGTTTAATTTTGAGGGTTCGTTTTTACGAATACTCAATTAGCACTTTAAGCAACGGGATTTATCCGTTGACGATGTGCGTTAGCACCTTAAAAACTGCATATATATTTAGTGATATGACATCTAATTTGTAATATATAAAGCTGATAACTTTTTAAAATTATCGAAGTGATAGCTTCTAATCTATCAAACCTTTTTAACTGGTCAAGTTATTAAGGGTGCAGGGCGGATGCCTTGGCACTAGGAGCCGATGAAGGACGCGATAAGCTGCGATAAGCTTCGGGGAGTTGCACGTAAACTTTGATCCGAAGATTTCCGAATGAGGAAACTCACTTAGAGTAATGTCTAAGTATCATTAAGTGAATACATAGCTTAATGAGGGGAACTCAGGGAACTGAAACATCTAAGTACCTGAAGGAAGAGAAAGAAATTCGATTCCGTAAGTAGCGGCGAGCGAACGCGGAATAGCCCAAACCAATAAAGTTTTCTTTATTGGGGTTGCGGACATATCATAAACGAAGAGGTATCGTAATTGAAGAGGTTTGGAAAGACCCACCACAGAAGGTAATAGTCCTGTATGTTAAACGAGAAGACTTCAGATATGATCCAGAGTACCACGGGACACGTGAAACCCTGTGGGAAGCAGGAGGGACCACCCTCCAAGGCTAAATACTACCTAGTGACCGATAGCGTATAGTACCGTGAGGGAAAGGTGAAAAGAACCCCGGGAGGGGAGTGAAATAGAACCTGAAACCCTGCACTTACAAGCTGTGGAAGCACATTTCTTGTGTGACCGCGTACTTTTTGTAGAACGGGCCAACGAGTTACGTTAAGTAGCAAGGTTAAGCACTTAAGGTGTGGAGCCGTAGCGAAAGCGAGTTTTAACTGAGCGTTCAGTTACTTGACGTAGACCCGAAACCGGGCGACCTACCCATGAGCAGGATGAAGCGAAAGTAAAATTTCGTGGAGGTCCGAACCCACGAGCGTTGAAAAGCTCGGGGATGACTTGTGGGTAGCGGTGAAATTCCAATCGAGCCCGGAGATAGCTGGTTCTCCCCGAAATAGCTTTAGGGCTAGCCTCAAGGTGAGAGATACGGAGGTAGAGCACTGAATGTCCTAGGGGGTATTGCACCTACCGAAGACTATCAAACTCCGAATGCCGTCATCTTATACTTGGGAGTCAGACTGTGGGTGATAAGATTCATAGTCGAAAGGGCAACAGCCCAGATCGTCAGCTAAGGTCCCTAAATGTAAGTTAAGTGGTAAAGGATGTGGGATTGCACAGACAACCAGGATGTTGGCTTAGAAGCAGCCACTCATTCAAAGAGTGCGTAATAGCTCACTGGTCGAGTGATCCTGCGCCGAAGATTTCCGGGGCTAAAACTTACTACCGAAGCTACGGCATCAGTAATGATGGGTAGGGGAGCTTCCCATACGGGTTGAAGCATGACCGTAAGGACATGTGGACAGTATGGGAGTGAGAATGTTGGCATGAGTAGCGAGATGTGGGTGAGAATCCCACAGGCCGTAAACCCAAGGTTTCCAGGGGAAGGTTCGTCCGCCCTGGGTTAGTCGGGACCTAAGCTGAGGCCGAAAGGCGTAGGTGATGGACAACAGGTTGATATTCCTGTACTACCGATAACCGTTTGAGAGATGGGATGACACAGTAGGATAAGCTAAGCACACTGTTGGTTATGTGTGCCCAAGCATTGAGGCAGTCAGAGTAGGTAAATCCGCTTTGATAATGCTGGGATGTGATGGGGAGCGAAATTTAGTAGCGAAGTAGCTGATTTCACACTGTCAAGAAAAGTCTCTATCGAGGTTAAAGGTACCCGTACCGCAAACCGACACAGGTGGGTGAGGAGAGTATCCTAAGGCCCGCGAGAGAACTGTTGTTAAGGAACTCGGCAAAATGACCCCGTAACTTAGGGATAAGGGGTGCCACCATCCGGTGGCCGCAGAGAATAGGCCCAAGCGACTGTTTACCAAAAACATAGGTTTCTGCTAAGTCGCAAGACGATGTATAGGAGCTGACGCCTGCCCGGTGCTGGAAGGTTAAGGGGATCTGTTAGAGCAATCGAAGCAGTGAACTTAAGCCCCAGTAAACGGCGGCCGTAACTATAACGGTCCTAAGGTAGCGAAATTCCTTGTCGGGTAAGTTCCGACCCGCACGAAAGGCGTAACGATTTGGGCACTGTCTCAACAACAGACTCGGTGAAATTGTAATTCCGGTGAAGATGCCGGATACCTGCGACAGGACGGAAAGACCCCATGGAGCTTTACTGTAGCTTGACATTGGGTCTTGGTACTACATGTACAGGATAGGTGGGAGGCTTTGAAACCAGGACGCCAGTTTTGGCGGAGCCATCCTTGGGATACCACCCTTGTAGTACTGGGACTCTAACCATAGGCCATGAATCTGGTCTTGGGACACTGTCAGGTGGGCAGTTTGACTGGGGCGGTCGCCTCCCAAAAGGTAACGGAGGCGCTCAAAGGTTCTCTCAGTACGGTCGGAAATCGTACGTAGAGTGTAAAGGCAAAAGAGAGCTTGATTGCAAGACATACAGGTCGAGCAAGGATGAAAATCGGACTTAGTGATCCGGTGGTTCTGCGTGGAAGGGCCATCGCTCAACGGATAAAAGCTACCCTGGGGATAACAGGCTTATCTCCCCCAAGAGTCCACATCGACGGGGAGGTTTGGCACCTCGATGTCGGCTCATCACATCCTGGGGCTGTAGTAGGTCCCAAGGGTTGGGCTGTTCGCCCATTAAAGTGGTACGCGAGCTGGGTTCAGAACGTCGTGAGACAGTTCGGTCCCTATCCGTCGCAGGCGTAGGAAATTTGAGAAGACCTGTCCTTAGTACGAGAGGACCGGGATGGACGTACCTCTGGTGTACCAGTTGTTCTGCCAAGGGCATGGCTGGGTAGCTATGTACGGAATGGATAAGCGCTGAAAGCATCTAAGCGCGAAGCCAACTTCAAGATAAGATTTCCCACCGCAAGGGTAAGACCCCAGAAAGACTATCTGGTTGATAGGTCGAAGGTGTAAGTGCAGCAATGTATTTAGCTTATCGATACTAATAGGTCGAGGACTTGACCAATATTTATTTGATGTTCATTGATTAAAATATATATGTAGTTTTTAGAGTGCTAACTCTAAAGAAGCTAGTTTTACTAGTTTCAAAAACTTAATATTATTATTAAGCATAAAGATTATGTGGTTACAATAGCAGAGAGGATACACCTGTTCCCATTCCGAACACAGAAGTTAAGCTCTCTAGCGCTGATGGTACTTGGTGGGAAACTGCCTGGGAGAGTAAGACGTAGCCACGTAATTTTTTTTTGAGTAAGTTTATAAAAAATAAAAAAGTTTTATTTTTTATGTTTAGACATGGCAAATTTGGGACATAATATAATTGTAAAACTTAATAGCAAAAATAAATTACTCAATCTCCCCCACTTAAAGGCCTCTATCCCCCATAGAGGTCTTTTTTATTATGTCTAATTTGCCATATCTTTTATTTTATTTATTTTCATTCTATCTTATAGTCAGTATACTTATTTAAACTTAGTATAATTTAACAGAAAATATATGTGATTTAACATTTATTTTAATAAATTTACTATATGTTCACTTTGCCTTAATATATACTTTACAAATAAAGAGTATTATTAATTTATAAGTAAATCGTAGAACTAAATAAAGTATTTTGAGGAGGATAAAAAATGGCAGATATAAGACTAGAAAATGTCACAAAATCTTATGATAAAAAGAACACTATTATAGATAACTTGAACCTTACTATAGAAGATGGTTCGTTTACGGTATTGGTAGGCCCAAGTGGTTGTGGAAAATCTACTACATTAAGAATGATTGCTGGACTTGAAGATATAACTTCAGGGAGTTTAAAAATTGAAGAAAATGATGTAACAAGAACTGATGCAAGTAAGAGAGATATAGCTATGGTATTTCAGAATTATGCATTATATCCGCATATGACTGTTAGAGAAAACATAGAATTTGGCCTAAAGAATAAAAAAGTTCCAAAAGAAAAAAGAGAAGAACTTATAACAGAGGTTATTGATATAGTTGGATTACAAGAATATTTAAATGTAAAGCCAGGAAATTTGTCTGGAGGACAAAGACAAAGAGTGGCACTAGCTAGAGCAATGGTTAAAAATCCAAAGGTATTTTTAATGGATGAACCGTTATCAAATTTGGACGCAAAACTAAGAAATCAGATGAGAACAGAATTAATACAGTTACATCAAAAGTTAAAATCTACATTTGTTTATGTAACTCATGATCAAGTTGAGGCAATGTCAATGGCGGATAAAATAGTTATAATGAATAAAGGAGAGATAATGCAAATAGGTTCTCCAAAGAAAATATATCAAGACCCTAAAAATTTGTTTGTGGCACAATTTATTGGAAATCCTTGTATGAACATATTAAATATGAAGGATAATATCAAACTTGGATTTAGACCTGAAAAAGCAGTACTAGAAAGTATAAATATAGATATAAAAAATGATGATACTTTTAATTTGCTTGGAAAAGTTATAACTAAAGAAGTATTAGGAAACGAAACTATATACTGTTTATCTGTTCTTGACAGTGAAGTAAGAGTTAAAACAGAAAATGATATATTTGATATAGGTAAGACTTTGAAAGTAAATGTATTAGAAAAGGATTTATATTATTTTGATAAAGATGGGCAAAGAATATATGATATAAAAGAATGTAAGAATATGTATTCTAAAATTAAAGGAGATATTTATGAAAAAGCAATTTAATAAAGCATATTTGTACATAACACCTGCAATTATAGGAACTTTACTGTTTATAGTATATCCAATAATTAAGACAATATCACTTAGTTTCAAATCAGGAAGTCTTCTTAGTTCAACTTTTGAAAATGTAGGATTAAACAATTACACAGAACTTTTAAAAAATCCAGAGTTTATACAAACTATAACAAATACAGCAATTTATACTTTTTTTATGGTAATTATATCTATATCACTAGCTATAGTACTTGCTGTTTGGTTAAACAAAAACTCTATAATACACAATTTAACACAAAGTGTAATCTTTACACCACATGTAATCTCACTAGTATCTGTGGCCGTACTATGGCTTTGGATTATGGAACCTCAATATGGTTTTTTAAACTGGATACTGTCAGTACTGCACTTACCAACATCAAAATGGCTTTCAAGTGAAAGTTCGGCATTGATGTCATTGATTTTAATAGGAATATGGAAAACTCTTGGATACAATATTTTAATCGTGTTATCAGGTCTTAAATCGATACCAAATTATATATATGAGGCATCTAAGCTAGACAATGCAAACAAGATAACTAATTTCTTTAAGGTAACATTGCCACTATTATCGCCAACAATATTTTTTCTTATGATAACAACAACAACAGCATCATTTCAAGTATTTGACGAAATAAGCATAATGACACAAGGTGGTCCATTAGGTTCAACTAACATGTTATCTTATTATATATATGAGTCTGGATTTATATATTACGATATAGGTCAGGCAAGTGCAGCAAGTATGTTTTTATTAGCCATAGTTATGATTGCTACATATGCTAATTTCAGACTATTATCAAAAAAAGTTCATTATCAATAAAAAAGAATATATATTATAAGGTGTGTTAAAAAGGAGGACAAAATGGACATTATAAGACCTATTAAAAAAGATAAAGCTGATATAAAGAAAATAGTATCAAAATCAATAGAAGTATTAATTCTAGTACTTTTATCTGCAGTATTTATATTCCCTTTTATATGGATGTTGTCAACATCTTTTAAAAACCCACAAGAAATGATGCAACTACCACCTACAATAATACCAAATGATATAGTACTAGGAAATTATACTACAGCATGGAATTCAGGACCATTTTTTAGATATTTATTAAATAGTATCTTTGTGACAGGTAGTGTTTTAATCATACAGTTTTTAGTGATGGTTCCTGCAGCTTATGCATTTTCCAAGATTAAATTTAGAGGAGAGAAGATATTGTTTGGACTATTACTCATAGGACTTATGATTCCTCCACAAGTAACTTTTTTACCTGTATATATGATGATGAGTAAGTTTGGATTTATAAATACATATGTGCCACTTATAATTCCATTTATGACATCTTCATTTGGTATATTTCTGCTTAGACAAAACTTTATGCAGATATCAGATGAGATTATTGAAGCAGCTAAATTAGACAATACTTCGGACTTAAAAATAATGTTTAAAATAATGGTTCCTATGGCAAAACCAGCAGTAATAACATTTATATTATTTAATTTTATATATCATTGGAATAACTATTTCTGGCCTTTAGTAATGACAAATACAGATGCAATAAGAACTTTACCAATTGGGGTAGCACTTCTTAAATCTTCAGAGGGAATTACTGCTTGGAATGTAATAATGGCAGGAAATATAATTTTAATTTTACCAATAATTCTTGTTTATATATTTGCAAATAAAAAAGTAAAAGAAGCTTTTATGTATTCAGGAATAAAATAAAAAGTCAAAAACTAAATTTGGAGGATGGAAATGAAGCTTAAAAGAAAATTAGCAACAGGATTAGCAATAACATTATTATTAGGTTCTTTAGTTGGGTGTTCAAATTCTAATGACTCAAATACATCTAAAGGAGAAAAGACAGATAGCAATATTACAAAGATAGATTTCTGGGCACCTTTGGGTGGAACTAATGGTGAGACTGCACAAAAAATGGTTGACCAGTTTAATAGTGAACATAAAGATATACAAGTAAATATGTTAAAACAAAAAGATTACTATGAAAATGCAACAAAATTACAAGCGGCATTAACTTCTAAAGACCAACCAGATGTAACATTATTAGAAATAACTCAAACGGGTACCTTTGCATCAGCAGGAGCTTTAGTTGATATGAGTAAATACTTTGATAAGGCATATCAGGAAAGATTTTTCTCTGGTCTTCTAACAAATTCATATTATGAAAATAAGTTTGTTGGGATGCCATTTAATAGAAGTACACCAATATTATACATAAATAAAGATATGGCAGTTAAAGCAGGTCTTGACCCTTCAGGACCAAAGTCATGGGAAGAACTTAAAACATATGCTAGTAAAATGACGAACAAATCAGAAGATACTTATGGATTTGAAACTCCAATAGATATTTGGTTCTATGAAGCGATGGTAATGCAAAGTGGAGGAGAAATAACTGATGGAAAAAAAGTAGCATTTAATAATGAAACAGGTCAAGCACCAGTTAAATTCTGGCAAGATATGATGAAATCTGGAATAATGAAAATGCCACCTGGTGAAGATTATAATGCTTGGGATGTAGCAAAGCAAGATTTTGTAAATGGTAAAGTGGGTATGATATTTACATCAACAGCAGATTTAGCAGGTCTTATGCAACAAACAGATGGTAAGTTTGAAATATCAACAGCATTTTTACCAAAAAATCAAAAATATGCAACTCCTACAGGTGGAGCAAACTTAGTTATGCTTGAAGGCGGAACAGATAAAGAAAAAGATGCAAGTGCAAAATTTATGGAATGGATGACTCAAACAGATAAAATAGTTCAATTTAGTTCATCAACAGGATATTTGCCAACAACTGAAGATGCAACTAAATCAGAAAAATTACAAACATTGTATAAAGAAAAGCCTCAATATAAGGTTGCAACTGACCAATTACAATATGCTGTTGCCCTTCCAATGTTAAATGGATATAAAGAAGCAACTGACAAGTTAATGGATGAGATTAAAAAAGGTCTTACTGATTTAAATGTGGCACCAAAAGATGCAGTAAGTAAAGGAACTTCTGCAATGCAAGCAGTAATAGACAAGACTAATAAATAATTATAGACAGGTATGAAATATTGATAAAATATCATTTGTAACATATATAGGTTATAGATTAATTAAAAGCATTTAATAATATATGAATGAAGAGGTAATGTAAATGACAAAAGTTATAGTATTATCAGTAGATTCTTTATTTGAAAAAGATTTAGAATTTGTAAAAAATCTACCAAATTTTAAATCTATCCTAGAAAATTGTTCTATGGTAAAAAATATAAATTGTGTATATCCAACTTTAACATATCCTTGTCATACCAGTATGGTCACAGGAGTATATCCTAAAAAGCATGGAATATATCATAATGAAAAATTTGACCCAAATAAAGAAAATAAAGATTGGTATTGGTATTCAAAAGATATAAAAGCAAAGACAATTATAGATGTAGCAAAGGAAAATAATTTGACTACTTCTAGTATCTTATGGCCTGTAATGGGTGCAAATCCAAATATAGATTATAACATTGCAGAGATATGGGCTCCTAATAGAGAAGATGACCCAAGAGAAACCTTTGAAAAAAGTTCAAGTAAGGTTATAATGGATAGTATTTATGATAGACATTGCCATTATATTGATTGGAAATTAGAGCCTAATATGGATTTGTTTGGAGTAAATTGTGCGGTGGATGTAATAAAAGAATATAATCCAGATTTAATGTTAATACATCTAGCAACTTTGGACCATACACGACATAACCATGGTTTGTTTAATGAAGAAGTAAATAAAGCTTTGAAAATGAATGATAAATGGTTAGGAGATATAATTCAGGCCACAAAGGATGCGGGTACATATGAAGATACAAATTTTATAATACTTGGAGACCATGGACATCTTAGAGTTGATAAAGTTGTAAATCCAAATGTTTTACTTAAATCACATGGATTTATAACCGTAGAAAATGGAGAAGTTAAGAATTTTGATGCATATGTAAATTCGTCAGGTATATCAGCACAGATAATAGTAAATAACTCAAATAGATTAGAAGAGTTGAGAACATTGCTTGAAGAGTTTAAGGAAGAATTATTTATAGAGAATATATTTACCAGAGAAGAAGCATCCAATCTTGGACTTGAAGGCGATTTTGAACTGGTAATTGAAGGAATTGAAGGGATTTCATTTGGAAATGATTTAGAAGGAAATATTATAAAGGATTCTGATATAAAAGATTACAAGTTTGCTGTGGCTACACATGGTCACTTACCTACTAAGGGTAATAGACCTCCATTTATAGCTTTTGGACCTAAAATAAAAACAGGTGTAGTAGAGGAAGAGGGCGACTTAAGAGCTCATGCAGCAACTATATTAAAACTATTCAATTTGAAGCTAGATGGAGTTGAAAAAGAAGCATTTGATTTCATTATATAAACTGGATAAAGTATTTATTTTCCATTACTTACAGACTTCTATTATAAAGATAGAAGTCTTTTTTTATATTTTAGATTTAAGTAAAATTTAAATGGGTAAAATATTTAAAATAACTGAAACAATTCTAGAAAGGTATGATATAATAATACATGTTAGGAACTAATGTTCGAAAAGAAGGAGTGATACTATGGATTTTAAAATAAAGTCAGACTTCAAACCAACAGGTGACCAACCAGAAGCTATTAAATCAATAGTGGATTCTATAAATAGAAATGAAAAATTTTCGACATTGTTAGGTGTAACGGGTTCAGGAAAAACATTCACAATGGCAAATATAATACAACAAGTTAAAAAACCTACCCTAATAATGGCTCATAATAAAACACTAGCAGCACAACTTTATAGTGAGTTTAAAGAATTTTTCCCAGACAATGCAGTTGAATATTTTGTAAGTTACTATGATTACTATCAACCAGAGGCATATGTAGCTCACAGTGACACTTATATAGAAAAAGATGCAAGTATAAATGACGAAATAGATAAACTTCGACATTCTGCTACAGCATCTATTTTAGAGAGAAGAGATACCATAATAATATCTTCAGTATCTTGTATATATGGTTTGGGGGACCCAAAAGATTATAGAGAACTTATGTTATCTATAAGACCTGGTATGCAAAAGGATAGAGATGATGTAATAAAAAGATTAATAGAGATACAATATGAAAGAAATGATATAAATTTTACCAGAGGTACTTTTAGAGTTAGAGGAGATATATTAGAAATATTTCCAGCTAGTAATGATGAAAAAGCAATAAGAATAGAGTTCTTTGGTGATGAGATAGATAGAATAACAGAAATTGATTATGTAACAGGAAAGATTGTTGGGACAAGAAATCATGTTGTTATCTTTCCCGCATCTCACTATGTAACAACACCAGAAAGAATTGAAAATGCAATTGTTCAAATTGAAGATGAACTTAAACAACAAATTGAGGCCTTTAAAGAAAATGATAGGCTTTTAGAAGCTCAAAGGATTGAGCAAAGAACGAAGTATGATATAGAAATGTTAAAGGAAATAGGGTTTTGTCAAGGTATAGAAAACTACTCAAGACATATTACTGGAAGAGAAGAAGGAGAAAAACCATATACATTAATGGATTTCTTTCCAGATGATTATTTGATAATTGTGGATGAGGCACATGTTACTATTCCACAAGTAAGAGGAATGTATGCAGGAGATAGGTCAAGAAAAACATCTCTTATAGAAAATGGATTTAGATTACCTTCTGCACTTGATAATAGACCTTTAAATTTTCAAGAATTTGAAGGAAATATAAATCAAATACTGTTTGTAAGTGCTACACCAGGTCCTTATGAAATTCAACATTCTGAGACTATAGCTGAACAAATAATAAGACCAACAGGCCTTTTAGACCCAATTGTAGAAGTAAGACCTATAAATAATCAGATAGACAATTTAGTAGGGGAAATAACTAAAACAATAGAAAAAAATGAAAGAGTTCTTATAACCACTTTAACTAAAAAAATGAGTGAAGACTTAACTAATTACCTTAAAGAAATAGGAATAAAAGTTAAGTATCTACACTCAGATATAGTTACATTAGAAAGAACAGAGATAATAAGAGACTTAAGACTAGGAAAATTTGATGTACTTGTAGGAATAAATTTACTTAGAGAAGGTCTAGATATACCAGAAGTTTCACTTATAACAATTTTGGATGCAGATAAAGAAGGTTTCTTACGTTCCGAAACAGCTTTAATACAAACTATTGGACGTGCAGCTAGAAATGAAAATGGAAGAGTTATTATGTATGCAGATAGGATAACTGATTCAATGCAAAATGCTATTGATGAGACAAAAAGAAGAAGAGCTATACAGAATTTATATAATGAAGAACATAACATAACTCCTAAGACTATACAAAAAAGTGTAAGAGATAGTATAGAAGCAACTAAGGTCGCAGAAGAAGAAGTTGTCTATGGAATAGCTGACACAGATGATATAGATGAGATAAAAAATAATATAGAAAAATTAAAATCAGAGATGATGGAAGCTGCTCAAAACTTACAATTTGAGAGAGCCGCAGAATTAAGAGATAAGGTAAAACAATTGGAAGAAAAATTGGAAAAATAGAAAGGTAAAAACAAAGTTATGGAAGATAAAATTATAATAAGAGGAGCAAAAGAGCATAATTTAAAAAATGTAGATTTAGAATTGCCAAGAGATAAGTTTATAGTTTTTACAGGATTGTCTGGTTCTGGAAAGTCATCTTTGGCATTTGATACGATATATGCAGAAGGGCAAAGAAGATATGTAGAGAGTTTATCTGCATATGCTAGACAGTTTTTAGGGCAGATGGAAAAGCCAAATGTGGAGTATATTGAAGGTTTATCACCAGCTATTTCAATAGACCAAAAGACTACTTCAAAGAATCCACGTTCTACAGTTGGAACAGTAACAGAAATATATGACTATTTGAGATTATTATTTGCAAGAGTAGGTGATGTGTATTGTCCTACATGTGGTGAAAAAATAAGTCAAATGACTATTCAAGAAATAGTTGATAAAATGCTAGATTTTCCAGATAGAACTAAGTTGCAAATACTTTCACCAGTTGTTAGAGGTCAAAAAGGTACACATAAAAAGGTTTTAGATAATATAAAAAAAGAAGGTTTTGTAAGAGTTAGGGTTGATGGAGAGAACTATGAAGTAAGTGATGATATTGTTTTAACTAAAAATCAAAAACACAGTATAGAAGTAGTAGTAGATAGAATAGTAGTTAAAGATGGAATAGAATCTAGGCTTGCTGATTCAATTGAAACCGCTGTTAAACTA
This sequence comes from Clostridioides difficile, assembly GCA_024919175.1. NCBI lineage: Bacteria > Bacillati > Bacillota > Clostridia > Peptostreptococcales > Peptostreptococcaceae > Clostridioides > Clostridioides difficile. The sequence continues at coordinate 777,116 of CP103804.1, forward strand.
TCAGATGGTCTTGTAATAGCTCAAATAATAGATGGAGAAGAGATTCTTTTCTCAACTAAATTTGCATGTCCAGAACATGGAATTGGTATAGAAGAATTATCTCCAAGAATGTTTTCATTTAATGCTCCTTTTGGTGCTTGTGATGTTTGTAATGGTCTTGGAGAAAGTAAAGAAGTTGACCCAGAACTAGTTGTACCAAATAAAGATTTATCAATAAAACAAGGTGCAGTAGCTGCATGGGGTTCAACTGGTGTCAACGACGATACTTATTATAGCAAAATGATAAAAAGTTTAGCAGAGCATTTTAATGTATCTCTGACAACTCCATTTAAAGATTTACCAGAAGATTTTGTTCAAGAGTTACTTTATGGTAAAGATAATATAATGGTAGAGTTTGTTTATGAATCAAAATTTGGAGGAACTAGAAATTATAAATCATATTTTGAAGGCGTAGTAGTAAACTTAGAGAGAAGATACAAAGAAACTAACTCAGAGTATATGAGAGATAAAATTGAAGAATATATGGCAGAAAGACCTTGTCCAAAATGTAAGGGATTGAGACTTAAAAAAGAGGTTTTATCTGTTTTAGTTGATGGAAAAAATATAATGGAAGTAACAAACTTATCTGTTAACGAGTTGATAGATTTTATGGAAAATGTAACTCTTACAGAAAAGCAAAGATTTATAGCTCATGAGATTATAAAAGAGATAAAGGGAAGAGCTAAGTTTTTAAGAGATGTCGGTCTTGATTATTTGAATTTATCAAGAAAAGCTGGAACACTTTCAGGAGGAGAGGCACAACGTATAAGATTAGCAACTCAAATAGGTTCAGCGTTAGTTGGGGTATTATATGTGCTTGATGAGCCTAGTATAGGTCTTCATCAAAGAGATAATGACAGACTTATAGGCACTCTTAGACATCTAACAGATTTAGGAAATACTTTAATTGTCGTAGAACATGATGAAGATACAATGAGAGAAGCTGATTATGTTATAGATATTGGTCCTGGTGCAGGTATACATGGTGGTGAGATAGTTGCACAGGGAACTTTAGATGAAATAATAGAAAATGAAAACTCAATAACAGGTCAGTATTTAAGTGGAAAAAAACAAATATTAGTTCCTGAGACTACTAGAGAAGGAAATGGAAGTTTTATAGAAGTAGTCAAAGCATCAGAAAATAACCTAAAAAATATTGATGTAAAATTGCCATTAGGTAAGTTTACATGTATAACAGGTGTTTCAGGCTCTGGAAAAAGTACACTAATAAATGACATACTTTATAAAGGTGTTGCAAGTAAAGTAAATAGACTTAAACAAAGAGCTGGGAAGCACAAAGAAATAAAAGGAATTGAAAATATAGATAAGGTTATAAATATTGATCAAAGTCCAATTGGAAGAACACCTCGTTCAAATCCAGCCACTTATACAGGGGTATTTGACTTTATAAGGGATATTTTTGCAGCTACTAATGAAGCTAAAGCAAGAGGCTATAAAAAAGGAAGATTTAGTTTTAATGTAAAAGGTGGTAGATGTGAAGCTTGTAAAGGTGATGGAATAATAAAAATAGAGATGCACTTTCTACCAGATGTATATGTTCCTTGTGAAGTTTGTAAGGGTGAAAGATATAATAGGGAAACACTACAAGTAAAATACAAAGATAAAACTATATCTGATATATTAGATATGAATGTAGAAGAAGCTGTTGAGTTTTTTGAAAATATACCAAACATAAAAAGAAAGCTAGATACATTAATGGATGTAGGTCTTTCATATATTAAATTGGGACAGCCTTCAACTCAATTGTCTGGAGGAGAAGCACAACGTATAAAATTAGCCTCAGAACTTAGTAAAAGACCAACAGGAAAGACCTTATATATATTAGATGAACCTACTACAGGACTTCATATGGCAGATGTAGATAAGTTAATTCATGTATTACAAAGATTAGCTGATACAGGGAATACAATTATAGTCATAGAACATAATCTAGATGTTATAAAGACTTGTGATTATGTAATAGACTTAGGGCCAGAGGGTGGAGATAAAGGTGGAACTATAGTTGCAACTGGAACACCAGAAGAAGTATCTAAAGTTGAAGGTTCTTATACAGGGCAATTTTTAAAGAAATATTTCTCTTAGGGTATAGAAACTGTGTAAAATTTTAGCTGTAAATATATAAAAATAAATTAAAAATATTAGAGGTAAATAAATTAAATATAAATTGTAGATAATTACCAAACATAAAGTCCATATTGTTCTTCTTATTTGAGATTGCTTTTAAATCAATTATAGAAGACGATATGGACTTTAATTTGTGTATAGTGCTGGAATTGAATAACTTTTTAATTTTCATATTTTAGGGTATAATTTTAATATAAAATTTAATATTTTGGAGGGCGAGATGTTTGATATACAAGACCACTTAAAAAAATTACCTTCTGAGCCCGGCGTATACTTAATGAAAGATAAATACGACCATATAATATATGTGGGAAAAGCTATCTCTCTAAAGAATAGAGTAAGGCAGTATTTTCAATCTTCAAAAAACCATACATCTAAAGTTAAATCTATGGTTAAGAATATATATAAATTTGAATATATTATAACGGATTCAGAGTTGGAAGCATTAATACTTGAATGTAATTTAATAAAAAGATATAGGCCAAAGTATAATGTGTTACTTAGGGATGATAAAACTTACCCATATATTAAGGTAACTACAAATGAAGATTATCCAAGGCTTTTAAAGGTTAGAAGAGTGCTTAAAGATAAAGCAAAGTATTTTGGACCATATACCAATATAACTGCGGTAAATGATACTTTAGACCTTATAAATAGTACCTACCCAATAAGAAGTTGTAAAATAGATATAGAAAAAGCAATAAAAAACAAAACAAGACCTTGTTTAAACTTACACATAAATAAATGCTTAGGACCTTGCACAGGAAATGTATCTAAAGAAGAATATGGAAAAATGATAGAAGAAATTATAATGTGTCTATCAGGGAAAGAAGAAAAATTGATGGAGCTCTTAAAAGAAAAGATGAATGAGAGTTCTATGAATTTTAGATTTGAAGAAGCAGCTGTATATAGAGATAAAATAAAGAGTCTTGAAGAAATGATACAAAAACAAAAAATAGATGCTACTGTAACCGATTTAAATCAGGATGTAGTTGCCATGGCAAGGGCTCATAATGAAGCCTGTGTCCAAGTGTTTTTTATTAGAAATGGCAAGATTGTTGGGAGAGAACACTTTATCCTAGAAGGGGTAATGGATAGCCCAAGAGCTTCTATATTGAGTTCATTTGTAAAACAATTTTACAATGAACAAGAGTATATACCTAAAGAACTAATTATAGAAGATGAGATAGAAGATAGTTGCATATTAGAAGAATGGCTATCATCTAAAAAAGGACAAAAAGTAACAATAAGAGTGCCACAAAAAGGAGAGAAAAAGAGCCTAGTTGAAATGGTGAGAAAAAATGCAGTAGAGTACCTTGAAAAGTTTTCTGATATGAACAAAAGAAAATATGAAAAAAGTATTGGAGCATTAGAAGAATTAAAACGATTGTTAAACTTAGAAAAGCTGCCAATAAGAATAGAATCTTTTGATATATCAAATATACAAGGAGTGGATTCAATTGGTTCTATGGTAGTTTATACAAATGCTAAAAAAGATAAGAAAGAGTATAGAAGATATAAAATAAAAACAGTTATTGGACCTAATGATTATGATTCTATGGCTGAAATTGTAGATAGAAGACTAAAACATGGAAATTTACCCGACCTGATATTGTTGGATGGAGGAAAGGGACAAGTTAGTGCAGTAAAAAAAGTATTAGAACTTAATGATGTGGATATACCACTTTGGGGAATGTACAAAGACGATAAACATAGAACTAAAGGGTTGATATGTAAAGAAAAAGAAATCGAGTTGGACAAAACAACTAGTTTATATAGATTTATTGCTAGTATACAAGAAGAAGTTCATAATTATGCAATAACATATCATAGAAGTCTAAGAAATAAAACTTTGACAAAATCTATCTTAGATGATATACAAGGGATAGGTGAAAAAAGAAAAAAAGCACTACTGAGCCATTTTAAAGATGTAGAAGCCATAAAAGAAGCTACTTTTGAAGAACTTTTAGAAGTGGAAGGAATGAATAAAAGCATTGCAGAGAATGTTTATAATTTTTTCAGGAAGGAAGAAAATTAATGGAAACTAGCAATAAAGTATCAATAAGAGAAATAATAAAAGATTTAAAACTTAAAGTAGTATACATGCCTGATGATGTAGATTATTATGTCTACTCTCAAGATATAAATAGACCAGGGTTGCAATTTGCAGGGTATTTTGATTACTTTGCATATGAGAGAATACAAATAGTTGGAAAGACAGAATATAATTTCTTTGGATTGATGGATAATGAAATTCGAGAAGAGGTACTAGATAGGTTTTTCTCATATGAAATACCAGCTTTAATAATTTCTAGAGATTTAGAAATAAAACCAGATGTAATTGAAAAGGCTAAAAAGTATAAGAGAATACTTTTAAGTACAAACAGAAATACAACTAGACTTATAAATAGATTATCAAACTATTTAGATAATAAGTTAGCACCACATACAACAATTCATGGAGTTTTAGTTGATATTTATGGTATAGGTGTTTTGATAAAAGGTGAGAGTAGTATAGGAAAGTCAGAAACAGCATTAGAATTAATTCAGAGAGGTAATAGATTAGTTGCAGATGATGCTGTAGAAATAAGAAAACTAGATGAAAGTATGTTGATGGGTCAGTCTCCTGAATTAATAAGACATTTCCTAGAGATAAGAGGAATAGGTATAATAGATGTCAGAAGCTTATATGGTGTAGGAGCTATCAAAAATTCTAAAATGATAGATTTAGTAGTACATTTAGAAGCTTGGGATGAAACTAAGTATTATGATAGACTTGGTTTAGATAAAGAATACGAGGAAATACTTGGTGTTAATGTAGAGAAGTTAGTTGTTCCTGTCAAGCCTGGAAGAAATACTGCTATGATACTAGAAGTAGCAGCAATGAATTTTAGACAAAGAGGAATGGGGTATGATGCAGCTCAAGAATTTACTAAGAAACTATCTAAGCTTATTGATACTAAGTAATAGAGAATGCATATAAAATAACATTGTATAGAACATTTATCTATGTCTATAAGAAAAATTTTTTAGTAAGCACTCGCTTCCTTATAAAATCCTTAAAAATGGCTGTTACCATAGGAGTAACAAATCAAAAGGAGATACAACCCTATGGAACAGACACTGAATATGTTCATAAAAGTGGAATGTTGTCAATAAGGTGAAATGGAGGAAGCCAAAATGTATGAGTATATAATAGAAACTAATAATGTTTCTAAAAAATTTAAAAAGACAGATGTGATAAAAGATTTATCTATATCTGTAAGAAAAAATTCTGTGTACGGTTTATTAGGACCTAATGGTGCTGGTAAATCAACATTATTGAAGATGATTACAGGAATTATTAGACCAACTTCAGGTGAAATATTATTCAACAGTCAGCTTTGGACTCGAAAAGATTTATTGAATATTGGTTCATTAATCGAATCACCTCCACTGTATGAGAATTTAACAGCATTTGAAAATTTAAAAGTGCGAGCAACTCTTATGGGGATTTCAATAAATAAATGTAATGAAGTTTTACAAAAAATGGACTTAGTGGATACTAAAAATAAAAAGACATCAGATTTTTCGTTGGGAATGAAACAGAGGTTGGGTATAGCATTAGCGCTACTAAATAACCCCAAATTATTAGTCTTAGATGAACCTACAAACGGGTTAGATCCCTTTGGTATTGAAGAATTAAGGAAAATGATTCGAACATTTGTGGAGTCTGGGATTTCTGTAATTATATCAAGTCATATTTTAAGCGAAGTACAGCAAGTTGCTGATGACATAGGAATCATACACAATGGATCGCTCCTGTATCAAGATAAAATTGATGCAAATGAAAATCTAGAACAATTGTTTATGGATATCATTAGAAAGGAGCGTGCATTCTAATGTTACAAACATATTTAAAGGTAGAAAACTTGAAATTTAAACGCTCCCTATTTAGAAAACTTATTATATTTATTCCAGTAGCTTTAATTTTAATATCTATGGTATTTATATTTATTGGTATTGGGTTAGGTGGTTTTTCAAGCTCTATGGTTTGCAATTGGTCTATGCCTATTGCGTCTTTATCCATTGTGATTTTATGTCATTTAGTTAATAATAAGGATCAAAAACACAAATATCGAACTCTTTATAGTTTGCCCATCGACCTGAAAAAGACATTTATTTCTAAAACAATTTTGATAGCGCTTAATCTTTTGATAATATCATTATTGCTATCGTTTATCACTATTATCTCTGAATGTATATTGTTAGGTGTTTCAGTTGCAACTGTTCATGCCAGTTATATTTTAGGATACTGCTTATTGTGGCTCTCTTTATTATGGCAGATTCCTTTCTGTTTGTTTTTGGATCAAAAAGTAGGATTTGTTGGTTCTGTGATAATAAATTTGTTTGCTAGTGCATTAGGTGGTTTATTTTTTTCCTTGACTCCTTTGTTTTGGTTCTTCCCATATAGCTGGATTGCGAGGTTTATGGTTACATTCTTTGGAGTTTTACCAAGCGGATTATTGGTTGAAGCAAATTCAAGATTAATTTTGAATTTAGGAGAAATTTCGTTGCTGTTATTGATAACCTTGCTTGTGATGTTAGTTCTTTCAGTCTTGTTTTCGCGCTGGTATGGAAGGCAGGTGTATCGTAGATGACTATTATAAGGGAGTTTTTTTCTAACTTTACTAAAATCAAACGAACTCCAATTATTTTATTGCATTTGTTAGTGCCTATAGTGGTCACAACATTATTTTTAATTTATTACGCTTTTGCTGGGTACCATATTATTCATGATGTAAGGTTATTTTTCGTTATATTACAAATATGCTATCCGATTTTTGTTAGCATTGTTGTACCAATTTTAATTAATTTAGATAGGAATATAAACTATATTCAAAATGCTTTAGGTGTAGTGGAGTCTCGAAAAAGTGTATACCTAGGGAAATTGTTCTTTCTACTGTTTCTTTCAGCCATAAGTATGATAATATATGAATTGTGTTTCTATGTTGGAGTCAATTTATTTCTAGATATCAGCATAACACACTTTGGTTTATATTTTGTCATATTTTATATATTTTTATTTAGTAACTTATTTTTATATTTATTACATGTACCAATTGCTTTTAGGTTTGGTTCAAGTATTTCTGTTTTTTTAGGGATATCTGGGACAATTTTGGCAGGTTTCTTTGAAAATGCTATTGGTGATAAAATTTGGCCAATAATTCCTTGGGAATGGGGTGTTCGGTTTTTGAAAAATTATTTTGACTTTTCAAGTGTACCTATTTTGGGGGGAGTTATTTGTCTGATTATTATTACTGTGATTGTTCTAGTTTTGTCAATACTATGGTTTAGTAGATGGGAAGGTAAAGTCATACAAGAATAAAACAAGGAGGATAGACTATGCCAAAACTGTTAGTGGTCGATGATGACCTTGATATGCTGGACCTGGTGCGTATTGCCCTAGAAAAGGATGGTCACCAGGTAGATACTGAAGCAGATGCTGCTACTGTGCAGCCTGCACGATGTCAGCTGTACGATCTTCTGCTGCTCGATGTGATGATGCCTAGCGAGGATGGCTTTTCACTTTGTAGCCGTATCCGTGCAGAGGTGGATTGTCCTATTCTGTTCCTGACTGCCAAGGCAGAAGACGCGGCCCTTGTAAAGGGTTTTGGCCTAGGAGCTGATGATTATATTAAAAAGCCATTTAGTATTGCAGAGCTGCGTGCACGGGTAAATGCGCATCTGAGGCGGGATGTGCGCCAGCCAACCCGCACTCTGAGCCGAGGCGGTATGCGCTTAGATATGCAGGCAAAAGTGGCTATCGTGGGTGAACACGTACTGCCATTTACCAAGGGCGAATACGCCATCTGTGAGCATTTGGCCCTGCACGCAGGACAAGTGTTTACCAAAGAACAATTATACGAAGCAGTTTTCGGCTTTGATGCTGAGGGCGATTCGTCGGCCATTGCGGAGCACATCAAGAATATCCGCGCCAAGCTGAAAGACGATGGTCTCAGCCCCATAGAGACTGTTTGGGGGGTGGGCTACAAATGGCGAAAAGACAGCATTCTGTAAGCCTTTCCTTTGTGCTTTTGCGTTTTGCCATAGCTATGCTTGGTTGTATGATGTTATGTTTCCATGTATGGTATTTAGCTCTGGTGTGGCTTCAAAACACTGGAATCACTTACCGAGCAACCGTACCCAACCAACAGGTGAAGCAAATGTTGTCTGGAGAGCCAAAAACCTTTGTTTCTCCTGGTGACGATTTTCTGGCCGAATACGCTTTATTTGACCAAAACGGCGAAGCGTTGGAAAGCAACGTAGAGGGAAAGAAGCTGGAAGTCCTAGCTGGATTTTTACAGGAGGACACCTACAACATAGATGTTTCTCGATACACCTATGCAGATGGAAGCACCATAATCTTTCGCTCGCAATACAGGGGAGAGTTTGCCAACCCTGTGTTACGCGACATGCTGCCACCATTTGAATACCTGTGGCTGGCCACACTTGGTGTGGCATTGGTGCTTTGTTTGCTATTTAATACTCTGTGGCTCTGTCGGTACCTTTCCGCCAAGCTGAAACTATTCAGCGAGGTGAGTGAGAAGGTAGGTGCACAGGAGCTGGATTTCACAATTCCTCATGCAGGTATACGGGAGTATGACCAAGCGCTCGGTGCTATGGAGCATATGCGGGAGGCATTGTATAGTTCCTTGTCCTCACAATGGGCGGCGCAGCAAGAACGCGAGTCGGAAATAGCAGCACTAGCACATGATTTAAAAACACCACTCACTCTTGTAGGGGGCAATGCTGAACTTCTGTTGGATGAAGAATTGCCTGCAAGAAGCCACAAAATGGTGGAAACAATTGCGTCAAGCAATGACCGAGCCAAGCAGTATGTTGCTAGCCTGCTGGAAACCTCCACTGGCGCAGATGAGGTGTTTGAAAACACCAGCCTGTTTGCCATGTTTGACGAGCTTTGCGAGAACACAATGGACATTGCAGAAGCCAAGATGGTCTGCCTGCAAACCCAAAACGAACTAGAGGGTGCTGCGAGCATTCAGAAAGACCATTTACTTCGTGCCCTAGGTAATGTTGTGCAGAATGCCATCGAACATACACCGACAGGTAGAAACGTGTATTTGAAAGGCTGTATGATAGATGGTGGCTGGCAAGTCACTGTGTGTGATGAAGGCCACGGATTTAGCAAGGCGGCGTTACACCATGCAACAGAGCGCCTATGGCGCGGAGATGCAGCACGTGGCGCTGATGGACATAATGGCCTTGGCCTTTGGTTTGCAGAACAAGTAGCAAAAACGCATGCAGGGCAACTAGAACTGCACAACTGCGATTCTGGTGGGATGGTTATAATCAAGTTCTGCTAAACAGCTAGGGATTATTTATAAAATATGTATTGTATAATCAGAGTTTAAATTAACTTTTAAAGTTATTAGGCTAAATATAATACTATATTTAAATTATTATATGATAAGGAAGTTGGAGTCTTTATGGGAATAAACTATTTTAGTAAGCTTTTAGAAAGTACTACTGAAAAAGAACTGCTCTTAAACAAAAAATCAAATAATGTAAGTACAGCTAGGTTAATATCTTTTTTTATATTGATAGCAGGATTTGCTATTGGGTTTTATAATAGAAATGCGGTAGGTATTTTTGTTGGAATTGTGGCATTGATTCTATTTATTTCACTTCTAGTTATTCATAATAAAATAAAAGAGGAAGAATCGTATTTTAAGAGTAAGGGCGAAGTGTTAGATAAGTATGTTAAGAGATTTAGTGATGAGTGGAAAGAATTCAAAATAGATGGCAAAGAGTATATAAAAGAGGAAAATTCACAAGCAAAAGATTTAGACTTATTTGGAAGAGCATCACTATATCAGTATATTTGTATAGCTAATACATCCTATGGAAAGAAGTCTTTAGCCAAGTCTTTATGGAATGAAAACCCAGATGATAAGATAATCTTAGAGAGACAAAAAGCAGTAAAAGAGCTCTTATCAAAGCAGGATTTTTCTATCCATATTCAGACATTGAGTAATATAATTGGTAAGGAGCAAAAATCCAACTCTGATGGAAGTATAGAGTCATTTATAGAGTATGGAGAAGATAAAAAAATATATATACCTAAGTGGATGCATATTTTTACTTGGGGATTACCTACTGCAACAATACTATCTTTTATATTTTTTATATTAGGTTTTTTGCCTGCGTTACCTGTCTTTTTACTTTTTGTACTTCAGTTAGGATTTGGAGGTTTTGGAAATGGAAAGCTTATGCAGACTTTATCTCCATTATTTTCATTTAGTAGGAGTATACAAGTATATGAAAAGATGTTTGAAGTTTTAGAAAAGGAGACATTTGAAAGCCTATATCTAAAAGAATTACAAGGGAAACTTTCTAAAGGCAATGGTGTTTCAAAAGGCATTAAACAATTGAACTCAATAGGAAATGCAGTAAATCTAAGATATAATCAAATAGTGTATATAGTTGCTTGTGGTGTTCTTATGTGGAATTATCACTGTGCAGAATCTCTAGAAAGATGGAAAGGTGTATATGGAAATCAAATTAGGGGATGGCTTGAATCTATTGGAGAGTTTGAAGCTTTAATAAGTTTAACTATTATTGGTCAGGTAAAGGAAAATACATGTTTTCCAATAATAAAAGATGAAAGTACTCCAAGATTAGAAGTTGAAGAAATATATCATCCACTAATAGCAGAGAAAAGTGTTGTAGCAAATTCAATAAAATTAAATTCTCAAACCTGTATCATTACAGGTTCAAATATGTCAGGTAAGACGACCTTTTTAAGAAGTATTGGTGTAAATTTAGTATTAGCGTATGCAGGTGCTCCTGTATGTGCTAAAAATTTTGATGCAACATGTATGGCTATATTTACATCTATGAGAATACAAGATGATGTAAGCCAAGGTATATCAACTTTTTATGCTGAAATTCTCAGAATAAAATCCATGATTCAATATAGCGTAAAAGAGTTACCTATGTTGGTTTTAGTGGATGAAATTTTTAAAGGAACTAACTCTGCTGATAGAATTATTGGAGCAAGTGAGGCAGTAAAGAAACTTTCGAAGCCATGGGTCATAAGTATGGTTACAACACATGATTTTGAGTTATGTGACCTTTCAAGTGGTGGAGATGTAGCGATTGTAAACTACCATTTTTCAGAGTACTATGTTGATGATAAAATCTATTTTGACTATACTATAAAAGATGGTAGATGTAAGACTACAAATGCAAAACAGCTTATGAAAATGGCAGGGATACTTTGAGGAAGATAAGTATAGACAAGATAAGTGTAGAAATTTAGGTTATCATGATTAAATTAGAAAGGATTGTGTAAAGTACTTAAAAACACTTTAGACAATCCTTTTATTTGAGCATATTTTAGTTTTTTAATTTATAAAAATTTACTTAGATTCTTCACAAGCACATTCTTTTGGACATTCTTCATAAATACAACTCTTATCAAAATAATGAGTATGAAGGTATTTGTGAGCTACATCGCTATTTGGATCTCCAAAGAAGTCTTTGTAAATAGCTTGTAAGTCAGGATTTTCATGAGACTTACGAATAGCTTTGTTTCTATCTATTTCATATAATGCATTTGCACGTCTATCAATTATTTCAGTATTACCATGGTGGTAAGGTTGACCAGCTCCTCCAACACATCCACCAGGACATGCCATAACCTCTATGATATGGTACTTACATTCGCCACTTCTAACCTTATCCATCATTTTTCTAGCATTTTTAAGTGTATTTACAATACATACATTAACTGTAGTTCCATCAACATCGATACTTGCTTCTCTGATTCCCTTAAGTCCTCTAACATTAGTAAAGTTTACATTATCTAAAGTCTTGTTAGTTATCTTTTCATATGAAGTACGTAGAGCAGCTTCTAAAACTCCACCACTTGCTCCAAATATAGAAGCAGCACCAGTAGATTTTCCTAATGGATTATCAAAATCCTGGTCTTGAAGATTAGGTAAATCAATAGCAGCTTCTTTTATCATCTTAGCTAACTCTCTAGTAGTTATAGAAAGGTCAACATCTAATATACCAGAGTCACTTAATTCTTCTCTTGAAGCTTCATATTTTTTAGCTACACAAGGCATTACAGATACAACATAAAGGTCATCTGGATTAATTCCTAGTATTTTAGGTGCATAGTAGTTCTTAGCTATAGAACCAAACATACCTTGAGGAGATTTACAGCTAGATGCTAGATTTAATTGGTCTGGATAATTATGCTCTAAGAAGTTTACCCATGCAGGACAACAACTTGTCAATATAGGAAGATTTTCGCCTTTTTGAATTCTTTCTATGAATTCAGTAGCTTCTTCCATTATAGTAAAGTCTGCACCGAAGTTTGTATCGAATACATGCTCAAACCCAAGTGCTTTTAAAGCAGCAACCATTTTTCCTGTAGATATTGAACCTGGTTCTAATCCAAACTCTTCACCAATAGCAACTCTTACAGCAGGAGCAACTTGCACTACTATAGTTTTTTCTTTTTTATTTAAAACATTCCATAGTTTAGGTACATTATCTACTTCTGTTAATGCTCCAGTTGGACAGACAGATATACATTGGCCACAGAATGTACACTCTGTTTCAACCATATCAGCATTAAAAAATGTACTAACTAAAGTATTAAATCCACGATTAACTCCAGATAATGCTCCTACTGTTTGAATATCATTACATACAGTTTCACATCTTCTGCATAATATACATTTAGAATGGTCTTTAACTAAAGATTTAGTAGAGGTATCTTTACCTGCAAAAGACTTAGAACCTTGATATCTTATCTTTCTTACCCCTAAATCAGCAGCTATAGTTTGCAATTCACAGTCTCCATTTTTCTCACATATAAAACAATCTTGTGGATGGTCTGATAGTAGCAATTCAACGATAGTTCTACGAGCATTTAACGCTTTAGCACTATTAGTTTGAACTCTCATACCTTCCTTTATAACTGTTCCACAAGATGGAACTAAACCTCTCTCTGTCTCAACCATACAAACACGACAAGAAGCACAAGTGTCAAGCTTATCTATTTCATTCATATGTAAATGACAAAGGTTATGTATTTTTATATTTATTAGTTTTGCAGCATCCAAGATAGAAGTTCCACTAGGTGCTGAAACATGTTTGCCATTGATAGTTAAATTAACTAAACTCATTGTTATTCCTCCTCCAAATAAGTTATTTCTTGATTATAGCATTAAATGTACAATTATCTATACAAGCACCACATTTTAGACACTTAGAAGTATCTATTGTATGTTGTTCTTTAACAGAACCTGTTATACAACCAGCAGGACACACTCTAGAACATTTTGTACAACCCTTACAAGCATCTGTTATGAAGTAAGAAAGTAAGTTTTGACATTTGCCAGCAGGACATTTCTTATCTACAACATGAGCTATATACTCATCTTTAAAATATTGAAGAGTACTTAAAACAGGGTTTGGAGCAGCTTTACCAAGACCACATAATGAAGCAGTTTGTATAGTTTCAGCAAGGTTTTCTAGGTCATCTAAATCTTGTAGAGTACCATTACCTTCTGTAATTTTAGTTAATATTTCTAATAATCTCGTAGTACCTATACGACAAGGTGTACATTTACCACAAGATTCTTCAACAGTAAACTCAAGGAAGAATTTAGCTATATCTACCATACAGTCAGACTCATCAAGAACAAGCATACCACCAGAACCCATCATTGAGCCTATAGAGCTTAATGAACCAAAGTCGATAGGTATATCTAAATGTTCAGTTGGAATACATCCACCAGATGGTCCACCTGTTTGAACTGCCTTAAAGTTCTTACCTTCAGGAATTCCTCCACCAATTTCAAAAACAATATCTCTTAAAGTAGTACCCATAGCAACTTCAACAAGGCCTACATTTTCTACTTTTCCACCAAGAGCAAAAACTTTAGTACCACTAGAATCATCAGTACCTAAGTTAGCAAACCAGTCTCCACCATTAAGTATGATTGCTGGAATATTAGCAAAAGTTTCAACATTGTTTAAGCAAGTAGGAGATTTCCATAATCCACTTTTAGAAGAACTATAAGTCTTCATTCTAGGTTCACCACGTCTACCTTCAATTGAATGCATTAAAGCTGTACCTTCACCACAAACGAAAGCTCCTGCACCATATTTTAATTCTAATTTGAAGTTAAATCCAGTACCTAAAATATTTTCACCAAGTAAGCCCTGTGACTCAGCTTGAGCTATAGCTACTTTTAGTCTTTCTATAGATTTTGGATATTCAGCTCTTATATATATGTATCCTGTATCAGAGCCTATAGCATATCCACATATTGCCATAGCTTCTAGTACGCTATGAGGGTCTCCTTCAAGTACAGATCTATCCATGAATGCACCAGGGTCTCCTTCATCAGCATTACAGACAACGAATTTTTTATCAGTTGGGCCAGCAGGATTCTTTGAAGCAGCTTCCCATTTAGAACCTGTAGGGAATCCAGCTCCTCCTCTACCACGAAGACCAGAAGTCTTTACTTCTGCAATAACTTCTTGAGGAGTAAGAGATGTCAAACATTTACCTAGAGCTAAATAACCATCGTTAGCAATATAATCCTCTAAGCTATCTGGGTCTATAAGTCCACAATTCTTTAAGGCTATACGTAATTGTTTTTTGTAGAAAGACATTTCTTCTTGTGCTTCTACTTTTTTATTTAAAGATTCTTCTTCATATAATAATTCCTCAACAACTGTATTTCTAATTAAGTGATTTTGAACTATCTTTTCAGCATCAGATGGTTCAACTTTTACATAGAAAACGTTATCAGGATAAACTTTTACGATAGGACCTTGAGCACAGAAACCAAAACAACCTGTTAAACGAACATCAACTTTGTCTTGTATTCCTGATTTTTTTATTTCATTTTCTAATTCACTAACTATTTCCATACTGTTTGAAGATGTACATCCAGTATCACAACAAACAAGTAATTCTCTTCTTAATACATTTTCCTTAGAATAATTTTTTCTTAGGCTAAGGCTAGGTTTTAGCTCATCAGCTAAAACTTTTAATTCATCAAATGAATTTACTTTACGCATTATTTATTCACCCCTCTTAACAATTCAATTCTAATTCTCTATAAGTATCTAATATTTCGCTTACTTGATCTGGTTTTACTTTACCATAAACTTTACCATTTACAGTAACAACTGGAGCTAAACCACATGCCCCCAAACATCTTAAACCTTCTAAAGAAAATTTAAAATCACTAGTAGTTTCTCCAACTTTTATACCAAGCTGTTTTTCAAAAGCACTTAATATCTTATCAGCACCTTTTACAAAACATACAGTACCTAGACAGACACTTATTTTATACTTACCTACAGGTTCTGTAGTGAAATAAGAATAGAATGTAACAACCCCATATACCTTTGCAGGAGCTACTCCAAGTCTTTTAGCAACATGAAGTTGTACTTCCTTTGGAAGATATCCAAATATACCTTGCGCTTCATGTAGAACTTGTATCAAAGCACCTTCTTTTGTTGCAAGAGAGTCAATAAATATATCTAATTCGTCAAATAACTGCTTGTTGTGTGAAATAAAATCGCACATAACAAATCCCCCTTTTCTTTTTAAAGTTATTATTTTTCATAAAATAATTAACCATGAGTTGACACCAATATTATCTTGGTGAACAAAACCAAAACAATAAAGAAAGAATAATATACAACAATTTCTTTATTCATAAAAACAATGCAAAAAAGTTACCTATTAAAAAAAAACTATACTAGTCTATTATAATATAAAATAATTCAGAATAGTTAAAAAAAATAAAAAAAATGGACTGAATTCAATAAAAAAAAAATGATATATATAAAAAACTTTAAAAAATAAACCAAAAGGTAAAATTTTTATAAAATAAAAGATTTATAAAACTGATGATAATAGTCTAGAAATTGATTCCTTGATTTTTATATAAGTAGACCTAGAATTATATACATCTAATGTTATTTCTTTTGAGTCTAAAATATCATTTTCAAATATAACTCTTTGCTCTAATGCTTTTTTTGAAGAGTACATGAAAGCATTTACTTCAAAATTAAGCTCAAAGCTTCTTATATCCATATTAGCTGTTCCTATAGAACATATAGAGTCATCTATAACTATTGTTTTAGCATGTAAAAATGCATTTTCACCATAAGTGTAGATTTTAGCTCCAAATTTTAAAAGTTCTCCAGCATATGAATATGATGCCCAGTATACAAAAGGATGGTCAGGTTTAGAAGGAATCATAATTCTTACATCAACACCAGATAAACATGCTATTTTTAAAGTATCTATAAATGTTGAGTCAAGTATTAAATAAGGACTCTGTATATATATATACTTTCTAGCTTTCTGAATCATTTTAAGGTAACCATATTTAATTTCGTCTAGCTCTGATATATCTGGACCACTTGATACTATTTGAATCCCAATATTTTCAGAAGGACAATCAGAAGGTGTTTCACTTTCTACGAAGTACTTTTCTAAATCTAAATCTTCTTTAGTTGTATATCTCCAATCAAGGATAAATCTCATATTTAGGTCAATTACACAATCACCAGTAAGTTTAGTATGTGTATCTCTCCATAGACCAAATTTTGGATTTCTACCTAGATATTCGTCTCCAACATTGTATCCACCTACAAATCCTACTTTTCCATCAATGACAACAATTTTTCGGTGGTTTCTATAGTTTAAGTTAAAGTTTACAATTTTTAAGAATGATGGAAAGAAACTTCCAACTTTAACACCACTTTCTTTTAATCTAGAAAGTGTACTATTTTTTAGTGTTCTACCACCAACGGCGTCAAATAAAAGTCTTACTTCTACACCTTCTTTGGCCTTATCTACTAGAATGTCAATTATTTCAGTTCCGATTTTGTCATCTTTGAAAATGTAAAACTGTATGTTTATATATTTCTTTGCTTTCTTAAGTTCTTCAAGAAGAGTGTTAAAAAATTGACTAGACTCAGCGTAAATCCACACATCGTTATTATTGGTATAATGGGCATTATTTGAATTAGCTAATGCATAAATCATATCCTTATGTTGATGTATTTCTGAATCAATTTCAGATGTAGATTGTAATTTAACCTGAGTATCTAATATATTGCTTTTGATTATCTTATCGTCCTTTTCTTTTACTCTAAACATATTGTTTTTTGAAATATTTCTACCAAAAGCCATATAAAGTATAAATCCAAGAGCTGGTATTAATACTAATATAAGAAGCCATGTTAGAGTTGTGTCTATATTTCTCTTTTCTCTAAAAATGAGATTTAGTATAACCATGAAATTAATTATATATATTGTAGTAACTGCTATTTCATATATTGACATTTCGAAAAATGATATATTAAACATAAAATTTCCTCCTTTTGGGTATTTAGTAAAATCAGTAATTATATATAATAACTCGAACATATATCTATTATATATAATACCTCAATAATAAAAAAGTAAAATAAATAATCAAAAGGTAAATTTTTCAATTTAAATATAATTATTTCGAAATTAACAAAGTTAGTATATAATAAATAATATAATTATATAAATACAGGTATATATAAGCATATAGAATATTTTTTATGTTAATAAAATTTATTATATATTATATTGTTATTATATAATTATTGTCATAAAAAGACAAGGAAAAGTATAATTTTTAAGGGGGAAGGATTTATGAATAAAGGATTCTTGACACCTGGGGAAACTGCACAAGCAACTATAAGTGCAGGGATTAAAAAAGCAAACATTTCAACACAAAATGCAATTTTATTAGGTTTATTTGGAGGAGCATTTGTAGGTTTTGGGGCGTTGGGAAGTATGATAGTTAGTCAAACTTTTGGCAAAATAGACCCAGGAGTAGCTAGCTTTTTAAGTGCTATGGTATTTCCAGTAGGTCTTATGCTTGTGGTAGTAGCAGGGGCAGAGTTATTCACTGGAAATACTTTAATGTTTATTCCACTTATGGACAAAAAAATAACATTAGGAAAAATGCTAAGAAACTGGGGACTAGTTTATTTTGCAAATCTAGTAGGTTCACTCCTTTTAGTGGCGCTTGTATATTATTCTTCTACATTAATAGGGGATGCAGCTACAAAAGCAATAGCTGTAGCAGAGGCTAAAGTTAATTCAACAATAGTTTCAATGTTTCTAAAAGCAATACTTTGTAACATTTTAGTAGTTTTAGCTGTATGGATGGCTACAGCATCTCAAGACATAGTATCTAAATTAGCTTCATGTTGGACAGTAATAATGTTATTTGTGTTATGTGGATTCCAACATAGTGTTGCAAATATGTTTTTCATACCAATGGGAATGGTATTAGGAGCAGACATTACTATGGTTCAATTAATCACTAATTTGGTATTTGTAACGCTTGGAAATGTAGTTGGGGGTTCTATAATAGTTGGGGGAATTTATTATCTTTGCTATGTGAAAAATAGTTAGATAAATAATACGAATTAAATAGCCTTTTAAAGCATTGATATCAGCGATATTGATGCTTTTTTTAAATTATTTATGTTCTTTTATATATTGTTATTTTTTTTTTTTTACTTTATTATATATTTATTGAATATAGTTTGGAATTAAAAAACTTAAAAATATGAAATCTGTATGATAAGCAAAATCATATATTATTGAATATAGTTAATACTATATATTAATATAATTTAGATAATAATGACAACTGAAGTTTAGTATAATTTGGGAGGAAATACAATGAATAATCAAGATATATATGAAAATTTATTAAATATATTAAGCAAAGACGATATAAAAATAGATGAACCTATGAAAAAACATATTTCATTTAGAGTTGGAGGGCCAGCAGATATATTGGTTAGACCTAGAACTGAAGAACAACTAAAAAATGTACTTCAGTTAGTGAAAAAAGAATCTATTCCATATTTAATAATTGGAAATGGATCAAATATTCTAATTAAAGATGGTGGAATAAGAGGCATAGTAATAGAACTTGCAGATAATTTTAATTCTTATGAGATAAAGGGTACTAAAATAATTGCTCAGTCAGGAGCTTTATTATCTGTTTTAGGTAAAGCTCTTCAAAAACAAGAATTAAAAGGGTTTGAGTTTGCCTCAGGTATACCTGGAACATTAGGTGGAGCATTAGCCATGAATGCAGGAGCATATGGTGGTGAAATGAAAGATATAGTAAAATCAGTAAGATTAATAGATATGGAAGGAAATATTTTTGAACTCTCAAATGAACAGATGGAATTTGGGTATAGAAAAAGTATAATAGCAAAAAATGGATATATAGCTTTATCAGCAGAAATAGATTTGCAAAAAGGAAATTATGATGAAATAAAAAGTTTAATGGATGATTTAACAACAAGAAGAACAACTAAGCAACCATTAAATTTTGCTAGCGCAGGAAGTACATTTAAAAGACCAACAGGATATTTTGCAGGGAAATTAATAGAAGAAACTGGACTAAGAGGACTTACTTTAAGAGGTGCTCAAGTATCTGAGAAGCATTGTGGATTTGTGGTTAATTTAGGAGAAGCAAGTGCTAAAGATATTTTAGACTTAATATATGTCATAAAAAGTGCTGTATATGCCAAGTTTGGAGTTATGTTGGAAGAAGAAGTCAAAATACTTGGAGAGGATTAACAAATGAAAATATTGGCTGATTATCATACACATACATTATATAGTCATGGTAAGGGAACTATTGAAGATAATGTAAAGGTGGCCATTTCTAAAGGGATAAAGACAATAGGAATATCAGACCATAGTTATAAGCATATTGCATATGGTGTAAAGACGAAAGATATTCATAAAATGAGAGAAGAAGTAAATTCTTTGAATGATAAATATAGTGATATAAATATACTTTTGGGTATGGAGTGTAACATATTAGATGATAAAGGTAATATAGATATGGATGACAAATTTATAAAAGAACTTGACTATATCATGGCTGGATACCATTTTGGTTCTACTCCTACATCATTTGGAAGTTTATTAAATCATTGTAATAACTATATTTTTAAAACTGAAAAAGCCAAAGAGTATAATACTAAAGCTGTAATAAATGCAATGAACAATAATGATATTTTTGTAATTACTCATCCTGGTGATAAAGGTGATGTATATATAGAAGAAATAGCAAAGGTGGCAAAAAAGACAAATACTAGACTTGAGATAAATAGTAGTCATTCTTTTTTAAATGCAAAACAAATAAACGAAATAAAAGAAATAGGAAATAAATTTATAATAGGGTCAGATGCACATTGCCCAGAAAGAGTGGGTGATTTTAAACGAGCAATGAAAGCTGTATATGATTCAAATATGAATATATCATTAGTAGAAAATATTATACTGTAATAACCAAAGATAAAAGTGTAATAAACAGAAGATAAAAGGAGGAGTTAGCAATGAAATTTGTTATAGTTACAGGTCTTTCAGGGTCTGGAAAAAGTGAAACAATGAGAGCTTTAGAGGATATGGGATTTTATTGTGTAGATAATCTACCTCCTGCTTTGATAACTAAATTTGCAGAATTATGTTATCAACCAAATTCAAGTATTGATAAAGTTGCCCTAGGTATTGATATAAGAGGAAGAAAGTTTTTTGAAGCTCTTCATGAGAGTTTGAACTACTTAGAAAAAGAAAATTATGAATATGAAATGGTGTATTTAGATTGTAATGATGATGTATTGTTAAAGAGATATAAAATGACAAGAAGAAATCACCCATTGGCGAAAGACATGCAAATTCCAGAAGGTATAAAAATGGAAAGAAAAATAATGGAGCCTTTAAAGGGATTTTCTACATGCATAATTGACACAACTAATATGAAACCGAAAGACCTCAAGGAAGAAATAAAGAAAATATACTCTTCTGGTGAAGAGAATCCTAATCTAACTATATCTGTAGTATCTTTTGGGTTTAAACATGGTATACTTGCTGATGCAGATTTAGTATTCGATGTAAGATTTCTTCCTAATCCCTATTATGTTGAAGAGTTGAGATCTAAAACTGGTGATGATAAAGAAGTTAGAGATTATGTCATGAATTCTAAAATTAGTGAAGAATTTTATGTGAAACTTTTAGATATGATTCATTTCCTAGTACCTCAATATATAGAAGAAGGAAAACAACATTTAGTAATTGGTGTAGGATGCACAGGTGGCAGACATAGGTCAGTTACTATAACAAATCTTATAGCGGAGGATTTATCTAATAAAGGATATAGAGTTGTAAAAAAACACAGAGACTCTATGTTACGATAATGGAGGCAAACATGGCTAAATTACTTATTATTGTAGGAATTTTAGGTTGGATTGCATTAATTGTATCGTTATTTATATATAAGAAAGCAAAAAATGAAAAAGTAAGGCTATTTCAGAGGTCTGTTATTGAAAATAGAGACCCCAATGTAGTAGTAATAGGCGGAGGAACTGGTCAATCAGTGTTTCTGAGAGGGCTTAAACATTCTACACAGAATATAACTGCAATTGTTACTGTTGCTGATGATGGTGGAGGTTCAGGAGTATTAAGAGAAGACTTAGGCATGCTCCCACCAGGAGATATAAGAAATTGCCTATTAGCGCTTGCAAATATAGAACCAACTATGAATGAAGTTATGCAATATAGGTTTACAGAAGGACTTTTAAAAGGCCAAAGTTTTGGAAATCTATTTTTAGCTGCTATGAATGGATTATATGGAAACTTTGAAAAAGCTGTGTATAAATTAAGTGAGATTTTTGCTATAACAGGTAGGGTTTTGCCAGTAACACTAGAAGATGTAAACTTAGTTGCTAAATTAAAAAATGGCGAAATAGTAAATGGTGAATCTAGTATACCTGAAGAATCAAAAAGTCAAAAAAGTTCTATTGACGAAATTTTCTTGAATCCTAAAGATGTAAAACCATTAGGAGATGTTATTGCATCTATTTATGATGCTGATATTATAATTATGGGTCCTGGAAGTTTATATACAAGTATAATACCAAATTTACTTGTAGATGGTGTTGTGGACGCTATTAAAGCCTCTCAAGCACCAAAAGTGTATATATCAAATATAATGACTCAACCAGGAGAAACAGAAGGATATAATGTATTAGAACATGTTAATGCGATAATAAAGCATACTGACAATAATTTAATAGATTATGTGATAGCGAATAACGAAATATTGCCAGAAGGAATGCTTGATTTATATAAACAAGATGGAGCAGAACAGGTTTTACTAGATAAAAAACAAAAAGATAAGTTAAGAGAGAAGGGTATAAAAACTGTAGAAAAAAATTTAATTGAAATAAAAAATAATTATATAAGACATGATGCAAAATATATATCTAACATAGTTATTGAGTTAGCCCTAAATCATAATTACAACAAAAGTTAGTAAAAAAGGATTTTAAAAAAAAGTGTAGAAATCCTTATCATTATGTTAGTTTTAAGGAGTGAACATCGATGAGAGAAGAGGTTAGTGCTGGTGGTGTAGTCCTGTTTGGCAATACGATTCTTTTACTAAGGAAGTTCAATGGAGATTGGGTGCTACCCAAAGGAAAAGTAGAAGAAGGGGAAAATAACCAAGAGGCAGCATTACGTGAAGTAAGTGAAGAAACTGGAGTAAAAGCAGATATATTGAAATATTTAGGTGAAATACACTATACATTCAAAGAAAACTGGGATGAAAACAGAGCAGTTCATAAAACAGTTTTTTGGTACTTAATGCAAGCGAAAAATATGGATACTATTCCACAAAAAGAGGAAGGCTTTATTGATGCTAAATTTATCCATCTAGATAGAGTGGTAGACCTAGCTAGGTATGATGATGAAAAGGAGATAATAAAGGTTGCCTTACAAGAAATAAAAAAAAGGTTAAAGAAAAATTAGTTAATGGGTGATATATATGTCTTTTTCAACTGAAACCAAAAATGAACTAGCGAGAATTGTATCTGAGAATGAATGTTGTAATATAGCTGAACTGTCAGCTCTAGTTAAATCAGGGGGAAGTATACAAATTGTTGGATATAAAAAACTAAATTTAAAAATAACAACAGAATTAAATTCAATAGCCCGTAAAGTCTTTAAACTATTAAAAAAGAATTTCAGCATAAATACTACAATTTCTGTAAATAAAAATCAAATGTTAAAGAGAAATAATAGTTATGTGTTAATGGTAACAAGTGAAATGGGTTCAGAAATGTTATTAAAAAAGTTAGGTGTATTGGAAGAAAAAGAGGGATTTTTTACTATAAATAGAGTTCCAGAAAGTTTGGTTAAACATGATGGATGTAAAAGAGCCTTTATAAGAGGAGCTTTTCTTGGGGGAGGTTCTATAAGTGACCCAGAAAAAAACTATCATATGGAATTTGTAACTAACAATGAGGATTTTGCAGAGTCACTAAAAGAACTTATAAATTCTTTAGGCTTTAATAGTAAAATTGTGGCTAGAAAAAATAATTATGTTGTTTATCTTAAAGAGAGTGAACAAATATCAGATTTGTTAAGTATTATAGGAGGACACCACGCTCTTTTAAGTCTCCAAAATACTAAAATAGTAAAAGAAATGAGAAATAATGTAAACAGAATAGTAAATTGCGAGACAGCTAACCTTTCTAAAACAGTAAATGCAGCTGTAAGACAAGTAGAAAATATTAGACTAATACAAGAGACTATAGGGATTAGTAGCTTACCAGAAAATTTACAAGAAATAGCCAAGATTAGAATTGAGTATGAAGATATGACTCTCAAGGAGCTTGGAGAGATGTTAGACCCGCCAATAGGAAAATCTGGTGTCAATCATAGACTTAGAAAAATAGAAGAAATCGCAACAGACTTGAAAAAAAAATCATTATAATAAATTTGAGGGGACAATCTCAAAATAAGAATTAATTTCAACATATAGGGCTATAGGTGGAAGTTAATTCCTATTTTGAGATAAAAGTCTCTGTTTTTGTTTTAAGACATATATTTGTGGTAAAATTAAATTTATAAAACAGGAGGTGATTTAATGGAAAAAGATTTTGCTCATCTTCATGTACATACTGAGTATAGTTTACTTGATGGATTTTCGAGGGTGAAAAAACTTATAAAAAGAGCTAAAGAATTAAATATGAGTTCAATTGCTATTACTGACCATGGCTGTATGTTTGGTGTTATAGATTTTTATAAAACAGCTATAGAAGAAGGAATAAAACCAATTATAGGGTGTGAAGTTTATACAGCTGCACGTGGATTAAGAGATAAAGACCCTAATTATGATAAATATCAAGGACATTTAGTTTTGCTAGCTAAGAATATGGAAGGCTATAAAAATTTGATAAAAATAGTCTCAACTTCATATGTAGAAGGCTTTTACTATAAGCCTAGAGTCGATATGGAAGAACTTAGAAAGCATTGTGACGGGATTATAGCACTTTCTGCATGTCTTGCAGGAGATGTTGCACGTGCTTTGATGAATAGAAATTATGAAAAAGCAAAAAAGTTTGCCATTGATTACAGAGATATATTTGGTGAAGAAAATTTCTTCTTAGAAATTCAAGACCATAATTTACCAGAACAGAGAGAAGTGAATTCTGGATTGGTGAAATTATCAAAAGAGATTGGTATTCCATTAGTTGCTACTAATGATGTCCACTATGTAAATAAAGAAGATTCAAAAATACATGATGTTCTTATGTGTATTCAAATGGGTAAAACAGTAAATGACCCAAATAGAATGAGGTTTGGAAGTGATGAGTTTTATCTGAAGTCAAGAGAAGAGATGGAAGAGTTATTCCCATATGCACTAGAGGCTATTGACAATACTGTAAAAATAGCTGACATGTGTAATGTAGAGTTTGACTTTAATACTATACATCTTCCTAAATATGATGTTCCAGATGGATATACACCGGAAACTTATTTAAGAGAATTGTGTTTTAATGGATTAAAAGAGAGATATGAGAATCCTGATAGTGAGATACTAGATAGATTAAAATATGAATTAGATGTAATTGAAAAAATGGGTTATGTGGAATACTTTTTAATAGTTTGGGACTTTATAAATTTTTCTAAAGAAAATAATATTATAGTAGGACCAGGGAGAGGTAGTGCGGCAGGCTCAATAGTAGCATATACACTTAAGATAACTGATATAGACCCAATAAAATATTCCCTACTATTTGAACGTTTTCTAAATCCAGAACGTATATCTATGCCAGATATAGATATAGATTTTTGCTATGAAAGAAGAGAAGAAGTAATAGACTATGTAAAGCGAAAATATGGTGATGACCATGTTGCACAAATAATAACTTTTGGAACAATGGGTGCAAAAGCTGCAATAAGAGATGTTGGAAGAGTATTAGATATAGGCTACAATAAGGTTGATAAGATAGCCAAAGAAATACCATTTGCTTTAGGAATGACGATAGATAAGGCATTAGACACAAATCCAAATCTTAAGGATTTATATGACCAAGACCCTGAAACAAAAGAGATAATCAATATATCAAAGCAAATAGAAGGAATGTTAAGACATGCTTCTACTCATGCAGCAGGAGTTGTTATATCCAAGAATCCTGTAGATGAGTATGTACCTCTATATAAGCATCAAGATGCAATCACAACTCAATTCACTATGACAACACTTGAAGAACTTGGTCTTTTAAAGATGGACTTTCTTGGGTTAAGAACACTTACAGTTATAAGAGATGCACTTGATTTAATAGAAAAGAATAGAACAATAAAAAATTACACTGAAAATATAGATTTTTCAAAGATGGACTATGATGATCCAAAGGTATATGAAATGCTTTCATCTGGAAATACTTTAGGAGTGTTTCAGTTGGAAAGTGCTGGTATGAGAAGTTTTATGAAACAGCTAAAACCAGATAATTTTGAAGATATTGTAGCGGGTATATCTCTATTTAGACCAGGTCCTATGGACTCTATACCTGCATATATAAAAAATAAAAGTAATCCAAAAGATGTAACATACTTACATGAGAAATTAAAACCAATAATGGAAGTTACATATGGATGTTTGGTATATCAAGAACAAGTTATGCAGGTTGTTAGAGATTTAGGTGGATATAGTTATGGTCGTAGTGACCTAGTTAGAAGAGCCATGAGTAAGAAGAAAATGGATGTAATGGAAGAAGAAAGACAATATTTTATTCATGGGAAATTTGATGAAGATGGCAACATAGAAATTGCAGGATGTGTTAGAAATGGTGTAGAAGAGGAAATAGCCAATAAGATATTTGATGACATGATAGACTTTGCTCGTTATGCATTTAACAAATCACATGCAGCTGCATATGGAGTTTTAGCATATGAGACAGCTTATTTAAAAACATATTATCCTGTTGAATTTATGGCTGCTTTAATAACTAGTGTTATGGGAAATACTGATAAGGTAGTTGAATATATAAGAGAATGTAAAGCATTAGATATAGATGTGTTGCCACCAGACATAAATAAAAGTTTTTCAAAATTCTCGGTTGAAGGTGACAACATAAGGTTTGGTTTGGCTGCTGTAAAAAATGTTGGTGTAAATATAATAAACAATATAATCGATGAAAGAGAGTCTAATGGATTATTTATAGACTTAGTTGATTTAGTTAAGAGATTAGACCAAAAAGATACAAATAAGAGAGTAATAGAAAGTTTAATAAAATGTGGAGCTTTTGATAATATAAGTGAAAATAGAGCTAGTTTAATGGCTGGTTATGAAACTTTACTAGAAAGTGTGTCTATGGACAGAAAGAAAAATGTTCAAGGTCAAATTTCATTATTTGATGCTTTTGGAGATAGTGAAGAAGATAGCGACTTTCAACAAATATATAGTCTACCTAAAAGACCAGAATATGAAGAAAGAGAGAGGCTTAATCTTGAAAAAGAAGTTCTGGGAATGTATGTAAGTGGGCATCCTTTATCGCAATTTGAAAAAGAATTACAAGAAAAAACATCTATAGATAATGGAAAGTTAAATTCATTAAAAGAGGATGAAGAATCATTTATACAAATGAATGAAACAGATGCAATAATGGGTGGAATGATTGTAAATAAAACGATAAAAACCACAAAAAGAAATGAAATCATGGCATTTATTGAGCTGGAAGATTTATATGGTGCTATAGAAATAATAGTTTTTCCTCAGCTATTACAAAAATATAATGTTATTTTGAACGAAGATAATATAATTTATGTAAAAGGAACATTAAGTATAAAAGAAGGCGAAAATGCAAAACTTATAGCTAGAGAAATAAAAGATATAAAAGACAACACTGACTTTGAAGCTAAAAAATATAATTCACCAAGAGCTAAAAATGTACAAAATGTGAAATTAGAAAGTGGAAAAAAACTGTATCTAAAAATAGATAGTATGTCTGACACAGATACAACTTACAGTATTATAGAAATAGCAAAGCAATATCCAGGTAATGACAGTATATACTTATATCCTATGGATGAAAATATAAATGGTAAGCGTAAAGCATATAAAATGACAGGAGTATCGACTTTTATATGTGATGAGTTTGTAAACAATTTAGAAAGATTACTTCCTAAGGATAACATAAAGATAAAAGCTTAATTTTTTGGATAAAAATCTAAATATATTATAATAATATGAAAAATATTGTCCGTTTTGTGATATAATATCACAAAATGGACATTTAAGGACATTTAATTTTTTTAGTCTTGATGGGATTGAAAAATGATATAGGGACGAAAAAAGTCCATTAAGATATGATAAGAATGATTATAATAAAAATTTGACATAAAATCCAAGGAGGTAAAAAATGAAAACTATAGGATTACTAACAAGCGGAGGAGATGCTCCAGGAATGAATGCTGCAATTAGAGCGGTTGTAAGATCAGCAATATATTATGGATGCAAAGTATATGGAATCAATAGAGGATATAAGGGATTATTAGAAGAAGATTTAACTGAAATGAATTTATCTTCTGTTGGGGATATTATACACAGAGGAGGAACTATATTAAAATCTTCTAGATGTGAAGAATTTAAAACAGAAGAAGGTAGATTAAAGGCAGTGAAGATTCTTAAAAAGTATAAAATTGACTGCTTAGTTGTAATTGGTGGAGATGGCTCATTTGCAGGAGCTCAAAAACTTAGTGACTTAGGATTCCCAGCTATAGGTATACCAGGAACTATAGACAACGATTTAGCATATACAGATTATACTATAGGATTTGACACTGCAATGAATACTATTATAGATGCTATAGGCAAGATAAGAGATACATCATCATCTCATGAAAGAGTTAATATAGTAGAAGTCATGGGAAGACATTGTGGAGATTTAGCTTTGTATGCAGGTCTTGCAGGAGGAGCTGAAACTATAATAGTACCAGAAGTAGAAATTAAAGTAGATGAAGTTGCTTTAAGACTAAAGACTACTCAAAAAAGAGGTAAGAGACATAGTATAATCGTTTTAGCAGAAGGAGTTGGAAGTGCTAGCGATTTAGAAAAAGAACTTAAAAAAGAGTCAGGAGCAGATTTAAGAGTAACTGTATTGGGTCATGTCCAAAGAGGAGGAAGCCCAACTGTATCTGATAGAATACTAGCAAGTAGACTTGGTGTAAGAGCCGTAGAATTATTACTAGATGGAAAATCAGCTAGAGTTGTAGGAATAAAAGAAAATAAAATAATTGACTTAGAAATAAGTGAAGCTTTATCTCAAAAGAAAGTTTTTGATAAAGAAGCTTATGAAATGGCAAAAATATTATCTATATAAATCTTAGTATTTAAAATAAATCTGTGAAATAATATTTCAGGAGGAGTAAATATGTTAAATAATGTAAAGAAAACGAAAATTGTTTGTACACTAGGGCCAGCATCACAAAGTGAAGAAGTTTTAACTCAACTTATGCAAAATGGTCTAAATGTGTGCAGATTTAACTTTTCCCATGGTTCACATGAAGAACATAAGGAAAGAATAGATATGGCGAAAAAAGTTAGAGAAAAACTAAATAAACCAGTCGCTATATTATTAGATACTAAAGGTCCAGAAATTAGAACAGGTAATTTTGCAGACCCAGAGGTATCTTTAGAAGAAGGACAAAAATTTACTATAACTATGAAAGATGTTGTAGGAACTAAAGAAATATGTACAGTAAGCTATAAGGGCCTTGCTGAAGATGTTAAAGTAGGAGATTCTATACTAATAGATGATGGTCTAGTTGGTTTAAGAGTAAAAGAAATAAATGGTGAAGATATAATATGTATTGTTGAAAATTCTGGAATAGTAAAAAATCATAAAGGAGTAAATGTACCTGGTGTAAAAATAAATTTACCAGCAATAACTCCTAAAGATATAAGCGATATAGAATTTGGAATAAGTCAAGGGATAGATTATATAGCTGCTTCATTTGTAAGAAAAGCATCTGATGTACTAGCAATAAGAGAAATCTTAGAGAATAACAATGCAACTGATATACAAATTATATCTAAGATAGAAAATCAAGAAGGTGTAGAAAACTTAGATGAAATATTAAAAGTTTCTGATGGTATAATGGTAGCTAGAGGTGATTTAGGTGTTGAAATACCTACTGAAGAAATGCCAATAGTTCAGAAAATGATGATAAAAAAATGTAATGAATTAGCAAAACCAGTTGTAACTGCTACTCAAATGCTTGATTCTATGATAAGAAATCCAAGACCAACCAGAGCAGAAGTTACAGACGTAGCTAATGCCATATATGATGGAACAGATGCAATAATGTTATCTGGAGAAACTGCTGCTGGAAAATATCCTGTAGAAGCTGTAAAGATGATGGCTACAATAGCAAAAAGAACAGAAGAAACTTTGGATTATGATAGATTGTTAAAGGAAAATGGTACTAATAATGTTACAGTAACAGATGCAATAAGTCATGCTACTTGTACAACAGCTGTAGATTTAAATGCATCAGCTATAATAACATCTACTTCTTCAGGTTACACTGCTAGAATGGTGTCTAAATTTAGACCAAAATCTCCAATAATAGCTACTACAAATAATGAAAAAACTATGAATAAACTAGCTCTTACATGGGGAGTTTATCCAGTAAAATCTTCTGTTGCAGGCAATACAGATGAAGTTATAGAAAAGGCAATAGAAGCAGCTAGACAAGCAGATTATATAGATAATGGAGAATTAGTAGTTATAACTGCTGGAGTGCCAGTAGGAGTGAGCGGAACTACTAACTTAATAAAGGTTCATGTAATAAGTGAAGAAATCGTTCAAGGTATAGGTGTAGGTAATCAAACAGTAGAAGGTAAAGTTCGTATAATAAAAAATGGAGATACTTGTGTAGACTTCAATAAAGGAGATATATTAGTTTCTACAACTACTGATGCTGAAATGAATAATTATATAGAGAAAGCAGGCGCTGTAGTAACTGAAAATGGTGGAATGACATCACATACAGCTATTGTAGGAATAAATTTAGATATACCAGTTATTGTGTCTGCAAATGATATAACTAATCTAGTAAAAGATGGAGAAGTTGTAACAGTAGATGCATCAAGAGGTGTAATATATAGAGGTTCAACTAGAGTTTTATAAGAAAATAATAAATTTATTTTGTCAAGGGGCTTTATAAGCTCCTTTTTTTTTGGTAAAATAAAATATTGTAGCTTAGTAAAAAATATAGTTTAGTTAATAGCAAGATTTTAATATAAATTTAAAGAAAAAAATTTGTAAGAGTTTAAATTTAATATAGTGACTGGAGGGTGATTTATGTTTTCAAAAAACGAGATGTATATTGTAGATATAGTAGACATTGGACAAGGTGGAGTAGGCGTTGGAAAGTACAATGGTATTACAGTTTTTGTAGAGGGCGGATTAATACAAGATAAAGTTAAAGTTAAAATTAATAAGGTCAAGAAAAATTATGCAGTAGGAGACATTGTTGAAATAATAGAGAAGTCTCCATTTAGGGTAAAAAGAGTGTGTAGTGACAATCTTAAAGATTGTGGAGGGTGCCAAATACAAGATTTAGACTATAATAAACAACTTGAAATGAAAACAAATGAAGTTAAACAAGTGCTTACAAGAATAGGTAAGTTAGATGATGTAGTAGTTCATGATACTATAGGTATGAAGAAACCATATAGATATAGAAATAAAGCTCAATTTCCAATACAAAAGAACAATGGAGTTCCAATTATTGGTTTTTACAAGAAGAAGACTCATGATGTAATATCGACAGAAAAATGCGTAATACAACATGAACTAAATGATAAAATTGTTAAGATAATAAAGACATATATAAGAGCTTATAAGGTAAGCATATATGATGAAAAGACTCAGACTGGAGTAATTAGACATTTGGTAACAAAAATTGGATTTACAACTAAAGAAGTAATGGTTGTATTAGTTGCTAATGGAAATAGACTTCCATATCTTAAGGAATTAGCTTCAGTATTAGAGGAAAACATACCTGGGTTTAAGACTTTAGTTGTAAATATAAATGAAAAAAATACAAATGCCATTCTTGGAAAAGAGAATATAGTTGTATATGGAGATGGTAAAATAAATGATTATATAGGAGATTTAGTATTTGAGATTTCTCCATTGTCATTTTTCCAAGTAAATCCTATACAAACTAAGGTATTATATGATAAAGCTCTTGAATATGCAGATTTAAAGGATACTGATACTGTTTTTGATATTTATTGTGGTATAGGTACAATATCCTTATTTTTAGCACAAAAGGCTAAAAAGGTTTATGGAATAGAAATTATAGAAGATGCTATAAAAGATGCTAAGGTAAATGCAGGATTAAACAATATACATAATGCTGAATTCTATGTGGGTAAGGCAGAAGAGGTTGTTCCTAAGATGTATAGTGAGGGTAAGACTGCTAATGTTGTAGTTGTAGACCCACCTAGAAAGGGATGTGACGAAAAGGTTTTAGAGACCATTGTTTCAATGAATCCTGAGAAAATTGTTTATGTTTCTTGTAATCCTTCTACTTTAGCAAGGGATTTGGATTATCTAAATGTACATGGATTTAAATGTATTGAGGCACAGCCTGTAGATATGTTCCCTCATTCTACACATGTGGAGACTGTAGCTAAGATAATTAAGAAATAGTAACACTTATATAGATTATAAATTAATAATATATTTTATTTGCCACCGATTTGTCATTGTAATATGATTTCGGTGGCAAATTTAGTTTACAATTCAATAACGAACAAAATTAAAGTTCTGTTTTTTAATAATGAACATACCTTGTAATTATTATTCTCTGCAAGTATGATATTTCTAGGAGGATTACTAAAGATGCAAATAAAAAAAGAAGAAATAAAAAATAAAATTGCAGAAGTTGCAACAAGCGAATTTTTAAAAAAAGGCTATGAAAATTCTTCTATGAGAACTATAGCGAAAAAAGCTCATACATCTATTGGAAATATGTATCATTACTATCCTAATAAGGAAGAACTTTTAAAATTTATAATAATGCCAACCATTAATGTAGTTGAGGAAAACCTATCAAAACATGTTTGTTTAGAAGAAAATAAAGTGCTAACAAAGGAATCTGCTTTACTATATTTAGATGATTTAGATAATTTTTTAGAAAAAAGTGGATTTAAATACTTTCTAAATAAAAATATTATTATTCTTCTTAAGCTAGAAAGTACCGATTTAGTAGTTTATAAAGAACGAATTATTAATAATTTATGTAATCATCTAAAATGGCATTTAAACATAGTTGATTTTCATTATTCTAAAATGATAATTAATATGTTAATAGATTGTATTAAATATATACTTATTGAGTATGATGATTCATATGAAGCATACTTACAGTTTTCTAAAATATTTCTAATACTTTGTACAGGATTAATTGGACAAATATAACGATATAATCTAAAAATAAAATATCATTAATTAAAATGAGAGGAGAAGAGTAAAATATGCAATATTATTACAATCAAACAGAATGGAAATTAGTTCAACCCTTTTTACCTTTAAACAATCAGCTAAGAGAAAAAAATTTACCTAACGAATATTTTATAAAATGGGAAGGAATAAACATTCATATTGACCATTATGAAGTTGATAATCACAAGGGTACTGTTATTGTATTTCATGGGGTTGGTGGGAATGGGCGATTGCTTTCAAGTCTTTCTCTACCTTTAGTAGAAGCAGGATATGAAGTAATTTGTCCTGATTTGCCACTTTACGGAAATACAGAAATATTAAGTGTTTCTAAAGTTACTTATGATACATGGGTTGATTGTGGAACTTTTTTGGTCAACTACTTTCAAGACAAGGGTAAAAAAATATCATTATTTGGACTAAGTGCAGGCGGTTTTTTAGCATATCAAGTGGCATGTAATTGTAAAAATATCTATGCATTAATGGCTTCTTGTATTTTAGACCAACGTATTCCAATAATGATTGAACAAACAGCTATTTCACCATTCATAGGAAAAGTAAGTAAAAAATGCCTACCTATAGCAAATAAGTTATTTCCTAATTTCAAGATACCCATCAAACTAGTGGGAAATATGAAAAAAATTGTAAATAATAAAAACTTAGCTAAAATTCTTATCAAAGATAAAAAATCTTCTGGAAGTAAAGTAACAATATCTTTTTTATATGGAATGCTGAACCCTTTTGTCAGTATAGAACCAGAAAATTTTAATGATTGTCCAGTATTATTAGTTCATCCTGAAAATGATTGTTGGACAGATGTATCATTAAGTAAACTGTTTTTTGACCGATTAGCTGGTAATAAAAGGATTACTATGCTTGAAGGTGCAGGACATTTTCCAATAGAAGAAAATGGGTTGAATAAAATGAGTAGTTCTTGTATCATATTTCTGGAACAATGTTATGATATATGAGTGCATTAAATTATACTTGAATTATAAGAGAATTATATGTACAGACAAAGAACCGATGAACTTATGAGTAAAAGTAGTTATATCGGTTCTGTTTTTTAATAACATACTAGTTAGGAGGTCATTTTATACAGCTGAAATTCTTTACTTCTAAAACCAACTAAAACTCCCTTTATTGTTTCGTTTTGTATAATATAGAGCATAGTCAGATTGTTTATATAAGGATTGAAAAGTATCTAAGTTACTTTCTAGTTTGGATATACCTATAGAGCAAGAGTTGCTATCGGAACATAATTGTGTAACTTTTTTTGCCTTATTTTCAACATCTTCCTTAGATTGATTGATATATTCAAATACAGCAAATTCATCTCCTCCAAGCCTTCCAATAATAGCATTATTGGCAAACACTTTAGTCAAAATATTAGCAAATTGTATTAATATTTCATCTCCTCTAATATGACCAAATATATCATTTATTTGCTTAAAATTATCTAAATCAAAAATATAAAAATACCCACATGAAGTAGCTTCTAGCATCTCTTTTATATGCACTTCAAAAAAATGACG
The DNA here is from genome assembly GCA_024919175.1 of Clostridioides difficile. NCBI lineage: Bacteria > Bacillati > Bacillota > Clostridia > Peptostreptococcales > Peptostreptococcaceae > Clostridioides > Clostridioides difficile. The sequence continues at coordinate 811,771 of CP103804.1, forward strand.
ATTGTATAATCCAGTCATAAGGTCTTTTTCTGATTTTAGCTTAAATTCATGAGCCATAGCTAGAGCTTCTTTTGCTTTTTCAGTTATTGTTTTAGGATAGTATTCATCTTTTACTTGATCGAAGTTTGGAATAGAATGGTGTACATGGAGCAGTGTAATTTTACCATCTATAACTTTATATACCATAGTAAATCGAGTATCCATTTCTACATAGATGTCTTTTTCTAAGTACTCATCCTCTATTACCCATAGAGTTCCATATACTATAAAAGTCTCATTTGTAACTTTAGTACATGAGTACCATTCATCTATAATTTTAAAATTTATTTCTTCTGATTCTTCTTGGTCTTTTTCAAGATTTATAATGAAGTTTTCTAATGATGTATAGAATTCATGCTTTCCTGTTCCAAACAATGTGAAATTATCATCTAATAAAGAAATGATAAATTGTAAGCCAGCCTCGTCTGGATTTAAAATATAAATGTGCCAGATTTTCTTTGATAAATCACATAATTGTTCTTGTATTGTATTATTTTCCATAGAGTAACCCCTTAAGATTTGTAGTTTATAATTCTTTTAGTTAGTACTATTTATTTGGACGCTTGTGACAATATTATAATATAGAATTAAAAAAATTGCATCTAGTTTGTATAATAGGGTACTTTAGAAGAAGGAAGTTAGGGTAATTATCTCTAATGTAAATAATGTATTTTTAAATTTTACTTAAGCCAATTAATGAAATTTAATTTCAACTATAAAAAATAAGATGAATTTAAATATATGAGTATCTTAAATTATACTTGAACATAAAAAAGCTTTATGATAAAATATCAACAATAATATTAGTAAAGGAGTGTCTTAATGTCGGAGTTATATATAATGGTAACCAACAAATAAATAGTTGGAGACGCATATGTATTCTGTTTAATCAGAATTTTTAAGTGTATTTTGATACATTTAATTGTTGTGTCTTACTCTGCCTTTATAGATAACTAACATATGACAACAAATAATAATATTATTATATATTACTTTGTTAAATTGTGGTGTAGTGGGCTTTAATCTGCTACACCTTTATTAATTTTACATAGTGTTATTATAGATATAATTATGTTGAAATAGAAAAGATTAAATTTTCTAGTCCACAGGAGTTTTCTGTTTTTGTGTAGGTAAATATGTATACCACATAAAAAGGCAGATATAAATACCTGTGGACTTTTTTTGTAGAAAATACAAGATATGGAGGCAATAAAAATGAGTATTATTGAACTTAATGAACTGACTAAATCTTATAGAAGATTTGAAAAAGAGCCAGGACTTATGGGAAGCATAAAATCTTTGTTTAATAGAAAATATACAGAAAAAACGGCTATATCATCCCTTGATTTAAAAATAGAGGAGGGAGAATTTGTTGGGTTAATAGGTCAAAATGGAGCTGGAAAAACAACTCTTGTTAAGATGATGACTGGAATTATTGCGCCATCCTCTGGAAAAATTTCTGTTATGGGTTATTATCCCAATAAGTTAGAAAATAACTTTAAAAAGCAATATGCTGTTGTTATGGGGCAAAAAAGTCAGCTGTTTTTTGAATTGACACCAGCAGATACATTTCTATTGTTTAAGGAACTATATGATATATCTGATGAAGAGTACAAAAAGAATTTAGATTACTTTATAGAGTTATTTGAAGTATCTGATTACCTAAATGTTCAAGTTAGGACACTTTCTTTAGGAGAAAGAATGAAAATGGAGCTTATTGTAGCACTTCTTCATAATCCTAAAATTTTGTTTTTAGATGAACCAACAATAGGCCTAGATGCAGTGGCACAAAAACAAATTAGGTATTTTCTGAAAGAAGTAAATGAGAAAAAAGGTACTACAATAATGCTTACATCTCATTATATGGAGGATATCAAGAGCCTTTGTAGTCGAAGTATTGTCATAGAAAATAGTCATAAAATATATGATGGTTCTACAGATGAATTATTTAATCATTTTCAAAAATATAAGAAAATAACAGTTAGCTTTACTGACGAAACCAAAATTTTATTTCCAAAAGACTGTAAGATTATTGAGCAAACAAAACATAAAACGTCAGTAATTGTGCCAAAAGAAAAGGGGAATGAAACTGTTAAATGGATTTTTGATAAGTATGATGTTGAGGATGTAGCAATTGAAGAAGAGGATATAGGCAATGTTGTAGAACGAATATATAAAGAAGGGCGTGAAGAGTATTATGAACAACTATAATGAAGTATATTCAAGACAATCATTATTTTATAGATTTAAACAAAACATAAGAAAGTACTATGAAATAGCTAAAATTAATTTCAAAGTACAGCTTATTTGGAGGTTTGATGTAGTAGTTAACATGATGTTTACTATTATAAAAATTTTATTTGCTTATATTTTGTGGAAGGCAATTTTTGGTGAAAATGACATAGTTTCTGGATTTACATTTAATTCAATGCTGTCTTATTATATAATAAGTTCATTTTTATCAGGTATTGATATGTCAAGAAGTACAAGTGAGGAGATATGCAATCGTGTAAAATTGGGTACATTTTCAAAATACATGATTATTCCGATTGATGCACAAAATTATTTTTTTGCTAAAAATTTTGGAATGACCTTTTTTTACTTAGTATTTAATATGATTTCTGCCTTTGTATGGATTTTTATATTTAAAATAGATTTTGCTTTTACATCAAATCCAATACAGATTTTAATTTCAATTTTGATGATTTTTTTAGGGCTTATTTTTATGATGCAGCTTCATTTCTTTATTGGAATTTTATCATTTAAATTTCTAGAGATTGGTTTTTTTAGAATGATAATTGATAATATAACTGAATTTGTTATAGGAACAATGATACCGCTTGTACTCTTGCCAGAAGTTCTAGTAAATATTATGAAGTTCTTTCCATTTTATTACACAACCTATTTACCATCTATGTTATTAATAGGTAGAAATAGCAATGAGGCAGTGCAAGGATTGATTATTATAGCATTATGGGTCTTATTCTTCTTTATAGTAAATAAAATCGTCTATAAGAGGATGAGAACACTATTTGATGGGGTGGGGATATAATGAAAAAAAATTTTAAAATAATATTTATGTTACTAAAAATGAAATTATCAAAAATGATGGTGTTTAGATTTGATTTTTTTGGAGCATTTTTTGTAGATAGTTCATTATTTATATTACAATTATTAATGTTTAATGGTATTTATTCTCATGTAGATTCAATAGGAGGTTGGCAGAGTGGAGAAATGCTAATATTTATAGGAACTTTTTCATTGATAAATGCTATAAACATGACTATTTTCTGTTTTGGAATTTATGATATTCCACGTAAAATTCAAGAAGGGGAATTAGATTATTATATTACAAAGCCAATAGACCCATTGTTTAGATTGACATTTGAGAATATTAATATTGGTTCATCACCTTTAATTTTGGCAAGTATACTTATAGTTGTATATGGAATATCTGAGTTAAACTCAGATATAACTTTTGTTATGGTAATAGCATATACATGTATGGTGTTATTGATGACATTGCTTTTTTATGATGTGTGTATTATATTCCGAACAATTCCATTTTTTGTTATATCATCCTCTGCTATAATGAGATTAGAAGATAATTTACTGCCAATGAATATGAAAATTCCGGGTGTAATTTATGAAGGTATTTTTAAACTTCTATTTTATTTAATTTTACCATATGGAATTATGTCAACAATCCCAACTCAAATTTTGTCTGGAACACTGAAAATAAAAGGGTTAATCTACTCAATTAGTATTGTATTTGTGTTTACAGTATTTATGTGGAGATTTTGGAAATTAGGGATGAAACATTACAAAAGTGCAAGTAGTTAATAAATACTCAGTTTTGAGGTGATAAGAAATGAAAAATATAGCAAATATCATTACTACACTTAGAATTATATTATCAATAGTTTTACTAAAAATAGAAATGTTTTCTTTTTTGTTTTTTACAATTTATATTATGTGTGGAGTAAGTGATTTTCTTGACGGATATATAGCTAGAAAAATGAATATGGCAAGTAAGTTTGGTTCGAGGCTTGATAGTATAGCTGATATATGTTTAGTAATATCAATGTTTATCATTATGCTTCCAGTAATAAATATTTCAAAGTATATAGTATTATGGATACTAATAATTGTTCTTGTTCGAATTACATCGATAATTATAGTGATTTGTAAATATAACACATTTGCTATATTACATACATATGGAAATAAATTATCTGGGTTTATGTTATTCTGTTTACCATTAGCTTATAATATTATGAATACAAATTTATTTACAAGTATAGTTTGTGTTATAGCAAGTATCTCAGCTATTGAAGAAGTAATAATACATATATTATCTAAAGAGTTGAAAATAGATATTAGTAGTATTATAGAAGTACTTATTCATAAGTTTGTTTCATATGATACTAGACAATAGAAACTAAAACTTATATCAGTATTAATTGAAGGTCGTTGAATAATTAGATTAAAGGTGAAGGTGTTATATTTATTGTATATGATATCATAATAGCAAGATACACTGATTTAAAATTACCAATGTAAGTTAATAGAATAATTATTTATATTATAAAATCATAATTTGATTGAGTATAGTTATTGATAATAGTAGCTATACTTTTTTTTATTGTTTATGTAATTTACCTTATGCTAATTTGTTGTAAGAGTACTTAGTTGTTTGTAAGTTTAAAGATATTATCAGAACATTTCTAATGCTTGATTTCATCTATTAGAAATGTTACTATTAGTAATATAAAAAACAGATAGAAAAGAGGGTAAATAAAATGGATAAAATTATTTTAGGGTTACTTATGATTAAGAAGTTGACAATTTATGAACTTAGAAGCATTATAGAAATAAATTTTACCTCTATGTGTAGCAATAGTATGGGTAGTATTCAAGCAGCAATAAAAAAACTACTTGAAAAGAAGATGATAGTATATGAAGAGTTTGTTGAAAATAGTGTGAATAAGAAATTTTATACTTTAACTAATGAAGGGAAAGAATGTTTTTTAGAATGGGTACAGACAGCTATGATTTCAGGTAAGATGAAGGACATGGAGCTAAGTAAATTGTTTTTTATGGGATTTGTTCCAACGAAAAAGAGATTACCACTAATCGAATCTTATCTTGTCGACCTTAAAAAAGAAAAAGAGCACTTGGAGAATATTAAAAAACAGGACAGTAATACTGCAAAGTTGCAATATATTGATTATATAGAAAAAAATAAAATAGAGTTTAATCATTTTTTGCAAGTTAGCGAGAATTCTAACATACAAAAAGAAGTTCAAGATATAATTGATTTTGAATTATTGACTTTGCAATTTGGGATTGATAGAACAAATTTTGAAATAGAATGGTTTGAAAAATTGAAGAACAAGTTAATTTGTGATTAATCAAATAAGTAACTAGAACGGAGAAAAGGGGAAGATTAGTATGAAAGGAACTGTAATCATAACTGGAGCCAATTCTGGAATAGGAAAGGCAGCAGCATTTAAGTTTGCATCAGAAGGTTATAGGGTTATAATGGCTTGTCGCAACATTCAGATTAGTGAGCCAGTGTGTAAGGAAATAATTGCTAAAACTAAAAATACTAATATAGATTTGCTTGAACTGGATATCTCATCAAAGCAATCAATCTATAGTTTTTGTGATACATATAAGAAAAAATATGATGTTCTTGATATTTTAATTCATAATGCTGGACATTTTAGACATGGAGAAAAAAAATTTCAACAAAATATTGATGGTATAGAGCTAACATTTGCTGTCAATCTATTTGGACCAGTGCTTGTGACTAATTTATTATTAGATGTACTTGTTAAATCAAAGAATCCTAGAGTTCTAAATGTTTGTAGTACAAATATAAAGCATTTCTTTGATGATAGAAGAAAAATTAATCTTGAAGTTTTGAGTGGTGAAACAACAGAAGATAAAGGGTACAATTCTTACAAGCTTTATGGAGATTCTAAAATGGCTTTGCTTATGGCTACAACTATGATGGAACAAGAATATAAACATTATAATATAAGTGTAAATGCGATTATGGTTCCAGCAACAAAAATGAGTAAAGAAACAATTAAAAAGTTTAATTCTTATTGGAGATTACTAGCATTCTTGCAAAATGTTATTATACCAAAACCAGAGACTATTGGAGAAGCTTACTTTTCTATTTGTACTTCTAATATTTATGCAGATATTAATGGAAAACTAGTAAATCATAAAGGTAAAGTTGTTAAAATGGCTGATGATTCAATATCATTTATAAAAATTATGATAAGCAATGATATTTATCCACCTTATGTCGATAACAAAGAGATAATAGAGAAGGTATGGAATATATGTAAACAATATATTGAAAATGTTAAAAGTAATTTAGCAAAATAACATATGTTTATTATTTGGTATAATATGATAAACAATTATTATTAAGTATAATTTAATTTATAATTAATATATACTTGATTTTATTTAATAGCTTTAATATACTTTAAGCAGAAAGCAGAAAGCAGAAAGCAGAAAGCAGAAAGCAGAAAGCAGAAAGCAGAAAGCAGAAAGCAGAAAGCAGAAAGCAGAAAGCAGAAAGCAGAAAGCAGAAAGCATAGAGTTAAAGAATTGATAAATAAAAGATAATAACTCTTTATTAGGAGTGATTTTACTATGGAGACATACTTTGATAAGAAAGTATTACTTGTTGATGATGAAAAGGATATAATAAATTTAATTGAGGAAGTCCTGATAAAGGATGGTTTTAAAAATATTATTAAAGCTTATAATGGGTTAGATGCTATTTCTTTGTGTAAGACAGAATGTCCAGATGTTGTTATTCTTGATATAATGTTGCCTGATGTAGATGGTATAGAAGTGTGTAAAAAAATTAGAGAGTTTTCATATTGTTCAATTCTCTTCCTCTCATCAAAAGATGATGATATTGACAAAATACTTGGTCTTAGTAGTGGAGGAGATGATTATATAACAAAACCATTTAGTCCAAGAGAAGTTGTTTTTAGAGTCAAAGCTCAGTTGCGTAGACAACAATATCAAAGCGTTGCATCATCAGAAGTTTCAATGATTAAGTTAGGAAATATTACAATTGATACAGAAGGATGTCGTGTGTATAAAGATACAAATGAAATTGAGTTAACAGGTAGAGAATATCAACTTTTAAGTTATATGGCTCAAAACTTAAATAAAATTATAGGAAAAGAAAGTCTTTATGAACAAGTATGGGGTGTATATAGTAGTATATGTGACAATACAATTATGGTACATATAAGACACTTAAGAGAAAAGATTGAAGATAATCCTTCAAATCCTAAAATACTCATAACAGTTAAGGGGCTTGGATATAAGCTTGTGAATAGAGTTGATTAGACTGAATTTTAATAGTTATTTTTTAGGCACCCATTTATGAGTGCCTATTAATATGATTATATTTTAGTAAAATATTTACGGTTTCAAATATAACAAATACAAGAGGGATTAGAATATAAAGATAACTAATAATTAGTATTATCTATAAACAGAATATTTCATAACAGTATAGTAATTTATATCAATTGTTTTTCTATATTAAATACCTTGTCAATCCAACCTTTATAAAATTTTTCTTCGTGAGAAACCAAAATAATACTTCCCTTAAATTGTTTCAAAGCATTTTGTAAAGCATCTTTTGTTTCTGCATCAAAGTGGTTAGTGGGTTCATCTAAAATCAAGAAATTACAAGGGGACAACATCATACAACATAATTTAACTTTAGACTGTTCACCACCACTTAGTGTGGAAATACTTCTTGAAACATGTTCTTCTTTTACACCACACTTGGCTAAAGAACGTCTGATTTCTTTTGTACTTAATTTTGGATACCTATCTGCCATTATTTGAAGTGGTGTTTTAGTAGGATTTTCCCATTTTAAATCCTGTTCATAATAACCAATTTTTATCTGATCTGAGAATATAAAGTTTCCAGAAATACAAGGAATATCTTTAACCAATGTTTTTAACAAAGTGGATTTACCAATTCCATTGAATCCAGTTATAACTACCTTTTGAGCCGCATTAACAGAAAAATTTAATTTTGGAAGTAACGAATAGTAGTATCCAACTTCAAGATTGGTTACTGTAAGTGAGTTTTGCGCAGACATTTCAATTTCTGCAAATTGGATACATGGTTTTCCTGTAAAGCTAGGAGGAGCTATTCTCTCTATTCTATCCAATTGTTTTTGTCTTCCTCTTGCAATTTTTGAATTTACACCAGCTTTATTTTTACGTATAAAGGTTTCTTCTTTTTCTATTTTTTTTTGCTGAGATTGGTATTTTCTAATATAATCCTCTCTTAAATGTGATTTTTGTTTAAGAAATTCTGAGTATTTTCCATGATATTTTTTAATCATTCCAAATTCTATATCAAGAATACCTGTAGAGATTTTTTCTAGAAAGTCAAAATCATGTGATACTACAATAAATGCACCTGTAAATATATTTAGATAGTTGGCAAGCCATTCAACATGTTCTTTGTCTAAAAAATTTGTTGGTTCATCTAATAATAAAACTTCATAATTAGAAAGTAGTAATTTTGCCATAATTACTTTTGCTCTCTGACCTCCACTAAGTTCTCCAATAACACGATTCATTCCTATTGAATCTAGTCCAAGACCATTTGCTACTTTATTTATTTCATTGTCTATAGAATAGAAATCACTTGATATTAATTGCTCTTGATAAGTTGATGCTTTAATAAGTTGTTGCTCATTTCCAGATATAGCACTTTCCTGATATAGCAAATTCATTTTTGTTTCTATTGTATAGAGGTCTTGAAATGCAGTGTGTAAATATAGTGATATTGTTGTGTCTCTATCAATATCTGCATATTGGTCCAAATGACCTATTTTAATATTAGGTTGCCACTTAACTTCTCCTGTGTCTGGGATAACTTCTCCTAACAAAATTTTAATTAAGGTGCTTTTACCTACGCCATTTTGGCCAACTACACCTATATGTTCACCTTTGAATAAATCAAAGTCAGCTTTTTCGTACAGTGATTTATCCATAAAACATTGTGATAAATTATTTACCTTTAGTAAACTCATAATTCAAACTCCTTTTTTAATATAAAAATTTTATGAAAATAAAAAAAGCAGAGGTATGGCATTATAAAATGCCGACCTCTGCTTTTGGAAAAACAAAAGGCCATAGATAAGCATTGCTATCTATGGCCATAAAATCTATATCTCTATCGGCAAATAGGTGAATTTAAATAAGCATAGCTAAAAAAACTACACTAAACCTATATTTGCCGATGAAGATAGAAGCTTTAAGCTTCCAGATTAACCTCTACACAACGCTTCATCGTATACATTTGTGTAGAGTTAAGTTTTCTAACAAGTTTAACTAATTTTATATAAATCATAATTGTTCACATCCTACTCTCAATATTAATTCTAATTCATTTATATTTAAATTGTACTATTGTACTTTTGATTTTTTCTTATTTAATTTAATACATATATCACTAATTATAGCTTAAATCATGGTATCATAATACTTAATTATAGTCAATATAAAAGATATTTTCACAAAATATTGCAACTATAAAATCAATGCTGTAGTATTGTTGAACTTTCAATGGTATGCTAAGATATTTATATAATTATAATAAATAAAAAATATATAATGTATACATAAAGTTATACATTCAGAGTAATCCCTAAAAATATATGTTTATTTATTCTTAAATAGACATATATTTTTTTAAGTATAATTATAAGTTTATGAATGGTATAAATCTAAATAATTTATTATTAGAATGATTATAAATAATTTGAGCGAAGATTTTATATGAGGGGGGAGAAAGTTTGTGGCAATTAAGAGACTTATTTTCATCGTATTTTTAATTAATTGTATGATATTTATGTGTTTTCCAATACAATCGCTTGCAAATACAGAAAAGCGTGTTATAAAAGTAGGTTTTTTTGATTTTGAAGGATATCATGATTATGATAAAAACGGAAATAGAAATGGGTATGGATATGAATATCTTCATGAGATTGGAAAGCATACTGGTTGGACATATGAATATGTATCTGGTACATGGGAAGAGTGTCAAACTATGTTAGAAAATGGGCAGATTGACTTACTTACTTCTGCACAATATACAAAAGAACGTGCTGAGAAATTTGATTTCTCAGAAGTGCCAATGGGTAGTAGTTATGCACGACTCACAGTAAAAAGTGGTAACTCAAAGTATGCACCAAATGATTATAAAAATTTTAATGGAATAAAGGTTGGACTACTTTATGGAAATAGTAGAAATGAACATTTAAAGAAATTTGCAAATGAAAAAGGATTTAATTACACATCTAAATATTTTGAAAATCAGGAAGAATTGGATAATGCATTAAAAAGTGGAAAAGTAGATGCGATATTAACTAGTAGTTTGAGAAAAGTCAAAAACGAAAATGTAATTGCACAATTTTCTCCATCTCCATTTTATTGTATTGTAAAAAAAGGCAATACTGAACTGTTACAAGAGGTAAATGAAGCTTTAGAAGACATTGAAATGGATAATCCAGCATATAAGTTTAATTTATATAGTAAGTACTATCAATCTAGTAATAAAGATACATTTATTCTTTCTAAGGAAGAAAGCGATTACTTAAAGAGAAATAATCATATACGTGTAGTAAGTATGTCAAACTCCTATCCATTATCATATTTAGATAAAGGTAAACTTAAAGGTATTATACCAGATATATTTAATTTAATTGTAAAAGACCTTGAATTAAATATAGATTATGTAAAAGCTAATTCATATAAAGAATCGATTGATATGGTAAAAGAGGGAAAAGCAGATATTATATGTTTTTTTAATTCAGATTATGGATGGGCAGAGCAGAATGGAATTAAGATTACAGCTCCTTATATGAAATTGAACTATAGTACGATAACTAAAAATTACAAAAATACTAAATTTGATAATATGGCTGTTGCTGATAGTGATATATTTAATGATGATTATCTCAAAGAACGCTATAAAGGTATCAATATTCAAAACTATAAATCTGAAGAAAAAGCTATAAATGCAGTGAAAAGTGGAGATGCAGATGCTGCATTTGTAAATACATATTCTGCTGAAGACTATATACAAAAAGATTATAATAATTTAAAAGCAATTCTAGTTAATGATTATAAAACTAATATATCTTTAGGTGTTGGAAAAAATATAAATCCAACATTATATTCTATTTTGGATAAGAGAATAAATGCACTTAATAAAGATGAATGTTCAGAAATTATTGCAAAGTATACAATTCTTAAAGATTATAAAGTTAGTTTATCACAGTATATTCATCAGCATCCAGTTCAAACAGTTTTAATTTCTTTTTGTTTCTTTTTAATTATAATAGCAGCACTTTCTTATTTTTTTGCAATCAACAAAAGACACTCCACTCATATTTTTGATTTGGCATTTAAAGATATAGAGAATGGAGTATGGAATTACAATGGATTTGAAGAACAAGCACCACGAATTCTAGAAAAGCATAGAGAAAAATTTTATGCAGTGATTGCTTTTGATATATCTAAGTTTGCTGTCATAAATGAAAATTATGGTAGAGATTCTGGGGATATGATTATAAAAGAAATTGCATCAGTTTTGAACAGCGTTATAGGAGACAGGGCATTAATAGCTCATGTAAAAGCAGACCATTTTCTTTTACTTTTACCATATGATTTAAAAAAAGATTTGGAATTAACTCTTATTGATATAAATGAAAGTATTTCATACTTTGAAGTTAAGGGGTTTGGCATTAAAGTAAAGGCAAATTTTGGAGTATATATTATTAAAGAGGAAGACATTGTTATTACAAAGGCTATTGATTATGCTGAAATTGCTAGAAGAAAAGCAAAAGGAAGTAATTCATCTATTATATATTTTGATGAATCTCTTAGAGAAAGTCTTAACAAAGAAAAAGAGATTGTTGATAGAATAGATTATGCATTAGAACATAATGAATTTCAGATTTATTATCAGCCTAAGTTTGATATGAGAACAAATAACATTATTGGAGCAGAAGCACTTGTTAGGTGGAATCATAAGGAACTTGGATTTATGAATCCAGGAGAATTTATCCCTATACTTGAAAAGAGTGGTGGAATTATAGATGTTGATTTTTTTGTGTTAGAAGAAGTATGTAAGTTGACAAGGCTTTGGATAGATTCTGGAGTCAAACCCATTTCAATCTCTGTAAATCAATCAAGAGTACATTTTCAGAAAAAAGATTATATAAATAGATTACAAAGTTTGCTTACTAAATATGATATACCTGAAAGTGTAATTGAACTTGAGATAACTGAAAGTCTGTTTGAAAATGATAGTATATCAAATGATACGATAAATGCGATTAAGGAACTCGGTTTTTTAATTTCTGTTGACGATTTTGGTTCTGGATATTCTTCATTACATCTTCTAAATCAAGTTTCTGTAGATATTCTTAAAATAGATAAATCTCTCTTAGATAATTCTGAAGGAAAAGGTAAGGTAGGCAAGATTATTAGTAAAGTAGTTGAAATGGCAAATGACTTGGGATTAGAGGTAATTTGTGAGGGTGTTGAGAGGGTAGAACAAGCAGAATTTTTAATGAGTATTGATTGTTATTACGCACAAGGTTATTTGTATGCAAAGCCGATGCCAAAAGATACATTTCTTAAAGAAGTAGATAAATTTAAAGGGATGTAAAAGAATAAATAGAGTATATGTATATAGAGAAATACATCTAATATTAATTACTAAGTAATGATTGTAATTTTATAAATATATAAATTATAATCATTACTTTTTTTATAAAATAAAAAAATTTATTACTACGAAATAATAATTTAAAGAGTATTAGCTTTATACTTAGAAAAATTGAATTGATATGGATAATAAAAGTACTAACATTATCTTGCTTTAAATATTTTAAGTGTGTTATGTATGTTATATTTAATTAACTTAAAAATTTAATGATAGATGCTATTTTTCATTAAATTTTATTGAAATAATTTAAATTATTTACTTATTTTAAATTATTAGCTAGAATTATACTAAATAATTAAGGAGGTGAATAGCCGTAGATGAGATAGATTTAAAAATAATTAATTCTCTAAAAAAGAACAGTAGAGCCTCAACTTCTGAAATAAGTAGACAAGTTAATCTATCAATACCAGCAGTTTCAGAGCGTATAAAGAAAATTGAACAGTCAAACATAATTCAAAAGTATACTATTCAAATCAATAGAAAGAAAACAAAATATAAACTTTTAGCTTTTGTACTTATCAATACAGATTTATCTAAAAGTATAGAAGAGTTTAAGAAGACTATGTTGGAGTATGACACTGTATTAGAATGTCATCACATTTCAGGAGAATATGATTATTTAATAAAAGTATTAGCAGAGGACACAAATGAACTTGAAGAATTTATATCAATAACTCTGAAAAAAGTCAGAGGAATACAGAAAGCTAATACAACCATTGTTTTATCAACAATTAAAGAGGAAATTAATACAATCAAAGATACTTTTTAGACAAGCATAGACCTAAATATTGATTATATCAATGCTTACTTTATTACATATTTTTAGGAGGGAAATACAATATGAAAGTTTTGATTTTTTTAGCAAAAGGTTTTGAAACTATGGAATTTAGCGTATTTGTAGATGTTATGGGGTGGGCCAGAAATGATTATAATTATGATATAGATGTAGTAACTTGTGGATTTAAAAAGCAAGTTGTAAGCACATTTAATGTTCCAGTATTAGTTGACAAAACAATAGATGAAATATGTGTAGATGATTATGATGCATTAGCTATTCCTGGAGGATTTGAAGAGTTTGGATTTTATGATGAAGCATATGATACATCTTTTTTAAACTTAATAAGAGAATTTGATACAAAAGGGAAGATAATTGCTACTATTTGTGTAGCAGCTTTACCTGTTGGTAAAAGTGGTGTTTTAAAAAATCGTAAAGCTACTACATATCATTTAAAAGATGGTCAAAGACAAAAACAGTTAAGTGAATTTGATGTAAATGTAGTCAATGACCCAATTGTTGTAGATAGAAATATCATAACTTCATATTGTCCAGAAACCGCACCACATGTAGCTTTTAAGCTTTTAGAAATGTTGACATCTAAGGAACATATGGAAGTTGTAAAATTAGCTATGGGATTTAAATTATAATAAATTAAAGATTATTTAAGTAATCAGAACCCCAATCACACATAACGTCTAAAATAGGAATAATGCTTTTTCCAAAATCAGATAATGAATATTCCACTTTTGGAGGCACAACAGGATAAACAACTCTTACAATTAAACCATTTGTTTCTAATTCACGTAATTGCTGAGTTAACATTTTAGGAGTTGCTTTAGGTATTAATTTTCTAAGTTCATTAAATCTTAGTGTGGTATCTTTAAGATGCCAAAGAATAAGTGTCTTGTATTTACCACCAATCAATGCAAGTGTTGCTTCTATAGGACAACTGTAATTACTTGAACATTTTTTCATTTTTTTAGACCTCTCAATATATTTTGAAGTACCTTTTTTGGTACTATGTTACAAAAAAGTGCATTATTGTAATATAAAATTATAGTGATAAAATTATAGCATAGGTTAAATAAATCATCAACTTAGCCTAATAAAATGATAGGGGGGAAATAAATGAATTTTGTTGAAATTGCCAAAACAAGATATTCTTGTCGTAATTATCAGGACAAAAAGGTCGAAAAAGAAAAACTGGAGAAGATTTTAGAAGTTGCTAGAATAGCTCCAACAGGAGGTAACCGTCAGCCTCAAAGATTAATTGTAATACAAGAACCAGAAGGTCTCGATAAAGTTTCTAAGGCTGTAAATATATATAATGCACCATTAGCAATTATAATATGTGGAGATAAGGATAAAGTTTGGACAAGACCTTTTGATGGTAAACAACTTACAGATATTGATACAAGTATAATCACTGACCACATGATGCTACAAGCAACTGAACTTGGGTTAGCAAGCGTATGGGTATGTTATTTCAAGCCATATGTAATTAGAGCAGAATTTAACTTACCAGATAATCTTGAACCAGTAAACATATTACTAATAGGATATGAAGCTGGAACACCAGAAAGCCCAAATAGACATGATAAAACTCGTCTTCCTTTAAATGAAATTGTTTATTATGAAACTCTTTAGATATAAAAGTAAGTTATCTATATGAGATATAATGAGTTAGTTTTTTAAATAAAGTTTTAGAAAAAGTCAATGCTTATATAAAATTAATTTTAGTGAAGTATATATCTAGTTGAACAATGATGTATACTTCACTATTTTAATTACTTAAAATATCCACTAATATTTTGAATATCCACTAAACTTAAATTTTCATTATATTAACTAAAATACATCGATATTAATTAAAATACATCAATTAAATCAATTTTCGAGTCTGGAAAACCACTTAAAATATAATCTTTTATATCATTTAGGTGGTTATAAATTTGGTTTTCAGAAATTCCATCAGGTCCATATACAAAGTATAGAATATTTTTAGTTTCTTTTGTAATCTGTGTACGATTATCGGGTCCATTAAGAATGCTAGATAGTATACCGCGATTATCTGATAAAAATAAATCGTCTTTTGTTAGAACTTGTTCTCTTTCCCCTATACCATAAAAATGTTCCTCTCCATTTGCTAAATCTATTTTAAAAGGTGATTCTATCTTATCAAGGTCATGTCCTGCTGTTAAAAGAAGGTTTTTTAATTCTGCCAAAAACATTGCTTGAATAGGTATACTTACATTTGGAATGCCTTTTGATTTTAGTAAAAGGGATTCTAATTGAAGTAATATAGGATAAGTTTTTTTGAATTTTTTATAATACTTTATGTAGTTGGAAAGAGGTTCTGTTTTAATCTTTTCTTTACGATTGTATTCAGGGTTTTGTATAATAATATTTTCAATTTCAGCGTTTTTAAGAAGTAAAAAATTTTCTTTGTCAGGTGTTGAATAGGTCATATTTACAATCATAACTCCAAATTTGATATTGGGATAAATTTCTTTTGTTCTACTTGATATTTCTAACATAATCTAGACTCCTTTTTATTTTTTGTTTTATGGTATAATCTTAGCAAGTAAAAATTGGATTTTGTAGTTCCATTTTTATAGTAATTTTATAGAACCACTTTTGGAGGTATTAAAATGTGGATTACAATTAATAGAAATAGCGACATATCATTATCAAGGCAAATATATTGTAAGATAAAAGATATGATTTTAGATGGAAGCTTAAATTTTGAACAAAAACTACCTTCATCTAGAACTTTGGCAAAAGAACTTTCTGTATCAAGAAATACAGTGTTAGATGCATATAATCAATTAATAGCAGAGGGATATTTGGAAACAAGGCATGGATATGGTACAACTATAGCGAAAGCAATATTAGGTCATCAAATTGACTTTAGGTTAGACCATACCTCTGAAAGTAGAGATAATTTACATGAGTATAGACAAAAAGATTATATAGATTTTCGTTCTGGAATTCCAGAATTAAAGCTATTTCCACGCAAAGAATTATCAAAGTTATATAAACAAATACTACATGATTTGTCAGATTCAGATTTTAGATACAATAGTACTGCGGGGGTATGGAGATTAAGAGAAGAAATATCACAATATTTATTTCGTACTAGAGGAATTGAATGTAGTCCACGAAATATTATGATTGTTTCTGGTTCAACACAAGGCCTATCTTTAATTTCACAAGTTTTATATAAAAATAATCAAAAAGCTATTGTGGAAGACCCCATTCACAAAGGGCTGTTAAAAGTAATTTCTACTGTTGGATATTCAATTGTTGGGATTCAAGTGGATGATAAAGGTATAAATACTAATCTAATAAAATCTATAAAGGATGTTTCTTTTATATATACAACACCCTCACATCAATATCCATTAGGTGGTATTTTACCAATTCAAAGAAGACTAGAACTTATTAAATATGCAGTAGAAAACAATTGCTATATAGTTGAAGACGATTATGACAGTGAATTTAGATATGAAGGTCAACCAATTAGCTCTCTTTATGAACTTAATCCCAATAAAGTAATTTATATAGGTTCATTTAGCAAAATCCTATCTCCAGCCATTCGTATGGGATTTATGTTGTTACCAGATGATATGATAGATGATTATAAATCCTTAAAAATGTATTCTGATGTTCATACAGAATCTATATCTCAGTATGTTCTAGCTGAATTTATTAAAAATGGAGGTTTGGAAAAACATATATTTAAAATGAAGAAATTGTATAATAGAAAGCGTCAATATCTTATTGATATTTTGAATACTGAATTTACAAATGAATTTAAAATCAAAGGTCAAGCAGCAGGACTTCACATAGTTGTTCATTTTTATAATGTTATTTTTACTGAGAAACTACTCAATCAAATTTATAAAGCAAATATCAAAATTTATCCAATACAGCAATATGCAATCGAAAATAAAGTAGAATATGACCATGAAGTTGTCCTAGGATATGCTCATCTTAGTTTTGATGAAATTGAACAGGGAGTAAAAATACTTAGCAAAATAATAAATACAAATCAAGATATATAGGTAAGGTTTTTTACAATAGTTTATTTTTAGGTGTGTATTTTACTTTAGTTTTTTTACAACTCACATATTCATTTATACTACATACTTCCAATTGTATTGTGTAGACAAATTACTTATTGTATTCTGAAATCATCAATTAAGGAAGGTAGATGAAATGGATGAATAAGATAATAGAAGTAATTAATTTGCAAAAAAGCTATGATACTTTTAAAGCTGTGAAAGGGATTGATTTTTATGTAGAGGAAGGTAATTTGTTTGCATTATTGGGGGCTAATGGTGCTGGTAAATCTACAACAATTGATATTCTTTGTACATTATTGAATTATGATAGTGGAGAAGTGATTATAGATGGTCATAAGTTAGGTGTAGAGGATAATAAAATTAAAGAAAAAATTGGAGTAGTATTTCAAGAAAGCATATTAGACCCGCTTTTGACAGTAAGAGAGAATCTTACAATTCGTGCAAAATTTTATATTAAGAATAAAGATAAAGTAAGACAAATTGTGCATGAATCTGCTTTATCTGTAGGTGCTATGGAATTTATAGATAGACCATATGGTAAATTGTCTGGAGGTCAAAAGCGTAGAGCTGATATAGCAAGAGCTCTTTTAAATACTCCTAAAATACTGTTTCTAGATGAGCCTACAACAGGACTTGACCCAGAAGCTAGAAAATGTGTATGGGATACTATATTAAATTTACAAAAACAATATGGTTTTTCTATAGTTCTTACAACCCATTATATGGAGGAGGCTTCAAAAGCAGATTATATTGTAATGCTTGACTACGGTGTTATCACAGCAAAAGGTTCACCTCATGAACTAAAATATAAATACAAAGCAAATAATTTAGATGATGTATTTTTAAATATAGTTAGAAATAGAGGTGAAAAAAATGTTTAATATAGCACAAAGGAATATAATGATTTTTTTAAGGAATAAAAGAGGAGTATTTTCATCTTTTTTAGGTGCAATAATTGTAATTGCAATATATGTTATTTTTTTAGGCGAAAATTTAAAGGAAGGTTATCCAAATATTAAAGACATAGATATATTAATGAATAGTTGGGCAATGGCAGGAATTATTTCTGTTGTTTCTGTAACTACAACAATGGGTTCCTTTGGAGTTACAGTATTGGATAAGGAATTAAAAAGAAGTAAAGATTTTTATTGTTCACCTGTTAAGACAAGAGAGCTGGTAGGAGGATATATTTTAAGTTCATATTTAATTGGCGTAATTATGAGTATATTTACATTTATACTTGCAGAGATATATATTGTATTAAGTGGGGGGCAATTTTTACCTGTGCTTTCTATTATAAAGGTTATTGGTGTAATATTATTAACAGTTTTATCATCTAGTGCAATGATATTTTTTATTGTAAATTTGTTAAATAGCATAGATACTTTTGGAACTGCTTCTACGATTATAGGCACTCTTATTGGATTTTTGACAGGAATTTATATACCTATTGGAAGCTTACCTCAAGCAGTTCAAACTATTATAAAGATATTTCCAATTTCACATGGTACTGTATTACTTAGACAAATTATTACAGAGTCTCCATCAAAAGTAGTATTTGTGGATTCAACAAATGTATTAACTGCATTTAATGAACATATGGGAGTAACATTTGGAGGTATTGGCAGTTTGTCTGAAGCTTCAATTCATATTATGTTTCTAGTTATTTCTGCAATAGTATTTTATTTTGTTACTATACTTATGGTATCAAGAAAAGAAAGCTAGAAATTAATAGTAGGTAAATACAGGATAGTCTTTTTATAGAAATCAAAAGAAAGGATGTGTTAGAGTGAAAGTAATAATTGAAACTCCATTAGATGGAGAAGAGGATGAAATTATCATAAGATGCAGAAATCTTGATGACGAAATGCTTAAATTGATTTTTAACATCAAGATGCAAAGAGAGTCTCTTATAGCATATAAAAATGAACAACTCTATCGTATCAATCCTTTAGATGTTTATTACTTTGAATCTGTAGATAATCATACTTATCTTTATTGTAAAAATGATGTTTATGAGTTTAAGAAGAAGCTTTATCAGATTGAGGAAATTTTTTTAAATAGTGATTTTCTTAGAATATCAAAGTCTGTAATATTAAATCTTACAAAAATAGACTCAATTGTGCCAGCTTTTAATGGTAGATTTGAAGTAATACTAGATAATGGTGAAAAGACAATTATTTCACGCCAATATGTACCAATGTTGAAGAAAAAACTAAGGATATAAAGGAGTCGATTGAATATGAATTTAATAAATATACTAAAGTATGTAGTTCGTTATTTTTGTATGATAACTACAGGAGTTTTAATATCTGTTTTTACTTCTTGCCTAGTATTTAGCCCTGAGGAGACATTTAGCATAAGTATTTTCCAACAGATTTTATTAATTGCATTGGTAACATCTCTATCCACACTAATTTTTTATTCAAAACGAGAACTAGGTAGAAAAGAGTTATTAATTCGTCAAGTAATTCATATAATTTTTCTGTTTATTTTCGTTCTGTGGTTTTCATTTAAAAGTAATTGGATTGATAGTGGTCATATTTTTCAAGCTCTGTTTATAGCACTATCTATATTTATTATCTATCTTTGTATAACGCTTGCTACTTGTAAAAGAGATAAGAAAGAATCTATTTTATTAAATAAAGGTCTGAAAGAATATAGGAAAAATAAAATTAGTAAATGATAGCTATAGTAATTCAAGAAATTGTAAATTTATTATTAATTAAGCTTTTATATCAGTCATTAATTTAAGATAGCAATTTATATTAAGAAGAAAATTCTTGTATGAGTTATAATACTTAAAAGGAGATGATGGGGTTGAAAACAAATACAGATGTGATTATGGAAATAATTGATTATATAGAAGAACATCTTACAGAAAATCTAAATCTAGATAAAATAGCTGATGTTGCTAGTTATTCAAAATATCATTTACACAGAATGTTTACAAATATTGTAGGATGTACTATGCATCAATACATTAAAAGAAGGAGACTTACTGAAGCA
This sequence comes from Clostridioides difficile, assembly GCA_024919175.1. Classification (NCBI taxonomy): domain Bacteria; kingdom Bacillati; phylum Bacillota; class Clostridia; order Peptostreptococcales; family Peptostreptococcaceae; genus Clostridioides; species Clostridioides difficile. Next base: position 832,499 of record CP103804.1, read on the forward strand.
GCTAGACAACTTATATTTACAGATAAATACATTATAGATATAGCTCTTACAGTTGGATATGCTACACACCAATCTTTCACATTAGCATTTAAAACTTTATATAAAGAATCTCCACAAGTATATAGAAGTAAAGATGAATTTTATCCTATTCAACAAAGATTTGTTTTAAATCCAAATCATCAAATCCAAAATGTAGAAAGTATTTCTTATACAAGTATTAATTATAAACGAAGAAGAGATGAAATTCATTCTTATCTCAACTTTGATATTAATTGTGAGGTGAAGGTAGCATGAGTTTAGTACCACATGTGATTGAACAAACAGGTCAAGGTGAAAGGTCTTATGACATATATTCAAAGCTATTAAAAGATAGAATTATCTTTATAGGAGAAGACATTAATGATGATATTGCAAGTTTAGTAGTGGCTCAATTACTATTTTTAGAATCAGCAGATCCAGATGCAGATATAACTATATATATAAATAGTCCAGGAGGGGTCGTCACTTCAGGGTTTGCTATATACGATACTATGAACTATGTCAGATGTGATGTATCAACTATTTGTATTGGTATGGCTGCAAGTATGAGTGCTTTTTTACTTGCTGGAGGTACAAAAGGTAAAAGGTATGCTTTACCTAATGCAGAGATTATGATACATCAACCTGTGGGTGGAGCTAAAGGTCAAGCAACAGATGTAAAAATAGCAGTAGATAATATGTTGAGAACAAAGGAAAAATTAGATAGAATTCTTTCTGAGAATACTGGAAAATCAATAGAAGATATTAGAGTAGATACAGATAGAGATAATTTTATGACCGCACTGGAAGCTAAAGAATATGGATTGATTGATTGCATAATGGACAAAAGAGATTAGATTATTATTTTAAAAGCTTACTTTATAGTGTATAACTGATGTCAAAATAATCATGTTTAAATGAACATGATTATTTTTTTGTTTGAAAAAAATTTTTTTAAAATGGCAAGTAAATGAGAAATGAATAGTAATTTTACATATCAGTTTAGACATTTTCTAGAGATATTAACCAATGTGGTTGTAATGATATGATAACTTATAGACCACACTGGTTAATTTGCATAAGAGTTTTCTTTAGGTGTAAATTTTATGAACGTATGATAAAAGCTAAAAAATATTATAAATATGAGTTTGTAAGATATAATTGTACGCTATCATACAGATGGTAAATGTAAAAAATTGATATAAAAAGTGGAACAAAAAATATTAAGTTCTTTAATCAACTAATAATAACCCAAAGTGATTTTGAATTTCTCCCTTTTCTCGTAAAGTATTTATTTCAAGTCCATTTGACCTTACTGTAGCAAAAACATCAATACCACATGCTTCCATTGATGGAGCAGTCTTATTGGGAAAACTACAAGTATCAGGATTACATTTGGCACACTTTGTACAAGGACCACTTCCAAAAGCAATAGCTTTATAGTATCCATCTAAAAAAAGTTCTCTTGCTATTTCAACAGCTAAAGGAGTGACAATACTCATTTTATGACATCTAAATAAAATAGCTTTTTTGTAACAATTTATTATTGTTTGTGTCTGTTGATAAGTTGGAGTGTTGGGTGGACAACAATGACTGTGACCATATGTATTACAACCAAACTGACACTTGTGAATTGTCCATGCTGCTGTGACAATCGTTTTAGGGTCTATTGAAATTGCAATATCAGCTCCACTAGATTTTAATATTTCAAAGTATTTTTTCATAATTTACCTCCTATCAAAACTAGTTTGATTTTTTGTATTGTATGAATGATTAAATTTTACATATTCTTATCTTTATGGTAACGCAAAAATACATATCAATCAAATCGAAGTCTTTAAATTCTGAATTCAATAAAAATGAACTATAAATATACGTAATAAATAAGGTCACCTACTAACTTTTTGTCATTAAAAATTTTTTAGATTTTAATAACAAAATAAGAAGAAATATCATATATTACTTATGTCTGTAATATATAGAAGACAAAGGAGTTGTACATTATGATTGCAATAAGTTTGTGTATGATTGTTAAAAATGAAGAAGAAGTTATAGGAAGATGTTTGAATTGTATAAAAGATATAGTTGATGAAATTATAGTTGTAGACACTGGATCTACAGATTCCACAAAAGAAATAGTCTCAAAATATACAGACAGAGTGTACGATTTCCAATGGATAGATGATTTCTCTGCTGCAAGAAATTTTTCGTTTTCTAAAGCTTCTAAGGACTATATAATGTGGCTTGATGCAGATGACATAATTTTAGAAGAAGATAGAGAAAAATTATTAAAAGTTAAAGGTAGTTTAGACCCTTCTATTGATATTGTTATGGCAAAATACAATGTGTCTTTTGATGAAAATGATAAACCAACTCTTTCATATTATAGGGAACGATTATTTAAGAGAAGTTCTAACTATAAGTGGGTTGACCCTATTCATGAAGTAATACCTCTTGTTGGAGAGATAGTTTATTCTGATATAGCAATATCTCATAAAAAACTTCATAGACAGGATCCTCTAAGAAATCTTAGGATTTTCGAAAAAATGATTTCAGAAGGAAAAGTATTGGAAGCAAGACATCAATTTTATTATTCTAGAGAGTTATACTACAACGCAAGATATGAAGAAGCAATAGAAGGTTTTACTAGATTTTTAGATTCATCTCAAGGATGGATTGAAGACTGTATAAGTTCTTGCAGAGATTTAGCCACATGTTATTACTTAATTAATGATGAAAAAAATGCCTTATATTCTTTATTTAGAAGCTTTGAATTTGATGAGCCGAGAGCAGAAGTTTGCTGTGATATAGGAAAGCACCTATTTGATAGACAAAAATATAAAGAAGCAATTTTTTGGTATAAGATAGCATTAACTAGAGAAAAAAATGATATTAATGGAGGCTTTAAACTAAATGACTGTTATGGGTACTTACCATATATACAATTAAGTGTATGTTATGACAAATTAGGAGCAATGGATAAAGCTATTTATTATCATGAAAAAGCGAAAGAGATTAAACCTAATGATAGTGCTATTTTGTACAACGAAAATTATTTTAGCAAGTTTAGAAATATTTTATAAGTTATGATAATATTAATTTTAAAAAATTTTATAGAGCTTAAAGGCTCAAATATATCAAGGAGTGGTTTTAATAATGAGTGGAAATAAATATTTTGGCCCATTTGATGATAATGATAGCAATAACAATAGTTATAATAGAAGTTGTAATAAAAGCTGTAATTCTCATCATAATTGTCCAACATCATGTATAGGTCCAACAGGACCAAAGGGAAATACAGGAGCAACAGGCCCAACAGGGCCAAAAGGAAATACAGGAGCAAGAGGAAGTACTGGTCCAATAGGTCCAACAGGAAATACAGGAGTAAGAGGTTCAACAGGTTCAGTAGGTCCAACAGGTCCAAGAGGAAATACAGGAGTAACAGGCCCAACAGGAGCAACAGGAAATACAGGAGTAAGAGGTCAAGTAGGGGCAACAGGCTCAGTAGGACCAAAAGGAAGTACAGGAGCGACAGGCCCAACAGGGAGAACAGGAAATACAGGAGTAAGAGGAGCGACAGGTTCAGTAGGAGCAACAGGTTCAGTAGGACCAAAGGGAAATACAGGAGCAACAGGTCCAACAGGGATAATGGGAAATACAGGAGTAAGAGGAGCAACAGGGGTAACAGGAAATACAGGAGTAACAGGGAATACAGGGGCAAGAGGTCTAACTGGTCCAACAGGAAATACAGGAGCGACTGGAAATACAGGATTAAGAGGCCCAACAGGAGCAACAGGAAATACAGGAGCAGATGGAGTAACAGGAGCAAGAGGAGTAACAGGTTCAACAGGTTCAACAGGAAGTACAGGTTTAAGAGGAGCAACAGGTGTAACGGGAAATACAGGGTCAAATGGAGCGACAGGAGCAAGAGGGGCAACAGGAAATACAGGAGCAGATGGAGCAACAGGTCCAACAGGAGCAACAGGAAATACAGGAGCAGATGGAGCAACAGGTTCAATAGGAGCAACAGGAAATACAGGGGCAGATGGAGCAACAGGTCCAACAGGAGCAACAGGAAATACAGGAGCAGATGGGACAACAGGTCCAACAGGAGCAACAGGAAATACAGGAGCAGATGGAGTACCAGGAGCAACAGGAGTAACAGGAGCGACAGGAAATACAGGAGCAGATGGAGCAACAGGTCCAACAGGAGTAACAGGAAATACAGGAGCAGATGGAGCAACAGGCCCAACAGGAAATACAGGAGTAGCAGGAGCCAGTGCAATAATACCTTTTGCATCAGGTATCCCATTATCACTTACAACTATAGCTGGTGGATTAGTAGGTACACCAGGATTTGTTGGATTTGGTAGTTCAGCTCCAGGTGTAAGTATAGTTAGTGGAACAATAGACCTTACAAATCCAGCAGGAACATTGACCAATTTTGCATTTTCAATGCCAAGAGGTGGAACAATAACATCTATTTCAGCATATTTTAGTACAACAGCAGGACTTTCACTTGTTGGTTCAACAATTACAATAAGAGCAACACTTTATCAATCAACTTCACCAAATAATACATTTACAGCTGTACCAGGAGCAACCGTAACACTAGCTCCATCACTTATGGGAGTATTGACAGTTGGCTCAACTTCTCATGGAATTACAACTGGATTAAATATATCAGTAACAGCAGAAACTCGTCTCTTGCTAGTATTTACTGCATCAGCTTCAGGTCTTTCATTAGTTAATACTGTAGCAGGTTATGCAAGTGCAGGAATTTCTATTAATTAGATTAAGTAATTAAAAAAATAAACTTCTAGTATTTGACTTATATACTAGAAGTTTTTTGTTTTAACATCAATTAATAAGCATCTTGTAGAGCACTGTTATATAATATAAAATAACAGCATGAAATTAGAGATAGAATTGTCTAGGGGGGATATTATGAAAGATAGAATTGAAGGGTTAATGAATAGTTTTGTAAAAGAGTATCATAAGTCAAATAATATAATTACAAAGTGGCAAGAACTTTTATTTGCCTATGCTTCTGCTGAAGATGACATGTTTCATCAGCTAAAAAATATTATAGGAAAATCTCATGCTATGCCAAAAGATTTTTTAAAAGAGGGTAAGACTATAGTTACATATTTTATACCATTTGATGAAAGTGTAAATAATAGCAATATTGGTGGAATGGAATGTTCAGAAAGTTGGGCAAGAGCTTATATAGAAACTAATAAACTAATCTCTGATTTAAATAATTTTTTATGTGAAGAGCTAAAAAGCATAGGATTTGACTCATACGCTATTCCTGGTTCATATAATTTTGATAATGATAAATTGATTAGTGATTGGTCACAAAGACATGTAGCATTCATAGCAGGTCTTGGAACTTTTGGTCTAAATAATATGCTTATTACAGAAAAAGGATGTTGTGGAAGAGTAGGAAGTATAATCACAAGTTTAGAATTAGAACCAACTAAAAGACCAGAAAAGGAATATTGTTTGTATAAACATAATAACAGTTGTAAAAAGTGCATAAGTAAATGTGTGAAAGAAGCTTTAAAAGAAGATGGGTTTGATAGAAATAAGTGTTATGAAATGTGTATGATAAATGAAAAAAAATATTCTTATATAGGTGGATGTGATATCTGTGGAAAATGTATAGTTGGAGTTCCATGTTCAGTAATAAATCCATCAATGTAAAGAGTTTCTGTTAATTAATAATTATAATCTGATATGTAATAAATTGCCAATGCAAATAAAAAATAAAGAAATTATGTTGATTGACAACTATTTGTGCTATTGATAGACTTATATGTATCGCTGTGATACAAGGAGGGGTGAGACTTTATGCTTGATTTAATCTTCATTTTTGCATAGCAAGGGCTATTGCAATTATAAAATTTAATATACAGATAGCCCTTTGCTATTCCTAATAAAAAATTACTGTTTAATAGGAGAGCAAAATGAGCTATAAAAAAGCAATACATATATTCCCAGAAGAATTACTTGAATTGATACAAGAATATGTGGATGGAGAATGTATTTATATTCCCAGAAAATCAAACAATAAAAGAGAATGGGGAAGTAATACATCGACTCGGGAAGATTTATCAATTAGAAATATGCAAATTTATGAAGATTATCAAATTGGACGTGATTTGCAATATTTATCAGAAAAATATTATCTGTCTTTGAAAAGTATTCAAAGAATTATATTACAAGAAAAAAGAAAAGATATTTAAATGTAAGCCAGTATAGTTATACAACTATACTGGCTTATTTTCTTTTGTTAAAGATGTTTAAGGTATAGTTTTTTTTAAGTGGATGCTATAATTTAATTAATTTCAGAAGCTTATATAATAAGAAAATCCAGTTGTAGTGTATCTATTAAGAGAAGATAATTTATTATATAAGTATATAATTGAAATTAAAATTTATTAAAAATTAGGAGGTACTATTTTGAGAAAAATGCTTGATTATATTCCACCTTTTCATAACTTTCTATTTTAGCAATATTATAGAAAGGAAACTGTATGTATGCAAAAAATTACTTGGGAGATTGAATATAAATCCCAATTGCCAGTAATTAGGTACTGCAAAAAATGCGGAAAAAAGACTGAATATATTTGTTCAGATTTATTTAGAGTGAATGCTCAACATAAGTATTTAGATGTTTGGTTAATATATAAATGCTCAAATTGTGATTCCACATGGAATTCAACCATATATTCTCGCATTAATCCAAAAAACTTAAATCCAGAGATATTGGAACAATTTTATACCAATGATTATAATCTTGTTAAACAATATGCTATGAATGTTGAGCTTTTACATAAAAATGGGGCGGGAGTTGGTATCCCAGAATATAAAATAGTAGGTCAAGATATTTGTATTGATGACCTTACACAAGTTCATATTGTAAGTAAGTATCCATGTCAATTAAAGGTATCAACATTATTACGTGAGAAGCTTGGCTTATCTCGAAAGCTCTTTGAAGACATGTTAGACTGCGGGATGATAAAAAGCATATCTAGAGTTGACTTAAGAAGAAGTAAATTAAATTATGAGGTTGTGTTACAAATTGGAAAGAGTAAACAAGAATATTTAAATCAGTTAGATTAGCCAGTTCAATATATTTTATGTAACATCATTTTAAATAAGTATAGCAGCTTTAAAAAATACAAAGAAGCTATACTTATTTGTGTATAAGTATTATCTTTTTTCTAGATTTTGTAATATCTCATGGTAGTGTGTTGTAGCTATTGCGCTTGGCTTACCTTTTTTGCAGAAAGATAACTTGGATAACTTTGGAACTACACGTTCAACAACAATCTGACCATCTAACATTTTAGACTCAAGCATCTTTAATGCTTCTATAAATCTCTTATCCTTCTTTGCACGATTATAAAATGATAAAACATAGACATAAAGAAATAGATTATAATTGCGGAAAGGATATTCAACTTGCATGAATAGTGTGCCAATTCCATAGTGGCAAGGTCCAATTGGTTTTCTAATTGTCCAATGTTCAAGTAAAAAATCTACAGCCTTATCAAGTTTTGGCTCTTTATTTAGATAGTCACTAAAACGGAATGCGTCCAATATATTAAGTGTTGGAAGTGGGTTTGAGTACTCAGTTTCTGGACCTCGACCAAAACTAAACTTATTGCAACGCCAACCACCATCAGTATACTGAGTATCTAAAAAGTATTCAAGCGTCTTTTGTATTCTAACATCTGAAGCATATCCCATGTGGCAAAGTACATTGGTTGCATTAGCTGTATGGCAGGGATAAATACCTCCTTTTGGATACAATTTAAAACGTCCATCTTCTTTCCATGTGCTAAATATCAAGTCAGTACATTCTTTAAGCAAGGTATCAGTAGGTTTTATACCCAATTCCAACAGATAAAGAACACTATCTAATGTGGTAAAAGGTGAACCTTTCATTAAACGTTTGTCAGGTGTAGCCCAATAGTCTGCACCATTATCATATCTGTGTGACAATATCTCTTCTATATCTGATAAATATTGATTTTCTACATTCATTTTTTAACTCCATTTCATATTAGGCTCTGACTAAACTTATCATAAGCTTTATTATAATAGTATCGATGTTTATAATTGATTTACTTTATTAGAAATTGCATCTATAGCTGTATCAGGAACAACTGCTAGGTCTTCTGCATTAAAATAATAAATTATATTAGAGTCAAATAATATATTTGAATTTGGTGGAAATTCATCATCTCCAAACCAGAGTATAAATATCATAGAAGTATTACCTATGTATGTAAATTTATAAGCTAGGTCACCCATCTTTACTTTTTCAGCTCCAATATTCTCCATGACCAGTTTATACTTATCTATTTGAGATGTAAAAATTTCTGAAAGTCTTGCTAGAGTTCTATTTAGAAAGTTAGGATAATAAACATTACCTCCAGGGACTTCTTTAAAAGTTATGTATTTATTTGTAAGAGGTATACCTTTAGCATTACACAAATACCTAAGTATTAGAATCTTAAGTTCGAAATTTTTACAGAGGCTTCCATTACCATTCCAAACTTCGCCACTTGGATAATCAACTATATACTGTCTACCAAAAAAATCAATAGTAAATTTGCTTGAATCACTATTAAAGTTAATATTACTTAAATTACTAATTGTATGAGGGTCTAATTCTTTGAGTTTTTTTCGTGCATAATCAAATGGAACATTATAATTACTTGTTTCAATATTTTTATCCATAATATTTTCCTCCAATTTAAAGACCTAAGTGTATATTTATAAAAAGTTTTCTTATTATTGATTTTATTATATATCCAAAATATTACAATATTAAATTGATAAATAAATTTTGCTATTTAAAGGAATCTATGTAAAATAAATATTAAGTGTTTAAAATATAAAATCTTCATGTTTGAAGTGTTAAAATGATTTTGTTATAAAATATTAATTAATCATTTTAAGTTATAATAGTATGAGATTTTATGTAAATTTATAAAGATATAATTAAATATATAAATTAAAGTGTCATTAAATATGTAATGGAGGTGTTAGTATGTCTAAGATACTAGTAGTAGATGATGAGTTAGATATGTTAAAGTTAATTGAAAATATATTAAAAAGAGATGGGCATGAAGTAAAGGTAATTAGCGACGTGGAAAATATTTTAGATATTGATTATAATCCTTTTAATCTAATAATATTAGATGTAATGATGCCTAAAATGGATGGTTTTGAAGTATGTAAAAGTATAAGAAATAAAGTTGATTGCCCAATATTGTTTTTGACAGCTAAAAATATGGAAAGTGATGTTATGTATGGTCTTGGTATAGGGGCAGATGATTATATTACAAAGCCTTTTGGTGTAGGTGAATTAAGAGCCAGAATAAATGCTCACTTAAGAAGAGAAAATAGGGAGAAAAAAAATTCATTAACTATATCAAATGTTCAATTTAATTTTTTGGGAAAAGAAATTTCTATTGATAATAATAAGATAAATTTTACCAAGAGCGAGTACCTAATATGTGAATTTCTAGCAAAAAATAAGGGACAAGTCTTTTCAAAAGAAAGAATATATGAGCATGTATATGGATTTTATGGAGAAAGTGATATAAGTGTTATCACAGAACACATAAAAAATATACGAAGCAAGTTGAAGTCTTATGATATTCATACAATAGAGACTGTATGGGGGATAGGATATAAGTGGGTGTGATAAATAGATATTTTATTTAGAGTGAATATTGTATATATCTACAAAATGTTTGTAAAATATTAATCTATATATTAAAATTTAATTTATAGGTTAATATTTTTTGTATGTGACAAAACTGTAAGGTATTTTGTTATAAAATATTAATATTCGTAGTGTATACTAATAATATGGTGTTTAATATAAATCTTGAGCAAAGGATGGTTTTTCTAATGGATAAACTAAAAAATATTAGAAAGAGTTTACTACAGTATACATTTTTATTTTTACTAATAGGTATAACAATTTACTTGGTATTTAAAACATTAGATATTAAGATGTTATCAAATGTTATAACTATGGTAGATAAAAAGTTTTTATTCATAGGGGCTTTGGCAATAATGTGTCACATAATGCTTGAAGGAGTAGTAATGAAGATAATTATAGAAAGTACTCACAAAGTCAATATTAGATTTATTGGTTTCAAGCTAGCTATTATGGGATTTTATTATAACCTAATAACTCCTTTTGCTTCAGGAAGCCAACCAGTGCAGATATATGTACTTAAAAAATGCAAAATGCCACTTAGTAAGGCAAGTGCAGTTGTAACTAATAAGTCTATCATTTTTCAAATAGTAGTTACTTTTTATTGTACAATACTTGTGTTAATGAATTTTTCTATGTTAGAAAAACAAATGAAAATGATTATGCCCTTGGTATTTTTAGGGATAGCTATTAATTCATTTGTCTTAATTATGATAATATTAGTTATTTTGAATCCTCAAAAAATAAAATATTTTATGAGAGTTTCTATAAAGCATTTATCAAAATTTAAAATTTTAAAATTTTTAGATAATAAAATTGAATCTATAGAAAATTTTATAGATGATTATAGTAAGGCAATAAGTTTTTTTGCCAAGAATAAAAAAGTATTGATTTCAACTATAATAGTAACTTTTATTCAATTAACTGCTTACTTTAGTGTTTCATTTTGGATATATAAAGCTTTTAACCTACAAGGTTATAGCTACATATATATATTAACATTACAAGCATTTTTATATATGGCAATATCACCAATACCAACACCTGGTAATGTAGGAGCTAATGAATTAGCCTTTTTCACTATATTTAAATCAGTATTCCCTCAACCTTTAATGGGTTATGCAGTATTTTTATATGGTGGATTTATGTACTATTTGATTCTGATTGGAAGTGGTATCTTTACTGTAATCACTCACTATAGAATGAAAAATAGAATTGGTAGAAATGCCATTTTAAGTGAAAATTAGATAAATCTAGATAAGCATATAGTAAAAAATATGTCATAAGAACTATAATATTTTAATTAAATGATTGAAATATAAGGATTATTATGACATATTTTTTTTGAAATTAAAAAGGAATTGTGAGAAAATTGTTGAATTTAATAGATAATATTGCAAAATATTTGTAAATTTTGCATATTATAAAAGTACTTCATTATCTTTAAGGTAAATTTTACTCATCAGGGGATAAATCTAAGGGGGGAAATGTATGGAGAAGAAAATTTTAACAGTTTGTCCATACTGTGGAGCTGGATGCCAATTATATCTAGTAGTAAAAGATAACAAGATATTAAGAGCAGAGCCGGCTGATGGTAGAACAAATCAAGGAAGTTTATGTTTAAAAGGTCGTTATGGATGGGATTTCCTAAATGACCCTAAAATTTTAACACCTAGACTAAAAAAACCAATGATAAGAAAGCAAGGTGTGTTAGAAGAGGTTGAATGGGATGAAGCTATAAGTTATACAGCTTCAAGATTAAACGAAATTAAAGAAAAATATGGTCCTGATTCTATTATGGGGACAGGTTCTGCAAGAGGACCTGGTAATGAAGCAAACTATATAATGCAAAAATTTATGAGAGCTACAATAGGAACTAATAATGTTGACCATTGTGCTCGTGTCTGACATGCACCATCTGTAGCCGGTCTGGCTTACTCATTAGGTAGTGGTGCAATGTCTAATTCTATACCAGAAATAGAAAATGCAGATGTTTTATTTATATTTGGATATAATGGAGCAGATTCACATCCAATAGTTGCAAATAGAATAATTAAAGCTAAGAAAAATGGAGCTAAGTTAATTGTTACTGACCCTAGATTAACTGAGTCTGCAAGAATTGCTGATATACATCTACCTATAAAGGGTGGAACAAATATGGTTTTAGTAAATGCTTTTGGAAATGTTTTAATAGAAGAAGGTCTTTACAATAAAGACTTTGTTCAAAATCATACACAAGGATTTGATGAGTATAAAGAAATTGTTAAACCATATACAGCTAAATATGCTGAGAAGATGACAGGAATTCCAGAAGAACTTATAAGAAGAGCTATGAGAGAATATGCAAAAGGTAAGAAGGCTATGATACTTTATGGAATGGGTGTCTGTCAATTTGGTCAAGCTGTTGATGTAGTTAAAGGTCTTGCATCAATTGCTCTACTTACAGGTAATTTTGGTAGAGAAAGCGTTGGAATAGGACCTGTACGTGGACAAAATAATGTTCAAGGAGCTTGTGATATGGGAGCTCTTCCTAATGTATATCCTGGTTATCAAAATGTAACTGATGATAAGATAAGAGAAAAATTTGAAGATGCTTGGGGAGTAAAGTTATCTCCTAATAATGGATATAGTTTAACTCAAGTTCCAAATTTGGTGTTAAAAGAGAAAAAGCTTAAAGCTTATTATATATTTGGGGAAGACCCAGTACAAAGTGACCCAGATGCATCAGAAGTTAGAGAAGCTTTAGATGAGTTAGAGTTTGTTGTTGTTCAAGATATATTTATGAATAAGACAGCGCTTCATGCTGATGTTATACTTCCAGCTACTTCTTGGGGTGAACATGATGGAGTATATACATGTGCAGATAGAGGATTCCAGTTGATGAGAAAAGCTATAGAGCCACAAGGAGATGTAAAACCAGACTGGAAAATTATAAGTGAAATTTCTACAGCAATGGGATATCCTATGAACTATAAAAATACTAAAGAAATATGGGATGAACTTAGAGCGTTGTGTCCAAATTTCTTAGGTGCTACTTATGAAAAAATAGAGGCTCAAGGTTCTGTTCAGTGGCCTTGTAAGAGTGAAAGTATGGAAGACAAAGGAACTATGTATTTATATGAAGGGCAAAAATTCTCTACTCCTAATGGAAGAGGTAATTTATTTGCTGCAGAATGGAGACCTCCTATGGAAGTTGAAGATGATGAGTATCCATTTAGTTTATGTACTGTAAGAGAAGTTGGTCACTATTCAGTAAGAACTATGACTGGTAACTGTAGAACACTTAGTTCATTAGAAGATGAGCCAGGTCGTGTTCAAATAAATTGTAATGATGCAGATAGATTAGGAATTGAAGATGATGAACTAGTTAGAATTAGTTCAAGAAGAGGAAGTGTAATCACAAGAGCAACAGTAACTGATAGAGTTAAAGAAGGAGCAACATATATGACTTATCAGTGGTGGGTTGGAGCTTGTAATGAGCTTACAATAGCAAATTTAGACCCTATATCTAAAACACCAGAATACAAATATTGTGCTGTTAAACTTGAAAGACTTGATGACCAAGAGTTAGCAGAGAAATGTGTAAGAGAAGAATATCAAAATCTTAAAGATAAAATGACTGCTACAAATGCTTAGTAGTTATTAGAGTAAAGATTTATAAAATGTAGAAGGGCAAATATCTTATGGAGAATATATACTCAAAAACTAAGTCACAAGAAAATAGTAAAGGTGAAGTTTTTGAAAATAGTTTTAGTTTAGTAGATTATAAATACATGAATTCTTTTAAGTTAGAAATAAGCAAAATAAATGAATATAATTTATCTAATGAATATGAAGAAATAATTGCAGAATATCCACTTAGCTTTATTTTAAATGATAAATACATAAATACATTTTTATGTACACCATATAATTTAAAAGAGCTTGTAGTTGGTTTTCTGAGAACAAAGGGATATATAGAAAATAAAAAAGACATATTAGATATAGAAATAAATGATAAGGAACGTGTTACAAAAGTAACTATTCAAGAGAAACATGAGGACGAAGAGAAACAAATTATATTTTTAAACTCACTAGACTATATAAGATGTACTCCTGTAGAGAGTGATATAAAAATAAATTATGATGCAATCTACAGTATAATGGATAAAAACTTAAATTCGTCAGACTTATTTAAAAATACGGGTGGAGTACACAGTGTATCCATATTTGATAATGATAAAAAAATAGTGACCTGTGAAGATGTAGCAAGGCATAACGCAATGGATAAAGCAATAGGATTTTGTGTTTTAAATGAAATATCATTAGAAGATAAGACTGTAGTTGTAAGTGGGAGAATATCTTTAGAGATGATACTAAAGGCAGCTATGACTCAAATTCCTATTGTAATATCAAAATCAGCACCAACTAATTTATCGATAGAGATTTCTAAAAAATTAAATATAACTCTTATTGGATTTGTAAGAGGAAGACGAATGAATATCTATACAAATCCACAGAGAGTTATCAAAAAGTGAGACTGAAGCGTATGTGTGCTAATAAAGAAGAAAAAAAGTATTCAAGATGTGAAATATGTGGAGTAGTAATTGATGACACTGACAAAGTGTATGCCAATAAGTATAATTTGTGTAAAAAATGCAAGCGAAATATAAGTATTGAAAAAACACTAAAATATATAAATATATATAATAAAAATAACTAGGGACTTAGAAATATACAAATTGAAAGGTGGGATAATATGAATAATAAAATAGGCTCTTTTGTAATAGCAGACCCAAGTAAATGTACTGGTTGCAGATCTTGTGAAGTAGCTTGTTTTACGATGCATAACCAACATAATAATGTAGGATATACGGTTGGGACGGTTGACATACCAGTTATACCTAGACTTTATTTAGTAAAAGGTGATACTTTCTGCATGCCAATACAATGTAGACACTGTGAAGATGCTCCTTGTCTAAATTCATGTCCACAAAAAGCTATAAACAAAGAGAATAATGTAATGTTTGTCAATGAAGAAAAATGTATAGGATGTAAAACTTGTCTCCTAGCATGTCCTTTTGGAGCTATAGATTTACTTCCACAATATAAAGATGGGAAAGAAGTAGAACAAGTAATTTTGGAAGAAAATAAAAAAATAGCATATAAGTGTGATTTATGTAAAGACAATGAAAAAATAGCTTGTATAAGCGCGTGTCCTCAAGATGCATTAAAACTTGTTACTCCAATAGATGACAAAAAAGCTAAGAATAGACAAGCTGCACTTAGTTTATTGTTGACAAATAAATAAAGGATAAAGGGGTGACGTTTATGATAATAAATATAGATAAAGATTTATGTACTGGATGCAGAGAATGTTCAAAAGTATGTCCAGTAAATGCTATTGAGGGTGAAGAAGGAAAACCACAAGAGATAAATTTAGATAGATGTGTTATGTGTGGTCAATGTGTCCAAACTTGTAAATCTTACGCTTCAGTTATAGATGAAGGCTTTGAGTTTTTGAAAGATAAAAAACAAGAAAGAAAAATACCAGAATCAATAAATGAACCTATATTCGCAGCACATAATGTATGTGATGTAGATAGGGTAAAAAAAGCTTTAAGTGATCCAGAGGTATTCACAATGGTTCAATGTGCACCAGCAGTTAGAGTAGCTTTGGGAGAGGATTTCGGGTACTATCTAGGATATTTAGGTGCTGGAAAAATGGCAGCAGCACTTAGAGCATTAAATTTTGATAGAGTTTATGACACTAATTTCGCAGCGGATTTAACTATAATGGAAGAAGGTAGTGAGTTAATTAAGAGAGTTACAGAAGGTGGAACTCTTCCAATGTTTACATCTTGTTGTCCAGCTTGGGTTAAATTTATGGAAAAAAATTATCCTAAATTAACTAATCACTTATCTTCTTGTAAATCACCTCAACAGATGGGCGGTGCAATATTCAAGACATATGGTGCAGAGATAAATAATGTGGATGCATCTAAAATATTTAGTGTTTCTATAATGCCATGTACATGTAAAAAATATGAATGTGATAGAGAAGAGATGGATTCTAGTGGATATAGAGATGTAGATGTAGTGTTAACTACTAGAGAGCTAGCTTACCTAATAAAAGATATGGGAATTGATTTTAAAAGTTTAAGAGAAGAAAAGTTTGACAGTCCTTTAGGTAGTTACAGTGGAGCTGGAACTATATTTGGTGTTACTGGTGGAGTTATGGAAGCTGCTATAAGAACAGGTTATGAGCTTATAACTGGAGAAAGCATACCTAATGTAGAAGTAAAACAAGTAAGAGGAGAAAATGGTTTTAGAAAATCAACTATTAAGGTAGGGGATTTAGACTTAAGAGTTGGTGTAGTAAGTGGATTGAAAAATGTAATACCAGTACTTGAAGATTTGGAAAAAGGGAAGCTGGATATAGACTTTATAGAGGTTATGACTTGTCCTGTTGGATGTGTAAGTGGTGGAGGTCAGCCAAAAATTTTACTAGAAGAATATAAAGACTTAGCCTATGAAAATAGAACAAAAGCAACATATGTGCATGACGAACACCTGGCAATTAGAAAATCTCATGAAAATCCTGACATTAAAAAATTATATGATGAATATCTAGTAGAGCCATTAGGAGAAAAATCTCATCATTTATTACACACTACGTATTGTATAGGAAAGGAAGTGGCTAAGTAATGAATTATTTTGTTATAGCAGACCCTGATAAGTGCATAGGATGTAGAACTTGTATGATAGGATGTGTAGTTGCACATTCAGATGAAGATATTTTTTACAAAAGTCCAGATGAGATAAACTTTAACCCAAAGCTTTCTGTCATAAAAACAAAAGAAGTTAGTGCTCCAATACAATGTAGACATTGTGAAGATGCTCCTTGTGCAAAGGCCTGTCCAAATGGTGGTATAGTTAGGGTAGACAATACAATAAAAATAAATGAAGAAAATTGTATAGGATGTAAGACTTGTATGCTGGCATGTCCTATAGGAGCAATAGATATAGTTACACTAAAAGATGTAGACGAAGGAAAGCTTTGCTTTAGAGAAAGAATGACTGCAAACAAATGTGATTTCTGTATAGATTCACCAGAAGGACCAGCATGTGTAAATGTATGTCCAACAAAAGCATTTACTATAGTTAAAGATGAGGATATAGATAACACTGTTAAAAATAAAAGAAAATTAGCTATATTATAATACATAAAAAGATGGAGTTTTATTTGTCATTAAAAGCTCCATCTTTTTTATATAATCTTTATATATCTAAAAATCGGTTATTGCATTAGTTTATCGATTCTTTCTTTATTCATTTTTTTCATTCCTATGGAAGTTACAATAAGTAGAGTATAGGCAATTACAACTGATAAAATTATAATAGACCAAGAAAATCTATATCCAAAGTTATCAACTAGTAACCCAAATAATGTTGAACCTAATGCAAATCCCACTGCAAAAATTAATTGTACAATTCCATATATACTACCAAACTCCTTTTGACCAAAGAAAGTACCTGTTAAATAAGCAGGACCAATCATATAAGCAAATACAGAAAGTCCTTTCAAGGTAGCAAATACAAATGCAAAAGTAGCAGATTTATCTACAAGTAGTAGTGATAAAGTGGCTATAAAAACCAATATAAAGGCTATAATAAGTGGTTTTACTTGCCCAAATTTATCAAACAATAATCCTCCAAATATATTACCAATGAGAGCAAATAAAGCGAAAATGGAGCCTACTGTTCCAACTAAAATTGGATTTAGATAGTTTCTAAGATAAGTTGGATATTGTACAGATAATGATGAAACATATATCCCTACAAATACAAATCCAATTGCCATAATCCAAAAATATTTAACCTTCTTAGCTTCTTTTAATGTATAACCCCATACTGAAGAAGAAATTGCATCAGATGCTTTCTCTTTTTTTCCTTTAGACTTTACTTTCTCACTAGCATCTTTAGGCATTCTAAGTATAAACAATATTATAGGTATACCAATTATTAATGCTGCAATTCCGAATATTAGATAAGAACGACTATATCCTTGAGATGCTAACAAACGAACTACAAGTGGCTGTAGAAATATACTACCAATAGAACCACCAGCAAAAGCAAAACCTAAAGCTTTTCCTTTACTTTCTTCATCAAACCAAGCACTTATTAAAACAGGTATCCCTATAGCTGATATAATTGTAGCACCAATTTGCACAATACATGATAAAGTATAAAATTGCCATAGTTCAGTACATATAGAAAAAGTAGCAAAGGCAATACTAGAAATTATACAACCTAATAAGTACAGTGTCTTAATATTGACCTTAGAAAATAATTTACCTATAAAAGGTGATGAAATTGCTGAAGCAATCGTACCAATAGTGAATATTAGAGAAAAAGATGCTAAACTGAAGCCTTCTCCTTCTACAACATAACTTATAAACTGAGGTTGTATAGTAGCTACAAGATTAAATGGGATAGCTTGTATCAACATGCAACCAAGTACTATAATCCAAGCAGATGAAAAGTTTTTAATGCTAAAATTTTTGTTTAGTAGTGTCTTCATGGTATCTCTCCTTTAGATTATAATTTGTAAATATTAATCTAATTATTCTAATTTTATATATTAGTTTTGGATATTCGAATTAGTTATATGTAATTTTGGTTATTAATATAAAAATTATCTGTAAAAATTGATTATTTTAAATAGATAGGGTAAATTAAGAGATATAGATAAATGAAAGGATGGATAAAATGTCATTTGAAAAAATAAATAATAATAATCTAGATAAAATACACAGCAGGAAGTGTATTATGTTTGTAAATTTTAATAAAAAAGAACTATCGTTAATTAAAAATGTTAGTAATTTTGCTGGAATAAGAGACCATATAATTTTAAGTGATAAAAATGGTGAAAACATAGTAAGAGACATTTTGGATGGGAATATATTAAGTGAATGTGATAATGGAATTAAAAGTAAGTCTGTAATATTTAATAATATTTCTAGTACACAAGTAAATGCATTTTTAGAAGGATTGAAAAAAGTAAGAATAAATAGACCTTTTACAGCAATGGTAACTGAGACATCTATTGATTGGACATTAAATAATTTAATAGAAAATTTAGTTCAAGAACGCAATGCTATGTCTTCAGGAAAAACAATTGAGCATAAGTAAGTTAGTTTTTAGAACCATCTTCTAATAAATTTAACTAATATGTGTTAAGTATCATATTATACTGTAAGATATAAAAATCTTAATACAAGTGGATGGAGGAAAGTAAAATGAAAGTATTATTTACAATAAATTATGGAGAAGAAAAATTTAAAAAAATAAATGAATTAGGATATGATGTTATACATTACTCTGAAGATAGTATAGAAAATAATGAAGATGTAAACACTGCAGATGTTCTAGTTACATATAATCCTTTTGACAGATTGGATATTTCTAAGATGGAAAATTTAAAATATATACAAACAACAAGTGTAGGTATAGACCAAATCCCAAAAGAAGATGTATTAAAAAGAAATATCAAGATAGCAAATAATAGGGGTGGATATAGTATACCTATTGGTGAAAGTATTGTTATGTATATTTTAGAAATTTATAAAAATAGTGCAAAATTTTTTAAACAACAGCAAGATAAAGAATGGAAAATGGATTTTTCTGTATCAGAATTATATGGTCAAAGGGTTGGATTTCTTGGGACAGGAACTATATCATCAGAAGCAGCTAAAAGGTTAAAAGCTTTTGGAGTAGAAATATGGGGAGTTAATACTGATGGAAGCAATAAAAAATACTTTGACAAGTGTTTTTCTACTGAAGATATGGATGTTGTATTTAAGGAATGTGACATAATAGTTGTAGCAATGCCTTCTACAAAGAGTACGGATGGAATAGTAAATAAAGATATGTTTAATTTTATGAAAGAAGGTTCTGTATTTATTAATGTAGGTAGAGGAAACACAGTTAATCAGAAAGATTTAGAAGACTGTGTAGAGAAATTTAGAGGTGTAGTGTTAGATGTATTTGAAAGTGAGCCTTTAAGTACAGACAATAAGCTATGGGAGTGTGAAAATGTCATAGTAACCCCTCATAACTCCTGGGTGTCTGATAAAAATAAAGAGAGAACATTTAATATGGTATATAATAATTTAAAACATTATATAATAGAAAATAAACCTGTAGATAATGTTGTAGATATATCAAGAGGTTATTAAATATATAAAAATTTTAATAAAAATAAAAAACTCTTATTAGTATTATTAGAGATACTATAAGAGTTTTTTTTGTAGTAAATTTAAAGTCAAAAAAGTGATATACTAAAAAATATATAAATAGGAAATAATTAATTATAGGGAAATTTTAAAATGATTTAATTTAAAAAATATGAAGAGGTGCTAAGAGTGAGCGTTAAAAATGAAATTAATAAACTTATAGAACAAATAAACTATCATAATGAAAGGTATTATAACCAAGATAGCCCAGAGATATCAGACTATGAATATGACAAGTTAATGAAAGAACTAATATCTTTGGAAGAACAAAATCCAGAGCTAAAGAGAATTGATTCTCCAACAAATAGAGTAGGAGGTAAGCCATTAGATAAATTTAATCAAATTGTACATAAAACTCCTATGCTGAGTTTATCAAATGCTTTTTCAGAGCAAGATTTGAGAGATTTTGATAAGAGAGTTCAGGAATATGTAGGAGACAGTGTTGAATATGTTGTTGAATTTAAAATAGATGGACTTTCAGTAGGTCTTACCTATAATAATGGAGCATTTGAAAAAGGTGCAACTAGAGGTGATGGAGTTGTAGGAGAAGACATTTCTCAAAATTTAATGACTGTAAAAAGTATACCTCTTAAAATAGATGAAAAAAAAGAGTTAATAGTTAGAGGAGAAGTATATATATCAAAAGATAATTTTAGAAAAGTGAATGAACAACAAGAAGAACAGGAACAACCACTATTTGCTAATCCAAGAAATCTTGCAGCAGGTTCATTAAGACAACTAGACTCAAAATTAACTGCAAAGAGACCATTAGATATATTTGTATTTAATATGGAAAACATAGAAGATTATACTTTAGAGAGTCATAGTGAATCCTTAGAGTATTTAGAAAAACTAGGTTTTTCAGTAAGTCAAAGTTATAAAGTTTGTAAAAATATAGATGAAGTTATTGAACATATTGAACATTGGACAGAAAATAGAGGTAATTTAGAATACGAGATAGATGGAATGGTAATAAAAGTAAATAATATAAAACAAAGGGAAGAGATGGGATATACTGCAAAAAGTCCAAGATGGGCAATTGCATATAAATTTCCAGCAGAAAAGAAAAAAACTAAAATAGTAGATATAATAGTAGAAGTTGGTAGAACTGGTACAATAACACCATCAGCAGTACTTGAACCAGTTAGGCTTGCTGGTACTACTGTAAGTAGAGCAACACTTCATAATGAAGACTATATAAAAGAGAAGGACATAAAAATAAATGATACAGTATTGGTTCAAAAAGCAGGAGATATAATACCTCAAGTTTTAGAAGTTATAAAAGAAGCTCGTACTGGAGATGAAGTAGATTTTGAAATGCCAGGAAAATGTCCTGTTTGTTCAGAACCAACGGTAAGACTAGAAGGAGAAGCTGCTGTAAAGTGTATAAATATGTCTTGTCCAGCCCAAATAAGAAGGGGAATTATACATTTTGTGTCAAGAGATGCAATGAATATAGATGGTTTAGGTGAATCTATAATTACATTGTTGCTAAATGAAAAAATAATTCAAGATGTGTCTGATTTATATTATATAAAAAAGGAAGATGTAGTTGATTTAGAAAGAATGGGTGAAAAATCTGCTGATAATTTAATAAATTCAATAGAAAAATCAAAAGAAAATGATTTATGGAGACTTATAAATGGTTTAGGAATTAAATTTATAGGTGTTAAGGCAGCTAAAATACTTGCTTCAAAGTTTAAAGATTTAGACGATGTGATTTCTGCAACAAGTGAGCAATTAGAAGATTTAGAGGAATTTGGGGGTATAATGGCAAATAGTGTTGTTGAGTTTTTTAAGGAAGATAAAAATATAAATGTCATAGAAAAACTAAAAAATGTAGGAGTAAATACAAAATCATTAGAAAATATAGGTGAAACAGTAGAAAGAATATTTGAAGGAATGAAAATAGTATTAACTGGTACGCTTCCTACATTAAAAAGAAATGATGCAAAAGATATGATAGAAAAAAGAGGCGCCAAAGCTACATCTAGTGTAAGTAAATCGACAACATTTGTTTTAGCTGGAGAAGAAGCTGGTTCTAAACTTACAAAAGCAAATGATTTAGGAATTAAAGTTATAGATGAAGAGAGATTTTTAGAATTATTAACTTTATCATCGAAAGATGAAGTAAAAGCTGTATTAGAGGGTTAAAAAGTCATTCAATTTAGTAGAAAACTACTATAATTAATGATAGAATAGTTCAGTAAGCTATCGAATTATGAAAATGACATTATATAAGATTAATAAAATTAAAACTTATAAAAATAAATCTATAAAATATATAAGGATTAAGAAAGGATATAAAAAATGACCAGAAGTTATGATAGAACTAATGAGCAGATAAGACCTGTAAAGATTACTAGAAACTATACAAAGTATGCAGAGGGTTCTGTTCTTATAGAAATGGGAGAGACAAAGGTTATATGTACTGCATCAGTAGAAGAAAAAGTACCTCCTTTTTTGAGAAATAGTGGTACTGGGTGGATAAATGCTGAATATTCAATGTTACCAAGGGCAACTCAACAGAGAAAAATAAGGGACGCATCTAGAGGAAAAATCGACGGAAGAACTCAAGAAATACAGAGGTTAATAGGAAGAGCAATAAGGTCTGTTATAGACTTAAATAAATTAGGAGAAAGAACTATTTGGGTAGATTGTGATGTGATTCAAGCTGATGGTGGAACTAGAACTGCATCTATAACGGGGGCGTTTGTAGCAGTTGCAGAAGCAATCTATAAATTATATAAAGCAAAAACATTAAAAGAAATGCCAATAACAAATTTTGTATCTGCAATTAGTGTTGGAATAGTAAATGAAACTCATATGATAGATTTATGTTACGAAGAAGATTCTAAAGCACAAGTAGATATGAATATAATAATGACTGATAAGTGTGAGTTTGTAGAAGTACAGGGTACTGGTGAAGAGAAGCCTTTTTCAAGAAAAGATTTAAATTTATTGTTAGAGTTAGGAGAAAAAGGGAATAAAGAACTAATAAGGCATCAAAGAGATGTTTTAGGTGAAATAGCAGATGAGATATTAGGTATGGATTATGGCAATGAAGTGGTTATTGCTACTAATAATGCTCATAAACTAGAAGAAATAGGTGAAATCTTAAAGGACTTTGAATATACTGTATATTCTCTAAAAGATGTTGATTTAGCTGGTATAGAAATAATAGAGGATGGAAAAACATTTGAGCATAATGCATTGATAAAAGCTAGAACAATAGCTAAAAAAACTAAACTTATAGCTATAGCAGATGATTCTGGTTTAGAGGTAGATGCGTTAGGCAAAAAACCAGGTGTTCATTCAGCTAGATATGCAGGAGAACATGCTACAGATGAAGAAAATAGAGAAAAGCTATTAAAAGCCATGCAAAATGTACCAATGAGTAAAAGAAGTGCAAGATTCGTCTCTGCAATAGCAGTAGTTTTTCCAGATGGAAAAGAATTTGTAGTTAGAGGAATTTGTGAAGGAATGATAGGATTTGAAGAAAAGGGCAAAAATGGTTTTGGATATGATAGCTTGTTTATAGTAAAAGGATACAATAAAACTTTTGGTGAAATACCTAGTGTTATAAAAAATTCAATCAGTCACAGAGCAAATGGACTAAAGATTATGAAACAAGAGTTTATGAAAAGGGTAGTGAAGTAATGAGAATAGGCATAATAAGTGATACACATATGATGATTAAAAATATGGAAAAGACAATACCATATTTGCAAGAATGTGACTTAATAATTCATGCAGGAGACAACTTTACAGACTCAAGATATATTCATAATATGACTAAGGTGGGAATTATTGCAGTTAAAGGAAATTGTGATTTTGATGCTATAGAAGAAGAACTTGTCTTTGAAGTATCGAATAAAACTATATTTTTATGCCATGGAGATAAGTATGGTGTAAAATATGGTACACAGATGTTAGAAAATAAAGCTACTGAAGTTAATGCTGACATAGTTATATTTGGTCATACTCATACTCCATTTAGAGAAATTAAAAATGGTGTGCTTTACATAAATCCTGGAAGTGCTTCACTTCCAAGAGGAGTATCGTATAAGAGTTTTGTAATTATGAATATAAAAGAAGATGACATAAATATAGAGGAAATACGCATATAAAGGTGTATTTATCTAAAAAAAGGCAAAAAACACTCAAAAAATTAAATTTTATCAAATAAGTACAACGATATTAATGGAACACTTGTAAATAAAAAAACTTATGTGATATAATTAAGTGGTTGAATTATAAATAGAATGAATTATGATACCATTATCGGGTATTACATAAATATCACTAGGAGGATTAGAAGGATGAAAGCAGAACTAATTAAAAAAGAGGGTAATAAAGTTACTTTAAAAATAACAGTAGATAACAATAAATTTGAAGCAGCAGTAAATAAGGCTTATAATAAAAGCAAAAGCAAATATAATATACCTGGATTTAGAAAAGGTAAAGCTCCAAGAATTGTTATAGAAACTCAATATGGAAAAGGTATCTTCTATAATGATGCTATAGAAGTATTATTCCCAGAAGTTTATCCAGAAGCTATCAAGGAATTAGATATAGATCCAATAGACAATCCAGATTTAGATATAGAAGAAATAAGCAAAGACAATGGATTAGTTATGGTTCTTAATGTTGAAGTTAAACCAGAGTTTGAATTAGGAAACTATAAGGGTATAGAAGTAGCTAAGGTTGAGAATACTGTAAGTGATGAAAATGTTGAAGCTAAATTACAAGAAATGGTTGAAAAAAATGCTAGATTAGTAAGTGTTGAAGACAAAGCTTTAGAAGATGGCGATACAGCTATAATAGACTTTGAAGGTTTTGACAATGGTGTAGCTTTTGATGGTGGTAAAGGTGAAAATTATAACTTAGTTATAGGTTCAAATACATTTATACCAGGATTTGAAGAGCAATTAGTAGGTAAAAAAGCTGGTGAAGAAGTTGAAGTTAATGTTACTTTCCCAGAAGAATACCACTCAGAAGATTTAGCTGGAAAGCCAGTTGTATTTAACGTAAAAGTAAATGATGTAAAAGTAAAAGAATTATCTACATTAGATGATGAATTTGCTAAAGATACTAGTGAATTTGATACTTTAGATGAATTAAAAGCAGATGTAAGAGCTAAATTAGAAGAAGAAGCTAAAAATAAAGCAGATGCAGAAATTAGAAATTCAGTAGTAGAAAAAGTTGCTGAAAATACAGAAATAGAAATACCAGAAGTTATGGTAGAGCATCAAATAGATAATATGTTAAATGAACTTAACTACCAATTACAATATCAAGGATTTGGATTACAACAATTACTAGAGATGACTGGTAGAACTATGGAAGAATTAAGAGAAGAAAGAAAAGAAGATGCTAAAAAATTAGTTAAATCTTCTCTAGTATTGGAAGCAATAACTAAAGCTGAAGGAATTGAAGCAACAGAAGAAGAATTTAAAGCTGAATTAGAAAAAATGGCTTCTGCTTACAATATGGAAGTAGAAAAAATAGAAACTACTTTAAGAGATGCTGATAAGGAAGATAT
The DNA here is from genome assembly GCA_024919175.1 of Clostridioides difficile. Lineage (NCBI taxonomy): Bacteria > Bacillati > Bacillota > Clostridia > Peptostreptococcales > Peptostreptococcaceae > Clostridioides > Clostridioides difficile. The sequence continues at coordinate 858,090 of CP103804.1, forward strand.
AAAAGGACAAATAAAAGTAAGAAAGACAATAGACTTATTAGTTGAAAGTGCAACAATAGCTTAATAAAGTAATCGCTATAACTAATATAGTTGACGTTATAGAATGTTTAGTATATAATGTTGTGCAAATATAATTTAGTTAAATGCGTAAAATAATTTACAGTAGCTTAAAAAAGCTACTGTAAATTATATAGAATAAAGGGGGTATGAAACCATGGCATTAGTACCTGTAGTTGTTGAACAAACAGGAAGAGGAGAAAGATCTTATGATATTTTCTCTAGACTATTAAAGGACAGAATAATCTTCTTAGGAGATCAAGTTAATGATGCCACAGCAGGGCTTATAGTAGCACAGCTATTATTTTTAGAAGCTGAAGACCCAGACAAAGATATACATTTATATATAAATTCTCCAGGAGGGAGTATAACTTCTGGAATGGCTATATATGATACTATGCAATACATCAAACCAGATGTAAGTACTATATGTATAGGTATGGCTGCTTCTATGGGAGCATTCTTGTTGGCAGCAGGAGCAAAAGGGAAAAGACTAGCACTACCAAATAGTGAAATAATGATACATCAACCATTAGGTGGGGCTCAAGGTCAAGCGACAGATATAGAAATTCACGCAAAGAGAATTTTAAAAATAAAAGAAACTTTAAATGAAATATTATCTGAAAGAACTGGTCAGCCATTAGAGAAAATCAAAATGGATACTGAACGTGATAACTTCATGAGTGCATCAGAAGCCAAAGAATATGGTTTAATAGATGAAGTATTTACAAAGAGACCGTAGATAGAGAGAGGTGTTAATATGTCTAAATACGAAGAGAAACGACAATTAAAGTGTTCATTCTGCGGTAAAAATCAAGATCAAGTAAGAAGATTAATTGCAGGTCCAAATGTATACATTTGTGATGAGTGTGTTGAACTTTGTGACGAAATTATTCAAGAAGAAATAGAAGATACTATAGATGAAGATACTACATCTTTACCAAAACCAAAAGAAATGATGAATATCTTAAATGATTATGTAATAGGTCAAGAAAAAGCTAAAAAGGCTTTATCAGTTGCTGTTTACAATCATTACAAGAGAATATATAGTAAAAAGTCTAGTAGCAAGGATATAGAAATCCAAAAGAGTAATATACTTTTATTAGGACCTACAGGTTCTGGTAAGACGTTATTAGCACAGACTTTAGCTAGAACTTTAAATGTACCTTTTGCAATGGCAGATGCTACATCACTAACAGAGGCTGGATATGTTGGAGAAGATGTTGAAAATATACTTTTAAAACTTATTCAAGCTGCTGATTTTGACATAGAAAAAGCTGAAAGAGGTATAATCTATATAGATGAGATAGATAAGATTGCAAGAAAATCTGAAAATCCGTCTATAACTAGAGATGTTAGTGGAGAGGGTGTTCAACAAGCTCTTTTAAAAATATTAGAAGGTACTGTTGCAAATGTTCCGCCACAAGGTGGAAGAAAGCATCCTCATCAAGAATTTTTAAAGATAGACACTACTAATGTATTATTTATATTAGGTGGAGCTTTTGATGGGCTAGAAAAAATAATCCAAAAACGTGGTGGAGATAAGACACTAGGATTTGGAGCTAAGATAGAAAGTAAAAAAGAATTAGATTTAGGGAAGTTATATGAAAAAGTACTTCCAGAGGATTTATTAAAGTATGGTATAATACCTGAATTTATAGGAAGAATACCAGTTTTAGCTACTTTAGAATTACTGGATGAAGATGCACTAATGCAAATACTACAACAACCTAAAAATGCTCTAGTAAAACAATATAAGAAATTATTAGAGTTAGATGATGTTGAGCTAGAATTTGAAGAAGATGCTCTTCGTGCAATAGCTAAAAAGGCGATAGAAAGAAATACAGGAGCTAGAGGGCTTAGAAGTATAGTTGAAAGTGTAATGATGGAAACTATGTTTGAAGTACCATCTAGAGATAATATAAAGAAGGTTATAGTAACAGAGAAATCTGTGAACGAAGACTCAGTAAATCCTATCATAGTACTTAAGGATCAAGAGGAAAGTGCATAAGATGATGAAAAGGAGCTTTAAAAGGCTCCTTTTTTTATGCTAATATGAAATTAGATATTATTATCATAGAAATGTGAGTAGAATACCTATAATACCGAAGACGAATACAATTGCAATAGAGCCAATTTTTCCTTTATATAGAAGATAGAATGATGCTACAAATGCGATTATTCCATATAAGTCCCAACTAACTTCTTTTGCAGATGAAAAAGCGGCTGACAGGATAAAACCTAGAGTAATTGGTCTAAGTACCATTAATAAATTTTCTACTTTTTTATTATTTTTGAACTTAGCAAATAACTTTGATATAATAGTTAAACCTACTAATGCAAATATTGTAACCCCGATAGTTGCAGATAGAGAACCAAAAAAACCAGCGGTTTTAAATCCTACAAATGTAGCACTATTTATTGCTACAGGACCTGGTGTAGATTGTGATATAGCAAGTAAATCTAAGAATTCTTGATTAGTTATAAGGTGGTATTTAGATATAAATTCTTGTTGAATAAATGGTAACATAGCATACCCACCACCAAAACTAAATGCTCCTATTTTAAGGAATATTAAGAAGAGTAGTGTTATTTCTGACATAGACTATATACACCTCCTCCAATTATTAAATAAATAGGACTTATATTGAATACACCAACAGATAAAACTGCTATAATTAATAGTAGTATGTTAGTTTTAGACTTTGGCAGTTTCTTAAACATGCTTGTAAAAGAATACAATATAAGAGCTATTACAACAGGCGCGACTCCTTTAAAAAATCCATCTAAAATTTTAGATGAGGAATTTTTAAAATATAGATATGACAATACTAAGACTATACAAAATGACGGTAGAGCAGAGCCGAGGGTACATATAAGAACTCCTGGTATACCATAAAGCTTATATCCCAATAATACAGAGATATTGACAGCTAGTACTCCAGGATAACTTTGAGCTATGGATAGATAATCGATAAATTCTTCCTGCTCTAAAAGTTTTTGTTTGTTTACAAGTTCATCTTGTATAAGAGGAACCATAGCGTATCCACCACCAAATGTAAACGCACCAATTTTTAAAAAGGTTAAAAACAATTTCAACATAATAGAAACCTCCAAAAGATAAATAACATCTAAGTATACTAACATTAATATTATATCATAATAAAATAATAATATAATATACCAAGAAGTTATCATTAATGTTGAAAGTTAACTTGTGTAAATATATAATAAAGACTGCAAAATAATTAGACTAGAAAAGGAGTAATGTTGATGGAACAAAATTATACTAAAATAGATCATGAATTACCATTAATCCCTTTAAGAGGATTAGCAATATTTCCATATATGATATTAAATTTTGATATAGGAAGAGAAATATCTCTTAAGGCTTTAGATCAAGCTATGATGGATGAAGAGCTTATATTTTTAACATCTCAAAAAGAAGCAGATGTTGATGAACCTGGTGAAGAGGATTTTTATCATGTAGGAACAATTTGTAAAGTTAAACAAATGATAAAATTACCAGGAGATACAGTTCGTGTTTTGGTTGAGGGTGTATCAAGAGGTAGAGTTAAAAAAATAGAGCAAGAAGAAGGATATTTTAGAGCAGTAATAGAAGAAATTGTTTTTGATAGTGATAATTTAGATAGTGAAACAGAAGTTGAAATTGAAGCATTTGTAAGAAATGTATTTGATGCTTTTGAAGAGTATATAAATATTGGAAATAGAGTATCACCAGAAATATTAATATCTTTAGCTGATATAGAAGATGTAGATAGATTTATAGATACAATAGCTGCAAATATTTACCTAAAATCAAGTCAGAAGCAGGAAATACTAGAAGAATTTGATATTAAGAAAAGACTTGAACTGATTTATTCTATATTACTAGAAGAGATAGACATATTGAAAATAGAAAAAAAGATAACTTTAAGAGTTAAAAAACAAATGAATAAAGTTCAAAAAGAATACTATCTTAGAGAGCAATTAAAAGCTATACAAAAGGAATTAGGCGAGGAAGAAGACATAAATTCTGAAGCAGATGAGTATAGAGAAAAGCTTAAAAAAATAAAAGCACCTAAGACAACTAAAGAGAAAATAGAAAAAGAAATTGATAAATTTTCAAAGATATCTTCAATGTCTCCAGATGTATCTGTAAGTAGAAATTATTTAGATACTATATTCTCACTACCATGGAACAAAGAAACGAAGGATAAACTAGACATAGTTAAAGCACAAGCTATATTAGATGAAGACCATTATGGGTTGGAGAAGGTTAAAGAAAGAATATTAGAGTATTTAGCTATAAGAACTCTTGCTAAATCACTTAAAGGCCCTATAATATGTCTAGTTGGACCTCCAGGTACAGGAAAAACATCTATAGTAAAATCAATAGCTAGAGCGTTAAATAGGAAATTTGTGAGAATATCTTTAGGTGGAGTTAGAGATGAAGCTGAAATAAGAGGTCACAGAAGAACTTATGTTGGTTCTATTCCAGGAAGAATAATTAATGGAGTAAAAGAAGCTCAGACTAAAAATCCTGTATTTTTATTTGATGAGATAGATAAAATGGCAGCAGATTATAAAGGTGACCCAGCTTCAGCTATGCTAGAAGTCTTGGACCCAGAGCAAAATAAGGATTTTGTGGACCACTATTTAGAAATACCTTTTGATTTATCAAAGATATTGTTTGTTACAACAGCAAATAGTTTAAGCAATATTCCAAGACCATTATTGGATAGAATGGAAGTAATAGAAGTATCTGGATATATAGAAGAAGAAAAATTAAATATAGCAAAAAAATACTTACTTCCAAAACAAATTAAAGAACATGCTTTAAAAGAGAATTTTGTAAAAATGGATGATGAAACTTTAAGAAGCATAATAAATCATTATACAAGAGAAGCTGGAGTAAGAACATTAGAAAGAACTATTGGTAAAGTTTGTAGAAAAGTTGCAAAAAAATACGTTGAGGACCCAACACTTGAAGAAGTTATTGTAAATAAGTCTGACTTAGAAAAATATCTTGGAAAAGATATGTTTAAATACCAACTTGCAGAGCTTAATCCTCAAATAGGGCTTGTAAATGGACTTGCATGGACAGCAGTTGGTGGAGTTACTCTTGAAGTAGAGGTAAATGTGCTTAAAGGAAAGGGTGAAATTGTATTAACTGGAAAACTAGGAGATGTTATGAAAGAATCTGCTAAGACAGGTATTTCTTATATAAGATCAATAGTGGACAAGTTTGATATTGACCCTGATTTTTATAAAACTAATGATATTCATATACACATTCCAGAAGGTGCTGTTCCAAAAGATGGTCCATCAGCTGGTATAACTATGGCACTTGCAGTGATTTCAGCACTTACTAAAAGACCTGTACCAGGTAATATAGCTATGACAGGAGAAATAACTTTAAGAGGTAGAGTGTTAGCTGTAGGAGGAGTTAAGGAAAAACTATTAGCAGCTCATAGAGCTGGTATAACAAAAGTATTAATTCCTAAAGAGTGTGAAGCTGATTTAGATGAAATACCAGAAAATGTAAGAGAGAAGATGGAGTTTGTGCTTGTAGAGCATATGGATGAAGTATTAGAACAAGCTTTATTAAAGAGTGGTGAAAAAAATGAAAATTAGAAGTTCAGAGATAACTATGAGTGCTGTGAATAAATCACAGTATCCAGCAGAAGGTATACCAGAGATAGCACTAGCTGGTAGGTCAAATGTTGGAAAATCATCAATAATAAATACATTACTTAATAGAAGAAACTTTGCTAGAACTAGTCAAACACCAGGAAAAACTAGAACTATAAATTTCTATCTTATAAATAACGAATTTTATTTTGTAGACCTTCCAGGATATGGGTATGCTAAAATAGCCAAATCTGAAAAAGAGAAATGGGGGGGGATAATGGAACGATATCTAGAAAGTAGACAAGAGCTATGCTCTATATTCCTACTTGTAGATATTAGACATGAACCTACAGCAGATGATAAACTTATGTATGAATGGATAAAACACTTTGGATATAACTGTGTGGTTATTGCAACTAAGGCAGACAAAATATCTAGAGGACAATATCAAAAGCATATAAGTATTATAAGAAAGAAATTGCAAATGGAGAGTAGTGAAAAAGTAATCCCTGTTTCTTCACTAAAAAAGACTGGTGTTGAAGAACTTTGGGAAGAAATTGTAAAGCAATACAATCAACATGGATATGAAATAACAGTAGATTAATCTTAAGTGTTATATATATTAAAATCAAATAAAGGATGCCTCAAAATATTTTTAACTGATATTTTGTGGCATCCTTGTTGTTTATAAACAATAGATATCAGTAATTATTGTTAGAATTAATAAAATTAATATAAATTAGTATAAATTAGTTTCTTTAAAGATTTAGTGATTTATATAATCAGCAATAAATATTGACTAAGAAGTAGCTTTTTCTGTCTTTTTCATAAAGAAAATTGTAAGTATAAGTCCTATAAAGCATACTGCTGCTGCAATCCAGTAAGATTGATTACTAGCTGAAACATAAGCAAGTGTGTGACTTGTAGACTTTTGATGATATGTAAGTCTTTGTGCAAAGAAACTACTGAAAAAGGCTGTTCCAAGAGCAAATGACAAATTACGAACTGTTGCAAGAAAACTTCCTCCATATCCTTGCTTTTGAGGTGGAACATCTGCCAAGATGATACTATTGTTTGGTGAACTAAAAGAGCCTAATCCAAAGCCAAAGATAATTAAGCATAGAATCAAAAGATATAATGGAGAATCTGCTTTTAAAAGTGCCATTCCAACCAGAGCAACAGTCATAAATGAAAAAGATACAGTTAGAATATTTTTTGCACCATGTTTGTCAGAAAGAGAGCCTGCAATAGGTGCTATAAGTACCATAATAAGCGGATGAACCGTCATGACAGAACCAGCCATCATAGGAGATAAATTTTTTAGTTGCTCTAGATAAAAAGGAAGTAGGAAAGATACTGCCATTTGAGGGAAATAACAAGCTATTCCAATAATATTTCCCACAGTGAAATTTCTATTTTTAAACAAAGGTAAATCAATAAAACTTTGTTCAAATTTTATCTCTCTTAATACTAACAATAAAAATGCTATAATTGCTATTATTCCTAGATACCATTTTGTATTTCCTTCTCCATTCATTGCAAGCAAGATAAGTGTGGTACAAGATGCAAATAATAGAAGGCCTGGGATATCAAAACTTTTGTTTTGTTCATCTAAAATAGGTTTTGGTAGAAATTTTATCCCAAGAAGGACTGCTATAATACCAATAGGTATATTGATGATGAAAATAGAAGGCCATCCAAAGTGTTCTAAAAGTATTCCACCAATTACAGGACCACTCATATTTCCTATACCAACTACTGCACCAGTAATTCCTATAGCCTTTCCCTTCTCATTTGCTGGAAATGCATTAGAAACTATACCAAGTCCAGTTGCCATTAAAATACTTGCTCCAATTGCTTGAAATATTCTTGATAAAATCAATGTTACTAGACTATTAGATATACTACATAGAAAGGAACCTATTGTAAATATAAAAAATCCTAACGTATATAGATAATTTGAACCTACCTTATCACCGAGCTTTCCAAAAAACAACATAGTAGCTGTTACAACCAACATATAAGCTGTGACTACCCATTGGATCTGCGACATATTAATTTTAAAGTCAGCAGCAATTGTAGGATTTGCGATATTTAGTATACTTCCATCAAGAGTAGACATAAATACACCAATACAGATGATAATTAGTACTATCCATTTTTGTTTCACTGATAACACCCCAATCTTTTACATAGTAGATTTTGTTTTATAAGTACAGTATAGTTGCAAAATAAACAACAAAAAAGCACCTATATCTTAGGTACCTTAGAATATGTTTATTTTCATGAATAAATACGGTAGTTGAAGGATTTGTATAGATTACTCATGTAAAATTACATAAAGGTACTCATATACTATTTTCTTCTACCATCCAGATTTTACTGTCGGCTTTGGAATTTGACCAAATTATGCCATAAGGCTCGCGGGCTTTTACCGCCGATAGGGAATTTCACCCATTTCTGAAGAAAAACAGATGTATTTTTTAATTTTATTTTAACATAAAATAACAATTGAGACAATTAGATTTAAGCAATACAGACAATTACGCCACAATATAGGCAGTTTTATTATAGTTTTGGACAAAACCTAAATTAGAGTATAATAATAGATTGAAATTAAGTAAAATAAGTGATTGTCACTGCTAGATGATAAGTTTTATAATTACCAAAAGCATAAAGCTGTAACAAAACTCGTATAATATTAATATCTTAATTAAGAGGTATGGTAAATTAAGAGGAGGCGCTAATATGGAAGGAAAGATAAAAAAGGCATTTCCAGGCGGAAACACATCACAAGGCTCATATTCTTTTTTTGACTATATAATTCCTGAAAATGTAAATAGAGTTTTTTGTTTAAAGGGTGGACCTGGAGTAGGAAAATCTTCATTAATGAAAAAAATTTATAAAGAATTTTTGCATAGAGGATATGATATTGAATTATATCATTGTCCCTCTGATCCAAGTTCGTTGGATGGTGTAGTTATAAAGAAACTAGGCGTGGTACTTATGGATGCAACTGCTCCACATACTGTAGACCCTAAACTCCCAGGTGCTTTAGACGAGATAATTAATTTAGGAGATTACTGGAATACAGAGGAATTAGAAAAAAATAGACAAGAAATTTCAAACTATGACAAAGATATTAGTAATGCTTTTAAAAGAGCATTCAAATTTTTGAAATCAGCAGAGCCAATCTTTAGAGACATAGAGGAAAAATATTCTGACTGTATGGACTATGGAAAAGTAAATTTAGTTACAGAAGAATTTATAAAAAGATTATTTGATGGAGTAGATAGCACAGGAAAATTAAAGAAAGAAAAGCATTTATTTGGCTCAGGGATAACTCCTGTAGGATGTTTAGATTATACAGAACATATTTTAAAGGATGTAGGTAAGGTTTATTATTTATCAGGAGAAATAGGCGCTGGAAAAACTACACTTTTGAGTAAAGTGTATAAAAAAGCTATTGAGAAAGGTTTGAATGTAGAAGTTTATCACTATCCACTTATTCCTGAAAAAATTGAAACTATATTATTAACTGATTTAGATATAGGAATAACTATAAGTAGTACTTTTAAAGATGAAGATACAATTGATTTAAATCAATTTTTAAATAGAGAAAAATTACTTAAATACGAAGAAGATATTAAATTTGATGAAAAAGTTTTAGATGACTTAATTTGTTGGTCAATTTTAAATCTTAAAAGAGCTAAATCAAAACATGATATTATAGAAAGCTACTATAGCCCTAACATGAGATTTGATGAAGTAGGAAAATTGAGAGATGAATTAGTTAAGAGAATCTCAAAGTATGAGGAAAATATATAAAATATGTCTGTTTAAAATTAATATTAACTAGTATATATAATCAACAGCAAACTGATATAGCTTTGAAGCTATGGAAGTTTGCTGTTTTTTGCTATAATTTAAACAGATAAATCTTTGCACAAAAAGACAAGAAAATTTAGAGAATTTATTATAAAATATGGGGGTACATATGAAATGCAATGGCTAGAAGGATTACAACAATCTATTGATTATATTGAAGAAAATATTTTAGAAAAGTTAGATTATGAATATTTAGCAAGGTATACAAATATGTCAGTTTTTTATTATCAACGAATGTTTAGTGTATTAGTAGGTATCTCTGTTGGTGAATATATTAGGAATAGAAGATTAACTTTATCTGGGCTTGAATTAACTACTTCAAATAGTAAAATCATAGACATAGCATTTAAATATGGTTACGAAACAGCAGAAAGCTTTACTAAAGCATTTGTTAGATTTCATGGGATAACACCATCTATTGCTAGAAAGGGAAATTTAAATCTAAAGTCATTTAGTAAGATAACATTAAAGATATCTTTAGATGGAGGAAATACTTTAGATTATAAAATTGTTGATAAGGGAGAATTTTCAGTAATTGCTTTAAAGAAACAATTTTCTAAAGATGAAGATGTATTTAGAAAGCAAATACCAAAGTTTTGGCAAGAATTGTTTAAGAGTAGTTTATATAGAGAATTAATTTCTTATGCGAAAGAAAACACTGTTACCGAAGGTGGGATTTTAGGAATAGATGAAATGGCAGTTTCACAAAACAAACAATTATTTAATTATTATGCAGCTGTTGAGACAGATGAAAAATCTAAAAATGATGAATTTACCTCATTTACAATACCTTCTCATAAATGGGCTATTTTCAAGTGTACAGGTGCCATGCCAAATTCTATTCAAAACTTATGGGTAAAAATATATAGTGAGTTTTTCCAATGTTCTAGCTATGAACCAGTTGCTGATTTCAATTTTGAACTTTATTTTGAAGGAGACAGTAGTAAAGATAGTTATGTTAGTGAAATTTGGGTTCCAATAAAAAATAGGAGGAGTCTATGAAAAAATGTAGAGTAGCTGAGATATCAGCATATTTTGATACAGATGTGGAAACAGTATGGGATATAGTTACAAACAATCATGATTATGAGTGGAGAAGTGATATAAGTAAAATTGAAATATCAGATGATGGAAGTACTTTTATTGAGTACAATAAGGATGGAAACAGCACAAAATTTACTATTACAGAAAAAACTAAAAATAAGCTTTATAAATTTGATATGGAAAATAAATTTTTTTATGGAAATTGGCAAGGTGAATTTTTTGAAAACAATGGAAAAACTAAAATAGTTTTTATAGAAAATATATATGTTAAAAATCCTATTATAAAAATTTTATCCTATATATTCATGAATTTAAAAAAAATACAAATACAATATGTTGAAGATTTAAAAAGAAAATTAAATGAGATGTAAAATATTAATATCTTGTATACATATAGATTTATTATAATCTTATAGAGATATTTTATCCTTGTATAAAATATACAATCTTATCCTACTAATTTTTGCAAAAACTCAATTACAAATTTTATTATAATTGAGTTTTTGCAATGTATAGAAGATTTACTAAGGGATAAAATAGGTATTTTTAATGTTTAATCATTGGACTATCGTCTACTTTTGTATAATAAGAAAGATATTTTATAAGAAACTACTAAAATAATAAAACTAGAAATAATCCCCAAAATAGAAAATATACCTTGATTGCCTATTATAAAATCTATTACAAAAGATATTTTATCAATCAATGAAGTCATTAAGACTAATGTCAATACAATAATATATGGAATTAATGACCAAAATCTTGCTTTTAGATATCCCATCTTAAAAAAGATAGGTATTTGAACTCCTACTATAGCAGAAAAAACTAAAAAAGAGGTACTTATTCCTAGTATAATTTCTTGAATATCAATAGATTTACTTTTAAAAGATAATACTATTATTGAAAGTATAGTAATTATAAATACTGTCAATACAAAGTTAAGCAAAATGAAAATATAGCGACCTAAAACTATATCTTTTAACTTAATCGAAAGAGTACCATATAGGCGACTTAAGTTATTTTTTTCTTCTATAGCAAAAATGTTAGAAATCATAAGGGCAACAAACCAAGAACAAGTAATATAAAGTGTTAATGTTGATGAGCCCATATATGAAAAAAGCATTATAACAGCTAACAAAACTAAGTTCATATTAAAATAAGATTTCATTGTAAAAATATCTAGTTTAGTAAATTTAATTGAATCGGTCATCTTATTACACCTCTCTTGCTAACTTTTATAACTATATCATCAATAGTAGCAGTATCTATGATACAGTTATTATATTTAACAGTATCATTTGTATGAATTAATCCATCAAATCCAATATCTGTTTCACGCAGACCAATAATATCTCTTTTAAGTGTATCCGTTAAATCCCTTGGTTTTCCTTTAATTAATCTAAACTTTTCTAATAAATCGTGCAAACTTCCAGTATAAAATAACTCTCCACTATTTATAAAAGTGATATAATCAGCAATTTTTTCCAAATCAGTAGTATTGTGAGTAGAGAATAATACACTTCTATCTCCATCTTTTATGTAGTCTTGTAGAATTTCCAAAAGTTCATCACGAGTTACCGCATCAAGTCCACTTGTGGGTTCATCAAGTATAAGCAACTTAGCATTATGAGAAAATGCACATGATAACATAAGTTTCATTTGCATACCTCTAGACAATTCACTTATTTTTTTATTTAGAGGTAGATTAAATCTGGTTATCATATTTTTAAAAATATCGTGATTCCAGTCCTTATAAAAAATAGATATAGCTTTTTCAGTATCTTTTATTGACCAATTATCTGCATAAAATATATTATCAAATACAACACCAATATTCTGTTTAATAAGATTTTCATTTTTAGCATTGTCCATGTCAAAAACTAAAATCTCTCCTTCATCTTTTTCTAACATATTTAGAATTAATTGTATAGTTGTTGTCTTACCTGCACCGTTTGGGCCGATTAATCCCATTATATACCCCATTGGTAAGGTAAAACTTATATTTTTTAGATTAAAATCATTAAAGTTTTTACTAACATCCTTTATTTCCAAATAATTATTCACTTTTTTCCACCTCCAATAATAATCTCAAAAGACTTATAATTTCTTTATCTGTCATAGACGCTCTTTGTGCTGCTTGTATTGCATTATTAAGATTTGATTCCACTTCTCGTATTAACTGTTCACGAATAAGTTCAGAACTACTTGACATAACGAAAAATCCCTTACCTTGACGGCTCATAATAAAACCTTCTTGTTCAAGCTCATTATATGCTCTAGTAGTAGTCAAAACACTAATCTTTAAATCTCTTGCTAGCTGTCTAAGTGAAGGTAGCATTTCATTTTCTTTTAATTCTCCTGAAAGGATTTGTTCTTTAATCTGTTCTTTAATTTGTTCATAAATGGGTAGACTAGAACCATTTGAAATAATTATATTCAAAAAAACACCTCTTTAACTGTATTGTTATATACAAGTACAGTATAAACAGTTGGATGTTTTTTGTCAATATAAAAAATTACAATATACATTTGCAATAATAATCTATATGTATTTATTCTGAAACGTTTTTAAATTGAAGTATTTAATCAGAAAGATAGTGTTTAAGTAAAAATATTGTCAATATACACTTTTAAGATTAGTTTATATCTATTTATCTAGGCGTTATACTTTATATCTAGGCATTATGCTTTAATATATATTAAAGGTATAAGTTATATAATTAAATTTGATACTTTTACTACTTATAGCAAAATCTCATATACCCATACATTCAATGTTAGTAGGGTGGGGACACAAGTATAATGTATGATATTATATACTAAAAGATGAATTTTAACGTATAACTTTGATTAAAAAATAGTTACGCACACTCGTGACTTTAGTCATGAGTTAGTATCTAAAATAGTCAGTATATAGGAAAACTTATATGTAGAGATAGGATAGAACCTATTCAATACTAATTGAATTGCTGGAAACCCCTAAAGCTAACCAAGCTAAAACATAAGGATAAAACTAAGTGTGAAAGTTACTAAAGTAGAAAAAATTGGTTAGATGATATAAGGTTAAACCCTAAATACTTTAAAATGGGCAATCAGCAGGTAAGCTCCGAATAGGAGAGACTTCAACGACTATTCCTCTTGAGGGAAGTACACTACAAGCTATTGGTAGTGGAGGTGGGTAGACCTTAACGGATAATGCCGAAGGATAGGATATAGTCTGTACTTGCATGAAAGTGTAAGAAGTTCATAAGATAACTGCATAGGTAGTAGCGAACTTGTGTGAACGACAACCTCAAAAATGATAAAAGTTAAGACTTACGGTTCTTACATATGTTATTTAGAAATAAATATAAAAACCTTCAAAATGCTTGTTTTAAATAATTATATTTGTTAAAGTTATAATCAGAAAAAACAAGTAAAGTGAGGTGATAGTAGTGGAAAAATCTTATAAGTTTAGAATGTATCCAAATAAAAAACAGCAAGAGTTAATTAACAAAACTTTTGGATGTTGTAGATTTGTATATAATAAATATCTTTCTAAAAAAATAGAAGTTTATGAAAATGATAAAGAAACTTTTACTTATAAGCAGTGCAGTTCTGATTTGACCAATTTAAAAAAAGAATTAGATTGGCTTAAAGAACCTGACAAATTTTCACTACAAAATACCTTAAAAGACTTAGAAAACGCATATAAAAAATTCTTTAAAGAAAATGCAGGATTTCCCAAATTTAAATCAAAGAAAACTAATAGATTTTCATATAGAACAAACTTCACAAACGGAAATATTATGTACTGTGGTCAATATATAAAATTACCTAAACTTGGTATGGTTAAAGTAAGGGATAAACAAGTACCTCAAGGGAGAATGCTTAATGCTACTGTATCCAAAGAACCAAGTGGTAAATATTATGTATCATTATGTTGTACTGATGTAGATATTGATGCATTTGAAAATACTAATAATCAGATAGGTTTAGATTTAGGAATTAAAGAATTTTGTATCTCAAGTTGTGGGCAATTTATAGAAAACCCTAAGTATCTTCTAAAGTCATTAAACAAACTTGCTAAATTACAAAGAGAATTATCGAGAAAAACAATTGGTAGTTTAAATAGAAATAAAGCAAGATTAAAAGTTGCAAGACTTCAAGAACATATAGCTAATCAGCGAAAGGATTTTTTACAAAAACTATCTACTAAATTAATACAAGAGAATGATATTATTTGCATAGAAGATTTACAAGTAAAGAATATGACTAGAAATCGCAAACTATCTCGCTTAATTTCTGATGTGTCATGGTCAGAATTTGTTCGTCAATTAGAATACAAGGCTAATTGGTATGGTAGACAAATTGTAAAGGTGGGTAAATTCTTTGCAAGTTCACAAATATGCAATAAATGTGGGTACAAAAATGAGGAAATTAAGAATTTAAATATAAGAGAATGGATTTGCTCTTGTTGTAATGTAACTTACAATAGAGATATAAATGCAAGTATAAATATACTAAAAGAAGGATTAAGACTAATAACAGTTTAAAATAGATAACTTATGTAAGAACCGTAGGAACTATGGGGATAGCCTGTGGAGAATTGGTAAGACATATGTTAGTATGCAAAATTCTATGAAGCAGGAACCCTGTGACTTTAGTCAGGGGAGGTTCAGATAATAAGCATATGTAAATGTTTAATATTTAATTAAAGAAAATTATCATATAAAAATAAATTTGTAAGGAGTAATACAGTATGAAAAAACAATATGTGTTTATAATACTAGCAAGTACTATTTTAGGTATGCTTGTTGGAACCATATTTAGAGATTATAGAAATGAAGAAACAGTTTATACAAGTAAGGATAAGTCAATAAGAAAAGAAATAAGAATAACAAGAAAATCTATAAAAGAACTGGCAAAAGAGAAAGATAAATTAGATAAAGAGATTAATTCAATGAAGAAAAATCAAAAGAATTCTGATGAAATTTCTAAAATAGAAAGTCTTAGGGAGAGTCTTTCATATTCAGATGTAAAAGGCAGTGGAATAGCATTAAGTATAGATGCCATAGATGAAAAAACAGGAAATATTGCCAATAACATAGACTACAATAAAATCTTAGTAAAAGTCATAAATGAATTAAAAGCAAATGGAGGAAAATACATAGAAATAAATGGTCAAAGAATTAATCAGTACTCAGAAGTTGTACTTGCAGGTAGCCATATAAATATAAATGGAGTTCCAGTAGCACAACCATATGAAATAAAATGTATTGGTGATAAAGATAAACTATCTAGTTACATAGATAAAGGTAGTAAATACTTAGATAGTGTACAAAGTACTTATCCAATGAAAGTTAGTATAAAAGCTGAAGAAAATATCTCTATGAAAAAACTGAAAATACCTAATAAATTAAAGTATATAAAGGGTGATTAAGATTATATTAGAGGAAAGCAGTTTACCAATGTTAATACCAGAAAAACTTGCAAAAAAGTATAATGTATTTCCAGTAGAATTTCAAGATGACAATCTAGTAGTAGAAATAGAAGATGAAGATATATATGCACTACAAGACTTGAGACTGGCAACCGGGAAAGAAATTATATTAAAAAAAGAAAGAAGAGAACTTATAAGTGAGAAGATAGAAAAATATTACAATAACTTTGAACTTGATGAAAATTATGCAAAAAGATTATTTGAAAATCTTATAGAGAAAGCTATAAAAGAGAATGCAAGTGATATACATATAGAGCCATTTAAAGAACATTTGATAGTTAGAATGAGAGTTGATGGAGAGTTAAAAGAAATATCAAAGTTTTTAATAGATGTTTATCCAGCATTAGCTACAGTTGTTAAATTAAAAGCTTCAATGGACATAACAGAAAAAAGACTTCCTCAAGATGGAAGAGTAGACATAAAATTAGATGATAGCTTAATTGACATTAGAGTTTCATCAATTCCGACTGTATATGGTGAAAAAATTGTTTTGAGAATACTTAATAGAGATACTTTTTTAAAAGATAAATCAGAACTTGGATTTTCAGAAGAAGCGATAAACTCTATAAATCGTATAATAAGTAAAAGAGCCGGAATATTATTAGTGACAGGACCTACAGGGAGCGGAAAGACTACTACAGTATATTCCTTACTAAATGATTTAAAGGGTATAAATAAGAATATAATGACTATAGAAAATCCAGTGGAATACAAGATGGATGGAATAAGTCAGATACAAGTGAATTCAAAAGTGGGGTTGAGTTTTGATGTAGGTCTTAGAGCTATATTAAGACAAGACCCAGATATAATAATGGTTGGGGAAATAAGGGATGCTGAAACAGCTAAGATAGCAGTAAGAGCAGCTATAACAGGACATTTAGTCATAAGCACTTTGCATACTAATGACTCAATATCTTCTATAGCTAGACTATTGGAGATGCAAATTCCACCATACCTTTTAAATGCATCTCTTATAGGTGTAATATCTCAAAAGTTGGTTAGAAAAGTTTGTAATCATTGTAGCCATGAGATTATGATAAAAGATGATTTTAGTGGAGATGTAAATACTAAAGTGGCTGTAGGCTGTGAGAGATGTAATGATAAAGGTTATTTTGGTAGAACAGCAATTTATGAAATCTTAGAAATTAATGATGATATAAAAACATGTATAAGGGATATGAAAGATTCTAGTATTGTTAAAGAAGTAGCAAGAAAAAATGGAATGATAACATTTGAAGATAGCTGTAAAAGGCTAATAAATGAAAAAATAACAACATTAGAAGAATGTTTAGTGGTAAATGAAATAATTTAATTAAATAGTACAAGCAAACTTCATACAATCGATTTTAATTAAGAGTCTCGATTGTAAATCGTATCTAGACAAAATAAAATTAACATATTAAATTAGAAAATGTTGAGCTTATTTAATTATAATTAATATAATTTGGAAGGAATTATAATACATGAAATTATCTAAAAGTATATTTTATAATTTAGACAAGATTCATTTAGTATTAAACAAGATTAGTAATAAAGAGCTTAGAGTAATCTGCAAAGAGATAGGTATTTTACTAGAATCTGGATGTGAAATTACGAAGATATTTCAAATTATTGAAGGACAATCTAGCAAAAAAGTAAAAAATTTGTTTAACACAATATCAAATCATATTCAAAATGGGAATTCCATAGCAGAATCATTTCAAATCACAGGAACATTTTCTAAATTTTTTATAAGTATGATAAAAGCAGGAGAAACTAGTGGAAACTTAGATGTAATAATGAGCGATTTATCTAATTATTACGATAAAGAATATAAATTAAAAACCAAAATAATAACTATTTTAATCTACCCAATGATACTTATCATATTATCTGTAATATCAATAATATTTATCTTTATATTTGTGATACCAAATTTTCAGGTGGTTTTTGCTAGTAATGGGATTGAACCACCTTTCATAACTAAGGTTTTAATAGGAATTTCTATAATAGTTACAAATCATCTAGGTTATTTAATACTTAGTTTTATATTGATTTTAATAGGAACTATTTATTTTATTATAATGAATAGTAATCTAAAGAAATTAATTAATTCATTTAAATTTAAAATACCTTTTTTAAAAGGAGTTAATCAACTAGTAGCTACAACCAGATTTTCAAGAGCCTTGTCTATTTTACTTAGTAGTGGAATACAAATAGTAGATGCAATAGACATGTCAGCAAGTGTTATAGATAATGAATTTATTTATGAGAGATTAAAGATTTCTAATAATTATATAAAAAAAGGAAATAGTATAGGTAAGTCTTTGAATCTAGCAAATATTTTTCCTAAGTTATTTGTTTCAATGGCAAATACAGGTGAAGAAAGTGGGAAACTAGATAAGAGTCTAGATGTAATAAACAGATTTTATGAAAATGAATTAAATAATAAAATAGAGCAGATAATGAAATTTGTAGAGCCTGTAATAATTATATTTATGGGATTGATTGTTGGAGTTTTTATTTTATCAATGGTTATCCCTATGTTTGATGCAATTACTAGTTTCTAATATGAAAATAAATTTTACTAAATAAAACTTTTAAGAAGGAGAGAAAATTTAATTGATAAATAAAAAACGAAAAGGGTTTACACTTGTTGAAATGATTGTAGTAGTAACTATTTTGGGGGTTATATCTAGTATAGTATTAGTTAAATATGGTAAAGTTCAAGAAAGCGCCAAGATGAATGCAGACTATACAAATGCAGCTAATATAGTAACCGCGGCTAGTATGGCTATTAACGATGATGAAAATATAGCAGAATCTTTAAGCGTAGAATCACTTAAAGAAAAAGGTTATTTAAGTACTGTTCCAGTTCCTCAAAGTACATCAGGTAGGTTTGAACTTGTTATAAGTGATAATGGTACAGATATAAGTGTAAATGTAAATTCAAAGCAATTTTATCCAAGATAATATTTGATTTTATACGTTTTTAGTATCAAATTATAAAGATATTTTTAGTATTCAATTGTAAATGTAAATATATTAAGCTTGATTAAAAAATATAAAAATTATTATTACCTAAGAAGGAGATGGTTATAATTAAAAAATTTTTAACCTTAGAAATAAATGATGATTATATAAGGGTTGTATTTTTAAGAAAAAACTATAACAAAATATTTATAGATAAATCTATTATAAAAGAAGTTAGCTTTAATATTAAAAATGATATTGATGAGATTGAAAAAAGTAGATATGTAGAAAACGTAGTAAAATTAGTAAAATATGAGATAAATAATATAAAAAAATCATATAAAAATTTGCACTTTAATATTCAAACTCAAGATATAGTGATTAGAAATATTGAGATATTGAATACTAAGAAAAAAAGAGATATATTAAACATGATAGAATTTGAGATAACACAATATATTCCAATAAATATAAATAACTATTCAATAAAATATAAAATTATAAACTCTAGTGAGGATAAGCTAAATATACAAGTAATTCTTTTTCCTAAAAATATTATCAAAGTAATTAAAATCATTTCAGAAAGTCTAAATATGAACCCAAAAGCGATAAACATAAATTTTGATATATTACAAAAACTTATAAGTCTAAATTTAATAGATAATTTCATAGAAGATGGAGTGTTTATAGAGTGTAAAAAGAATCAATTTATTATAAACATAACAAAAAATAAAAAAATAGAAGAGACATATCTATTATCAAAAGAAATAAAATCCTATGACTCAGTAAAAAAATTAATAAGTAAATTTAAATATGTTTACTATTATGGTATAGAAAACTGTTTTATAGATGAGTATTTTAAAGATACAGAAAAAATTCTTGAAGTAAATCCATTGAAATTAAAAAATAAAGTAAGGGTGGAAAATAATTTTGATAAGGATTTAAGGGATACTAGTATAACTTATATAAGCAGTATAGGGATGATTATTTAAATGAAAACTTATAAAACAATAAATTTTTCTAATGGATTTAAAGAAACTAAGCAATACAATAAAATCTATAAGATAACAATAATCTTAATTTTAACATGCATTTCACTAAAAATGTTTATGTATATGAAATCTATAAATGAATTAGAAAATTATATAAGTAACAATAAATCCATAACTGAATCGAAATATACTGTACCAAAGCTAGAAGAAACAAAAGAAAAGTTTTCTAAAATAAAGCTTGATGAAATTAAAAAAATATATGAAATAGTTGGTACAGATAACATTACTAAAATATCTATAGATAAAAACAAAATGGAGATAGAAGGAATATGTGATAATCTAGATATTTTAGATAGTTTAAAAAAAATAAATTACATAAAATATTACTATATAGACAGTATTATAAGAGATGGAGAATATTATAAATTTAGAATAAAAAGTTAGACAGGTGATTAATTTTGAAATTAAATAAGAGAGAAAAAAATCTGATAAAAATACTGCTAATATTAATTGTTGTATTAGTAGTTAATGTAATATCCAGACCTCTAGAAGATAATCTAACTAATTTGAAGAAAGAAAAACAAAATATAGCAAATGAAATAAAGCGACAAGATAATTATAGAATTAAGGATAATAAACATGAAGATGATAGATATGTAAAAAATGTTGAATTAGATAGTAATACAAAATTAAAAAATAATTTTAATAATTCATTTTTAGATAAAAAAACACATAAAGATATAGTGTTATTAGTAGAAAATGAATTGAGAAATATTGTGAATGTGGAATACATTAATCAAGAAAATAGCTTAGACAATCATAATAAAAAACAAACTAATTTAGAAGTAAAAGTTAATGGTCAACTTGAGAATGTGTTGAAACTTGAAGGTGTAATGAAGAACCTAAAGTTAAATAATAAAATTGAAAAAATAGAAATTAATAAACTAAAAACAAGTAATCTTGATGCTCAAAATATTTCAAACGAATATAAACAAGAAAAAAACAATCTTGTAGAATGTAAAATGACAATTAGAGTCACATAACAAAAAAGAATAGATAAAGTAAAAAACTATTATCAATTCATAAAGCTTTATAGAAGAATTAGTTTTACGATAATCCATTTCTGCAAGAGGGATTGATAGTGATTTTATCGAAATCCTAATTAAAGTGAATATATTGTACCAAAATATAAGTGAATTTGAGATAATATTTGCTTATACTATAGATTGATTGATAAAAAAATGGTATAATAACAAATTGTACTTTAATTTAATAATAAGGGAGTGGAAGTCATATTGTTAGGGAGAAATGAGCTATGCCCTTGTGGAAGTGGCAAAAAATACAAGAAATGTTGTTTAAATAAAGATATTGTTTCAGAAAGAGCAAGCAGAAAAACTGAACTTTCACAAAAGCAATATACAGATTTATATTCAAAATTATACGATTATTCAAGACATGATAAATTCAAAGATGAATGTGAAAAAGCTAAGGAAATGTTTTATATAATGCAAAATGATACTGTAAATGAAAAGTTCGAAAGATTTTTTAATACGTATTTAATACAAGACCACATAATGGAAAATAAAAAGGTTATGACAGTTGGGTTTCTTGAAGAGAATGGTGCAAACCTAAGTCAATCAGAAATCGCAATATTAAAAAGTTTATTTGAATCATATGTAAGCATTTACGAAGTAAAAGAAATTTCTACAGGAAAAATAGTTTTAAGAGACTGTTTAAGTGGGAAAGAACTTTATACAGAAGATGTAAAACTTCTAAGAAGCTTTAAAATCGGAAGTTGTATGATAGCTAGAATAATTGATGTTGAAGGAACTAATATATTAATAGATGTAACTATAAGTATATCAAATGAAGTTAAAGATATAATTTTAAATGATGTTATGAACTTATTTAATCAATATAAAGACTTATATAAAGATATGAAGACGTTCTTAATTTATCATACACATGTATTATACAAATATATACAACAGCTCTTAGACCCAAGTATAGCTGAATATTTAAAAAGAGAAAGAGATATAAATAATAATAAAAAAGCTAATTCAGAAGGTGAATTGGCTGAAGTAGAATGTAAAGTTTTAGGTACTCTTAAAGAAAATGTGGAAAAAGAAAATATAGATGCATGTATAGAGTTCTGGAATGAATATAAGAAAAGTCATGAAAATATAAAAGGAGCTGAAAATGGTTGGGCAGCTGCGGTCGAATACTATGTCAAGAAAGAAGCAGGACAACCTATAACTCAAGTACAAATATCAAAAAAATATGATATAAGCTCTAGTACGTTAGGAAAAAGATACAAAGATTTAAAAATATCTTAATTAATTATAAAAAGCTTTAAGTCATAGATAAAGAATTTATAGTATAATATATGTATAATGTGTAGAAAGAGGTATTAATAATGAGTCTTAGTTTAGGAAATGCAATTGCTGTATCAACAAACTTTATAAAATCTAACCCAGCAGTACCTGTATACGACGGAGAAGAAATATATGCAGTTATTTATCATATAGAAATAGGATATAATAATGGTGTATCACCTGATACTAAACAATATATAATAATAGACTATAAAGAGTTCGATTTATCTATGGATAGAAAAAATGAACTAGTAGAAGTTGCTAAAGAGTACTGCAAATCAAAAGGTATTGTAGAAAATGAAAATCTTGAAATAAATCTTTTGGATAATGAAGAAGCAGAAAACTTCTTGGAAAAGGTATTTAATAACATGAAAGTTATAAGAGGCCTTATAACTAAAAGAGGATAAGTTAATGGAGTTTATTGGTATAGAAAATATAACACCATATGAAAACATATATGAATTTAGTGTATATAAATACGATGATGAAATCACTTTAGGTAGTGAAGAGTTATATATATGTGAATTAAGGGTTATATTAATTAAAGTTAATTCTTTATACGTTGAAAGATTGAATAAATCAGTTGAAGCAATGGTTTTAGTAAAAAATCTAAAAAAAGATTTAGGCAAGGAATTTATTGTAGACAAGATAAAGAAATTTGTGCTAGACGAAATTTGGGTAGAAAATCTAGTAAAAGAGAATATAGAAGTTATATTTGTAGAAAGCTAGGAGTAACCCTAGCTTTTTTATATTACAATCTAAGAGAGGAAAACAATATGTTAAGGGTATCTAATATAAAACTTGGAATCGATAAAGATATATCTTTATTAAAAGATATTGTACTTAAGAAATTAAGAATAAAAGAAAAAAATTTAATAAAATATAGTATATATAAAGAATCTATAGATGCTAGAAAAAAAGGAAAAATGGAATTTGTATATTCTGTAGATGTAGAAGTCAGAGATGAAGATAAAATACTCAACTCAAAAATAAAAGATGTAACAAAAATAAAAGATGTAAAATATGTAAATGTAGCTATGGGACATAAAAAATTAAATAATAGACCTTTAGTAATTGGAAGTGGGCCAGCTGGTTTATTTGCAGGTCTTATTTTGGCTCAAATGGGTTATGAACCAATTATACTTGAAAGAGGTCTTGATGTTGATAGTAGGACCAAGGATATAAGTGATTTCTGGACAACTAGAAAGTTTAAAAATAATTCAAATGTTCAATTTGGAGAAGGTGGAGCAGGAACTTTTTCAGATGGGAAACTCACAACTAGAATAAAAGATATACGATGTAGAAAAGTGCTAGAAGAATTAGTTCAGTTTGGAGCACCAGATGAAATATTATATTCACATAAGCCACATGTTGGTACAGATATATTAAAAAGTGTAGTTAAAAATATAAGAAATGAAATAATAAATCTGGGTGGACAAGTTAAATTTGATTCAAAAGTGACAGATATAGTTGTATTAAATAATTCTATACGATCTGTAGTTGTAAATAATAGTGAAAAAATAGATACAGATGCAGTTATATTAGCTGTTGGGCATAGTGCAAGAGATACTTATGAGATGTTGCATTCAAGAGGTGTAAAAATAACTCAGAAACCATTTGCAATAGGAGCTAGAATTGAACATCCTCAAGATTTGATAAATAAAGCACAGTATAAGGAATTTTATAATCATCCTAGGCTAGGAGCTGCTGATTATAGACTTATAGAGCATGTCTCAAATGGAAGAACAGCATATACTTTTTGTATGTGTCCAGGAGGAAGTGTCATAGCATCTGCATCAAATGATTTTGAAATAGTCACAAACGGAATGAGCGAGCATGCAAGAGATAAAATAAATGCGAATAGTGCATTTTTAGTAAATGTACTTCCAGAAGATTTTGATAGTGATAATCCGCTAGCAGGTGTTCATTTTCAGCAAAAATATGAGAAATTGGCTTTTGAATTAGGTGGGAAAAATTACAATGCACCAGTTCAACTTGTTGGAGATTTTATCAATAATAAGACTTCTGAAAATTTAGGAAGTGTTGAACCATCATATAAGCCTGGATACAAGCTTACAAATTTGAATGAATGTTTACCTAGTTTTGTGGTAGAAACTATGAGAGAAGCATTTATATCTCTTGATAAAAAATTAAATGGATTTGCAATGCATGATGCAGTTTTAACAGGTGTAGAAACTAGGTCATCATCACCAATAAGAATAGTAAGAGATGAAAACAGTTTGGAATCAATAAGTATTAAAAATTTATATCCTTGTGGTGAAGGTGCTGGATATGCAGGTGGAATAGTAACAGCAGCAGTAGATGGCATAAAATGTTCAGAAAAAATAATACAAAAATATGCTAATAACACAAAAATTTAACATAAACTTAATCATTTTTTAATATTTAACATGGATTTAACATTACTACTCCTATAATTTGATAAAATACAATAGGTTATAAAATTTTTAAATACAGTAATCTCTTTACAAGGAGGAAATAATTTGAACATTATAATAAGTCTAATGGGTGGATTAGGGCTGTTCTTATATGGTATGAACCTTATGGGAGAAGGTCTTCAAAAATCTGCTGGGACAAAATTAAAAAAGATAATAAAATTACTTACTAGTAATCTATTTATGGGAGTTTTAGTAGGTACAGGAGTTACAGCAGTAATACAAAGTTCAAGTGCTACTACTGTAATGGTTGTTGGTTTCGTAAATGCAGGCATAATGACTTTAAAACAAGCAATAGGGGTTATAATGGGTGCTAATATAGGTACTACTGTTACAGCCCAATTAGTATCTTTTGATTTAACTGGAATGGCTCCAGTAGCATTAGGTATAGGTATTATACTTTATTTATTTGGAAATAAACCTAGAATAAAAAATATAGCCGAAATACTTATAGGTTTTGGTATATTATTTACAGGTATGGATTTTATGAAAATGGCAGTTGAGCCATTAAAAGACTATCAAGGGTTCTCTGATTTACTTGTTACATTTGGTAACTATCCATTACTTGGATTATTATTAGGATTTGGTATTACAGCAATAATACAAAGTTCAAGTGCATCTATGGGTATGTTGGTTGCATTAGCAGCAGAAGGTTTAATCCCATTAGCAGCAGCATTACCAATTCTTTATGGTCAAAACATAGGTACATGTGTAACTTCACTGTTATCAAGTATTGGTGCTAATAAAAATGCACGAAGAGCTGCTATGATGCATTTAATCTTCAATGTTTTGGGAACAGTAATATTCTTAGTGTTATTGAATAAACCAATTGTAAATTTAGTTACAAGTTGGGACCCAAGTAATGTTGCAAGACAAATAGCTAATACACACACATTGTTTAATATTATATCCGTCTTAATACTTCTACCATTTACGAAGATTATCATAAAACTAGCAATTAAGCTTGTTCCTGATAAAGCTGGTGATGTAGATGAAGATGAAGCTAAGACTATAAAATATATAGATGATAGAATGATAGAAACTCCTTCTATAGCTCTTGCCAATACGATAAAAGAAGCACTTCGTATGGGAGAAAAAGCTAAGGAAAGTTTAAATGCATCTATGGAAGCATTAGTAGAACATTCAACTGAAAAAATAGATAAGACATACAGACGTGAAAAACTAATAAATGATTTACAAAAAGCTATCTTAAATTACTTGCTTAAACTTTCAAAGGCACCTTTGGATGATGATTCTAGAGAAGTTGTAGATACCTTATTTAATACAGTTAATGATATAGAAAGAATTGGTGACCATGCTAAAAATATAGCTGAACTATCTCAAGTTGCAATAGATTCAAATATTTCTTTCTCTGAAGAAGGACAAGCTGAACTTGATGTTATGTACAATAAAGTTGTTTCAGCTTATACTTATGCCTTAGAGTCAATGAGAACTGATGATGTGGATTTAGCTTGTAAGGTTATAAAAATTGAAGAGCAAGTTGATATAATGGAGAAATCTTGTAGAGCTAATCATATGTATAGATTGAATAACAACCTATGTAGTATAGAAAATGGAGTTATTTATTTAGACGTAATAAGTAATCTAGAAAGAATATCTGACCATGCTGTTAATATAGCACAACAAGTTATAGCTAAGAGATTGGGAACTGATTAAAAATATTAATTTAAAATAAAGTAAGAGTTAAAATAGATAATAAATAAAAAAGAAGGAGTTGCCTCAAAATTGATTTTTTCTAATCAAATTTTGAGTTCAACTCCTTTAAAATTAGGCTAATTAATCCTACTGAATTATCTTTGAGAATAATTATCCCACATAAAAGGAGATAATTAAAATTTTTATTTTGAGATATCTTTTTTTCAAATTATTAAGCTATATCTTTGATTTGTTTAAATGAATTTTCATTTCCATTTCCACCAATTTGTGTCACTGATTTAAATCTCATAGTTTTAAATAGTTCTTTTTGACTATAGTCTAGTAAATTTCCTACTAATATCACAGGAGATTTAGTTTTTCCAGCTAAAACTCCAACAGATAAACCATCTATTAAATCATCTTGTTTATTGATTCCATTTTTAGCTACATATAGATTGCTTATACTAGAATCTTTATAAAACTCTTTTATTACTTTCGCATTTGTTTCATTTCTAGTACTACCTGATATTCTTTGTGGATTTTTAAGTTTGCTTTCTATATTTTTAGAAACTGTGTATTCTCCACCTATTATATAAGACTTATCTATTTTCTTATCTTTGAATAAATTATTTATTTCAGTTATATTACTATTTTCATTAGTAAGTATTATAGGCATATCATTTTGAGCTGATGCTGCACCAATACTTACTGCATCTGCTAATCCTTTTTCACCATTAACTACTGATATTTTTGATACATTACTAATTCCTTTTAATTCTTTAGCAAGATTCAGAGAAGTCTCATATCTATCATTTCCTGAAATTCTAGATACAGAGATATTATCTGATTTTATAGTATCTAAAGATTTCTCATTTACAGAAGCCTCACCACCAATTACATATACATTTTTAACTTTTAATCTTTTTAATTCAGCTAAAGTTTTTTCGTTTATCTGAGAGCTACCAGTTAACAATATAGGCGCATCTTTTTTATATGCGAATGGTGTTGCAGCTAAAGCATCTGCAATTGCAGAATCATTTATTAAAACGGCATTTTCAGCATTTTCCCAACCTGCTTGGCTTATCTTAATAGAAGTTTCATATCTATCAGTTCCTGTTAATGCATTTGCATTTACTTCATCTTGGTATGTAACTTCAAATTTGGCATTTGGACTTCCTAAGAAAGCTATTACGCCTCCTTTTGGTAATCTAACTCTATTGTTTTTTGTAACTAAAGAGTAGTTTACAGGGATTCCTTTATCATCATAAACTGCAAAAGATGAATTCTGAGGAAGATTAACTTCTATTTTTTTGTTTGCTATATCATCACCAATTTTGTACCATTTTGCGTAGCCATTTGAATCTACTTGATATGTATAAGATTTTTCTGATGATAAACTAGTTAAGGAATCTTCACTTACATATGTCTGTGTTGCGAATTTTAAGTATTCTGTACCATTTTCTTTAAAAAGTTTGATATCACTCAAATCACGACCCATTACACCAGGGATTTCTATAAAAGCATTTGAGTTATTCTCATCTACTATTTTAGTATTAGCTAAAAAACCTGGAGTCCCATCAGAAAGGCCAAGAACTGCTTTAATAGAACCAAGCATATAGTATTGAGAACTATATTTTTCATCTACTAAATAGTAACCTTTTTCACCTCTTTTTTTCCATGCTTCTTTAACACTATCTGATACATTGTTAGAACTTACTTTTTGAGCTGCATAATTTACACTTGCAGTTTGACCTAATCCAGGGACATTATCATAAGAGCTTATGTGCAAGTATGTAATGTTATTTTTTTCTTTTACAAATTTGACACAACTATTACCTTTTTCAGATACAAATTTATCCTGTCCTATGTATATATATTTATCTTCAGGTCCATTTTCTATGTAAGGAGAAGATAGTGTTAGAGTACCGTTATCATTAACATCTATTTTTATCATATTTGAAGAAGCATAAAGTCCACTATTTTCTTTTAAGTAACTTGGCATCTTGACTTGTTGTGGCTTACTAAATGTTTTATCTGGTTTTATTTCTTTAATTTTACCTTTTTCTTTTAATGCAGATAGTAAAATTTCTTGCCCAATTACTTCGTTAAGTTGACTACTTCCACCAGAAGAAACAACTGCAACTGCCATATTTTCATCTGGAAGCACTGTAAGATTACTATGGAATAATAAAGGAGAATCTCCACCTTTTGTAAGTGCTTTTAGATTATATTGATTAAATGGATAAGTGTTGACACAATCCCATCCTAAACCATATCCAAGTATAGAGTCTTCACCTTCAGGCCATAGACCATTTAAATATTCTTTATTTTCCATAGCTTTTACTGAAGCAGGAGAAAGAATTCCATTTGACTTTTTCATAAACGTTTGTGCAAATGTGCATAGATTTTCTGCACTTGAATATAAGCCACCTGCACCTATACTATTAAGATTATCTTGTGGAACAGCATCTTCCCAATAAGGTACATAGGCTTTTGCAAGTTTTGAATTGTCAAAGCTATTTTCTGGAGTTTTTGTATTTTGTAAGTTAAGTGGATTATTTATGTACTTATCAAGAAAGTTAGTAAATGACATGCCAGATACTCTTTCTACTAAAATTTCAGCTAAACTAAATCCATCATTACAATAAACTGAAAAAGCTCCTGGTTTAGCTTTTAATCTTTGTGTCTTTAAGTTGTCTAGTAAATTATCATGACCATAAGAATCATTATCTCCTAATAAAACGGAATTTTTTTGAGTACTTCCCATTAATCCTGATGAGTGGTTTAATAACATTCTTGGAGTTATTTCTTTATATCTATCATCAGCCATTTTAAATTCAGGTATATAATTTACAACAGGGGTATCTAATTTTATTTTTCCCTCATCCACTAGCTTCATAACAGCTGTAGTAGTAAACACTTTACTGATAGATGCAATGTTGTACATATTATCCTTAGTTAAATTTTTATTGTCTTGCTTGCTGTATACCCCACCATTTCCAGAAATCTCAATTTTACCATTATCAATTAGAGCATATTGAGCACTTACAGCACCGTATTTAGATAGTAAGGTTTGAATTTTTTCTTTAGCAAGAGCTCTAGTTTTTGTGTAAGACTCTGAACCCTTACTATAATCATTTAACTCTATATCAGAGCTTTGATACTTATCGGAGATGTTTTTTGTGTCATTATCAGCGAAAGTGACATTTGGAGTAGCTGTAAATAGCATACTAAGTACCAATGTACTAGATAATAACTTACATAATCTTTGCTTAAACATGTTAAATTACCTCTTTTCCCTCTTAATAATTTATAATTAGCATAACATTCTTAATTATTTTAATCAACAGATTATTATTAAGACAAATGTGTTTATAATAAGTTACATTTTATATAATATGAGAGAAATAAAAAGATAACATTTTATTATTGGAATATTCATTTATTTAATTAAAATTTTATAATTGGCAAATAGTTGTGATATTTATAAGAAGCGATTTCCTAATAATGTTTGAGGATATATGTATTATTTTGTGGCAAACTTTTTAAAAAAACACCTAGATTTTGTGTTATAATCTCTGTAAAACACATATGCTGAAAAGAGGGATTTAAATGGGAAAAATAAATTTTGATTATAGTAAAGCTACGGAATTTTTTTGCCAAAAAGAAATAGATGTCATGCAGCCGTATGTAGATGTGGCACATGATATGTTACATAATAAAACTGGTTTAGGAAATACTTTTTTAGGTTGGATAGACCTTCCTAAAAATTATGATAAGGAAGAGTTTGCTAGAATAAAAAAATCTGCTGAAAAGATAAAGTCTGATTCAGATGTTCTTTTAGTAATAGGTATAGGAGGCTCTTATTTGGGTTCAAGAGCTGCTATAGACATGGTAAGTCATTCTTTTAGAAATGGGCTTAAAAAAGAGCAAAGAAATGCTCCAGAAGTATATTTTGTAGGTCATAACATAAGTTCAACATATATTATGGATTTACTAGATGTAATTGAAGGTAAAGATATTTCTGTAAATGTAATATCTAAATCAGGTACTACTACAGAGCCAGCACTTGCTTTTAGAATATTTAAAGACTATCTAGAAAAAAAATATGGAAAAGAAGAAGCTAGAAAGAGAATATATGCAACAACAGATTCAAGTAAGGGTGCACTTAGACAATTAGCTACAGAAGAAGGCTATGAGACTTTTGTAATACCAGATGACGTAGGTGGTCGTTTTTCTGTATTGACAGCTGTTGGATTACTTCCTATTGCAGCAGCAGGACTTGATATTGATGCTATGATGAATGGTGCAAATGATGCTCGTGAAGCATTTCAAAATCCTGACTTAAAAAATAATGACAGTTATAAGTACGCTGTAGCTAGAACAATTTTACATAGAAAAGGAAAAGATGTAGAGTTACTGGTTAACTATGAACCTCAACTACATTATGTGAGTGAGTGGTGGAAACAACTTTATGGAGAAAGTGAAGGAAAAGAAAATAAAGGCTTATTCCCTGCTTCTGTAGATTTCTCAACAGATTTACATTCTATGGGACAATATATTCAAGATGGAAAAAGACTTTTATTTGAAACAGTGCTTAATGTTGAAAGTTCTAAGAGAAATATAACTATAAATTCAGAAGAAGTAGATTTAGATGGATTAAATTATTTAGCAGGTAAAACTGTAGATTTTGTAAATCATAAGGCTTTTGAAGGAACTTTATTAGCACACACTGATGGAAAAGTACCTAACTTGATAATAAATATACCTCAATTAGATGAGTATAATTTTGGATATTTAGTATATTTCTTTGAAAAAGCTTGTGGGATAAGTGGATACTTACTAGGAGTTAATCCATTTGACCAACCAGGAGTAGAAGCATACAAGAAAAACATGTTTGCTTTACTAGGAAAACCAGGTTATGAGAAAGAAAAAGAAGAATTAGAAAAAAGACTTAAATAATTTTAAATAGTTAAGGTTTAATTAAGATTAGAATAATATAATGAAATCATCGAAAGAGAGTTTACTCAAAATAGATGATTTCATTTTTTTATGGAAAATTGGGAAAAATATATTTTGATAATTTATATTATATTTAGATAGGGAGTGGTATGAGATGTCAAGAAGAAAGAAAGGTATAAGTTTAGTAATATTAGTCGCTATAATAAGTTCAATACTTAGTAGTTTGCTAACAATAATTTTAGTTAAAGATAATTTAGGAAGTAAATCCACAGGAAGTTCTACACCTATAGTTGTAAATGATGATGGAAAGAGCCAAAACATTTACCAAGCAGTTGCAGAAAAGGCAACACCATCTGTTGTAGGTATTACAACAACTAGTGTCGATACTAGCAATATGTTTGCAATACCAACTGAAACACAAGGAGTAGGAACTGGGATTATAGTAGATTCAAATGGATATATACTTACTAATTCTCATGTTATATCAGATGGTCAAGCAACTAGCGTTAATGTTTTATTCAATGATGGTTCAACAACATCAGGTAAAGTGGTATGGTTTGACCAACAACTTGATTTGGCTATAGTTAAAGTTGATAAAACTGGATTAACACCAGCTGAATTTGCAGATAGTGATAAAGTAAAAGTTGGAGATATATCAATAGCAATAGGTAACCCACTTGGATTAGATTTCCAAAAGACAGTTACTCAAGGGATAATAAGTGGATTAGATAGAACTATACAAACAGAGAAAACTAATATGACAGGGCTATTACAAACTGATGCAAGTATAAATGCAGGAAATAGTGGAGGGCCATTGTTAAATCAAAAAGGTCAAGTAATAGGTATAAATACAGCAAAAGCTTCTCAAGCAGAAGGATTAGGATTTGCAATACCAATCAATACGGCTAAAAGTATAGTTGAAGAAGTAATAAAAACTGGAAAATATGAAAAAGTAACTTTAGGTATAAAAGGAACAGATGTATCAAACTATGAAGCAGCTACAGGTACAAAACTAAGCACAGACAAAGGTGTATATGTTGCAGAAGTAATATCTGGTTCATCAGCAGAAAAAGCAGGAGTAAAGGTGGGAGATATTATAACTAAAGTAGGAGATGCAGATATAACTGGTATGAATGACCTTAACAAAAAGTTATATACTTTCTCAAAAGGTGCTAGCACAAAAATTACATTAAATAGAGGCGGAAAAGCAGTGACAATAAATGTAAAATTCTAAATATGACTAGATAAACAGAGACTACATGGTAAAGTGTAGTCTCCGTTTTTATTTAATTTTTATAGTATATATCTCTAAATTAATTAAAATAACATATTGTTTATAGATATTATCTATATTTACTTATAAAAATAAAATTAATAAATATTTAAATTTAATTTATAAAATCAATATAAATATCATAATAAAATAAAATTTTTTAATATTACTAAAAAAATATAGACAAAATAATAACAAATATAGTATTATGTAATTGTAGAAATGCTTTTCATAGAAATAACCTATGAAGATGAATTACATAAAGATGAAAAAAATTAAATGGATATTCTTTAGGGGTGAAAAAATTATGAATCCATTAGTTATAAATTTACAGAAATGTAGTATACATGATGGTCCAGGGATAAGAAGTACAGTATTTTTTAAAGGATGCCCACTTGAATGTGTTTGGTGTCATAATCCAGAAAGTCAAACATATACAAAACAAGTTTTGTATAATGAAGAGAGATGTTCAAGATGTGAAGCATGTATAAATACATGTCCTCACAAAGCAATTTATAAAGGTGAAACAAAAATATGTCTAGACCAAGATAAATGTGAGTTTTGTGAAACTTGTTTAGATTATTGTATAAACAATGCTAGAGAAATAGTTGGTCAAGAGTATTCTGTTAAAGAACTGGTTAAAGAGATAGAAAAAGATAGAATTTTCTATGAAGAATCAGGTGGAGGAGTAACTTTATCAGGCGGAGAAGTAATGGCTCAAGACATGGATTTTATTTGTGGAGTAATAAACATGTGTAAATCAAAGGGAATTCATGTAGCAATTGATACTTGTGGCTATGCAAAGTCAGAAAATTATGAAAGAGTTGCTAAATGTGCAGATTTGTTCTTATACGATATTAAACTTATTGATGAGGAAAAACATATAAAATTTACAGGAAAATCAAATGATTTAATACTTAAAAATGTTAAACTTTTGAGTGAATCGGGAGCTAATATAAATATAAGAATACCATTAATTGTAGGAGTAAATGTAGATGATGAAAATTTAGAGGTTAAAAAAATGATAGAGTTTTTAAAGCCTTTGAATATAAAAGGTGTAAGTCTTCTTCCATATCATAATATTGGTAAACATAAGTATGATAAAATTTATAAAAAATATGAAGGAGAAGAGTTACAAAGACCTACTGAAGAAAAATTAGAAGAAATAAAAAGGCTGTTTGAAGCAAGTAATTTCAATACTAAGATTGGGGGGTAATAAAATGTCAAGAGGAACTTTTGAAAGAACTAAAAAATTAAGAGAAGAAAGTGTTAATGCAGAACCACACATATCTATTGAAAGAGCAGTACTTATGACAGAAGCTTATAAAAAATATGAAGGAAGTGTAGAAATTCCTGTACTTCGTGCTTTATCATTTAAACATTATATTGAAAACAGAACTCTTAGTATAAATGATGGAGAATTAATAGTAGGTGAAAAAGGAGATTCACCTAATGGAGCTCCAACATATCCAGAAATTTGTTGCCATACAATGGAAGATTTAGAAGTAATGCATAATAGAGACATAATAAATTTTAGTGTGTCTGAAGAATCTAGAAAAATACATCAAGAAGAAATAATACCTTTCTGGAAAAAGAGACAGACAAGAGATAAGATAATAAATGCTATGACACCTGAATGGTTAGCAGCATATGAAGCAGGTATGTTTACAGAGTTTATGGAACAAAGAGCTCCAGGACACACAGTTTGTGGAGATACAATATATAAAAAAGGATTTTTAGATTTAAAGAAAGACATAGAAGCAAGACTAAAAGAATTAGATTTCCTTAATGACTTAGATGCATACAACAAAAAAGCTGATTTAGAAGCTATGGCAATAGCTTGTGATGCAATGATTATATTAGGTAAGAGATATGCTGAAAAGGCAAGAAAAATGGCAGAAGAAGAAACTGATGAAGCTAAGAAAAAAGATTTATTGTTAATTGCTGAAACTTGTGATGTTGTACCAGCCCATAAGCCAGAAACTTATCATCAAGCTATACAAATGTACTGGTTTGTTCATATAGGAGTTACTACTGAGCTTAATATATGGGATGCATTTACTCCAGGAAGACTAGACCAACATTTGAATCCTTTCTATGAAAGAGATGTAGAAAATGGAATATTAGATAGAGAAAAAGCACAAGAATTACTTGAATGTTTATGGGTTAAGTTTAACAATCAACCAGCACCACCAAAAGTTGGTATAACATTGAAAGAAAGTAGCACATATACAGACTTTGCAAATATAAATACTGGTGGAATAAATCCAGATGGTCAAGATGGTGTTAATGAAGTTAGTTATATAATACTTGATGTTATGGATGAAATGAAATTAATACAACCTAGTTCAAATGTTCAAATAAGTAAAAAGACTCCTCAAAAATTCTTAAAGAGAGCTTGTGAAATATCAAGAAAAGGATGGGGTCAACCAGCATTTTATAATACTGAAGCAATAGTTCAAGAGCTTATGGAAGCTGGTAAGACTATAGAAGATGCAAGACTTGGAGGAACTAGTGGTTGTGTTGAAACTGGATGTTTTGGTAAAGAAGCATATGTTTTAACTGGATATATGAATATCCCAAAAATACTTGAATTAACATTAAATAACGGATATGACCCAATTGCTAAAAAGCAAATAGGCATTAAAACTGGAGACCCTAGAGATTTTAAATCTTATGAAGAATTATTTGACGCATTTAAAAAGCAGTTACATTATATGATTGATATAAAAATACAAGGAAATGCTGTAATAGAAAATATATGTGCAAAACATATGCCTTGTCCACTTATGTCTACAATAGTTGATGACTGTATTGCAAAAGGTAAAGACTATCAAAGAGGTGGAGCAAGATATAATACTAGATATATACAAGGTGTTGGTATAGGAACTATAACAGATAGTTTAACAGCAATAAAATATAATGTCTTTGACAAGAAAAAATTTGATATGGATACATTGCTTAAGGCGCTTGATTCTAACTTTGAAGGATATGAAGCTATACTTAACATAGTTGCAAATAAGACTCCTAAGTATGGAAATGATGATGACTATGCTGATGGAATAATGGAAGAAATATTTAATGCATATTACAATGAAGTAACTGGTAGACCAACTGTTTGTGGCGGAGAATATAGAGTAGATATGTTGCCAACTACTTGCCATGTATACTTTGGAGAAATTATGGGAGCAAGTGCAAATGGTAGACTTTGTGCAAAACCAGTTTCAGAAGGAATCTCTCCAGAAAAAGGTGGAGATACGAATGGGCCTACAGCAGTTATAAAATCTTGTGCTAAGATGGACCACATAAAAACTGGTGGAACATTATTAAATCAAAGATTTGCACCATCAGTAGTGCAAGGTGAAAAAGGATTAGATAATATGGCTAATCTAGTAAGAGCATACTTTAATATGGATGGACATCATATACAATTCAATGTATTTGATAAAAATGTATTATTAGAAGCTCAAAAGAACCCTCAAGATTACAAGGACTTAATAGTTAGAGTTGCAGGGTATAGTGACCACTTTAACAATTTAAGCAGAACATTACAAGATGAGATAATAGGTAGAACTGAGCAAACATTCTAGGATTGTTTGTAAATGAAACTTCTTACTATATAACTTCTTACTATATAAAAATGTAACTGGTATAATAGAGTATATATTACTAGATACCATTTAAAAAATTTTAGATTAATCATGAGCTAACTTTCTGGATGGGAAGTTAGCTCGTTAAGTTTAATGAAAAAATCGTTAAATTTATATTTAATAAGTTTTACATATATAAGGAGTAATTTATATTAATTATAATTAAGGTTAGATTTTATGATAACAGGATAATTTTAAGCAGTTAAAATATAGTCAATTTAGCTACTTTAAAATAAAAACTAATGGAAAAAGAGGAGATTTGATATGAAAACTTTAGGGTTTATTGGTTCAGGAAATATGGGAAGTGCAATGATAGGTGGGATAGTAAAATCAGGTTTAGTAAAAGCAGAAGATATAACTATATCAGACTTAAGTCAAGTTGCTTTAGATAAAGTAAAAGAACAATTTGAGGTAAATACTACAACTGATTCAAAGGTGGCTGTTGCAAATTCTGATGTGGTAATAGTTGCACTTAAACCTAATATATGCGAAAAAGCTTTAACACCACTTAAAGAATTAATAGATGCAAATAAAATAATAGTATCAATAGCAGCAGGTAAAACTATAGAAAGCCTTGAAAGTTTTATAGGCTCAGATAAAAAAATAGTAAGAGTAATGCCTAATACTCCAGCTCTTGTTGGAGAAGGTATGTCAGCTCTTTGTAAAAATGCAAATGTAACTGATGAAGAATTAAACATGATTAAAGCTCTATTTGAATCATTCGGAGAAGCAGAAATAGTAGCAGAATACTTAATGGATACAGTTACAGGTATTAGTGGTTCTTCTCCTGCATATGTATTTATGTTTATAGAAGCTATTGCAGACGCAGCAGTACTAGCTGGTATGCCAAGACAACAAGCTTATAAATTTGCATCTCAAGCCGTGATGGGTTCAGCTAAGATGGTTCTTGAAACTGGAAAACATCCAGGTGAATTAAAAGATATGGTTTGTTCGCCAGCAGGAACTACTATAGAAGCAGTTAGAGTGTTAGAAGAAGAAGGATTTAGATCAGCAGTTATAAAATCTATTGTTGCTTGTATAGATAAATCTAAAGATATGAGCAAATAGTAAATTAAGAATAAGATAAAAATATGTGTCTCAAAATGAATTTTGTAGTTTGTTTTGAGACATTATTTGTATGTATTAACAATTATAATTCCACTAATAAAAAAAATAATCTCCATATTGACTTCTTACAGATTATACAAATGTATACTAATCTTTTTAAATATTAACTTGATAATATGAATTTTATTTTAAAATAAGATATTTATATAAATAGCCAATAGAATCTATTATTTTAACGTTTTTTGTTATATAATGGTATAAATATAAGTTAGTAATAGTAATAAAGTAATAACTATAAATGGATAACTAATGAGGTATTTACAATTTATATGTATGCTACAAAAATGAATCTCCTGTTTCTAGATAAGATGTAATGGTTTTCTTATAAGTATAGTTTAGCAATTATTTTACTTAATTGTTTTTAATCATACTTATTAAATGGTAAAAAGTAATATTAAGATAAAACTTAAAAATTTGAACTTAAATTCAAAGAACTTATTTTATTTTTTAAAAATGAAGTAAGCTTTTTTATTTTATCATAAGGAATACATATTATTTTATGCGAAAAGCAAACATATCTTAGAAAATGATAATTGATAATCTATATAAAAATTATTTTTATATTATATGATTAATGTAACAAATTATTTTTATATTTTGATAAAAAAGTAGTAATAAAAATCAGCATTGTTTGTATTTATTTAATAGAATTTATGTTTATTATTGATAGATACCATTACGATATAGTGAAATTAAATTTATAAAATAAAAAGAGGTGATTTATATGTATAATAAAAATCATAAAAAAAAATACCACCTCACTTCAGAAGATTTTTATAAAGAAGTTGAGAAACGATTAAGTCAAATTAAGATTACTGAGCATAAATTAACATTAATTACATTAGATTTTGACAACTTCAACTATGTAAATGACTTGTTTGGATATAGGGTTGGAGATTTGACACTTGAAAAAATAATTGAGCATTTCAATACATGTCTTAAAGGTAATGATATTTTCTGTAAAGTCCATGCAGACCATTTTGTATTCTGTTTGGATACTGACAATCCGATGAAAGCATCACAATTATTTCTACAACTTACAGATTTAAAAAAGGCTTTAAAGAATATACTTCCACCACACTATAATCTAGTTTCAAGTGCAGGGATTCTTGTTGTTGAAGATGATGTTACAACACTTTCTGCATTGCTTGACAAGGCAAATTATGCTCGCAAGAAATCTAAAGGAAATGCTACAAATACATTTAATATTTACAATGATAAAATGAGACAAGAGGTAGACTGGAAAAAACAAATTACATTTATGATGGATATTGCACTAAAAAATCGTGAATTTGAGATGTATTTACAACCAAAATTATTAATTAAAACAGGTGAAGTTTTTGGTGCAGAAGCACTTGTACGTTGGAATAGTTCTGAATTAGGTATGATTTATCCAGATAAGTTTATTTCAATTATGGAACAAAATGGCTTTATTAGACAACTCGATTTTTTCATGTTAGAGGAAGCCTGTCGTTTCTTAAAATGTAGTAAAGAAAATGGAATACCTCAACTTCCTATTTCTGTTAATTTTTCAAAAGCACATTTACAGACAGAAGATTTAGTTGAAAAGATTTTTCAAACTGTTAATCACATGGGGATTTCTACTCGTATGATTGAAATTGAATTTACTGAAAATTTATTTTCTGATAATATTGACAAGTTAATTGGAATTGTTTCTGCACTTAAGATGCTTGGATTTAAAGTATCTTTAGATGATTTTGGAAGTGCATATTCTTCTCTTAATTATTTAAAGGATATTCCAATTGATATTATTAAAATTGACAAGGGCTTTTTAAATTCATCTACTAATACAGATAGAGGAAAGATTATTATTGCCAAAGTTGTAGAGCTGATTAAATCGCTTCGTGTTCTTTCAGTTATGGAAGGTGTAGAAAATGATGAACAGGTGAAATTTCTTCAAAAACTCAATTGTGATTTAGGACAAGGTTATTTTTATGCAAAGCCTATGCCTATTGATAACTATATTAATTATATTAATAATAGTTCTATTGTAGAAGATATCCAAAGATATCTTAACTCTACTGTCAAAGAAGAAGAGGATAAATCTTATCTTCATGTAATTCCACAAGAATTCCAAATGGATAATTGGGAACTTTATACACTTGGGAAAAATATTGATATGGGCTTGATGAAAGGTTATCTAGATGGAGAAGCAACTGTTCAGTATGTTAATGATCGTGCTCTTGAATACCTTGGTTATACTAGACAGGAATTCCGTGAGATATTTAATAATAGCATAGTTGCATTTACACATCCAGAGGATGCCCATATTGTTCAAAAAAATGCAGAACAACTTGTAACTAGTGGAAAACCATTAAAGTTTCAAACTCGTGCTATTCGTAAAGATGGAAAGGTTGTTGTTTTACAAGGACGTTCTTCATGTATTATTGATGGTCAAGGACGACCTGTTGGTTTATATGCATTTCAAGATGTTACAGAAGAATTGGAAAAGACAAACAAATTAAAGCATTCTCTTGAAAATAAAATAAAAGAACTTGAGGAAGCAATAGCATCTGAACAAAAAACAAAAGAGGCATTACTAATTAGTGAAGAGAAATACAATATTATTATGGAGCAAAATGATGATATTATGTTTGAATGGGATTTTGAGTCAGATACAAATATGTTTTCTAAAAGATATGATACTTTGTTTGGGTATTCACCTTTTACAACAAATGTTACTACCAATAAAGAAATTCGTGATAAAATCCATCCAGATGATTTAGAAGTATTTGAAGAATGGATTGTAAATACATACAAAAAGCCAGGATATTCAGTATCTAGTTACAGGATTCAGGACATTAATGGAAATTACTTATGGATGCATTGTCGTTCAACAGCTATTTGTGATAGTAAGGGAAGAGCAATTAGAGCAGTTGGTGTATTTTCCAATATCAATGCACAGAAACAACAAATGGATGATTTAATTGTAAAATCACAGCTAGACCCACTAACAAAATTATTAAATAAAACTGAGTTTCAGTATCGCATTGATGAATCCTTAAAAATTTCTAGATATAAATTAGGAGCTTTTTTCATAATAGATATTGATAATTTTAAAGGGTTAAATGATACTCTTGGACATCAGTTAGGAGATAGTATTTTAATAGATATAGCAAATAAAGTAAGTAAAGTTTTTCCTGAAACAGATATGATTGGAAGAATTGGTGGAGATGAAATTGCAGTATATTTTCCATATATAGATAGTAGCATAATTAAATATAAAGCAGAAGCTTTGTCACAGTCACTTAGATTATCATATTATGGTTCTACAAGTAAGTATGAAATCTCAGGAAGTATTGGTATATCATTTTATCCTGAGCATGGTGACACTTTTAATATGCTTTATCGTTTTGCAGATATTGCCCTTTATAATTCTAAAAATAATGGAAAAGACAGGTATACTATATATAATCACAATATTACAAATCCTCTTTTAGATAATAGCAGTCAGGTAGAATATACAACTAATTTTTTAAATACATATTTCCAAAATGATATAATTTTTCATGTTTTTGAAATGCTTTATGAATCAAGACATGTTTCTGAGAGTATTAAGAGTATATTAAGTTTATTAGGTGAGAAGTACAATATGGATCGTGTGTATATTTTTGAGATTGATGAAAAAAAACATGTAACTAGTAATACATATGAATGGTGTGCTCCAGGTATTTCATCTGAAATTGATTTTTTACAAGAAATACCTCTAGAGAGTCTTGATTCATATTTTAATCAATACAGCACTGAAGGGCTATTTTGTTGTAAAGATATTGAAAATGCTACAGATGAGATTAAAAATATATGTATACCACAAGGAATAAAATCTCTTCTCCATTGTGCAATACACAATGAAGGAATTATGACTGGTTTTATTGGTTTTGATGTATGTAGAGAATATTACAGTTGGACAGGGGAAGAAATTGCTATTCTTGGCTATATTTCTCGGATTCTTTCTGTATTTTTAATTAAAAATACCACAACAACAAAATTGAACACTAGTTATAAAAACTATCAGGAGATGGTTGAAAATTTAAATGGATATGTTTATGTCATTGACCCTTATACTTATGAAGTATTTTATATTAATCGTGCAATTCAAGAATTAGGTTTACTTACTGGTAAACCCTGCTACAAAATGGCATTTGGCTCAGATGAACCCTGTGAAAATTGCCCTATTAATAAATTTAGTGATGATATTCATTATGCAACGGAAGAAATTTACTCTGAAGTCTTGGATAGCTGGGTAAATTCATCAGCTTCAAGAATGAAATGGGAGGGAGATAAAGATGCAGTACTGGTTTGTTGTACAGACATCTCAAAATATAAATTTAAATCTAGAGCATAATTTTACTTATCTATAGTGTTTTGTGATAGATGAATAATGTATTTTAACAGTCGCACATGAAGTTAAGTAGTAATAGACTAAAGAAGTAAAAAAGAAGCTATTACACAACAGTTTAAATTTGTTTGTGTGATAGCCTCTATATTCTTATAATAATGTTTTTGTAAGAGCTATTTTTGAAGAATAGTTCTTTAACTTTATTTTTAAATATAAGATATTTATATATTAATGTATACTACTTTTTTTGTTATTATCTTCATCTACTGAGCAAGAATTAGAACCTGGACATCCAGAGCAACCAGAACATCCACTACAACTACTTCCATTTTTTGTAGACTTAAATTTATTAAACAAGATTATAAATGCAAGAACTATGATTATTCCACCAATTAAAGCTTCCATTATTGAATTTCCCATAAATAGTACTCCACCAATGCTTTTAACTATAAAAGCCATTATCCATGCTAATATAAATTGATATGCAAATGATGTGAACATCATTTTATTGCCATATTCTTTTCTCATAGTTGCAAGAGCAGCTATACATGGAGTATATAGAGCCGTAAATATTAAGAATGTATATGCAGTAACACCATTAAATATTGTAGGTAATACAACAGTCAAATTACCATATAGTATATTCAAAGAGTTCACCACGATTTCTTTTGCTCCAAGACCACTTAAGATAGCAACTGAAGTTCTCCAGTCATCAAAACCAAGGGGCTTAAATATAGGAGATATAATATGCCCTATAGTAGCTAAAAAGCTTACATTTATATCTTCTGTAAATCCAAATACATTAAATGAAGAAAGTCCCCAAATAACAACTGACATTGCAAACATGACAGTAACAACTCTTATTAAAAATCCTTTTGATTTATTCCAAGTATTTTTAATAAGTGCATCTATAGTAGGTATTCTATATTCTGGTAACTCTAATATAAATGGTTCAGCTTCTGTCTTAAAAGCTGTTTTATTTAAAACTAGTGCAACCAAAATTGCCATAACTATACCAACTAAGTATAATGATGTAGTTACTAAAGCAGCATTGTGTGGGAAAAATATAGCTACAAATAATGCATATATAGGTAACTTTGCTCCACAAGTCATAAGTGGTGCAATAAGAGCCGTAACTCTTCTGTCTTTTTCACTTTCTAATGTTCTAGTCGCCATTATAGCAGGAGAAGAACATCCCATACCCATAACTATAGGTATAAAAGCCTTACCAGATAGACCAACCTTTCTCATAACCTTATCCATCAAAAATGCTGTTCTTGACATATATCCACTATCTTCAAATAGAGATATACCAAAGAATAATGTAAATATTAAAGGGAAGAATGGTAAAGTACCACCAACACCTCCAATTATTCCATCAACAATAAGTGATTTAAACCACGGACTAGAGTTAGCTAACAAATCACTAACAGGTGTAGAGATATAAGCCTCTATAAGGCCTGCAAAGCCTTCTTGAAGTGGACCTCCAACCCAATCAAAGGTGAATTTAAATAAAAGAAACAATACACCAATAAATATAGGATAGGCTAATATAGGATTTAAAACTATATTGTCTATTTTATCACTGATAGATTTTTTGTGTGTATATGTAGTCTTTGTACATCTTGATAAGATAGATTCCAACTTCTTATATGTTTCTGTTTCACTTCCAAAGTCTGTTCGATATTTAAATGATTTTTTAGTAGCATCTTTAATTTCTGCTTCTATTCTTTCTACGCCATCTTTCTTTTTTGCGATGATTGGAACAACAATTACTCCAAGTTCTTCACTTAATTTTTTATCATCTATATTAACACCTTTAGATTCTGCAATATCTAACATGTTAAGCAGTATAACTATAGGTTTATTAAATTGCATAAGTTGAGTTGTTAAGTAGAGATTTCTTGATAAGTTAGAAGCATCTACTACATTTACTATTACATCAACATCTTCATTTTCTAAATATGACTTAGAAACCTTTTCTTCATTTGAGAAAGTATCCATTGCATATATACCAGGTAAATCTACAACCTTTATTTCTTTCCCAATAAATCCTTCTTTTTTCTCAATAGTAACACCAGGCCAGTTACCAACATACTGATTTGAACCTGTAAGCAGGTTAAATACAGTAGTTTTACCAACATTCGGGTTTCCTAATAATGCTACATTAATCACAGGTAGCTCCTCCTCTATTATTGTAAAGAAATATTTTTAGCATCAGATTTTCTAATAGCTAGGTCAAATCCTCTAAATCTAATTATAATTGGGTCTCCAAATGGGGCAACCTTTTTAACTTCTATTTCAGTACTATTTATACATCCAAGTGCAAGTAATCTTTTAGATAATTTAATATCTCCATCTATATTATTAATAAGTCCTTTTTCTCCTATTTTCAAATCGTAAACAGTCATTATTAACACCTCCTAATGAAATTCATTATCATTAAAATTGTAACAAGTATGATACAAAAAGTCAAGGATTATAGGGGGAATTACAAGTTCAAATTACTGATATTTATTTTAAATATATTATAGAATATTTTAGTCTAAATTAGGTGTTTTTATATATTTTGTATTATAATGTAATATGATATATAAAATTTGGAGGAGTTAACTCAATGAAAACTAGAAAAATGACATTTTTAGGTCTTATGATAGGATACAGTTTAGCCTTATATGTATTAGAGACGTATATACCAAACCCTCTTATAGTTATATTTCCAGGAGCAAAATTGGGTTTGAGTAATATTATAACTTTAATTTCATTAATGTTGTTAGGTGTCAGAGATACTGTTATAATTGTTACTATCAGGGTAATTTTGTCA
Source organism: Clostridioides difficile (assembly GCA_024919175.1). Lineage (NCBI taxonomy): Bacteria > Bacillati > Bacillota > Clostridia > Peptostreptococcales > Peptostreptococcaceae > Clostridioides > Clostridioides difficile. Next base: position 902,823 of record CP103804.1, read on the forward strand.
TCAATATTTGCAGGTCCTCTATCTTATCTCTTATTTAGCATAGGAGGAGCTTATTTGAGCCTTTTATTTATGTATTTAGCAAGTAAAATAAAGGGATTATCAATTATAGGAATAAGTATTTTAGGGGCAATAGGGCATAATATAGGTCAATTAATAGTTGCAAGTTTAATAATAGAAAATATACTTGCTATAGGATACTTGCCATTTATGTTGATGGCATCATTAGTAACGGGTATGTTTGTAGGATTAGTATCTAGATATACAGTACCCAAATTAAAGCATTTTTATAGTAAGTTTTATTGACATAATATTGACAAAATATAATATTGTTTGATAAAATGTATATAAAAATATACAAATTTGTAATAGTGGTGATTATTATGGCGAACAATGAATTAGAAACGTTAAAAAATGAAATTGAAGCAGTTAGGGAAGAGATAAATACATACATAGAATATCCAGAAATATTTCAAGAAGAGCTCGTAGAATCAAGTAAGAAAATAGATATATTAATAAATAAATACATGTACTTAAGCAAATAGCCCACAGTTGTGGGTTTTTTTGTATTAAAAATTAACAGATATTACTATTTCTCATATATTAATAATAATATTAAGATATAAGATATTATCTCTGATATAGAAACTATCTGTATGATATGATGTAGAAGTTATTTATATGATATAAATTATAATTGGGTCAGGAGGTTTTATATTATGGGCGATATAGGAACTAAGGAGATAGCAATAAGATTATTATTAGCATTAGTTATAGGAGGAATAATAGGGCTAGAGAGAGAAAAAATAAGGCAGTTTGCAGGATTTAGAACACATATATTAATAGCAATAGGTTCTTGTATTACTTCAATAACTTCAATCCAGTTATTGTCTGACTATAGTTTGTATACAAATGCTGACCCAGCAAGAATGCCTGCTCAGGTACTATCTGGAATTGGTTTTTTAGGTGCAGGAGCAATTCTAAAGAACAAAGGTGGAGTGAAGGGGCTTACTACAGCAGCTGGAATGTGGGCAACTGCATGTATTGGTATAGCAGTTGGATATGGTTATTATGAGCTATCAATTTTGGGATGGCTGTTTGTAATGATAGCATTATTTGTGCTTAGGATATTAAATACGTTTCTATTTAGTCAAGAAAAAAATGTATTGATATTAAAAATAAATAATTTAGATTCAATACCTTTTTTATATGATAAATTTGAAAAAAATCAACTTATTGTAAGGAATATGGAAATAGAATGTCGTAGCGAAGAATATTGGAAAGTTAACTTTTTTATATCTTATGATAAGAGAATACACTTACCTGATGTTATGAAAGAAATAAATATGATAGAAGGAGTAATAAATGTAGATTATTTGGACTAAAATATATACAATATATTTTGTAAAGCAAATAAAATATAAAAATGAATTAAAATAGAGGTGTATAATATGGGAACTGATAGAAGTACGATAGAAGAAAAGTACAAATGGAAAATAGATAAGATGTACTCTACTAAAGAAGAAATTGAAAAAGATATAAGTAAAGTAAAAAATCTTATTCAAGAAGTAAAAGAATACAAAGGTAAACTTTCTGAGAGTAAAGAAAATTTATACAAAGTATTAAGTATCTCTGAAAATGCATCTAGAATTATCCAAAATCTATATGTATATACTCATATGAAACAACATGAAGATACTAGAATCAATGATAATCAAGGAAGAGCCACTAAGACAGAAATGCTATCAACTGATTTAGGAGTAGCTACTTCTTATGTAGTTCCAGAAATACTGTCTATAGAAGAAGACAGATTAAATGAATATTTAAAAGATGAGAAGTTATCATTTTATAAAAAATATATAAAAGATATATTGAGAGATAAGCCTCACACTTTGAGTGAAAGAGAAGAAGAAATACTTGCAGCCACATCTGAATTATCAACAGTTCCAGAAAATGTATATGATATGTTAGCATATGCTGATATGGAGTTTCCTGAGATAGAAGATGAAAAAGGTAATAAGGTTAAACTTTCTCATTCAAACTATTCTTTATTTATAAAAAGTAAAAATGGAAGAGTTAGAAAAGAAGCCTTTGAAGGAGAATTTTCTACTTATGGAAAATATAAAAACACATTTGCTTCAACACTTTATGGTGGAATAAAGTCAGAGATATTTTATGCAAAAACTAGAAAATATAATTCAGCAATAGAAGCATCTCTATTTTCAGATGATGTAAGCTTAGATGTTTATAATAATCTTATATCAGCAATAGATGAAAGTCTTCCTATTTTGAATAAGTATGTTGAACTTAAAAAGAAATTCTTGGGATTAGATGAAATACACATGTATGACTTATATGTTCCTCTAACTGATAAATTTGATATGGATATACCTTATGAAAAAGCACAGAGTATTATATTAGAAGCGCTTAAGCCTTTAGGAGAAGAGTATTTAAAAGTTATAAAAAATGCATTTGAAGAAGGATGGATTGATGTATATGATAATGAAGGTAAAAAAGGAGGAGCTTACTCTTGGGGAAGCTATGATTCACATCCTTATATACTAATGAGCTATAAAAATGACCTTAATTCTTTATTTACATTAATTCATGAATTAGGTCATTCTGTCCATAGCCATTATTCAAGAACAAGTCAGCCATTTTTATATTCAGATTATAAAATATTTGTTGCAGAAGTTGCCTCTACATTAAATGAATTACTTCTTATAAATTATTTATTAGAAAATTCTAAGTCTAAAGATGAAACTATATATCTATTAAATTATTATTTAGAGCAATTTAGAACTACAGTTCATAGACAAACTATGTTTGCTGAATTTGAAAAAATTGTACATGGAAGAGTAGAAAGTGGAGAGCCACTTACTGCTGATGAGTTTACTGACATATACTATAAATTAAATGAGAAGTATTATGGAAAATCTGCAATAGTAGATAAGCAGATAGGGATAGAGTGGGCAAGAATTCCACATTTTTATTCAAATTTCTATGTGTATAAGTATGCTACAGGATTCTCTGCTGCGAGTGCTTTAAGTCAACAGATACTTTCAGAAGGTAGTACTGCTGTGGACAGATATATAAACTTCTTAAAAAGCGGAGGGTCAGAGTATCCTTTAGAACAATTGAAATCTGCTGGTGTAGACATGACGAAAAAACAATCTATAGAGGAAGCTTTAAATGTGTTTGCCAGTTTAGTTAATAAACTAGAAAAAGAATTATAAAATATGATAAATTGATTGCTTAGATAAAAAAATATGAGAATATTATACGATGTATTATACTAGTCTTGATTGAAGATTACTTAAGAAAATTAATCTAATTTAAAATATACTATATAAAATTAAATCTTTACATGCATTTAACAATATTTACATTTACTTAACCTCGCTCTAATATTCGCTTAACAAAAAATATGTATTATTAAAATATAGCAAATATGAAAACAAAAAAATTAAAATATAAGCGGGGGTAAGTAAAATGTTCAAAAAGAAAATAGGAGTTCTTTTAGCTAGTACAATGTTGGTTGGAGTCTTAGCAGTAGGATGTGGTTCTGGCTCTGGAGGTTCAGGAGATTCAAATAAAGTTTCTGTTTCAGGTTCAACTTCAATAGGGCCTCTTATGGAGACTATCGGAGAGAAATTTCAGGAAAAAAATGAAGGTGTTAGTGTAGAAGTACAACAAATTGGTTCTTCTGGAGGTATAAAAAATGCAATAGAAGGAACATCTGAAATAGGTATGAGTTCAAGAGATTTAAAAGATGAAGAAAAAAGCGCTGGATTAAAGGAAACTAAGATAGCAATAGATGGTATAGCATTAATAACTAATAAAGACAACCCAGTAAAAAATCTTACAATGGACCAAATAAAAGGTATATACACAGGAAAGATAACTAACTGGAAAGAAGTTAACGGAAATGATGCACCAATAGTAATAGTATCAAGAGAAGAAGGTTCAGGAACTAGAGATGGATTCCAAGAAATTGTAGGATTTAAATCAGAAGAATTAACTAAAGATGCACAAATAAGTGATGGTTCAGGAAATATAAAAACTACAGTTGAAGGAAATGAAAATGCTATAGGATATATATCATTTGGATATGTTGATGAGAAAGTAAATAGTTTAAAAGTAAATGATGTTGATGCAACTGATGCTAATGTAATAGCTAATAAATATCCAATATCAAGACCATTTATATTAGTTAATAAAGAAGATAATTTGTCAGAAAAAGGTAAAGCTTTGATAGATTATATATTGAGTGATGAAGGACAAGCACTTGTTTCAGAAAAAGGATTTATTAAAGTTAATCAATAAGATAAAGTTAACAAATAAAATAAAAATTTAACATAAAAAATATATGATACCCTGCAAAGTCAGCTTATAAAAATGCTACTATAACTTGCAGGGTATTGTCTATTATTAATAATAGAAATATAGTTATTTTTAAATAAAAAATATATATAGTTAGTACATTATGTTTAAAAAATATGTAAATATTGACAAGATAATATTACAATGTTAGAATAGAAAGGAAATTTATCAGGACAATTTAAACAAGTTTAATGAAAATATTTTAGAAACTGAGAAGTATATCTTATTATTGGGCATCTAGAGGTATATGGAGTTAGTGGTGCAACCGGCTATGAATATAATTTTATATTGCATAGCTTTTTTTGTTTTAAATTTAACATAATTGATATAAAATTTGAGAATGATAAGTATTAATAACTTTACTTATATGTATAAATGGCTATATTTAGCCAAAGTAGCCCTTTGTTGGAAAAGGGATATTTTTAAAAAGATATAATGCGATTGTAATGAAAATATAATAATTTTATAATTGATTAAAATACATAATATAATTTTTTTATAACAATATATTTACCAAAATAATACAATTTATTTTATATTATAACCATATAAATCGTATAAATCAATACTCAAACTGGCTAATGGACAAGTTTCTATAAATATCGTATATAAATGAGATATAATGAGCTTAAGTTCCATTTTCCAACAATCGGAGACTTTGATTAGTATTTAATAATGAATGCTTAATATTTAAGACAATGTTCAAGAATTATTCAAAAATACTTAAGTTTTATAGTCTAGTTTGTAAAGATATTATAAAATAATAATATTAGTTAGATAAAATGTAAAACATTATAATTTACAATACTTATAACTTTAGATTATGATTAAAATATTTTTGAATGGAGTGGTGTAATGTATAACTTATTGGTTGTAGATGATGATGTTGATATTTTAAACATAAATCAAATTTATTTTTCTAACATAGGTTTTAATGTATATACAGCAGAGACTGCCAAAAGTGCAATGAAGATAGTAGAAAAGATAGTTTTAGACTGTATAATATTAGATATAGCATTACCAGATTTAGATGGATATAAAATATGTAATGCTATAAAAGAAAAGGTTAACATACCTATAATATTTTTATCTAATTATGAGCGTGAAGAGGAAAGAGTTCAAGGTTTTTTATCTGGAGGAGACGATTATATAACAAAACCATATAGTTTAAAAGAACTTGAACTTAGAATTTATGCTCGGATGAGGCAATATAAAGACATTACATCAGTTCCTAATGTGTTAAAGTTTTCATCTCTAGTAATAAATGTAAATTCAAGAAAAGTAACATTTGATGAAAAGAGTATTGACTTAACCACCATGGAGTTTGAAATATTATTATTTTTAGCTGAAAATAAAGAACAAGTATTTTCAAAAATAGAGATATATAATCAAGTTTGGAAAATGCCTGATGTTGGAGATCAACATACTGTACAAGTTCATATTGCACAGATGAGAAAAAAAATTAATTCTTTAAGCAGAGAGCATCAATATATTCAAACCGTGTGGGGAAAAGGATATAAGTTTGTGCCATAAGCAAGATAATGTAAGCAATAAATAATTCTTGTTTTATCATTTAATATTACTACAAAAGAAAGAGATGTGGTTAATGCAATGAAAAAGTCTAATATACTAAAAGGAACTCTCATTGTATTGATAGTCTCTCTGTTGGCAATAACAGGATTAAATTTTCTGTATAAATATGATAATAAATATACATATAAGTCTATTAGAGCAAGTGATGGAATTTTAACTATAGATGAGGACACTTTTTCTAAAAATAAACTTGTTTTTCTAATAGATGATTGGGAATTTTATAACCATAAGATATTTAAGCCGAAAGATTTTACAGAGAAACATATAAAGCCAGAATACATTTTTATAGGACAATATCCAGATTTTTCTATGAGAAAAGAAAAACAATCGCCATATGGAAATGCAACTTATCGAATGAGGATAAAAAATGAAGGTAAAGACAAAGTATTAAGCCTAGAACTTCCAGAAATTTTTTGTGCAAGTGAGGTTTGGATAAATGGTGAGATAGTCTCTAAGTTGGGAGATATAGGCACAGAAAGATATAGACCCAAAATTAAAAATACAGTAGTAAGTTTTGTTGCAAAGAAAGATACAGAAATTATAATCAATGTGTCAAATTTCTCACATTATTATAGTGGTTTGTATTACCCACCTGCATTAGGAAAAACAAAAGATGTAAGTAATATGATATTTTATAGACTACTTTTTTATAGTATCATTTGTTTTACAACTATTGCAATAGCTATATTTTCTCTATCTGTTTGGGCACTTTCAAAACAAAGCAAGCTATATTTATACTTTGGATGTATGTGTATTTTTTTTGCTATACATGTATCATATCCTTTTATACATTTAATGGGTCTTCCTTTAGTGAACTTTACATATGCAGTTGAAGATTCATCATACTTTATAGCAGTTTTATGTATTATTTGTATAAATGGAAACATATCCAAAATTGAGAGAAATAAAGTATATAGATTTTTAATTTTACCATTAGGAATTACTATGAGTATCATATCCATTGTGATACCAGTTATTCTTCTTCCATATGATATATACTTTGTTAATGTCTATGGAAAATTAATAGACATATATAAATATGTTGTATTTATTTATATATTGATGTCTTCAATAGTTTCAATTTATAAAAAAACATACTCTGAGCAATTAAGCTCCTATATTTTAGTTTCAGCAAACATAGTGTTTGGTGTCAGTATATTATTTGATGTAGTGACTAGTAATAGGTTTGAACCTATATTTACAGGATGGCAAACAGAATACTGTGGGTTTCTAATAGTCATTTTATTTTCTATTATGATGATAAATAGAAATAGAATAATAATAAAAGAAAACGAAAAACTCACACAAAATCTTGAGCATGAAGTTGAAGTAAGAACTAATGAACTTACAACATTATTAAATGAACGTAAAAAATTCTTGGCAGATGTAGCACATGATTTAAAGGCACCTGTTTCAGCTATACAGGCATTTATAGATTTAATAAAGGTTGGGAATATTCATGTAGATGAAGAGACAAGAACCTATCTTTATGCCATAAACCAAAAATCAAATGAAGTACAAAATAGAGTACGTAGTTTACAAGAATTTACATCACAAGATAAAAACATTGGTCTTAGTGAAAAAATATGCGTAAATGACTTTATTAAAGAGGTATATGAAAATAATTTACCAGATACACAAGCCTGTGGTGTAAATTTTGAAGTTTATATATTAGATAAAAAAATATATGCAAAAGTAAATAAAGAAAGATTGGCTAGAGCATTTGAAAATTTAATTTATAATGCTTTAAGCTTTACTCCATTTGATGGGAAAATAATTTTGTCAGTGAATAAAGAAGATGGATTTGCAATTATTAAAATTTCTGATAATGGCAAAGGAATACCAGCAGAAAATATACCAAAGATATTTGACCGATTCTTTACAGAAAGAGACAATGATACTTCAAAAGGTCAAGGCTTGGGATTATATATTGTTAAATCCATTATAAGAGAACATGAAGGAGAGATTTTTGTAGATTCAGAGTTAGGAAAAGGAACTGTTTTTACAATAAAATTAAGTTTATGTTTTTTATAATAAATGGTTAATTTAATATAAAAGAATAATGATATTTAGGAGTGATTATAATGCAAACTAAGATATTAATAATAGATGGAGATAAGAATAATTGTCAGGAATTAAAAAGTTTTTTGGAGAAAAAAGGAATAAGTGTGGATTTGGCCTATAACTGTGAAGAAGCTATTGGGAAAATATTTAGCAATAGATATGATTTGATATTTTTAGAGATAATTTTAACTGATGGTGATGGATGGACTTTATGTAAAAAGATTAGAAATGTAACTACATGCCCAATTGTTTATATGACTTATATAAATGAAGACCAAAGTATTTTAAATGCTTTAAATTCTGGTGGTGATGATTATTTAATCAAACCTTTAAATTTAGAAATACTATATGCAAAGGTAAAAGCAATTTTAAGAAGAGTAAATTCATACATAAATAATAATGAAAATAATACAAAATTAGAAGAATACAATAGAACAAGTGGAGTAATAAAATTAGAAGATAAAATCATAAAATTAACTCCAACAGAAAATAAGTTGTTGAACTATTTTATAGAGAATCCTGAAAAGACCTTAACTACTAAGGAAATATATGAACATGTATGGCTAAATGAGTATCTAGAGGATAACTATAGTGTAGTAGTTGCAGTAAATGGACTGAGAAAGAAAATAGAAAAAGATTACAAGAATCCTCAAAAAATCATAACAATAAGAGGAGCAGGGTATTACTTTAATAAGGAATAATACATACAGATTATAAAAATATATAGATTATAAAAAGTTAAATTTGCTTAACAAATCTCAATAGCAGATATAAATAATAAATTACGTGTAGGACGTATTATTACTTATATCTGCTATTTTAATGTTATCAAATATCATTAAATTGTAAAGTAAATGTCAAATATAGTCCAAAAAGTAAAATTAATGTTAAAAAAGTGAATATAATTTTACACTTGTTTAACTTAATCCTAATATAGATTTAACTTAAAAAAAGTAGAATAAAAATATAGAGAATTTAATAATAACGAACTTATAAAAATTTAAATTTTAAATACAGAACGAAAATCAATAGGTATATTTTAATGGGAGGATATTATGATAGTAAAATCTAGGTTAGTAGGTTTAGAAAAAAATGGTAATAATGGAAATAAGACAAAATATATAATTGAAAAAGTAGCAAAAAATATATTTCTATTAAGTGCTTTAGTAGCAGTTGCAAGTTTACTTTTAATAATAGGATTTGTATTTTATAAAGGGTTAAGACCATTTATATTTGAGGGATACTCATTTATAGATTTTTTAACAGGTGCGGATTGGGTTCCTTCAGCTAATAAGTTTGGAATATCATCTATGATAGCAGCATCAATAGTCGCAACAATTGGTGCACTTATAATAGGAGTGCCAATAGGAATATTAACATCTATATTTATAGCAGAAGTTGCACCTAAAAGATTAGCAAAAATAATGTCACCAGCAGTTGAGCTTCTAGCAGGTATACCTTCAGTGTTATATGGAGTATTTGGTCTTGCAGTAATAGTTCCAATGATACAAAGTATATTTAATCTTCCAAAAGGACAGAGCTTATTAGCAATAATAATAGTATTAGCAGTAATGATGTTGCCAACAATAATATCTGTATCAGAAACAGCTATAAGAGCAGTACCAAAAGCATATAAAGAAGGTTCATTAGCACTTGGTGCATCAAAAATAGAAACAATATTTAAAGTTGTATTGCCAGCTGCAAAGTCTGGAGTATTAGCAGCAGTAGTATTAGGAGTAGGAAGAGCTTTAGGAGAAACAATGGCAGTAATACTTGTTGCAGGAAATTCACCAGTTATGCCAACTTCTTTAACAGATAGTGTAAGACCACTTACAACTAACATAGCACTTGAAATGGGATATGCATTTGGGACACATCAAGAAATGCTATTTGCCACTGGAGTAGTATTGTTTACATTTATATTAATATTAAACTTAGTTTTAAATAAACTTTCAAATAAGGTGGTAAATTAAGATGAGAAAGTTCAGAGAAAATACATTGAAATTATTAGTATACTTATCAGCATTATTTACAATAGTATCACTAGTAGTTATAGTAGGGTTTATATTTATAAAGGGAATTGGAAATATGAATTTTAATTTCTTATTTAGCAATTATTCAGCATCAGGTGATGGTGGTATATTCCCAATGATAATTACAACACTATATACTGTATTGGTTTCTATAGTTGTAGCAACTCCAATAGGAATCTTAGCAGCTATATATTTACAAGAATATGCTAAAAAAGGAAAAGTAGTTACAGCTATAAGATTTGCAACTGAAAGTTTGTCAGGAATACCATCTATAGTTTATGGATTATTTGGAGGAATCTTCTTTGTAGTTACCTTAAAAATGGGATATTCAATAGTTGCAGGGTCACTTACAGTTGCAATAATAATATTACCAGTAATAATTCGTACAACTGAAGAAGCTTTAAAGACAGTTCCTCAATCATATAGAGAGTCATCTCTAGCATTAGGAGCTACTAAATTTCAAACTTTATATAAAGTAGTACTTCCAAGTGCAGTACCAGGAATTCTATCAGGAGTAATATTGTCAGTTGGTCGTATAATTGGAGAATCAGCTGCCATACTACTTACAGCAGGTACTGTAGCTAAGATGCCAGGAGGAATATTTGATAGTGCAAGAACACTAACTGTACACTCATACTTACTAACTAAAGAGAGTGGAGACATAGCAACAGCAGCTAGTATAGGTATTGTTTTAATAGTAATTGTATTAGTACTAAATATGTTAGCAAGATTTGTTGCTAAGAAGTTAAATAAGGCTAATTATTAAATTTAAGAGGTGTGAATGATGGAATTAATCAATAAAATAAAAATGAGTGTAAAAGATTTGGATTTATTTTATGGTGACAAGCAAGCACTAAATAAAATAAATATGGATATAAAAGAAAATAAAGTTACTGCTTTAATAGGTCCATCTGGATGTGGAAAATCTACTTTTATAAGAACATTAAATCGAATGAATGACTTAATAGAAAATGTAACAATTACAGGGAATATTTCTGTTGATGGAGAAGATATATATACTTCAGATGATGTTATAAACCTTCGTACAAAAGTAGGTATGGTATTTCAAAAACCTAATCCGTTTCCTATGAGTATATATGATAATGTCGCATATGGTCCTCGTACACATGGGTTAAGAGATAAAAAGCAATTAGACAAGATAGTAGAGGAAAGTTTAAAGGGAGCAGCTATTTGGGAGGAAGTTAAAGATAGGCTTAAATCATCTGCATTAGGATTATCTGGTGGGCAACAACAACGTATATGTATAGCAAGAGCAATTGCTATGAGACCAGAAGTTATACTTATGGATGAGCCTACATCTGCTTTAGACCCAATTTCAACATTAAAAGTAGAAGAACTTATAGAAGATTTAAAAAAGGACTATACAATAGTCATAGTTACACATAATATGCAACAAGCTGCTCGTATATCAGATGAAACAGCTTTTTTCCTAAATGGAGAGGTTATAGAATTTAGTGATACAAAAACTATGTTTACTACTCCTGTGGATAAAAGAACAGAAGACTATATAACAGGTAGATTTGGTTAAAATATATAACTATAAAGGAGTTAGACAATGGTCAATAACAGTTTAGATATAAGCATTGATACTTTAAAAGAACAGACAGTACTTATGATGGAAAAATGTGAAGAGGCAATAGAAAAGTCTGTAACTTGTATGATAGAAAAAGATTTAGAAGGTGCAAGAAAAGTAGTAGATGATGATGAAAAAATAAATAAATTGAGAGAAGAAATAAGAGATAAAAGTATAGAATTAATAGTGCTTAAACAACCAATGGCTAGAGATTTAAGATTTATTTATTCTTTGGGAAACATATCAATAGAATTAGAACGAATTGGAGATTATGCAGCAAATATAGCTAGAGAAATGTTGAAAATAGGTGGAGAAGCGTATATAAAAGAGTTGATAGATATACCTAAAATGGCAAAGGAATGTAAGAATATGATGTCTCAAACTAGAGAGGCTTTAATATCATTTGATGCAAGTATAGCTTATAATGTTGGAAGTAAAGATGACATTGTAGATGATTTATATGAGCAAGTACAGATTGATTGTTTAAAAATAATGCATGAGAATTCAAATACGATAGATCAAGGAGTAAAACTTTTACTTATAGGAAGATACCTTGAACGAATTGGAGACCATATAACAAACGTATGTGAAAAAATAATCTTTGCAATTGAGGGTAAAATGGTAGAGATAGGATAAAAAAACTGCTTTATAGCAGTTTTTTTTATTGTCTAAATTGAAAAGTAATTGTTAAAAAAATGTGATTAATGGGTAAATTTAAAAAATTGTGATATACTAGGAACATATTAAATATGAGGATGCGTATTTTATATAAGGTGCTTTTAGGAGGTGGAATTTTGAAACTTCAAAAGATGGGTATGAGGACTATAAAGACAGGAATTAGTGTAACTTTATGTATGCTTCTTGGTAATTATTTAGTTGAGAACATGTTCTATTCTCTAGTAGCATGTATAATTTCTGTTCAGGATACAGTGAAAGGTTCTTTAAAGACAGGAATCAATAGAGTAGAAGGTACTATCTTAGGTGGTATAATAGGATTTTTATTTGCTATCACCAAAGCAGGAGACCCATTTTTATGTGGTCTTGGTGTAATGTGTTCAATATATCTATGTAATCTGTTTAAAATAAAGTCAGTAGTTGTTGCCTGCGTAACTTTTTTAGCCATACATCTAGGTGTGGGAAATAATGACCCCGTATACTATTCTTTACACAGGGTATTAGATACGTCTGTAGGAGTTTTATTTGGTGTACTCGTTAATTATTATGTTGCTAGACCAAACTACCTAATTAGTGTTATAGATGAGTTTAAAAAGATAGAAGAACTTTCAATGTTACTTATTGAAGAAAAAATACTTAGAAAAGAAAATCTAGATGTAGAAAAATTTGAAGAAGAAGTAGAAAAGTTGGAAGGAATATATTCAAAACTTATCGATGAGCTAGACTATAGTTTAAGTGAAACCAATATAGAAAAAATAGAAAATGCCTTAAGGATATGTAGAGAAATCCACTTTCACATGCAGTCTATAGAGTTACTAGAAAACAAACTCTATTTAAAAGAGCATACATATAAATACCTTAAGAAAATATATGGTGTGGATGAACTTGATTGGAATGTAGATGAAGAAAAAAGTCCAGTGTTCAACTATCATTTAATGAAAATAATGCTTGAAATAGAATTATTGAAAAAATTAAATAAGTCATATCAATAATAGTCAATAAATAATAAATAAAAAATAGTATCTTTGTAAATATTAAACATATATAAGTTTAATTTACGGAGGTACTATTTTTTATGAATACTATAAATGGGAATTCTAAAATATTAGAAAGATACAAAATGAAGCTTTTTGGAGAACTTGTAAAGGCAGTATGGAATGAGGATACAGAAGATATTGAAAACTTGCCTGAAAAAATTTTAAATGAAGACTTAAAAGAAAATTTAGATAGTCATTTAGATAAGCAATTTGATAAAGATACGATGGTGAATTTAATCAGGGTAACTATGGGATTAGATGTAACAGGAGATACAGATAAAAACCTAAAAGATGCATTGCATGAAGCTGTAAATTTAGATGAAATAAAAAGACCAATAATATCTATAATATCAGATGCTTGTAAATATTGTGATGAAAATAATAAAGAAGATGAGTCATGCAAGATAAGAAATAAGCATATTAATTGTAATGAGGAAGATACATGTAGTGCTTGTGGTGATTGTGTGTCAAGATGTAAACTGGGTGCGATATCAGACAAGATAGAATTTATACCGATGATAAGTCTATTAAAGGATATAAAGAGTCCTGTATATGCAATAGTCGCACCAGCTTTTGTAGGGCAATTTGGAAAAGATGTAAGTCCTGGTAAGTTAAGAACTGCATTAAAAAAGATAGGATTTGAAGATATGATAGAAGTTGCTTTAGCAGCAGATATGCTTACTGCAAAAGAAGCATATGACTATTATGAGCATATGAAAAAGGATGAAGAAGGGTGTTTTATAACTAGTTGTTGTTGTCCTATTTGGGTTAGCTTAATACAAAATAGTTTTCCTCAAATATTAGATAAGGTATCACCATCCGTGTCACCTATGATTGCTTGTGGTAGAGCTGTAAAAATTTTAAATCCAGAGGCTAAAGTTGTATTTATAGGTCCTTGCATGGCAAAGAAAAAAGAAGCAATGTTGGAAGATATAAAGGATGCAGTTGATTTTGTACTTACATTTAAAGAACTGCAGGAAATATTTGATGCATTAGAACTAAATCCAGCAGTAATGGATGAAAGTAATAGAGTAGAAGCATCTCTTTCAGGTAGAGTTTATGCTAGAACAGGGGGTGTAAGTAAAGCTGTTAAATTATCAGTTAGAAGAATTGATAAAAATATAAGGTTTAAGGAAAAAGCATTTGAGGGAACAAAAGAATGTATGGATGGTCTAAAGAAAGTTTTAAATAAAGAGATAGAGGCTACTTTCATAGAAGGAATGGGTTGCGTAGGAGGCTGTGTGGGAGGTCCTAAGCGTATTTTAAGTGTAGAAGAAGGAACTAAGAATGTCGATGAATACAGTGAAAGTACAAATATGGAAACCCCATTTGATAATTTAAATGTACTACAATTTTTAACTTCTATGGGAATAAAGAGAGTAGAATCATTAGGAGAAAAAGAGGAAGAGCAAGTAAAGAAAATATTTAGTAGAGACATAAAAAGTAATAAGAAGGACAATAAATATAAAAAATAATTTTCTTAAGTTTGAATTGATGTTTTTATAAAAGGGAGATATGGGGGATGAAAATTAAAGATAATAAAACTGTTTTTCATGTAATTATACGTGTATTTCTTGTAGCTGTTTTAATTTTAACTGGGACATTATTAGAAGAAAAAATTAACAATGTTCCAGTTGAAAATCTCAATACGAAAGATAAAACTACATTAGAATTACTTTCTCAAAATAACACTTTAGGAGAAATTATATATAAAACATCTCAGGAAGGCAGGAAAGGACCAGGGGTTACATCTGAAAAAGTTGCATACATAACAATAGATGATGGACCATCAAAATATACAAATGCATTATTAGATATTTTAAAAGAAAATGATGTCAAAGCGACATTTTTCATGCTTAATCAAAATATGAAAAACCACAAAGAAGAGGTGAAGAGAGTCTTAGAAGAAAAAAATTCAATAGGATTTCATAGTGTAAGTCATGATATACATAAGTTGTATAAGAGCCCAGAAATAACAGTTGGAGAATTTGACACATGTAATAAAACGCTACAAGATATAACTGGTCAAAGCTCAAAATTAATAAGGTTACCATATGGAAGTAAGCCATATATGCCAGAAGGTTCATATGATAAGCTTATGGCAAATGATTACCTAATTTGGGATTGGAATCTAGATACACAAGACTGGAAATCATCTACAAGTCAAATAGTTAGTAACATCTTATATTATGGAAGGAAAAGAGATGAATTAGTAGTATTAATTCATGAAAAAGAACAAAGTGTAAATGCTTTAAATAATATGATAAGAATTTTAAAAGAGAGGGGATATACTATATTACCAATCACAGAGAATGTTATGCCTAAAAATTTCTGGCAAGAAAACCTATAGTAAATTTTTAAAAATATAAAATACAATAAAGCATTTATAAAATATAATACATAACTTAATTACATTTAAAATATTATAGTCAAAATGTCATATAGGAAAATAGCATATAAAATTAAGGTGACATAAAATTGATAAAATATTAGCATAAATATCAATAAAGTAATAGAATAATTATTGACTATATAAAACAAAATAATTGAAAAACATAGTATAGATTATAATATTTAGCATAGAATATAAAAAATAATAATTAAGAAAATTCAGAAAAAATAAAATAAAAATAATTGACAAAGAGAATAATATTTGTATATAATAATATATAATATTAAAGACTAAGAAGAAGAGGAGTAAGTAAATACTACTAAAAGAGAGGAAAATTCACTGGCTGTAAGATTTTCTAAGTATAAGGTTTACTGAATGTAGCTTTGGAGTTTCTAAACTGAACTATTAGTAAGTTTAGACGGTTAGAATCGTTAAATTCTTTGAGAGTCAAAGTTACTAAGATTGTCATCAACTATCAATTTAGTTATATGTTGATGAATTTTTAAACTTTGGAATTAAGGTGGTAACGCGAGCTTTTCGTCCTTTTAAAAGAGGATGAAAGGCTCTTTTTTATTCCCAAAAATATTTTAAAAATTTATTTATAAAAATATAGGAGGCAATACAATGGAAAATACGAACTTATCAAAAACTTATAATCCTAAAGAATTTGAGGCTAGGCTATATAAAAAATGGATGGATGAAGAGTATTTTAAATCTAAACCAAACCCAGATAAAAAACCATTTACAATAATGATGCCACCTCCAAATATAACAGGTCAATTGCATATGGGACATGCGCTTGACCATACTCTTCAAGATATACTTATTAGATGGAAACGTATGGATGGATATGAAGCTTTCTGGCTTCCAGGAACTGACCATGCTTCTATAGCAACTGAAGTTAAAGTTGTTGAAAGAATAAAAAAAGAAGAAGGTAAAACTAAATACGAAATAGGAAGAGAAGAATTCTTGAAGAGAGCTTGGGCATGGAGAGACGAATTTGGAGGAAAAATAGTTAATCAGCTTAAACAATTAGGAGATTCTTGTGATTGGGATAAAGAAAGATTTACTATGGATGAAGGTTGCAATGAAGCAGTTATAGAGTTCTTTGTAAACCTATATGAAAAAGGGCATATATACAGAGGAAATAGAATAATAAACTGGTGTCCAGACTGTAAAACGACTTTATCAGATGCAGAAGTTGAGCATGAAGAGCAAGATGGAAACTTTTATCATATAAAATATTCATTAAAGGATAGTGAAGACTTCTTAGAAATAGCTACTACTAGACCTGAAACAATGATAGGGGATACTGGTATAGCTGTAAATCCAGAAGATGATAGATACAAACATTTAATAGGAAAAACAGCAATACTTCCATTAGTAGGAAGAGAACTTCCAATAGTTGCAGATAGTTATGTAGATTTAGAGTTTGGGACTGGTGCTGTTAAGATGACTCCAGCTCATGACCCTAACGATTTTGAAGTAGGTCTAAGACATAATCTTGAGCAATTGAACACAATGAATGAAGATGGAACTATGAACGAAGTTTGTGGAAAATATGAAGGTATGGATAGATTTGAGTGTAGAAAAGCCATCATAGCAGACTTAAAGGAACAAGGATATCTAATCAAGATAAAAGAACATAATCACAATGTGGGAACTTGTTATAGATGCCATACAGTAATTGAGCCTAGATTATCAGAGCAATGGTTTGTTAAGATGGAAGAACTTGCAAAACCAGCTATAGATATTCTTAAAAAAGGAGAATTAGAATTTGTTCCAGACAAATTTGACAAAACTTATTTACAATGGTTAGAAAATATAAGAGACTGGTGTATATCAAGACAATTATGGTGGGGTCATCAAATACCAGCTTACTATTGCCAAGAGTGTGGAGAAATAGTAGTTGCTAAAAAAATGCCAGATAAATGCCCTAAATGTGGAAGCACTCATTTTAAACAAGATGAAGATGCACTAGATACTTGGTTTAGTTCTGCATTATGGCCTTTCTCTACCCTAGGATGGCCAAATAAGACAGATGCATTAGATTATTATTACCCAACAAGTGTACTTGTTACAGGATACGATATAATATTCTTCTGGGTAGTTAGAATGGCATTTGCAGGTATGTTCTGTATGAATGAAAAGCCATTTGACCATGTATTAGTTCATGGATTAGTAAGAGATTCTCAAGGTAGAAAAATGAGTAAATCTTTAGGAAATGGTATCGACCCATTAGAAATAATCGAGCAATATGGAGCTGATGCACTAAGATTTACATTAACAACTGGAAATTCCCCAGGAAATGATATGAGATTCTACATGGAAAGAGTAGAATTTGCTAGAAACTTTGCTAATAAATTGTGGAATGCATCAAGATTTGTATTTATGAATGTTGATGAGGATATAATTAAGAATATAAATAGAGAAAACGTAAAAGATAGTTTAACTCTAGCTGATAAATGGATAATATCAAGAGCAAATAATATTGTAAAAGAAGCTACTAGCAATATGGATAAATTTGATTTAGGAATAGCATTACAAAAGATATACGATTTTACTTGGTCAGAATACTGTGACTGGTATATTGAAATGGTTAAACCTAGATTATATGGAGAAGATACAGATGCTAAGTCTGCTGCTTTATATACATTAACTTATGTACTTGAAAAAATATTAAAATTATTACATCCTTATATGCCATTTATAACAGAGGAAATATATACACATCTTCCTACTGTTGAAGGTTGTATAATAGTATCTGAGTGGCCAAAATATAATGAAGAAGATAATATGGCTGATGAAGAAGAAATGATGAATTTACTAATGGAAGGTATAAGAAGTATAAGAAATGTGAGAGCAGAAATGAATGTACCACCTTCTAAGAAAGCTAAATTGATAATAGTACCAAGTGAAGATAAGATAGAAACTATTGAACTTGGTAAGGATTATTTTATAACTTTAGCATCTGCTTCAACAGTTGAGATAGCAAAAGACAAATCTAATGTACCAGAAGATGCGGTTGGTGTAGTTATTGATGGTGTTGAAGTATTCATACCTCTTAACGAATTAGTTGATTTTGAAAAAGAAATAGAAAGGCTATCTAAAGAAATGAAAAAGTTAGAGGGAGAAATAAAGAGAGTTAATGGAAAACTTGCAAATCAAGGATTCTTAGCAAAAGCTCCTGAAAACTTAATAGAGGAAGAAAAAGCTAAAAAAGAAAAATTTGAAGAAATGATTAAATCTGTTGAAGAAAGATTAGCAAACTTAAAAACTAAAGTAAAATAAATATGTAGGATAAAAACATACAAAGAGTACTAAATATGTATTCTTTGTATGTTTTTCTTTCTATGTAGATAAATATGATGTTATAATTTTTTAGAGATATATGATATTTTTATCTTATTATGACTATATTAATTTTATATTTTTGAACTTTATAATCAATAAAAAATTGATATATTATAATATTTAATATAGGATAATAAATACATGATGCATTTGTTTTCCTATATTTTTTATGCTGTATAGTTAAAAAAACATATAAATATGTCAAAAAATAGGTTTATATATCAAAAAAAATTGTTATAAGTAATTTAATCGACAATTTAAATTTATATCAAAATTTAAATATAAAGTTAGCTAGGTACAGTTTGTAAATTGAAATAAAGTAAACTAAATGATATTTTAGATTTGGAGGTGATATTATGTTTAGGGTAGTTATATGTGATGACGAAAAAATACAAAGAAGCATACTAAAAGAGTTTGCAGAAAAACTGTTGTCTGAGAGGTGTCTAAATTATCAAATATTGGAATTTTCCTGTGGAGAAGATTTACTCTCCAAATACCCAGAAAAAATTGACATTATATTTTTAGATATCCAAATGAAAGATATTAATGGAATCGAGGTGGCTAAAAAAATAAGAAAATTTGATGAAAAGGTAGAGATTATATTTACAACAGCTTTTTCAGAGTATGCCCCACAAGGCTATGAAGTTCGTGCTTATAGGTATTTAGTAAAACCTATAGACTATAGTAATTTCGCAATGGGTGTAAATCTTTGTATTGATAACCTTCAAAGAAAGAAGGAGCGTTATATAGTTTTGTACAACAAAAAAGGATTTAATAGAATATTGATAGATTCTATTTTGTATGTTGAAACTGTAAAGAGAGATTTAGTTGTACATACATCAGGTAGAGATTATAAAGCTAATATGAGTATGAAACAAGCTGAAAAGTTATTGTGTGAAAATGGCTTTTTTAGATGTCATACAAGTTTCATTGTCAATTTGAGAAGAATAGAAGATATTGGAGATAATATGATTACTATTAATGAAAAATTTATACCTATTAGTAAGTACAGACTCAAAGACTTAAAAGCAACACTAACAAGCTTGTTATGTGATATAATGTATTAATTTTGAAAAAGGTAAAGAAATATGTTAAAAAATATTTAATGTCATCACAAAGCTATTGATTCAAAACTGTCTTAATGTAGAAGAACTTTTCTATATTAAGACAGTCTTTGTTGTGTAAAATAGTAATTTAGTAGTTATCATTATTGTTCTATATGTAAGGTATGTTAATTATAATATGTATTAATTTAATTTTAAAATATTAACTTCAATAAAATATTAACTTCAATAAAATATATTTTATATTTTGTACTATATCATATGTTGTATATAGTGCTATAAATTATAATATAATTCCAAATAAAAATATGGATATTGCACCTACAGCTATTGATACTGCAATAGATTTAAATTTATAAGCTACTAATAGTACTATTATGCCTGAAATAATCTTGGGATTAGTAAATGAAAGGTATAGATTATCTCCACTAAAGAAAATATCTTTTGCTATTAGCGAACTAAGTATAGCAATAGGTATAAATTTCATGATATCTTTAATAGATTCAGGCATATCATTTTTTGAGAATATTATCATAGGTAAAATTCTTGGAATATAAGTAACAATTGCCATGCCTAAGATAACGATAATTATGTAATTATTATTCATAGTTGCCTTCCTTTCTATGTATTAATTTCTGAATATAAAAACCAAATAAGGCAGATAAAACAGATGCTATTATAATAACTAAACTATTTTTAAAGAAAGTATATAAAACTACTGATAATAATATGGAAAGTATAGAAACAAGTACATATATTTTATTTTTAATTTGACTAACTATTAGAGTAATGAACATGGCTGTCAGCAGAAAGCCAGCAACAGAATCGCTTATATGAACAATCTCTCCAAGAAATGCACCCACGAAGCAACTTACAGCCCATACTATTATACAAAGATTATTTAAGTATAAAGCATGTGTATCGGTCCAATTTCCATAAGTATATTTTTCTAAGTTTATAGCAAATGTTTCATCTGTAACACCATGACAAAAATACATTAAAAATTTCATGTTCTTATTTTTTATGTGCATATGTAAGTTGGAGCTCATTAGGAAGTTGCGAAGATTCAATATAAATGTAGTTAAAATTATTGAAGTAATACTCCCATTTGAAGCGAGCATAGAAGCAGCCACAAATTGTGAGCTACCAGCAAATACTATAAATGACATAAATAATATATAGAAAGCTGGTAGACCTGCTTTTTGAAGCATAATACCACAAATAAGTCCTAATGGAATATATCCTAGAAATATTGGGATTGATGCTAGAAAGCTTTCCTTTAAGATTTCTCTTTTTGACATGTCTTTTTTCAAATACAATCACCCCTTAAAAATAATGAATATTTATAAAATTCTATAAATAATTGTTTCATTTTATTATAGCTATTTTAGCTAGTTATATCAATGATTAAGATGATAGCATATAAGTATTAAAAAATTTACTTATAGTCTGTAGAACTTATGGTAATGATTTAATAAATAGTTTAATTCTATTGAAAGATTTCCTTTTATGCAATTTATTTATTGAAATATGATATAATGTATAGGTATATGGTATTATTTAACATGCAAGAGAAATTTTACTTTATTGGATTTTTTAGATACTAACAAAATATAGTTTTTTAATATTACTTACTGATATTAATTTTTAGAATAGTACTTAAATGGGTTGTACAACATATAAAGATAATTATTCCCCTAGATAAATAAGATTAAGATATATAATATTTAAATTACAAAATATGAAATATAATTGATAATTAATTGTGAATAATAAATAATAAAATATACAAGGGGATTGTCTAATAAAAAGACAGTCCCCTTTTTACAAATAATTCTAAATTGTGATATAAATCTAAAAATTTTATCGTAATATTTAACAATTTAATGACAATAATTGATATAATTAAGATAAATTAAGTATATAGTGTACTTATTTTATGTTTTTAGCAACAAATAGAGCATTTAAAAGATAAATTGTGCCACTTAAATTAAAGTTTAAGATGAACTATTAATGTAGATATATTAAAAACTTTTAGTAATGGAGAATATATGTGATATGAATAATAAAGTTAAGGTTGCAGTATTAGATACAGGAATAGATAAAGAACATGATTACTTAAAAGATAACTTAG
This sequence comes from Clostridioides difficile, assembly GCA_024919175.1. Classification (NCBI taxonomy): domain Bacteria; kingdom Bacillati; phylum Bacillota; class Clostridia; order Peptostreptococcales; family Peptostreptococcaceae; genus Clostridioides; species Clostridioides difficile. The sequence goes on from CP103804.1 coordinate 925,143, forward strand.
TTGGAGGAATTGCTTTTGAATGTATACACGACTATATCTTTATATCAGACAAATTTGATGATGAAGATGGTCATGGAACTGCTTGTGCATCAATAATAAAAAAGGAGTATGAAGATGTAGAGCTATTTGTGATAAAAGTTTTAGGGAAAGATAGTATTGCAAATATAAAAGTTCTTGAAGAGGCATTAAAATACCTTTTGGATACCAATATAAGACTGATTAGCTTAAGTTTATCAGTTATAGGTGTAGAAAGTGTTAAAGGCTTATTTGAAGTTTGCTATGAATTGTTTAGAAAAGGAAAGATAATAGTATGTTCCTTAGCTAATAACTTTGACTTGAGTTATCCAGCTATGTTTAACAATGTGATAGGTGTAAGGGCTTCTACTTTGGATATAGAGAATTCTTTTTGGTACAATAAAAAATATGATGTCCAATGTGTTATGGATAGTAATTCATATATAAGTTGTGATATAAATAATTCTTTCAGATTACCGCCAAAATGTAATAGTTATGTAGCTGCAAAGTTTACTGGGAAAATAGCTAAAATATTATCAGAAGAGCCAAACATAACAGTATCTGCGTTAAATAAAAAACTTGAGTCTCTAGCAACTAAAAATTGTTGGAGTAGTAGTGATTTAGACAAGTATAGTAGGATTCCAGATTTTAAAGTGGATTTATATGATAAGGAAAATGCTTTGCTTATGGAAGTTGCTGATGTTATTAGAGATTGCTTAAATACTGAAGCAAGTAATGAAAAATTATTTCAATGTAGCCTTTTTAATAAAGAGATAGGATTAGTTTATGATAATTGTTTTAATCTATTAGAAAAATTAGAGAACAGATTTGATTTGAAATTTAATTATATGGATATATCAAAATATGATTTAGTTTCCATATATACATTAACTGAATTAGTAGAAAGACATACAAATACAAAAGATTAATAAAAATTTATTAGCCAAATTTAATGTAGAAGGTGTTAGATTATATGTATTCTTTGTCAGTAGATTAAAAGTGAAAAATATACTATAATTAGATAACATAAAATAAAATGCCAATACAGGGGGAATTAGATAATGAAATATGAAGAAGCATTAGAATATATATCACAAACCAATAAGTTTGGTATAAGATTAGGTTTAGAGAATATTGGGAAATTATTAGAACTGTTGGGAAATCCACAAGAAACTTTAAATATAATACATGTAGCTGGAACTAATGGAAAAGGTTCGGTGTGTTCTTTTATTTCTAATATACTAAGAGAAAGTGGATATAAGGTCGGCCTATACACATCTCCGTATTTAGAAACTTTTACTGAGCGTATAAGAGTAAATGGAGAGAATATACCACAAGAAGATGTCGCTAGGATAATTGGTTTAATAAAAGAAAAGATAGAAGTTATGGTAAGCCAAGGTTATGCATATCCAACTGAATTTGAAGTGGTTACTGCAATGGCATTTTATTACTATTCAGAGCAAAGAGTAGATTTTGTAGCTTTAGAAGTTGGATTAGGTGGAAGATACGATGCTACAAATATAATAACAAAATCGCTTGTAAGTGTTATAACATCTATAAGTTTAGACCATACAGGAATACTTGGAGATACAATAGAAAAAATAGCATATGAAAAAGCTGGTATAATAAAGGAAAATGGAGTAGTACTGGTTTATGACCAGACTGATGAAGCAAAGGATGTTATAAAGTCAGTTTGCAAAGAAAAAAATGCAAAATACATAGAAGTTAATTTTGACAATATAAATATAAAAAAATCAGATATAAACTCTCAGGTGTATGATTGTAATGTAATGGGAGAAGTTTATAATAATCTTGAAATAATGTTGATAGGTGAACATCAAATAAATAATTCTATACTTGCAATGAGTGCATTAAAATATCTAAAAGATACAAAAAAATTAGATAATGTAAGTGAAGAATCCATAAGAAAAGGTCTTATAACTACTAAATGGCCAGGAAGAATAGAAAAGATAAAAGAAAGTCCAATTTTTATAATAGATGGAGCACATAACGAAGATGGAGCAAAATCTTTAGCAAAAGCACTTGATAAACATTTTAAAGATAAAAAACTAACTTTATTAATAGGTATGTTAGAAGATAAAGATATTGATGGCGTCTTGGATATATTAATGCCTAAATTTAGTAAAGTAGTGACAACGACTCCTAATAATCCAAGAGCTATAAATTCAGATATATTAAAAGAAAAAATATTAAAATATGTAAGTGATGTAACATCAAAACATGAAATAGAAGATGCAGTTAATTATACATTGGAAACGTCAAACAAGGATGATATTATAATAAGTGCAGGTTCTTTATACATGATAGGTACAGTGAGAACTTTGGTAAAGAAATTATAATTTTATAAAATACAAAGATATAGAAATAATTATATAGATAAAAATAAAAGATATATAAAGAGGAGTTGGCTAAAATAATAGACAACTCCTTTTTTAATAAAATCAGTTTTTAGATGAGCATACTACTCTATATTGGTGATACCTATATAGATTGACGAATGGCTTTAGATAATTGGTCTGGGCAAGAAGTACCTTTACCACCACAATCAATACCATTTAATTTATCAGCAATTTCAAGAGCATTTTGACCAATTATTAAACTCTTAAGTCCTAATAAATTTCCATTACATCCTCCTATAAATTCAGCATCAACAATCACATTATTTTCATCAACTTCAAAAAACATTTCTCTACAACAAACACCACTTGGGTTAAAAGTAACTTTCATAAAAAAGACCTCCATTAATTATTATTTCATTGTGTCAACATCAATAATAATACCAAATATATGTGTAATAATGCAACTATAAAGCATAATACAAGCTAATAAAATAATATATTATTGTAGTATATGTATTGTAGAGAGGAGGGATTATGTGAAAATCTATATTTCTAACTACCTGTCAAAGAGCATTAGTATAGTTGATTATTCTACACTTGAACTAGAAAAAGAAATAGTATTAGAGGATAATATATATCCACATCATTTTTGCATAGAAAAGGAAAAAAATTTAATATACATACCTAGTTCGAGCAATGGAATACTGTATGTTTTAGATTTAAGTAATGATAAAATAATTGATACTGTTTCTATAGGAGGAAGCCTTAGTCAAGTTATGCTTAGTGATAATGAGTTATTTGTAGCAAATGAAGATTCAAATAGTATATATGTATTGGATAAAAACACATTGAACCCAATAGGAATTATTGGTGTTGACAATATGCCACATGGATTTGATTTTGACAGAGAGACTAAAAAGCTATATGTACCATGTATAAATTCAATAGTATGTATAGACACAGTAAATAAAAATATACAAAAGAAAATCAATATGGACTTTAGAGCATGGCATATAGCTCTTGATAAACAAAAGAAAGAAATGTATATATCAACACTTGATGGAAAGCTTATAATAGTTGATGAAGTAAGTATGGATATAAAAAAGGTATTATATGAATTCTTATTGCCAGTAGAAATAAGGTTTAATTATAGTGGGAAAAAAGTTTATGTTGCTGACTTGGGTTATAATAATGTAAGGATTTTAGATTATACAACAAGTAAATATATTGGAAACATTGAGATAGATGGAATTCCTCAGGGATTAGAAATATCTAAAGATGAAAAGTTATTATTTGTATCAGACACTCAAGAAAATTCAGTGAAAGTTTATGAAACTGCAAATAATAAATTAATAAAAATAATCAAGGTAGGAAAAGAGCCTACAACTATAGTTTGTTTGTAGGCCTTAATGTATGTCTCTTATAAGTAAGTCGATAACTTCGGCATACATATAAGATGCATTGTTTTTCCAATTATTACAAATAAGTTTTGCTTGTTTCTCTGATGAAACATTTAGATTTAAATCTATTAAGTTAGATTGATTTTCTATGACTCTAAGGTTGACAATAAATTCATTATCACTTTGTTTTACGAAGCTAGATTTTACTTGAGTATCTGCTAGTAAATTTTCTTTATTAGAATCTATATACTTGTCTATTTTTTCAGTAACACTAGTAGGTATTCGATTAAAAAAGTATTCTAGACTTTCTACGCCTCTTTGAGTAAGAGCATAATATTCTCTGTCAGAGTCTTTATATGTAGTCAAAAACTTAGATTCCATAAGCTGAGATAAAAGCTGTTGTAATGAAAAGTAATTCATCATTTCAGTCTCTAATACTACTTGAGTTATTTGAGAATTAGTTAAATCCATTTTAATTTTTTCCAATATATACAAAATTAAAAGTTTGTGATAAGCTAATTCTTCAGATGAGTTTTCAAACATAAATATCATCCTCCGTCAAACTATTTCTATATATAATATATTAAACTAATTTATACAAAATTAAAAGAATAATTTGTATAGTATCATTAATCTTTAACAAATTATATAAAATTAATTTTATAAATAAAGATAAGAAAACAGGGCTACCAATCGGCAGCCCTGTTGATACCCAGGTGTCAAAATTTACTATCTATTTTCCAGCCATTTGTCTTTCAGCCATTTCAACTAATTTCTTAGTCATGTATCCACCAACATATCCATTTTCTCTAGCTGTTAAGTTACCTTTGTCTATGTTTTCATAGTTAGATAAACCTATTTCGTTAGCTATTTCTAATTTCATTTGATTTAAAGCTGCTTTTGCTTCTGGCACTACTGTTCTGTTTGAATTTGACATAGTAAATTTCCTCCTTAAATAATTAGTTTATGATGTCTAACAACACTTTTATTTATGTGATGTTAATACTAATTTCTCCAAAATAAAAATAATATATACAGAGAAATAAAGGTAAAAATGTAAAAAATATAAAAAAATTAAAAAAAGGAGTATTTTAAAGAATTTAATTGCCTTAATACAGAGTTTATTTTTTTAGCTGTTCTCTTATAAATTAAATATTACAGTACTTTTTTGAGCTAAAAAAAAATAAATTTTAAATATAGAAGAATTTATTTAAAAGGGGGAATAGTATGAAAAGAGAAGTTAAGAGAACTAAAGCTTTAATATATAGTGTTTTATTTTTTTCATTGTTATTAGTATTGATATTTGCTCTTGTTTATGGAATAAAATATGTGTGTTCTAAGTCTGATAACTCAAAAATGCCTATATATAGAGTTGATACAAATAAAAAAAATATAGCTCTGAGTTTCGATGTTGCTTGGGGAACTGATAACATGAACGATATTCTTAAAATTTTGGATAAACATAACATAAAAGCTACTTTTTTTCTAGTTGGTAGTTGGGTAGATGATAATGAAGAAATTGTTAAAACTATTGAGGAAAAAGGACATGAGATTGGAAATCATTCAAATACTCATGCTAATTTGAAAGAAATATCAAAAGAGGATATAAGAGAAGAAATAGAAACTACATCAGAAAAGATATTTAATATAACGGGCAAAAAAACCAATTTATTTAGACCACCTTTTGGAGATGTAAACAATAAAGCTATGGACATTTGTGAAGATTTAGGTTATAAAGTAATTAAGTGGGATGTAGATTCAATAGATTGGAAAGAACTTGGGCCAAATCATGTAATTGAAAAAGTAATAAAAGAATCTCAGCCTGGTTCAATAGTTTTATTTCATGCTAATATAAATGATGTAGATAACTATTTGGACACTATAATAACTCGACTTAAAAAAGATGGATATAGCTTAGTAAAAATATCTGATTTATTATATAAAGATAATTACATAGTTGATTCGAGTGGGGTACAAAAAACTAGAAATTAATAAGTAATAAATGTATATTTTTGGAAATATTTTAGTTAAATTATATAGTATATGCTAGAAAAGTGTCGATAAAAAGACGGTGTCTGTTTTTTGACACTTTTTATGTATGTATGTAATATCAATAATTATAGATTAAATCAGTTAAAAAAGCGTCTAATAATTGACTTTTTTTTGAAAAGTTCAAAATATTAAAACTGATTGTAGATGCTGTAAGACAGTATTTTCAAAGGGTATAAGTTTGTTTGAAAGTTGGCATGAAAATTGCTTTGTTAATAAGCGATATGTTCTATAGAAATAAACAATAAGTTAAAGCCTTGTAATAGAAAAACAAGATTAACATTATTTGAACAGCTTATAAAAAAATTAATATATTTAAGGGGGCGTACTAGTTGAACAAACTATATTCTATTTTATTAAAACAACACGTTGGTGGTCCAGATAAGCCAGTAGTAAGTGTTGGAGATGTAGTAAAAAAAGGAACTCTAATCGCAGAACCAGCTGGATTAGGAGCAAATATTTATGCCAGTGTTAGTGGAAAAATAAGTGAAATAAATGACCAAGCTATAGTAATTGAAGCTGATGAAGCACAAGATGATACTTTTGAACCATTAAAAGGAGAAGGTATACTTGACTTAATTAAAGAAGCTGGAGTTGTAGGAATGGGTGGAGCAGGATTCCCTACTCATATAAAATTAAACATAGATTTAAAAGGTGGAACAATATTAGCAAATGCAGCTGAATGTGAACCTTTATTAGCTCATAACATAAAAGAAATAGAAGAAAATCCAGAAATAGTTTACAAAGGTATAAAATATGCTATGGAAGTTACTAATGCTGGAAAAGGTATGCTAGCAATAAAGAGCAAACACCCAGAAGCAATAGCAGCATTCAAAAAAGTAATAAAGCCAGGAGATAATATAGAAGTTGCTGAACTAGTTGACATGTACCCAATGGGAGAAGAAAGAGCTATAGTAAGAGATGTTCTAGGAAAATTACTTGAGCCAACTCAATTACCTTCAGAAGCTAATGCAGTAGTAATAAATGTAGAAACATTAACTAGAATAGTAGAAGCTGTTGAGCAAAAAAGACCAGTTATATCTAAAAATATAACTGTAGTTGGTCAATTAAACAGTGGAAAAGAATCTATAGTATTTGAAGATGTGCCAATTGGAACTACTGTTGGAGAATTAATTGAAAGAGCTGGTGGAATAAAAGGTGAATATGGTGAAATAATCCTAGGAGGACCTTTCACAGGAAAAGCTACTACTTTAGATACTCCAATAACTAAAACTAGTGGTGGTATAATAGTTACTATGCCATTTGTTAATGAAAAGAGAAAGATGGGTCTTTTAGTCTGTGCATGTGGACCTAATGAAGAAAGAATGAGAGACATAGCAGCTAAAATGGGCGTTACTGATATAGTATCAGTTCAAAAATGTAAACAAGCTCAAGAAATCAAAGGTGCATTAAAATGTGAAAATCCAGGACACTGTCCAGGACAAGCTCAAAAATGTATAGAATTTAAAAAAGCTGGAGCAGAAGTTATATTAATAGGTAACTGTACTGACTGTAGTAATACAGTAATGGGTTCTGCACCAAAATTAAAATTAGGTGTATACCACATAACTGACCATGTAATGAGAACAGTTAATCACCCATTAATAAGAAGAATAAAAGGTGATGTAAGATTAAAAATAAAATAATTGATTAATCTAAAGTCATATATAAGAACATCTTTAGAAGTAAGTATTAAAAATTACTTTTAAAGATGTTTTTTAATGTGGATGATGCAACATATAAGTAAGATTAAAAACTATGTAAAAAAAATGGAAAAAATAGACAAAAATTAATCTATATTGTATAATAATTACAATAGCTATTAAAATTATATCAGACAAAAATAGTAAAACTCAGATATGTGATTTGTATTGACATATATAAATTAAATTTAGTCAACTATCCAATAGAGTAAAAGTTTTTGTGTTATCTAAAGATACTCCATGGTATCTTTTTTAGTATAAAAACGAGTTTTTGTCTTATATTAAAAGAACTATCTTGTTAAAAGAACTATATTGAAGTATTAATCTATATTTTAATACATTCATTCAAAGTGCACTTAAGTTAAAGCATTGAACAAAATATTAAGAAAATAAAATTACAAAAACCTATTTATAGAAACTGTGAAGTATATCTTAAATTTGGGCACTTAAGGGATATATGGAGTTAGTAGTGCAACCTGCTATAAATATAAATAGGAGTAACTTTTAATTATCAAAAATATATAAAAGATATAATAAAGTACATAAATCATAAGTAGATATAAAATATATTTTTGAAATCGCTCCCTACATTCATAAAGAGTGTAGAGTGGTAGATTATCTGCCCAAAACTCCTTTAATTGCTGGAAGTTCCTAAAGCTAACTAAACCACAACATAATCATGAAATAAGGATAAGTGTGATAGAGTGTCTATTTGATAGATGCTTGACGGTTACGAAAGTAGAAAAAATTAGTTAGATAGCATAAGGTTAAATCCTAAGTGCATTAAAAATGGATAATCAGCAGGTAAGCTTCGAAAAGAAGAAACTTCAACGACTAGAGAGAAATCTCGTACCTACAAGTGTAGGGAAATGGGGAGTACCTAATTATTAGGTAATGATATAGTCTGTGCTTAATAGAAATATTAAGAAGTTCATTAGAGAACTGGTTAGGATTAACGACCCTAATTGAACATGCTAAAGATGTATTGTGGAATCAAATCTATACAAGAATATAATATTTTGAATTATATCAGATAGATACAGTATATATTTTTAGTATCAGGAAAATTTTGAAAACAAAAACTAAAAAATCAAGTATAATCAGTTTAGTAATTGCCTTTAGTATGGTACTTACTACATTTACACCAGTAGTATCTTATGCTGATGAAGTGATTGGCAATGATACAACACTTAATGGAGAGAAGCCATTAGAAGGACAAACACCAGAGGGAGAGAAGCCATCAGAAGGGCAAACACCAGAAGGAGAGAAGCCATCAGAAGGGCAAACACCAGAAGGAGAGAAGCCATCAGAAGGACAAACACCAGAAGGAGAGAAGCCATCAGAGGAACAAACACCAGAGGGAGAGAAGCCATCAGAAGGACAAACACCAGAAGGAGAGAAGCCATCAGAGGAACAAACACCAGAGGGAGAGAAGCCATCAGAAGGACAGACACCAGAAGGAGAGAAGCCATCAGAAGAACAAACACCAGAGGGACAAACGCCAGAAGAAGAACAACCATCAGAAGAGCAAACTCCAGAAGAAAAACAGCCTTTAGAAGAACTAGTAGTAGAGGAAGAGAACTTAAAGCAAAATATTGAGAACATTCTTGATATGACTTTATCTCAGATAAATAAAATTGTATATAATTTCTGGGAAGATGAAGACTCTGTAAAAACAGATGAACAATCAGAAATTAGACAAGTACTTACTCCACAAGATCAAGGTTTACAGCTATGGAATAATAAAAAAGCAAAAGTAAAAAATACATGCTTACTAAAAGAAGATGGCTCAGATAGACCTTACTATGATATAAGATTTGATGATGCCACAAAGACACTAACTTTTGACTATATAGTAAAGGGTCTTATAGGTGCAAGTAGTAAAGATGGCAAATATATAATAGATGGAGACGATGGAGAACAAACTGCTTTTTGTTATAATAATCATCTAAAATCTCCAAATAGTGATAGTAATATTAAAGGTAAGAGTCCATATTTGCCAGCAGAAGATTTTAATGGTCAAGAAAATCAAAACGAGGATGCTGTTAAATCTATACTATATGCAGGTTCTGAATTTGATGGATTTGGATATAAACAACAATTTAACTTGGGTGGAGAAGAATATGAGTTAACAACTCACTCAGCTACTCAAAGTGCAATTTGGATTATTCTTGGGCAGGTAGATGAACAAGAAAAACTTAATCAGTATCAAAAAAACATAAACTTTTATGATATACTTATAGAAAGTGCAAAGACTGAAAAAGAAAAAGCTGAATATCAAAAAGGTAAAGAACGAGCAATAAAGACAAAAGCTTATTTAGAAGCGTTGTTAAAAGCAGGTCATGAAAAGTTAAAGCCAAATGATACAGGAAAACCTAGCTTAAGCAATGGTTCAACTGATATTAAATTTGATAAAAATGAAGATGGAACTTATGAAACAGAAGCTATAGCTTTAGTAGGTTATAGTGGTGTAGTTAAGCTAAAATTACCAAATGGAGTAACTGCTTATGACGAAGATGGTAATATAATAGGTACAGGTGAAGTAGAGGTTTCAACACAACAGAAATTTAAACTTAAAAGTGTTGAAAAGCCAGATGTAAAGGCTAGTATTTCTGCTGTATCTTATGATTATATTTTTCCGAAAGCGATTCAATATTATAAGTCAGTTTTTGATTTTGGAGAGAAAGACCATTCATCTCCATTACCAATGAGTAAACAAAATCTATTGAGCTATACAATAGAACAAAAGAATGGTGAAGAAGTTAACTTTAATATAGGTTTACCAACAGATGGAGATCCAGATGTAAATCCACCAGTGCCACCAACAGATGATACTGTAAATCCACCAGTACCACCATCAGGGGGAGGAGACTCAAATGGACATAAACCATCACCACCAACAGATGACACAGTGATAAATCCACCAGTACCACCAACAGATGACACAGTGATAAATCCACCAGTGCCACCAACAGATGATACAGTGATAAATCCACCAGTACCACCAACAGATGATACAGTGGTAAATCCACCAGTACCACCAACAAGTGATACAGTGGTAGATACATCAGTAAAACCAACAGATGATACAGTGATAAATCCACCAGTACCACCAACAGATGATACAGTAGTAAAATCACCAAAAACAGGTGATGAAACTCAAATAATGTCATATGTATTTATTGGTATAATTGCAATTTGTGGATTAGGGTATCAATGTAAAAGAGCAAAAAATTAATCTAGATTACTATTTATTAGTAAGTTTAAAAATACATTGTCTCAAATTGATTTAAAAATCGTTTTGAGACATTTTTTTTGCGTAAGTATAACTTATTTTAAAGTGTACACTAACTGTTTTATGAATAGAAAAGTGGTTTGAAGGTGAAAATACTATTGAAAAAATAATGTACTAAGTATATAATTCATTTGATTTTATTTATATGAATTAAATGCAAATTTTAGTGATTATACAAATTTAGATATTAATCTCTTAAGAAATTTTAATATTAATTATTCAATAAATTATTATTATAATATGCTAGAATAAATATATATAAATAAGTTTTGATGAGGTACTACTATAAAGGGGGGACTTTATGTTTTCGATACCAGAAGTAAAAAAAGTAGAAGAAGTAATGGATACAAAATTTACAACTATAGACGAAGACACAAAAATAGAAAGTGCAATAAAAGAAATGATAAGAAGTAATACAAAAACTCTAATGGTAATAGATTCATCTAGTGAATTAAAAGGCATTATATCTATGACTGATATACACAATCTTTATGAGATGCATAAGAAATATGAAGGCCAACCAGTAAAACTTATAATGAAAAAAGATGTTATATATGTCAGTGAAGGCTTAACTTTAGATGAGTGTAGGGATATAATGATATTAAAAAATATAGGAATTCTTCCTGTTCTTAGAGATAATAAAATCATCGGTGTTTTGAAACAAGAGCATATTAGAGATTATTTATATATGCACTTAGAAGATTATGGATTGACTTTAAAATACATTATAGGCCAAATTAAAGAAGGTATTTGTGCTATAAATAATGAAGGTGTTGTAATTTTATGGAATAATTTTATGGAAGAAAGGTATGATATAAAGTCTGAAGACATAGTGGGTCGACCGATGAACGAGTTTTTGGAAAATACTATTTCAGAAAAAGTATTGAATAGTAAAGTCGGTATGAGTGATTTATATTTTACTGACAAAAAAGAAAACATGTATGCACTAGTTCATGCAAATCCTATATTTTATAAAGAAGACTTTATTGGTGTTGTATGTACTGAAGTCGATGTTACAGAAGCTAAGATATTAGCTCTTGAACTTGAGAAAGTAAATGATACATTAAAATATTTAAAAGATGAAGTAAAAAATTTATCTAAAGGTAGCTTTGACAAAATTTTAGGTAAAAGTTATAAATTGGAAAAATCGAAAGCGATTGCAAAACAAGTAGCTAGAACCAACAGTAGTATATTCATTTGGGGTGAAAGTGGTACAGGTAAAGAAGTATTTGCTAGAGCTATTCACGATTATAGTGAGAGAAAAGGTCAATTTATACCTGTTAACTGTAGTGCTATACCAAATGAATTATTTGAGAGCGAATTTTTTGGTTATGAATCAGGTGCATTCACTGGAGCAAGCAAAAAAGGTAGAATAGGTATATTTGAACTTGCGAAGGATGGGACAGTATTTTTAGATGAAATTGCAGATTTGCCTCTTAGTATGCAAGCTAAATTGCTTAGAGTACTGCAAGAAAAAGAAATAAGACGTGTTGGTGGAGATACTACAATAAAAATAAATCCTAGAATAATATCAGCTACTAATAAAGATTTAGAAAAAATGGTAAAAGCAGAAAAATTTAGAGAAGATTTATATTATAGATTAAATGTCGTGGAAATAAAAATACCACCTCTTAGAGAGAGAAAAGAAGATATAGGATTATTAGTGCATAGTTTTTTGGAAGAAATATGCAAACAAAATAATAAACCTGTACTTACAATAAGTAAAGATGTAATTGATATATTTCAAAACTATAGATGGAAAGGGAATATAAGGGAATTGAAAAACACAATCGAAAATATTGTTGTCTTATCCCAAAATCCTAGAATAGAAGTAGATGATGTACCAAGCTATATGATGGATTCTAGAAATAATAATACGGAGGAAGAAGAATATCCTCTAGATTTGACGAAAGCCACTCAAAAGATTGAAGTAAGAAATATAACAAAGGCACTTAAAATGTCTAATGGAAATAAAGCTAAAGCTGCTAAAATATTAAACATACCAAGAACAACGTTATATTATAAGATAGATCAGTATAAAATAGATGTGTCTAAAATATGACACATGACTAAATTTTGACAAAATAATAATCTTTAATTTTAAACCAAGCAAAATCAATGCTTAGAGTAGCATGATATATGTGACTGTGTTAAAAAAAATAAAAAAGTGTTGATTAATTGACACTTTTTTTGTTTCGAGAAAATGTTTCCAAACATAAAAAACAGAGTATTGTAAATAAATATTTATATAATATTTGGCTAAAAATAGCGATAAAGGAAGGTTGTATTATAGAAAATATCTTTTTGTTAATAAGTTGGCATAGGAATTGCTTATAATATAAAGTGACTTCGAGTGAGAAAAAAATAATAGTAATTATGACAATTTATGTAGGTTTTAATTTACTTGATTTCTCAGTTAAGGGGTTTCCTGTTGAGGAATTGAGATTTAAAATAATAAATAAGAAAATAATGTAAGGAGGTATTTTATACTATGTCAATAACTTTAGAAACAGCTCAAGCCCATGCAAATGACCCAGCAGTTTGTTGTTGTAGATTTGAAGCGGGAACAATAATAGCGCCAGAAAACTTAGAAGATCCAGCAATATTTGAAGACTTAGAGGATTCTGGATTATTAACAATACCAGAAAATGGATTAACTATAGGTCAAGTACTAGGAGCTAAGTTAAAAGAAACTTTAGATGCTCTTTCTCCAATGACTACAGAAAATGTAGAAGGATACAAAGCAGGAGAGGCTAAAGAAGTAGTAGAAGAAACAGTAGTAGAAGAAGCTCCAGTAGCAGAAGCAGCAGTAGTGCCAGTAAGCACAGGAGTTTTAGGTGAAACAGTTAAAATACACATAGGTGAAGGTAAGAATATAAGCTTAGAAATACCTTTATCAATAGCTGGTCAAGCAGGAGTTGCTGCTCCAGTAGCAAACGTTGCAGCTCCAGTAGCAGAAGTAGCTCCAAAAGTTGAAGAAAAGAAATTATTAAGAAGTTTAACTAAAAAACACTTTAAAATAGACAAAGTTGAATTTGCTGATGAAACTAAAATAGAAGGAACTACTTTATACATCAGAAATGCAGCAGAAATATGTAAGGAAGCTAATGACACTCAAGAATTAGTTGTTGATGTTAAATTAGAAATAATAACTCCTGATAAGTATGAAACTTACAGTGAGGCTGTATTAGATATACAACCAATCGCTACTAAAGAAGAAGGCGAATTAGGTTCAGGTATAACAAGAGTTATAGATGGAGCTATAATGGTATTAACTGGTACAGATGAAAATGGAGTTCAAATAGGTGAATTCGGTTCTTCAGAAGGTGAATTAAACACTACTATAATGTGGGGTAGACCAGGTGCTGCTGACAAAGGTGAAATATTCATCAAAGGTCAAGTAACAATAAAAGCTGGAACTAACATGGAGAGACCAGGACCTTTAGCTGCTCACCGTGCTTTTGACTATATAACTCAAGAGATAAGAGAAGCTTTAAAGAAAGTTGACAACTCTTTAGTAGTAGATGAAGAAGTAATCGAGCAATACAGAAGAGAAGGTAAAAAGAAAGTTGTTGTTATAAAAGAAATAATGGGACAAGGTGCAATGCATGATAACTTAATATTACCAGTTGAACCAGTTGGTACATTAGGAGCTCAACCAAACGTTGACTTAGGAAACATGCCAGTTGTATTATCTCCACTTGAAGTATTAGATGGTGGTATCCATGCATTAACTTGTATAGGACCTGCATCAAAAGAAATGTCAAGACATTACTGGAGAGAGCCATTAGTAATAAGAGCTATGCAAGATGAAGAAATAGATTTAGTAGGTGTTGTATTTGTTGGTTCTCCACAAGTAAATGCTGAGAAATTCTATGTATCTAAGAGATTAGGTATGTTAGTTGAAGCTATGGAAGTTGATGGAGCTGTAGTAACTACTGAAGGTTTCGGAAACAACCATATAGATTTCGCATCTCACATAGAGCAAATAGGTATGAGAGGTATACCAGTAGTTGGTGTAACTTATTCAGCAGTTCAAGGTGCTCTAGTTGTTGGTAATAAATACATGACTCACATGGTAGACAATAACAAGTCTAAGCAAGGTATAGAGAATGAAATATTATCAAACAATACATTAGCTCCAGAAGAAGCTGTAAGAATCATGGCTATGCTTAAAAATGCTATAGCAGGTGTAGAAGTTAAAGCTCCTGAAAGAAAATGGAATCCAAATGTTAAATTAAATAACATAGAAGCTATAGAAAAAGCTACAGGAGAAAAAATAGTATTAGAAGATAATGAGCAATCTTTACCAATGAGTAAGAAGAGAAGAGAAATATACGAAAAAGACGAAAACTAAAATTTAGATAATAACTAAGATTTAGATAAAAATATAAATTTAGATCCAAGTTTAAAATAAGTATAGAGAGGTAGAATTATAATGGATAGATTAAAATATATCTCATCAGAGACTTTTTATGAGGGTGTTATAGTCGAAATCATGGGTGGTGGAGTAACTATAGACCTAAAAGGTAGACTTGGACAATTTAAAATACCTAATAGAATGCTTATAACTGACTACGAACTTAAGATAGGTCAAGAGGTTGGATTCATGCTAAGCTATCCTGAGGTATTAAGTCCAGAGCCTAATCATGAGTATGTAGAAAATATTAGGAGAGAAAAAGAAAAGCAAGCAGAAATGCAAGCTAAAAAGAAGCAAGAAGAATAAAAATAATAATTAATCGTTTGAAAATAGAAGGGAGAGGAAATATATGAGCCTTACAACAGTACAAGGACTTCAATCTGAAATATTTGTTCCAATAACACCTCCTCCAGTTTGGACTCCTGTAACTAAAGAATTAAAAGATATGACTATAGCTTTAGCTACAGCAGCTGGTGTTCACTTAAAATCTGACAAAAGATTTAATCTAGCAGGAGATACTACTTTTAGAGCTGTACCTAACACAGCTACAGTTGATGAAATGATGGTATCACATGGTGGATACGATAATGGAGATGTAAATAAAGATATAAACTGTATGTTCCCTATAGATAGATTACATGAATTAGCTGCAGAAGGATTTATAAAAGCAGTAGCTCCTATGCACTATGCATTCATGGGTGGTGGAGGAAACCAACATGTCTTCACTGAAGAAACTGGTCCTGCTATCGCTGCTAAACTTAAAGAAGAGGGAGTAGACGGTGTAGTCATGACAGCTGGCTGAGGTACTTGCCATAGAACTGCCGTGATCGTGCAGAGAGCAATAGAGGAAGCTGGAATACCTACAATAATAATCGCAGCTCTTCCTCCAGTAGTTAGACAAAACGGAACTCCTAGAGCAGTTGCTCCATTAGTTCCAATGGGTGCTAATGCTGGTGAACCACATAACATAGAAATGCAAACACATATATTAAGAGATACATTAGAGCAATTAGTTGCTATACCATCTGCTGGTAAGATAGTTCCATTACCATACGAATATAAAGCTCACGTTTAAAATGTAATTTATATTTGAAAATATAGAACCCTTCTCCTACCTAATTAGGAGAGGGGTTTTAAGAACAAAGGTGGCTATTATGGAAGAAAAAATAATGAGAAGACTTGTTATAAAACCGTTTCATATGAATGAAGTTAATTTCGGTTCAAAAACTTCTATAAAGAAAGATGTACTTACAATTGATTTATCAAGTATAGATGAAATAAAAGCAAGAGAAGATTTAATAACAGATATAAAAGTAGATATTATAAAACCTGGAGATTATGACAGAGAAATTAATACTATTATGGACATTATACCAATATCAACCAAAGTTTTAGGCAGATTGGGAGAGGGAATTACACATACTTTAACTGGTGTATATGTTATGCTAACTGGTGCAGACGAAGATGGAAATCAAATGCATGAATTTGGTTCTTCAGAAGGAATTTTGAGTGAACAAATGGTGTTTGGTAGATATGGGACTCCATCAGTTGAAGATTATATAATCCATGTGGATGTAACTCTTAAGGGAGGTTTACCTTTTGAAAGAACACTTCCACTTGCAGCATTTAAAGCATGTGATGATTTTATACAAGAAATAAGAACGTCTTTGAAAATGGAAGACGGAAGAAATGCTACTCAAGTTCGTGAATATTTTGACAAAATTCGACCAAATGCAAAAAAGGTTGTCATAGTAAAACAAATAGCAGGTCAAGGGGCTATGTATGACAATCAGTTATTCTCAAAGGAACCTAGTGGTTTTGAAGGAGGAACATCAATTATAGATATGGGAAATGTACCTATGATTATATCTCCTAATGAATATAGAGATGGTGCCCTTAGAGCTATGACTTAAGAGAGGTGGATATTATGGGAATAGGACCTTCAACAAAAGAAACATCTCTTCATCACTTTAGAGACCCACTTTTGGATATAGTTGAAAGTGATAAGGATGTAGATTTACTTGGAGTAATAGTAGTAGGAACTCCAGATGGAAATGAAAATAAGACTTTTGTGGGACAAAGAACGGCCGCTTGGCTGGAAGCCATGAGAGTAGATGGAGCTATAGTCTCTTCAGATGGTTGGGGAAACTCACATGTTGACTATGCTAATACATTTGAAGAAATAGGAAAAAGAGATATACCTGTAGTTGGAGTGACATTTAATGGTACTCAAGCTAAGTTTGTTGTAAGTAATCAATATATGGATACCATAGTTGATATGAACAAATCAAAAGAAGGTATTGAGACAGAAGTTGTTGGAGAAAACAACACAAGTGAGATTGATGCTAAAAAGGCTTTGGCATTTTTAAAATTAAAAATGAGAAAGCATGGATAAAAAATTTAGTACACCTGCAGTAGGTCTTACTATTATGGGAGCAGATGGTTTAGTAGTTACTAATCATTGTTTAGATAAAGCTACCATAATTAATTATAAAAAGACGACAGGCTACATAGAAACAGAAGTAGTTGGATACAATCACATGGATGAAGTTGATGTAAAAAAGCATTAGCTTTTCTAAAACTAAAAATGCGTAAAAACGCAAAATAAACCTAAGGGGGAATTTGATATGAAATTTAGCAGAAGTATACAAGCTATAGACTCTCATACAGCAGGAGAAGCAACTAGAATAGTTGTAGGTGGAATACCTAACATAAAAGGAAATTCTATGCCTGAGAAAAAAGAATATTTAGAAAAAAATCTAGATTATTTAAGAACTGCTATAATGTTAGAGCCAAGAGGACATAATGATATGTTTGGTTCTGTAATGACTCAACCTTGTTGCCCAGATGCTGACTTTGGAATAATCTTCATGGACGGTGGCGGATACCTTAACATGTGTGGCCATGGTACAATAGGAGCTATGACAGCAGCTATAGAAACAGGTGTAGTTCCAGCAGTAGAGCCTATAACTCATGTAGTTATGGAAGCTCCAGCAGGAATAATAAGAGGAGATGTTACAGTTGTAGATGGAAAAGCTAAAGAAGTATCATTCTTAAACGTACCAGCTTTCTTATATAAAGAAGGTGTTGAAGTTGACTTACCAGGTGTTGGAACAGTTAAATTTGATATATCATTTGGTGGAAGCTTCTTTGCTATAATACATGCAAGTCAATTAGGTTTAAAAATAGAACCTCAAAATGCTGGTAAATTAACTGAACTAGCTATGAAACTTAGAGATATAATAAACGAAAAAATAGAAATACAACATCCAACTTTAGCTCATATAAAAACTGTAGATTTAGTTGAAATATATGATGCACCAACTCATCCAGAAGCTACTTACAAAAACGTAGTTATATTTGGTCAAGGTCAAGTTGACAGATCTCCATGTGGAACTGGAACAAGTGCTAAATTAGCTACTTTACATGCTAAAGGTGAATTAAAAGTAGGAGAAAAATTCGTATATGAAAGTATATTAGGAACTTTATTCAAAGGTGAAATAGTTGAAGAAACTAAAGTTGCAGATTTCAATGCTGTAATACCTAAAATAAGTGGTTCTGCTTATATAACTGGATTCAATCACTTTGTAATAGATGAAGAAGATCCACTTAAACATGGATTTATTCTTAAATAGAAACAAATAAATTGGGAAATTAAAATAGAATAGTAACCTCTTGTTGGTTACTATTCTATAGCTTTTAGGCTATAAGATTCAGAATATATAAAAAAATAAAAAAACAGGAGGATGGATTATGGTAGCAATCTTAAAGGCATTATACGTAGTATTCGCAGCAATCTTTGCAGTTGTATTTGGTAAAGACGTAGCTAAAGCAAACAAAGAGGGGAAACTAGAAGAACAAAGTACTCCAAAAGTTGCTGTAACAGGATTTATAACAGATTTCTTTGATACATTAGGAATAGGCTCATTTGCTCCAACAATAGCAATGTCAAAAGCTTTAAAATTAAACATACCAGATAAGAAAATGCCTGGTACGTTAAACGTAGCACATACTATTCCAGTTGTTACTGAAGCATTTATATTCACATCAATCATACCAGTTGATGGTGTAACTCTAGTATCTATGGTTGTAGCAGCAGCAGTTGGTTCATACATAGGTGCAGGAATAATAGCTAAAATGGACGAAAGAAAGATACAAATGGTTATGGGTGTGACTCTAGCATTAACAGCAATATTAATGTTATTAGGTCATCCTTGGGTGAATGTATTACCAGGTGGAGGAAATGAATTAGGTCTTACTGGTGTTAAATTAGTAATAGGTGTATTAGGTAACTTTATATTAGGTGCTTTAATGACAGCTGGTATAGGTCTATATGCTCCTGGTATGGCAATGGTTTACTTCTTAGGAATGTCTGCAAAAGTTGCGTTCCCAATAGTTATGGGTTCTTGTGCATTATTAATGCCAGTTGCAAGTATGAAATTCATAAAAGAAGATGCATATACTAAAAAAGCATCAGTTATAATAGCTATCTGTGGTTTAATAGGGGTTTTCGTAGCAGCATATATAGTAAAAACTTTACCAATGGATATATTAAAAGCATTAGTAATAATAGTTATAGCTTACACTTCTGCTACAATGATAATGGCTGCAAATAAAAATAAAAAGACTGCTTAGTATTTATTAAATATTACAGCTAACAATAAAAATTATAAACTGCTTTGGAACGTTAATACTAATGTTCTAAGGCAGTTTTTTGTTTATTGGATATAATTATATAAAGCAACTAGTGTGCCAATTATGCAATATATATATAAATTTAGTAAATTAAGTATAAATGTAGTTACATTTTTTGAAATTAAGGTGTAAATTGAAGTTAAATATTTAAATTTAATACATATAAAATAAAGAAATATTTATATATTGATGGATATTAGCAAAAATATTAGTATAATGAGTCGAATATAACTTATAACTGAAGTGAATTGAGTTTATAATGACTTAATAATTATCTGAATCATTTGAACTAATTTAAAATATGGATATTACTTATGTTTATAAATTAGTGTTGAGTTATATATGACTTAAAAAGTAGATTAGGAGTAATTTAATAATTAATTTTGATTAAAATAAATAATATATTATATAAACCATATGATAGTCATATAGAGTTAAATCAAAAGATTAAATAAAATTTATAAATAAATAAAAAGTTTTAAACAGCAATCAAAGATTTGTAATAAAATACATCACTCACAAATATATTTATTATATAAGCTGATACCAGAAATATAAGAATTAACAATTGTGGAGGGATAAAATATGATAGCTGTTAAAGATGAGAATAACGTAGTAAACTTAAGAGGGGAGTTAGACAACAAGCTAGAATTTAGTCATGAGATATTTGGAGAGAAATTTTATAATGTAAAAATAAAAATAAACAGATTAAGTGATTCATTTGATACACTTCCTATGACTGTGTCAGAAAGACTTCTTCAAGATATTGATATCAATAAACAAAATTTAGTCAATGTTGTAGGTCAATTGAGATCCTATAATAAAACCTTAAATAATAAAAATAGATTAGTGCTTACAGTGTTTGTTAGAGAAATAAAGGCTATAGATGAGGAAAATAAAGACCCCAATAGCATATTCCTAGATGGATATGTATGTAAAGAACCTGTGTATAGGAAAACTCCTTTAGGAAGGGAAATAACTGATTTATTAGTGGCTATAAACAGACCTTATAATAAATCTGATTATATACCATCAATAGTTTGGGGAAGAAATGCAAAGTTTGCAAAAAACTTAAAAGTTGGTGATAGAATACAGCTTTGGGGTAGAGTTCAAAGTAGAGAGTATGAGAAAAAAATAGATGAGGATAATGTAGTGAAAAAAATGGCATATGAAGTATCTATATCAAAGATAAAAAGATTAGATGAAAATAATAATGACTAAATATTTAAAATATATTGTTTTTTTATCAAAAAAACTAATAAATTTGCTATAAAAACACATTAAAAATAAATAAAGATTGTTTAAAAAAATACTAATGAAATATCTCTTGAATAGTTGCTCGCCATTTATTATAATGTAATCTGTACATAATTTATAATTGAGAAAATGAAGAGGTGAAGCATTGTGAAAAGCATATTATATCAGATAAATAGACAGCCAGTTAAAGCTAAATATACATCTGATGAATTAGAATGTTTTTTAGATACAATTGAGTATAATGTAGGGGATAAAATATTGCTTGTTGGTCATATAGGAAGCCTAGGCAAGAGATTAAGAGGTCTTGGTACTTCTGTAACAATACTAGAGAATAGTAACTATGAAGATGTATGTTATTCTTTAGTATATAATGAAAATTGTAATGTAGTTAAAGGTAAGTTAGAGTTTTTGCCATTTGATGATAATCATTTCAACAAGATAATAATAGTAGACCAATTTAATGTTATTACAGATTGTGAAAAAGCTTCATCTGAAATACAAAGAGTTTTAAAAGGTAATGGAGAGGTTATATTAGAAGATT
Source organism: Clostridioides difficile (assembly GCA_024919175.1). NCBI lineage: Bacteria > Bacillati > Bacillota > Clostridia > Peptostreptococcales > Peptostreptococcaceae > Clostridioides > Clostridioides difficile. Next base: position 946,878 of record CP103804.1, read on the forward strand.
TAAACTTAAAAAATTTAAAAGTTAAACTAAACTATCTTAAGCATAAATTTTGTGGTTCTGTAGCAAAGATTCACTATCCACATGAAGTATTTAATATATTTTCAAGATTAAATTTTGATGGTATGATTAAAGAGTCAAATAAATTAAAATATATTTATGTGGGAAAAAGAAGATAAATGAGTTAAAATATAAATATGGATATAATATAAAAGACTAGGTTAAGCCTAGTCTTTTGTTATAAGGAGATGTAGATATGGAAATAAATTATGAGTTAATAATAATTGTTATGCTCTTTGTAATCCTAATGTCAATTCAATTTACTTTAAATAAGATATATTTAATTCTTAAGGAAATAAGACAAATACTTATGTTAAGAAAAAATAAGGAATGATAACTATGATAGATTTAGAATATATAAAATCTGATATTCAGAACATAGCTGAAGCTATAGTTTCAGTGCTCAATATAGATGTAACTATAGTAAATAGAAACTTATTTAGGATTGCAGGTACAGGTATATATGTAGATAAAATAGGTGAAAAAGTAGATAAATATACAGCTTTTAAAAAGTCACTTACAGAACAAATTACAATACTAATTGATGACCCAAAGAGCAGTGATATATGTAGAGAATGTTATAAAAATAATGCCTGTGTGGAGTTTGCAGAAGTATGTTGCCCAATTATATGTGATGGAGAGTCCCATGGTGTTATAGGCCTTATAGCCTTTACAAAAGAACAAGCACAGATTATAGAAAATAATAAGAGTGGACTTATAAACTTTTTAGGTAAGATGGCAGACTTGATATCCAATAAACTAAAAGCTCAAATTAAAACGTACGAGCTAGAGTTAGAAAAGAAAAAATTAGAAACTTTGTTAAACAATATGGATAAAGCTGTTGTGTCCATTGATGTAGATGGTAAAATAGATAAATATAATTCAAAGTTTAAAGAGCTTTTTAATCTAAAAGACAATATAACTGGGAAAGATATATTCACTGAGTTAGATTTTATAAAGAAACCTTCAATAAATAACTTTAAGAAGGACAAATCATGTAGCTTTTTTTATAGGAGATACGGATATGATTCAAAGGGGATATATAACATCAATAAAATAGTATTAAAAAATGAATTAAAAGGATATGTTATTGATTTTATAGATAAAAGAGATGCTATAAAAAACTATAATAAGATGAATAAAGATTATAAGATAAAGCTGGAAAATATAATTGGAGAGAGTGTAGCTATAAGAAATTCAAAAAAAGAAGCTCTAATAGCTTCTAAATCCACTTCAACAGTACTTATTACTGGTGAAAGCGGAACGGGTAAAGAGCTATTTGCAAGAGCTATACACAACCATAGTAATAGGGTAGATAATCCTTTTATAGCTGTAAACTGTGCAGCAATACCAGACAATTTATTAGAGAGTGAATTATTTGGATATGAAGAAGGTGCTTTTACAGGGGCTAAAAAAGGTGGAAAACTTGGTATGTTTGAAATAGCCCATAAAGGAAGCATATTTTTAGATGAAATAGGAGATATGAGTTTGCATTTACAGTCAAAGTTGTTGAGGGTGCTACAAGAAAAAGAACTCAATAAGATTGGAAGTAAATCAAATGTTCTGATAGATGTAAGAATTATTGCTGCTACAAATAAAGATTTAGAAAAAATGGTTCAAAATGAAACTTTTAGAGAAGATTTATATTATAGATTAAATGTTATACCAATAAAGCTACCAAGTTTAAGAGAAAGAAAAGATGATATACCACTTATAATAAAGCATATGATTAAGGAATACTCAAAAAAACTAGATAAAAATGTTATCGATATAGACACTAGGGTTGTTGATGCTATGATTGAATATAAGTGGCCAGGGAATATAAGAGAATTGCAGAATATTATTGAATATAGTGTAAATATGTCTTCATCTCCAATAATTACGATGAATGTAATTCCTCAAAAAATTAAAAATACATCTATAGAAGAATTAGAAGTTAGAAGTGATAAGATAATTCCATTAGATGAACTTGAGAAAATTGAGATAATAAAAGCTTTAAATAAATACAAAGATTATAAAAAAGATAAAGAGTTAACAGCTAAGGCACTTGGAATATCAAGAGCTACATTATATAGAAAAATTGAAAAATATAATATAATTTCTTAGTGACAAAAAGTGGTGTAAGAATATAATTAAGGAAATATATTTTCAAACGATAAAACTTAGTTTATTGGAACAGTATATATTTGATTCATTGTACTATTATGTTTCTTCAGAATCTAAAAAATAGTAATTATTAAAATAGTAATCGTCTCAAAATGATATAGAATCTCATTTTGAGATTTTTTTTTGTCTTTTTGCGAAATTGTCATCTATTTACCAAGTAAAAAAAAAATAAAATCTTCACATAAGTAAAAAAAATATATGATTGAAGCTAGTTATTTCAATATATACATAATATCGAAATGAAAAAATGGACGAAAATAAAAAATATGGCATGTATTTTGCTATAAATATAGATAAGAAATTATTTAATAAAATTATTCAAGTACTAAAATTAAACTTAATTGGGAGGTTTATATATAATGAGAGATATAAGAAAAGAATTAGTGGAAATGTTAAAGGCAGAAGTTAAACCAGCAGTAGGATGTACTGAACCAGTAGCTTTAGCTCTAGCATGTGCAAAGGCAAAAGAATTACTAGGAGAAGAAATAGTTGAAAATCGTATGTTAGTTAGTCCTAGTATATATAAAAATGGTATGTGCGTAGGTATACCAGGAACTGAAAGATTAGGTCTAAAAATAGCAGCAGCTTTAGGTATAGTAGGAGGTCATTCTGAAAACGGATTGAGTGTGCTAGAAACTTTAACAAAGGAAGAAGTTAAAATAGCAGAAGATTATATGGATAGTACACCTTTATCAATAACACCTGCTGATACAAAAGAAAAGGTATTTATAGAAGTTGCATTAAAAGGAGCTAATCATACTGCTAAAGTTAGAATAAGAACTAAACATGATAACTTTACATTCTTAGAAAAAGATGGAGAAGTATTATTGGATGATGAACCAAAAGTATCAGTTTCAAATGCTTCAGCAGAAAAAGTTGAGAGTTTGATGGATACTGTAACTATACAAGAATTAATAAAAAATGTAGAAGGCATTGATTTTAAAGAGATAGAGTTTTTACTAGATGGAGTAAAAATGAACGAAGAAATGGCCGAATATGGATTGAAACAAAAGACTGGAATTGGTGTTGGATACGGAATTAAAAAGTCTATGGAAGAAGGTCTTTTAGGTAATGATGTTATAAACTATGCAATGATGTTAACTGCTGGAGCTTCAGATGCAAGAATGGCAGGAGTAAAAATGCCTGTTATGAGTTCAAATGGTAGTGGAAATCATGGATTAACAGCAATTCTTCCAATAGTTGCTTACAACAAAAAATTCCCACAATCTGATGAAAGATTAGCAAAAGCTTTGGCTATATCTCATTTAGTAACTGGTTATATTAAGAATTATACAGGTAGATTATCTGCTGTATGTGGATGCGGAGTTGCAGCATCTACTGGAGCAACTGCTGGTATATCTTGGCTTATGGATGGAAGCGAAAAACAAATAGAAGGTGCAATAGAAAATATGATAGCTGACTTAAGTGGAATGATATGTGACGGAGCAAAAGCTGGTTGTGCATTAAAATTATCATCTGCTGCATCTGCTGCAATACAAAGTGCTATAATAGCTAAGCAAGACTGTTTTGTACCACCATTAAATGGTATAGTTGGTTCAAGTGTTGAGCAAAGTATACAAAACTTAGGAAGAGTAAGTGATAAAGGTATGTCTATAACAGATGAGATAATATTAAATGTAATGAATGATATGAATAAAGTTGATTAATATATTACAATATTTCCTATATTGCAATATATAGTGAAAGTGATATAAATAAATTTAATTAGTGCCCCTAATAAATTATGATTATATACAAATGGGAAAAACTTGCTAGTGCAAGTTTTTTCTTTTTTGTCTAAAATATATAGTATATGATTTAGTAGGGATATATGATTTACTTAAAATAGATAATATCTTGTTAATAATTGTTGAATATACTTAAAAACTCAATAATATTGACTAATATTGAATAAGAGTATTGAAAAAGTGAGCAATCTCTTATAAAATTAAGAAGGATTATTACAATTGGAGGTCTTTTTATGGATATAGAAACAAAAAAATGGGAAGTATTGTATTCAGAAGAAAAAATTAATGATAAATTAAAAGAATTAGGAGCGATTATAGAGAAGGACTACAAAGATAAAAATCTTATGATTGTATCTCTATTAAAAGGAAGTTTTATATTTTGTGCAGATTTAGTTAGAAATATAAAATTACCTCTTAGAGTTAATTTTATGACTACTTCTAGTTATGGAAATAGTGAAGAGAGTACTGGAATGGTTAAAGTTGTTTCAGATGTAACTACTGATATAAAAGGATATGATGTATTAGTTGTAGACGATATTACTGACTCTGCCTTAACGATGGATTTTGTTTTAAAGCATCTAAAAGCTAAAAATCCTGCTAGTTTAAAATGTTGTGTACTTTTAGACAAGCCAAGCAGAAGAAAGGTTGATTTAGTACCAGATTATTGTGGGTTTGAGATAGAAGACAAATTCGTAGTAGGATATGGATTTGATTTTGAAGATTACTATAGAAATGTTCCTTATATATTTAATGTAACTGATGAAGATAGATAAGCAATTATTTAATTTTATAGGTACCTCAATATGATTTTTATGAATCATATTGAGGTATTTTTTATTTGATGTATTTTTTTAATCTAGGGTTGATTTGAAGTTATCTTGTATTTGTATCAAGTTGTAAGCCCAACATGGTAAACTTAGTTTTGATAGCTTTATTCAGGTTTTGATTCTGTGTTTAGAGATATTAAAAAAAATTTGAAAAATTTGATAGGAAATCTGATTTTTAATTGTATTAGTAGTTGTAGAAGCTTTTACAAAGGAGGAATTAATTTGGAGGATAAATTGATAATTAAAAATATAATAAAGAAAAAAGAAAAGGGTATGGAAATGCTTATAGATGAGTATGGGAATTTTATAGCATCTATAGTTAGAAGAACCCTTATGGATGCTAAAATCTATGAGGAAGAATGTATTGATGATGTGCTTTTGTCAATTTGGAATAACATAGAAAAATTTGATAATGAAAAAAACTCTTTTAAAAACTGGATAGGTTCTATTTCTAAATACAGAGCGATTAATTATAGGAAAAAGTATATAAGTAGTAATACTTATTTAAATATAGAACATGAAGAAATACCATATATAGATAAAGAGTTGGATATGAGAGAAATTGAAGAGGAAATAAATGACCTTATAAGCACATTAAATGATAAGGATGCAGAAATCTTTAGAAGGTATTACTTAGAAGACATATCACTAAAGGATATAGCTATACAAAATGAAACCACTGTTGAAAATTTACATAATAGATTATCAAGAGGACGAAAGAAGTTGAGATTGCATTTAAATAAAAAGAAAGCTTAGAGGTAATAGATAAGATAATTATGGGTTTAAATATATAAAATATAAGAAAAAAGGAGATTTTTTATGAAAGATAAATTTGATTTATTTAATGAAACAAATATAGATATAGAAAAATATGATGATATTGTATTAAATAATGAAGAAAAAGATGAAATGAAGAAGAGAATGAAATCTAAGATTCAATATAGTAAAGGTAATAATTTCAAGAGATATGCTTTAGTAGGAGGATTATCAATAGTTATTTTAGGTTCAACTGCATTTACTAATGAAACTACCTTGGCATATATGCAACATCTTGGAAAGCAGATAGAATATTTCTTTAATAAGGATACTGAAGAACTTAAACCTTATAAAAATATTGTAGATGATGTTTCTACAGATAAAGGAATAGATATAAAGTTAAATGAGATTATGCTTGGTGATGGAGAATTATTTCTAAATATAAGTGTGGATGATAGCAAACTTGATAAAGATGCTTTGGGATTAAAGAAACAAGGAGGCTTCTTAGGAATTGATGATATCAAAATAAAGGTTGGGGATATGAACTTTGTTTCAATAACAGGACCTTCTACATCAGAAAAAAATGGAGATGGTACTACTAACATGGTTATGACTTGCAAGCTTGATAATCTGGATAAAGATGGAGATGGGAAAGGTGATGTAGAAAATTTTGATTTATTAAAAAATGTAGATTTAAATAAAGACTATGATATAAACATAAGTATAAATAAAGTTGAGTATGAGTTAAACAAGGATATAAAAACATCAAAAGAGATAGAGATAGGAAATATGGGAGGACTAGAGGGTGAACATCTAAATGGTTATCTTAGTGGAAATTGGACATTTAATACAAATATAAATGGTTCAAATATAGTCAAAGATACAAGAATTTATAATGTAGATAAAAATGTAAAATTAAAAAATAAAAATATTGATGTTGATTTAGTCTTAAAAGAAGTAAGGGTTTCTCCTACAAAAATCAGAGTGATTTACGGATTTAAAACTAATAAATATAATTTTAATAAAGGTGATGATACACCAAAGATACTTGAGTTTGCACTTAAAGATGGAAGAGGAAAAGATTTAGAATTACTTAGTGGCGCAGGAGGTTATAACTTAAATTACTCTAAGGGTAATTATATTGAATCTTCTTTAGAGTATGAAATTAAGAAAGATGTTAAAAAGATAAAAGTAACTCCAATAATAGAAGATTGGAGTAAAGAAATTAATAATATAACAGAATTTAAAAACCAAAGTATAGATGTTGATATAAGTAAATAGATGTATTATCACATAATAAATTGTCGATTCATACAATATATAGAGCAATGCTAGATATATATCTAGTATTGCTCTAATTTTAAAAGAGGGAGCATTTAAGGTATGGATGATTATAAAGACAATTCAGATTTAAATTTGTTTCAAGATGTAGGTATAACAGGCCCAACAGGTCCGACAGGTCCTAAAGGGGCAACAGGAGCAAATGGAATAACAGGTCCAACAGGAAATACCGGAGCAACAGGAGCAAATGGGATAACAGGTCCAACAGGAAATACCGGAGCAACAGGAGCAAATGGGATAACAGGTTCTACAGGTCCTAAAGGAGCAACAGGAGCAACAGGAGCAAACGGAATAACAGGCCCAACAGGAAATACAGGAGCAACAGGAGCAAATGGAATAACAGGTCCAACAGGTCCTAGAGGAGCAACAGGAGTAAATGGAGCAACAGGTTCTACAGGTCCAACAGGAAATACAGGAGCAACAGGAGCAAATGGAATAACAGGTCCAACAGGGAATACAGGAGCAGATGGAATAACAGGTCCAACAGGTCCTAGAGGGGCAACAGGAAATACAGGAGCAAATGGAATAACAGGTCCAACCGGAAATACAGGAGCAACAGGAGCAAATGGAATAACAGGCCCAACAGGAAATGCTGGAGCGACAGGAGCGACAGGTTCAACAGGAAATACAGGAGCAACAGGAGTAGCTGGAGCAACTGGTTCTACAGGCCCAATAGGAGCAACAGGGGCAACAGGAGCAGATGGAGAAGTAGGTCCAACAGGAGCAGTGGGAGCAACAGGAGCAAATGGAGAGGCAGGTCCAACAGGAGCAGTAGGAGCAACAGGGGCAACAGGAGCAGATGGAAAGACAGGTCCAACAGGCCAAATAGGAGCAACAGGAGCAGTAGGAGAAGTAGGTCCAACAGGAGCAGTAGGGGCAACAGGTCCAGATGGAAAGACAGGAGCAACAGGAGCAGTAGGAGCAACAGGTCCAACAGGAGCAAATGGAGAAATAGGCCCAACAGGAATAGCAGGGGCAACAGGAGCAAATGGAGCAACAGGCCCAACAGGAGCAGTAGGAGCAACAGGAGCAATAGGAGCAACAGGAATAGCAGGAGCAACAGGTCCAACAGGAGCAAATGGAGAAATAGGCCCAACAGGTCCAACAGGGGCAACAGGAGCAGATGGAAAGACAGGTCCAACCGGAGCAGTAGGGGCAACAGGAGCAACAGGAGTAGCAGGAACAATAGGTCCAACAGGAGCGACAGGAGTAGCAGGGACAATAGGAGCAACAGGCCCAACAGGAGCAACAGGAGCGAATGGAACAACAGGTCCAACCGGAGCAACAGGAGCTGCGGGAACATTATCATCAAATAATGCACAATTTATAGTTTCATCTCCAAGCTTAATAAATAATTCAGTAGTGACATTTAATTCATCATTTGTGAATGGAACAAATATAACTTTACCAACAAGTAGTACTATAAACCTTGCAGTTGGAGGCATATATAATGTATCCTTTGGTGTACGCGCTACACTTTCACTTGCAGGATTTATGGCAATTACTACTAACTTTAATGGCACAGCTCAAACTAATTTTATTGCAAAAGCAGTAAACACCCTTACTTCATCAGATGTAAGTGTAGGATTAGATTTTTTAGTTGATGCTAGAGCAGCAGCAGTTACTTTGAGTTTTACATTTAATTCAGGAACAACAGGTACTTCACCATCTGGATTTGTTTCAGTATATAGAATACAATAATTAATTTTACAGCTAAAATATGAAGTTATAAAAATCAAATGATACAATTATATATGGTAATAACTAAAATAATAACTAAAACATATGTTATGATATAAGATAAAGATGTAACTAAGACAAAGTTTTAATAAATATGTTAAAATCTCAATCTATTAGATATTTAGACTAATAAATCATAATATCTAAGTAGATTGAGATTGATTATGTATAAACTCTATTGGTATTTATTACATATAAATCAGTATTTATTACATATAAAAAAATATATAAAATTATCCTAGTATATCAGCCATTTTATAAAGCCCAGATTGTTTACCAACCAAAAATTTAGCTGCAACAATAGAACCATCTGCAAAGACTTCATCAGATTGAGAGTGATGACTCAATGTAAGGACTTCATTATCTCCTGCAAATATAACATCATGGTCACTGATTATATTTCCACCTCTTATAGAGTGGATTCCAATTTCATTTGCCTTTCTTTTACAATCTCTACCGTATCTTCCATGTTTATTTTCACTTTCAGGTAAGACCTCTTTAATTGCATTGGCTATCATATTAGCAGTACCACTAGGAGCATCTTCTTTTCTGTTATGATGCTTTTCTATGATTTCAATATCAAAACCTTCTAACATTTTTGATGCATCCTTAACTAATTTTATTAAAATATTTACACCAAGAGATGTATTTGAGGATAATAATATAGGAATATTTTTTGATGCTTTTTCGATTTCATTTAATTCATCCTCATCATATCCAGTAGTAGCTAATACTACAGGTGTATTATTTTTTAATGCATATGATAAGATTGGAGCTAAAGTTTCATGATGTGAGAAATCTATTATAACATCTGCTTTTTCTGTTACATCAGTCATTGTCTTATAAAGTTTTGTATCGCTATGATAAGTATTTTCATCAGCAGACCTAGCTACACCACAAATTAACTCTAATTCACTATCTTTTTTTACACATTCTGCTAACACTTTTCCCATTGTTCCATTGTAACCACTAATTATGACTTTTAACATAAAATCCTCCTATGAAATTAATAAAAATTTGTTATATTTCTATAAGTTTATTTTATCACTAATATAATTTATATAAAATAATATTAGTGATAATAAACTTATAATTTGCTGGATATTAGAAAAATTGTATTCAGATTTAATATATATTTAAATAGAAGTTCATATCTAAGAAAATTTGCTTAAAAATCAGTATTAGTATATTAAAAACAATAAAAATGTGTTTTTAAAAAGATAGATAAATATAGAGTATTAATTTTAAACTCAACAATTTGAGTATTAAAAGTGATATTATTAAATTAGAAGTATCTTAACTTAATATAAAAAGATGGGAGAGATGGCTATGTTAAAAGAAGAAAAAACTTATCAAGAAAAGGATGCGAAAGTATTTAATGGAGTAGTAGCTTTGATAATGATTATCTTGTTTTTAATAGTTTCAATAGCTGTTATGGTTTTTGGAATAATAAAACTTGACAATGGATTCACTGGAATAGGTTCGTTTATGCTAGTTTTAAGTATTTTATTTATAGTGATAGATTTTATACTGTGCTTTGGACTAAAAATGATTAATCCAAAAGAAGCTATTGTTCTAGTTTTATTTGGTAACTACTATGGAACTATAAAAAAAGAAGGCTACTATTGGGTAAATCCATTTTGTTCAGCGGTAAATCCAACATCATCAGGAATTAATGTATCAAAATCTTCATCTACTGAAAAAGTGGATATATCCTCTAATCCAAGAGGAAAGAAAGTATCTTTAAAAACAATGACTCTTAATAATGAAAAACAAAAAGTTAATGACTTATTAGGAAATCCTATTATAATAGGTGTTGTTGTAATTTGGAAAGTTATAGATGCAACTAAAGCTGTATTTAATGTTGATAATTATAATACTTTTTTATCAATTCAATGTGATTCAACTATTCGTAATGTTTCAAGACTTTATCCATATGATGTATCTGAAGATGGAGATGAAAAATCTCTTCGTGGTAGTAGTCAGGAGATTGCAGATAAATTACAAAAAGAATTACAATCTAGAGTAGATATTGCGGGGATTGAAGTCTGTGAAGTAAGAATTACTCACCTTTCTTATGCACCAGAGATTGCAGCAGCTATGTTACAACGTCAACAAGCAGAAGCTATAATAGCAGCACGTAAAAAGATTGTTGAAGGGGCTGTAAGTATGGTAGAGATGGCATTAACTAATTTAAGTGAGAATAACGTTGTGACTTTAGATGAGGAACGTAAAGCAGCTATGGTAAGCAATTTATTGGTTGTTCTTTGTGGTAATAAAGATGCACAACCAGTAGTAAACAGTAGTTCAATTTATTAGGATATAAGTAATACCATTAAATTAAGAATGTTTAAATTGCATGTAAGTAAACTAGTAAATTAAGAGTATTTAACAAAGATAAATTAAATAGCTATAAAAAGAGGGTGTCTCTAATGAATTAAATTCATATAGAGACACCTTTTAATTAATAATATTATTATCTAATTAGTCTAAATTTCTAAGGTCTTCCATAAGTTTAGTCTTGTCAGCCGTTTTTTCGTCTTTCATTTTTATAACTTTAGCAGGAGAACCAGCAACAACAGCACCAGCTTCTACGTCAGTAGTTACAATAGCACCAGCTGCAACAACAGCACCTTTACCGATTCTAACACCTTCAAGAACAACTGCATTAGCTCCTATTAAAACATCATCTTCAACTATAACAGGAGTAGCAGAAGGTGGCTCTAAAACACCAGCAACAACAGCACCAGCACCTAAATGAACATTTTTACCAAGAGTACCTCTAGCACCAATAACAGCATTCATATCTACCATAGAACCTTCACCAATAACAGCTCCTATATTTATAACAGCTCCCATCATTACAACAGCATTTTTTTCTATAGTAACCATGTCTCTTATTATTGCACCTGGTTCGATTCTTGCGTGTTCACTTAAAGTATTTTTTAGAGGAATAGCAGAATTTCTTCTATCATATTCTACATGAGTATCTGTTATATCGTTACCATGTTTATCTAATACTTCCATTATATCTTCATAGTCACCTACAAATATATAAGAACCATCGTTTCCAAATACTTTAAATTTATCAGTTGATTGGAAATGTAAAGAGTTAGTATTTACATATACTTTAACAGGTGTTTTCTTTTTAACTTCTTTTATATATCTTGCTATTTCATAAGCATCGTTTAAATTTACCATTTGTTAATTCTCCTTGTATTTCATTATATTTCTTTTATTATATACTCATTTATCAACTTTAGTATATACTTGCTATTATTTATTTTTTAATAGCATTATTATTTTAGCATAATATTGAGTAAATTTATTTATTATATCATATATATTTTACTTGTGATATAGATTTTTACTATCCTAACATACTATCCATGTTATAAAATCCTGGTTTTTGTTTAACTAAATATTTAGCAGCAGCTATAGAACCACTTGCAAAAATACCACGAGATTGAGCTTGATGGCTTATTGTAAGGACTTCATTATCTCCAGCAAATAGAGCATCATGTTCACCAACAATATTTCCACCTCTTATAGCATGTATACCAACCTCATTTGGTTGTCTTTTTGCACTACGGCCATATCTACCATAATTATTTTCAACGTTTGGTAAAACCTCTTTTATACCATTAGCAATCATAACAGCTGTACCACTTGGAGCATCAACTTTTCTGTTGTGATGTTTTTCTATTATTTCTATATCGAATCCTTCTAATAATTTAGCTGCATCTTTAACCAATTTTACTAATACATTTACACCAAGAGACATATTATATGATTGGAATACAGGAATAACTTTAGCCGCTTCATGTATTCTATTAATTTCTTCATCATTATATCCAGTAGTGGCAATTACTAAAGGAGTTTTAGTTTTTAAAACGTAAGATAAAATATTATCTAAATTAGAGTGATGAGAGAAATCTATAACTACATCAGCTTCTTCAACTATAGTATTCATATCTTCATAAATTTTAAGATTGCCTTCACAGCTATCCATACCTCTAGCTGCAACACAAACTAATTCTAGTTCACTATCATCTCTTATAGTATCGGCTAAAATCTTGCCCATTTTTCCATCATAACCAGTTGCTATAACTTTTAACATAATTTCCTCCTATGATTAAGGGCTAACTTTTGACCAAACTTAGTTTTTTCATGCATTAATTTGTACTATGCATTAACTTTTAGTCCAAAGTTAACTAATTCTTTCTTTAATACCTCTAAGTTTGCTGGGTCCATTTCTGCTAGAGGAAGTCTTAAATCTCCAACATTGAATCCTAATAAATTCATTGCAGTTTTAACTGGTATAGGATTTACTTCTATAAATAAAGCTGCGATTAAAGCATCCATACCAAGTTGTAATTTTCTAGAACCTTCTATATCGCCTTCAAAGAATTTAGCCACTAAATCGTGTGTTTCTTGAGGGCAAACATTAGCAAGTACTGATATAACTCCTTGACCTCCTAAAGACAATAAAGGAAGTATAGTATCATCATTACCAGAGTAGATAGCAAAGTCATCTGGAACTAAGCTAGCTATTTCTGCAACTTGTCCTAAGTCCCCACTAGCTTCTTTTACAGCAACTATATTATCTATCTTAGCAAGTTCAACTATAAGACTAGGGCTTATATTAACACAAGTTCTTCCAGGTACATTGTAAAGTATAATTGGAAGTTTAACACTGTTAGCGATTGTTTCAAAATGACGCTTAAGTCCAGCTTTGTTAGCTTTATTGTAATAAGGAGTTATAATTAATAGAGCATCTACTCCTAGTTTTTCAGCTTCTTGACTTAAATTAACTGAGTGCATAGTATCATTAGAACCACTTCCAGCTATAACAGGAACTCTTTTATTAACTTTTTCAACAACATACTTAATAGTAGCAAGTTGTTCTTCATCAGTCATAGTATTTGCTTCACCAGTAGTACCACAAGATACTATAGCATCAGTACCATTAGCGATTTGATACTCAACTAATTCACCTAATTTGTCAAAATCAACTTTGTTATCCTTCGTAAATGGAGTAACTAGAGCAACAGCAGAACCTTTAAATATCATAAAAAATCAATCCCCTCTTTTTTATTTTTGTGTTTTATATTACAGTTACTTCTAATGCTTATTTTTACTTATTATTAATATTTTACAAAATCATATATTTATACAAATTTGTATACTATACTAAATCATATGATATAGCCATTTCAGCTATTTGGATTGCATTAGTTGCAGCACCTTTTCTTATATTGTCAGCAACAACCCAAAGGTTTACACCATTATCAACACTAAAGTCTCTTCTAATTCTTCCAACAAATACTTCATCTCTATCATCAAATTCTACAGCAGTTGGATACTCGTTTTTAGCAGGATTATCAACTACTACAACTCCAGGAGCTTCTTCAAGTGTTTTTACTAAATCTTCTAGCTCAAATGGATTATTAAACTCAATATTTATAGATTCACTATGACCATTTTTTACTGGAACTCTTACAGTAGTTGCAGTTATTTTTAAGTCATAGTTATCAAGTATTTTCATAGTTTCGTTTACCATTTTCATTTCTTCCTTAGTATATCCATTTTCAGTAAATGAATCTATATGAGGAAGACAGTTATAAGAAATTTGATGTGGATAGAATCCAGTAGGATTACCAGTCATTCCTTTTTCTAAATCTTCAACACCTTTAACACCAGAACCAGATACAGCTTGGTAAGTAGAGTAAACTACTCTCTTAATCTTGTATTTATCATCAAGAGGTTTAAGAGGAACCATAGCTTGTATAGTAGAGCAGTTTGGATTAGCTATTATACCTTTATGTTTTTTTATAGCTTCTGGATTTACTTCAGGAACAACTAAAGGAACATCTGGATTCATTCTCCATTGACTAGAGTTATCTACTACTAAGACTCCATTTGATGCAGCTATTGGAGCATATTTTTCACTAATGCTTCCTCCAGCAGAGAATAACGCTATTTGTATCCCTCTATCAGTGAATGAAGTTTCCTTTAATTCTTCTACTATATATTCTTTACCACAAAACATTACTTTAGAACCAGCAGATTTAGAAGAAGAGAATAAAAATAGATTTTCTATTGGAAAATTTCTTTCTTCTAATACTTTTAAAAATGTTCTACCTACCATTCCAGTAGCACCAACTATTGCCACATTTACTTTTTTCATATTAAATTCACCCCAATTTTTAATTATTAAAACATTATTTGATTTTAGTTGTACAAGTAAGATATGTTAATATTTTTATATATTTAAAAACTTTAATATTATATTAACAACTTTAATTATATACAAAAAACGTACAAAGGTATACTTTGTACGTCTAGTTTATCACTCAAAGTAAACCCTGTAGCTCACCACCTATATAAATAAGTGACAGTATTACACATCTTATGTGTAATCCCAGAAAATATTATTGCAAGAAATATTTTCTTCGGCTATAAATCCTTTCTCCAATCATTAACGCTTGCCAGCTCCTATTGGATACTTTTATTTACAGCTACCTCTACCCTAGGTTAATAGGATATTAAAATTTGATTATTCTAATAATAATACATATTTTAGAAAAAATCAACTTATTTATAGAAATATTGCTAAAATTTAAATCCAAAATTTGTCAATTCTTGTTTTAAAACATTAAGATTAGCTTCTTCCATTTCAGCTAAAGGAAGTCTTAAATCTCCAACATTAGAACCTAAAATATTCATAGCAGTCTTAACTGGAACTGGATTTACTTCTATAAATAAGGCAGCAATTAAAGCATCCATATCAAGTTGTAATTTTTTAGAGCCTTCAATGTCACCCTCAAAGAATTTAGTTACTAAATCATGAGTTTCCTTAGGACAGATATTAGCAAGTACAGAGATAACACCACTTCCTCCTAATGATAATAGAGGTAATATAGTATCATCATTACCGGAGTATATAGCGAAGTCTTCAGGTACTAATTTAGCTATTTCTGCAACCTGAGCTAAATCTCCACTAGCTTCCTTTACGGCAACTATATTATCTATTTTAGCAAGCTCAGCTACAACAGATGGCTTTATATTTACCTTAGTTCTTCCTGGTACATTATATAGAATAATTGGTAATTTAACACTTTTTGCTATTGTTTCAAAGTGAAGTTTAAGACCTCTTTCATTAGTCTTATTATAGTAAGGAGTTATGATTAAAAGACCATCCACCCCTAATTTTTCAGCTTCTTGGCTCATATGAACAGACAACATAGTATTGTTTGAACCAGTACCTGCTATAACTGGTATTCTCTTGTTGACTTTTTCAACTGTATATTTTATTACAGCAAAAATCTCAGATTCACTCATAGTAGTAGCTTCACCTGTTGTTCCACAAACAACTAGTGCATCTGTGTCGTTTTCAATATGGTATTCGATTAATTCACCTAATTTTTCAAAGTTGACATTGTTATCCTCCGTAAATGGGGTAACTAAAGCAACAGCAGAACCTTTAAATAACATATAATCAAATCTCCTTTTTTATTTAAATTTAATTTTTTAAGTACAATAATAATTATAGTACAAATTAATTAATTTTAATAGGTATAGTTAATATCTTAACTGTATAAAGTAAGATATTTATATTATATTAATATTAAAAAAATTTTAAATAAATGTTTTATTCTCAAAATATACATATTAATTTAATAAAATATACCAAAATGGAAATAAAAAATAAATTTTATGCGAATTTAATAACTAATAATTAATATATTTAGGTTATAATAAATATGTGCGTAAAAATAAATAATAAGTATTAACATAGAAAATTTAGGAGGAATAATATGGATACTTTAAAGGAACTTTTTAAAATAGGAAGTGGACCTTCAAGTTCTCATACTATGGGGCCACAAAGAGCAGCGGAAAGATTTAAAAATGAAAATCCAGATGCAGAAAGCTTTAGAGCAATATTATATGGTAGTTTGGCTGCTACAGGGAAAGGTCACTTAACAGATTATATAATTGAAAAAACTATAGCACCAAAGAAAGTTGAAATCGTTTGGGAAGAAGATATAATAAAAGATTTTCATCCAAATGGAATGAAGTTTGAAGCTTTAGATAAAGATGGAAATGTGACAGCCGAATGGACTGTATATTCTGTTGGTGGAGGAACTATAGCAGAAGAAGGTCAAAGAAACAGTAAAAGCAATAGTATATATCACCTAGACACTATGGATGAAATAGTGAAATGGTGTAAGGAAAATAATAAGACTTTAGTTGATTTTGTGTTAGAATGTGAACCATCTGATATAAAAGACTATATAAAAACTATAAAAGATGCTATGAGAAAATCTATTGATGATGGACTAAGTACAGATGAAGTAATACCAGGTAAATTATTATTAAAAAGAAGAGCAAATAATTTTTATAAAGCGTATCAAGAAGATAAAAGTTTTTCAACACTTGTATATGCATATGCACTAGCAGCTTCAGAGCAAAATGCTTCTGGTAATATAATAGTTACAGCACCAACTTGTGGTTCTGCTGGAGTAATACCAGGAATATTCTTTGCAATGCAAGATTTCTATAAATACGATGATGAAAAAATAATTGAAGCACTACTTGTAGCGGGAATAATAGGTAATATAATAAAAACTAATGCATCAATATCTGGTGCAGAAGTAGGGTGTCAAGGTGAGGTTGGTGCAGCTTGTTCAATGGCAGCAGCGGCAGTAGCATATTTAAAGGGTGGTACTATAGACCATATTGAATATGCAGCAGAAATAGCACTTGAACATCATCTAGGAATGACTTGTGACCCTGTATATGGATATGTCCAAATCCCATGTATAGAAAGAAATGCAATGGCAGCTCAGAGAGCTTATGATGCAGCTAAGTATGCATTATTAACTGATGGCTCACATTCTGTCTCCTTGGACCAAGTCGTTGAAACAATGAAAGAAACTGGTATTGATATGATGGATAAATACAAAGAAACTGCAAAAGGTGGACTGGCTAAACACTTCTTCTCTTGCTAAAATTTAAAATTTTTTAATAATAATTCCCCTGTTTTGATTTATGAAACAGGGGAATTATTATTAATGGTGAATTATTTAATAATGCAAAATATTTTTATATTCAATTTAACTTTTTATTTTTAAATATGAAAGTATATTATATAATATTTTAATTATAAGAGATATAGAAATATTTTTATAATAAATTATAATTTGGAGGAGATTACATGAGAGAGGCATCGTATTTACAAGAACAACTTTATAAGCATAGGAATGCATTAAATCCTATTGCAGAGATTGGAAGAAAAGAGTATAAGACTTCAAAATATATAAGGGATTATCTTGATAAAATAGGCGTTGAATATGAAGTTTACTTAGAAACAGGAATAGTAGGTGTGATAGAAGGTAAAAGACCTAAAAAAGATATAGCTTTTAGAGCTGATATAGATGGCCTTCGTAGTGAAGAAGGTGTAAAACACTTATGTGGTCATGATGGACATGCTACTATATTACTTGGATTAATTGAGTATTTAAATGATAATAAAGAAGATTTAAATGATAATGTTGTATTTATATTCCAACCAGCAGAAGAAGGCCCAGGGGGAGCAAAAGCATTGATAGATGAAGGTGTGCTTGGAAAATACAATGTAGATGAGATATATGGGCTTCATATATACCCAGAATTACCAGAAGGTTATGTAGGTACAAGAGAAGGATACTTCATGGCTCAAATAGGAGATATTGATATAGAAATAGTGTCTAAAAGTGGACATGGAGCTATGCCACAAAATGGAATTGATGGTATAGTGATAGCTTCAAACTTTATAAGTTCACTTCAAACTATAGTATCAAGAAATATAAGCCCAATAGACAATGCAGTTTTGACTATAGGTAGAATTGAAGGTGGGGCTAGAAGAAATATAATAGCTGAAAATATAAAGATGGAAGGAACTATTAGATGCTTTAGTCCAGAAGTGTATGAGAGAATGAAACTTAGAGTTAAAGAACTTGCTAGAGGCTTTGAATTGTCTTATAACTGTAAGGTAAATATAAATATTATGGATGATTATATAGCTGTTAAAAACGATAAGGACTTATATAAAGAGTTTGTAGAAGCTGTTGGAAAGGATACTGCTATAGAATTAGACCCACTTATGATATCAGAAGATTTCTCTTATTATCAAAAAGAAGTTCCAGGGCTGTTCTTTATGTTGGGAGCAAGAAATGAGGAGAAAGGATTTGTAAATGGGCTTCATAATATAAACTTTAACTTTGATGAAAAAATCTGTGTGGATGCATTAAATGTTTATGCGAAATTATTAAAATATAAAAAAGCTATAGATTAAAAAGTCTACATTTCATAGTGAATAAGTTGTAGATAGTTTGGATAAAAAGGTCAATTTTTTTGATGATACTGTAAATAACGTATATTTAAGATTATAAACAACATATATTCAGAAAGAATAATTTTAAAAAGTAATAAATTTAAAACTATGATAAATACCCCTTACTTATTTGTATAAATTTCTTTTAATTGACAAAAATACAAATAAGAAGGGGTGATTTTTTTGAAAGAAAATATGAAAAGAGAAAAGAAGATAACTAATAGCAAGAATACTAAAATATTGACAAATGATGATATAATGAAATATGAGATAGCCTCAGAACTAGGTCTTATGGACAAAGTTGGAGAACGTGGATGGGCAGGGCTTACAGCTAAAGAAGCTGGAAGAATTGGAGGTATGCTTACATCACGTAAAAAGAGGCTAAGAAAGATTGTGGAGGGGCAGAATAAAAAGGATGAGTCAATATAGTGATTTTGCGTTTGTATATGATGAACTTATGAATGAAGTTGATTATGATGGATGGGTTAAATATATAGAAGATATAATAGATAATGAAGGTGTAAAAGTAAAAAATATATTGGAATTAGCATGTGGTACAGGTAATCTCACAATTCCATTAACTAAAAAGGACTATGATATAGCTGGGATTGATATATCTGATGAAATGCTTAGTGTAGCAAGAGAAAAGGCAGAAAAAGAAGGCGTAGAGTTAGTTTTACTTCAGCAAGACATATCAGAGCTTGACTTTGATATATCTGATTTGGATTGTGTGCTTTGTGCTTGTGATGGATTTAATTATATAACTTATGATGATGATTTAGAAAATGTATTTTCAAAAACATATGAATTATTAAAGAAAGATGGAATCTTTATATTTGATATAAGTTCATTTTATAAATTAGCTAACATATTAGGAAATAATATGTATGGAGAAAATAGAGAAGATATAGCTTATATGTGGCAAAATTACTTTGATGATGAAGAGAATTTGATTGAAATGGAACTGACATTTTTTATTAAAGATGAAGATGGAAAGTTTGAAAGATTTGAAGAAGTACATCAACAAAGGGCATATACTGAGGATGAAATAGTTGATATGCTTAAAGAAGCTGGATTTAGGAGTATAAAATCTTATGGAGATTTTACCTTTGAAAAACCTAATGAAGAAAGCCAAAGAATATTTTTTATATGTAAGAAATAAGGATTTTATTATTGTGTGTAAAAATAAGTGCCATTGATATAAAATAGAACTGATGAAAATAGAAAATATTATTAGTAAAAATAGAAGAAGTAGAGTTTTCTGTGTTAAAAATTAAAGTAATAATATAGAAAAATAGTATGATTAACAAAATGTGGAGGAATACAAATGAGAGATTATGTACTAAGAGCTACATCAGGAAATGGTCAAGTTAGAGCATTTGTTGCAACTACTAGAAATACAGTGGAAGAAGCCAGAAGATTACATGAAACTACAAAAGTAGCAACAGCAGCACTGGGTAGAACATTAACAGCAACATCTATAATGGGATTGATGATGAAAAATGACAGTGACAAATTGACTGTAATAATAAAAGGTGGTGGACCAATTGGAACTATCATCACAACAGCAAATTCTAAGGGAATAGTAAAAGGCTATGTAGGAAATCCTCATGTAGAAGTTGAAGATTATTCAAATGGAAAGCTGAATGTTGCCGCAGCAGTGGGTACAGAAGGTGTTGTAAAAGTTATTAAAGACTTAGGTCTTAGAGAGCCATACAATGGAACTTATCCATTAGTAAGTGGAGAAATCGCAGAAGACTTTACTTATTACTTTGCAGTATCAGAACAAACTCCATCAGTGGTGGCTTTAGGTGTTCTTACAAAAGAGGATGAAGTTGAGTTTGCTGGAGGTTTTATAGTTCAACTAATGCCAGATGCAGAAGAAGAAACTATCGCAAAACTAGAAGAAAATGTAGCTAAATTACCTTCAATAACTAATATGTTAAAGGAAGGAAACTTACCAGAAGATATATTGAATAAAGTTCTAGATGGTCTAGAGCCTAAAGTACTTGATACTTGTGAAGTTGGATTTGAATGTGAATGTTCAAAGGAAAGAGTAAAAACTGCTTTAGTTGCAATAGGTAAAAAATCTTTGGCTCAAATAATAGAAGAAGATAAACAGGCAGAAGTTGGGTGTCAGTTCTGTAACGAGAAATATATGTATAATGAAGAAGAGTTGCTTGAGATTTTAAAGGAAATGTAGAATAAAAGGAACATGAAACATTAAAATATTAGCATTAAATAGTAGAATATTAAGATAGTAGCATTAATATTAGTATATTAAAATATCAAGTATTAATATAGAAATTGAAATATAATTCATTAAAAATAAGAGTTATATATTTAAGGTATGTTAAGTAAGATAAACTAAGAGATGTTGAGAAAGATAAACTTAATAAATTTTAAGAATTAAAGGGCTTTCTAATCGTAGTATTTGTAATATTGCGATTGGAGAGCTTTTTTAGTTAATTGTGGCTTGTGTCAAAGATTGTATAAAGCTACAAATTATTGTAAAATAATTTGTATATTTTAACCTATTTACAACAAAAATTTATAAGATATTTGAATTGATAAAAGGAGAAAATTTTAAGAATGAAAAACAAAAAAAAGCACATAGTCATAAGTATATTAATAATATTTATGATATTTATAATGGCTATTAATCTTAATGGTAAACTCGAGACACCTATTCCACAGAGCAATAGCAGAAAGTTTAAATCTAATGCTGTATTTTACCCACAGCATCAAGATGATGAAGTTCTATGGGGAGGGAGTGCTATTGTCAATGCAATAAAACAATGTGGGGCTGATAATGTATATGTTGTGTTGGTATCAGATGGTTCTGGAGTGAACGTTTTTAGAGCTAATACTAGATTTAGAAATTTGACTAGGAAACAAAAGGAAGAACTTAGGAATAATGAGTTTAAGTCAGCATTAAGAGAACTTGGAGTAAAACCAAAAAATATAATTATACTTGCTGATATAGATAAAAAAGAGGGAACACATTATAAGCTAATGGAAAAGACTATATTGGATTTTGAACATAAATTTAAGGGAGATGTCACTCATATAGCTCATCATTATAAATATGATGACCACATAATGCATAGAAAAAATGGGGTAGTTTTAAAGAAGCTTAAACGTGAACGCAAGATAAAAGATGATTTATACTTTATAAAACCAAAATATGTAAAGTACATACCAAGAAATGAAAGAGCTATCTATAAAGCAACTAATTTTAATGACTATAGTAAGGTTAAAAGCGCATGTTATGAATATAAGGTTGTAAACTCAAAACGAAAAATGTATGGTATAGGGTATATATCAGCACATAGCTATTTTGAACACCTTTTAAATGACCCTGAACTTACATCTGTTTTAAGTGAGGATTAAAGTAGTTGAATATAAAGCTATCTTAAAATATTATTTGTTAATGATAAAAAAGTATTTGAGAATAATAAAAAATATATTATTATTAGACAAGGTTTAGTATCTCAGTTATGATTTTAAAAATCATTTTGAGGTACTTTTTTTATGCTCTTAATAAGTTTATATAGACTTTTTATATGAAATTTTAAACCCTACAGTATACAACCAAGGGATAGGTCACGTGCTATAATCAGTCATGTTTAAATATTAATATAATTTGCTATAAAAACAATTTAGGAGGAGAAAGTATGAATAATGAATTTATAGTTTTAAAAGGATGTAAGGAAAATAATTTGGATAATATTTCATTAAAAATACCTAAAAGAAAAATAACTATATTCACAGGTGTATCTGGTTCTGGAAAATCATCAATTGTTTTTGAAACAATTGCAAAAGAATCACAACGTCAATTAAATGAGAGATTTAGCACTTTTGTAAGAAGTTTTTTACCTAAGTATGGAGAAGTTAAAGCTGATTGTATAGAAAATTTATCAACACCGATTATTATAGACCAAAGTAGACTAGGAGGGAATTCAAGGTCAACTTTAGGTACCATCACAGACGTAAATTCCTTTTTAAGGACTTTATATTCTAGATTTGGAAGCGAGTATATAGGTAATGCTAACATGTTTTCCTTTAATGATGTCAATGGTATGTGTCCAGATTGTCATGGGCTTGGAAAAAAGCTAATACCTAACATGAAGCATATTCTTGATAGGAGTAAATCATTAAATGATGGCGCTATCTTGCTTTCAGGTTTTGGCGTTGGTTCTTGGCACTGGGATATATTTGCAAAATCAGGATACTTTGACATCGATAAGAAAATATGTAATTATTCAGAGAAAGAGCTGGAAAAATTTTTATATGGTGAGCCAGAAAAAATTACAACAGAAGAAACTGGAAAAGTCAATATGACATATGAAGGATTAATGACTAAGTTCAATCGTCTATATTTAGGTAAAAAAGGGGAAATTTCTGAAACTACTAAGAAAAAATTGAGTAAATTACTTATAGAAGACAAGTGTCCTGTTTGTAATGGAAGAAGGCTTCATGAAAACGCATATAAATCATTAATTAATGGCTATAATATTGCAGATTTGACAAGTATGCAACTTGATGAATTAGCTAAAGTTATTAAAGATATAAATGAGCCAGAAGCACAACCCCTACTTAAAGGGATATTAGAAAAACTAAATAACATCATAGATATAGGTCTAGGATATTTAACTTTAGATAGGGAGACATCATCACTATCAGGTGGAGAATCTCAGCGTATAAAGATGGTAAAGTATTTAAATAGTAATCTTGTAGATTTGATGTATATTTTTGACGAGCCAAGTATAGGTCTTCATCCAAGAGATGTTTATAAATTAAATAACCTTCTAAGGAAATTACGTGATAAAGGGAATACAATTATAGTTGTTGAGCATGACCCAGATGTCATTAAAATTGCAGACCACATTGTAGATGTAGGTCCAAAAGCTGGTAAGTATGGTGGTAAAATTGTATATGAAGGAAGTTATGAAAAATTACTTTCAAGTGGGACATTAACAGGAAATGCCTTGAATAAGTCTCTTTCTATTAAGGAAAATATAAGAGAACATAGAGGATATTTAGAGGTTAAAGATTGTAATCAAAATAATTTAAAAAATATATCTATAAAGATACCTAAAGGTGTATTAACTTTAGTGACAGGAGTAGCAGGAGCAGGTAAGAGCACCTTAATTAAACACGAATTTTTAAAGCAAAATACAGGTGCTGTATTAATAGACCAAAGCCCTGTATCAGCTAATTCAAGGTCAAGTTTAGTAACATATAGTGGAATTATGAATGATATAAGAAACATTTTTGCAAAATCAAATGGTGTTAAAACGTCTTTGTTTAGCTCAAACTCAGAAGGAGCTTGTGATAATTGTAAAGGGTCTGGAATAGTACAGACAAACCTTGCATTTATGGAAAGTATAAAAAGTACTTGTAATGTTTGTGAAGGGAAAAAATTTAAAAAAGAAGTTTTAGAATATAGATTTCAAGGGCAAAATATAATAGAAATTCTTGAAATGTCAGTTTCAGATGCGATTGAATTTTTTAGTTTAAAACAGATTAAAAAGAAATTACAGTGCATTGAAAAAATGGGAATAGGATACCTTACTTTAGGACAAACTCTTGATACATTATCTGGAGGAGAATGTCAAAGATTAAAGCTTGCTAATGAATTAAATAAGGAAAGTTCAGTGTATATATTAGATGAGCCTACAACAGGGCTTCATATGACTGACATTGAAAATTTCATAAATATAATTGAAGAGATTGTAAACAATGGAAATACAGTTATTATAATTGAACATAATATAGATGTAATTAAAAGAGCAGATTGGATTATTGATATGGGTCCTGAAGGAGGAGCAAAAGGCGGGCAAGTAATCTTTGAAGGAACCCCAAAAGAATTGTCTAATAATAAAATATCACTAACTGCAAAATATATAGTATAATAAATAAAATACAATAAATATAGATGATATATGAGTAAATATAATGGGTATATAATATGATAGTTAAGTTTAACAATAATAAATAAAATGATAAATATTCAAATTTAATTAAATATAGTGTCAGAAATCCGTTTAAATATCAAGTTTTTAACGGTTCTGACATTTTTTCTTATTTTCATGAAGATTGACAAGGTAGAATTTTTTATTAGTTACTTTTTAGTGCCTACTTGAAAGTTTGATATTATGACCTTAACATGTAATTTATGGAATAATTTACTTAGTGTAGTAAGATGAGGGCTATCACTAAACTATAATTGTATAATTTGAATCTTATTAAGTAAAACTCATAAAAAGGAGTTGAGATAATGCTAAACGATATGCTAACGCTATTATCAGAAAGAAGTGATTTTTTTATAAAACTATCCATCGAACATTTGACGATTTCTATTATTTCTATAATAATTGCAATTGTTTTAGGTGGTATAATTGGTATCATTGTAAGTGAATTTCATAAGTCTTCTAAGCCAATATTGGGGACTATCAATTTTCTATACACTATACCATCTATTTCTATGCTAGGTTTTTTGATACCATTCTCTGGAATTGGAAATACTACAGCTATTATTGCTCTTACTATATATGCATTACTACCTATGGTTAGAAATACATATACTGGAATTACTAATGTAGATAAAAACATTCTTGAAGCAGCAAAAGGTATGGGAAGTACAGACTTTCAGATACTATATAAAATAAAACTTCCACTAGCTTTACCTGTCATTATGTCTGGTATTAGAAACATGGTTATTATGACAATTGCACTTACTGGTATTGCTTCATTTATAGGTGCTGGTGGTCTGGGTGTAGCGATATATAGAGGAATCACAACAAATAGCACAGTAATGACAGTTACTGGAAGTATTCTTATTGCTCTATTAGCTTTATTATTTGATTTTATTTTAGGATTAGTAGAAAGATTTTTACAAAGAAAAAGAAAAAAGAAAAATAGGAAAAAAGTATTTGCCATTCTAGGAAGTCTTATCCTTATAATAACTATCTTTACATCTTATTTTTTTAATTCTGCAAAGACTCAAACTATTCATATAGCTACAAAACCAATGACTGAGCAGTATATTCTTGGTGAAATGTTGGATATTTTAATTGAAAAAAATACAGATTTGAAAGTAGAAATCACACAAGGTGTAGGTGGAGGAACATCTAATATTCAGCCAGCTATGGAGAATGGAGAATTTGATATTTATCCAGAATATACAGGGACAGGCTGGAATATGGTCCTGAAGAAAAATGAATTATATACGGAAAATATGTTTGAGAAGTTACAATCTGAATATAAAACTAAGCTTAAAATGCAGTGGACTGGTATGTATGGCTTTTCTAATAGTTATGCGTTGGCAGTTAGAAAAGAGATTGCAGATAAATATAAATTGAAAAATATTTCAGATTTAAGAGAAATATCTTCTGAATTGACATTTGGTGCAGAGTACGATTTTTATGAGAGAGAAGATGGCTATACTCCGCTATGTAATACTTATGACTTACACTTTAAAAACACAGTTGATTTAGATATCGGGCTTAAATATCAGGCAATCAATGAGGGAAAAATTGATGTAATGCCTATATTTACAACTGATGGTCAGTATAGTGTTTCAGATGTTGTAGTTTTAAAGGATGATAAAAGCTTTTATCCATCTTATCAATGTGGAAATGTTATTCGTTCAGAAGTATTAGAGGAACATCCAGAACTTTCAAAAGTATTTGAGATGGTTAAAGATATTTTAACTGATAAAGAAATGGCTAAATTGAATTATGATGTAGAAAATAATAATTTAGAGCCTAGAGAAGTTGCACAGGAGTTTTTGAATAAAAAGGGACTTTTATAATTGGAGGAAATATAATGACACCTATTATACAATTTAAAAATATTGAAAAACAATATAATGATAAAACAATCATAAATAATCTCAATTTAGATATAGAAAAAGGAGAATTTTTGACTGTTATTGGCTCATCTGGAAGTGGAAAGACAACTCTTCTAAAAATGATTAATGGTCTTATTTTGCCAGATGGAGGAGATATTTTAATTAACAAAACAGACATTAAAAATGAGGACTTAATTAAATTAAGAAGAAAAATAGGCTATTGTGTTCAGGGGAGTGTTCTTTTTCCTCATATGACTGTTGAAGAAAATATTTCATATGTACCAAATCTTCTTAATCGAAAAAATAAGTCAGAGATAAAAAATGCTGTAGATAAATGGATGCAGATAGTGGGATTACCAAATGATATGAAAACAAGATACCCATCTGAATTATCAGGTGGTCAGCAACAGCGTGTAGGCATAGCACGTGCTTTAGCTTCTTCACCAGAAATCTTATTGATGGATGAACCTTTTGGTGCTGTTGATGAAATCACGCGAAAACAGTTACAAAAAGAGATAAAAGAAATTCATAAAAAAACAGGAATTACTATTATCTTTATTACACATGATATTTATGAAGCCTTGATTTTGGGTACAAAAACTTTGGTACTGAATCATGGAGTCATTCAACAATATGATACTCCTGAAAATATCTTAAATACACCTGCAAATCAATTTGTAGACCAATTACTAAATGTAAAGAAATCTATAACAAGTTATGATGATTTAAAAGAATAAAGTTAATCTAAAAATTAAATTATGATAATACTGAAAAACTATTGACCTTGAGCTAACTTTAAGTCGTATACTAAAAGTATAAGAATAGATAAACAAGGCATAGGGGGTATTAAATATGGATAGAGAAAAAGATTTAGGTACAGGAGCAGTTTTTCCTATTGGAGAAGAAAACAAAGCATTTGCACAGTATTTTACAGGAGAATGTTACTTAAATATGCTTACTACTAAGGGTGTGGTGATTGGTAATGTTACGTTTGCTCCTTCTACAATCAATTCGTGGCACATACATCATAAGGGCGGACAGATTTTACTTGTAACTGGAGGTAGAGGATATTATCAAGAGTTTGGCAAACTAGCACAGGAATTGCATGCAGGTGATGTTG
This sequence comes from Clostridioides difficile, assembly GCA_024919175.1. Classification (NCBI taxonomy): domain Bacteria; kingdom Bacillati; phylum Bacillota; class Clostridia; order Peptostreptococcales; family Peptostreptococcaceae; genus Clostridioides; species Clostridioides difficile. Next base: position 974,869 of record CP103804.1, read on the forward strand.
TTAATATACCACCAGATGTGAAGCACTGGCATGGAGCTGCACCAGATAGTTGGTTTCAGCATCTAGCTGTAGAAGTACCAGCAGAGGGAGCCTTCAATGAATGGTTGGAACCTGTATCTGATGAAGAATATAGCAAATTAAAATAAAATATTTATAAACTTATAAAAAATGATGAGTGTATATTAAGTAAAACTACTAAATATACACTTTTTTTTATTTTGAATTAATAAAAACTTGAGAAAATAATAGTTTTTTAGAAAATAAAATTAGTATAATAAAATAGGAAACCCTAATGATTTAATGTGTATAAGAACATGGAGGAAATAAAATGGAAACTATAATGGTTGTAGAAGATGATATTATGCTTAATAATGGTATATGTTTCAACTTACAAAGTGATGGATTTCGAGTGGTACCAACATATAGTCTAAAAGAAGCTAAAGAAAAATTTGAGAAAGAAAAAATAGATTTAATTATATTAGATGTAAATCTTCCTGATGGAAATGGATTTGACTTGTGCAAAGAAATAAGAACTAGTTCAAAGGTAGGTATTCTATTTTTGACAGCCTGTGATATGGAATCTGATATTGTAAATGGATTTAAGATAGGAGCAGATGATTACATAACAAAGCCATTTAGTATAAATATATTGCTACAAAGAATAAAAGCACTGCTTAGAAGATGTAATGTTGAAATGCAAGAAGATGTCTTATTTGAGGGAGAATTTGAATTTAATTTTGATAACATGACTGTAACTAGAAATAGCGAAAATATAATTCTTTCACCTATAGAATATAGAATTCTAAAGAAATTGGTACAACATAAAAATGAAATAGTTACAAGACAAGCATTGATAGATGCAATATGGGACAATGATAGTGAGTATATGGAAGAACATGCATTGACAGTAAATATAAATAGATTGAGAAAGAGAATAGACCAGAAAACATCAAAGCATAAGTACATAAGGACTATCTATGGAATAGGCTATATGTGGGTTGGTGAACAAGATGAAAAATAATAAAAGTTTAAGTAAAAACTATTATAAAAACATTTCCATTATATATTTCATAGTATCATGTTTATCCTTAATAATAATAAGAATGCAAACTAACAAAATTTTATATATACATCCTGATTTAGCTGAATTTATTGTGAATATTAATTGTATAATTTTAATTTTTATAGTTACTATGTTTTTAATATCGTTATTTTTTGTATATAAAATAAGAAAAGACATAGTTGAATTTAGTAGCAATATCATATATAACATAGATGAATTTATATCGGGTAATAAAAATATGCACTTTGATTTAAATAAAGATACTTTAACTGCCAAAGTTCAAAATAAAATTAAATATATGATAGAAGTTATGGAAGTTAAAAACAGTAAGTATTTAGAGGAAAAAGAAAATATAAAAACTTTAATATCAGATATATCACATCAAATAAAAATACCAATAGCTAATATATCTATGTATAATGAGACTCTAATGCATAAAGAATTAGATAGAAAAAATCAAGTATTGTTTTTAGAAAACATGCAAAGTCAGGTAAATAAATTGGACTGGCTGGGAAAAGCACTTATAAAGATTTCTAGATTAGAAACTGGTATTATATCTTTGAATACGACTAAAAGCAGAATAAGCGATACTATTGCAAGTGCACTAAGTGGAGTGTTTTTAAAGTTAGAAGAAAAAAATATATTACTAGAAATTGATTTAGATGATAAAATTGAAGTTTGGCATGATAAAAAATGGACTAGTGAAGCTTTATTCAATATTATAGAAAATGCAGTAAAGTATACCCATGAGGGAGGAAAGATAAGTATAAAGGTTGATAAAATGGATATATTCACTAAAATTATCATAAGTGATAATGGAATAGGTATAGATGAGAGTGAAATAAACAATATATTTAAAAGATTCTATAGGAGTATAGAAGTTGGAAATATAGAAGGCATTGGAGTTGGCTTATACTTAGCAAGAGAAATTATAAATAAACAAAATGGATATATAAAAGTAGATTCTCGAAAAAATGTTGGAACTACGTTTAATGTTTATATGAAAAATTAAACTCAACATTTACTTAAAATTGAGATTTATAATATATAACTTGAAAATAAAATTTAAAATTCTTAGAAGTAGTGTATATAGTGTTTGTTAGATAACATCATATGCACTATTTTTATTTTCCCTTCAATAAATATCACAAAATATCTTAAAAAAACATTACGAAATATCTTAAAATATCTCAAAATTGTTATAATTCATATCTAAAATATAACAGTAATGTGAGGATTAGAAAGGGGTTTACGTGATAATATTTAAGTAACAAATCAATAAGCATGAAATTTTAATATAAAATTAAAAAATATATAAAATAAAGTAAGAGGGAGATATGATTATGAAAATACTGGAGACTAATAATTTAAAAAAATATTATGGAAAAGGTGAAAATATAGTAAAAGCTTTAGATGGAATAAATATAAGTATAAATAGAGGAGAGTTTGTCGCTATAGTAGGGACATCAGGAAGTGGAAAGAGTACATTGTTACATATGATAGGGGGACTTGATAGAGCAAGTGATGGGAAGGTAATTGTTGAAAATAATGATATATTTGCTATGAATGATGAAGAACTTACAATATTTAGAAGACGTAATGTAGGCTTTATATTTCAAAACTATAATCTAGTTCCAATACTAAATGTTTATGAAAATATAGTATTACCTATAGAACTTGATGGATGCAAAATAGATACTAAATATATAGATGAGATAATAGAAGTTTTAGGGCTAAGTCAAAAAGTGGATGACCTACCAAACAATCTATCAGGAGGACAGCAACAGAGAGTAGCTATCGCAAGAGCTTTAGCAACAAAACCATCAATAATATTAGCTGATGAACCAACAGGGAACTTAGATAGCAAAACAGAACAAGATGTGTTAGGACTTTTAAAAGTTACTAGTAGTAAGTTTAGCCAAACTATAATTATGATAACTCATAATGAACAAATTGCTCAAATGGCTGATAGAATTATAAGGATTGAAGATGGAAAAGTTGTAGATAGAGGTGAGAACAATGTTACAAAATAACAATAAGGAAATTATAAAAAAACTAAGTAATAGAAGTTTTAAAACGAATAAAATGAGAAATCTAATTTCAGTTCTTGCAATAGTATTAACTACAGTTTTGTTTACCTCATTGTTTACAGTAGGATATAGTATGTTGGAAGCTTTTAATAACTATCAAGCTATGGAATACGGGACAAAAAGTCATGCTCAATTTCAAGATTTAAGTAATAGACAGATTGAAATTATAAGAAAAGATAGTTCAGTAGACAAAAACAGTATTGGAATAGTAAAAAACATAGCAAGTTTAAAAAATCCAGAGTTTTCAACGCAAGCAGTGAATTTAACAATTTATGATGAAAAAAGCCTTGAAAGTGCTGTAAATGTAGAGATGATTGAAGGTAGTTTACCAAAAAATAATGATGAAATAGTCATGCCCACAAAGATATTAGATATGTTAGATGTACCCCATAAAATAGGTGCTGAAGTAAAATTAATAGTCCCAAAAACTAAAGATGGAGTACCAACTAATGAAAAAGAGACATTCAAATTTAAACTAGTTGGATATTTTGAGTACAAAACAGCTACAGCAATACCTCTTCATGATGTATTTACAAGTGAAGCTTTCTATAATAATTACAAAAAAACAAATGAAGTAGCTCCTACAAGTGTATCCCTTAATTTTTTTAATGATAAAAATTTGCAATCTAAATTTGATAAACTAACTGAGAAAATCCAACCTTATTCAGGAAAAGCAACTATAAATCCTATATATTTAAGTAAACAAACAACTACTTTAAAGGAAGTTGTTAAAAATGTATTACCAATAATCTTAATTGTAATACTTATACTTTTAAGTGGATATTTATTGATTTATAATATTTTTTATATTTCAGTTGTTAAAGATATAAAATATTATGGCTTATTAAAAACAATAGGAACATCACCATATCAATTAAAAAAATTGATTATTAAACAAGCTAATAAATTATGTATAATAGCTATACCAATAGGTTTAGTATTGGGATTTTTAATAGGAATAGTGTTTGTTCCTCTAGTTGGTAAGTTTATGGAGGGATTAAATAAAACTGCATTTGAATATTTTAATCCGTTAATATTTGTATTTGCTGTTGTATTTTCATATGTAACTGTTAGATTGTCATGCAAAAAACCTGCTAAGATTGTAAGTTCTGTATCTCCTATAGATGCTGTAAGATATAGTGATAAAAGTAATAAGATTAAACGTAAGTCTAAAAAAGGGAAACGTGGTTCTAAAATTCATAAGATGGCACTTGCAAATGTATTTAGAAATAGACGCAAAGCTACTTTAGTTTTAGTTTCTATGTCACTAAGTTGTATAATATTTTTGACTGTATCTGCAATTATAAGTAGCTCTAATCCAGAAAGAGCTGCTGAAGGTATGATGTTAGGGGATATAGAAATACGTCATGGGCTTGCAGACACTGCGAAATTTGAAGATAATGAAGTTGTTCCAATTGATGAAAATCTTATAAAAGATATTAAGAATCTTGATGGAGTAAGTAATGTAAGTAAGCTGTACAAGGATTTAAGTTATATAGCTTATGAAGGAGATTTAAAAGATGAAGTATTGACTCAAAAAGTAGATGAAGAATATAAAAAGCAGTTTCTTCAAGGCAGAGACCCAAAAGAAATTGCAGAAAATAATGGTTTTTTAGCTTCAGATACAGTTGGATTATCTTCAGGTAGATTATTAAGTAAACTATCAAAAAATAATACTATATACTCTCAAAGTAATACTAAAATACTATCAGGTTCTATAGATGAGAAAAAATTTGATGAAGGTGGATACGTAGTAATTAATGGACATGAAGGAAGTAAAATAAAAGCGGGAGATAAAATTAAGTTTAGATATTTAAAAGGAGATGTTGTAGGGAAAGGATATATAGATAAAGAGTTTAAAGTCATGGCAGTTCTTGATGGTGCACAAAATTTTAATATGGGAATGTACATTAATGAAAATGACTTTAAAAATATGGTTGTAAAGCCATATGTAGAAAGTCTTGTGATTGACACAAATAGTGATGTGAAGTCTGTTGAAAATAAAATAAATAATTTGAATAAGAAATATAATAATCCATATACAAAAGTTTATTCAAAAAATATCTATATAGAAGAGGCAAGAGAGAGTCAAAAGGTTATAAAGATTGTAGGGATGAGTGCAGTATTTATAATAGGATTGATTGGAGTACTAAACTTTATAAACACTATGATAACAAACATAATGTCTCGTAAACAAGAGTTTGCAATGATTGAGGCAGTAGGCATGACAAGAAAACAGCTTCAAAAAATGATAATGCTTGAAGGATTTTATTATGGGGTGATAATAACTATTGTAAATCTTACCTTTGGAAGTATGGCAACCTTTTTAGGATTTAATATTATGAAATTAAGATATTCTGTGTATTCTTATCCAGTGGGAGCACTTATAACAAGTATATTAATAGTATTTTTGATAACATCTATAGTACCTTTAATAGTTTATCATAATGTTTCTAAGGATAGTATTGTTGAAAGAATTAGAGAAGCTGAATAATATCTAAATACAATAGAAACTGAATAATGGTTAAATCTGATTTAAGCTAAAGAATAATTAAATGTAGCATAAAAAAATATATTTTTTATATTCACAATAGAAAGAAGGTGTCTCAAAATGAGCTTTTTGGTTCATGAGGCACTCTTTTTCTGTATAAAATTAAATATATTTTCATCATTTAAAAAATGAAAAAGAGACTTATCTCTATTTTGAGACAGCCCCTTTTTAAAAGTTGTTTTTAATATAGTATTTTAAGCTTTACATGATTTGTATAGATTTGTATAGATTTGTATAGATTTGTATAGATTCGTATGAAAAATTTTAAAAACAAATAAAATACTTATATCTTATGTGAAATTTATTTTAATATTAATTTTTTATTTTCTTAATATATCACTTTTAGTCAGTCCATTTGATTTAGCTTGTGGATTCCAATGGTAATTAAGAAAAGATTTAAATATAAATCTAGGAAAGTTAGGTGAGATAAAAATATTATTTTTACCAGAAGTACTACTATCTATGTTGTTACTAAGTATATTCTTTGATAGTTCTTCTAATGAAGTTCCTAAGCTTTTTTTTGGACCTTTGCCTAAAGGAGTAGATTGTAATGAACCTAGCATTTCTCCTCCACCAATTCCTATTCCTTGAACCCATGTAAAGTTAGCTTTTTTACACCAATTTTCTATCATTTGAATTGCTAAATGAGTTTGTTTCCCCTCATAGAACCCACAGTTAACTATTGCATATACTGGAATAGCTTTTTTATTTTGCCTCTTTGCACATTCTTCACATTCCTCTAAAAGACGAAGTAGATGAGAAGGTATACCATCTACATAAAGAGGAAATGCAATTATCAACCTATCACAATTAAGTATGGCATCAATAGCTTTAGGATACTTGGATACATTGTCTATTTTAAATGTAAGAATGTCATTATCCTTTTGTATAAGTTTTTCTACTTCAGATAAAAAGTATTGTGAGTTATTTTCTTTTACTTTTGGGCTTCCATTTATCATTACTATATTCATAAAGATTCACCTCTTACATCTTGTGGATTTTTAAAAAATGAAACAGAATGTTCCTTCATATTGAGATTTATAGCATTTGCACGTACTAGATTAGTAGCTGTATCTTTCTCAGCATCTGTAGTACAATCCCCATAAAATAGAACCTTTAAATTTATCTGTTTTTCATATCTATTTTTATGATGCATTTCATTATTTTTTATTACAAAGTATGGAAGGAGATAGCTTATACTTCTATCAAGTATATTTTTAACAACTGGGCTAAAGCCACCATAGCAACATCTACTTAGTATAATAAGTTCATCAGACTCAGCTATCAATTTACCCATATTGCTGTAATAGTCTTTTATGACACATGTAGTAGGTGTTTTAATCCAACAGCCAAAACAGCCAATACATTTGTGAATTTCTTCGTTGTTTGAAAGAACCTTTACATTGTTATCAAGTTTAGGTAATAAATTATCTAAATCTTTTTCAGTTAAATCATGTATTAAAAGTCTCATAAGTTTTACCCCCTTTATATTATGTAGGTTGACTTTTGTAATTTTATCCTACAATTTTTTTAATAAATCATTACACCAATTAATTACAAAACTATAATAGTCAACTCCATAAATCATTGTGAAATACATACATGTATATTGGTCAATACAACAACTTTGTTCCACCTCAGTTTTTTGTGCATCTAATTTATTTAAAAGTAATTCAACTTCAGCTATTAACATTTTTAAATTTGTTTCAATTATTTCTTTAGGTAAGTACTTATAAAAAAATATGTTAACAAGGTGGTCCTGTTTTGTCTTAGAAAATTTAATTGGTTTTTCTAACCATTCGAGAAAGTATGATTTTCCGATATCAGTTATGGAGTATAGTTTTTTTAATTTGCCACCATCTATAACTTCACGATAGTAGATATAACCTTTTTCCTCTAATCTTTTAAGTGCAGGATAAATACTACCAAAGCTAGCATCAAAAAAGTATGAAGTACTCGTTGACATTCTTTGTTTTAAATCATATCCACTTAATTCTTTTTCCATAAGAAATCCTAAAATAATGTATTCTAACATAGTGCCTCCTAGTATCGTTTCTATATATATTGTTTAGATATATATCGTTTTGATATATTGATTATTACAAATAATGGGTAAACTGTCAATATGTTTTTAAATTAATTTTTAAGCAGAAATACAGATTATCGCTTAAACACTGTATTTATCAAGAATTCAACAATCAAATAAAAACTAATTTTACCACTAATTTGCTACAACTGAGTAAGTCTTGATATGATGATAAAAGGAGAGGAAGATTGCACAAAAAGCTCATACAAGACATAATGTTTGTATGAGCTTCATCTTTCTGTGATAGTATATACTTTGCTCGAAAATGTGTATTATTTTTTCTGCAAACTCTGCAACTAATATTTTTTCTCTTAAAAGTCATCTGTTTATTTTAAGATACTTTTTTAGCGTCCTTGAATAAATGAACTTTAAAGATTACAAATCTTGCAATAGGTTGAGCTATACACATTTCTACAAATAATGAAATAGCAAAATTGCGAGGCCATTTATAAAAGAACATTTTTATAGGCTCCAATGTGATAGAGCGTGTTCCAATCCATGTCCCAATTACAGTCAATAAGATGGACATAAGAAGAACTGTGCATAAAATATTGACTACAATATGCGAATTAAAACTATCATCTTTTGAAACAATTATTGATGTTAGTTTTTCAGCGGGTATATAAGTCAGTAAAACAATTGCAATAACACTCACCCATATTAAAGGTAATACAGTCAAAACATCTTGCCAAACAGAAAAGTAAAATCCTGCTTCAAAACAAGTAATCAAAGGAGCTATGATATTTACAGAGATAATTGAAATAATCCCCATAAATAAAGCAAATTCCTTTTTAGTGCGTGGTAGTTTCATATGAAAATCCATTTTAATTTCTCCTTCTCAAAAAAATAAAAAAAGCGTAAAACCAAAATGAATTGATTTTACGCTGAACCATTATACGCGTCCACTGGTCATTATATCTTATAAAATAAAATTTTTCAAGAAGTAAAAAATATTTTGTTTAATAAAGGTGGGCGAGTTAGAGAGCTCAAAATAGAGTTACTCATTTGATAGTAAAAATAATTTTTTTGTAGTGCTGGCATTCCTAATTGTTACTTTGTCATTAACTGAAGAACTTGCAATTTTATACCACCTTGCTTTTGATAATGTGGCTCTTGGTGCGGACCAGAAAATCACATTTTTATAATAATCAACCTGTTCATATTCTGGTTTAGCTTCTCCTACAGCCTTATATACTTCTTCAATAGTGATGGGTGGAATAAGGAAGATAGCCTGATGTATAACTTCTTCATCAGAATTTATATCCCACCATTTGGGAGTGTTATCCAAAGCTTCCGACAATTCTTTTAGTGAAATGATTACCACAGGAACATCTAACATAAATCTTTCTTCTATCATAGCTTTACATCGGCTACTTATTTCACTTTTATCGTTGCTTTCACTGGAAAAAAGAACATTTCCGCTATTGATATAGGTGCTAACATTCAAAAATTCCATAGCTTCAAATGCCGCCTTTAATAATGGCATTGACACTTTGTTTTTACCACTAATGTTTATGCCACGTAAGAGAGCAATATATTTTTCCAACTTAAAGAACCTCCATCCATTATAAATAATCTTTGCTTCAAATTTTAATTTGCGTTTACATCCAACGCTTAAATACTACAATTTCAGCATCAGAACCATAACCACTATACTCAGATACCATGAGATATTTTTCATCAGCAATAATTCCATAATATCTGTCACTGTCCTTTTTACTAAGCTGATTTCCAAAATAAATTTTATTATCATCCCAAAACTTTACAAGTTGCCCTTTTGGCAAGCTATATTCAATGTTAATGAAAGAGCCTTTCAGTGCATTAAGTTCTGTGATTTCTTCCATATCTTGTATATTAAGTGCATTAAATGCTGTAATTAAATTTTTTTTGAACTTGCATAGGGCATTTTCCCCTTCTTTCAAACATAATGCAACCATGCACTCTGAACCAAAAGGATGACCTTTCGTTTCAGCACATCCGTTACAAGTGTTACTCAATTCGCATTTTCTACAATCAACTCCACAAATAGACTTAGTCATTTTTAATTTTCCTCCATAAATTTTATTTTATTGAGTACATCTTATCCACTTAGTGCGGATTTTACAGTGGATAGGCTTAGATTTTTTTCACAGGTCTAATGTACTTAAAATACTGTTCTGGGTCGTAATAAAAGTACATGATTCTTCCAGGGGTAATATCAGTACAGTAACCATTACCAGTATAATCAAAAGTTGCCATAGCCATTTCAATCTTTTCTTCCACACTGCAATTTTCCTGTTCATAATTAAATGGACCATGTTCAAAGATAATATACTCAGCTTCGGGAATATCAACCATAAGCATTTGTGGTGGAAGTTCCCCTTTATAATCAAAAGGAAGTCGTACGCCCCAACACTCTGTACGAAGAATACCCCAATCGCAGAGTCTTCCGTCTGGATTGTTTATATAAGCCATAATCTGACCACTTCCACAGTTAGCTTCGCTTCCACCATCATCATCCAATTTACCCTTGATACTGTCGAGTAAACCGCAAATTGTTTCGTGGTCTTGTCCTGGAATAAGGCCTTGCTTTCGCCAAAAATCCCAATACCCATTACTTTCATTGTTTTTAATGTACAAAAATTTGTGTGCAGGTATGGTCGCGAAGTAAATCTTGACACCATTTGTTGACTTAATCATACTTATTTCTCCCAATCCTAAAAAGTAGCAATCAAAAGGGGTTATTTTTGTACGAAGAACGACTGGCTTAGGATTTTTTCGATATTCACTTGGTGTTACACCATAAGTTCCTTTGAAAGCTCTGGTAAAAGCTTCATGTGATGAAAAACCATAATCAAAAGCAATATCCAGTAGACTCTTATCACTATCTCGAACCTCTTTTAATGCAAATGCTAATTTTCTATTCCGCAAGTAATCTCTAAACTGCATACCCGATATTTCTTTGAATTTTTTTGTTGTATAAAATTCAGAGTATCCCAATTTGCGAGAAAGAAAGCGTAGCGTTAAGACTTCGCTGTTGTAATTTTTAATACATTTGTCAATCTCGTCAATGATTATCTGAACTTGTTGTTGCCACTCATACATTTAACTATTCACCTCGTTTCAATCACTCTATATTCATTATAACGAAATAAAGAAATTATGGCTTGATTTTACTTGCTATCACTTGATTTTAATTCTATCCATTTGCATCTTGTCTGATTTACGATATTATGTCACATCGATATGATAGCTTAAAAGTAAACTTTAATTTGCCTTGATGTTACTTTCAACTTTTAATAGTGAAAATGACCGAATAGCTGATAAAATGAAGCTATTTAGATATATAAGAAGATTTAAAGAGATAATCAAAAATCTATATAAAGTTTATAAAAACTTAGAAGGAGTTAGGAGTTATGGACTATTGACAAAGTATAAATTTAGCAGTAAAATAATTGCATGAGCAAATAGATTATTGCGCTCGCAATTAAAATGTAAATAATAATAAAGGAGAGAACATGAGAGAGCTATTAAAATGGGTTTCCATTATAAATAGATACAACACAAACTATATTGACAGAAAATTGGCTGATATTGGAATTAATAATAGCCAATATTTTTATGTATTACACATATGTAGTAATCCAGGTATTACACAGGATACTATATTTAAAAGAATTCTTGTAAATCCTAGTAACATAACAAGAGCTTTGGCAAACCTAGAAAAAGAAGGATTTATTACTAGAGAACCAAGTGTTAAAGATAAAAGAACATGGCACTTGTATCCTACAGAAAAATCTTTGGCATGTTATGATGAAATACTAAAAATAACTAATGGGTATGTAGAGGAATTGTTAAGTTCATTTGAAAAAGAAGAGCAAGAGTTGTTCATGTCAATGTTAAAAAAGACTGCTTTTATAGCCATTGACATGAATGAAGAAGCAAAATTGGAGGCGAAGGAAGATGGAAGAAAAATATAAAGAACCACTTGAGTATGAGAAAGTTTCAAAATTATTGACTAAGTATGCGATACCTAGCATTATAGCGATGTTAGTAAGTGCCTTATATAACATTGTTGACCAAATATTTATAGGTCAAGGTGTTGGAGTGTTAGGTAATGCTGCTACAAATGTTACCTTTCCATTAACGACAATATGTACTGCAATTGCCTTATTATTAGGTATTGGTGGAGCATCTAAGTGCTCACTAGAATTAGGTGCTAAAAATTCAGAAAAAGCTACAAAAGCAGCAGGAAATTCTATTTGTTTAATGGCTATATTTGGAATAAGTTTATTTATAATAGTATCAATATTTTTAACACCACTGTTAAAATTCTTTGGTTCCACATCAGAAATATTACCTTATGCACACACATATACAAAGATTACATCTATTGGATTGCCATTTCTTATAATGTCTACTGGAATGAGTAAGTTGATACTTGCTGATGGAAAACCAAAAGCTTCTATGTTTTGTATGTTGGTAGGAGCAGTTATTAACACGATTTTAAATCCACTATTCATATTTGTGTTTGATATGGGAATTGCTGGGTCTGCTTTAGCTACTGTTATTGGGCAACTTATATCTTTTGGAATTAGTGTTTATTATGTAATGAATTTTCAACATATTAAACTACATAAGAAGAGTTTTAAATTAGAGAGTGTGATTTATAAACATATATTTGCATTAGGTTCAAGTTCATGTTTTAACCAATTGGCTATGACTGTAACACAAATAGTTATGAATAATACGTTGGCATATTATGGAGCAATGTCAGTTTATGGAAGTGAGATTCCACTTGCCTGTGTTGGTATCATTATTAAAGTAAATATGATTTTTATATCTATAATTATTGGTATATCACAAGGAATGCAACCAATTATAGGATACAATTATGGGGCTGAAAAATATAGTCGTGTAAAAGAAGCTTATAAGTTGGCTGTAGGAAGTGCAACTGTTATATCTGTTCTTGCATTCTTATGTTTCCAATTCTTCCCACGACAAATTACATCTATATTTGGTAATGGAAACGAAACTTACTTTATATTTGCAGAACATTATTTTAGAACTTTCTTGTTCTTAACATTTATAAATGGGGTTCAAATAGTATCATCAACTTTCTTTACATCAATCGGGAAATCAGTACTGGGACTTTTTACTTCTTTGACTCGTCAAATTCTGTTTTTAATTCCATTAATAGTGATTTTACCAATGTTTATGGGGATTGATGGGGTAATGTATGCAGGGCCAATAGCGGACGCCGCTGCTGCGATGGTATGTATATATTTTGCAGTTCATGGAATGAAAGCATTGACTATAAAGCAAAATAAAGTGATGAGTAACCATAAGGAGATTATGGAGGTATAAGATAATCTTCAATGGTTGTAGTAGAATAGTAAGTAAATTATTTTTTATGATGAGTAAGTTGTTTTTTTATGGTAAGTAAATTGTTTTTATTGAATTTACTTACCATATTTTAATTATAAATAGTTGTTTATCTCCATTCAGTTACATCATTTAATTTTAATCTAGGTCTTTTTGCTGGTTGTTCATCAGGATAGCCTAATGATATTGCTGCAACCAATTGACTATTTGTATCTAACCACTCACATAATTCGTGATATGCAAAGTACACATCACAAATCCAAAGACTACCTAGACCTAACTCTACAGCTGCAAGAGACATGTTTTGAATTGCAGCTCCAATTGATTGTATATTTGCCATTTCATAAAAACGTTCTTCAGCAGATAAGTTTTCTAAAGGTGACTTTCCTAATTTATTTAAAATAAAGATTGTTATAGGAGCTTGTTTCATAATTTCAACAGTATAATTTGCTCCTGCAATATGTTGACGACTTTCTGGAAGAAGTCCATTGTTATCAATTTCATTTTGGATACCTTTGCTCATAGCTTTAAGCATAGATTCTTTTTCTTTTTCAGTGACAACAATAAAATTCCATGGCTGTCTATTTTTAGATGAAGGTGCATCTATTCCAGCTTCAATTATTTTTTCTATAGTTTCATGTGAAATGCTTTGATTTTTATATTTTCTAATGCTACGTCTTTTTGATATAGAATCGCTTATCATTGCAGTAACCTCCATTTATTTTTGTTAATATTTTTAAGTATTGTTTTTATTTTATAAGATTATATCAGTTTTTAGAATATATCTATATAAATTTCAGAATATATCTATATAAAATATGTTCATATAAAATATATGTAAATATGTTCATATAAAACATATTTACATAGAGAAGAATTGTTTTAATTATTTTATCATTAATTTAGAAAAAAGTCATTGTCTTTAGAACTAGAACATAAGAATTCTGATAAAAATACACTAAAAAATCAATATGGTTTTATTAAGATATCAGTACTTGTATATTTACATTAAGGGATTAATATACTATAATTATCTAAACATAAACATAAACATAAACATAAACATAAACATAAACATAAACATAAATGTGAATGTGAGTGTGAATGTAAAAAAATATAAATACTGATGAGGTGATGTAATGAGATTGGATATGGATAACTTGTTGTATATACTAATTTATATGACATTATTAGTATCTATCCTTGGATGCATAATTTACTTTTGTAAAGACCTCTTATATCATAAAGTTAAGTATGTTTTAATAAAAAACATATTTAATAATAGATTTACATATTCTGAAAAAAGATTGCCTAAGCATTATATTGTTTTTCAAAAATATGATATTTGGAGGTATTATAGTATATTTTAATTTGAAATGATTCTATTATAGTTCAAGAATTTAAAACAAAAGGAGAGAATAGAATGGATTTCATTTCAAATATACTACAAGAGGTACTAAACATATTATTTAGTTTTACAGGAGATTTTGGGATTGCAATAGTACTTATAACTTTAATAGTAAAGCTGGTACTAATGCCGTTGTCATTAAAACAAAGATTTTCTATGAAAAAACAACAAGAATTGGCAGAAAAAATGGAACATATAAAAGAAAAATATAAAAATAATGCTAAAGAACTTGAAAAGCAACTACAGATACACTCTGTGGAAAGCATGAAGAGTATGATTGGATGTTCCACAATTTTACTACAAATGCCAGTAATATATGCACTGTATCATGTATGCTTAAACATGCCAAAGGGATTTACAACAGTTATAATTCCTTGGATTGCTAATTTAAATACAGCAGATAATTTATTTATACTACCTTGTATATACACATTAACTATGTTAGCTCCAAATTTAATAAATTATATACCATATTTTAAGGTTAACTCTCAAAGAGCATTTAATAAACAAACGCTTATAATGACTACTATAATGAGTCTTATATTAACTGTTAAAACTCCAGTAGCCTTAGGTCTATATTTTATAACAAGTGCAATTTATGCACTAATTGAAGAGATTTGCTTTAGAATATACTTTAGTCAAAAAAATAAACTAGTATTAAAATAATATAATAAGTATTTTAGAGTATTTTAGAAATTTTTAGCCTGCCAACATGAAGTAAAGTTGGCAGGCTATTTTTATAAATTGGTAGGTTATTTTTTACAAATATGTTATTTTCTAAAAAACAGTTACAAAATAAATAAATTAATATAAACTAAAATAAAGTTAAAAATAGAGGTGATAAAATAATAATGGCTAAAATACTAGTTGTAGAAGATGAAAAGAGAATGCAAGATATTATTGTAGAATATATGCAAAAAGGAGGATATACTTGCATAACTGCTGATGATGGAGTAGAAGCACTTACAATACTGAAGAATAATGATATAGATTTAATGATATTGGACATTATGATGCCATATTTAGATGGATTCTCAGTATGTAGAGTTTCACGTGAAATGACTAATATACCTATTATTATGTTGACAGCTAAAGGTGAAGAAGAAGATAAATTAAAAGGCTATGAGTATGGAGCCGATGATTATATAACAAAACCATTTAGTCCAAAGGTGTTATTAGCAAAAGTGACAGCACTACTTCGTAGGTATACTGTTGATATTCCAAAAAATTCATTAAGTGTAGGTAAGATATTTATTATATTGAAGTCAAGGCAAGTATATGTAGAAGATAAACTTATCGATTTAACATATAAGGAGTTTGAATTATTACGTTTATTTATAGAAAATCCTAATCAAGTTTTTTCTAGAGATAAACTATTGAATTGTATATGGGGATATGATTTTGAAGGAAATACGCGAACTGTAGATACACACATAAAGACTCTGCGTAAAAAACTTGGTAGTGAAGGTCAGTATATAGTTACATTGATTCGTTCAGGATATAAGTTTGAGGTTAAATAATGGATAATTTAAGAAAATTTATAAATAAATTAAAAAATATAAATATGTCAGATTGGGTTAAGAAAAATTTTGGATTATATTCAGTGAGAAAGAAAGTATTTTTTCTTTCTAAATTAGCAGGAGCAACTATTATATTATTTTATCTTGTTGTTGAAGAACTTCCAATAAATAGTAAGTTTGGATTTTGGATTTGGTTTGTAATAATGATTATATTTATTTTAGGTATTGATTTTTTATTGGGGAGATTTATTTCAGCTCCGATTACCTCTATAAATAAATCTGCAAAGAGTATGTCACAACTAGATTTTTCTAATCCATGTACTGTTAATACGAATGATGAGTTTGGAGAACTTTCTATGAGTCTCAATACAATGTCTGCAAATTTACAACATGCTTTGTTAGAGCTGGAAGATGCAAATATCAAACTTGAAAAAGATGTAAATAATGAAAGGATGTTATTAGAGCAAAGAAAGGAATTAGTGGACACAATTTCACATGAAATGAAAACACCACTTGGTATTATTCGTGCTTATACAGAGGGTCTTATGGATGAAGTTGATGAAGAAAAAAAGAAACTCTATATGAATGTCATTATAGAAGAAGCTGATAGAATGAACAATATGATTGTATCTTTATTAGATTTATCTGCTTTAGAAGCAGGAGTTTCTAAACTCAATCCAGAGCGTTTTGACTTTATAGAATTTGTTGAAACTGTGGCAGGGCGTTTATTAATTGATGTTCCAGATATTGATTTTTATTTTACTTATGATTTACCAGAAAATAAAGTCTTTGTTGTTGTAGATAAAATGAGAATGGAGCAAGTAGTAGAAAATTTAATTATCAATGCAAAGAAGCATGTTAAACATAATGGCAACTTAGACTTATCTGTTACATGTTGTAATGGTTTACTTGTTTTTAAGATTTATAATGATGGGAAGGCTATAGAGTTAGATGAGATTACAAAGATTTGGTCTAAATTTTATCGTAGTATGGAGTCTCAAAGAAAAGGAGGTTCTGGTCTAGGGCTTGCGATTGTTTCACAAATACTTACAATGCAAGGTTTAAAGTATGGAGTTGAAAATCGTGATAAAGGGGTAGAGTTTTATTTTATGATTCCAATTGATGATAAGTGAGGAATAACTTACAAATCGAGGAATAACATATAAATCATAAAATATGAAAGATAAAAATGGCTCATAAAAATGCCTACTAAAAAATTAATAAAAATCTTAATAAAAAGTATTTAATAAAAAGAGGCTATCTCAAAATAGAGATAAGCCTTTTTTTATTATTTCACTTCGATTTCACAAGAGAGACACCTTGACTTCACTTGATGTCAATAAAATAAGTTAAAGAAATAAATGAAACATAACAACTAAGTAAAACTATTAATTAAAACAGAATGGAGGAGTATTTGTGAAATGGTATATATGGTTAATTATTGTACTAATAGTTTTAATTTCTATTCCATTTAAAGTTAAGTTTATAAAATGGTGGGATAGACGACAAAAAGAAAAAAAGGATAAGGAGGATTATGACAGATGATAAAAGTCAAAGAGCTGACATTCTCTTATGGAAAAGATAAACAGATATTACAGGGGCTTGATTTTGATGTAAAAGAAGGTGAGATATTTGGATTTCTCGGGCCAAATGGTTCAGGAAAGTCAACAACACAAAAAATCTTGAATGGAGTTTTAAAAGGGTATGGTGGTCAAGTATCGCTTTTTGGCAAAGAAGTTGAAGCATATACAGAATCTTTATATCAAAAAATTGGTGTTCTATTTGAGTTCCCATATTTATATACAAATTTAAGTGCAATTGATAACCTTGAATATTTTTCATCCTTTTATCCTAAGAAGCAGAGAAGAGATATAAGTGAGCTTTTAGATTTATTAGAGTTTAAGAAAGAGTTTATAAATAAACCTGTATCATCTTATTCAAAAGGAATGAAACAACGTATCAGCATGGCAAGGGCGTTAATAAGTAATCCAAGACTGTTGTTTTTAGATGAGCCTACTAGTGGGCTTGACCCATCTGGAGCTGTATTGTTTCGTAAAATTATTGAAGAGGAACGAAAAAAAGGAACAACTATATTTTTAACTACTCATAACATGTTGGATGCTGATTTAATGTGTAACAGAGTAGCTTTCATTGCAGATGGTAAAATCATGGCAATAGATAGCCCTAAAAATTTAAAGGTGAAAAACAGTAATAATAAGGTTGAAGTTGAGTTTATATATCATGGGAAACGAGAGAGTAAGAGTTTAGACATGGAAGAATTAGAATCTGGTATAACTTTTGAATATGATGAAATAGTGAGTATACATTCAAAAGAACCTACTTTAGAAGAGGTTTTTATTAAATATACAGGAAGGATGTTATATTGATGTATTCTAAATTTTTTACCTTAATGAAAAAAGATTTTTGGATGATTATTTATGGCAAATTCTTTATATTGGCATTTTCATCTCTCATACTTTATTCATGTTACATTAATTTTGGTTATATAAAATTTATGGATGAAGATTCCTATCACAATAGTGTTTATATGTACAAACCAGAGAATACAAGTATGTATGAATCTCCATCAATTCATCCTGTTTCTTCTATTAATGAATTAAAATCAAAATTATCTGAAGATACAAATGCAGTTGGGATTGATGCTAGTGGGAATAAAGCAAATGTAATTTTGCATGAGAGTCTTGAAGGAATTGATAATTATAGGGCTGATTATGCATTGTCCTTGTTATTATCAGAAAAAGATAATGATACAAAAATATCAAGAAAAAATGAAGTAATTCAAATCAATGGTGAAGATACATCTGAGATGAAACTTCGAAAAGAAATGACTTGTGAGATTTTGTTCTTTGAAATTGTAGCTATTGGATTTTTAGGTATTGCTTCTTTACTGTTTAAAGAGAAACAAATGGGTGTAATACGTATCACAGGTATTTTACCTGTAAAAAGAAGTCTTTTTATATTATCGAAAGTATCTATATTTCTGATATGTGACCTATGCTTTACAGTGCTTTTGTTAATAATTAATGTTGGATTTTTTGAAGGAATAAAAATACTCCCTCAAGTACTAGTTCAAACTGGAATTTTATCAATCATTATGTCTTTAATTGGATTTGGATGTTCAATGTTACTAAAGGACTTTAAACAATTTTCTCTTGTATATCTTTTAGTTGCTGTATTTATAACTACACCTGTGTTTTTGTCTGCAAATACATCTTTTGAAATAGGTTGGATTAAATATCATCCTTTTTATCATGTTTATAGTGAGTTAAAAAATGCTTTTTTCATAAGTTTCTCAAGTGAAATTAATTATTTTATTGCATGTTCCTTGACAATAATAGCTCTTTTTTTACTTGTTAAAAATGTTTTTGATAAAGAATTGATTAGGGAGGGATAGTGTTGATAGGATTAAGATATCAGTTGAAGAGTATAAGAAAAGATAAAATGTGCATAATTTCCTTCTTTTTACCAATTGTTATGGCTGTTTTAATAAATATTGTTGGAACTGTTGACATGTCTTCAATAGGTGAGTTGCAATTTGGTATAGTAAAAAACACGCTTTCTACACAAACAGAACAATGGCTAAGTAGATATGGGTCAGTAAAACAATATCAAACTGAGAATCATTTAATAAGTGAAGTTAAAAATATCAAAACAAGTACAATAGGAGTTGTTAGTAATGGAGAGGGAATTCAAACTATAGTTTATGGAAATGAGATTAATGCTATAAAAAATGTAGCAAAGATGTTACCTAAAATTTTTAGATTAGAAGGAAATTTAGAAAATACTGAGATTACAATATTACCTCAAGACAATATGTTAAAAGAATTTCAAAATATTTTTATTGCTATGATTCTAATTACAGCTATGTTTATGGGATGTACTTTTAATGCAATGAATATCATATCTGAAAAAGAGGATGGAATTTCATTTATCAATGAAATCTTGCCACAAACTAGGAGCCAATATATTATTCAGAAAATATTTATAGGTTTTTTATGTGGGTGTTTATCTTCAATTGTAACTGTATTTATATGTCTAAGAATTTCAGTATTAGATATGGTAATGATGTTGTTACTTATCATATTCTCTACGTTTATATCATCACTAATAGGTTTATTTATTGGTAAATTATCAGAAGGTCTTATGGTGGGGATTATTTATATTAAGTTAATAATGATTTTATTTATAGGAGCTCCATTACTTGTATATCTTTTAGGAGTTGATATTAGAGGAGTAGGAAATTTATGTTATATAATGCCATCAATAGCAACATTTAAAGGAATTATGGAAATTATTGAGGGAAATATTACTGTTGTAAAAGAAGTTGTAATTTTAGCTATACATTGTATTGTATGGTTTCTGTTGTATATGACTTTAGATAAGAAAAGAAATCTATTTTTTAGTAGATAACAAAATATAATTGCTTGATATACTTTGATTATATGTTTATTATATGATTAAGATAGATAATTTTATTACAAAAGATAGATAGACGATTAAAGTAGATAGACTATTTGATTATAAAGAATTATGATATGTAAAAATATCCCATCAAAATGATTTTTTATAATGATGTTGTACAAAATCTTCATGATTCCAATAATTAAGGTTATTCAAGAATTAAGAATATTGTAGAAAGGAATAATGCGTTATGAAAATGCCCAATAAGATTGAAAATATTATGCTTGCTCCTTGTGGTATGAATTGTAAAGTATGTTATAAACACTGCTATTCAAAGAAAGCTTGTCAGGGATGCTATGTAAGTGATTTGGGGAAACCAGAACATTGCAGAAAGTGTAAGATAAAAGAGTGTGCAAAGACAGAAAATATTACATATTGTTTTGAGTGCGAAAAATTTCCATGTAAATTAGTTAAAAACTTGGAAAAGAGTTACAATAAAAGATACAAAGAAAGCCTTATAAAAAATAGCCTTTTAGCTAAAGAGTATGGAATAAACACTTTGATGGAAGAAGAATTAAAAAAATGGACTTGTATTTATTGTGGTGGCATTATTTCTTTACATGACTCTGAATGTTCTGAGTGTCATGCTAAAAAGGAATCAAAATAATAATAAGCTTATTGGCATATTACTTTTCTCCGTTTCATTTAATTCTTGATGCAAATGAAGATATAAATGAAACGGAGGTATATAAAATTTGAGCTAGACTAATTAAAACCATCTTAGTGATTAAAACTATCTTAGTGTATTATGCATAAAAAGCAAAATAGAACAGTTAAAATTACCCTAGTATATTACTTAGCTTCTTTAGTGTATTACTTAATTTCTCTAGTATATTACTTAATTTCTTTTGATTTAAAGATACCTTGCTTGTAAAACTGTCTTGAGTAAGGAATAGATAAAGCAAAAAATGCAATTATTATGCCTGAAACAATAATCAAGCTGTTAATAGATACTATATCAGCAAGCGGCCCAAAGATTACCATTCCAAGAGGTATAAAACCAGTATATATAATAATAGATAATCCCAATACACGACCTTGCATTTCTGGTACTACATGTTCTTGCAACATGGTCATAGTTGCTGCTTGAATAATTGGAATTGAAAAACTTGTAAAAAACATGAATATAAAAAATTGCCAAGCTTGTGTAACAGAACCCAAAATAATAGAAAAGACAGCGTAAGAAAACATTGACAAGAAAAATGTCTTATTTCGATTTTTAAATCCACCAAATATTCCTATAACTAATCCACCTAAAACCATACCTGCAAAGCCAATCATTTCAATAATAGATAGATATACATAGCCATTACCAAATGTACGCTCAATCAATAATCCGATAAGAAAGCCTGATGGAACACAAAGAAAAATAAAAGCTCCATAAGTAAGAACTATTTTTCTAATAAATTTATCCGAAAAAGAGTATTTTATCCCAGATATCATATCAGTTAAAAATGATACTTTTTCAGTTTGTTTTACTATATTATGTTTAGGAACTTTGATAAAGCAGAGTAATACAATAGCAATAATTGCAGTAATAATATCAATTAAAAGTACTTGCGATATCTTATTACTCAAACCAAGGATTGCTGCGGCTACAGCAGGAACTATAAATTGTACTATAGATTGAAGACTACCATTTATACCATTAAAACGCATTAAGTGTTCTTCTGGTACAAGCTGAGGAATCATTGCACTTACGGCAGGTGTCTGTACACCACTTCCTAGAGAACGAATAATGGATACGACTGCAATTGCAATTAATTCACTTTCTCCTCTAATTCCTGATATCATAAGAAGAAGAAGTACCAGTGTAGAAGCAGCGATTATGGCATCAGATACAATGATGAGTATTTTTCGATTATAGTAATCTGCCCATACGCCCGCAAAAAAAGATATTAGCATTTGTGGTATGAAGGAGCATACAGTTAAAATTGTTACCCATATGCCCGATGATGTTTGAAGTGTGATATACCATATCATTGCCATCTGTACAAGTGATGAACCAAATAGGGAAATATATTGGCTCACTAAAAAGGTAATGATTTTTTTCTTCCATGTAAAATGAGTATTTTTGTTTTCCATTCTATTCCTCCTTTGATTTGTGTGTTTAATTTTTCTTGCTCTTAAGAATAACACACAAATCAAAGTATGGAGTTAGAGTGGAGGGTTAGGAAAATTGCCCTTTCATGCTTTGAAGATGAGATTTCATTGCTTTTGCGTTGTGTTCTGCCTCTTTCAATGAAGTTATCAATTTATCACATACTGAGATAATTTCATCGTCATCTTTTGGAGTGTCAATAACGGTTTTAATATTAGCTTTGGGATTACAAGACAAAGCATTTAACATTCTTAAAATAGCTGAAAGAGAGTAGTTTGCAGAGCGTAATGAATTAATAATTTTAAGTCGCTTTATATCTTCGTCAGTATATACACGATAACCATTTTGTTTTCTTTTTACTTTTAACAACCCGTTCATTTCCCAATTTCTTAAAGTGTCTATTGTAACATTTAAGTAGTTTGCGGTTTCTTTTCTAGTTAAAAACAACTTGTCTGTTTCTTGTGTGTTTCCATTTAAAATTTCTGTAACAATAGTAATTGCTTCCTCAGCATTTGATTTCTCTATTTTTAATTGTTGTAAGTAGTGGCTCACAAGACAAATAGCTTTGTCAAAATCCTTATTTGCGGATGTTCTGACAATGTTAACTGCATTTTTTCTCAATCCTCTTTGTGTGACTTCAATTTTTAAGGCTGTACGAGCAAATTTAAATTGCTCTATATGAAAATCGTTAAAGATACGGTATCCATTAGGACTACGTTTGGGTCTAGGTATTAGTTCAAGTTCTTCATATAAACGTACTGTATTAGGATGTATACCAATCAAATCTGCTATTTCTGATGTCGTGTAGGTATTCATTTATATTCAACTCCTCTTGTGTGTATATAGCATCAACAATAATATCACTAAACCAAAGTCTGGTGTTATAGTGGAGGGTTGTTATAATCATTCTATATACAACTATTCTATTATAGAAGTAAGTATATATTTTTTAATAAACTGCCATCTATCACGAGGTTTAAAAACTATCTTAGATGGTATTGCTATGACCAAATCATACTTTGGTATACAACATATAGCATTTCCTCCAGCTCCCATTGCTGAGTACCAAAGGACTCCATCTTCTTCACATAACCACCATAGATAACCATACTCATTGGAATTCATTTTAGTTGATTCTTCAATCCATGATTTAGATATAATACTTTTATTATTCCAAATACCATCATTTAAATACAGAGAACCAAATCGTAACATATCTCTAGCACTCAATGTAAGTCCCCAGCCACCTGTAGAATTACCTTGTCTGTCTTTTGCCCAACCTTTAAGATTTTTTCCAAATAAATCTTCAAAGCCAAAATTTTTTATATCATAATCTGGTATTTCTCTCATACCAATAGGTTTGAATAGGTGTTCATTAGCAAATTCACGAGCACACTTTCCTGTAGTATTCGTAATAATAGCTGAAAGTAGGTGAACTCCAGCTGAAGAATATTTGAAAGTTCCAATATTTTTATTCTGACCAAGTTGATTTAGGGTGTATTTTACCCAATCTCGTTGCTTAGAAAGTCTCTCTAATGACTCAGTTGTATTTTTAAAAGGGTATGGTGCAGTCATTGTAAGTAAATGACGTATAGTTACTGCTTTTTTGTATATATCAGCAGGGTTACAAGTGTATTCAGGGAAAAAATCAACAACTTTTTGCTCAACATCCTTTATATAGCCTTTGTCTATCGCGATACCAATTAGAGCTGATATAATACTTTTTGTGACAGATGCAACGTGAAAAGTATCGTTGGCATTGTAACCATTATAATATTTCTCAAAGACGACATTTCCTCTTCTTGCTATAATTATTCCGTTTATGTTACTGTATTGTGAGATTATCAAAGGTTCAAGTTGTGAAAGTTTTTTTGAATCCATTCCAACACTTGAGGGGTCTATATTTTCAAAATTCAAATCTAAGCAGTAGTCCTTATTCACTATAAATACCTCCCTGTTATAGACTTTGAGTTTTCTTTTAGTTGTTGAGGAGAACCTTCTGCAATGATATATCCACCCTTGTCTCCACCTTCTGAACCAAGTTCAATAATCCAATCACAAGTATTTAGAACTTCTATATCATGTTCGACAACAATTACAGAATTTCCATTTTCGACTAGTTCGTCCAACAATTGAATTAGTTTAGCAGTATCATATAGACTTAGACCAGTAGTGGGTTCATCCAACACATAGAGGATATTGCCTTTTCGTTTTTTACCAATCTCTTTTGCAAGCTTTATTCTTTGAGATTCGCCACCACTTAAAGTAGGGGTAGGTTGACCTAGTTTTATATAACCCATACCAATTTGTTCTAGTACTTTTAAGTGTGAAACAATATTTGGAGTATCTTCGAAAAAACTAACAGCTTCAGATACACTCATATTTAGGACATCATAGATATTTTTATTCTTATATTTAATGGATAATGATTCATCATTAAATCTTTTTCCATGACATTCATTACATATACTGTCCATACTTAAATTATTTCCCAACCAGATTTTTTCATATCCGCTACCACTACACTTAGGACAAGCACCTTTTGAGTTGAATGAAAAATGCCCAGCAGTGAAATTTTGTTTTATTGATTCTGGTTGACTTGCAAATAAAACACGTATCTTATCCCATATACCAATATAAGAGGCAGGTGTCGAATTTATATTTCTACCAATAGGAGTTTGAGATATTTCTGAATATCCAGAGATATATTGTGTACCACTTAATTTATCTGCAATAGTTTCTACAATTGTATAATCATTGTCATCGCTTACTTCACTTATTTCATTTTCTTTAATAGTGGTTTTATTGTTACTTGGTTGATTGTTGAAGTAACTCCTAAGAAGAGGGAGTAATGTATCTGAAATAAGGGAGCTTTTTCCACTACCAGATTTTCCAGCTATTCCAATCATAGCTCCCAAAGGTAATGATGCAGTAACATTTTTAAGATTATTTGTACTTGCATTTTGAACAACTATACAAGGCATTTTTTCAGTGTTCGTAATATTTTTAGAGGCTGTTCTAGTAGGCATGGAGTATTTTCCTGAGATATATTGCCCAGTAATTGACTCATTTGACTTAAGCAGACCTTCTAAATCTCCTTGATATATTAATTGCCCACCTTCAACGCCAGCTTTTGGACCTATATCAATAATATGTTCTGCCATATTAATTGTGTTTTTATCGTGTTCAACCACAATGACAGTGTTACCTAAATCTTTTAAATCTTTAATGGATTTTAGAATATCGATTTTTTCAGATTCATGTAATCCCGCAGTTGGTTCGTCAAGTACATAAATTAATGAATCCATCTCTGAATCAAGGTGAGAATTTAAAAATAGTCTTTGTATTTCTCCACCACTTAAAGTTGACATCTCTCTGTATAAGGACAGATGACCTAGTCTTGCTTTTATTAGATTATTTGTCTTAATCAAAATATCATTTATTAAATTTTTACCTAGGGTAGTTAGTTTATTTTGATTTAATAAGGACTT
The DNA here is from genome assembly GCA_024919175.1 of Clostridioides difficile. Taxonomy (NCBI): domain Bacteria; kingdom Bacillati; phylum Bacillota; class Clostridia; order Peptostreptococcales; family Peptostreptococcaceae; genus Clostridioides; species Clostridioides difficile. The sequence goes on from CP103804.1 coordinate 1,001,025, forward strand.
TAGAAATTCATGAACTTCTAAAATGCTCATTTTTCCAAGTTCACCAATATGTTTTCCATTTAATAAAACCTGGCGTGCTTCTTCACCAATTTTAAAACCATGGCATTCAGAACAAGTAGTCATACTATAAATACCATTTAAATCTTCACCTCTTTGGTGACGGCTATGAAGTACTTTTGCTAAAGAAGAACTTCGTTTTCCATTTTCATAATGGCCATAGAGTACCTCATTTTGTACCTCATCAGGTAATTGTAAGAATGGTATATCTAAATAATCTTTGAACTTTTTAGATAGAACTCTCAAATATCCTGGTGTAATTTGAGCTCTATCCAAAACTTTTTTTAGGGTAGTGTGCTTATCCAAAATAAGTTTTTCAATATTAATCTCAAAGTATGCTCCACGTCCAGAGCACTTCATACACATACCATCTGAAGAGGTATATGAGAAATAACTTGGTCTCAATCGTTCTTCTTCATTACCACAATTATTACAAATAAGATTGTTGTCTACAGGAGTGTTACACGCAGAACATATTACTTGTCCTTCTCCTGCATATAATAGTGTAAGCATATTAATAATATTGGTTCTAGTGCCTACTGTTGAACGAGGATTACTTTGACGAATTATATTTTGTTTAACAGCTATAGTAGGAGCTAATCCTTGAATGTTATCGAATTTATTCTCATTATCAATGCCTGAAAGTATACCTAAAGACTGTAAGTACTGTTTACGTCCTTCCTCAAATACAATATCAAACATAAGACTAGACTTACCTGAACCACTAACACCTGTTGCAACTACAAGCTTGTTTTTGGGGATAGATATATCTATGTTTTTTAGGTTATGTATTTTTGCACCTTTGATTTTTATTTCTTTCATTAACTCACCTCATTTTATTAATTTTATCAAACTATAAAATTGGGATGTTTTAATCCTTAATATAAGAAGAGGTTAAGCGAAATCATAGTATTAAAAAGACTCTATAGGTAAATATATATCAACTATATGTTTATTTTGTGGGTGACTATTTGGGTCATTAAGATATACTTCAAAAGGAAAAGAATTACGTAATTTATGCTCATCATTTGATAGCCATTCATTATACATAAAATCCCAAGCATCACTGTATTCATCTTGAAAAATACTAAAATGTCCCACAAGATATTTTCCAGACGGTATTGTCATATTACCAAGGTCGCTACTTTCTTTGACAACAATATTATCTGGAATTGTCATACAAATACTAGTCCTCAAGTGGTGTTCTTGTGTAAATTGAGGATTATCATGATAAATAGCTAATATCTTTGCCTTTTCAAGTTCAATTAGATTCTGCTCATTTGCATATTCAAAGAGTTTTTCTACAATCTTTGGAAAATGACTAGCTAAATTTCCATATGACCCAGTGTATCTAATATAAGCTGTATTTACATTATCAAGTTCTAAGATTTCAATTTCTCCCTTGACCTCTCTATTATTTTTAGATTTAAGTTTTGATATGTATCTATTATACTGAGAAATTTTATATGGTTCTTTGCAATTCTTGCTATAATTGTTTCTATATTTTATAGGGCTTATCTTGTAATAGTTTTTGAATGCTCGCGAAAAAACTGCGGAATCAGTAAAGCCAAAATAATGTGCAATATCAGTAACTGTCATATCAGTACGATGAATAAGAAAAGAAGTAGCTCCTTCTAGTTTTAACCTGTTTACATACTGTGATAATGTTTCTTCTGTTATTGCTTTAAAAATCCTATGAAAATGAAACTTTGAAAAACCTGCTATATTAGAAAGTTCCTCAAGAGAAAGAGAGTCATACAAATGGTATTCTATATAGTCTTGTACCTTACAAATACGACGTAAGTATTCTTTTTTACTTTTAGAATTGGTCATAAATATACCTCCTTATTGTAAAAATATATATTTTAAATATCTTTATTTGTAGTAAATAAAGAGTTGTGTATGTGAAATTTATAGAGAGCAAAATATTAAATGGATTTTTCTATTATGAATTTTGTCATAGACAATAAAAATTCATAATAGATTTTATATCTTACTTTGTAACACTTAGTATAACATAATGATATATTTTTAGATTATATATTTATTTGAACTACTCTACATTATCTACCGTTCTATCCTACTTACATTGAGGATGGAGTATTTTGTCTATCTTTTATAAAGTTATAGATTATAACAGAAACAAAAACTTAATATCTATTATGATTAGATATGACTGAAAAGCTTAAGACTAAGAAAGATATATTAATTTTAAGAAAATATTTATAAACCAAGAAAATATTTATATTAAAAAAATTATTAAATTTATTGTTTAAATAAAAAAGTTAAATCTCATCTATTAACATAATGCCTTTAAAACTTTAAAATGAAAAATATAGAAGAATGATTTTTAATAAAATAGAATCATCTAATAAATTATTAAGAGATACAAAAATATTTTACAAACAATTATTTATTTAAATTGGGGGAATAAGAATATGAACAATGGTTTTTATCAATTAAATTCAGCAGTACTATATTTTAACGAGCGAAGTGATGTAAATAAAATAAGGTTTAATCACTATATAATGAGAAAAGAAAATATACAAAGATTAAAGAGAACTTTACCAAGGGGGCAGTTTATGATGACTGTAAGAAAGGCTGCATCTGACCTTGATTTATCAATATCTACAATAAGTAGGCTTGTAAATGAGTTTATAGATTTAGGAATATTGAGATTAATAAGTCGAGGAGTGAAGGGAAATTGTTGCTCTGTATACAGTTATATATGTTCTGAAAGTAATGATACAGGTGTAATAAAGAAACGTAGAAGTTTTTTTGAAGATATCTTGGAAAAGATTAATGAAACAAATAATAGTAGTCAAAAAGTATCAAAACATGAATATAAGTATAAGAAAGCTAAGACTAGTGATACCAATATGTACAGCTGTGTAGATAAAGAGCATAGACAATGGGGTTATGACCCAGAGATTCATACTGTACATGAAACAGAAGATGAAACGGAAGATGTAACAAAGAAAAAAGAATTATTAAAAAAAAATTTAAAAAAAGAGTTATTAAAAAAGAATTCAAAGAAAAATACTGATGTGGAAGAAGATGACTATTATATAGAAAGTATTTATGAAAATATTATAAAAAAATTAAATAAAGAGTCAGGGGAAAGTTTTAGGTTTGATTCAGAAACAGATAACAAACTTATAGCTGAAAGAAGAAAGGAAGGTCATAGCTTAGAAGATTTTTATAAAGTTATAGAATCAAGAGTGAAGAGCTGGAAGGATACTCCTATGGCAGTGGATATAAAACCAGAGATTCTGTTTGGTCATAAATTTAAGACTTATTTAAATGAAAAGTAATTATAGTGGTGAAGAGATATACTAAAGTATATACTATGAAAAATCTAAAATTCAGATATAGTCTATGTTAAGATATAATATATATAGAAAATAGGATTATTAGTGTTATTAATGATAAAAAATATTACTGGAATTTTTAAAATTCCAGTAATATAAAATTTAAATTTCAGTAGTATAAAATAAGAAAATTTTTATAAGTTGTATAATAAGAACTATATACTATATTGTATCAACCTCATATTCTAATATTTTTCCAGTGATTGCACTGATTGTTATATCATATTCGTTGTTTCCTTTTATTATTTCGCCTTCATATTCTTTGTCATCTTCATCATATTCAAATTTTACTATTTTACCACCAGGTACTTTATTTAGCATTATTGATTTAGCTTTTTCAATGCTAATTATAGAGTTATTGTTATTAGAATTAGAATCACTATTATTGTGATTATTATCAGAGTCATCATAATCATTATCATCGTAATCATCGTCTATATCAATATCTATAATTCTTCCATCAAATGCATTTATATCTATTTCATATGTTTTATTATCTTTTACAACTTTAGCCTCGTATTCGTTATCGTCAGCATCATATTTACAGTATATTAAATTACCATTAGGAATAGCATCTAGTATTATAGATTTAGCTTTATCTAAAGATATATTTTTGATATCTAAATTATTGTTTATATCATCATCTTTTTCAATTTCTATTATTTTACCAGAATAGGCATCAATTTCTACTTCATATACAATATTATCCTTTATAACTTTACTGTCGTATTTATTGTCATCTTGGTCGTAGTAACAAACTAAAACATTACTTTCTGGAACAGCTTGTTTTAATATTTCTTTAGCTTCAATTAAAGATATTTTTTTAGTTTTATTTCTTATATCGACATTCTTTAGCTTTAAGATATCCTCAAATGCTTTTTGGTTATCACCTCCGCCAACTTGTGTTACTTCTTCTATATCTTTATTTTTAATAAAATCTTTTTGGCTGTTTACAAGAGTGCCATTAGATATTATTACAGGAGAATCTTCTTTGGCTGCTAATACTCCTATTGATAATGCATCTACTAGAGCATTTTCCTTGTTCATACCATTTTTAGTAACAAATATATTTTTTATGCTTTTGTTTTTGTAGAACTGCTCAATAATTTTGGCATTGGTATTGTTTCTATCTGAACCACTAATTCTTTCTTTATTTGGATATTTTTTTACTGTATTGTCTGATAAAATTTTATTTCCTCCAACTATGTAAGATTTTTTTATAGACCTATTGTTTAAGAAATTTATACTGCCATTATTGCTATTTTCCTCTGATACTAGTATTATAGGCATATTATGTATTGCTGATGGAGACGCTATGCTAACTGCATCAGATAATCCCTTTAATCCATTTACAACTGCTACATTTTCCACTTTTTTTATCTTATCTATTTCTTTAAGTACATTTGTAGACATTTCATAGATGTTATTTCCTACTATTTTATTTACTTTTATGTTAAGTGATTTTATTTCATTTTCTACTTTATTAGATATACTATTTCCACTGTCCACTATATATACATTATCTACGCCAAGTCTTTTAAGTTCAGTTTTAGTTGAACTTTCTATGCTATTGTTGTTTACTAATAGTATAGGAGCATTTTTTAATTTAGCAAAAGGATTTGCACAAAGTGCACTTTGAATAGAGTTGCCATTGACTATAATTGCTGTTTTTGATTGAACCCATCCTAATTTACTCACTTCTACAGCTGTTTCATATCTTGTTTTACCTATTAACCTTTCTTGCTTTGTTACGTTGTTTGCAAAGATTACTGAAGAGCTAGAAAAAAACATCATACCTGCCACTAATATAGCTAAGTTTTTCTTATTCATATTTTTTACCTCACAATCCTTATATTTTATTATTTAGTATGAACTAGTAAAATATAATCTTAAAATCAAGTTACTATTAAATGCAATATTTTAAAATTAACAGATAAGATTATTCAATATAAAGTTTTCATTTTATTATTTAATATTGTATCATAAATCTTGAGGAAAAGGTTTTTAACGTTGGATATATGTAAATCAGTATTAATTACTTTTATCATTTGATAAATAGGTTTTTCCCCATTGTTTCATATGCTCTAAAACAGGTACAAAGCTTATTCCTAAATCTGTTAGGGAATATTCTACTTTAGGTGGAATTTCTTGATAAATGTATCTGGAAATGAAGCCATCTGTTTCTAATTCTCTAAGTTGTTTTGTCAATGTAGATTGAGTAATATTGCCAATCTGTCGTTGTAATTCTCTAAATCGTCTTGTTTTTAAAGAGATATAATAGAGTATTTCAATTTTCCATTTACCACCTAAGATTCTTTGTATTTTAGTTATCGTTTCACAACGTTCAATTTTTAATGAATTATTTTTCATAAAGACATCTCCTTTTTTAAGTATAAAGCAGTATATTTTTTAAGTATAGTGCAGTATATTTGCAAATTCAACATACTTTATTTCTAAATACTTAGTAGTGTTTTTGATACTATAAACACAAAAAGACAGTACTTCTCGATTTTAATATACAATGCTATCATTAATCCTGAAAGAACTCAGGTAGAATTTTATTGATGAAGGAGAGCTGTATTATGCCAAAAGTAAAATATATAAGTAAAGATTTGCAAGAAATAAATGTTTTTAAACAAGGGATGTTTTCCAAACAGAGTTTAAGAAAAATAGTAATTCCTTTGATAATTGAACAGACTCTAATGCTATCAATAGGAATGTTTGATACACTAATGGTGTCTTCAGCTGGTGAAAGTGCAGTTTCAGGTGTTTCTATTGTAGATACAATCAATACTTTACTTATTTGTTTATTAACAGCCCTTGCTACTGGTGGTGCAATAGTTGCAGGTCAATATCTTGGGAGCAAAAACTCAGAAAAAAGTAATCTCGCTGGAAAGCAGTTGTTGATTGTAAGTTTAGGAATATCTTTACTGTTTATGAGCATTTGCTTGATTTTCAATGGTCACATTTTATCCTTGTTTTTTGGTAATATAGAACTTGATGTAATGAGGAATGCGAGGACTTATTTCTATATAACTACAGTTTCTTTTCCTTTTATAGCTATTTATAGTTCATCAGTAGCCCTATTTCGAGCAATGGGTGACACTAAAACAGCTATGGTTAGCTCATTTATTATGAATATAATTAACATAGGAGTAAATGCTTTACTTATATATGGTTTAGGTCTAGGAGTACTAGGGGCGGCATTAGGTACTTTAATGGCTCGGATTGTTGGAGCTACAACAACAATGATTATACTACGTAATCCTAAGTTATCGATTTCCATTCGTTTATATTCTTTTTGGAATATTGATTTTGATACAGTTAAGAGCATTCTAAAAATTAGTATTCCAGCCAGTTTAGAAAACAGTGTTTTTCAAATTGGAAGAATCGTTCTTACTAGTTTAATTGCTGTATTTGGAACCAGTGCGATTACTGCAAATGCTGTAACAGGAAGTCTTATTAATGTAGCAACCATTCCAGGTCAAGCGTTAGGTTTAGCGATTACTACTGTTGTAGCTCAATGTGTAGGAGCTAAGGAATTTGAATATGCTACTTTATATACAAAGTATCTGCTTAAATTATCTTGGATTTATATGATTGTACTTAATATAGGAATCTTATTATTATTGAAACCCATTCTTGGTCTTTACAATCTATCTGATGTTACATTTTCTTTGACTTTTACTATTATGATTATTCATATTAGTGGTTGGGTAACTATTTGGCCGATGTCTTTTGCACTACCAAATGCTTTTAGAGCTGCTGGCGATGTAAAATATCCCATGATGATTTCAATTTTTTCTATGGCTGTTTTTCGTATTGGATGCAGTTATGTATTAGCTTATGGATTAGGTATTGGTGTTTTAAGTGTATTTATAGCTATGCTTATGGATTGGGTTTTTAGAAGTATTTGTTTTTTCTGGCGTTGGAGAAGTGGAAAGTGGAAAGTTATTTAAACATTCCACTTTTCATTTTATTTTGTATTGTACTCATTAAGCTTATAATCCAGACTATAGAGGGTCAGAATATACTTAAAATTGTTTAACCATATTTTCTTTTTATTGTTATATAAGATTATTTGTTATATTTTATATAAAATTACATGTTATATAAAATTCTTTGTCACAGAAAATTATTTGCTATATAAAACTATAGTTCATAATCAAATTCATTAAGTTTATTTAATAAACTTATAAATACTTTTTCTTCTTTTTCTAATGAGCCAAAAAACTGAGCATCAATATTTTCTACAATAGGAAGTGCTTCGTTTAGGATGTTCTGTCCTTTTTCAGTTAAGGTTACTGATTTTGCACGTGTATCCTTAGAATGTTCTTTTCTTGAGATAAGTGAGTTCTTATCCAATAGGTTTATAATTTGGGACACAGACATTACGTCCATTCCTGCTATTTTTGCGAGCATTACTTGTGTAACTTCTGATTCATATTGCATTGAATAACCTAATGCAGTTAGTATAACAAATTGTGGATGAGTCAAACCTAATTTTTTTAGTTGTCTTTTTACTTCTCCATGCCACTTGTTGTAAGTTCGCATGAATAATAAACCTGTTGACATTTCAGAATTATCTTTGTGTTTGGAAGGAAATTGAACCATTATAATTCCACCTTTTCCTTTAATAACATAATAGAATCTGGTACATCTGAAAATACTTGTTTAAGAAAATTAACTTTTTCTTCATTGATGATATCACTTTCCAGCCTAACTGTGTGTTTAATACTTATAGAGTTATCTTTGTTTTCAAAAATCTCATGTCCAAAATAAATACTTCCCATAGGCGTATCTGTCTTGTCCCAAAATTCTTGATTTTCTTTTACAGAAGTAAGTAAGTACTCCATTGGGGGCATACCTTCTAATTCCATTATTCCACTAGAACCTGTTATAAAACCATTATCTAATGTAATATTTTTTAAATCGCTTTCCCATGCATACCATTTTTGAATATCTGCATAATATTCCCATACTTTTTCTTTTTTTGCATTAACTTTAGTCATAAAACTAAATTCCATATAGCACCTCTTTCTGTAAGCAGTTTAATTAAATTTGTTACTTATGTTATTTATTATAAGTATACTTATAATAAGTGTCAATATGTTTTGCAATATAAAATTTAAATAGAGAATAGATAAATTTTTAGAGTATTTGGCTAAAAAATAAAAAAAACTATTGACTTGAAGTTAACTCTAAGTAGTAAAGTATAATTATGGAAAATTTATAAGTATTTAAAAAAACAAGTTAAAATAGAGAATACTTAAAGGGGGAAGAATGACAATGGAACAAAAAAAATTAGGATTTGGATTAATGCGTTTACCAATAAAAGATGAAAATGATGCTACAAGTATTGATATGGATTACTTAAATAATATGGTGGATACTTTTTTAGAGAGAGGATTTACATACTTTGATACAGCGTATGTATACCATATGGGTAAAAGTGAAATAGCACTTAGAGAATCTCTAGTAAAAAGACATAAAAGAGAAAGTTTTACAGTAGCTACAAAACTACCACTAATGGCTTTGAAAACAAAAGAAGAGCAAGAGCCTATTTTTAATGAACAGTTAGAAAAATGTGGTGTAGATTATTTTGATTATTATCTTTTACATAATATAGGGGTATCACATTATGAGGTAGCCAAGAAGTTTGACAGCTTTAAGTTTATTGAGGAAAAGAAAAAAGAAGGAAAAATAAAAAATATTGGTTTTTCTTTTCATGATAGTGCAGAGCTATTAGACAAAGTTCTAAATGAGCATCCAGAAGTAGATTTTGTTCAATTACAGATTAACTATTTGGATTGGGATAATGAAAGCATACAATCTAGAAAATGTTATGAAGTAGCAACAAAACACAATAAACCTGTTATCGTTATGGAACCAGTAAAAGGTGGTACACTAGCAAAAATACCAGAAAGAGCCGAAAAACTATTTAATGATTACAATCAAGATATGTCAGTGCCATCATGGGCAATTCGTTTTGCAGCAAGTAAAGATAATGCCATGATGGTTTTAAGTGGAATGTCAAATATGGAACAACTATTAGATAACACAGGATATATGCAAAATTTTGAACCATTTGTACAGAAAGAATATGATGTTATAGATGAAGCAGTAAAAATTATAAATGAAGCAATTGCAGTTCCATGTACTGCTTGCCAATATTGTGTAGAAGGATGTCCAAAAAATATTGCTATTCCAAACTATTTTGCTTTATACAATGCAGAAAAGCAAGCTATTAATACTGGATTTTCAACACAAATGGTTTACTATAATAACTATACTAAAACTTATGGAAAAGCATCAGATTGTATTGGATGTAAACAGTGTGAGAAAAATTGTCCACAACACATTAAAATTGTAGATTCTTTAAAGAGTGTAGCAGAAATATTTGAAAAATAATTGCTAATTTTAGATAAGTAGTATAAGTAATTTTACATGTAGATAAGTAGGGAAAGTAATCTTTATAAATTGCTAACTATAGATAAATAGAATAAGTAATTTTGATAGAATATTATTTAGGATATTTGATGTTATTTCAATTTATACAATATCAAGAGAGAGGTAATTTGTATGACAATTTCAGAAGTAAGTAAAAAATACGAACTTTCAGCAGATACTTTACGATATTATGAACGAATTGGTTTAATACCACCTGTAAATAGAAACAAAAGTGGTATTAGAATTTTTACAGAAAAAGATTGTGAGTGGGTCAATTTTATTAAATGTATGAGAAGTGCAGGGCTTTCTATTGAGACATTGATTGAGTATGTAACTATGTTTCAACAAGGGAACAGTACTATCAAAGCTAGAAAAGACCTTCTAATAGAACAGAGAAATCAGCTTTCTAAAAGAATAGAAGATATGCAGAAAACGTTAGAACGATTAAATAGTAAAATTGATGGATATGAAGATAAAGTTATTGAAAAAGAAAAAACTCTAAAGAGTAATAATTAGAGCAAAATAATGGAGGTATTGTCTTATGAATAAAAGAGTACTTGTACTTTCTGCAAGTCCTAGAAAAGGTGGAAATTCTGATTTATTATGCGACCAATTTGTTAAAGGTGCATTAGAATCCAAAAATCAAGCAGAGAAAATATTTTTAAAAGATAAAGATGTTCACTATTGTACTGGATGTGGTGCTTGTTATGAAAAAGGAGCAATTTGCCCACAAAAAGATGATATGGAAGAAATTCTTGAAAAAATGATTAAAGCAGATGTGATTGTCTTGGCAACTCCAGTTTATTTTTATACTATGAATGGACAAATGAAAACTATGATTGATAGAACTTGTTCAAGATACACTGAAATTTCTGGAAAAGAATTTTACTTCATTGTTGCCGCAGCGGATGAAAATGTCAATGATATGGAAAGAACATTAGAAGGATTCAGAGGATTTACATCATGTCTAAATGGTGCTAAGGAAAAAGGTATAGTATATGGTGTAGGAGCTTGGCATGTAGGTGATATTAAAGAAAGTATAGCAATGAATCAGGCATATGAAATGGGTATGTCAGTGTAGAGGTATTTTTAGAGTATTAGATTTACTGAATTTTATTGATAGAGTGGGTTCAGAATAATTTATATAAAATAAATGTCTGGTTAAAAGTATTCTCATACTTAGAGGCTGTAAGTAGATTTGTGTAAAAACAAATTTACTTACAGTTTTTTTATTGTATATAGCTGGTAAATTTAGAAACTAGTTTTTTCGTTCATAATATCAACTCTCTTGTTTTATTATCATGCCATAAACGGAAGTACTAACTTTAATGAGCTAAATAATAATCTTATAAAATAAATGAATTATAAATAGTTTATAAATTAAAAATAATTAAAAAATAAATAATACATTAACAATTTATAAATAAATTATAAACACAATGCCTACGGCTAAGGTAGATTTTAATGATAATATAGGAGTCACAGGAAATATATGATTATAAAAAGATAAAATCTATCAACTTGTTTAAGCATACAATACTAAATCTATTTAGTATATTTTATATGATTTTAGAGATTAGTTTTCTAGTAGTAATAAGGTTAAAAAACAGTTTTATTAAATTAAACAGTTCTATTAATTAGTAAAAAATAAAGTATTCTAATGATAATTATTGTCTCAAAAGTAATAAGTCTATATAGATTTATTCTAATTATAGTAAAAATATATTTATTCCTGTAAATACAAATAATTTAAATTCTAAAAGGAGGAATTAATCATGGCAATTGAAACTAAAACTCCAGACTGGGTTAATGTGCTGGAACTAAACAGTAAAATAGACATTACTGGGAAATCTGATGTAAGTGATATGATACAAGAGATTGTTTCTGATAAAGCACTAAAAGATTCTGTTATATATTTTCCAAATGGTGACTATTTATTTGAAAAAGGTATTAAGATTAGCCAACAAATAACACTTCAAGGTAATTCTTATTATGGAGGAGATGTTCCAGAACTAAATGAAGATGAGAAAGATAAAAAACCATTTATAGGAGCAACGAATTTTATAACTAGAGACGTTTCTAATATGAGTATTGTCACATTAGCAGAGAAAAGTCAAACTATAAAAAATATTAACTTTTACTATGATAATCGAGAAAAAAATGAATTACCTAAAGATGTATCTGCTATAAAAGTGTCTGACATAACAGAAGGTGAAGGGGTACAAGGTCTATCACATTTTGAACATCTATATATATCGGGATTTTCAGGAACAGGAGTTGAAATTCCACTTTATGCAACTGGTAATGATATTACTGTTACTTCATGTGGTACTGGTATAAAGCTTGGAGAAAAATCGATGCTTTCTAGTAGTAAGATTTACAACTGTGAAAATGGAATGGAAATTACAACAGGTGTAAGTCTAAACAACATAAGAATAGAAGAAATTCAAGAAGTAGGTATAAATAATAAAGGACTTGGTTTTAACCTTATTATGAATCTTGCAGTTGATAAATGTGGATACTGCGGATTTATGTTTGAAAAAATGTCTAATAGCCAGATAACTGCAAGATTTACTAACTGTAGTCAACATTATAAAAACGTTGATTATGATACTTATAAGAATCTTCCAGAGAAAAAAGAAGAAGCCTATTCTATATTTTATGGAGACACTTTAGACAACTGCAATGTTGTATTGGTGAATAATAATGTTGATTCTCTAGAAAATGGTTCACTTACTGAACGTAAGATACATGTAATAAAGGCAAATGAAACTAAAAATGTAACATTAGAATGTGATGCTGAAGCTGATAGCTTTATACAACATGCAAAGGGTAACCTATTATTAGAAAATGGTAGAAATACTTATAAGTTTTATGATGGTGAGATTTGTTCTGTAGGTGGAGTTCAGATTTCTGATAAAAATCAAGGTGATTTACTCAAGATAGTTGACAATACACTTTATGTAGATGATGGTGGAAAAGATTTAGTGATTCCTAAACTACAAAAGAATTCTGTTATATCTTCAATGTTAGATTCTGAAGAAGAAATAAGTAAATTACATAGTGGGACATGGGAACAAATTGGTGTAAAAACACTTAACGGAGAACTTATGTACTATTATAAAAAAATAAATGATTAGTTTCAAAATGAGGAGGTAGTGAATTATGGGAGAACCTATAATAATTAAAGAAACAGATGGAAGGATTAATGTTTTAGATTATGGAGTTTTTAATGATGAAACAAAAGATGTAAGTTCTAGGGTGCAAGAAATTATAAATGCTGCACCAGAAGACTCTATTATATATTTTCCAGAAGGGAAGTACTTATTTACAAGTGGTATAGAGATTAACAAACGATTAACACTATGTGGAGATGCATATTTTAGGTCAAATACTCCAAATAATGAATTTTTTTATTCAGGAACAACACAATTTTCTGGTAAATTTGATAAAAAAGAGGTAGAAGATGGCACAATGGAAAGTTTTACAATGATAACTGTAAAGGGAGTAAAGCATTGTATTAAAAGTATTTCTTTCCAATCAAATAACTGCGATAGTGTGGAGATATCTGAAAAAGATGATGCACCTCCACCAAATGGTGAACCAGGATTTCATCATAAGCTAGAATTCACACACGAAGGAAAATATATATCAGCAATTGTATGTGATGATGTATCAGAAGGGTCTGGCCATTATGAAAATGTAGACTTTGGTGGTTTCGGTGGAACTGCACTTAAGATATCTAATAATTCCACAGTAAACGATATTACTGTTTTTTCATGTAATCATGGTATTAGTACAGGAGAAAATTCAATAATTACTAATGGAAAGGCTTGGGGATGTGATTATGGAATGGAGATTTCTACAGGAACTTTTATTAATGGTATGAGAGTAGAAGAAGTTGGTAGAGTTGCTATTGACAATATTGGTAAAGGGTTAAACTTTGTTACAAATGTTACAATTGACCAATGTGGATATTGTGGATTTAAGTTTGACTCAATATCTAATACTCAAATATCAGGAAATATCTCAAGATGTGGGCAATTCTATTTTAATTTTAATTATGATGATTATTTAAAGTTAGACAATAGAGTTAAGGAAGCATATTCTTTATTTTATGGAAATTCAATGGAGTCAACCAATATAACAATCACAAATGATAATGGAGATTATTGGAATGATAAGGGATCTCAGATAATTGATAAGGATGGAAATACGAAATTTAAGAAACATAAGATATACATTATAAATGCGCTTGAAACCAAGAATGTATTATTAAGATGTCCTGTAGATGCTACTGATATGGTTGTTGAGTCAGAAAAAGGAAACCTAATATACAATAATAAAGAACAAACTGTTATATTTTATAATGGAAAAATAGGTAGTATTAATGGAATTGGTATGTTTGAAGAAGATCATAATGATAAAATAAAGATAAAAAATTATGATATATATATAAATGATAATATTAAGATGTATAGACCACAGGTAAATGATATTATATCAACATCAGTTAGTGATATCAATTCAGTTTCTGGGCAATATAAAGTAAAATTGGAAAGAATTAGTCAAAACAAGATATTTGAAACACCTATATACTATTATAAAGTGATAGAGAAGATGGTATAGTTATTAGTTTTAATAAGTTTTATATAGTCAAACTGGTAACTATAAAAATTCGTTTAATACTAAAAGTAAATAATATTTTAATATTAAGTAAAAAAGAAAGGAATAGATAATATTATGGAAGAAATTAAAAAGAAAAAATGGATTAACGTATTAGAAAGCGAGCCTGATATTAAAAACGATGGTTCAGAAGATGTGGGACCTTTTATACAGAAGATTATTAATAAAGTAGGATTTAAGTCTTGTGTTTTATATTTCCCAAAAGGTAAATACTTATTTAAAACGGGTATTACAATTGATAAAGAAGTAACCTTGCATGGAGATTCTGATTCATCAACATCTGCTACACAATTTATAACTCATGGAGTTCCTAATATGAGTATTATTACATTGACAGGAAGAAAACAATGTATTAAAAATATAAGTTTTTATTCTGACAGTTGTAAGATAATTGTTCGTGATGAACCACCAACAAAAGGGAATCCACATTATCATTATGAAATGGTTCTTAATAAAAATGAGAATAATAAAGAAATGGAGAAGGTATCAGCTATTACATGTACTACTGATGCTAAAGGCCTGGGTCATTATGAAAATCTTTATATAACTGGTTTCTCAGGTACAGGAATTCAAATTCCTTACTATTCAATTGTAAATGACATTACAGTTTCATCTTGTGGATTAGGTATTGATACAGGAAATGATATAATTATTTCTAATAGTAGAATATCTGAATGTAAAAATGGTATGCAAATTAAGGTAGGAGCTAGTCTAAATAACATAAAAATCGAGAAAATACAAGAAGTAGGCCTTAGAAGTAAGGGCGGTGGAAGTTATAAAATTAATAATATTACTATTGATCAATGTGGACATTGTGGTTTTGCATTTGAAACAATGATTAATACTTCCATATCTGGGATTATAAGAAGATGTGGTCAATATTATTATAATACAGATTATGATACTTATTTAAAGATGGAAGATAGAAAAGAGGATGCATACTCCTTATTTTATGGATTACAGTTTTCAAATTGTTATGTTAATTTAGTTAGTGATAATAAAGATAATTGGGATGATGGACTGGAATATAAGCATAAAGTTTATGTATTTAAAACTACTTATATTGTAAAGTCTACATTGAAATGTGAAATAGATGCCTATGATTATATAATAAAAGCAAAAGAGGGAGGTGGAAATTTAAGATTACAAAACAACTCTAATGATTATGTATTTATTAACTCATCTGTTCCAGAAATTATTAATGGAGTTAACTTGAGAGACTATCATAAAAATATAAATTTATTAACATTAGATACAGGAAGATTGAGTTTTAAATCTGGCATTGACGATAAGAAAAAAGATATATTTAGAGCCCAACAAGGTATTATTGCTACATCACTAGATTCAGATATTTCTCAGATAGAATCTACATATGGAGGAAGTAAATGGGAAAAGCTTGGTTCTGAAGTTATAGGAAAAGAAACTGTGTATTATTATAAAATCCCTATACCTCCTACAACCACTCAGCCAGAAAAATAATAACTAAATAATGTAAAAAAATAAATCCTTATAATAGGATTTATTTTTTTATAAATACAGCTGAATATAATAATACAAAAAACTAATAAAGAAGTTTAAGATACTATATTTAGATTATTGTAGAATTGACATAATATTTAACATAGATGATAAAAGTAGTTGCTTTAGTAGCTAGTAGTGTATTAAACAGATTCCTGCATAATGCCATTTTCTTTAATAATTAACTTTTTTAAATTTTTCCAATCAGTTTCTTCCATATTAGCAAAATAATGCCCACTTCCTACACAAGTCAAATAAGACTTACCATCTAATTCAAATGAAGAGCCACCAATACACTTTGGATTACATTTTTTACAAGTACGAGTTTTTGTAATACTATCTTTAATAGTTTTAGAACATTCTTCTACAGTATCTCTATATGTATCTAGATTATAAAGGTTTGCTTTAACTCTCCACTTTTTATCATTACATTCAATGGTAAATAGACTACGTTTTGGTTTTTTAGTTGAATATAGTATACGGTAAGAACGGGCTCCTGTTCGTGGTTCAATCTTGCAATCTAGTGATTGACCAAGTTCATGCAAATCATAAGCAATACTATAATCTTTCCCACTTAGTACTTTTAGCATTTCTTCTGTTGTTTCTGCTGTTAATGGACTTTTGTTCATAATTAAAACCCCCCTATATAAGTAATAAATTTGGATATAAATAATAATTTTATATACAAGTAAAAACTAATAATAGTATAGTCAATCAATTTATCAAAATCAATAGAATGGCTACAATCTTACTTTATTGGGCATGAAATGAGAGATATTGCTTTGTAGAGAAAAATACTTAATAGTATGAAAATTCACTTAAACATGATACAATTCTATAAAAGATTCAAAAAATACGAAAGGAGAAAGTTGTTGGAATACTTAATTTTATATTTTGTTTATATTTTATAAAATAAACGTATATCTTATAAAATAAATGGTGCTATCAAAAAATAGTTTTGTAGGTTTTCAGCAACAGTAATGGTATATTGATAATTTTTTGGTTACTATTATACTTGGCTATTATATTTTCAATAGGTTCGATGATAACAAAAGTAAATAAGATTTGGATTAAAGTATTGCTATTTGTAGCAGTAGGATTGTCAACCATAGTTCTTTCATACATTATAGGTTGATAACTTAAAATCTTAGAAGGATTCAAAATTTGAAAATTCTCAAAATAAGAATTCTCAAGTTGGTAAAATTCCAGATATGAGAAAAAAATTTGCATTATAAAAAATCAATTTCTAATTTTTTTTATAAGAATATTGGGATATAGCTATAAAAATATTGAAATACAGCTATTTTAAACATATATAGAAAGTTTTATAAATAAAAGGAAATTGGCATGCTAATTGCTTTAATAAATATTAACATGAACACAAATAAATATAATCATCTGAGTATTGATTATTTGAAACTTTGGATTTGATTTCTTGTCTAGAGATTCATACTAATATTGGTGTTTAGGAAATTTTATTTTCCTGTAAATATAACTTAATAATAGGAGGTGAAATCATGTCAAAAGTAGTAATAGCTACAGAGAAAGCTCCAGGAGCAATTGGACCATATTCTCAAGCGATACAAGTTGGAAACATAGTTTCTACATCAGGTCAACTTCCAATAGACATGAAGACAGGTGAGTTAGTATCTGACCCAAAAGAAGCAACAAAAGCTTCTTTAGACAATGTAAAAGCAATACTAGAACAAGCTGGTACAACTATGGATAAAGTATTTAAAACTACAGTTTTCGTAAAAGATTTAAAAGATTTTAATGATATTAACGAAGTGTACGCTACATATTTTAAAGAAAATCCACCAGCAAGATCATGTGTACAAGTTGCTCAATTACCAAAAGATGCAGTTTTAGAAATTGAAGCAATGGCAGTATTATAATAAAACCAATGACAAAACTAATGAAAATTAAAAACTAATAAAAAAAGTCTACAATTAAAAAGTTTATATTAAAAAAGTCTATATAAAAATCTATCTAAATATTTAACTATTGAGCTTTTCTTATATAACATGTATTTTTGTGCCAAAAATATATTTGTTATAGGAGGAAAGCTTTTTTGTATTTTATTGTTTGTGTATTATAATTAAAGTAATCCTGATATAAAACAATCTTTTTATAATTATTATTATGTATTTCAATGTAAATATATAAATAAGTAATGTTTTATATATATTTTAAAAATTAACTATATGTTAAAATATAGTTAAACTGATAATTTGGTAAATTAAATTCTAATGGGGGAAACTATGGTAAGTAAATTAAAGGAATTTCAACAGGAAATGATAAAATACACTGAAACAGTAGCTAGTGTGTTAGATGTAGATATTGAAATAGTTGATGATAGATTAATAAGAATTAGTGGCACAGGTCTGTATAAATCAAAAATAAATGAAAGCGTTGTTACTGAAGGTTTTCTTTATGATGAAGTTATACAGACAGGTCAGGAATTAGTCGTATTAGATATATGTGATAATCAGCTTTGTATAGAATGTTCCCATTACATGAAATGCCTAAATAAAGTAATAATAGCAGTTCCAATAAAATATAATAATCGTACTATAGGGGTAATTGGTGCTATTAGTACAGATAAAACCAAAAAAGTAGAAATAAGTGCAAAAATAGATAATTATTTGAAGTTTGTCAATCATATATGCGATTTAATTTCTATGAAGATAGAAGAACATGAAGTGTCAAAAAGTAGCAGTAGAAAAATGAACATGATGATAGAAATAATTGAAAATGTTGAAAAAGGTGTTGTTATATTAGATATAAATAGCAAAATATCTTATATAAACAATATTGCTTTGAAAAAATTAGATATTGGAAAAGATATAGTAGAAAATACAGTGAAAATAGTGTCTGTTGAATCTTCTTCAAATGGACATGAATTACTAGAAATTGATATTGATGACAAAATTTATAATATAAATGCCAAAATAATTCCTGTATATCCATATATAAATCAATATGACAAGATAATCATATTTGATAAGACATATATCAATCATAAAGGACATGGAAAAGTCAATAGTGGGTGGGGAAATAGTGATATTGAGTCTATAATTGGAAATTCAGAATCAATGGTGAAAGTTAAAGAGAGAACTAAGAAATTAGCAAAGTCAAACTCAACAGTTCTTATAACTGGTGAAAGTGGCACAGGTAAAGAGTTAATTGCTAGAGCGATACATGCTGAAGGAAGTAGATGGAATAAGCCATTTATTGCTATAAACTGTGCTGCTATTCCAGAAAATCTTCTTGAGAGTGAGTTATTTGGCTATATAAAAGGTGCATTTAGTGGGGCTAGTAGTGGAGGTAAGGTTGGTAAGTTTGAGCTTGCAAATGAAGGGGTCATATTCCTTGATGAAATGGGAGACTTATCAATGCCTTTACAAGCGAAATTACTTAGAGTTTTGCAGGAAAGAAAGTTCGCAAGGATTGGCTCAAATAAACTTATAGATTTAGATATAAGAGTAATTGCTGCAACGAATAAAAATTTACTTAAGTTAGTGAATGAAGGTAAGTTTAGAGATGATTTGTACTATAGGCTAAATGTAATTCCTATAAATTTGCCACCTCTTAGGGAAAGAAAAGATGATATTGAAGCTATAATGATGAAATTTGTTTCCAAGTATTCTTTAGAATTAGATATAAAATTGAATCAAATAGAAAAAAATGTAATGAATATGTTGGTTAATTATAATTGGCCGGGAAATATAAGAGAATTAGAAAACGCAGTTGAGTATATGATGAATTTAGTTGGAGAAGATGGAATAATCTATAAAGATATGCTTCCATTAGATATTTTGAACTATTATAATATTGAAGGGCATAGTTTTAAGAGTAATAATGAAGTAACAAAGTTTGAAGATGATATAGTTAGTGGAATAGTAGAAAATCAAGAAAAAATACTTTCAATTAAAGAACTGGAGTTAACTTACATACATAAGTTGTTAAATAAATATGGAAGAGATACAAAGACAAAAAAGAAAATAGCAAAAGATTTAGGTATAGGTTTAGCTACATTATATAGAAAACTAGAAGAAGAACAACAATAAATTAAACATAGAAAATAACAATACTATAGAAAGCTAAAATATAGAAGGTTATAACTATATAAATATAGAAGATAAAAATAGTAATATACAAGACAAAATAATAGACATATAGAAAATTAAAGGCATAATAAAGGAAAATAAAAATAAAGAAACGGTTTCTCGAAATGATAATTCTCGTATTGATAAAAATTTCCCAATATGAGAATTTTTTCTTTTATAAATCTTATTTTTCACACTTAGATTTTACAAAATTTAAATAAATTTGAAAAAAGTATGTGATTCCAACATAAAAAAAATATTTTTAGAATAAATAATATTGGCATAGTAATTGCTTTGTATAAAGACACAAAGATAAAAAATTAATAATGACATCGAAAAATTTGAAAGGGGAATATAAAATAAATGAGAGAAATAAAATGGAAATTAAATAACTTACCTAAAGCAGAGGAAAAAGAAAAAGGAATTGAATTTTTAAAGGATGAAGAAATTGCAAAAGCTAAAGCTTTTCATGAGAGTTTTCCACAATACGAAAAAACTCCTTTAGTTAAATTAGATAACTTAGCAAAATTATTAGGTGTTAGCGGAATATATGTTAAAGATGAATCTTACAGATTTGGATTAAATGCATTTAAAGTTTTGGGTGGTTCTTACTCTATGGGTAAATACTTAGCTCAAAGATTAAATAAAGATATATCAGAGTTAGGATATGAAAAATTAACTTCAAAAGAAATAAAAGACCAATTAGGAGAAATAACTTTCTTTACAGCTACAGATGGAAATCATGGTAGAGGAGTTGCTTGGACAGCTAATAAATTGGGTCAAAAATCAGTTGTATTAATGCCAAAAGGTTCTTCTGAATTTAGATTAAATAAAATCAAAGGAGAAGGTGCAGATGCTAGTATAACAGACCTAAACTATGATGATGCAGTAAGATTAGCTAATGATTATGCAGAAGCTGATGACCATGGAGTAATGGTTCAAGATACAGCATGGGACGGATATGAAGAAATACCAGCATGGATAATGCAAGGATATGGAACTATGGCTAAAGAAGCTGTAGAACAATTAAAAGAATATGGAGTAGATAGACCAACACATGTATTTGTGCAAGCAGGAGTTGGTTCGCTTGCTGGTGCAGTTCAAGGATATGTTGCTTCAATATATGATGAATGCCCAATAACAGTAGTAGTAGAAGCTGATGAAGCAGATTGTTACTATAAATCAGCAGAAGCAGGAGATGGAAAACCAAGATTTGTAGGTGGAGATATGCCAACTATAATGGCAGGTCTTGCTTGTGGAGAGCCAAATACTATAGGATTTGAAGTATTAAAAAATTATTCATCAGCATTTGTTTCAGCGCCAGACTGGGTTTCTGCTAAAGGTATGAGAGTTTTAGGAAATCCTTTAAGAGGAGATGAAAAAGTAATCTCTGGTGAATCTGGAGCAGTTACAACTGGGGCATTAGTTTCAATACTTGAAAGTGATGATTTAAAAGAGTTAAGAGAAGCTTTAAAATTAGATGAAAATTCTAAAGTATTATTAATAAGTACAGAAGGAGACACTGACCCAGACAAATATAAAGATATAGTTTGGAATGGTGAGTGCCAAAGTAAATAAAAACCTAAAATAAAAACTAAATGAAATTAAAATAAAGTATCAAAAATAAAAGATTTAAATTAAAAATAAAAATAAATAAAGCGTAAATAAAGTGCAAATAAAATAATTGAAAATAAATAAAAGTTTAATAAGTTAAATATTAATAAGTGAATAAGTAAAATTCCAATAAATTAAGAGAAACATCAATAAATTAAAAATTATATGGGGGAATATCAAAATGTTAAATGAAACAAGAAAAAAACAATTAACTGAAGTATGCCAAGATTTAATAAGAAATGCTAGTTATTCAGGTCAAGAAGAAAATGTAGTAAAAGCAATTGAAGAAAATTTTGCTATGCTAGGTTTTGACAGCTGGTCAAGAGATAGATATGGAAATATAATAGGTTGTATAAAAGGAAACAAACCAGGTAAAAAAATATTATTTGATGGTCATATAGATACAGTTCCAGTTCCAGATGCAAGTAAATGGAGTGTTCCTCCTTTTGAAGCAAGAATAGTAGATGGAAAGATATATGGTAGAGGAACTTCTGATATGAAGGGTCAAGTAAGTGCTATGATGGCAGCTGTTTCATACTTTGCAGAAGATACTAATAAAGATTTCGAAGGTGAACTATATGTAGCAGGAGTTGTTCATGAAGAAATATTTGAAGGAGTTTCAGCTAGAGAAATAAGTAAAGCTGTTAAGCCTGACTATGTTGTAATAGGTGAATCTTCAGAATTAAACTTAAAGATTGGTCAAAGAGGTAGAGGAGAAATAGTTGTAGAAACTTTTGGTAAACCAGCTCACTCTGCTAACCCAGAAAAAGGTGTAAATGCAGTTTATAAAATGGCTAATGTAATTCAAAGAATACAACAATTAGTACCTCCAACTCATCCAGTTTTAGGTGATGGAATACTAGTTTTAACAGATATAAAATCTTCTCCATATCCAGGTGCATCAGTAGTGCCAGATTACTGTAAAGCTACTTTTGATAGAAGATTATTGGTTGGAGAAACAAGAGAAGGAGTATTAGCTCCAATACAAGCATTATTAGATGAAATGATGAAAGAAGACTCAGAATTAAATGCAAAAGTTTCTTATGCATCTGAAAAAGCTGACTGTTATACAGGAAATACTATAGAAAGTGAAAGATTCTTCCCAGGTTGGTTATATGATGAAGATGATGAATTTGTTCAAGCAGCATACAAAGGATTAAAAGAAGCTGGAATAGATTCAGAAATAACTCAATACTCATTCTGTACAAATGGAAGCCATTATGCAGGTGAGGCTGGAATAAGAACTATAGGATTTGGTCCTTCTAAAGAAAATCTTGCTCATACAATAGATGAACATATAGAATTAGACCAATTGTTCAAAGGTGCAGAAGGATATTATGGAATATTAAAATCAGTTTATAAAAAATAATTAGGAGATGGTTTTGTGAGAACTTTAATAAAACATGGGCTTATAGTAGATGGAAATAAAACACCAGCATATGAAGGAGATATTTTAATAGAAAACGAAAAAATATTGAAAATATCACAGGATTTAAACGAAGAAGCTGACAAAGTTATAGATGCAAAAGGTAGAGTTATATGTCCAGGTTTCATAGATACTCATAGCCATTCAGACCTAGTGATTTTAGTTAATCCATATAATGAGGTAAAGATTAGACAGGGAATTACAACAGAAGTGTTGGGCCAAGATGGAATATCTATGGCCCCTCTACCTCAAGAGCATATATCTTCTTGGAGAAAAAATTTAGCAGGCCTAGATGGTGAAAGTGATGAAATTGATTGGAAATATGAAACAACAGAAAATTATTTAAAAATGATGGATGATAATGGAGTAGGATTAAATGAGACTTATTTAGTACCTCATGGAAACGTTAGAATGGAAGCAATGGGACTTGAAGATAGACCTGCCACTAAAGAGGAAATTCAAAAGATGTGCGAAATCACAGAAAGAGAATTAAAGGCAGGAGCTATAGGATTGTCAACTGGACTTATATATATACCTTGTGCGTATTCATTGACAGAAGAAATTATAGAAATGTGTAAAGTAGTAGCAAAATACGATGGAGTATTTGTAGTTCACCAAAGAAGTGAAGCAGATACAATTTTAACATCAATGGAAGAAATTATAGAAATTGGAAAACAATCAGGAGTAAAAGTTCACTTCTCACACTTTAAGGTTTGTGGTAAATCAAATTGGAAGTATATACCTCAAGTTATAGAGCTTTTAGAAAAAGCAGAAAAAGAAGGTATAAGAGTATCATTTGACCAATATCCTTATGCAGCTGGAAGTACAATGCTTGGAGTAGTTTTACCTCCATGGGCACATTCAGGAGGAACTGATAAATTAATAGAAAGATTAAGTGATGAAAACGAAAGAGCAAAAATGAAAAAAGATATAGCAAATGGAATAGAAGGTTGGGATAATTTTATAGAATTTGCTGGAATAGACCAAATATTTGTAACAAGTGTAAAGACAGAAAAAAATCAAGATACAATTGGTAAGAGCTTACTAGAAATTGGAAAGATGAGAGGTAAAGACCCATTAGATGCAACGTTTGATTTATTAAAAGAAGAAGAAAATGCAGTTGGAATGGTAGATTTCTATGGATTAGAAGAACATATAATAGGATTTATGAAAAGAGACGAACAAAATGTATGTACAGATGGTCTTTTAGCAGGTAAGCCACATCCAAGAGCTTATGGTTCTTTTCCTAAAATACTAGGAAGATATGTTAGAGAATTAAATGTACTAACAGTTGAAGAAGCTGTTTACAAAATGACTAAAAAGGCAGCAGTAAGCTTTAGTATAAAAGATAGAGGGGAACTAAAAGAAGGATATTTTGCAGACATAGTTATATTTGACAAGGATACTGTTAGTGGATGTGATGATTTTATCAATTCTATGCAATATCCTACAGGTATAGATTATGTAATTATAAATGGAAATTGTGTTGTTGAAGAAGGAAAATACAATAAAATTAAAGCAGGAAAAGTACTTAAAAATTAAATCTTAGCTTTAAGGAGGAATAAATTTATGATTTTAGTGGGGAATGGGAGGCTAATAAGCCAAGATTCTTTAAATCCCTATATGGAAGATGGATGTGTTGTAATAAATGACAATCTTATTGAAGATATAGGTACTACTGAGGAAATGAAAGCGAAATATCCAGTACATGAATTTATAGATGCAGGCAAGAAGATAATCATGCCTGGTCTAATAAATTCACATATGCATATATACAGTTCATTTGCTAGAGGTATGGCAGTTCCAGGAAAACCATCTGAAAATTTTTTGGAAATATTAAACAATTTATGGTGGAGACTTGATAAACAACTTACACTAGAAGATACAAAATACAGTGCATATGCAACTTATATAGAATGTATAAAAAATGGTGTCACAACAGTTTATGACCATCATGCAAGTCCAAATGCAATTGAAGGTAGTTTATTTACAATATCAGATGTTGCAAAAGATTTGGGAATAAGAACATGTCTTTGTTATGAGGTATCTGATAGAGATGGTGGCGACACGATACAACAAGGTATCGATGAAAATGTAAACTTTATAAAATATGCTCAGAAAGATGATACAGACATGATAAAGGGAATGTTTGGTCTTCATGCTGCATTTACATTGTCTGATGATACCTTAAATAAGTGTGCTTTAGAAATGGCTGGTCTTGATACAGGCTATCATGTACATGTTGCTGAAGGGTTAGCTGACTTACAATACAATGTAGATAAATATGGAAAAAGAGTTTTAGAAAGATTTAATGATTTTGGTGTGCTAAAAGAAAAGACTATAGCAGTTCATTGCATATATATAAGCACAGATGAAATCAATCTTCTAAATAAAACTAATACATTTGTAGTTCATAATCCAGAATCTAATATGGGAAATGCAGTTGGATGTTCTCCTGCAATAGAATTACTAAAAAGAGGTGTTACAGTAGGTCTAGGAACTGACGGATATACTAGTGATATGTTTGAATCATTAAAAGTTGCTAATATAATTCACAAACACCACTTGGGTGACCCAAGAGTTGGATTTGGAGAATCACAAACAATGTTATTTGATAACAATAAAAAAATAGCAAAAGCTTATTATAAAAATGACCTAGGTATACTTAAAAAAGGTGCTTATGCGGATGTTATAGTAGTTGATTATATCCCACATACTCCATTGACAGAAAACACAATAGGGGGACACATCATATTTGGAATGAGTGGAAGAAGTGTGGACACAACTATCATAAATGGAAAAGTACTTATGAAAGACAGAAAGTTAGTAAATATTGACGAAGAAAGTATTCTAGCTAAGAGTAGAGAAATAAGTCAAAATCTATGGAATAGAATTTAAATAATTGATATTAAAAAATATAATTTACAAGTAAAAAACAAGAATTTAAATTTTAAAAATAGAACTTAGACTGTTAAAAATAGAGCTTAGATAAATATAGAATTTAAATGAAGTATATAGATAAAAAATATACGGAATAGAATATTAAACTAAATATAGAAGGGAGACCCAACATGTCTCAAAATGAAAGCCCTAAAATAGCTCCAGTAGATGAAAGGTTACCTATATCCAAATCTTGGGTATTTTCACTACAGCACGTTTTAGCAATGTGTGCAGGAGCAGTAGCAGTTCCTATGATGATAGGAAGTGCTGCACGACTAGATCATGCTAGTATTGTTTTTTTAATAAATGCTTGCTTGTTTATGGCAGGTATAGGAACACTCATACAAAGTGTTGGTATAGGAAATATTGTAGGCGCTAAAATACCAGTAATTGAAGGAACTAGTTTTGCCGCTGTGGCAGGTATGACAGCAATAGCCTCATCATATAGTGATTCTCAAGTTGCAATACAGACAGTATTTGGCTCTGTAATAGTAGCTGGACTGTTTTGTATATTACTTGCTCCAGTATTTGAAAAACTAATAAGATTTTTCCCTAGTGTAGTTACTGGAACAGTTGTTATGGTAATAGGTATCTCACTATTTCCAGTTGGGATAAAGTGGATAACTGACAACAAATTGGAAGCGGTTGAACCAAACTCATTAGCATTAGCTTTAGCAGTTTTGGCAATAACTTTACTTTCATTTAAATTCTTAAAAGGAATTTGGAATAGTACAGCGATATTGGTAGGTATAGTACTTGGTACATTACTTTCTATGGCAGTTGGGATGGCTGATTTTAGTGCAGTAAATGGTGTTGGATGGCTTAATCTAAATGTGCCTTTAAAATTTGGAATGCCTAGATTTGAACCATCTGCAATATTGTCATTATGTTTAATTATGTTAGTACTTATGACAGAATCAGTTGGTAATATGATAGCTATTCACGAAATGGTAGACAAAGAGGTAACTGGTAAAAATATAAAAAGAGGTCTATTTGGAGATGGAATATCTACAGCTTTATCTGGGATATTCAACTCATTCCCAATAACTCCATTTGGTCAAAACACAGGAATTGTTGGGCTTACAGGTATTAAATCAAGATTTATTGCAGTTTATGCAGGGGTAATATTGCTAGTGCTTGGTTTCGTACCAAAGTTTGCAGCTATAATAGGAGCAATACCTAAACCTGTTCTTGGTGGAGTAGGATTTGCAATGTTTGGAATGGTAATGGTTGGAGGAGTAAAAACTCTAAGTAAAGTAAAATTTGATGGAACTAAAAATGGAGTGATAGTAGCAGTTAGTGTTGGGTTATCTATGATACCACTGACAAATCCTGATTTCTATCATAATTTTCCAACTTGGGTGCAAACGATATTCCATAGTGGAATAACAACAGGAAGTTTATCAGCAGTACTTTTAAATATATTCTTCAATGAATTAGGTTCGAAAAAGGAAAAAACTCCTAAGACTGAAGAAGTGAAATAAGAAGAAATAAACGAAACGTAATGCAATGCAACATAGAAAAAGAGTATATAAGCTAAATATTAAAAAAATATATTTAATTAAGGGAGAGATAATAATATGGCTAATTTAAAAGTTAATTTATATGGAATGGAATTCTTAAATCCAGTTATGACAGCGGCAGGTCCTGGAGCAAAAGATGGTGATCTCTGTCAAGAGGCAGCAAAAGGTGGAGCAGGAGCTATATGTACAAAAACTATATCTGTATTACCAGCAGATGTACCAAGACCATGCATGGCAAAAACTAATAGCGGTTTCTTAAACACAGAATTATGGTCAGAACTTCCAAAAGAACAATGGATAGAAGAAGAATACAAAAAGGTAAAAGCAGCAGGTCTTCCAGTAATAGTAAGTATGGGATATTCAGCAGAACAAATAGCTGAGGTTGCACCTTTAGTAAAACCTTATGCAGATGCAGTTGAATTATCAACTCATTATGTGGGTACAGATGTTGCTCCAATAGTAAATGCTTTAAAAGCTGCAAAAGCTGTTTTAGATGTACCAGTATTCATGAAAATGAGTCCTCATACTGATATTCAAACTATTGCAAAAGCTGTTGAAGAAGCAGGAGCAGATGGACTTGTAATGATAAATTCATTTGGACCATGTATGGCAATAGATGTAAACACAGGATACCCTATAATGGGAAGTAAAGCTGGATATGGATGGTTATCAGGAGCTCCAATAAGACCATTAGCAATAAGATGTATATATGAAGCTTCTCAAGTTGTAAATATACCAATTATAGGTGTTGGTGGAGTAACTTGTGGAAAAGATGTAGCTGAAATGATGATGGCAGGAGCAAGTGCTGTTCAAGTATGTACAGAAGCAATCCTTAAAGGGCCTTCTATATATGGAAAAATTGCTAAAGAATTAAATGATTTCTTAGATGAAAATGGATATGCTGATGTTAATGAAATCAAAGGATTAACTCATAAGAAAATGGCAGCTAGAGGATTTAGAACTCATGCAGTAGCTCCAGTTGTAGATGATAATAAGTGTATCAAATGTAAACAATGTGTAACAAGCTGTGTATATGAAGCTTTAGAAGTTACAGATAAATTAAATATAGATGTGGATAAGTGCTTTGGTTGTGGATTATGTGTAACTAGATGTCCAAAAGGAGCTTTAAGCATCTGCTACAATCAAGTAGAAGCTGTGAATGAATAATAATTATATAGAATTTTAGTAATTAACTTAGAGTAATAGATACATTAGGATAAAAAAAGTATATTGGATAAGCAAGCATTATACATTAATAATACACATGAAGTTAATAATTTTATGACATTAACTTAATTAAATATTGATTTAACTAAATATCAGTTTAATTAAATATTAATTTAATTAGATATGGTTTAATCTGAATATAGAGTTGCTGTGTATAAGTACCTTAGTCAAATTACTTTAAGTTAATTTTTTCATATAAAATAAATTGATACGTTATAAGTAAGGTGGAGTCTATATGGGAATTGTTTTAAAAGGTGGGAAAGTAGTAACAAGTGAAAAAACTTACTGTGCAGATGTAAGAATAGAAAATGAGAAAATAGTTGATATAGGTATTGATATATCAAAAGAAAATGATGAAATAGTTGATGTTAGTGATTCTTATGTTATACCAGGAGGCATAGATACACACACTCACTTTGACTTAGATACAGGAACTACTAAGACAGCAGATAATTTTGAAACAGGAACAAAAGCTGCAATAGCTGGAGGTACTACGACTATCTTAGATTTTGCTACACAATCGAGAGGCTGTTCTTTAAAAGACGGATTAGATGAATGGCATGAAAAAGCTAGAGATAAATCTTATTCAGATTATGGTTTTCATATGGCTATAACAGATTGGAATGCCTCAGTTTGTAATGAAATGGAAGACATGGTGAAAGAGGGAGTATCTTCGTTTAAATTGTATATGGCATATAAAGGAAGCCTTCAAGTTGATGATGGTGTTATCTTTGAAGCTTTGAGAAAGGCAGAAGAGGTAGGAGGAATTATTGGATTCCATTGTGAAAATGGGGATATAATATGTGAACTTGTGGATAAAGCAAAAGCAGAAAATAATTTATCTCCAAAATATCATCAATTAACTAGACCAGCTATATTAGAAGCAGAAGCTACTTCAAGACTTATGAAGATAGCAGAAGTTGCAAATTCTAAGGTGTATGTTGTTCACCTAAGTTGTAAAGAATCTTTGGAGGAAGTTCTAAAAGCTAAACAAAGAGGAGTAGATGTGATAGTTGAAACTTGTCCTCAATACCTTCTATTAAGTGATGAATTATACGATTTAGATGGATTTGAAAGTGCTAAATATGTAATGTCACCACCTTTAAGAGATAAAGAAAATAATGAAATTTTATGGAATGCTATTTCAAATAATCAAATAGATACTATAGGTACAGACCACTGTTCTTTTAATTATAAGGGGCAAAAGGAGCTTGGAATAAACGATTTCAGTAAAATTCCTAATGGTTCTCCAGGTGTGGAACATAGAATGAGTCTTTTATACACATATGGAGTCTGTAAAAATAAAATATCTATCAATAAGATGGTAGAGGTAACATCGACTAATGCTGCAAAATTATTTGGAATGTATCCTGAAAAAGGAACTATAGAAATAGGTAGTGATGCAGATATATTAGTCTTAAATCCAAACAAAAAATCTAAAATAGAAGCAAAAAAACAATTACAAAATGTAGATTATACGCCTTATGAAGGTTATGAAGTAGATTGTCAAATAGAACACGTTTATTTAAGAGGAAAAGAAGTTGTTAGAGAGGGAAAATTAATTTGTAATACTCCAAGTGGGAGATATATAAAAAGGCGTCTAACAGAGGGGGCTAGAGAATGGTAGAATTTATATTAAACGGAGAGAAAGTTGTTGCAAAAGAAGGCAAAAAACTTTTAGACTTCCTTAGGGAAGATATGAATATAACTTCAGTTAAAAATGGCTGTTCAGAAGGTGCTTGCGGAACTTGTATGGTCATAATAGATGGTAAAGCAACTAAAGCATGTGTATTTAAAACTGATAAATTAGCTGGAAAAAATATAACAACTATAGAAGGATTATCAGAAAGAGAAAGAGATGTTTTTGCATATTCTTTTGCCAGCCAAGGAGCTGTTCAATGTGGATTTTGCATCCCAGGTATGGTAATTAGTTCAAAAGCACTTATAGACGTTAATAATAATCCTACTGAAGATGACATAAAAAAAGCTTTAAAAGGTAATATATGTAGATGTACAGGTTATGTAAAAATAATTAAAGCTGTAAGTTTATCAGCAAAGATTTTTAGAGAAGATATAGATGTACCAAAAGTAAACTGCAAAGGTCTAGTAGGTGAAAATCTTCCTAGAGTTGATGCAGTAGGTAAAGCACTTGGATATTCTGAATATGTAGATGATATGAGAATTGAGGGTATGATTTATGGTTCAGCAGTTAGAGCTAAATATCCAAGAGCTTTAGTTAAAAAGATAGATATAGAAGAGGCAAAAGCTTACCCAGGAGTTGTTGCAGTTCTTACAGCCAAAGATATTCCAGGAACTATAAAAGTAGGTCACTTAAAGAAAGATTGGGATACTCTAATACCAGAAGGTGAAATAACTAGATATTTAGGGGATGGAATAGTTTTAGTAGCAGCAGAAACTAGAGAAGCATTAGAAGAAGCTAAAAAACTAGTTAAGATAGATTATGAAGAATTGACACCTTTAAGTACTACAGCAGAAGCCCTTAAAGAAGACGCTCCAAAGATACATGAAACAGGTAATGTACTTGTTAAGGAACACTTAGTGAGAGGAAATGCTGAAGAAAAAATAAAAAATTCAAAATATGTTGTAACTAAGAGATACACTACACCTGCAACAGAACATGCATTTTTAGAACCTGAATGTGCAGTAGCTGGCCCTTATGAAGAAGATGGAGTAATAATTTACTCAACGGACCAAGGAGTATTTGCTACTCAACATGAATGTGCAGATATGTTAGGGTTACCACATGAAAAAGTAAGAGTAATAAATAAGATGGTAGGAGGCGGCTTTGGTGGAAAAGAAGATATGAGTGTTCAACACCATGCAGCTTTACTTGCATACCATACTAAGAGATTTGTAAAAGTACAGCTTACAAGAAAAGAAAGTATCATTGTTCATCCAAAAAGACATGCTACAGAAATGGAATTTACAACAGCATGTGATGAAAATGGATATCTAACAGGTATGAAAGCAACTATAATATCTGATACAGGTGCTTATGCATCTCTTGGAGGGCCAGTATTACAAAGATTATGTACTCATGCAGCAGGACCATACAATTATCAGGATATTGATATAACTGGAACAGCAGTATACACTAATAATCCTCCTGGAGGAGCATTTAGAGGTTTTGGAGTTACACAAAGTTGTTTTGCTACAGAATGTAATCTAAATTTACTTGCTGAAATAGCTGGAATATCACCTTGGGAAATAAGATATAAAAATGCAATAAGACCTGGTCAAGTTTTACCAAATGGTCAATTTGCAGATGAAGGTACAGCAATGGCAGAAACATTAGAAGCTGTAAAAGAAGAGTATGAAAAACACCCACGTGCAGGTATAGCTTGTGCAATGAAAAATAGTGGTGTAGGAGTTGGTATACCTGATGTTGGAAGATGTAGATTGGTAATAAAAGATGGCAAAGTTCATATAAGAACAAGTGCTTCTTGTATAGGTCAAGGTCTTGGTACTGTCATGACTCAAGTGGTTTGTGAAACTGCTAATTTACTACCTGAAAACATAGTACATGAAGTTCCAGATACTCACTTGACACCAGACTCTGGGAATACTACAGCTTCAAGACAGACTGTATTTACAGGGGAAGCTACTAAGGTTGCATCAATCAAGTTAAAAGAAGCTTTAGCAACTGGAAAAGTATTGTCTGATTTAGAGGGAGAAGAATTTTATGGAGAATATGCAAGTGTTACAGACAAAATGGGTTCTGATAAAGAAAATCCAGTAAGCCATGTAGCATATGGATATGCAACACAAGTTGTAATGCTAGATGAAAATGGAAAATTAGAGAAAGTAGTAGCAGCACATGACGTAGGAAGAGCTATAAACCCAATCAGTTTAGAAGGGCAAATAGAAGGTGGAGTTGTTATGGGTCTTGGATATGCCTTAACAGAGGATTACCCAGTAGTTAATTCTGTACCTACAGCTAAATTTGGTACATTAGGCTTATTTAAGTCTACAGATATACCAGAAATACAAGCTGTAATAGTTGAAAAGAACAAAGATTTGTTGGCTTATGGTGCAAAAGGTGTAGGAGAGATTTGTACAGTTCCTACTGCACCAGCAGTACAAAATGCTTATTATGTATTTGATAAAGAGTTTAGAACTGAACTGCCACTTCAAAATACGCCATATAGTAAAAAAAAATAACAAAAAAATAAATATTAAATAAAAAAAATCAATTAAATTGTAAATAAAAAAAACCCTTTTGCATAAGGTATATTTTAAATGATAGAATATACATATACAGGAGGGTTTTTCTTTTATAAAATAAGTTTAATAAAATTGAGAGGTGAGCAAAATGAATTTTAATAATAGTCTAGAGTTAACTCAGTCTCAGAAGCTAATAATGACTACACAACTTAAGCAATCATTATCAATATTAAATATGAGTAAGTTGGAGTTAGAAGAAGAGATTAAAAGGGAAGCAGAGAATAACCCATTAGTCGAAGTTGAGAAAAGTGGGGAGATAAATTGGGAAGAATATATAAAAGATATGGAAAAATCAAGACGTTTAGATAGAACAGAAATAAGCTATAACCCTGACAATGAAGTTAATCTAGAAAATTTAGTTAAATATTCGTCAAATTTATATGAAGATTTGAAGTTTCAGATAAGCTTGTATAAGCTAACAGATAAACAAATGGAAGTCTGTGAGTATATAATTGATAGCTTAGATGAGGATGGATATTTGAGAACTGAGGAAAAAGTAATTGTTGATACTTTAAAGATAGATGAAGAACTTTTTGAAAAATGCTTGATTAGTGTTCAGCAGTTGGAACCTAGTGGAGTAGGTGCAAGAAGTCTTTCAGAATGTCTGATGATTCAAATGGCAAGCTTAGGAATATATAATGAAATTTTAGAGGAAATCGTTACAAAAGACTTAAATTTAATTGCAAATAATAAATATAAAGAGATAAGCAAAAAATACAATATGTCACTACAAAAATGCGTTGAACTAATAAATATAATTAAGACATTAGACCCTAAGCCAGGAAGAACATGTTCAGTAGAAAAAAGTGTATATATCCAACCAGATGTAACAGTTGAAAAAATTGATGATGAATTTATTGTATATTTAAATGAAAAAGACTCCTATCAAATAAAAATAAACAGTTATTATAAAGACATACTAAAAAATTCGCAGTCCGATGAAAGTGCAAAGGAATTTATAAAAGAAAGACTAAATTCAGCAACAGGGCTTATGAAAAATATAGAAAGTAGAAAGACTACAGTACTTAAAATTGCAGAAGAAATAGTAAAAGCTCAAGATGAATTTTTGCGAAAAGGAACAAAATATATAAAGCCCTTAAAAATGAAAGACATAGCAGAAAAATTAGATTTTCATGAATCTACTATAAGTAGAGGTGTAAATGGGAAATATATGCTGACACCTTTTGGAGTATATGAATTTAGATACTTTTTCAGTAGTGCCATTGAAACTGAAAATCATGAAATGGCATCTAGTACAAGCATAAAAAAAATTATAAAGGAAACAATAAAAGACGAAAATAAAAAGAAACCTTTAAGTGATGACCATATATCTAAGCTATTAAAAGAAAAAGGAATCAATGTTGCAAGAAGAACAGTTGCCAAGTATCGTGAAGAATTAGGAATTTTGTCTTCAAGTAAGAGAAAAGAATATTAGTAAAAAGAGAAAAAAGTATTAGTAAAATAAGGGGAAAAGGCTAATAACAATAAAAATATAAAGTATAAAAACGAAGACATATAGAATCCAACACAGTAGAACATATAAGATTGAGTCAAAAGTATTAGAATGAAAACCATAAAAATATATGGAAAAAATATTATATAAAAAATAAAAAATACTGTACTTTGAAAATGGTGGAGAAATTGCTATAAAACAAAAAAATAAAAAAGTTTTTGAAAAACTATTGAAATCTATACGCAAATCCTATAAAATAAAATTATCTTGTGGGACTTAAATAAACACTAGGGACAAAAAAAGTCCCGAAAGGAAAGCAATAAGGAGTATGTTATGAAGAACTTATTAGAAATTCAAAAGAAACTAATTCCACAGGCAATTGAACTTATGGAAAGAAGATACTCTATTTTAAGACAAATATCTTTAAGTGAACCAATAGGTAGAAGAACTTTATCAAATATATTAGAAATTAGTGAAAGAATAATTAGGTCAGAAACAGAGTTTTTAAAAGAACAAGGACTTATAGATGTTGCTGTATCTGGAATGACTATCACTAAAGAAGGTTCTGATTTATTAGATAAACTTAAAGACATCATGAGTGACATCATGGGATTGTCTAAGTTACAAGATAGGGTCAGAGAAAAGCTTGGAATAAAAAAGGTAATACTAGTTCCTGGAAGCTGTGATGAAAATGGAAGCTTACTAAAAGATGTAACTAGATATGGATGCGAACATTTCTTAAGTATTTTAAAAGATGGCGATATCGTTTCAATAACAGGTGGAAGCACTATGTTGGAGTTTTCAAACGTTATTAAAACTGATAAGAGGTATCCAAATTCTACAATAGTGCCAGCTAGAGGAAGTATGGGAACTGATGTAGAGATGCAGTCTAATAGTATAGTTGCTTCAGTAAGTAAGAAATTACACTCTAATTGCAAACTTTTACATATACCAGATGAGTTGGACGAGAGTGCAATGAAAACTCTTAGCCAAGTGCCAGAGATTAAGACAACTTTGGAGTATATTAAAAGAACAGACATTTTAGTTTTCAGCATAGGTAGAGCAGATGTCATGGCAAAGAGAAGAAAACTTCCAGAAGATAAAGTCAACGAAATCTTATCTAAAAATGCAGTTGGAGAAGCATTTGGATATTATTTCAACAAAGATGGAGAGATAGTTTACAAACTAAATACTGTCGGAATTGATTTAGAGACAGTTAAAGAAGTAAAAGAAACTATTGCAATCTTTGCAGGAACAGAAAAAGTAGAAGCCTTATTAGCCATATCAAATATGCATAAAAACATGGTTCTTGTAACAGATGAAGAAAGTGCTTATAAGATATTGTCATTATTATAAAAGTCGAGAACTAGCACAGCGCTAGACAACATACATTTACTTTATAGGAGGTAGCGAAAATGGTTAAAGTAGCTATAAATGGATTTGGAAGAATAGGAAGATTAGCATTAAGAAAAATGATGGAGCAACAAGATAAGTTTGAAGTTGTTGCAATAAACGACTTAACAGATGCAAAAATGTTAGCTCATTTATTTAAATATGATACAGCTCAAGGAAGATTTAACGGTGAAATAGAAGTTAAAGAAGGTGCTTTTATAGTAAACGGAAAAGAAATAAAAGTAACAGCAGAAAGAAATCCTGCTGACCTACCATGGGCTGAATTAGGAGTAGATATAGTATTAGAATGTACAGGATTCTTTACTTCTAAAGATAAAGCTGAAGCTCATATACAAGCAGGAGCTAAAAAAGTTGTTATATCTGCACCAGCAACTGGAGATTTAAAAACAATAGTATTCAACACAAACAGTGACATATTAGATGGTTCTGAAACAGTTATATCAGGAGCTTCTTGTACAACTAACTGTTTAGCTCCAATGGCTAAAGTATTAAATGATAAATACGGTATAGAAAAAGGATTAATGACTACTATACATGCATACACTAATGACCAAAATACTTTAGATGGTCCTCATCCAAAAGGTGATTTAAGAAGAGCTAGAGCTGCTGCTGGAAATATAGTTCCAAACACTACAGGAGCTGCAAAAGCAATAGGTTTAGTAATACCTGCCTTAAAAGGAAAATTAGATGGAGCAGCACAAAGAGTACCAGTTGTAACTGGTTCAATAACTGAATTAGTTTGTACATTAGGAAAAAATGTTACAGTTGAAGAAATAAATGCAGCTATGAAAGAAGCTTCAAACGAATCTTTCGGATACACTGAAGAAATGTTAGTATCTTCTGATATAATCGGAATAAGCTACGGTTCATTATTTGACGCTACTCAAACAAAAGTTATGGAAGTAGATGGAAAACAATTAGTTAAAGTTGTTTCTTGGTATGACAATGAAATGTCTTATACTTCTCAATTAATAAGAACTTTAGGATACTTTGCACAATTAGCAAAATAGTCAGCTTTTAGAAAATAGAAAAGTAGATTGACAAAGTCCGAGTTTGTAGTTTAACACTACGGACTCTGGACTTTTTTTAAGAAAAAATATATAAAATACACCTAAATAATGTTACATACTATATATAAAAATATGATAATATGATATATTTAATAGGGTAAAAGTATGTACTATATTATACTTGGCAATAAAAAATTACTTTATTAAAAGGAGAGATATTTATGTCAATGCTAAACAAAAAAACTATAGAAGATATTGATGTGTGCGGGAAAAAAGTATTAGTGAGATGTGACTTTAATGTACCATTACAAGATGGTGTAATTACTGATGAAAATAGATTAAACGGAGCTTTACCAACAATTCAATATTTAATTTCTAAAGGAGCAAAAGTTATATTATGTTCTCATTTAGGGAAACCAAAGGGAGAAGCTAAACCAGAATTATCTTTAGCACCAGTTGCAAAGAGATTATCTGAAATGTTAGGTAAAGAAGTTGTGTTTGCAGCAGATGATAATGTTGTAGGAGAAAATGCAAAAAAAGCTACTGAAAAAATGGAAAACGGAGATGTAGTATTATTAGAAAATACTAGATATAGAAAAGAAGAAACTAAAAATGAAGAAAACTACTCTAAAGAATTAGCTTCACTTGCTGAAGTATTTGTAAATGATGCATTTGGAACTGCTCATAGAGCACATTGTTCAACAGTTGGAGCAGGAGAATTTTTACAAGAGAGAGTTTGTGGATACTTAATTCAAAAAGAATTAAAATTCTTAGGAGAAGCTGTTGCAAATCCTGTAAGACCATTTACAGCGATACTTGGAGGAGCTAAAGTTTCTGATAAATTAGCTGTTATAAATGAATTATTAGAAAAAGTTGATAATCTAATAATAGGCGGAGGAATGGCTTATACATTCTTAAAAGCTCAAGGTTATGAAGTAGGGACATCTCTACTTGAAATAGATAAAGTAGAATATGCAAAAGAAATGATGGAAAAAGCTAAGGCTAAAGGAGTTAATTTATTATTACCAGTAGATGTTGTTATGGCAGACCACTTTGCACCAGATGCAACTCCAATAGTGACAGAAGATGCTAATGTAAAAGAAGATTATATGGGACTAGATATGGGACCTAAGACTATAGCAAACTTTGTAAAAGCTATAAAAGAATCAAAAACTGTAGTATGGAACGGACCAATGGGAGTATTTGAATTTGAAAACTTTGCAAATGGAACACTATCAGTAGCTAAAGCTATGGCAGAATTAACTGATGCAACTACTGTAATCGGTGGTGGAGATAGTGCAGCAGCAGTTAATCAATTAGGATTTGGTGATAAGATGACTCACGTATCAACAGGTGGAGGAGCATCACTAGAATTTTTAGAAGGTAAAGAATTACCAGGTATTGCAGCATTAGATAATAAATAAACTACTATATAGAGGAGATTGTAAAATGAGAAAACCTATAATTGCAGGAAACTGGAAAATGCATAAAACAATAAAAGAAGCTTTAGAATTTGTAAATGAAGTTAAAGGGAAAGTTGATGCTGATAAAGCAGAAGCTGTTATATGTGCACCATTTACTTTATTGAAGGATTTAAAAGAAGCTACTAAGGGTACAAATATAAAGATAGGTGCTCAAAATATGCACTTTGAAGAAAAAGGAGCATTTACAGGAGAAGTTTCACCTCTTATGTTAAAAGAAATAGATATGGACTATGTTGTAATAGGACATTCAGAAAGAAGACAATACTTCAATGAAACTGATGAAACTGTAAACAAAAAAGTTTTAAAAGCTTTAGAAGTAGAAATAGACCCAATATTATGTGTTGGTGAGACTTTAGAACAAAGAGAAGCTGGAAAAACTAAAGATGTTTGTAAAGTTCAAGTTGAAAAAGCTTTAGAAAATGTTCTTAAAGATGATTTAGCAAAAGTAGTTGTTGCATATGAACCAATCTGGGCTATTGGAACTGGTAAAACTGCAACTGCTGAAGATGCTAATGATGTTATATCTTATATAAGAGAAGTTATAAAAGGATTATATGGAGAGTTAGCTAATGAAGTTAGAATACAATATGGTGGAAGTGTTAAACCTTCAAATGTAGCTGAAATAATGGGTCAAAGTGATATAGATGGAGCTTTAGTAGGTGGAGCTAGTTTAGCTGCTAATGACTATTTAGACCTTGTTAATTTCTAAGGAGTGAAATGATGAAAAAACCAGTTGCTTTAATTATTATGGACGGGTTTGGATATAATAAGGAAGTTAAGGGAAATGCAATAGCTGAGTCCAAAATTCCTAATTTAGACAGAATAATGAAAAAATATCCAAACACATTAATAAATGCTAGTGGTCTTGATGTTGGTCTACCTGATGGTCAAATGGGAAATTCAGAAGTTGGTCATACTAATATAGGAGCAGGTAGAATTGTATATCAAGATTTAACTAGAATAACAAAATCTATAAAAGATGGTGACTTTTTTAATAATAAAGTTTTATGTGAAGCTATGGACAATGCAAAAGAACATTCTCTTCATGTAATGGGTCTTTTGTCTGATGGTGGAGTACATTCACATATAGACCATCTTAAAGCCATAATCAAAATGGCAAAAGATAAAGGTGTAGAAAAAGTGTATGTTCATGCATTTACTGATGGTAGAGATACTGACCCTCAAAGTGCACTTGAATATGCTAAGGAAGTACAGACTAGTATGAATGAAATTGGAGTAGGTGAATTTGCTACAGTTTCTGGTAGATACTATGCAATGGATAGAGATAAGAGATGGGAAAGAGTAGAGCTTGCATACAATGCCATGGTTAGAGGTATTGGTGAAAAAGCAACTTCTATTGAAGAAGCTATTCAAAACTCTTATGATAATGGAAAAAATGATGAATTTATAATGCCAACAGTTATTGTTAAAGACGATAAAGCAGTTGGAAGTATAAAAGAAAATGATTCAATTATATTCTTTAATTTCAGACCAGATAGAGCAAGACAAATAACAAGAGCTTTAGTGAGTGAAGAGTTTGATGGATTTAAAAGAGAAGAAATTAAAAACTTCTTTGTATGTTTAACAGAATACGATATAACTATAAAAGAAGTGCATATAGCATTTGGACCTCAATCTTTAACTAACACTCTAGGTGAATATCTAGCTAAAAATGGAAAGACTCAATTAAGAGCTGCTGAAACTGAAAAATATGCACATGTTACTTTCTTCTTCAATGGTGGAGTAGAAGAGCCAAACAAAGGTGAAGAGAGATTATTAATACCTTCTCCAAAGGTTGCAACTTACGATTTACAACCAGAGATGTCTGCATATGAATTAACAGACAAAGCTTTAGAAAGATTAGGAGAAGATAAGTTTGACTTTATAGTTTTAAACTTTGCAAATCCTGACATGGTAGGACATACAGGAAATATTGAAGCAGCTGTAAAGGCTGTTGAGACTGTAGATACTTGTGTAGGAAAATTAATAGATAAAATAATAGAGCTAGGTGGAAGTGCAATAATAACTGCTGACCATGGAAATGCTGAGTATATGTTAGACCCACAAACAGGAAAGACTGTAACAGCCCACTCTATTAATCCAGTGCCATTTGTGGTTGTTGGACAAGAATTTGAAGGTGCAAAATTATTAGATGCAGGAAGATTATCTGATATAGCACCAACTGTTTTAGATATGATGAAGTTAGAAAAACCAGAAGAAATGACTGGTCATTCACTTATTTCAAAATAGTTGAGTTTAATAAGTAAGCTACTAACTTACAATAAAATAAACTTAAAAAGTATTTTAGTTTAAGTGTGCTTTATAAAGTTTAAATAAAATGATGTAAAAAATAATAATTAATATATATTATAAAATCAAAAATTATTAGAATCATTAGTTGTACATTTTGTGTTTCATGTTTTAAATTTATTTATATATTTATGTATTGAAGATTGATTTTGACTAATAGATAAGTTAAAAATTATAAAAAATAAAATAAAAATAGAAACTTTTACAAATTTACCCATCAAATAAATTTGTATCTAATTTTCAAAAATAACTTTCTGTACTATAATATAATAAGTAGATTAAAACTAGTAGACGGATGTTTACAGTAAATGAAAATTTAACTAATAGAAAAATCGAAGGGAGATATACAAATGTCAGTTATTGAATTAGTATATGCTAGAGAAGTATTAGACTCAAGAGGAAATCCAACTGTAGAAGTTGAGGTAGTATTAGAAGATGGAGCAATGGGAAGAGCAATAGTTCCATCTGGTGCATCTACAGGAGCTTTTGAAGCTGTTGAATTAAGAGATGGTGACAAAGGAAGATACTTAGGAAAAGGTGTAGAAACAGCTGTTGCTAACGTAAATGAAATAATAGCACCAGAAATTGAAGGAATGGATGCATTTGACCAACCAGCTATAGATGCAATGATGATAGAATTAGATGGAACTCCAAACAAAGGTAAATTAGGAGCTAATGCTATATTAGGTGTTTCAATGGCAGTAGCTAGAGCAGCTGCTGATGAAATAGGTTTACCATTATTCCAATACTTAGGTGGAGTAAATGCTAAACAATTACCTGTTCCAATGATGAACATATTAAACGGTGGAGAGCATGCTGATAATAACGTTGATGTTCAAGAATTCATGATATTACCAGTAGGAGCTTGTTGTTTTAAAGAAGGTTTAAGAATGGGAGCAGAAGTATTCCATTCATTAAAGAAAGTTTTAGGAGAAAAAGGATTAGCTTGTGGTGTAGGTGACGAAGGTGGATTCGCTCCAAACTTAGGTTCAAACAGAGAAGCTTTAGAATTAATAGTTGAAGCTATAACAAAAGCTGGATATAAGCCAGGTGAAGATGTTATGTTAGGACTTGACGTTGCTGCTACAGAAATGTACAACAAAGAAACTAAAAAATACGTTTTAGCTGGAGAAGGAAAAGAATTAACTGCTGCTGAAATGGTTGCTTTATATGAAGATTGGTCAAACAACTTCCCAATAATAACTATAGAAGATGGTTTAGATGAAGAAGATTGGGATGGATGGAAATTATTAACTGAAAAGTTAGGAAACAAATTACAATTAGTTGGAGATGACTTATTTGTTACTAATACAGAGAGATTAGAAAAAGGAATTGAAAATGGAGTAGCTAACTCTATATTAGTTAAAGTTAACCAAATAGGTACAATAACTGAGACTTTAGATGCAATAGAAATGGCTAAGAGAGCAGGATACACTGCTGTTATATCTCATAGATCAGGAGAAACTGAAGATTCTACTATAGCAGATTTAGCTGTTGCAGTAAATGCTGGACAAATAAAAACTGGTGCTCCATCAAGAACTGATAGAGTTGCTAAGTACAACCAATTATTAAGAATAGAAGAAATGGTTGGAGAGCAAGCTAGATACTGTGGATTAAAATCTTTCTATAACTTAAAAAAATAATTTTTAAATATTGAATTTAAAGATTAAGAAGATAGTATAAAAGATTTAAGTTTATCTATAATATATAAAAGGGATAAGTGTTAATTGATTTTTCAAGTCACTTATCCTTTTTGTATTTAAATTATGAATATTTTGGGTGTTAATTTAGGGATTAATTTAAATACTTTTATTTTCTAAAATTTATTGATTTTCCTATGTAAAAATACATTAAATCTTATGGAAGTTGGATATCAGTTTTGTTTGTGATTTATAATGAAATGGTCTTGAAATGACTATATTATTGTGATACACTAAAGAGTAATGAAATTTAAGTAATAAAAAGATAGGAGGGGCAAGAATGGGCAACATTTTAATGGGTGTGCAAGTAGTACTAGGGATTTTACTAGTAATTAGCATAATGCCTCAAGATTCTAAGAATGCTTTACCTTCAGAGTTTGGTGGAGAAGGAAGTCAAGCTTACTTTAAACCAAAAGGAAAACAAGCATTTCTTGCTAGAGTTACAAAAATAACAGCAGTATTATTTTTTATAAATGCATTGGCACTACTTATAGTTAAGAAGTAGTGATATTGTTGAATAACTGGCCATTATTTAATTAGTGCATTTCGGTTACATTTAAAAATTAAATTTAGTTTTTAATAAAAGTACGTCAACATAAAAAAGTACGTAAAAGAGAAGCTGGACTAATGATTTTATATTATTAGTCCAGCTTTTATTTTATGAATTTAGTTAGATATTTATAAAATAAATGTTTGATATATCTATTTTTTATTATTTAGTTTCTAATATAGATTTTAATATCTAGCTTTGATATTTATAACTTTGATATTTCTAATTTTGATGTATCTAATTTTTAATTGTTCTAGTATACACAATTAATTTAATGATTTGCAATATAGATACCATACTAAGCATCATTATTAAAAAAAAGTAGGAACTATTAGTATATTGTGTATTTGTTAATATAAACTTTAATAAAAGAATGTTGATTATAATTGTCAAGAGCCCCATTAATTTACCAAATAAATTATAATTCTTTTTTAAAATAATGTTTTGAATTAGCAGTATAATAGCGATTATAGTAAAAATGATAAGAATACCTATTAGAGCTATTTTAAGTGATTCAATAGGATAATCTCTTTCAAAGTTTCTGTTAGTATATGTGACCCACCTATGCATTCCCATTCTTGTATTTGTATATTTTTCAAAAACCTTACATCCTATTAAAAAAGCAATTTGGAATAGTATTGTAATACTATAGAGTATTTTCTTCATTAGTATTTCTCCTTATTATATTAAATTATAGACAAACTAAAAATATTATATTGATTTATATTATAATGTTTACTACTCAAATATTATAATATAAATCAATATAATTTAATAGTAAGACATAAATAGAATGCTATATAGAAATTTTGTATAGAAGATAAGATGAAGTATAGATATTTTGTATAGCCAATATTATGTATAAGCTGTAGAGTTATTGAATAGAAAAAAGCTATATGATATACTTTTTAGGTGAAAATTAGATAAGATGGAGGGAAAAACGTGAAAAAAAGGTTATTAAGTTTAATATTATGTATAGCTATGATTGTAACATTATTAGTTGGGTGCTCAAACAACAATTCAAATGAAGCAAGCAATAAAGATGCTAATGCAGAAAAGGTTACAGCTGAGCCAGTTGATACAACAAAAGTATTTGTATCACCTAAATGGGTAAAAAGCGTTATTGATGGAAATCAACCAGAGTCTAAAAATTATGTTATTGCAGAAGGCTCATGGGGAGCTACTGAACAAAATGAGGGCTACTTGAAACAACATATACCAGGGGCTATTCATATTGATACAGACTCTTTAGAATATGATAATGATGAAGGAGTAAAAGACTTTGATAACTACAATATCAAACCAGCAGATGTAGTTGAAAAAGTATTACTTAGCAATGGAATTACATCAGATACAACTGTTATACTATATGGTTCTGATTCAGGCGTAGATAGAATAGCATTCATTTGTCTTTGGGCTGGTGTAAAAAATGTTAAAGTTATGGATGGAAGTATTGAAGCATGGAAAGATGCAAAATATGATGTAGAAAAAGGAGCAGTAGAGCCAAAACCTCAAAAAGAATTTGGAGTAAAAGTTCCAGCACATCCAGAATATGTAATGGACATAAAAGATGTAGAAAATAACTTAAAAAATGACTCTAACTTTAGACTAGTAAGTATAAGAAGTTTAGAAGAGTTCTCTGGAAAAACAAGTGGATACAATTATATTGATAAAGCTGGAGAGCCAAAGGGTG
Organism: Clostridioides difficile; assembly: GCA_024919175.1. Taxonomy (NCBI): domain Bacteria; kingdom Bacillati; phylum Bacillota; class Clostridia; order Peptostreptococcales; family Peptostreptococcaceae; genus Clostridioides; species Clostridioides difficile. The sequence goes on from CP103804.1 coordinate 1,045,804, forward strand.
CTGTATGGGGACGTGCAGGTGCTGATGCAAGCAGTATGCAAGATTATATGAATGAAGATGGAAGTTATGTAGATTTTGATAAAGTATTAGGTTATTTTAAAGATATTGATGTAACAAAAGATACAAATACAGCATTTTATTGTGGAACTGGATGGAGAGCAACTATTCCTTGGTTAATGTGCTATGAAAATGGATGGAAAAACATCACTTTATTTGATGGTGGATGGTGGCAATGGCAAACACAATCTAATCTGCCAGTACAAGTAGGAAATCCTAAAGATGGGGATGTTAAGTACACAACTGTAGGTGAATTATCAACTGATAAAGCTAAAAAATAATATAAAAAGGATATATTAATATAATTTTTAGTGTTAATAGGTTATATCCTATCTTTTAGAAAACTTAAAGTCTTATAAGTTTCATTAAAGAATACAAGTTTCAATAGAGAGTATGAATTTTAATAGAAAAGGTGAACTATATTTATTATAGCCCACCTTTTTTTGTTTTTTAAGTTATAAGTAGTACTCATTTTTGGTATACATTTATCAAAATATCAATAGATATTTATTATGTTATCAATATATGTTTCTTACAATGCAAATATATATTTCTTATTTTACACCAACTTACACTATAGTGTATTACTAAATAAGATTATACTGTTTTAAGATAAATATTATTATAAATACTGTAATTATGGAAAATGCAGAAGTAAATACTACAATTTGTCCAGCCAACTCACTATCAGAATTCATCTGTTGAGCCATTGTAAATGAAGAAATAGCAGTTGGAGCAGATAACATTATCATAAGTGAGGCTAATTCTACATTTCTAAATCCAAGGAAAATGCTGATTGGTAGAAATATAGCAGGTACAAGAATAAGTTTTCCAAACACCCCCAGTATAATAGGTCTTATATGTCCCTTTATAGCAGAAAAGCTAAAAGACCCCCCTAGAATTATAAGTGATAGAGGAGTAGCAATTTTAGAAATATCACCAATCGTTTTATGTAAAAATTCAGGTATATCAATATTTAAAATGAGCATTATCAATCCTATTACAGAAGCGATTATGAGTGGATTTGTTAAAACACCTTTAATCATGTGCTTTATATTTATTTTACCACCTCTAAAAATTTCAAGTATTACGACTGACAATACATTGAACATAGGAACAATAACTGCAATTAACAAAGATGTAACACCGATGTTTTTATCACCAAATAGTGAGATTGTTACAGGTATACCAAATATAACAAAGTTACTGCGAAATATACCTTGTATTAAAGCACCTCTTGTTTTATTATCTTTTTCAACTTTAGGTATAACAAAAACTAAGAGTAAAAAGATTGAAAAAATACTTATAACAGCTACAGCCATAAGTTTGAGGTTGAGAGAGCCATTTAAATCCGTATTGTATATATTAAAAAATAATAATAATGGCAGGAAAGATTTGAAACAAACATTATTCATTTTATTTAAAGTATGTTCATCAAATAAACCCAATTTTTTCAGAGCATACCCAAGTGACATTGTGAGAAACAAAGGGAGAACGACATTTATAGATAGAATTAAATTTTCCAAAGTTTATTCTCCATAACTTGACAATTCGATTAAATTTCCATCAGGGTCTCTTAAGTAAAGAGACTTCATTTTACCAAAGACTCCCGTGCGTTCTACAATTCCTTGCTCAATTTGAATCCCATTTTGTTCTAAGTTTGTTTTTGTCATGTCAATATTAGTATTTATCTCAAAACACAAATCAGCACTACCTGTTTGTACGTTTTTGCTGTGGGGTGAAAGTTCATGACCTTTTAAATGGACATTTATTTTGAAATCTCCAGAGTAAAGTTCATATCTTTCATTTGTTTTCTTTAATGTAAAACCAAGTTTTTTATAAAAGCTGATACAGTTTTCTATATTATTAGTAGTAAGGACTACATGGTCTATTTTTTTTATCATAATAACTCCTCGAAATTTTATATAGATTTATTAAATATGTTGGTATTTTCTTTTAACAAGCTGTAAAATAAGAAATAATCTGAAAACCATAGATTTAATGGTTAAACAAAATATAAGAAATAATCTGAAATCCATAGATTTAGTAGTTAAACAAAATATAAGTGATAACCTGAAATCCATAGATTTATATAGATGAATAAAATATAAGAAATAATTTAAATCCATTGAATTGGCAATTAATTAAAATAGAAAAATAATTTAATAACAATTAAGCTAATCATTAATTAAGTGTAACAAATTAATTAATGATTAGCTATAGTAAATCTAATTAATTAAAATAACTGCCTATTAATTAGAATAGCTTCCTTTAAGTGTAAATGCATCTAAAACATGTCCATCCATGGCTTCAAAAAGCTCATTCATATAAAATCCTTTTTCAAGATTAAGAGTAGTATCAAGTGCAAACACATGTATTTCATAAACATGTGGTCTATCTGGAGGAGCCATACCACCATATACACTAGCTTCTAATCTACCACTATCACCTAATTTACTATGCCAACTAGTAGTTCCTTGAATAAAATCAGTAGCTGTTATGCTTTCATTTTCATTTAATTCATCTTTTGTTATATTTGCAGCTAGCCAATGTATCCATGCAAATCCACATACAGGAACTGAATCTTTGTCCTCTAAAAATACAGCAAAGGACACTGTATGCTCTGGAGCATCTTCAAATTTTAGAGGTAGTGAATATGTAGGCATACCACCTTTGTTAAATTGAGTTCCTCTTTTTCCATATTTATCTTCTATAACACCATTTACTATACCTGTACTAGTTACTTTCATAATAATTTACCTCCTAAATATATAATAAATTAATAAAAATTTTCTGTAAGTTTATTATATACCAGTTGTAAATAATGGTAAATTACTTACTTTTTTGTGGGTATTAGTTTACTATAAAAGTCCCTTTTCCTCAAGAATATCTTCCATACCATTCTCTAGCATAAAATTAATTCCTATATCTTGCATTATAGATAAAGCATCTAACATCTGTTTTCCTCGAATAGGTGTAAGTGAATATTCAACTTTAAGTGGATATCCTTCATAGGTTTTTTTATCAACCAATCCAAATTCAATTAATTCTTTAAGCTGTTCAAGCAACATTTTTTGGTTGATTCCATTAATCTCTTTTTCTAGTTTTGATAGAGAAGTTGGACCTATACGTAACCTCCATAATATAATAGACTTCCATTTACCTTTTATCATATCATGTGTTAGTTCTAATGGACATGTATATTCTTCACGAAGCTTCAAGTATAGTCACCTCCAATTTATTTTGCCAAAATACGTTTTGAAGCAAGTTTATATACAAGTTCAACTTTTTTATTTGAAACATCCCATGAGTTTAATTCATTTTTTACTAAATCTGGATGTTTTTTACTTATATCTCTGAGAGCATTTCCAACAGATTTTCTTAAGTATTCACTGTCCTCATCTTTCAAACTAGAAAGTAATGATATAGCTACAGTGGGGTTGGTTTTAAAATAGTCTCGGATAGTCCAAACTCTAAGACCCTCTGTCACAGCTCTCTTTATATTTGGATTGTCAGAACTTAACCATTCTTTTATCACAGGAAGTGATTTATCATATCCAACTTCACTGCAATAATAATCAAATGATTTAGCTAATATTTCTTGTACCCTCCAGTTTTCATCTTTACTCACATTGTTTTTTAAAAATAATAAGGCTTCAGAAATATGTATTGATATAAAGCCTAATATAAACACTGCTAATTCTCTTACTTGATAGTATTCTGATCTATATAAGTAAATTGATAGATAATAACATTTCTTTGAGTCATTATTCTTCACAATTTTTTTAGCAATATTTTCAATTTCTTTAAAACCATTTTCTATGGTAATAATCTTTGCAATTACTTCTTCCAAGTTTATCTCCTCCAATAAGTAGATTAGTTTAAATTTAATATATTATTTATAATAAAAAAATTTATTTAATTTAGATAAAATAAAGACTTGTCAAAAAACGTTTGCAAGCCTTTAATATTAGAATAAATAAAAAACAATAAAAAATCAACCTAATTTAACATATAAATTTACTTTTATTATGAGTTTTATATTATAGAAAGTTATATTTAAAAAATTAATTGAGTTATATAAATTTAACTTAATTTGAGTATACTAATAGAATAAATTATTATATAGTAATACTTAGATGGAATGAATATTTTACCAATTCTATATGATGGTGTATAATTAGGTGATAAAGCAGATGTAATAGGGATATTTTAAGTAAATTACAATTGTGTTTATGATAACTTAAACTATTATTAGAGAATTATCATAACTTTTTTAAAGCTTTATTAAGATAGTTTCAATTAATATAAAATATATAATGATTGATTTAACTTGAAACAATAATAAAAGAATATAAAAGACGGTGTGTGAAGATATATGAAAGGTAATATAGAAGATATACAAAGGGTAATATAATAAAAAACTAAAAAATAATATAACAAGATAGTAAAATAGGAGGAAAAAATGATACCAGGACTTAAAGAGAGTTTGTTAGGATTGATAAACGAAAGTGCATATAATCCTCTAAAAAAGGAAGAATTAGCAGAAATTTTTGATATACATTCATCAGAAATGCCGATGTTCTATAATTTTTTAGAAGAATTAGAGGAAGATGGCTATGTATGTTTTACTAAGAAAGGTAAAATGATATCACCAAATCAAATGGGATATTTTGTTGGTAAATTTACATCACATAAAAAAGGATTCGGATTTGTAGAGTCTGATGCTGAATATACACAAGATTTATTTATCTCAAGTGATAATATAAATGGAGCTATGCATAATGATAGAGTTATGGCAGAGATAGTTGTACCTGCAACTGAAGAAAAAAGAGCAGAAGGAAGAATCGTAAAAATTATAAAGAGGGAAATAACTAAAATAGTAGGTACTTTTCAATCAAGTAAAACTTTTGGATTTGTAACACCAGATAATAAAAAATTTACTAAGGATGTATATATACCTAAAAGATATTTTAGTGGAGCAGTAGATAATGATAAGGTAGTTTGTGAAATTACAGTATGGCCACAAGAAGATAGAAAACCAGAAGGAAAGATTATAGAAATACTGGGTCAAAAAGGTGAAAGAGGAGTAGAAATAGACTCTATAATAAGAGAACATGGTCTTCCAGAAGAATTTCCTAAGAAGGTTTTGCAAGAAGCAGAAGCTGTAGCTGTTGAAATTCCAGACGAAGAGGTAAAAAGAAGAAGAGATTTAAGAGATTTAAATATATTTACTATAGATGGAGATGACGCAAAAGATTTAGATGATGCTATATCAATAGAGGTATTATCTAATGGAAACTTTAAATTAGGTGTTCATATAGCTGATGTTACACATTATGTAAGAGAAAAAAATAAATTAGATAAAGAAGCTTTAAAAAGGGCTACATCTGTGTATTTAGTAGATAAAGTAATTCCAATGTTACCAAAGACTCTTTCTAATGGAGTGTGTAGTTTAAATCCATTTGAAGACAAATTAACTCTTTCTATATTTATGGAAATAGACCATAAGGGAAATGTAGTTAAGCATGAAATATGTGAATCTATAATAAATTCAAAAGCTAGAATGACTTATACAGAAGTATCTGATATATTAGAAAAAGATGATGAAAAGCTTAAAAAGACTTTCGAACATGTTGTAGATGATTTTAAAAATTCTGAAACTTTGGCTAGAATTCTTATGTCAAGAAGAGAAAAAAGAGGAGCTATAGATTTTAACTTCCCAGAAGCAAAGATAATTCTAAATGGAAATGGAGAAGTTGCAGATATAAAACCATATGAAAGAAGAATTTCTAATAAAATAATAGAAGAGTTTATGCTTATAAGTAATGAAACAATTGCTGAACATTTTTACTGGATGGGTATACCATTTGTGTATAGAATACATGAAACACCATCTTTAGAAAAAATGGAAGAATTGAGTAAATTTATATCTACATTTGGATATACAATAAAAGGTGATAAAGAAGAAGTACATCCAAAGGCATTACAAGGAATAATAGAGAAGATAAAAGGCAAAAAAGAAGAGGGAGCAATCAGTACTATAATGCTTCGTTCTTTAAAACAGGCTAAGTATTCACCAGAATGTAGTGGACACTTTGGGTTAGCAGCTAAATTCTATTGTCATTTTACTTCACCAATAAGAAGATATCCTGACCTTCAAATTCATAGAATAATAAAAGAGTCTTTAAATAATAAGATAAGTGGAAAGAGACAAGAGCAGCTTACTACTATAGTAGATTATGCATCTGTTCAATCATCTGAAAAAGAAAGAAAAGCTGAGTTAGCTGAAAGAGATGTACATGACTTCTATAAGGCTCTTTACATGAAGGATAAAGTTGGTCAAGAGTTTGAAGGCGTTGTATCTAGTGTCACTTCATTTGGAATATTTGTTGAGCTAGGTAATACTATAGAAGGACTGATAAGACTTGCAAATATGAATGATGACTATTATATCTATGACGAAAGTTCTTATAGTGTGTTAGGTGAGAGAACTAAGAAGTCATATAAAATAGGTGACCTTGTTAAGATAAAAGTTGAAGGTGTAAATGTAGATTTTAAAGAGATTGATTTTGAGATAGTTGAAAAGATTGAAGAATAAATAAAATATAAAAAAAAGGTTTAATATTTGAAAATAAGAGTAAACAGGAAAAAATTAATATTCTAAAATAAGAAAATAAAGGAATATTTAAAAGTAGACATGAAAATTTGAAGTGTTTATGGTATGACTAAATGTAGAATCTTTGATAAAAAGTAGATGTTTAAAGCATATTTAGCATTTAGCAAAAAATATATATTAAACAAAAAATATATACTAAAAAAATAGATTTTTATAGGAAATAAGTGTATCTTTTAGAATTTGAGATACACTTATTTTTATTTTATATAATTTTGGTACTACAACACATGTATTTACCTAGAATATAGAACTAATTGATGTAATCTTTGTGTATGTGTAATAAAATTCTTTGCTTCCACATCAGAAATATTATCTTATACACATTTTAACTTTTAAGAAGTAATAACATTTTTATAGGTAGCTTTTCTTGTCAAGACCCTTTGTTATGAGTTAAAATTATAAAAATACTACTTAGGAGGTAAGTAATTATGGGTATGATAGGAAGTTATTTTAGAACAAGCGAAGAAAATATTTTGAAATTACAACAATCAACAGACAACTTAGTGGATTTTATTTTTTCAGATGTACAGGAAGATAACAGCATTAATATTGATAAAGCATGGCATGCCATTCAATTTACATTGACTGGTTGTCCTTTTGGTGGAGATGATGATAATATTTTTAGTAAATTAGTGTTGAGTGGAAATGTATTTATGGAAATTGAAGGGGAATTCTATCCCATGTTGATTACAGCTAATGATGTAAAAAAACTATCAGAGGCAATGAACAATTTGGAAGAACAAGAATTTAGAAGAAAATTTAGTGTCAATGAAATGTTAGAAAATGAAATTTATCCTGTTATGGATGATGAAGATGAGGATGAATTTTTTGAATATGTATGGGCTAATTTAATTGAACTTAAAAATTTTATACAAATAGCTTCTAATGAGGGTCAAGCTGTAATCTTTTGTATAATGTAATGATTATTATAAAGCTGTTTATCATAAAGTTGTAAGTTTTATAAAACTGTTTACTATAAAGTTGTCAATTTTAATAAAGTCAAATATGAATAAATAATAACTTTATAAGATTACATATTATATTAATTTTAAAAGAATTTTTTTAATAGTATAAATAGTAATATCTTTAGACACTTTAATTATTTTTAAATAACTATAGTATAGAAGTCGTTAGTATATAAGCACATTTATTTTATTTATTAAGATAAGTTGAAAACTTTAGAAAAAATTTAGAAATTTCTAAATAATATCTTAAGTTTTAGAATCTATTATGGAAATACAATAAAAGATTCATAGAAATAAAATACAATAAAATGATTTGTGGGGGTGTGTTTATATATGGAAATGAAAATATCAGTGTCTAATCTCAGTAAAAGGTTTGGTTCAAAAATGGCTCTTGAAAATGTAAACATTGAAATTGATAGTGGAATGTTTGGACTTTTGGGAAGAAATGGAGCAGGAAAAACAACATTTATGCGAATTCTAGCTACTTTGCTATCAAAAACAGATGGCTCAATAGATATGTGTGGGATTCCTATAGAAAAAACAAAAGAAATTAGAAATATGGTTGGTTATCTTCCTCAAGATTTTTCAATGTATCCAAATATGACAGTGTATGAAGCAATGGATTATCTAGCTGTTTTATCAAATATACCATCAGGAAAAAGAAGAAAAATTATCAATAAGTTATTAAGCAAAGTAAATTTAACTAATCATCAAAGAGTAAAAGTAAAATCTTTATCTGGAGGTATGAATAGAAGACTTGGAATTGCACAAGCGCTTATTCACAATCCTAAAGTTTTAATAGTAGATGAACCAACAGCAGGACTTGACCCAGAAGAGCGTATACGATTTAGAAATTTACTATGTGAGATTGCTAATGATAGAATAGTTATATTATCAACACATATTGTGGGGGATATAGAAGCAACGTGTGAAAATATAGCTATATTGGATAATGGAAAAGTTATATATAATGGAACGACTGAGGCATTGTCAAAACTTGCTGATGGAAAGGTATATAGTATTGAAGTAGATAAAAAAGACATAGAAAATATAAAAAATAGATTTGTAGTTATAGGTATGTTGACTCAAGGTGGAAAAGCTACACTTAGAATCATATCAAAAGACAAACCTTTTGAAACAGCAATAGAATGTATTCCAACTATCGAAGATGGCTATATGCTTATGATGGGAGGAGAGAAGATATGAATCTATTTATAAAAGAGTGTAAAAACATATTAAAAAGTACAGTTTATTATATTTTTATTGTAGTATTAGTAGTTTTCTATATCTCACAATTTGGAGATTCAGTTTCAGAAGATGTAAGCAAAAATATTCCTAATGAAGGGAATCCATTGGTTGCCCCTCAAAGAGTAGAAAATATTGATGAATATTACTTAAAGCACAATCAATATCCATATGGTCAAAAAGAATCTTTGAAGTCTGATAAAGTGATTCCAAGCGCAACTATAAGTTTAATTAGAGAATATCAAGAAAATTTATATATAGCGTATCCAGTGGGAATTGCTAAACATATAAAACTAGATGAAAGTAATACCAAAATTATAGAGAAGTATATTGAGGAGATAACTGGTAACAGTATTGATGAAATAAATTCAATTTGGAAGAGTGGAGAAAATATAGAAGTAAATTCTTCTAAATTATCATTTGAAAGATTTCAAGAAATAATGCAAAGTGTAGATAAAATTTTAGGTGGTGGGTCTGCATATTCTATTGATAAATTGCAAAGATTTGGTACGATTCCAGTTACTTATGAAGAAGCTATGCAAGATTATAACTATACAATACAAAACGATAAGGTAACTAATGGTTATGCAAGAATTTTTTGTGACTATATAGGCATAATTTTAAGTATATTTCCAGTCTTCGTAGCAGTCTTTATGTCAATGAAAGACAGACGTTCAAGAATGAGTGAAATTGTTTATTCAAAACAAGCATCAACATCTAAAATAATTTTATCAAGATATTTTGCTCTTGTATTTATGATGATATTGCCAGTCTTAATCTTAGGCATAAAAGACTTGCTTCCTTTGATTTCATTTGCTAGGGATGAAGGAATTTCTATTGATAATTTAGCATTTATAAAATATACATTGTGGTGGCTATTACCAACTCTTATGATAGTTACAGCTATAGGAATGAGTCTGACTGTGTTAACAGATACACCAGTAGCAATTATTGTCCAACTAATTTGGTGGTTTTATAGTATAAACTCTATAGGTCTTAAAGGGGATTATCCATCAATGGGACTAATGATAAGACATAATAATGTACTAAATGGAACTATCATAGCAGAAAACTTTAATGCTATTATGAGTAATAGACTTTTAATGGGTTTAGGAGCATTAATAATTGTCTTGTTAACTATATTCTTATATGAACAAAAAAGAAGGGGGAATCTTAATGTTGGTTCAAAGTTTTCAAAATTATTTAGTTTTAATAAAAGAAAACTTCAAATTAAGCACTCTAATTAATCTAATATGTTCAATTGGGATGTTATGTTTGATTCCATTTATACAAGGGGTAGCAAATTTAGATAGTGTTTCAGCTGCTATATGTCTTGAAAACTATGTTGTAATAGTAGGAATAATAATGCTAGTCCCTATATTTTACTTAGAGCAATCTAAGGAAATTGATGAGATAGTGTCATCAAAATCAGTATCTCAAGTAGTTATACAATTAATAAGAATAATAATGTCAATTATAAGTATGATTGTGTTAATTGCTGGATTTGTATTAGTGTTAAAACATCTTGGAGGCAATTTTCCTATATTTAGATATATTGTGGGGAGCTTTGCATCAGCTATGTTTATAGGAAGTTTAGGTATGTTATTTTCTAATTTATTTAACAATACTATTATAGGATATATGGTATCTATAGGATATTTAATTTTAAATATGATGACTAAAGATAAGTATGTTGGAAATTTCTTTATAATGTCTATGAGTCGAGGTAGCTTTGATGAGAAGTATTGGTTGATATGTGGAAGTGTTGTGTTGATAATTGTGTCTCTTTTGATAAAGCTAATAAAAAGAAGGGTTGGCTAGATAAAAAGAAAAATTGGTTAGACTAAAATTGTTTATTGTGGCAAATTAAATAGAGCAATATAAAAACTGTTTATTGAAGATAAACTAAGTATACTAATATAAAAATTGTTTATTGTAGTAAAACTAAATATATTAATAATAGGCGTTTTTAGGTTAATAATTAGAACTATAATAAAAGTTATTAGATTTATAATATATGCTATCAATAATTTTATGTAATATGGATTTATTGATAATTGAATGATTTAACACAGATAAGATTTGAATTAGAGCATTAGGAAAAATAAATATATCTTTAAATATGAATTTATATTTATAAAATAGCTATTAGTAGATTTTAGGCTGTAAGTAGATTTGTACAAAAACAAATTTACCTACAGCTTTTTTATATTTACACTAATATATTTATACTATAAAAGTAAATCTCTTTGCTAATTTTATCCAAAGTAGTTTAAAGGATATTTTATAGTGATTTTATACCAGTTTTTTTATGAAAATCTTATAGAATTTCTATTTTTGTCTAGAAACTTTATTATTCATATTATCATTAGTAGGCATTGCTCCAAAGCTTAGTTTTTCGTACATTACTTGAGTAGGAGCTAGCCAAACTGTACCATTTCCAGTAAATGTATTTAAGAAACCTTCGCCATTTAAAGCAGAACCAATTAAAGATTTATCTGATTTTGTAACAGAAAAATTAACTCCAGATGTTCTTGCTATTGCAAAGTTACCATCCACTTTTAATTCTTCTCCATTGCTCAATTCGTATTCTACAATTTCACTCTGAGGTACAACACATTCTAGAACAACTACACCAGTACCACTTAACTCTATTTGGAAGAAACCTTCACCACCAAGTAAAGCAGAAGAGAAGTTCTTTTGAGTAAATGCCTTTACTTCTATAGTATCAGAGCAACAATAGAATAGACCTTTATCGACGATTATGGAATCATTATCAAGGCTCATAAATAAATAATGTTTAAAAGAAGGCTCTAAGTAAACTTCACCAGTACCCTTATATGTAGGTTTCATCATTGACTCATTAGTAAGCGCTCCTGATATTCCTTTTTTGAAAAGACCTCCAACACCACCAATTTTAGTTTCAGAAGATATTTTTCCCTTATAATAGTACAAAGCACCAGCTTCTGTTTTTATTGATGAATTATTTAATTTTATCTTAATTTGTCTAGCTTTCAAGCCAGCTTCTCTAGCAAAATATAATCCCATTGCCATCATTGGGCTAGAAGCTCCTTCAAGTTTTTCAAATTCTAATATTTCAAATTCATTTCTACCATCTGATGTATTCTCTAAAATTTTTACTTTTTTGCTTAAATCCATACAAATTTCTCCCTACTATATTAAAATTTATCTCTAAAATATTATAAGATATAACTATATATTACATTTTTTTTGGAAAATTGGCTACTTTATCATCAAAGTTTTACATAGATAGTAAGAAATTTTAAGTATACTTATAATTGAAGGATATTGTTTGAGTAGTATTTATAATTTGTGGGTATTATATTTTATAGGAGTGTTAAAATTAGTTAGAAGCGAGAAGCGAGAAGCGAGAAGCGAGAAGCGAGAAGCGAGAAGCGAGAAGCGAGAAGCGAGAAGTAGATATTAGAGTATTAAAATTTTGTTTTGAGTTTGTTTGATAGATTATTTTTAGTAATTGATTTTGACTTTGCATTAAACATAGTTAATGCAATTTCCTACAATATATTGTTACATCATTTAATATATATTGCTTAATTAATTTAATGTATGAGTTGTCATATTGACTAAAGGCCTTGAATATGTTATCATACAGGGTAGTCAAAAGATTTATAGATATTAAAGTACTTAGTGAATTCTTAGTATATATTAAAGAAATTTCTAGCAAAGAAGGTGAGATTTATATGGCTGGTAAAAAAATATTAGCAACAAACAAAAGAGCAAGACATGAATATTTTATAGAGGAAACCTATGAATGTGGAATTGAATTAAAAGGAACCGAAGTAAAATCGATAAGACAGGGTAAAGTCAACCTAAGTGATGGATTTGCATCTGTAGATAACAGTGAAGTATTTTTGAAACAAGTTCATATAAGTCCATATGAGCAAGGAAATATATTTAATGTTGACCCTCTAAGAGTGAGAAAGTTATTGCTTCACAAGCATGAAATAAGAAAACTTATTGGAGCAACTACTATAAAAGGGTATTCACTTATACCACTTAGTTTATATTTAAAAAATGGTAAGGTTAAAGTAGAGATTGCTTTAGCGAAAGGTAAGAAATTATATGACAAACGTCAAGATATGGCTAAGAAAGATGCCCAAAGACGTATAGAAAGAGAAATGACAGGAAAATATTAAACTAGTTAAAAATGTGTTTTTTAGAATAAAATTCTTTATTATCTAGAACATAACATTGCTTTTTATTCTTAAAAGTATTATATTATATATACATTAAAAATTTAATAAAAATGGTGATAAAGTTTGCGAAAAGTCTAATGGACTATAAACTACTCAAGGGGGCGTAAAGGTTTCGACGTGGGTTTGGAACTTGAGGCTGCGTGTCGTGTTACTCTGGGTCACGTAAAAACTGGGGAACTTTAAAATAAACGCAGACGATAATTTCGCGATAGCAGCCTAGTTGCTGCTCGTCCCTCTTAGCCTTCCTGCCGGCTAAGACTGGACGTCATTATGCAGGGAACTACTTTGAGGGTGTCTCGACTTAGGGTAGATTAATTGGGACTGGCTAAGCATAGAGCCTGCCACTTGGCGTTATGTGAGGTGAGATACTAGTAAAGTTGGCTACACATGTAGATGCAGCGAGGAAAAGATTTGCGGACAGGGGTTCGACTCCCCTCGTCTCCACCAATTTTGAAAAAAGAATGATGAAATACTTGGAAATACTAGTCTTTAGTGACTAGTATTTTTTATTTTGGGGATGAAATCCACCAACAGTACCCCAACCACAGAAAAAGAGGTTTTTTTGAGGGTATATTGGGGTGCATTTAGGTTTTATAATTATACATTTCAATATTACATGTTCATTAGAATAATAGTTAATAAATAATATGATTGAGAGAATAGATATAACAAACTAATCTAGTACTGTATTGTAATGTTTATTAAAGAATGTATTTTTATATTAGTAGAATTTTTTTAGAGAGACATCTCTATAAAAGTGAATAAAGAAGTAGCTTTATAATATTATTTGTAACTATTCTATGATTATTATGAAATCTTTTATAAGCTATATTTATAGAGATATTATTAAATATTTACAATATTCTCTTGCAATTTATTTGAATATGTTATATATTTATAACATTGGATGTTATAAATATATAACTTTTAAGGGGGTGATTTTATATGTCTAGATCGGAGCTTGGTGTTAAGGCAAATCTTGTTTCAGAGTTAATGATGCTATCCTATTTTTTTATAGACTTATTATTACAAAAGTTTATTTTTAAAGGGGAGGGTATTTGGGTCACTTTTATAATTTTATTAGCTTTTTGGGGATGCAATCTCATGTATAATAAAAAATATAATGATTTAGTTGATGAGGCATCAAAACTTATGTTGTGAAAGGTTGATCAGATTGCATCAAAAATAATGTTATACTCTATATTTGTAATAGCTGTTCTCTTTTCAGCTAATCAAACAAGAACTTTGGATATATAAAATTTGGATATAGGTATAATTATCTTAGCAGTTTTATTTATACAATCGTTATCTAAATTAATTTTGTATATATATTTCGATAAAAGGGGGATGTGTAACTAAGTGGCAATATCAATGAAATAAAAATTAAAATATAATTTTTAAGGAGTGATTTTATATGTACAAATCAGAAACTGGTGTAAGATCAAAGCTTATCTTAGAATTACTTGTAATAACTTATTTTTTTATAGCTGTATTAGCGACTAAGTATATTTTTAAAGGTCCAAGTACTGCATCTCTTCCAGGGTTGAGTTGGTTAATAGTTTTTGGATGCTATTTAATTTATAATAAAAAATATAATGATTTAGTTGATGAATCATCTAAATTTATACTATCAAAGGTTAATCAGATTGCAATAACAATAATGATATATTCTATAGTTATAATGGCTATTTTCTTTGCAACGCCTTATACAAGTAATATAAATATATCAAACTTGGATACTGGTATAATTCTCATTGCAGTTTTATTTATACAATCGTTATCTAAATTAATTTTGTATGTATACTTTGATAAAAGGGGGATATGTAACTAAGTGGCAATATTGATGAAGACAAAAATTAAAGAATATAGGGAAAAACTCCTTATGACACAAAATGAACTTGCTAAATCAGTTGGAGTAAGACGTGAGACTATTGTACACTTAGAAAATGGAAAATATAATCCTTCTTTGAAGCTAGCGATGGATATTGCTAAATTATTCGATACTACAGTAGAAAATTTGTTTGAATTTATTGAAGAAGAATAGTGGATAGATTATAAACATTTATAAGATAGCTAATGAAATATGATTATTTAATTATTAAGTTTGTTAAAAATATTTATATTATATAATGTGTTATTAAGGTTAGATTATAATTGTTTTAAGATAAGAAGAGTATTGTAAATGATAAAAATTACTGGATATACAGTTAATTAATAAATAATAGATAAAAATTTAAAGTTTAGATGTGAAGGGGAGTTATAGCTTTATGGAAGCCAATAAGACATTGCTACAATCACTATATAAAAAAACCATATTAGAATTCTCCAAACAGACAGGTAAAAGCTTGGAAGAAAGTATGGATTATTTATATACTTCTGAAACATACAAACTTATAAGTGAAGGTGTATCAGATATGCACTGTAAGGGTCATATATACTTAGCTCAAGAACTAATGCTAGAAAATGGATTAATGTATCATAAAGGCTATCCAAGATAAATATTTAAAAAACTAGACAAGAATAAGGATACAAGATAATATAAAATTAATTTGTATCCTTATTTTGGCTTTGTAATTAACTATATAAAATAAGAGTATTTTTATATATTTGATTTTTACAATGAAAATATTTTATCCAACTTTTCTACAGCTTCTACTTTTTTATCTTCCATAACTTGAGTATATATATTTAAAGTTATGGATATATCATAATGACCCATTAAAACTTGTACAGTTTTAGGAGGGACATCATTCTCAAAAAGTCTAGTTGCGTAAGTTTTTCTAAGACCATGAAACTTTATAGGCTCTATATTTAAGCTATTTAATATAGACTTTAAATTCCTTAAAGGTCTTTTATCATCTATAGGGATGCCTAATTCATTGCAAAATACATAATTATTATTTATATACAATTCTCCAGACTTTAATATATCTGAATTTTGATTTACTTTATGTTCTTTCAATTTATTTAAGACATCCTTTGGAATAGGTACAGTTCTGTAAGAATTTGATGTCTTTGGCTCTTGCTCTAATACTTTAAGCTCTCTATTTCCATTTTTATCTATAAAATATGTTCTTTGAAGAGTTCTTTTAACTGTTAAATTAAAATTCTTAAAATCAATATCGAACCATTTAAGTCCTAATAATTCTCCTAATCTAAGTCCAGTACCAAGAGCAACCAAAAATAATACTTCTAATTTATGCTCCTCTATAGCTTTTATAAAACTCTTTTGTTGTTCAAGAGTCAATATTTCAAGCTTATTTTCTTTTTTCTCAACTGGTATATTTACCATAGTACAATAATTACGTTGTATAAGACCTTGTTTTTCAGCTTCCGATAAGCAGGTTTTCAGTTTAGTGTTTATTTGTCTTATAGTAGGTATACTTTTATTGAAATCAAGTAATCTATTGTAATATTTTTGTATGTGAGATACTCTTAAGTCCTTTAATTTAACGTTACCTAAATCAGTATCTTTAATATAATTACGATAGATGCTTTCATATCTTTCAAATGACTTAGGTTTTAAATCTTTTATTCTATATTCAAATAACCAATTGTAAAACCAATGCTCTAAAGTTATTTTATCATCTGAAATATCAGAGCTTAGATAATATTGTTTTTTATAAGCATCTAGTTTATCTTTAACTTCCTTTTGAGTCTTACCATAAAATTCTTTTCTTATTGGTTTACCATCTTCATTATAGCCAATCATTATACGGGAACGCCAACCATCTTTATATTTTCCGATAGAGCCTTCTCCATTAGCTCTTTTAGTTGCCATTTTTAAACAGCTCCTTATATGATTTATAGTTATATCCATCAAAGAATGTAATACATTTCTCTAATAAGAATCTTATAACTTCATCAGCTTCTAGTGTTTCATAGAAGTTTAGCATTAATGTGTTGTATTCTTGTTTATGTTTAGCTGGTATTGATAGAACTCCTATATCATTACTTATAAGTATTAGGTTTGAGGTAAGTCTAGCAGTTCTTTTGTTACCATCATAAAAGAATTGACAATAGGACAACCATAAATTTATTATTATAGCCTTTTCTAAGGGGTTAGTTATTTTATTTATGATATTTATGTCACTTGCAAATAAATCATTTAATAGAGTGGCTTCTATGCACTCATATTGAGTAGTACCAGCTATACCTATGTTACCATTTCTAAAATCTCCAACGATTAGAGCTTCATCCTTTGCAACTATTTTATGTATAGAGCAAATTGTATCTTTATTTAAACATAAGTTTTCTTTGTTACTTAATTTTATTACATAATCCCATGATGATTTGATATTTAGTATTTGATTTTGGTCACTTAATTTATGTCCACCTACTGTTATACCATCAAGTAATGTTTGTACTTCTGGGAATGTAAAGGGGTTATTTTCTAGGTTACCCATATCATATACAAATTCACTTATCATTCTTCTAATGTATGTTAAAGTATATTTTTTATCTCCATTAGGTAGGTTAGTAGGGAATTTATACATGTATTTTGGTATATATGATTTATTCATGATTGTAGCTCCTTCCTTATTTAATTCTTATCTAATTATGACTATATCAAAATTGATAATTAAATTTATATTTTGAAAATGTACAATACTAATATTTTTAATCCTCATCTTCAATAAGACCATTAGAGTTTTCTTGTATAAAATTTTCAACAAGACCATTTATCACCCAATTTAGATTTTTAGAGAAGTTTTTGAAATTAGAGAAGTTTATGTTAATTGGTTTTATTGTATCTGTATTATCTGTAATTTCAAACTTTGTTTTATAGTCTGTTTTTATATCATAATCATAATTTTCTAATATGTGAATTACTAAATCAAACTCTTTATTAAATACTTTTAAATTAATATTATTATTTGTTAAAGTATCTAAATCATTTTCTTCAACAATGAGTTTATTTATAGCAATTGATAAAGCAGTAGCTATTTTTCTTATCATATCTAGACTAGGCATTCTTTGATTTTGCTCATATTTAGCTATAGCATGAACTGAACAACCAATCTTGTTGGATAGCTCATCCCTTGACATATTTACCGATTTTCTATATTGTTTAATTTTTTCTCCGATTGTATTATTCATCATAATTTCACCTTAAATATATTATCAAACAATGATTGTACTTTTACACATATAAAGGAGTTATTTTCTAGATTATCTATATCATATACTAACTTACTAATAATTCTTTTAATGTATGCTAGATTATATTTTTTATCTCCATGAAATAAATTAGTAGGGCATTTATATGTGTATTTTAGCATATATGATTTATTTATAATTGTAACTCCATTCATAGTTTTTTATCATTGCTTTAGATAGTATTGATATTATTTTATATTTTATTTAGTAGTTTTTTTATTTCTTTAAGTGTATTTTCAAGCTTTTCATTTTTTTCCTTTAATTCATTATTTTCTTGTAATAATTTAAAGTAATCATTATTTTTAATAGCAATATTTTCTTTTTGAGATATTAATTTTTTTAGTCGAATATTACTCCCATTATCTGTTGGGTCACTAAAGTAATCATAGATTGTTTCTATATTTTCTTCTGATAGACCAATATCTAATAATTCATCAATTGATTGTTTTGTAAGAACATCATTTTTAATAATTTCTTTTATGTCATCAGGATGTAATGAAAAATCTAATTCAGTATTAGATATACAATCTGAAAGTATCCAATTATAAACTTGATTTTCATTTAGTTCTAATTTTTCACCAAGTTTATAATATTGGTCTTTATCAGACCAAGCACCTAGCAATAAACTTGAGGTAATTCTAATATCATCATCTTCCATAAGATTTGAAATAGCATTTAAAAATTCATCAAAAGAATAGTATTCTTCTGGGAATAAAGACTGTAAAAAGTATAAAACATCTTCATTAGTCATTACTTCATTTTCAATATCAAAATAAAAGATAGTCTTTTCAATTTTCAAAGCTTTAGCGAGTTTTGATAAGGTATCTATACTAGGGATTCTTTTATCATTTTCATAATTTATTAGAGCATTTCTTGAGATGCCACTAATTTCAGCAAGTTGAATCTGTGTTAGTTCTTTTTGTTTTCTTATATTTTTTAAGTTTTTTCCAATTTGCAATATTATCACCTCGTATAAAGTATAGCCCAAAAGTACACAAATGAGAACAG
Source organism: Clostridioides difficile (assembly GCA_024919175.1). Lineage (NCBI taxonomy): Bacteria > Bacillati > Bacillota > Clostridia > Peptostreptococcales > Peptostreptococcaceae > Clostridioides > Clostridioides difficile. Next base: position 1,065,156 of record CP103804.1, read on the forward strand.
AAAAATAATATATTTTTATTGACAGTACACATATGTCGACATTATAATTAAAATGTAAAGTTTACGAATGTAAACTAGAAAAAAGGAGGAAAAAGTATGGGAATCAATTTAAAAATATTTAGGATTAAAAAAGGTCTAAAGCAACAAGAACTAGCAGATAGAGTTGGTATATCAAGATATTATTTGTCAAACTTGGAAACAGGTAAGGCTAATAATCCAAGCAATGATTTGATGATTAAACTATCTAGAGCTTTAGATACAACAGTAGAAGAATTATTTTTTAGTAAGGAGGAATAAAGTATGAAAGAGAATAATAATTTAGAAGTTTTAAAGACATTACAAGCTACTTTAAACATTATTGTAAAGAATGAAGAAGAAGCACAAGAAAAAAAGCAAGGATATAAAGTTATTGAAAATGCGAAAAGAAATAAAGCTGAACTTATAACATGTAAGGAAGCATCGAAACTTTATCCTATAGGAGAATCAAAATTTAGGCAGTTATGTCATTCTAAAAATAAAGGATTCCCTTGTATATGGATAAATAATCGAGTATACATAATAAAAAATAAATTGGATGATTGGTTTATTGAAAATGCAAATGGTATCAAGTTATAGTCTTAAAGTAGGTGTTTGTAATTGAGCAATAAAGGGTGGATAAAGCTTTATAGGGAGTTGTTGGATAAATCAATTTGGAAAGACATTAAACCAGAAAGAAAAGTAATATTAATAACTATATTACTTATGGCTAGTCATAAAGAAAACCATGTTTTTATAGATAATAAAAGGATAAAAATAAAATCTGGACAATTTATTTCTTCATATAGCAAAATAGCTGAAAGATGTGGTAAAGGAGTTAGTTATCAAATGGTTAGAAGTTGTTTGTTGGTTTTTAAAAATGCTGGTTTTCTAACATATGAAACAACAAACAAATATATAGTCATAACTATTGAAAACTGGGAGCTTTACCAAGAGAACATAGAAAATCAACAACCTAATCAACAGACGATTAACAATCAATCAACAACAATCAAGAATATAAAGAATGAAAATAATATTATATATAGTGAAATTATAAGCAAATTTAACTCAACTTGTATTGAACTTTCAAAGGTCAAGAAACTAACAGATACAAGAAAGAGGAGAATAAATTCAAGAATAAAAGAATATGATAAAGAAACTATATTAGAGGTTATAAATATAGTTAGTAAAACAAGTTTTCTGAATGGAAATAATAATACAGGATGGAAAGCAAACTTTGATTGGATAATGAATTCAAGTAATTTTACCAAGATACTAGAGGGCAATTATCATAGCAAGGAAATTGTCATAAATAAAGAGACAGCAATATATAATCCAGATGACTCACAATTAAAGTGGTAAGGAGGTTATATTATAAACAATTCAAACAACTTAATTAAAAATACAGAAGCAGAGCAATCAATATTAGGAAGCATTTTATTAGATTCAACAATAGTGGAAGAGTTAGAGCAAATGTTAAATGAAGACATGTTTTATCATGATGGACATAAATACATATTTAATGCTATAAAAGAAATAAATAAGAGAAATGAAGTAATAGATATAATAACTCTTACAGAAGAATTAAAGAGAAAAGGTCATTTGAATAATATTGGAGGTATAAGCTATATCACTAGTTTGTCAACAATAGTTCCAACAGTATCAAATTTCATGAGTTATGTAAGTATAGTTATTGAAAAATACAAAAATAGAAATATAATTGATAAATTCAATAAGTTCAATCTTGGAGAAATAGATGATAATACTCTTATATATCAGTTAGAAAATGATATAAATAAGGCTAATCAGAAATTAATAAAAAAGGATTCAAGTATAACAGCCATATCAGAGAGAGCATTTGAATATATAAATGATGAAATAAATGAAGGTATTAAGACTGGAATAAAGTTCTTAGATGATACTATAGGAGGTTTATATGGGGGTGAACTAACTACAATAGCAGCTAAAAGTGGAAGAGGTAAAACAGCATTGGCGTTACAAATACTTAGAAATGTAATATTTCAAGGTAAGAAAGTACTTTTTATAAGTGGAGAAATGAGCGATGTACAGATTCTGTTTAGAAATATAGCCTCACTAACTGGAATATCAGTTGTAAAAATGAAAAATAGAAATCTAAACGATGATGAAATAGTCAAATATATACAAGCTTTAAGCATAATAAATCAAGAAAATAATCTTTATATAAATGACTCTGTAAATACAGTATCAGGAATAAAGAGAGAAATAAAGAGTATTAAGCCTAGTTTAGTAATAATTGACTATTTGCAAATTTTGGATTATGAAGGTAAAGAAGTAGGAGAAGCTAAATTTGCTGACTTATCAAGGCAAATAAAAAAGATTACTTTAGATTTTAATATACCAGTTATTCAGCTTGCTCAATTAAATGATGAATTGAAAGATGAAAGACCTAAAGGGGATAGGGTAATGAGAAGCTCAAAGCAGATATATATGGATTCTAATTCAGTTATATATATTCATAGACCTACAGAAAAAGAAGCATGATTTATTGAACAATAGATAAATTATGTTTCAAGAAGTGTTGAAGGATAAATATAAATCTTAATTAGAGGTAATAAAGATTTAAAATATAATGAGTTTAGATTTAAATACTTATTAGAAAAAGGTAGTTGCCATATAAATATAACAACTACCTTTATAAATTAGGTACTTAATGTACACTAACCTAGCAACTTAAGTATATATTAAGTGCCTGATGAAAGTCAAGGAGGTACTAAAATGTATGATGAAATTATAGAAATATATTTTGATTATTGGATAAATGAACACATGTATAGAGATATTTTAGAAAAAGACGAGTATTATATTGAATGTTGGAAAGAAATTAGAGAGATTAATAAATTATTAGAAAAGAGCTTATCAGGAGAAAATGAAATACATAAATTAATGGAATTAAATGATTTATTTAATTCTCTGATGGAATTTGAAAGAGAACTTAGTTATAAACTTGGATTTAAGGCAGGAGCTATGTTTATAATTGAATTATTAAAGTAATTAGTTCAGATAGATATATTTAAAGTTTAAATTCAAGTATTAATAAATAAAACTTATGATATATTTTAGACTTGCTAATTGTATGTATTTAAAAAGCTATAAGTAATTTTGTATTTACATAAATTAACTTATAGCTCAATTTTTATTAGAATATAAATTTAGCAAAATATATTTCATTTACTATTTTAAAAATGTAAACTATATCACTTGATCATTTTTATATTACTTTTGATTGAATAAAGATTTATCTTTAGAAATTTCATCAGCTAGATTGGATATTGTATCATTAAGTAAAATAGTACAATCCTCTTCTAAAGCAGATTGAGCAATTGTATCTATTAAATCAAAATAAAAGTTTTCATCGCCAGTAAGTCTATACCAAAAATCTTGACCAACAATTACTGGATACTCTTCATTAATTTTTTTATAGTGAGCATTAAGCTCATTTTCTGTTCCATAAAAAACGCCGACAATTAAGTCATTATAAGATAATGAAAGTCCATTTGTTCTAGCAAGTCTTTTAACTGAGCTAAAGTGGTCAATTATAGTTTTAACATCGTCTTTATTAATAGTGTTTGGTCCAGCTTTAATTTGACAGAATTTTCTTCTACCATCAATACAATCAATAAACTCTATATCAATGCCAGAAGTTGTAGAGGCAAAACCATCTAAAGTGGTAATACAGAATTTTTGTAAATTAGTTCCGAAGGACGTATTAATCGAAGTGCCTAGAACTCTTGGATAAATCAATGCTTTAGCAATATCTTCAGGTTTATTTGATCCTGTTAAGAAACTAGCTAAGTATTTAACTAAAAAAGGATTTATATTAAATGCTTTTAAATTTAACTTAATAGTATTCTTTTTATGATTAGCAACCAAAATATTTGTAAAAAAATCTTTGGATTTATCTAGTATTTTTTGTTTTTCTAATTCAGTCATAAAATAATCCCCCTAAAAAGTATTAATGTCATTATACAATATATTCCATAATATGTAAAATTATGAGGTCATATTAGGTTGTTTATAGATATTTTATTTTAAGTTTTTATAACTACTTACATAAAAATTAAAATTATGATAATATATCCTTAAATAGTTAATGTATTTTATTAACTATTTAAGGGTATATTATCTATAAGAGGTGAACTAAATGAAAAAAATAACTATTGATAAAAATAGAGTGAGAAAAATTATGAAAGAGAAAAATATAAGAAGTCAGAATCAACTGGCATTAAATATGGGCATAACTAAGAATCAGTTATCTGCAATATTATCAGAAAAATTTACACCTATAAAAAGCAATGTAGAAAAATTATGTGAAGTGTTAGATATTGGATTTGATGAAATTATGTGTTTGGAAGATGTAAATGAAAAGCAACTGAAATTTACAAATATTTGTAGCAGTAATGAAGATTGTATAGAGCATAGAGATTGTACATATAAAGAACTCAGTGAATATGAATTAAATCCTAAAAAGGGAAATAAAAGTAATAAACATGTAGATATAAGCAATGTATTAGCTAAAAGAGCATATACATGTGTTGAATTATTTGCAGGAGCAGGAGGATTAGCATTAGGCCTTGAAAAAGCTGGCTTTAAAGATGTAGGATTAGTAGAATGGGATAAATATGCTTGTGATACATTAAAATTAAATAGACCAGATTGGAATGTTATACAGGGTGACATTGTTAAAATAGCAGAAAATGGAATAAAAAATTATATTGATAATAATATAGAGATAGATTTGCTATCAGGTGGTTATCCATGCCAGGCATTTAGCTATGCGGGTAAGAAGTTAGGGTTAGAGGACGTAAGAGGGACATTATTTTATTCCTATGCTAAAATTCTAGAAGAGTTAAAGCCTAAGGTGTTTTTAGCAGAGAATGTTAGAGGTCTTGTATCTCATGATGATGGAAAAACATTAAAGACTATGATAGATGTATTTAGTGAGATTGGATACAATGTAAAATATGAGATACTAAAGGCTGTAAACTATGGAGTTGCACAAAAGAGAGAAAGAGTTATTATAATAGGAACAAGAAAAGATTTGTCACATGTGGATTTTAAGTTCCCTAAACCGTTTGAATATATTGCTACATTAAGAGATGCACTTAAAAATGTTCCAAAATCTGAAGGAGCTAGATATCCTGAGAAGAAGAAAAAAGTGTTAGATATGGTACCACCAGGTGGTTGTTGGATAGATTTACCAGAGAAGGTGGCAAGAGATTATATGGGAAAAAGCTATTATAGTGGTGGTGGAAAAAGAGGTATGGCAAGGAGAATAAGTTGGGATGAACCATGCCTAACTTTAACATGTAGTCCTGCACAAAAGCAAACTGAAAGGTGTCATCCAGATGAGACTAGACCATTCACAACTAGAGAGTATGCTAGAATTCAAAGTTTTCCTGATGAATGGGAGTTTACAGGGTCAGTTAGTCAGGTGTACAAGCAGATAGGAAATGCAGTTCCTGTTAAACTAGGAAAGGCCGTTGGATTAAGTATAGTAGATTATCTTAATAAAATAGAAGTATATAGTAATGAAGAAGTCGCAATAACTGAAGAAGAGTATGTAATTTAACTATTATGTAGATATTTGTATATAATCACTAAAAATGCTAGTTTTAAATGACTAGTATTTTTTATTTTTGTGGTAAAATTTTATATTGCAACTTAGTGATAGAAAAATTTAAAAGAGGTAATTATCAAATGCAAAAACTACTTTTATAAATTAGATATTTTTAATATATACATAAGTTAAGTGTGTTTTAAGTGTAATGATATAAGCAATGTATTTTGATTATCTGACAATATAAGAATGTGATATAATAATTTTAAGAATGTCTAGAATAATAACGCAAGAAGAAGAACATGCTAATACCTAAATTAGAACCTAGTGATAGATAAAGGGAATTTGATAAATTGAATTTTAATTCAAAATAGATGATTTTAATCTATTTTAATGTTGGAGTGAATAGTAAAAAGTTTAATATAGCAACGTAAAAAATTTCTTTTAAAGAATAAAAGTGGAAATAAAATATATTGATAATTTATTTTGAATCTGGTTGATAATAGACGGAAAGGTATTTAAATAAATATGAAAAAATGCGAAGGAAAGTGGAGTATATCTGAGGGAGAATATCAAAGTGAAAGTATAGGAGAATTAAAAATAGATAATAATAAAATGTCTTTTTATGTGAAAGATAAAGATTCAGTTTTTCCATGTTCTTTTTTGGGATATGATGGAGGTAATAAATATAAAGTATTTACTCAAGGAAGAGAAAAAGTCACATCTAATGGATATTCATATAAAGTAGAAAAAGCTATTTTATATAAGAATGATTTTATTAATGATAAAAATATGTATATAAATAATATAACATCTTTTTCATTTGAAATTGATGAACTACCTGATTGGATAGATGAGAATGGAATCCACCTTGGCTATACAGAACAAAATGAATTTTGTGTATTCGAAAATAAAATTGATAGAATAGTTTTAAAAAATAAAAATACTAAAATATATATAGATTATGGAATACAAGCTACATCTGACAACATCAAGTTAAATGAAAAGGTAGAGTTTATAATAAGAAATATTCCAAGGGTTTATGTTGAATATGAGAATACTGTAAATGACGAACAGGTATTTAAAGATATATCATGTATAATGAGATTTTTCGGAATATTATGTGGATATGTATCTTATGTAAGAGATATTAAGTTAGAAATACAGAATCAAGATAATAAGGTATGGTTGTTTTTTAATTATGATTTTTCATATAATCTATTGCATCATAATAGAATTGGAGGAATGAGAACAAAATTAGAAGATGTTGAAGATAAATTAACACTTTACTTTGAAAACTGGTATGAGTTTAATAATGATGATACATTTAAATTACCAAGAAATATGTTTTTTAATATTAATAAAAAGGATGAGTTAAATGCTCAAGAATTATTTTTAAATTGTTGCAAAATTATAGAAGGTTATGATTTAAGAATATCAGACGATGAAATAAAAACAGAAAAATTGGGGGATTCATTGGACAAAGTTTTAAAAAAAGAAGAAATCAAGAATTTGCTAAGACCCATTTTTAATGAAGTAGGTTCTAAATATAAACCTAAAAATATAAGTAATTGGATAAAGAAGGGATTTTTAGAAAGAGTTTCATTAGCTCATAGATTTAAAAAGATTGATGAAAAATATTTTCATATTATTACTAAAAATTCCAGGATGATTAGTAAGGAAATTGAAGGAGAAGAATATCTAAATAAAATTATAAATACAAGAAATTACTATTCTCATTATAAAATTAATGATGAAGGTATTTTACAATTTAATGATATATGTATAACTATAGAGATATTAAAATGTATAATTATTATGGTTTTATTAAGTAGAATGGATATACCTGAAGAAAAAATAAAAGAAATCATGGTTAAAGATTCAACATACCATACATATACAAGTCATTTAAAAGATAAATAGTGATTTATTTTGGGTTTATTATAAAAATATAAATATTGATTATATTATAATTAAAAATTATAGTATTTATACAGACTTTTTAGTATGTAGTTATTGTTTCTAAATTATTTCCATAGATTTTGATAGGTCTGTGCTTTAACACGAAATTATATAATATATTTAAAAGTAATTTAAGTACACGAGTTAAATTAAATATAGGAATAATAATTAGTTGATTATAGATTTTAACAATTAGCTAGATTAAGACATTGCTAAGCTTTTAGTAACTAAATGAATATATAGGTAAGTATTAGAAAGGGATAGATATTATAATAGTAGTTATAAGGAAATAAGAGCAATTAATAAGTTATCAGGAGATATATTAGTAATAATAAAAAAGAGAATTATTAGAAAAGTCGAATAACTTATTTAATTTACTAATAGAGTCTGAAAGAGAAATATTTATAAGTTTTATATTAATTTATTATTTTAAACTCAGATTATAGTAAAAACCAATTTATAGAATATATTAAAAGTGTATAAAGTTTTAATGTATTTATTTTAAGTTTTTAAAAACTTGATAATAAATAATATATAATGCTTATAAATAGTATTTAATTAATAAACATATAAAACTTATTATTAGGTTAATTATTAAGTTTTTTGTTAATGAAGCATTAATTTTAATATTTTTAAATAGTAGTAATAATTTGTATATATCTTTAATATATTGATTTTATTTAAAAATCAAGAAATGATTTAGCTTTTTAAAATAGCAGCATTAAAAAAATATGCACTTTATATTAAAAATAAGCTGAAAATATTGTGCTGCTATAAATAATTTAAAATAAAAAATTGACAAAATTATACAAGCGCGGTATTATATAACTAAAATAATTCTAATGGAGGATAATTATGTCAATAAAAATTAATAAAAAATTGGAAATAAACTCTACATTTGACCCAACAAAAGAATCTAAGCCAATGTCACTAGGTCATTTGTGTAAATTAATTGAAGAAGGAAAATTGACACTTCCAATATTTCAGACTTATATTAGATGGAGGATAGAAAAATGTATAGAATTACTGAACTTTCAATTAAGCGGAAAAGCAGCTGTTTCTCCTATATCAATAAATTTGATTGAAAATAAAGAGTTAGCTGTTCCACAAGTAACATTTATAGACAGAAAACCTATAAATGTTAAGGAAGATATAATTGGAAAGGAGTCAGTTAATGATGGTCAACAAAGGCTAAGTTGTAATTATAAGGCATATGTAGATCATGAGGATTTTAAATGTATAGTCTTGGATATATCTTTAGGAAGATTTATAATGAATACTGGATCATTAAAGAAATGTCAAATACCAGTAGGAAAGCTCTATAATAAAGATCCAAAAGTATTTTCACAATATGTAAAAGAGCATAGAGACTTACAAATATTTGAGGTACATGATCTTTTAACTAAAATAAGAAATAAATTTTTAGGTTATTATTATACTGTAAATTATGCAAGAGATTTAACCGAAGGTGAACAGCAAGAGTGGTTTAAAGTTCTTAATTTAGCAGGAAGTACTGTAACAGAAGTTCAAGTTAATCTTACTGAGATGTTAATTAAAGGTGTAGATTTTTATAAAGAATATGCAAATGTATTTGTAGAAATATTAAAGACTGCTGGTTTTGAAAGTCTACTTCTAGTAAAAGCGACAGAAATATCTATTCCTCTTGCAGCTCTAAATCCAGCTTACGAAGTTTACACAAGGAAAAGTCATAAAAATAATTTTAGCCCAATACCATCAGATGCAAAAGCTAGTATTATAAGTAAATTGGATAAAGAAGATATAAGAAAATTAATTTCAGTTACATTAAAGGAGCTTGAACATACAATTAGATTTATAGAAGATAATAAACTGAAATATCCAAATAGAATAGATTACATAACATATATGATAGGTTTTTTTGTGTATCTAGAAAATAGAGAAATGAATAGTGTTCAAAAAGAAAGCTTAATTGAATGGTATAATACAGTAGAATTTTCTAAGAAAGATAATGGAGAAAGAAGAAAGATATTTGAAGAACTAATTAATATAAGATATTTAAATTAGATAACAAATAAAATATACATTCAAGTATAATTGTAAATAGGTACCCCAACTATACCCCAATGACAGAGAAAAAGATTGAAAAAAGGTATAGGAAAATATGCAGAAAGTGCGTATAAGTATTCTTATGATTAGATTTTAAAAACCAACAAAACAATCAAATAACCACCTATAGACTCCCCTCGTCTCCACCATTGAAATTCACAAAAAGGTATTGGCTACTTAGTCAATACTTTTTTTATATTTAATATTTACAATAAAATTAAATATAAAGGCATTTATTATATAATTCAGGAGGGAATTATGGATTTACAAAAATTTAATGTAGATAAATATGTAAAAGAACATTTATTATTAGGATATTATGACTGTAATGAAAAAAACAATAATGACTCTCGCCAGGAGGGACTAGAAAAGCAGGTAAAAAGTTTATTGTATTATTTTACAGATTTAAATCCAAATAGTATAAATAAACACAAACCAGATTTTTTTATGAAAAATATTAGGAATTATGATGGTAAAGAAAGTAAATATGAGAAAGATAAGAAGAAAAAAGAAGAGTGGCATATACTAAATGTATTTCCGTTAAGTGATTATGAAGAAGAAGATATAGTAAAGTTTTTAAATCACGTATTTAGCTTAAAATCAGATGTAAGTAATAAAGTTGTAGCTAATATACATAAAATAAATATAGATAATGACATATCTTTTTTTAGTACGAAAATTAAAGAAGATAGTAGATATATAAATCAAATAAGTTCAAAAACTGCTGTTAATAGGCAAATAGTAAGAAGAGATCCTATAAATAGAATATAAGAGTTAGTAAAAAATTTAGGTGATGTGGCAGAGATATTGATACAAGAAAAAAATATTTAAATTTATCACTATTTATTGACTATATATAGGATATGTTGCTGCAGAGCTTAAATTATTGGATTATAACTATAGAAAGATTACCTAAACATATTAAGTTAGATATGTTAGACAACATAGATAAATATATATTAAATCAAATAGATGTTGTATACAAAGAAGATATAAAAAATAGAAATAGAGATAATGTATTACCTATTGATGATGCATTACTAATTTTTACAGAGTTGCTAAAGAAGAGAAATGAATTTGGGGAATATATTAGTATTTTAAATGAATTAGAGAATGAACAAATACGAGAATTTGAATTATTTTATACAGTGGAAGATCGATATAAGGTAAGTAAAAATACTTATGAAATAGATAATAAAAGAATAAAGTATATTTTAACAGAAGGCATAAATGTAGATGGATACAATCAAAAGTTAGAAGAGAGTAAAGAGGTGATAGATAGTTTTTCTTTATTTGGTGGAAGAAAAGTTTCTAGATTAGATCTGTTTGATTTAAAAGTATATTTCAGAGAGCTATTTGTAAGTGATTCAAAATATAAAAAACAAGCAAGAACAATCGTAAGACAGTATTTAAAGAGGTATAGAGAAACTAATGATATAAAATCATTCAGAAAAGAATCAGAATATATGTTTATACGAGAAAAAATAAGTAGAGGATGCTTTAGAGAAACAGGAAATTTAGATTTATATAATAAGAAAAATATTATACAAAAAAATGTATATCAATTAATACTATTAATGTATTTAACCTATGATTATGAATATACTATAAAGTTAATATATACTTTTACATTTGAGTTAATTACAGGACTATATGATATGGTATTCGAGCAAATATATTTATCTAAGAATTTTTAAAAAAAGCATTCTGTGACATAGAAAAATTAATTTTATATAATTAAAGTAAGAGTCAGAAAATAATTATATGGAGGTATTTATATGTCAATTAAAGGAATGAATAAAGCTAAAATTACTAACTTTTTTAATGAGCAGGGAGTTACAGTACTAAATCTTGATGATAATTATATGCTTATAGATGGAATATACAAAATTAATAAAGGCAATCTATGGTGGACAAATATAGAAACTATGGAAAAAGGGCAAGGATACTCACAACTACTTAATAAGTACAAGCAAAATAATAAAAATAATGGAGTTATACTGTAAAGTAGAATAATTATGGCTAACAATGAAGAACGTTTTTGCAATAGATGTAATAAAGAAACATTATTTATTTTAGATTCAGATATGCTATGGTACTGTGATGAGTGTGATAATGTATTTGAAAGTAATTATACAATATGTGAAGAAGAGATTGATGAATTACTATCAGAATTTGAAGAAGAAAATGGAGAATCATTATTGTGTAAGAGTTGTAATAACTTTGTAACCGTAAAAGCTATCTTAGAAGATGGAATATGTCATATATGTCAAAATGATTTAGATGATGAGTTGATAGAAAAAGGATATATATAATGAAGAAGAATTTGTCTATTATAAAGATTAGAAATAAAAATAATTACTTTTTACTTCAATAGATAAATTTATATAAGATATTTTATTTTAAATACAAAATTTAGTGATAAAGTCTATATCTATATATTATAATTTTGAATATATATTAAACATAAGGATTACAGATGCAACACTAATAATAAAAAGAGATGTTAGTAAAATGCTAATGTCTCTTTTATTTTTATTGATACATTTTAAGTTTAAAATATAGTAAATAAAAAAACTCCTCTAAAGAGAAGTTTTTATCTACCAGTAACTACTAGTAGTATACCAATTATATGGTATATTATTGTTACTAAATCTCTCATACTAAATCCTCCTTGTTTAAATGGTACTTAAACCCTTTGTCAAGTAAGCATTTATATTGTATAAAAGACTAGAACATAGATAATTATAACACAATAAAATGGAAAAATAAAGAAAATTATGATATGTTATAAATATATAAATCGAGGATGTGATTAAATGATAGATAAGGAAATAGATTTACAAATAAGGAATGAGCTTAAACAGATAAGTAATGAGGTTATAAATAATGAAATAAATAAGATATGTATAGAATTAGGTGAAGAATCGAGTGAGTTCTTATATTATATGTTGATAATAATAGAGGAAGGATTTTATGGACCAGACATATCAAAACATGAGCTTGGAGAAGGAATACGAAAAACAATAGAATGGTTTATAAAAGAAATATTAAAAAGAAATACAAATTTTAAAATTTCAAAATATAGTAATGTGAAAAAAAATAAATATGAAAAATATATTTCGAGAATAATGGAATTGTTTGCTAATAATGTTATATCACAACAAATAGAAAATACTAAGGGAATTGATAAAATTAAGATAGAGGTAGTAGATAATAATAAGTATGAATTATTGTACCCTGAGATAATAGATCCAATAGATAAACAAAAAATATATTATGAAGAAAGTGGAGGATTAATTGATAAAATAATAAAAACATCAGTTTCAGAATATATTTTTAATAAATATAGATTCAAAGATATTATAGGAGACTATAAAGGAATAAAACGTATATACGATATGTTAGATATATTAGATGAGGATATAGATGAAAAACTTTATAAATTATGTAAACAATGTATAGCTTGTGATGTTGATAAGATAGGGACTAATTTTAGCAGTTCAATAATTGATTCTAGCGAAGAATTAATAGATGTATTAGGATTTTTATTTTATATATCACATATTAGACTTTGGAAGTGTGGAATTAATCCAATATTAGGTAAAGAAATTGAAAGTGATTTTGTAATATATTATAAGAAAGATAAATTGGTAAATTTAATGGTTAATGCTACAGGAATTAGCGATAATAAAATTATTAAATACATAGATTATCTTACATTTACAAAAGATTATGGCGGAAGAATTAATGAGTATCCGTTATTTTATAATGGAGAACATATAATATTTATACCATCATCTATAATATTAAATGACTTTCAATTCTCTATAGTCAATGGGCATTATGATAGGGGTATAGAAATTGTAGATAGAAAAAATACTGTGTCTCAATCTATAGTAAATAAAATCTATGATAAATGTAAACAATATAAAAATATTGTTGTGGTAGAGGGTAAAAAATATTTTGAAAAAAAAATAAAATATAGAGATAAAGACTTAAAAAGTGATATTGACTTAGCTATATATGATAATATTAGTAATCAAGTTTTAATTATAGAGTGTAAGTGGCAGGATAAAGTATTCTTCAAATCTATGAATTATAGAAAAGCTACAAAAGAAATAGACACTGTATATATGTGGCAACTAGGACGACACAAAACATTTATAGAATTAGAAGAAAAAAACTTAGATTATATATTTGATTATCATCCATTATTAGAATCAAGACCATATTTCCCTTTAGTAAGTTATATTATGGTAGATAAAAGAATACAATATCATTTTGAAGGAAAACATGCAATTTCAGAGTTTATATTACTTCACTTAATAGATAAATATTCTAATGGAGATGTATTAAGATTAGATTTACTTATAAATGATATAAATTCTATGCAAACGAAAATAGATTATAAACGAGAAGAAGATTTGAATGAAGTTGTTTTAAGTGATAGTAAGATTGTATATAACAACATATTTACAATCTTATAAATAATTAATAGCTTAGCTTAAATGAAGTAGTGGGTATTATTCCTGCGATTCGTCTCCACCATTGAAATCCACGAAATGTATTGATATATATCATAAATTAATTATGAAAATAGACTAGACAGACTAAGGGGGCTATAGAGTTATGATATTAGAAAATTATTTTTCAATAAATTATTTATTACGATGGGGATATTTTGATTTTAAAACAATATCAAAAAAGATGACTGGAATTAATGAAGAATACAGTCAATCACAGATTTTTCATAAAAAAATATTTACATGTGATCATATACATAAGAAATTTTCAGCAGACCTAGAAAAATTAGATTCAAAACCTAATGATATAAAGTTTGATATAGATACAATTCCAATTGAATTTACTATATATAAAAATATCGATTCTAGAAGAATTTATAAAATGCCTAATATGTATTCATATATACGATTGATTAAACATATAAGTGAAAATAAAAATCACTATATTTCTATTATAGATAGAAGTGAGAAGTCTATATCTAAATATTTTTATAGTAATTCATTTTTAGATAATATAAAAATTAGAGAAAAATGTAGGTTTGGAAAAAGATATTTGTTTACTACAGATATACAAGAATTCTATCCTAGTATATATACTCATTCTATTCCATGGGTGCTTGTAACTAAAAAAGTCGCTAAGGCTAATAGAGATAAGAATGAATATTTTAATAGATTGGATTCATTAATTCAAAGATGCCAGTATGGAGAAACACAAGGTATTCCAACTGGAACATTTGCATCTAGAGTCATATCAGAGATTTATATGTGTAAAATTGATGAAAAACTTAGGGATTATAATTATGTAAGATATGTTGATGATTTTCAATTATCATATAATGAAGAAATAGAACAAGCGAATTTTTATAATAAATTATTTAGAGAATTAAATGAAGTAAATTTAAAAATAAAAGTAGAGAAAAATAAAAGAGAAGTATTTCCATTCGAAAATACAAATAATATAGCTGATATATATAATTATTTGAATGAAGAAGAAATAAAAAATAAAAGCTTTAATGAAAAACTTAGAACTGTTCATAATTTTATTGATTTTTGTATAGAGAAAGAAAGAAATGGACAAAAAGGAGCATTAAAAAATTTATTTATAGCTTTAACTAAATTTACAGTTAAGTCAAATTCACTTATTATATATAAGACTATAATTTCTAGATTACTTAATTTAGTAATAATGAAACCTATATTAGGAAACTACTTCATAGATTTAATTGATTCATTAAATGATATTAAGATAAATAATTATGTTAAAGACGTATTAAATCAACATAAGGTTATTATTGAAGAAAATATGAAAGCATACATAGAAATGAATTATAATGAAGAATTACACTCTATATTATCTTTGTATTACTTTTTTGAATTTTATGATATAAAAAAAGAAATTCTATTGAATGTTATAGAAAATATGGATGATTTTAATTCTATACTGTCTATAGAAATTTATGAGAATATATGTAATCCAGATTGGACTAAATTATTTGAAATAGTAGAGAATAAATTAGATGGATGCTTTAGTTGGAAAGATGAATTTTGGTTATTAAAATATGAAATATTTTATAAGGTGAAAAACAAGAAATCAAGTCTATTTACAGCAGAATTGAAAGAATATATATGGAAAAAATATGCACCAACAAAAAATAAAAATAAATTTATTACGAGTGAAAGGGAAAGGAAAAAAACAAACTCACCTCTTGAGTACTTGTGTCAAAAAAAGAGTGATGATAAATATGAAAAGAATAGTAATATATGGAGATTTTATGATATGTTATTAAAAAATAAAGTAAGTTTTTTATATAGGAATAGTCTGAAATGAAATTAAAACTTGATGATAAATATTGTAAGAATAATTTTACTATAAGTATATTTTGGTAAATTTAGATAATATAAAATGATGATTTATGAAAATTGTGATTATTCAAGTTTTAACTGACCTATAATAAATAGATAGTAAATTAAATATAGAATGATATATTATATAGCAACAAAAACGATGATATTCTAAATAATTGTGTTATCATATTATTCTACATTGACACATTGAAGATTCAATATTATCTATATTAGAAGATATTATAAAATTTTCTATAACATGATTAATGAGGTTAAATTAGATTAAGAATTTAAAAGTTAAAAGCTTAGTAAGGATATTAAGGCATAATGATTAGCAAAACTTTAATAATATAAAATTCAATTAATTAAATCGTGGGTATTATTCTTTCGATTCGTCTCCACCAACCATACCTCAACCACAGAAAAAGAGGTTTTGATATAAAAAATAAATTAAAATATAGATGAATATTTTATGAATTTTAAATATAATCATTAAAAAGTATTTTTTAAATTTAATTTATAATATATAATTACTTTATAAAAATACTATATTGTATGAAAGAAGTGATTAAAATTAACTTAGAACAAATCGAAGGTATAGAAAATTCTATTATAAATAGCAACTATGATAATTTTTTAGATAGACATATACAGGATTTAATTAAATACCTTGAACAATATAGAAGTTAAGATATATAGAACTTATTTAACTGCATGATTTTTTATCATAATTGTATCATGTATTTTAAAGAAAAAAGTTATAAAGAATGTAATAAAAGTATGCATATTTCATTAAATTTGATGCTATATATTCATGAACTTTATTATGAAAATATCAATATATTTAGAAAAAAAAAATTGATGATTATAAACAAGAGATATAAAAACTTGCATCTTATTTAAAAAATATAGAAAATATATATTATTATCCTTTAAAAAACTATTCCAAATTGATTGAAATAGGTCTTAATGAATAACCTTTATTTTGATTACTTCAGGACTTATTTTTTTGATTTACCTAGCATTAGTTTAGAACAATATGTTAGTTTTTTTAAGAAAATAAAGAAATATGCAAAACTGTATTAAAAGATAATAATTTTGAGGAAAATTTTAATATGATTATATTACTTTTAGATAATATAGAAGATATAATTTTAGTGTCAGATAATATTCTTATTAGGTTTCTAAAAAATTTATATTTAAATAATAGTAATTATTATCTAAAAAATATTTCTAAAGGTTTATGGGTTAAATTTAAAATAATCATAATGAAGATAATATTTAAAGTTGAAGGAATACATTTTAAGGACTTTACTCAAGTATATTTTTATGAATTAGAAAGAAATAAAGAACTTAAAAAATATGATTTACTTAATATTCTTTTAAATAATAATAGCGAGATAGAGATAATAAGTCAAAAAAGTATGTATTTGCCAAGAAATTTTTATGCACTGCATAAATTATATAAAAAAGTTTGGATAAGTAAAGAAATTGGAAAAGACAATTCTCAAGGACACACATATAAAAGTATCCTCTATGAAAAAAGCATATGAATCATTGTCTAATGTTTTTGGAAAGAATAATATATATAAAAATATATTTTTAAAAATTAATAAAAAATATATTGAGAAGGATTTTATTGTCCTATGTAATAATTATATTTTAAGAATAGAAGCTAAATCAAAGGTATTGACTGAAGCAAAACTTGATTTTCAAGATGGCATAGAAAGTATTAGAGAAAAAAGTTTGACCAATCTATAAATGAAGCATATAGACAATGTAGCGAGGTCAAGGATGCCATTAAAAAAATGATGCTATATTTTTATAATACTAATAGTAAACCGAGAAAGAAAGTAAGAATATTATAGAAATTGTACTCCTTTTGAGGAGTTCATAAATATTGAGATAAACCCAAATATATTTTGGAATAGTAATAATACAAAAGTAGGATATCCTTGGGATATAGATATTGAAACACTTAAAGAAATATTAAATGATACAGTAAAAAAAGATAATTTAAATTTGTTTATTAAGTATGTGAGATTACATACAAATATGTAGAGTTCTTTAAGTGTGAGTAATGTAGAAGAGTTAAAAGTATTTAATTTATATAAGAGTATACCTTTTGTTTATGATACTAATGTTAAAAATAAAAATATTAGTATACACATATAGTGCTCAAATAATAGAATATATATATAGATTTTTTATTAAGAGTAGGAGAGTATTTTTATTAAATTTTTCTACAGTCTCAATTTTCTTATCTTCCATAACTTGAGTATATATATTTAAAGTTATTGATATATAATAATGACCCATTAAAACTTTCACAGTTTTAGGCGGAACAAGTCTAGTTGCATAAGTTTTTCTAAGACCATGAAACTTTATAGGATCTATATCTAAACTGTTTAATATAGATTTTAGATTCCTTAAAGGTATTTTATCATCTATAGGGATACCTAATTCATTGTAAAATACATAATTATCATTTCTATATAATTCTCTAGCCTTTAATATATCTGTATTTTGATTTGTTTTATGTTCTTTCTATTTATTTAAGACATCCTTTGGAGTAGGTACAGTTCTGTAAGAATTTGATGTCTTTGGCTCTTGCTTTAATACTTTAAGCTCTCTATTTCCATTTTTATCTATAAAATATGTTCTTTGAAGTGTTCTTTTAACTGTTAAACTAAATTTCTTAAAATCAATATCATACCATTCAAGTCCTAATAATTCTCCTAATCTAAGTCCAGTACTAAGAGCAACCAAAAATAGTACTTCTAATTTAGACCACTCTATAGCTTTTATAAAACTCTTTTGTTGTTCAAGAGTCAATATTTCAAGCTTATGTTCCTTTTTCTCAACTGGTATATTTACCATAGTACAATAGTTACGTTGTATAAGACCTTGTTTTTCAGCTTCTGATAAGCAGGTTTTCAGTTTAGTGTTTATTTGTCTTATAGTAGGTATACTTTTATTGGAATCAAGTAATATATTGTAATATTTTTGTATGTGAGATACTCTTTTAGAAGCTATATATAGCATGTCTATGTTGAAGTAGAAAATATATTAATCTATGTACTTGTTTTTCAAGTAAAATAATAGCATAAAATAAAGGTTTTTAAAAGTATATGTCTAATTTTATAAATAAACATATTAATATAAAGCCCTGAATAAATATTTGAAGAGATAAAATTATATTAAATTTAATATCAAAATACTTAGAGATGTCTTATTTTAATATTTCCTATCATAGTTAGAACTTATAGAATTCTATATATCAAAATAGTGATAACTTTAAATATATATAAAATTAAATAATAATATATACTTATTATAAAAAATAATACAAATTAATGTGTATAAACAAGATCTACTAAATAAGTATAATCAAGTAAAAAGTAAATATAATATATTAATTATACTAGAAAGATAATGGTATAAGTAATTAAGGATGCAATATTAAATTCTTAATAAACCTATACCTAGGGAGGATATCAAATGGGAAAGATTGAACCTAATCAAGAGGACCGTATCTATGAAGATTTATACCATGGAAATAGTGCTGAAGGTAAGGTATGTGAATGGATAGAAAAAGCTATTAATGATGATTGCTATGTAGGACAACATAGGTTTAAAGTTGAGACAAGAGAATGTGATATTGCTATGGTTATACCAAATAGAGGCATATTAATAATAGAGGTAAAAGGCTATACTGTAGAAATGATTGATCATATGTCAAGTAATTTTATTATATATGTAAAGAAAGAGTATGAAAATGAAAGATTTAAAACTGGTGAAAGGCACCCAGCAGAACAAGCAAATGATTATGTATTTACAATGATGAGAGATTTTTCAGGGTTTTTAAAAAGAAATAACATACATTTACCAATATGTAAAATAGGACGAATGGTAGCAATACCTAATATGACAGATAAAGAGTATGAGGAATTATACTTAGATTATTGTTGTTCAACAAAACTTGTAATTACAAAAGATTGGTTTCAGAATAAAGATATATTTTACCATCGTTTTATAAATGCACTTAATATAATTTTTAATACTATAAGCAGTGAAGTAGATTTCGATGACAGTTATTATAATATTGCGAGAAGATATATTCTTTTAAGTGAACGTAAAAAATATGTAGATCTAAGTAAAGAGCAACTTAAGCGAGAAGAAGAGTTGGGTATTAATTTTATAATAGACAACACTAATGAAGAAGTAGTTCAACTTTGCAAATCGAATGAAGTTAATGATGAAGAAATGGAATTGATAAGATTTTCTTCTGCTTTACAAGAAGAATTAACAAAATCACATAAATTATCTAAAATTGTTCCTTATTCTAAATTACGTATAGTTAAGACAGGTTGCGAAATAGAATCACTTTTGGAAATTTGTTGCAATGAACGTAAAGAAGGAATAAAGCAGTTTTTAATATTAGTTAATTTTACAAGAGATGAAAAAGAAAAGGTATTGTTAGAATATGAAAAAAGATTTTTAAATAAGTATAAAGAAAATGAATTGTTATTTTTATTCAATATGTATTTTATAGATTTATCTAATGATGATACAAACATTGACAATCTATTTACTAATCATGATAATATTGAAATTATTAATGGAGAGAGAATAGAAGCGATTGTCAAAATGAAACCTGACAATTTTATTGTACAAGAATTTACACCAAAAGATCTGTTAGATCAAGCTTTGTGGAACATATTATGTATTGCAGACAATTTTACTTCATTTAATTTTGATCAATATATAGTTGAACATTCACCTCTTCGTCAAAACATTGTTGTAACTGCAAGTGCTGGTACAGGTAAGACATATACTATGGTTGATCGAGTTTCATTTGTTGCACATATGGAGATTATTTATAGAAATTCTAAAGAATCTATTAGTGATCTAATATCTATGATAACATTTACCAATAACTCAACAGATGAGATGAAGGAGCGCTTAATGAAACATTTTATGCAGTATTTTGAGTTAACACATAATAAAGTATATATGGATTTATTAGAGCAGTTAGGTAGAATGAAAATTAAAACAATAGATTCGTTTACAAAATATATTTTATCTAAATTTGCTCATTTATTAGGTCTTTCTAATAGTTTCTCATTAAAAAGCGGAAAGTTTGAATTAGAGAATATTTTAAGAAAATATATTAATGATGAGATAACTAAGGAAATTATAGATGATTTTAATAATATAAATATTTATGAAATTGCTAATCATATTCTTGCTTTACGTTCGTTTCTTATTAATCGTAAGATTCAATTTGATAGAATAAAACATGCTTCTATTGTGGGTCCTGATGTAGGGAAGGGAACTATTCGTATGAAAAATTTTATAGAGTCTGTACTTATTTCTACAAATAGTGAATATGATAGTTTTAATTGTAGTCAAAACTTTATTTCAATGAATGAGCTAGTTATTCAATTAGAGAAGGTCAAAGATAAATTGATAGAAACTAGTTGTATGAATAATACTAAAGAAAATTATGAAAAATACTTGTTTATAGATGAATTTCAAGATACAGATAATAAACAGATACAATTAATAAGATTTTTTGCAGACTATTTCAATATTGCACTTTTTGTTGTCGGAGATGAAAAACAGTGTATTTATGGATTTAGAGGTGCAGAAAGAACTTCATTTTTAGAACTTACATGTATAGATACTAAATTTCGACAAAGAAATTGGATATCATGTTTTCTTAGAAAAAATTATAGAACAGAGGAACCTTTAGTAAAAAAAATAAATGATGTATTCTCTAAAATGCCAAAGGATTTTTTTTCTTATCAAAATAAAGATAAATTAGTGGCTCAAAAAGGAATTGGAAGAATTTATCAAGGGTGTTATGAACAATTTAAATATAGTGAAAATGACTTGATAGAACTTGTAGATAATTGTGTTAAAAGAATGAAAAGAAATAATGAAGATGGACAAATTGCTATTTTGACAAGAAATAATTATGAGGTTGATCAAATACGTGCTTTGTTTGGAGAGAATAAAGAATATGAAATTAAATTTGATAATGGTGGATTATTTTATAATACTGATGCTGTTATTGATTTTTATAAATTAGTTGAGTTTTTGATGAATACAGAAGATGGTGCTAAACGATATAGTATTTTAGAAACTCCTTATAGTGATTTCAGAATTAAAGAGTCTAAAATAAAGCTGTATCAAGCTTATGAAAAATTGGATGCTGAAACTCTTGAAAAAATGGATATTGAAACTTTTGAAAGAATTAGGTCTGGAAATAATCATGTATCTTTACGAAAATATTATGATGTCTTATATAATTATGGTAAAAAACATCCAAATTTAAAGAATAGCCCAACTTTGAAGGTACTTCGTATGATTGTTAATGAAATTAAACCATGGGAACACTATGTGCCAGAAAGATATAAAACTAATGATTTTAATGATATATGTAACCAGAATAAGCTCATTGAAGCTAGAAATGAGTATCGTCAAAATTTATTTCAGTTATTCCAAAAATTAATAGATGATAATAAAATAGACTATTTAACACTTAATAAGATACATCAAATTTTAACTATTGGTATTTTTGCAATGCAAGAGATTGATATTGATTTGTCTAAAACTCATTTTTTGGAAAAAAAAATAAGTGTATTATGTACAACAGTACATAAATCTAAGGGTCTTCAGTATCATACAGTAATCATGCCATTTACAATGAATGATATAACAGAGTCAAGAGGATCAACACAATTTATTTATAGAGAAGATACAAATGAGATCTATATGCAATTAAAAGAGGCTGATGGAAAGTGCCTAATTTATGAATCAACCAATTTTGATTGTGAAAATAATAAGAAGAATGAAACTATACAATCAGAAGAATTAAGAATTTTATATGTGGCATTAACACGTTCAAAAAAATTTTTTTACTTTATGGTGGATGAAGAAATAATTGAAAAAAATAATACTTCTAAAAAAAATTGTTGGGCACATTATCTAATGTAAGGTGGAGGAAAATAGTATGAAAATTTATACATATAAGAATTCTGTACAATTGAAAGATGCAATCTTCTGGAATGAAATAGAGGGAGCACCTCATTTTTGTTCTTCTGAAGTATTAGCAATAGGAATGAGAAAATTTTATGGTAGAAATACTTTTCCATGTATTTCTACTATAGACTTATTAATAAAAGAACTTTATCCAAATTGGCTTAAATCTCATAGTGATATAGAGCGATATAAAGATGTATCTAAATTAATTAATGAACTTAATGATTCAAATACAGAGGATTTAAGACAAGCTTTTGCCAAAAATAAAAAATCTATACTAGATTCTTGCAAATATTTGATTGAATCCGAAGATTTGCTCTTAAAAGATTATTACAGTAAGGATGTATTTAATAAATTTTCAGCAACTAATGATATTCAAGAAGTTTTTAAAGAAAAGATATTTAAAAGACTTTTAGAACAAATATACATTGATGGAAACAAAAATTATTGGAAACCTGAGTGGATAGATACATTGTGGGTTAAATCAAAGTTAAGTGATGTAATTCATAAATGTGTGATAAAAGAAATTAGTGATATTATTAAGAATACAGAAGAAAAAAGTTTAAATCATAATTATGATGAAGATCATATTTTTGAAATATTTGATGAACTGTTTGACCAACATGGATTATTTAATATCTCAGATAAGACTTTAGAATATTGGAAATTTAATTCTAAAGATGATTTACTTGATAAAATCGGATACTCATCAAAAGAACTAGAGTATGTTCGTAATCTAGCTACTACTGAATGTAAGTCATATAAAACTATAGTAATTCATGGTGTATATCATTTAAATCCAATTCACTTAAGATTGTTAAGAGATTTAGAAAGAGATCATAATGTAATTGTATTAAATTGTTACAATAAAGAATTCAATCATATTTATGAATTTTGGAATGATATATATGACCATCTAATTAAAATATTTCAAATTCCAAAGAGTAATATAAAAATTGATAATAATGATTCTGCTAATCACAGAGAAGTTGGTAGTATATTTGCTGAAGTTGTGAATGGTGTAATTAATGAACAAAGTAATTTTTTTAAGGTAAGCAGAAATGAGTTTGGTGCAGACTTAAATTTAAATTCTAAGTATATTGATGAACTTTTTAATCATAAGAGTAATCAGGATATTAGATATATATTAAATAAAAGTGAAGGTAGTATTCAAAATTATGAGAATGAGCATCAGAAGATACTTATAGATACATCAAAAGAGCTTCAAAAAGAACTATGTCATAGAAGTAAGATTTTAATAAAATATGATTCTACAATGCAATTTGTCAATCAAGTTTGTAATATATTTGATGAAACAAAAAATAAAAAAGGGATCCGTTCAGTCGGAAGAATGAAGGAGCAATTTTATGGTTCTAAGGGCACAGAAATGAATAAAATATTTCAAATATTTTATCCAGATGAATTTAAAGTTAAGCCTTTTCTCAGTTATCCAATTGGACAATTTATTTATGCAATTCATAATATGTGGGATTTGAAGAATCATAAACTTATATTAAATAGTAGAGATTTAGCTGAATGTTTAAATTTAGATGTATGGCATGACATTCATCCATTAGAGGTATTTGAAAGTTTACGTTTTTATGTTGGTATTGATAAAGCATCTAATGGTATGAGTGTGAAAGATTTTATTGATCAAATAAAAAAACTAATATATTTTAAAGAAAGAAATGAAAATAAAATGAGGAATTTAGATAATCTTAGTTATCTTAATTTAACTATAGATCAATATAATCGCTTTATTCAAGTAATTGAAAACATTAATGAAATTGCAAATAAAATATTTTGCAATAAATCACAAACAAGTAAAAAGCATTTTATGGATTTGCTGCAAATATTAAATGATGAAAAAGCTTGGAAACCTCTGTTAGAAGAAGAAAAAAGATTAATGGATGAAATTAAAAATCAAATTATTCATATTGATGATGAAACTAATAAGATTGACTTAAACACAATAAAGGATACTATGGCATATTATTTAGATAGCAAAGAAGATACTGATATTAATTGGTTGGTGCGTGATTTTGAGCAATTAGAAGGCGATATTCTTTCAGAAGCAGCAAATTATAAAAATAATAGTTTGAGACAAAAATGCTATCATTTAACTATGCTATCAAATGAAAATATGATTAATTATGATATAGCTGATTTACCATGGCCATTAAGTGATGATTTTATTATATCAAAAAATATTTCTTCCTTTATACATACAATTTGTATAAACTATGCAAAATATAAGCGTTGTATATTATTTCAAGGATTATATTATTTGATAAATAACCCAATCATTTCACTTAAGTTAAGTTATATTGAAAATCAAGGAGAGTGTAAACATACACCATACTATATTTTAAATATGTTTATGAATATAGGAAAGGACTTTGATCAATCAAATTGCAGAAATATTGAAAATTTCACTTCTCCAATTAATAAAGAGCCAAAAGAGTGTTTTAAAATAGATAAAAAATGGCATACAGATGCTATAAAGTCATTTAGCTGTTGTCCCTATAAATTTATGTATTGCTATGTTATTAATGATGCTGCAAAACATTATAAAGATGAGTTACAAGTTAAGATGTATTTAGGAGAAATCATAAAATATTATATTAGTATTGCTTGGAAGAAAATTTTACAATACCATACAAAACTATCATTGGACCAAAAGCTTAACTTACTCAAAAAATGGACTGATGGTGAAAGACTGGATTATCTTGAAAAATCTTTACCAGATACACTAGAACCTATTTATGGTAATTATTTCATCAAATATGAGATTAATAAAATTATAGTAGATAACTTAGAATATTTAAAAAATAAAATAGTTGATAATAAAAGAGTATATTTTACAGAGGAGTGTGAAATATATAAAGTTGATAGAGAACTATATCATTGTTGGATAGGCAAAATATCAAATCATAATTTATATGTAACAAATAAAAATAAAATAATTGATATTAGAAATCGTCTAAACCTACTAAATGCAAATGAATATATAAATGACTATATTCTTGGAATTAATGATGGATGGTATTTTAAAAAAGATAATATTGTAGTTGAGGGAGGGTATAAAGTATCTGAACATGCTTGTAGATATTGCTCATATAATAAAATATGTTGTTACCAGTATAGAATAAAACCTATGCACTTGCTCCATTCAAAAGAAGATTTAATTGATTAATAATTAGATGAATTTAAAGAATTATATCAATAGGATAGACAATTTTATTTATTGTCTATCCTATATATTAAATCTAAAAATTTTAACTTTTTAAATATATTTCTTAGATACATATTGAATCATATTATAAATTGTTATCTTCTTGTATTATTTGAGTGATAAAATGTTCTAAATTACTGGAATAATTGTATCTATTTTTAAGCATAATGGCACCCCTATCTATGTGAAGCTTGACTTGGTTAGGAAAATATTCATCATCACTTAAGTGTCTACCTGTATGTTGTTCAAATAAAGTTTTAAATAAAGCATCATATTGATTGGTTATAGTTTGTCTATTAAGCTCAAGACCATTATTATCAATGTTTTCATAGTGATCAATTGGCTCGCTATCACTTAGTGAGATTGAGATAGCTAGTTTACAAAGAGCAAATGGTTTCAAATTCATTCTAGATCCTAACTCTTCAAATATTTCTTTTGTTTGTGTTGATGTTTTAAGTTTAAATCCCATAATTACACCTCGAAAAAGTATCCTTTATTCTGTATAGTTTTTTTGTTTTTGCTATCATATTCAAGTAAGTATTCTCTACTTAACTTAGGTTTTATTATTTTATATGATTTCTCATCTATTTCAGTATTAGTAGATAGTATTATAATTTGATGACTTATTGTAGAAAAATATTCACTAGTAATGTTATTTCTATGAGTATCATCTATTCTAGCATAAGGAGTATCTATAATAAATGGTATTTCTATATCTGAGGATTTAAGTAAAGCCCAATATAAACAAAGAATGTATATTTGTTTCTCGCCACTAGAGAATTCATCTATGTCAACTTTAGTTCTTATATTTAAAAATGTAGATTGAGTATTATTTCTTATAACATTAAATAGCTCATATTTATCTTCTACGCTATATAAATTAAATAAATCATCAAAAAATAATTTTCCCAACTTTTTCTCCATTCCTTCAATTCCTATATTTTTTGCTAAATTTTCAAGTTCTAAAGAGTTATATATTTTATTTATATATAAAGAAATATCAAAGTTGGCATCAATATCTATGTAGCTAATAAAATTGTCTTTTTGAATTATCTTTTTAAATATATACATAAAGTTATCCTGAATTAGTTTGATTTTAGTTTCTGTTAATGTTGTTACTATTTCGTCTAACATAAGTATAAGATTAGAAGATATATCAACAATATTATTATGTTGAAGTAAATATATATATTTAGCCTTAGATTTATCCCTTCTATTTTTAGCTTCAGCTATTTCAAGTTTTAATTTATCTAAAGAAGTAATTAGTAAATTCTTTGATCTTAATAAAGAATCAATTTTGCTTGATAAATTGGACATATCATTAATATATGTATTTAAAGATTCATCTTTAAGGCTAGTATTTAACTTGTGTCTTATATTGGCTAATTCATTTGATATACTTCTGTGTTCTTCAAAAGAATTAATTATAGAATTATTATCAAAATTTAAAATAGTGTTTATCAAAGATAATAATTTTCTACTCTCATCATCAGAAAGGTTATGGATAGATTTAAAGCTCTCTTCATAACTATCTGGTTTTATATCTTCTATTAAAGCTTCAGAAACAGTTAAAGCTATTTCATCTAAGGCAGAAGGCATAATCTTATCTGAAAGTAGGTTTTTTATATACTCAATATTTAATTTATCTTTAAGGTGAGAATATAATAGACTATCATTCTCTGTTTTAAGTTGTTTTTCTAAATTTGATATTTGTTTTTTTACAATTAAAAAGGGAAGTATCTCATTACAAAAATCTTTTATATTTTGATTAATTATAAATCTCTTTCCTTCTAATTCAGCAATTCTAGAATTAAGAGTTTCTCTTTCTTCTGCTAGGACTCCGCCCTTCTTCCTGAATTCTTTTTTTACTTCTAATTGTTCTTGTTCTAATTCCTCAATTTCATTTGAAATTTTTTGTAATTCATAAGAAAAATTTTCTTCTTGAGAGTTTAAGATATTGATTTCCATCTCTAAATTTAAATAGTTATCTTTTATAATATTAATCTCATCTGAAACATTCTTATTAGATCTGTTAGTTGAAATCAACATTTTTTTTAAAATATCAAATGTATCAAAATTACAAAGAGATAATAAAGACTCTTTTAAATGTATATTTGAATTTTTACCTATAAAAAAATCATACAGATGTTCTCCATCAAAAAAGAAAAAATCAAAGATTTTAGGAGAAATAATAGATGTAATATAATTCTCAAAATAGTTAAGTTCATCAGCATCTAATGGTGTAATTGAAAAATTTTTATAAACTAAAAATGTCTCATTTAATTTTTCATCTTTAAGAGTCCATTGTCTAATTAAAGTATAGATATTTTCTTCAGTACCTTCACTGATTTCTATATCTACTGATACTAAGGTATCAACCTTACTATTTATTAGAGAATTATTATTTATGTTAGATTTAACTTGAGATATATATGAAGCGTTGAAACCTTGATATTTATAAGCCATAGGTCCATATATACATAGCTTTATAGCCTCAAATATTGTGGATTTACCAGCACCATTTTTACCACCTATCAATATAATATTTTTGTCACTAGTAGTACTTAGATTGAATGTTGTTTCTTCTTCATAAGATCTGAAATTTTTTAATACAAGTTTATTTATTTTCATATTTTAACTCCTTGTTGCTTTCTTCTTCAATCTTTTCAATAATATCTTGATGAAGCCACTGTTGATTTAATATTCTTTCTATGGAAGTTTTTAATTTAGTATTATTACTAAAATACTTATATTTATTTGTATCTATCATTAATTTATTAAATAAATCAATATTTATATCATATTTACTACATTTTTCAGATATAATATTTAAAGTAATGTCATCAAATACTGATTTTTTATATTCAGACCATGGTAGTTTTTTACCTATAACTTCCTTATATATTTTTGATAATATATTACCAGTTAAGTCTTCTTCGTTATCCCAAATATCATCTATAGCTTTAAGTTCTCCTAATTGTATAAGTTGTAACTCAGGATAGAATTTCTGCATTTCAAGTTGAGTTTCTAAAAGTTTTCTTAAAATGGTTTGCCTTGCTTCAAATGTGAATGGTCCAAACATAATTTTACCATCTTTTTTGATGACAGAGCCATTTCTTTTGTGCTTTTTACGGTTTTTAGGTTTATCTCTCTCAGAAATTAGCCAACTTCTGAATTTCAAAAGTGGCTTTAATTCGTCATGACCAGATTCAATAAATCCATTTAATGATTTGTCTTCTTTTACAACAGTACAAATCCAACATCCAAACCTACTATTTCCACAGCTACTTTTAGCACTAGCTTCATCCGCTATAAATGGACATTCATCTGAGTCACCAGAACCTTTCATATACATTTGAAATAATTCCATAGCATCAGTTCCCCATGAGGTAGATGGTGATGGTCCAAATTCACCACCAAAATCTATGAAATTATCATTTTGATGATAGAGTACATCCCAAACATCTGCTGTACTAAAATTGACTATAGGGGTATATACATAAGCTAACTTATTTTTACCTCTCAAGGTTTCATGTGGGGTAAGAAGGTAACCTTCTATCTCTCTTTTTTCGATTCTCGATTTTCTAGCAGAACTTTCTTCTTTACGAACCCCAAGCAGTACAATAACATCTTTTTGTTCTAGTTTTTCTTTTATAAATTTATTGGATGGTTTTATCTTAAGCCTTTCAGTACACCAACGATATTTAATAGACTTTGGAGTAGGGTAACCTCTACCAATTATATTGGCCCAAAAACTATCATTGAGTTCTGGGTATACAATCTGTGCACTTATAGGTAAATCATGTTCAGTAGCACTTTTATTTATCTTGTCTATATTATTTTTTAGATAATCAAGTATTATTGGATTTTCTATAAGTGTATCAGATGAGATTACATAAATCTCTTTATGTCTTTTTTCTTTGGGTAGTCTTTTAAGCATTCTAAATGTAAGTTCAACTACACAAGAACTATCTTTTCCAGAACTATATCCGATTATCCAAGGTCTATCATCATTAAGATATACGGCCTGCATTTCATCATATAAATCTTCTAAATTGTTGTTATCTAGGTAATTAACAGCCATATATTAAGTATCCTTTCTATAAGAGTATAGCGAAGATCTTTACAGAATACTCCTATTTTAATTTATATATAATTATATCACAATATATATTTAGAGAATAGATTAGTTTATATTTACATAATTACAATAAAATATAAATTTAATTAAATATAGAACTGTTATCATTTTAAGAAAATATATTTGAAAATTAGAGTATAAAAATATTCTTACTTGAATCTCATAAATGTATATAAATATATGTATGAATAAAAATAACAGCCACTTAGAATAGTTGCATTATTTAAGATTTATTATATTATAAATTGACTAAACAATAGACATTTATTAATGACCCAACTTATAGAACTTAAGAAGTTATACCCCAATCACAAAAATATATACATAAAAAAGTTATGAAAAAAGAGAATTTGATTTTATATAAATAGCTATATACCTACATTTATAAAAACCAACAAAATAATCAAATAACCACTTATAGACTCACCTCGTCTCCACCATTGAAATCCACGAAATGGGGCTGTCGCATGGGCAAATTAAATTTGTTCTGTGAGAGCTCTTTTTACTTATCTTAATGGATATATTTTTAATTTTTGTATATATAGTTTATTTTTTAAGTAAAATTATGCATGACAAATATAAGGTATAAAAATACCATTTTTTCAGATAATATTTGATTATAAATAATAAATTTAGAATGCTTTTTTAAAGTATGAAGATATATTCCACATTTATTTTTTACTATTTTATTGTGTAGCCTAGAAATATTATGAGCTATCGCTACGATAATACACTCTGATAGAACATTTTCTTTACCTCGGCTTAAAAATCTTCTAAATTTCATATTTTGTTTTACTTGAGCGAAAGCTCCTTCTGCTTGTATACTTCTATTCACTCTAAGTTCACACCCCTCCGGGCTCATAATTCTATTTAAATTTTCTTTTTTCATGAAACAACTTAGATACTTGTAAGTTTTTAGTCCTATTTTCAAGAGAAACCTTACTATTACTTCTCTCAATGCAATTACTTTTATATTGACAATCATGACATTCTTCACAAGTGTAACAAGTTATTTCGCTTTTATAACCTGTTTTTGACTTCCTATTTATTATTTTATTAGCAAGTAGTTTTTTGTTGTTTTTACAAATATAATAATCATTTTTTTCATCATAATCCATGTTATCAATATGTCCAATATTATTTTTATATTTTCTAGTTTTACTAATTTCATAATTTGCAGGTTTTATGAAAGATAATTGATTATTACACTCTAAAAATGTATAGTTTTCCTCGCTTTCATATCCAGAATCAGCAACTATTTTAGGATATTTAAATTTTGTATAGTCCTCAATAGATTTTAAAAATGGTATTAATGTTGTCATATCAGTAGGTTGATGTCTTGAACTTACCCAAACTATATATTCTGAATCTACACCAAATTGTATATTATATGCTGGTTTCAGTTGTCCATTTTTCATATGGTCTTCTTTCATTCTCATAAAAGTTGCGTCATTATCTGTTTTAGAATAACTATTTCGTTCACCCATTATATGAAGGTCTTTAGTATACTTTTTCAATCTATCAACATAATTATTTAATTGCTCTATAGATTTTTGGACCAGAGATTTTTTCTTTCCTTTTCCATGAACAAATGTTATGTTTGATTCTTTTGATATTTTTTTTAGTTTCTTTAAAAGTTTCTTCAAATGGTAGATTTTGATTTTATCTTTATAAATTACTTTAATACCAAAATCAATTTCACATTTTAATATGAAGTCAGATATATTACTCATCATTTTAGCTATATTTTTATTTATAGTTTTTTTCCAAACAAAAGTATATCTATTTGCAGATGACTCTATTTTTGTGCCATCAATAAATAGAGTGTCCATTGAAATCTCCTTGATATCTCCAAGGAAGTTTGTAAACTGTACAATCAAAGTTTTTCTTATTGGTGAAAAATGAATACTACGAAATCTTGCAATTGTTGAATGATCTGGAGGAGAGGCTCCGCCTAGAAGATACATAAAGTTAATATCTCTTTTGTATGCTTTCTCTATTTCTCTTGAAGAATAAATACAGTTCATATTTGCATATATTATAATTTTCAAAAGTTGTCTAGGGGTTACTTTATTTCCTCTAACTCGAGAATAAGTCTTATATAATTTTTCTAAATTCATCTCCTCAATAATTTGACTTAATAACCTTACAGAATCATCTTTTGGAATCATGTAATCAATATTTAGTGGTAACTTAAATTGATAATTATCACCATAAGTAGTATAATCAATTTGTATATTATTTTGTTTTAGCATACAATTATTATACAAGAATCCCAGGCTCTTTTGAACTTGGGATTTATTTTTTATACAAAAAAGGGCGTAGCACTATTTTCTAGTGCGACAGCCCCATTTTTTATGTACAAATATATAGATATAATATACTGTTTACATTATTGATAAAATCATAGGGGGATATGATGAATAATAAAATTATAAAATGATATATATACCATTCACTAAAGATGAACTCAAAATATATTTAGATAATAAAAGACGGAATATTATTATTAAAGCTAATATTGAATATGGTTTTGAAGGGATATATATAGGTTCTGGTATATTTTACGATAAATAAATATATCTAAATCATGGGTATTATTCCTATGAATCATCTCCACCATTAAAATCCACAAATACCTATATCTGAAAAGATATAGGTATTTTTTATCATAATAATAACTCTGAAGGGGTAATGCTTTTGGTTTTTTGAATTATTTCAGCGACTTCTCTTGGTGATTCCAAAGCATTGTCTTTAATCCATAATTGTATTACAGATACAATGCTACATAGTAATATTTCATCTGCATATTTTTTAGGTAAATTATGTTTTTTATAATATAAAATGTCTGATTTTTCTATTTTTACCTGAAGGGTCTGTCTAATTATATCTTTAAATTTATCCACAAATTTTATATCACCACCTTCTATTAATCCTTTGACTGAATTAAAGTTAGACTTAACATATTCTAAAGATTCTAAGACTGATTGAAATGAAATTAAGTCATCATCATTTTCCTTATTGTACTTGAAAAATATAGCTTTAAGTGATTCTAAAACTTCATTTTCTAGTTGTTCTAGTAAGTCATATTTATCGATATAGTGAAGATAAAATGTCCCTCTATTAATATTAGCTTTTCTTGTAATATCACTAACAGTTAGGTTACTTATACCCTTTTCGTTAAGCAAGTTTGAAAATTCACTGCGTATTTTTAGATTTGTAGCACTTTTTTTATTGCTCATATTCCTTTGAACCTCCCTATTTATAATACATTAAAAAAAGATAAAAATTATACTAAACACTTTACAAAGTTCTGTTTATTGATTTTTAGTTACCTACATTCTACAATGATTATAGATTTAAATCAACAAGTTGTTCATTAGGAGGTTAATAAAATGGCATATATCGAAATGGTAAATAGTTATAAACGATATAAGACAGGAAGTACTGATGTTGTTGCTAATAATGATGTTAATTTTTCCATAGAAAAAGGAGAATTAGTGATTATTCTTGGAACATCTGGAGCAGGTAAGTCTACAGTACTTAATATTTTAGGCGGAATGGATACAAATGACGAAGGTACAGTAATTATTGACAAAAAGAACATATCAAATTTTTCAGACAGAGAATTAACTACTTATAGACGCAATGATGTTGGATTTGTTTTTCAGTTTTACAATTTAATACCAAATTTAACTGCAAAAGAAAATGTTGAATTAGCATCTGAAATTGTAAAAGATGCAATGAATGCAACTGATGCCCTAGAAGAGGTTGGATTAGGAGATAGGGTGGATAATTTTCCAGCTCAATTATCAGGAGGTCAACAGCAACGTGTTGCAATAGCACGTGCAATTGCAAAGAATCCTAAGATTTTGTTATGTGATGAGCCTACTGGAGCATTAGATTATAACACAGGTAAGCAAGTATTAAAGGTACTTCAAGACATGAGCCGTGAAAAAGGTACAACTGTAATTATAGTTACTCATAATAGTGCAATAGCCCCAATAGCTGATAGGGTTATTTATATGCATGATGCAAGGGTGAAAGATATTAAGATTAATAAATCTCCATTAGATATAGCAGATCTTGAGTGGTAGGTGAATAATATGAGTAAAAAAATATTATACAAAGATATAAGACAATCGATTACAGAATCTCTTGGTAGATTTATTTCTATATTTAGTTTAATGATGTTAGGTGTATTTGTTCTTGTTGGGCTGAAAGTAACAGGATTTGATATGAGATCTACTGCTAAAGATTTTTATAATCAGAATAATTTAGCTGACTTAGTTGTTACTTCTGAGTGGGGTCTTGATAAAAGTGATCAAGATTTGCTTGAGGAAACCAAAAATATTGAAAAAATTGAATTTGGCTACTTAAAGGATGTAATAGTAAAAGAAAGCAACAAAAGTTTTAGATTATTTTCTCTACCAAATGAATTATCTAAGTATGAAGTTATAAATGGTAAATTACCATCGAATGAGAAAGAAATTGCTCTAAGTTATTTAGAAGAAGGCAATTATAAAATAGGAGATACAATTACATTTTCAGAAGTATCTAAAACTGATGAAAAGAAAAATGATAATGATATAGCAGATAAGATTTTAAATAATACAGAATTTAAAGTTGTTGGTTTTGTAAAATCAAGTGAAATAGTATCAAAGACTAAAATCGCAGAAACTACAGTGGGAACTGGTCACTTAGATAGTTATGCAGTTGTTTGTAA
Organism: Clostridioides difficile; assembly: GCA_024919175.1. Taxonomy (NCBI): domain Bacteria; kingdom Bacillati; phylum Bacillota; class Clostridia; order Peptostreptococcales; family Peptostreptococcaceae; genus Clostridioides; species Clostridioides difficile. The sequence goes on from CP103804.1 coordinate 1,100,343, forward strand.
AAATGTTTTTGATTCTGATGTTTATATGATTGCAAGATTATCTTTTGCTAACACTAAAAACTTAGATATGTATAGTGATGAGTATAAAGAATTAATAAATTCACATAAAACTGAACTTAAAAACGCTCTTTTAAGTCAATCAAACATTAGACTCCAAAATATGAAGGATGAAAAAAAAATAGAAATAGACGATGGTTTAAAGAAAATAAATGATATTAAAAATGAATTAAAAGATGGTAAAACTAAATTAGATACTGCAAATAAGCAAATTAATAGCGCTAAAAGTGAAATATCTAAAAATCAAGCAAAATTAAATAAAGAGGTTGGAGATGCAAAAGATAAGATATCTACTGAAGAAAAACAATTAAGTGATGCAATGCAATTTTTAAATGAAGTAGAAAAGAAACTGAATCAAGTATCTTCATATTTAGATGAAAAATGGAATCAGCTTCAAGGTGTAAAAAAACAATTAATTACTGCTAAGGAAACTTTAGATAAAATAAAAAAGACATTAGATGAATTACAAGTTAGTATTTCAAATGGGAAGCATCAATTAGAGTTAGAGCAAGTTAATATAAATAATGTACAACAAGATTTAGATAAAAAGCAAGGAGAGTTAAATAATCAAAAAAATTTGCTTCAAAGTATGATTGAAGAATATGAAAACTATAAAGAGGATTCAAATAAGCTACCAGAAGAATTCGAAATAATGAATAAAAAGATAGAAGAATTAAAAAGCCAACTTGAGAAATCTCAAATTCAATTAGATAGCGAGTATTCTCAGTTGGATATGAAAAAAGAGGAACTTAAATCACAAATAAATCTTTTGTATGAAAAAGAAAATAAGTATAATGAGGCTTTAGAACAATATAACGAGGGTATTGATTTATACAATAAAAATCAATCTAAGTATTATTATTGCTTACAAGAGTGGAAGCTTGGAGTTGAATCTTTAGATGAAAAATCTAAAGATTTTAGAGATAATAAAGAGAAGTTAGCTTTAGCAAATAAAGAATTAGCTAACAAAGAAAAGGATTTAGTATCTGCAAAAAATGAATTAAAAATAAAAGAATCTGAAGGTCAAAATAAAATTAATGACGCAAAATTAGAACTCTCAGAAAAAGAAAAAGAATACAATAATCAGCTTAAAGAATATAATGACAAAAAATTAGATGCAGAAACAGAAATAAAAGAAAAAGAAGCGGATTTAAAAGATGCACAATATAAATTAGATAAATTAAAAGCACCTAAATATAATGTAAATGATCGTAAGGCAAACCCTGGATACAAACAATATTTGGATAACTCTCAACGTATTGATGTATTATCTAATATATTCCCTGTGTTCTTATTTGGGGTAGCAGCGTTAGTTACCTTAACTACAATGACAAGATTTGTAGATGAGCAACGTATAAATATAGGTACACTTAAAGCTCTTGGTTATTCTAATAAAGATATTAATAAAAAATTTATTATATATGGATTATCATCAAGTGGTTTAGGGGCAACTATAGGTGCAATCTTAGGTCATATAGTACTGCCTAAAATTATATTTAGAGCATATGCTGCAACAGCTACATTTTCAGAGGTTAATTTGCACTTTGATTTGAAATACACAGTAATTTCATTTACAATAGCTATACTGTGTACAGTTTTATCAACGTATTTAGTTTTATCACGTGAACTAAAAGAGCAAGCCTCTAATTTATTATTACCGAAGCCTCCAAAGGTTGGTTCTCGTATATTACTTGAAAGAATTCCATTTATATGGAATCGTATGAGCTTTACTTATAAAGTAACTGCTCGTAATATATTTAGATATAAAAAGAGAATGTTAATGACTATATTTGGAGTTGCAGGATGTACTGCCTTATTAATCACAGGATTTGGCATAAAAAATTCTCTTTCTGGAATTGTTGATACTCAATTTGATGAATTAATGAAATATGATTTAACTATTGTAGAAAATGATTCCCTTTTAGAAGGAGAAACAAATGAACTTAACAATATGTTAAATGGTGACTTTGTATATAAATCTGAAAAAGTATATTATGAATCATTTACTATAGAAGGTGATTCAAGTCATGATACACAAGATGTTAAAATGATAGTTCCTTCTAATTTGGAAAACTTCAATGAGTATATAAATTTAAGAAATCGTAAATCAAGAGAAAGTATAAATTTAGATGATGGTGCAGTTATATCTGAAAAATTATCTGATTTATTAAAGATAAAAATAGGAGATACTATTTCAATTATTGATGACGATAACAACATTTATGATATTAATGTAACAGGGATTACTGAAATGTATATGGGTCACTATATATTTATGAATAAAAATGAATATAAAGATAAATTTAATAAAGATGTAGAATTTAACAGTTATTTAGTTCAATTAAAAGATAAGTCTATAACAAACATTCAAGAAAGAGCTACAGAGTTTCTTAACTTAGATTCTATCAAAGGAGTAGTTCAAACAAACATATTAAGTAATGATATTAATATGGTTATGGCAGGGTTAAATAACGTAATACTTGTATTAATAGGTTGTGCCACACTATTAGCAATCGTTGTAATTTACAATTTAACAAATATAAACGTATCTGAACGTATACGTGAATTATCAACAATTAAAGTGCTAGGGTTTTATCATAAAGAAGTAACTTTATATATTTATCGAGAAACAATTTTCTTATCTATAATAGGAATATTAGTAGGATATGGAGTTGGAAGTTTACTTCACTCATTTATTATAGGGTCTCTACCTCCTGATGAGTCAATGTTTAATCCTCCATTATGGATGTCTAACTTTGTATTATCTGGAGCAATTACTTTATTAATAACATTTACAATCATGTTTGTTATGCATAGAAAGATTAAAAGAATAAATATGTTAGATGCATTAAAATCAGTTGATTAAGCAGTACCTAGAATAGTCTAATATATATAATACATCTTTATGGAGATAAATAGCATTTATTTAATGGTGGGTTTATGCATATACAAAATAGAAGAATCAATGTAAGTTAGTGTGAAATTTAGAAAAGTAAATTAATGAGAGATAGTAATTGAACTATCTCTTATTTTTATACAATAAATAATATGTAAGAAGTAATGCAAAAAATGTTTAATAAGGAACAACATTACATAATAATAGTAGTTGTAAATAATATTGTCGCAAGAATTTGGATTGTCAACACTTTTTAGTACAATTTTTATTCGGTCACTTTTGATAATCTAGAATGGTTTGATTTTATAGTAGAATTTTCTAATCAAACAGATAAGAGCTTTGAAAAAAGTAAGGAGATTATTTATATTCAATATATAACCCTAGCCATTTAGGTAATAGTTTAAACATTGAAAAATAGGAAGCCATAGAAGACTACTCAAGGAATCTAAAAAGCAACATGGAAAAGTATGGATAAAAACAAGGATGTGTAAGTGAACTTAGTAGAAAAATTAAGAGTGATAAAGAAATTTAAAAGTGTAAATAACAAACTGAATTTAAAGATAACCTGTACCAATGGCAGGTAATTGAAAGGCTTATGGTGGTTACACTCAAGCATTAGATAATGAACCTGAAATAGCAAGTATAGAGATAGATGCTAAGTACATATGTGATATTTACGAATATGAAATAGAATCAATAGAAGTTAGATAAAAGCACTTATTTATTGCTATAGAAAAAATTTAAAAGTATAATATCTAATTTATACCAATTCTATAATTCCTTAATTGTAAAATATTTATGTAAATAAAGAAAATTAAATGTTGAATTCATTGAAAATACTCAACTAAAATAAAGACTAAATTATATAAAAAGTAGCTAGTAGACTCACATTGTTTCTATCATTAAAATCCAAGAAAAATATTAGCAATTGCTAATATTTTTTTTGTGAAAACTAATCATAACATATATAATTAATTTATAAAACATACACAAAGAGGTAAAACTATATGGCTAAAATTGACAATATGATGTCCATATTATGGATGCTAAACTCAGATAAAAAAGTTACCGCAAAACAAATATCTGAAAAATTAGAAATAAATATAAGAACTGTCTACAGATACATTGATGCATTATCTGCTAGTGGAATACCTATAATTTCAGATACAGGTCATAATGGTGGATATACACTTTTGAATAATTTCATCAAAGCACCTCTTTTTTTCGATACAGAAGAGCAAACTGCTCTACTTCATGCAGCTATATTTGCTAAAGAAGAGGGATGTTTCTTAGATGACACACTAGATAAAGCAACATCAAAGTTAAAAATGTATTCAAATCAAAAACAAGAAGAAGTTTTAACAAAAAATTTAATAGGTTTTGAAGTAATAAAACCAACTGGAAAAATATCCATAGAATCTGTACTTAAAAAGTTAAAAAATAGTATAGCAAATGAATTATCTGTAGAAATTAATTATCGTACAGCTAATGAAGAAAAATCAAAATGTAGGATTATAAATCCATATGGAATTGTTCGATGGAATAATAATTGGTATATAGTAGCATTTTGTCAAATGAGAAATGAGATTCGTAGCTTTAGGTTAGATAGAATTAGTAGTGTTATAGAAACATCAAATACTTTTAATAGACCAAAGGAATTTTCAGCAAGTGAATTTTTTATAAAAGGGATTATGGATGAAACAAAAGATGAGGATAATCTTATACAATTAGTTATAGAAGGAAAGATAAATGCATTAGATAACTTATGTCAGCATTGGCTTCTAGGATATTATTTGAAAGAAAGGACTTCAAATAAAGCAATATTTAAACTTCAAGAAGAGATAATATTTACATATGTACCAAATATACTTATACCTTATAGAAAATCTATACAAATAATTGAACCATTAAGTCTTAGAGATAAAATAGTTGAAAATTTACTCGAATTAATTAACCATTATCAAATTTAATAACTTAACTGACAGAGTATGTCAGTTAAGTTATTTTACAATGTAGGTATATTAATTAAGTAAGGAGTAAAAGATGAAAAATAGAAAAGTATATATGTATGTATTCGATACTATGTCAGATTGGGAAGTTGGATATTTAACTGCTGAGTTAAATACAGGAAGATATTTTAAGAAAGGATTAAAACCACTAAAAGTAATTACAGTAGGAGTTGATAAAAATCCTATTGTAACGATGGGTGGATTAAAAGTTTTACCTGAGATTACAATTGATGAGCTTAATATTGAAAGTAATGATTTATTAATCTTGCCAGGGGGAAATACTTGGACATCTATAGGTCATGAGAAAATATTAGAAAAATCTAAAGAGGCTTTGGAACAAGGGTCTATAGTTGCAGCTATTTGTGGTGCTACTTTAGGGTTAGCTAAAACAGGTTTACTAGATTTTAGAAATCATACAAGTAATGACTTAGAATTTTTAAAAATGGTGATACCAAGTTATTCTGGAGAAAAGTACTATAAAATGGAATCTGCAGTTAATGATGAAAATTTAGTTACGGCTTCAGGAATTGCTCCATTAGAATTTACATTTCAAGTATTGAAAATTTTAGAGGTTTTTGAATCAGAATCATTAAATTCATGGTTAAATCTTTATAAAACTCATGACTCAAAATATTTTTTTGAACTAATGAATCAAATATAAAAATGAATCAAATATAAAAATGTGGATTCTAAAAATAATTATTTAATATAGATATGTAATTAATTTTTTTTAAATACATATGATTTATTTCTTATACTCAAATTTCCTCAATATTAAAATTTAAAGTATTAAAGAGAAGTACTAAAAAATAGCATATAAAAATCCAAAAGGGAGTTGAACTTAAAATTGATTAGAAAAAAATCAATTTTGAGACAATCCCTTTTTTTGTTTTTGAAATTAATTTAGCATGAGATACAACATAAGTAGAGTATAGTTAAAAAGGTCAAAAGAGTATAGTTTTTAGGCTATCACCAGATGCATTAAATACAAAACTAAAAGTTAATAAATATATAAATTTCGATAATATGAAGAACTAGAGGTTGAGTTAAAACACTTTTGCTAATTTGTAGCAAAATATTAAAATAAAGGTTTTGTGCTTTGAATAGGAAAAATTAAAAATATTTATTAAAAATAAGTAGGGTAGTAAGAGATATATTGTATATTGGTATAAGTGTTAATATGAGGATATTAGTATATATAAAGATATAATACACTATAGATTTCTAAAAATTACTTATTGAAAAGGAACTCCAAATGTATAATAAAAGTTCCTTTTCAATAAAGAAAACGATTGTTATTTTCTGGACTTTATTATCCTGATATTATTTAAATATAAACAACAACAAAATCAATAAGAAATAAATTCAAACTAAAATTTAAAATATCAGGAGGTACAATATGTTAATAAATATGAAAGAGATGCTAAAAGTGGCACAAGAAAATCAATTTGCTGTACCAGCATTTAATATAGGAAGTGGACAAATACTTAAAGCAGTAGTACAGAGTGCCAATGAAAAAAATGCACCAGTAATACTTGCAATACACCCAGATGAGCTAAGATTCCTAGGAGATAGCTTTGTAGCTAGTTGCATAGAAGAAGCAAATAAGAGCAAGGTACCTATGGTAATACACTTAGATCATGGGGGAAATAAAGCTCAAATATTAAGAGCTATAAGATGTGGATTTACATCAGTAATGATTGATGGATCGCATTTACCATATGAAGAAAATGTAGCTATATCTAGAGAAGTAGTAGAAATAGCAAAAGGATTAAATGTATCTGTAGAAGGAGAACTCGGAACAATAGGGACAACAGGAACATCAGGAGAAGGTGGTTCTGATGAAATAATATATACAGATTCAAAATTAGCTAGAGATTTTGTTGAAAAAACAGGAGTAGATACACTAGCTATTGCAATTGGGACAGCACATGGTATATATCCAAAAGGGTTTAAACCAGAACTTAAATTAGATTTATTAAAAGAAATAAGAGAAGTAGTAGATATACCTTTAGTTCTTCATGGGGGATCATCAAATCCAGATGAAGAAATAGCACAAGCAGTTAAGCTAGGAGTTTGTAAAATAAATATTTCAAGTGATGTTAAGTCAGCATATTATAAGAAATGCAGAGAACTATTAGAACAAAACCCAAGTTTATATGAACCAAATGCTATCTATCCACCATGTATAGAAGTTGCAAGAGAAGTTATAGAGTTTAAAATGAATTTATTCAATGACATAGATAAATTAAAGTGCTTTTATGAAAAGAAGAATTAATTAAGGAGTAACAAATTAAAAGGAGGGTAGAATTTATGATAGGACAAATATTACGAAGTGATTGTATTATACTAGATAAACAATTACAAACTAAAAAAGATGTGATTGATTATATGGCAAATCATTTGTATCATGGAAATTATATAAATGATAAAGAAAAATTTATAATTGATATTAATAAACGTGAAGAAGAATCATCAACTAACATGGGGAATTTAATAGCTATCCCTCATGCTAAGTCAAGTGCAGTAAAACAACCTGTAATGATGTATTTAAGAACAGATAAGGAAATTACTGATAATGATGGTCAAAAACTTAGGTCATTTTTTATGATAGCAGTTCCAGAGTCAGGTTCAAATGAACACCTTAAGATTATATCTAAACTAGCTACATATCTAATGGAAGAGAATCTCCTTAATAACCTACTAAGTGCAGAAACTCCATATGAAATATTAAATATATTTAATAATAAAGCTGCAGAATCAGGAGATTTAAGTAATAATCAAAATAAAGGTCTCATAGTTGGAATAACAGGATGCCCAACAGGGATAGCTCATACTTTTATGGCAAAAAAAGCATTAGAGGAAGCAGGACAAGAACTTGGATATGAAGTTAAAATAGAAACTCATGGAGCTATAGGTGTAGAAAATAAATTGACTAAAGAAGATATAAAAAGAGCTGAGTATGTAGTAATAGCTTGTGATAAAGAAGTTCAAATGAGTAGATTTATAGGAAAGAAAGTATTACAAAAGAAAGTAGTAGATGCTAAGAATGTTTCTTTAGCTAAAAATTTAATTATGAACGCTGAAAATGGAATGGCTAAAGAAATTAAACCAGGTGGAAAAACTTTAGAAGATTCAAAAGAAAAACTTCAAGGGTCAGAGAAAAAAGGTGTTTATAAGCACTTAATGAGTGGTGTATCTGAAATGATTCCATTTGTAGTAATAGGTGGGATTGGTATAGCCATAGCATTTATGTTTGGTATATTTGCATCAGACCCAACTCACGAAACATACAACCCTATAGCTGGATTCTTTGGACAACTTGGAGGCGATTCAGCATTTAAGTTATTCATACCAATACTTGCTGGTTTTATAGCTAAATCAATAGCAGGAAGACAAGGTTTTGCTCCTGCTATGATAGCTGGTTTTATGGCAGTTATTGGAGGTTCAGGGTTTATAGGTGGTATGGTAGCAGGCTTTGCAACAGGATATATAGCTTTAGGAGTAATAAAGATAACAGAAAATTTACCAGATGTATTAAAGGGAGTAAATGCTGTATTGATATGTCCACTGCTGATTGCATTTACTAGTGGAGCTATAATGTTCTTTATAGTTAATACACCAGCATCGTGGTTAAATGAAGCTTTACAGTCTTGGTTACAAAGTATGTCTGGAACTAATAAGGTATTATTAGGTGCAATATTAGCAGGAATGATGGCATCAGATATGGGAGGGCCTATTAATAAAACAGCTTCAGCATTTGGATTGGCCATGTTCTCCAGCAACATATTTGAACCATCAGCAGCATTAATGGTAGGTGGAATGGTACCTCCACTAGCAATATCATTAGCTATGTTAATATTCAAAAACAAGTTTACTAAAGAAGAAAGAAAGTCATCACTACCAACTGCTATAATGGGGGCATCTTTCATAACAGAAGGAGCAATACCATTTGCAGCTGCAGACCCATTAAGAATGATTCCAGCAAACATAATTGGTTCTTGTATCGGAGGGGCAATATGTATGAGTTTGGACATAACTTTAATGGCACCACATGGAGGAATATTTGTAATACCATTTGCATGTAGTGCACCAGTTGCGTATATAGCTTGTATATTGGTTGGGACAGTAATAACAGCATTAATTATAGGGATAACAAAGCCTACTCTAAAGAGTGAAAATGGTGAAGTTGAAGTACTTGGTGCTTAAATCATAAATAAAAAGTAAGGATATTTAGAGTCATTTAACTACCTCTAAATATCCTTATTTTTTATTTTGAAATTATATTATCTATTATATCAATTTATTAAGGTGTATCATAAATTCTGTTATGATACAGAAGTATCTTAGTAATTTTACATAGTCAGGAAATATGTTAAAATAGTACTTAATAGAGACGTAGAAACATAGGTAGGGAGGGACAAGTATGCTTGTATCGAGGCAAATTGAATTTCTTAAATTGATATTAAATGAAAATAAATATAGGCCTATAAAATATTTTAAAGATAAATTAAATGTATCAGATAAAACACTACAAAAAGATTTGAAGATAATTGAGAGATATTTAGAAACTTTTAATATAAAAATTGATATAAAAAGAGGTTACGGAATATTAATAGAAGCTTTAGCAAAGAAGAATATAGACTTAATTAATAGTTTAAATATACAACCAAAGTCAAACAAATCTTTATCAGTAGAGCAAAGAAGAATGGAAATTTTAAAGTATCTATTACTAAATTCAAGTAATATAACTTCAATAAACCAGTTAGCGGATAAATATTATGTAAGTAAAACTTCTATAGTAAATGATTTTAAATATATAGAGACATGGATAAAAGAATACAATCTAAAACTTAATAAGACGTTAGAGGGAACTAAGATTATAGGTAAAGAAGTAGATATAAGGAAATCGATTGCCAAAATGATAGATGATTTATTAGATGAAAATTATGAACAGCATGATATATCTGAGCTAACAAGATTAGATTCAGCTACATTTAGTGCTTTGATAAATTTATTTGATATTGATTCTATTATATTTGTAGAAACTATAATTACAGAGTTAGAAAATAATTTAGGATACACTATAAGTCAACCCTACTATATAAATTTAATTACACATATACTTATATGTTTAAAGAGAATCGAAGAAGGTAATCAAATAGAGTCTCAGAAAGAAAGAGAAGTTTCTGTCGATAATTTGGATGAGTTGGTATATCAAAATGTCACTACACTCATAGGAAAAATAGAAAATAGATACAGAGTAAAAATAACAAAAGATGAAATTATGTACATATATATTTTTTTAGTATCATCTGGATTTAGTAGTGAAAGTAACAGTAGTTACAATGCTGAATCAGATATATTAGGTGAAAGTGAAAAGTTATCATCTATAATGATAGAGAATATGTCACAATTTTTAAACATAAATCTTAAGAATGACGACTTACTACAAAAAAGTCTAGCATCTCATGTAAGACCTATGTTAAACAGATTAAGATATGATATCCAAATAAAAAATCCATTGTTAGGAGAGATACAAGAGCGATTCTCAGATGTATTGGGGTTGTGTATGATGACTATAAATATTATGGCAGAGTATTATAATCTAAATAATATTAGTATAGATGAAGTTTCGTATCTTGCTACATATTTTCAAGCAGCAATAGAAAGAACTATGAGTAGTAAAAGAGTAATAGTAGTTTGTCATACAGGATATGGAACATCTCAGCTCCTTGCAGCTAGATTAAAAAGAGAATTTCCTGAATGGACTATAGTTGATATAATTCCTATGCATCAATTGAATAAGCGAAATTTAGAAGATGTAGACTTTGTAATATCTACTGTAAATTTAGATTTGAAAGACAAATTACATATAGTTGTATCAGTACTATTAATGGAAAGTGATATTAATAATATAAAAAATGCTTTAGTTACTAAACCTAAAAAAAATATGAACTTAGATACAAACTTATTAGGAATGTATTTAAAAGATAATATATATTTTAATTTTGATGTAATGCAGCTGGAAAGTTTAATAGGCATGAATTTAAGTAGTAAATATAAATCTATCTCATTAGGAAAAGATTTAAATATATATATATGTAATCAAAGTAAATTAAATAAGGGAATAATGAGTATCAACAATATTAATAGAACGATTGATATTTATTTAGAAACTAGTAATCAGAGTTTTTTAAAGAATATTTTAATTGAAATATCAAATCTATATAGGCAAAAGAATTATATAAACTATCTAATAGATTGCAAAAGAAAAGAGGATGTTAAAATATTATTTGATAATAATGTACTGGAGAAAATAAATGGAAATTAGAGAAATATTAAGCGAAGAAAGTGTTATTTTAGATTTAAAATCAACTACAAAAGAAGGTATAATACAAGAATTAGTAGATAAACTATACGATAAAGGGAGTATAACTTTAAAAAGTAAGTTTATAAAGGCGCTAAAGCGTAGAGAAAAAATGGGTTCGACTAGTATAGGTTATCAGATGGCCATGCCACATGGAAAAACAAAATATGTAAAGAAAGCATCTGTGGTAATAGGTAAATCTAAAAAAGGCATAGATTGGCCAAGTATAGATGGTTTACCTGTAAAGGTAATAATTATGTTTGCTATGCCGCAATCTGAAGGCAATGAAGATATGATATTAATATCTAAAATAGCTTACATTTTAGGTGGCAAAGATATAAGTGAAAGGCTTCTAAGTGCACATACAAAAGAAGAAATATTAGATATATTTTATGAAGTATAGATGTTGTATAAACTATAAATTGAGGGTATTTAAGGTAGAGTGTGCACTTTTTTATATATAGTGATAATTAAATATCACTATATATAGGAAGGTGCACACTTTTTATGTTTAACAAAATCTACTTCTTATAGAATCTGTATTATAAAAATTAGTCTAAAAGATGATTAATTTTTTACTTGCTCTAATTTGTTATATATACCCTATTTACCCTTTTAGTTATACAGCAAAGTATTTCATGGTCTATTGTTCCCACCCTACTTGATATATCACCTATTCTTATTCCATCTATATCACCTATTAAGATAGCCTCATCTTCCATCTTAATATCAAGATCATTTGGTACCTCAACCATAGTCTGATCCATACACATTCTTCCTACTATATTTAATAATCTACCATTTATAAATACTTGAGGATTTTTTTGTGTTCTAGGGAATCCATCTGCATAACCAACTGATAATGTAGCTATTTTAACATCTTTATCTGCTGTATATATACCAGCATAACTAACACTAGTTCCTTTATCTATATTTTTTATATTATTAACTATAGTTTTTAATTCTAAAGCAGTTTTTAGTTTTATATCTCTACTAACTTCAGATGATGGATAAGAACCATATAAAGATATTCCTAATCTAACCATATTAAAATCACATTCTCTTAAGTCTAAAATTGCAGCACTATTTGATACATGCTTTATTGGTATATTTAAGTTAGCTTCTTCTAATGAATTTATAACTCTATTGTATTTCTTTATTTGCTTGTAGGTAGTTTCTTTATTTTTTTCATCTGATTTTGCAAAGTGAGTATAAATACCCTCTATAACTAAATTTTCTAAAGTAAACATTTTCTTTATGTCTGATATAGATTGTTCATTAACTAAGAAACCTATTCTGCTCATACCAGTGTCAATTTTTATATGTACATAAGCTTTTTTATTGCTTAATTTAGCTAATTCATCTATTTTCATAGCCATTTCTAAAGAATATACAGTAATTCTTATGTTACTATCTACTGCATGCTGTATTTTATCTGTATTTGTATAACCCATACATAAAATAGTTTTTTTTATACCTGCTTTTGCAAGTACTAAACCTTCTTCTAATCTAGCTACTGAAAAGAAATCAACATTTTCTTCTTTATCTAAAAACTTAGACACTTCTACAGCCCCATGTCCATAAGCATCTGCTTTTACAACACAGCATAGCATAGTATCTTTAGTTAAAGCTTTTTTTACAGTATCTACATTATATTTTATATTAGTTAAATTTACCTCAGCCCATGTGCTTGAGTTTATATTCATCATAACTTGTACCTCCACTTTCACTTTAGTTAATCTAATTTATGTTATATATTAAATTGTATTAAAATATATATGGTTAAAGTTAATACTTTTTAATTAATACTAACATTTTCAATTTGTGTAGTCAATATAATTTAATTATTTTTATAAAAAGTAAATACAATTTAACTAAATTGCTTAATATAGTATATATTGATATAATAATTGATATAATAGTAAAAATATATAATAATGAGGTAGATTATAGATGAATGAGGTAGATATATCAAAGAACATTACTGAATATAGAAAAAGAAAAAACATGACTATTAAAGAATTAGCTAATTTAACAGGTGTTACTTCATCTTTGCTTAGTCAAATAGAAAAAGGAAGTGCTAATCCGTCTATTAATACATTAAAACAAATTTCTAGTGCATTAGATATACCATTATTTAATTTTTTTATAAATGATGTGGATACAGAAAGTTTAGTAGTTAGAAAAGAAAGTCGTAAAAAGATTATGTTTTCTGATGATGATAGCTTTGCATATGAATTACTAACTCCAAACTCAAAGGGAGAAATAGAATTAATGCTTATGAAAATACCATCTCAAGGCTCATCTTCAAAAGAACAGTTTAGCCATAGAGGAGAAGAAGTTGCCTATGTAATTAAAGGAAATGTAAGGCTTTATTTAATGAATAGTGTAATTGATTTAAATTGTGGGGATAGTGTAAAAATACTTCCACACTCAAGTCATAAGTGGGAAAATATAGGAGAATGTGATTGTGAAGTTATATTTGCAGTAACCCCACCGTCTTTTTAAAATTTATAGAATATATGTCTAAAATTAGTATATGGTAGATTTTCTATGGAGAGGAACCATTGCAGCTAATCAATGTGAAGGTGGATATAATAAAGATATATTTTAATCTGTAGTAAAAGACGAAAAAGGCGAGCTTAAATTTTAGGCTTGTCTTTTTTATTATATAGAATATATATTACTTTAAAATCTATGAAAAATTTGTGCAATAGAGCTATTAAAAATTCAATGGTAATCAAATTCTTTACCAATGAATATAAAGCGTATCTGCGTGTTATAATAGTTTAAACCAATGAACGAAAGGTAGATGAATGTATATGAAATATCAACACATAATTGAAGTTAATAAAGAACTTTGTATTGGATGTGGACTTTGTAAAAATGATTGTCCAGTAAATAATATAGTTATAGAAAATAAAAAATCAGTAATTAAAAAACAAGACTGCCTAATGTGTGGTCACTGTGCTGCAATCTGTCCCAAAGAAGCTATTATACTGACAGGATTTGATGAACCACCAATAGAACTTACAAATAAGCATAACTTGGACTCAGATGAATTACTAATGGCAATTAAATCTAGAAGGAGTATCCGGAAATTTAAAGATAAAGAAGTTTCTTCAGAAATTGTAAAGCAAATTATTGAGGCAGGTAGATACACACCTAGTGCTAAAAATTCACAAGATGTATCATATATTGTTTTGGACAATAAAAAAGCAATATATGAAAAGGAAGCAGTGAAATTTTTTAGAAAAATAAAACCTATTGCAAATATTACTGTTAAATATTCAAAGGAAGTTGAGATTGATGATAACTTTTTCTTCAAACATGCTCCTATTGCAATAATGATAGTAACAAAAGATAAGATTAGTGGTTCACTTGCAGCATCTAATATGGCTCTAATGGCAGAATCTTGCGGTCTGGGGGTTTTATTTAGCGGATATTTTTCAGATGTAGCAAATAATTCTCTAAAGCTAAAAAAGCTTTTAAGTTTAAAATATAGGGACCATATTCTTACAACACTAGTGATTGGATACCCAGATGTTAAATATAGACGAACTGCACAAAAAGAGGCAGCAAGTGTTAGGTACTTATAAGAGATGGAGGGTTTTATGGAAAAAGAATGTCAGCAAAGAATACAAGAAATAACATCTAAATTTAAAGAATGTCGTAAAGCTATTTCTGCTATGGGTGATGAAACTAGACAGTTGATTTTAATTACACTCTTAGAGAGTGACTTTAATGGTATACGAGTAGGAGAGATTACAGAAAAAACACATCTTTCTCGTCCTGCTGTATCTCATCATCTTAAAATATTGAAAGAAGCAGAAATTGTTAATGTACGTAGAGAAGGGACGAAAAACTATTACTATCTTGATTCAAAAAAATCACAATGGAAATCACTAACAGAACTAATAAATCTTATATTTGTTGGAATCCAAGATATTGGTGAAAATGATGTAAGAAAAGGTGAGTAAATTAAAGCGAATTATCAAAAAAGGGCTGTCACATAAACAAATTAAATTTGTTCTGTGACAGCTCTTTTTTATGTATAAAAGTATATAAATATATACATGAATGTTAAAATTAGTTGATAGAATTTAAGTAATAAATCTAATACTATAAACATAGGAGGTACGAAAAATATGATTAATATAAATTTGAAAAGACTAAGAAAAATCCACCAGTACACACAAGAAGAATTAGCTGAAAAACTTAATATTTCTAGGCAATCAGTAGCAAAATGGGAAAATGGAGAATCTACTCCTGATATAGATAGTTGCATTAAACTTGCAAAACTGTATGATGTCAGACTAGATGACTTAGTTAATCATTCAGAAGAAAAATCAGGCATTATAGTACCACCTAAAGGGAAATTTTTCTTTGGAGCAGTTGTAGTTGGTGAACATGGTCAGATTGTTATTCCAAAAGAAGCAAGAGATATATTCAATATAAACGCAGGAGATAAATTATTGATACTTGGAGATGAAGAAAGAGGATTAGGAATTGTTCACCAACGTGATTTGATAAATTTTATAGGTCATATGGGAGTAATAAGTAAAGAAGAGTGATTTTCAAAAAACTATAAAAGGATGAATGAGATATGGATAAAATAGTATTTTTTAGTATTCCTGCATATGGTCATACCAATCCTACAATTGAAGTAGTTCGTGAATTGGTAGATAGAGGGAATGAAGTATTGTATTATTCTTTTAATGAATTTAAAGATAAAATTGAAGGTACTGGAGCAAAATTTGTTTGTTGTGATAAATATCTTCCAGAATTACGTCCTGGAGATGAGAAAAAAATTGGTAAGGATTTTGCAGGATTAATTGAGATGATAGTAGACACCTCTATATCTTTAGATGAAAAAGTTTGTAGAGAACTTAAGGACTTTAATCCAGATTGTATTGTATCAGATTCATTAAGTTTTTGGGGAAAATTATTTGCACAAAAACTTGATATTTCATATATATGCTCTACAACAACTTTTGCTATTAATAAATATACAGCAAAGATGATGAAACAAAGTTTTAAGGAAATCATATGTATGGTTTTTGGCATGAGACGTATTAATAAAAAAATAAAGCTTTTACAAAGAAAAGGATATGAGATAAAAAACTTTATTTCTATAGTTTCTAATGACAATGATACAAATACTATTGTATATACATCAAAAGAATTCCAGCCAATGGTAGAAACTTTTTCTAGTAAATATTCATTTGTAGGTCCATCAGTATCAAAGGTGATTGTTAAACCTAAAGAGAGAAATAAAAAATTAATATATATTTCACTTGGTACAATTAATAATAAAAATATTAACTTTTATGAAAATTGTATAAATGCATTTAAAGATTTTGATGTTGATGTAATTATGTCTGTTGGTAGAAATACTGATATTAAAAGTTTAGGACATATACCAAGTAATTTCGAAGTTAAAAATAGTGTCGAACAGATTGTGATACTTCAAGAAGCTGATGTGTTTATTACTCATTGTGGGATGAATAGTGTTAATGAAAGTTTATATTATGGAGTACCAATGGTATTATTTCCACAACATTCAGAGCAGAGAATGGTAGCTAATAGAGTTATTCATTTAGGTGCAGGAATTATGTTAAAAGAAAATAAGCCAGAAGATATTAAAGATGAAGTATTTCAAGTTATGAATGACAATGAATACAAAGAAAATGCAGTTAAACTATCAAAAAGCTTTTATAATGCAGGAGGTTCAAAAAAAGCAGCAGATGTAATATTACAGGTTATATGTGATAGTAGACAAATTAAAATATAGTAAGTTGGTTAAAAATGGCAAATACATACATGCCACTTAATAAAAATACTGACAGTGGGGTCTCTTAACCTACCAGTTGGAGCAGATATATTGATACTAAATATGAAGGATGTTATATTTTAATAAAAAAAGATAACATTCTTTTTTTGTGCATTATAGTAACTTTTAAACAATAAATTAAGGAGGATTAACATGAAAAAATATAAAGTTATTTTAGGAGTATTAATTATAAGTATTATAAGCGCAACAGGGTTTGTTGTATATAAAAACTATATTAAGCCATGGAAGGATGCTGAAACATATATTGATAAGTATATGGTAAAGCAAGATATTTCAGAAGATAATATACAGAGTATTACAAAAGAAAAAGCAAAGAAAGCAAGTTACAAAGGAATACTATACAGAGTATATTACAAAGATGACCCTCAATATGAATATCAATATTTTTATAGTGATGATTATTATGCTCTATATGTAAATAAAGTAATGTTACAAGTTTATGATATGGAAAATAATAATAAACTTTTAAGAAGCAGTGAAGAATTAAAAGGTGTGAAGCATCCACCGATTTATCTTAAATATAAGCTGGATAAATAGTTTATGACAAATATGTAAGTAGATAAAAATAGTGGTATGATTGCTTTATTTATATTTAAGCTGATGAAGCCTATAGAAGTTTATATATTAAATATATAGAATATAATTTTATAATTTGCTAAAATAGATAAAAGTATATATTAGAAAAGGTTGATTTATGAAAAATAGATACATAACATTATATTATATATTAAAAAGTATCCCGAATAAAAGTAATATAGAATATGAATCTTCTATAATAACTCATGAATGATTATACTTTAAAAATAAAGTATGTAATGAGATAAGAAGATTAAAATTAATTTTAGTTTTATTAGGAATAATTAAGAATTTAAGTATATAGATGTATATGAGGTGGAATTAGTTGATAAAAATAGCAATATGTGAAGATGAAAGAGAGCAGCAAGAGTTGCTTAAAACATATATAAATCAAATATTTGAGGTATTATCTGTTAAATGTATATTGGAAGTATTTAATTCAGGGGAAGAATTACTTGAAAGCTATTCAAAAGATACTGATATACTTTTATTAGATATACAAATGGGACAAATTAATGGAATGGACACTGCAAGAAAAGTTAGAGTACTGGATGACAAAGTAGAAATTATATTTATTACAGCATTAATAGAATATGCACTAGAAGGTTATGAGGTAAGGGCTTATAGATACTTAATAAAACCAGTAAAGTATGAGAATTTAAGAGAAAATATAATAAATTGTATAAAAGAAGTGGACATAAAAAATAAATATATTATGGTAAAAGCACAAGGGAGTCAAACTAAATTAAATATAAATGAAATAACATATATAGAAGTGCAAAAAGAAACTATAACTATACATACTTTAAATGAAGTTTATAAAATAAATGGTACAATTAGTAATCTTGAAAAGGAAATAGATTGTAGTAGATTTTTTAGATGTCATAAAAGTTTTTTAGTTAATTTAGAGCATGTGAAAAGTATAAAACAGTATGTTGCTATACTTGAAAACAGCAAAGAAGTACCTGTTAGTAGGTATAGGTTTAAGGAGACAAAAGATAAATTTTTTGATTTAATAGAGGAGAAATTATGTTAGATAGTGTGTATAGTTTAGCTATTGTAAATATGGTAATATTTATAGCTTTATTTTTTATGTTGATGAAAAAAATTGGTTATATCTATAGATGTAAAACTAATATTCAACTTATATTAATTTTAATATTATCTACAATCTTAATTATAAGAGGTATGCCTTTTGGAATTGTGCCATTACATGTTTTAATAATAATAATTTTAACATTATCTTTAATTTGTAAAACTACTTATCAGATTGACATAAGAAAAGCTACTATTAATTCTGTTATATATAGCTTGTCATATATTTTGATAGAGTGTAGTATCTATTGGATTTTACAGTTCTCATGGAAGTATGTAGGTCATTACATACTTAAAGTGAATACTGTAATAAATTTTATTATTATTTTTACAGGTGTTTATTTTTTTGATAGACTACAGAAAATTTATAATAATAAGAAATATTATTTATATATAATTTTAACAATAACAGTTAATGTAGTTATAGTTTTATTTTTAAATATATCAACTGAAAAAATGGATGATTTATATACAATAGTAACAAAGAATCATATTGAATATAGTTATAATATAGATACAATGTATTTTTCACTTTTTATGAAAAATACATTTCCATATATTTTATTTATAGTAAATGTATTATTGATATCTATATTTATAAATTCTATAAAATCAGAAAAAGAAAAAATTAAATCAGAATTTGTAAATGAAAAATTAGATATGCAGTATAAATACTATTTTATGGTAAAAGAATCACAAGAAAAAATGAGACAAGTATACCATGATATGAACAATCATATGAAAAATATAAAATCGCTAAAAAACAGTAGCGAAGACGTAAATAAATATATTAATAATATAGAAGATGAAGTAAAAAATACTAAAAATATTTATAATACAGGAAATGTACTATTAGATATTATCTTGTATGAAAAAAGTAAATTATGCATGGAGAATAATATAGATTTTAATGCTGGTATAAATTTTAGTAAATGTGAATTTATAGAAATGATTGATGTAAGTTGTATATTTTCAAATTTAATAGATAATGCAATTGAAGCATGCAATAGAATTGATGACAATAATATAGAAAAATATATAACTATAAAAAGCACTTTTATAAAAGGGTATTATATAATCAGATATGAAAACAGCAAAATAAATAAGGTAATAATTAAAAATAATAAGATTTTTACTTCTAAAAAAGATAAATTCCTTCATGGAATAGGTATTGACAGCATAAAATCTTCAATAAAAAAATACAATGGAGAATTAAAAATTAAGGATAGTGAGTATAAATTTATAGTTACTGCTCATATACCAGTTGAATAAAAATTTAATAGCTTGATTTATTTAAAAAGCTTATAAGTTAGGATTTCATATGCTAGTTGGCGGTGAAAAAATACCACTTGTCGGTCTTATCTTGAATTAAAATTTTAGAAATGTTACCTTTACAAAAAAGGTAGCATTTTTTTATACAAGGATTTAATACAAGAAGAAGGAGGTAAAATTTTGACTACATTTAAACTAGCAATTTCTTATATGAAAAGACAAAAAGGGAAAACAATAGCACTATTATCATGTATAGCTCTTGCTGTAATGCTTATTTTTTCTATGATTGTGATTAGGGATTCTGGATATGATTCTCAAATAAGAGAGGCGAAGGATTTACATGGTGATTATCACATATGGTTTGAGGGGCTTGAAAAGGACAAAACACAAGACCTTACAAATGAAGAAGTTATATCAAAGTCAAACACTTCAAAAGAGTTATGCGAAGTCGTAGATAAAGAAAGTGGTGTTAAGCTTTATTTAAATTCATTTGACAAAGGTTTTATAAATTCTTTGGGATATAAAATAGATGGAAGAGAGCCTATAAAAGATGGAGAAATAGTAATAGAAAAAGAAGCTGCAAGACAAATGGAGATATCTAACCCATTAAACAAAAATATAGATTTGATGCTTTTAAATAAGTATATTGATGACAATGAAATTAACCATATGGATAGTGCAAATAAAACATTCAAAGTTGTTGGCGTGATAGAAAAACCAGATAAATATTATGATAAATCTAGGTATAGTATTACACTTCGAGCTTTTGTGTATAAAGACTCCAATTTACCAATAAAAATAAAAGATACATATAATGGAACAATTTACCTTAAATCAGAGAAAAATATACCTCAATTTATAACTAAGATGACAAAAAAGATAGATACCAATATCTTCAATCTGCACGAAAATGGTGAGGTTGATTTAGCAAAGAATCAAAGACAAAATTCAAAATTCAGCAAAGAAAATATTATAAATTCAGTGCTTTTAGTTATTGTATCAACTATTGTGATATACAATATTTTTAATATTATTTTTCAGGATATGACTAGTCAAATAGGTCTTATGAAATCTATTGGTATGTCGAATAAGAAAGTAAGAAACATGCTTATTATTATGAGCTTTATTTATATAATTTTAGGGACTCTATTAGGAATAGTATTTGGAATGATTTTTTCATATGCTGGTTTAAGAGTAGTGTATGGATACAGCTCTATGCTAACAATACAAATGTCTAGTATAATATGTTCTTTTGCAGTTTCAATCATATCAGTATTTATTTCTAGCTTTATAGTAATTAAAAAATCCAGCAAAATGTCTATAATTGAGGCTATAAGGTCAAGTGATAAGTATGAAAAAAATCAAAAAACAACAATAAAAAGATAGATGAAAAAAGTAGAAATTTACTTATAAGTATGGCAACTAGAAATTTATGGAGAAATAAACCTAGAACAATATTAACAATATTAGCAATTACATTGGTTGGAATAATGTTTATCTTAAATTTAGGTGCTAAAAGTTTGTTAAAAAAGAATATGGAAGAGGGGATAACAGGTGGTTCATGGTCAATGTCATATGGAAGTGTTGATAAAACTGTTGAGGGAGATTCTAGAGGTTCAGAATCTTTATTTTATAAATTAGACAATAATTTAATACAAAAAGTGAAAGATATGAAAGGCATAAGGTATGTAGAACCACATTTTTATAATCATCGTGGCCATATTTTACTTTCTAAAGATAAGTTATCAAAAGCTTATCAAGATGAATTAGACAGAAAAAATTCCTCCTATCAAGAGGAACATAACAATGAATATCCACTTTTGATAAGAGGATATAGTGATGATATGTTAAAGCAAAGGCAAGAGTTTATTGAAAAAGGGGAAAATATACTAAGTCCTACATCGGGCAAGTACAAGAAAGTCATCTTAGTTAACAATACGAATTCGCAAGTTACACATTCTTTTGATGCAAAGATAATTGATGATGTGAAAATAGGAGATATTGTAGAGATAAAACTACCTGTATATAGAGATAGTATTGAAAAATATGAAAACTTTAAGGTAGAAGTTGGTGCTATCATGAAAGAATCATATGCAGCAGGTCAGGATGGGAATACACAGGCTCAAGGAGCTCAAATAATATTTAGAGAAAATGATTATAAAAAATTAACAGGTCAAAAAGAATATAATAAGCTTTTCGTCACAGCTGAAAAGAGACAATTATATTCTGTAGAAAGAAGATTAGAAGAAATAACTAAGAATTATGGAACTACTGAAATCAATGGAAAAGGAGAAGAACTGAAACTTATTGGAATGCAACAAAGTTCAGAAGAAAGGCTTTCTGTAATATATCAGTTTTTAACTATATTAATACTTGCGGTGAATCTTATTTTCATTATGAGAAGTAATATTATTACAAGAAGAAGAGAGTTGTCGACTTTAAGAGCAATTGGTATGAGTATAAAAAGTATTAAAAAGATTCTAATTATTGAAAGTCAACTATATGGAATGGTAGCGTCCATAATAGGTGCTGTGAGTGCAACAGTTTATCATAATTATGGTCTGGCTAAAACGAACAAAGTTCTTTTAGAAGGTGGATATACTAGGACAATAGAACCCAATATTCCCTTTACTCAAATAATTATACTATTTGCAATTTTTATTGTTATGGGATTTATTTCTATATATGTATCGAAAGATAAGATAGAAAGGACAACAATAACAGAAGGAATTTCACAAAATAATTAAGGCTGTGGAACTATAAGATAAAATGCAATATTATTAATGGGATTTCAATAAGAAGAATGGAGAATAGCATTATGAAGAAATTAATTATAAAAAATATAGAAAAGGTATATGGAAAAGGAGATAATAAAGTATATGCATTAAATGGGATAGATTTAGAAATACAACCTCATAAATTTACAACTATAGTTGGGCAAAGTGGATCAGGCAAAAGTACATTACTTCACTGTATGGCAGGGCTTGATAAACCTACATCTGGAAATGTGCTTATGGATGATTTAGATTTATATACTCTAAATGATGATAAGCTATCAAAGATAAGAAGAGAAACATTTGGATTTATATTTCAAAGCTACAATCTAATACCAGTTATAAATGTTTATGATAATATAATACTTCCTATTTCAATTAGTAGAAGAAAAATAGATAAAGATTATATAGGAAATTTAATAATTAAACTAGGTATAGAATCTCAAGTTAATAAATTTCCTAATGAATTATCTGGAGGTCAGCAACAAAGGGTAGCAATTGCTAGAGCACTTGCAAATAAACCTTCAATAGTATTTGCGGATGAACCTACTGGAAACCTAGATAGTAAGACAACTAATGAAGTTATGAGTCTCCTAAAGTTTTGTGTATATGAGTACAAACAGACATTAGTTATGATAACTCATAATGGAGAAATAGCTAATAGTGCAGATACTATTATAAATATTAGTGATGGGAAAATAGTATAATTCAATATGATATGCTAGAACATTTTAGCGACCTATTACAAAACTCAGATTTTAACAATATAGTTCTTATTAATGAAATAATTTAGATTCATTAGACATGTAAAATAAGATGTGTATTCTCCTACAAATGATGGTAATAAAGAGGTTAAATCTAATTACTATAATTGGAGGTACACATTTTTGATGTACAGTAAAAGTATTTAATTCTGTAAACTTCCTATTTATTGAAAGCATAGTGAATGTTGATAATTAAAATACTAAATATAACAATATGTGAAGAGATTTACATTTTTATATTTCTATTTAATCAAAGACTTATACATATTACTAAATATGATTTAATTATTATAAGAGACTATAAATTTGCAATTTATTGTCAGAATATATTGACAAAATTAAAGTTTGAAATTATAATTTATATCAAGAATAGTTTGACAAAATAAAAACTAGTGACTTTATACTTTAGTAAATTCATTTTTTTTATTGCTAATTTAAGAATAATTTAGGACTACTATAGACACATAGTTTATCATTAATTTAATATGATAGAGAATTGTTATTTCTAGGAATACGATTTCTAAGGTCGATAGATATAGTCTAATTTAAAGGGGGGAGATACTGGCGGATAAAAATTTGTACCTAAAGAAGACTCAAAAGAAAGAGCTAAAATAATGTATCTTTTAACAATATTAATGGATATGTTACTAATTCATATTAGGTATTTTAGGAATAATTTAAGACGTATATAAAATGTAAATTCTATATCTAATATTTAAATAAATATAAGTCTTCGAATATGTATATTAAAACCTAAGATAGTTGTAGTACAATTCTGCATTTATAAAATAATGTAGAAAGTCAGAGATTGAAAAAAGTCTAGTAAATTAATAATTATGGTTAGTATTTAAAAAATAACTCTAGCTATATTTATTTAGGCATTTTAAGAATAATTTAAGATGTATAAAATGTCATCAAAAAATATCAAGCTATACCATATGTAGTTAAGAACAACTACATAATATACATTTTATAATTATTGTTTTATTGATAAAAAATTATTATATTTAGGAGGAAACAACAATGGAAAATTTTTGGAATCCGCTTACTTGCTTTACTGTATGTGTAATGATTTATGCTTTTAGTGAGTTTTTATCTAAGAAAACAAAAGGTGCAATTTCAACATTGTTATTTGTATGTATTATATTTTTATTAGGATTTTGGACAAATATTCTTCCAAAAGACATTACAGGAGCATCAGGTATATTAGCTGCAATGAGTAACTTTGGTATAGCTTTATTAATAACTAACTTAGGAACACTTATAAACCTTGAAGACTTATGCCATGAATGGAAAACAGTTGTAATTGCACTAGTAGGTATTGTAGGTATAGCAGTTGGTTGCTTCACAGTAGGTAGTATGTTATTTGGTAGAGAGTATGCTTTAATAGCAGCACCTCCAATAGCAGGTTCTACTGTTGCTGGTATTATTGTAACAACGGTTGCAGAAGCAGCAAATAGACCAGAACTTGCAGCATTTGTAATTCTAGTATTATCATTTCAAAAATTCTTTGGTATCCCTATAACAACATATTGTATAAATAAAGAATTAAAATTTAAAAGAAATAGGGGAGATTTCTTAAAGGATGAATCAAAAAGTAATTTTAAGCTTCCAAGTATGAGAATTTTTAAGGAGGAAGCAAGTAGAAAATCATCTACTCTAGTATATCTTGCAAAACTTTCATTTGTTGCTATGATTGGTAACTTTGTAGGATTGGCTACTTTAATACCAGGATTTACTCCAGCAAATTATTATTTAAATCCAAATATAGCATGTTTGTTAGTAGGGTTAATTTTTACACGAATAGGATTTCTAGAAAAAGGAATTTTAGATAAGTCTCAATCTAATGGGATTATAATGTTTGGCTGTATGTTAATGCTACCTGGAGGACTTGCTAAGGTAACTCCAACAGCACTATTTGCAATGATTGTTCCAACTATAGGAATACTAGTTATAGGAGCTATATTCATAATACTATTTACTGCAATTGTAGGAAAATTATTGGGATATTCTCCAAGAATGTCAGCAGCGATTGGTGTAACTTGCATGCTTGCTTATCCAGCAACACAGATAATTTCTAATGAAGGTATTGATGCTATGGAAGGTACTGTAGAAGAAAAGCAAAGAGCAACCGATTATTTATTGCCAAAAATGATTATAGGTGGATTTGTTACTGTAACTATTGCTTCAGTGGCATTTGCTAGTATAATAGGTCCACTTATATTTGGTTAATATGAAATAGATTTATGGGGGGTAAAGTTAATGATAGGAAGTATATCTATAAATGAGATAGATGAAAAAAGACTCAAACTTAGTGAATTGAGTAAGAAAATATGGAAAAATCCAGAAAAAGCATTTAAAGAATTCAAAGCATGTGAAAATACAGCAAATCTTCTAAAAAGTGAAGGATTTGATGTAGAAATAGGTGTAGGAGGATTAGCTACAGCTATTAAGGCTAGCTTTGGGTCAGGAAAGCCAGTTATAGGTTTTATGGGAGAGTTTGATGCACTACCTGGTTTAAATCAAAAAGTATCAACAAAACAAGAAGCATTTGAATTGGGAGCTTATGGTCATGGATGTGGACATAATTTATTATGTGCTGCACATGTAGGAGCAGTAATAGGACTTAAAAGAGAGATGATAGAAAATAATTTGAGTGGAACTATAGTATTTTATGCATGCCCAGGAGAAGAACAATTAACAGGTAAAGGATTTATGGCTAGAGGTGGTGCATTTGAAGGTCTAGACTTAGCTATAAATTTCCATCCAAATAAAATTAGTGAAGCTACAGTTGGTATATCAACAGCTGTTAACTCTGTAAAATTTCATTTTAAAGGGAAAACTGCACATGCAGGCTCAGACCCTCAAAATGGAAGAAGTGCTTTAGATGCTGTAGAACTTACTAACGTAGGAGCTAATTATTTGAGAGAGCATGTTACTTCTGATGTAAGAATTCATTACACTATTACAGATGGAGGAGTAGCACCTAACATAGTCCCTGATAAAGCATCAGTATGGTATTATACAAGAGCTTTAAGTAGGGAAGCTGTGGAAAGTACATATGAAAGACTTATAAAAGTAGCAAAAGGAGCTGCAATGATGACTGAAACTGAGGTTGAAGTAGAGTTTTTAGGAGGATGCTACAATACTCTAAACAATCATGTTTTGGCAAAGCTTGTATCAGAATGTATGGATGATATTACACAAGAGCCTTGGACTGAAGAAGAATTGGATTTTGCAGCTGAATTAGATAAACAAAGCCCACAACAATATAAGGATATGATAAGTAAATATAATTTGCCAGAAGGAACTCACCTATATTATGGTGGAGGAAATGTTACAAACTTTAATAGCTATGGTTCTACTGATATTGGAGATGTAATGCATATAGTTCCTACAGCATACTTTTTTACAGGATGTACAAACCTAGGTGCGCCTGGGCATAGTTGGCAGTTTACATCTTGTGCAGGAAGTTCTATTGGAGAAAAAGGTATGATATATGCAGCAAAAATTATGGCTATGTTTGGAGCCAAAATACTGAACAATCCAGAAATAGCTAAAAAGGCAAAAGAAGAATTTTATAAATCTATGAATGGGAAAACATACAAGTGTCCTATTCCAGAGGATGTTCCAACTCCTTAAATACGATATAAATTTTAAAATATACGATTACAATTTTTATACCAGTATTTTTTCCTTATAAAAAGAAAGTAAAATTTTGCTAGCTATTTGCTCATTGCGCAGTAAAATGGTTAGAAAATAATTTTAATAGATGATAAGATAAATTATTAACAAATATCATGAAAGGTATATCTTAAGAACAACTATAAGATATACCTTTTGTGGTACATATACA
Source organism: Clostridioides difficile (assembly GCA_024919175.1). NCBI lineage: Bacteria > Bacillati > Bacillota > Clostridia > Peptostreptococcales > Peptostreptococcaceae > Clostridioides > Clostridioides difficile. Next base: position 1,127,866 of record CP103804.1, read on the forward strand.
TAACTTTATTTACCATAAATGATAAAAAATTTTTATGAAATGATAAAATGTTTTTATGTATTCTAGATTTTAATAATTGTTTTCTGATATGAATAATTTGTATACCCTCTCAGGTCTACCTTTTGTTGAATTTTGTTTTTCGTATAATATAGTAGCATTTCCTGACTTTAAGAGACTACTTAAAAATCTATTGGCAGTTCTTACTGTTACATTTAAACAAGAAGATAATTCCTTAGGAGTAACCTCATCTCTTTGTAGAATTTCAGTAACAGATATAATTCTTTGAATAGTAAGAGTAGACAACTTAGAAGTTTTAGCAATTGTATTTATGTGTGGAGTTACTTTATTTGAAACAGTAAGCAACTTATCACATAACAAAGGTCCTATTGTCTCATAATTTTCATTAACTAAGAAACTGTAGTTTAAAGGATTTATTTTAGATTCCTTATTAGCACTTATAGCGTTAGACATAGCTTGCTTTATATCATTACCAATTCCATACCCAACACATACTTTAAAATCTATACTATTTTCAATAAATTCTTTTATATAACATATAGTAAAGTCCTTAGTTAATAATTTAATAGTGTCACATTTAGTAAAAATTTTAAAAGAATTGCCACTCTTTTCAATTATAAAATCAGTTAATTTATCTTTTTTTATAGTATTTAATATTTTATAAATTTTATCTACAATATAATCATCATAGTTTGTATCTTTAGCTGTTATATATATTACAGCTGGTTGATTTACCTTCATTCTATGTAGATGAATGTCCTTTATTAATTCATTAAAAGTATTTTTTAATAAGTTTATATCAGGATATATGAAATGGAAATTTACTCCTGCATCTTGTAACATAGGAACAATACTACTAAAACGAGTAGTAGAGAAATCAATTTTACCTTCATTCCATAACTTAACATGTTTTTTTGCAATATTTTTCTCAAGTTCTGCTATATCTGTTAAACTCATTTTAGATGCACTTTCATTAATACTACACATTAAATCTCCAAATGTACCACTTGATAAATAATATGATATATCTTTTGGATTATCTGCCCAGTCCATTAAGTCAAAGTACGCTCTAGAAAAATCTAATGTATTGTATTTAAAAATAAGTTTTAGAAACATATCATAATAACTTTGTAAATCAGTACCAAAATCAACTAAAGGTTTTTTAATAGTACCAGCTTTTTTTGTAATAGCTTCTTTAGGTATAGGACCACTAACTGCAAATCCATCAAATTTATCTTCTATTTCTAGGTATAAATCTCCAACATGAGAAAAATTTTTATAGATATATATTTCAACTTCTGCATTAATATTTAACTTTTTTATAGAGTTCTCCACAAACTTCTTTAAGAATTCAGTTGTTATGATTGCTATTTTCATAAACTACTTCCTTTTCAATTAGTATAGTTATTTTATATTAGATATTACTTTTTCTAGCTATGACAAAACCATATCTCTTTGTACTCTTATATATAATAATATCATGACCAAATATTTATTGTCTAACTAATTATAATCTATTCAAGAGGCAGTGGTAATATAAAAAATATTACAGACTGTTCAACTAGGCTTAGATTTAAACTCAATAGATGGATTCTATAAAGATGGTTTCTGGATAAATGATTTAGATGTAATTAGAGTAGTTAGAAAGAAAAATTCAGTTCAAGTTATATTTTCACTGAGAGTTATTACACAATAACAACAAAAGTTAAAGATGTATTGGGTATAGATTGATGAATATAAAGTCATGCAACTTAAATTAGTTTGCATGGCTTTTTTAGTTGTAAGGGTATTATAGTTGTTTAAAATCTATGGAAAACTTGTACATAATATCCATATATATTAAATAAACTGATGACTTTAAAATAGGACTATTAAATTAAGAAATAAGAAAGTTTAAATATAATAAAACATAATAAAACATAATGAAACATAATTAAAATTGTAAAAAAATATAAAATATTATAGCTAAATAGTATAAAACATAATATAATTACTTTGAAGGGGGTGACAAAATGTGGCAATTTTATAATAATTTAATAGATAAAATACCAGAAAACATAAGAGTAAAAGATTTTGTTATAGGCTCAGAGTTTGCTATGGTAATAACAGATTATGGAGCAGGTATTAGCCATTTATTATATGATAAAAGATTTCCTTTTGAAAACGATATAAAAATAAACATGTCTTTAAAAGATTTGTGTAAGTCAATTAAATCTTGGAATTTTATAGAAGCTAGTTTAGGATCAGCAGCAATAAATTCTTATTATAATCAGAATATTTGCAATAAATCATTAAGTGTAGAGAAAATTAATCATCACTTTATTTCTATGATTGATGATTCATCAAAAAAAATAGCAGTATTAGAGGGAAATCTTCAAAATAAAAATAAAATTAAATTTAGATATGATGTGGATTTTTTCAATAGAAAAATAGAAGAAGGAGATTACAGTATATCAGCATATGGATATTTAGTAGAAAACTATGATAGTACATATTTAGGTGGAGACTTAATTATTAATAAACATTTAATAAAAATAGCCAATGATTCACTTAATAAAGAAAGCATAATTTGTGATATATCAACTCCAATATCTTCAGATTTTAAAAAACTAGGTATAAAAAATATAGGTGGATTTGTTGTAGAGGATATAGACAAGTGTTTTAATTTAGTAAAAATAAGTGCACCTTATGAAAATATTGAAAAGACAGGTAATATGATGAAAATAGTAGGGGTAAAAGGGGATTAAATAAGTGAGTAAGAGTGTAAGAAGTAATAAATTAATTATGCTTTGTTTAGTTATTATATTGATTGTATTGATATTAGTATCATTAGCACTTGGAAAATATCCAGTAGAGCCACATCAAGTATTTGGAATTTTGGTTTCAAAAATATGTAATATAGATAAGTTTTGGACAGATAGCATGGAAACTATATTTTTAAATGTTAGATTACCAAGGATAGTACTTGCATGTTTAGTAGGTGGGGCATTGGCAGCTGCAGGAGCATCATACCAATATATATTTTTAAATCCTATGGCATCACCAGATATACTAGGAGCATCATCAGGAGCAGCATTTGGAGCAGCTTTAGCGTTATTTCTTTATAAAAGTGGTAGAGAAGTTACTGTTAGCGCATTTATTTTTAGTTTAATTACTGTGCTTTTAGTTTATTTGATAAGTGAAAGGACAAAGGGAAATAAAGTGCTAGGTTTAATTTTATCAGGAATTATGGTAAGTTCTTTATTTTCTTCAGGAACATCTTTTATAAAACTTGTAGCAGACCCTAATGACCAGTTGCCTGCAATTACATATTGGCTAATGGGTAGTTTGTCAGGGGCTAAAACAGCTGATATAAAATTTGCAATTATTCCTATGTTAATAGGTATAGTACCTCTAATACTTATTAGCTGGCAAATAAACATATTGACTGTAGGAGAAGATGAGGCAAGAACAATGGGAATAAATACAAAGCGTATAAGATTTATTACTATTGTATGTGCTACCCTTTTAACTTCTGCAAGTGTTGCTGTAAGTGGAATGATAGGTTGGGTTGGCCTTGTAATACCACACTTATCTAGACGCTTAGTTGGAAATAATTTTGTTTACTTATTGCCAACATCAGCCATGTTTGGAGCATCATTTTTGTTATTAGTTGATAATGTATCTAGAAATTTATGGACTAGTGAGATACCTATAGGTATATTAACTTCATTTATTGGGGTACCATTTTTCATATATCTGATTACAAAAAGGGGGGATTAATATGATTTTAGAAGTCAAAAATCTTAGCTATTTTTATAAAGAGCGGAATGTACTTAATCAAATATCCTTTACTGTTGAAGGTAGTCAGTTACTATGTATATTAGGCCCTAATGGAGCAGGAAAAAGTACTATGTTTAAGTGTATACTGCAGTTATTGAAAGGGTATAAGGGCGAAATTTTATTAGATGGAAAAAACTTGAAGGATTATAAAATTAAGAATCTAGCAAGAAAAATAGCCTATATTCCTCAATCTCACAATCCTGTATTTAGTTATTCTGTTGCTGAAATGGTACTGATGGGAACAACATCACAAATTTCACCTATGTCTAAACCTACTAAAAAACAGCTACAAACAGTTGAAGAATCTTTAGACAAAATAGGAATTTCCTATTTAAAAGATAGGAGTTTTGTAAATTTAAGTGGAGGAGAAAGACAATTAGTACTTATTGCGAGAGCCTTAGCTCAAAATGCAAAGATACTTATTATGGATGAACCAACATCTGATTTGGATTATGGTAATCAAATCAGAGTATTAAATACAGCAAAAGAATTAACAAAGGATGGATATATAATAATTCAATCAACACATAATCCAGACCAAGCCTTTTTATATGCAGATAGGGTTTTAGCTTTATATAATCATGAAATATTAGCCTTTGGTGTACCTAAGTATATAATTAATTCTGGTCTAATAAAAAAACTCTACAATGTAGATGTAGAATTAAACAGCTTATATGATGATAAAATCAGAATCTGCATACCAAAAAGTGTAACTATATAATTTATTTAAGGGGGATAAAATGAAAAAGAAATTATTATCATTGTTATTAGTGCTAGTTTTAGCAATAACATCTTTAGTTGGATGTACATCATCAAATGATGATGCTAAAGGTGAAAAAGAGGATAAAAAAACATCCGAAACAGTAATGTTTACTGATTCAGTAGGAAGAAAAGTTGAGATTCCAACAAATATTAAAAAAGTAGCGCCTTCAGGAAGTTTAGCACAAATTGTACTATTTTCAGTATCACCAGATAAGTTAGTTGGATTATCAGGAGAGTGGGCAAATGATGCAAAGGAATATATAGATGAAAAATATACTAACCTTCCTGTCTTTGGTCAATTTTATGGTAAGGACGATTTAAATATGGAAGCCCTTGCAGCAGCAAATCCACAAGTAATTATAGATATAGGAGAGAAAAAAGGTAGTGCAAAAGAAGATTTAGATGCCATACAAGAACAAACTGGAATACCAACTATATTTATAGAAGCTACGACTGCTAACATGTCAGAATGTTACACTAAGCTAGGAGAGATTTTAAATGTAGAAGATAATGCAAAAGTATTAGCGGATTACTGCAAAACTACTTATGATACGACTGCAGAAACTATGAAAAAAATAGGTGATAAGAATAAAGTAAATCTTGCCTATTGTGTAGGAGATACAGGAACAAGTGTAATTGCAGAAGGGTCTTTCCACTCTGAAATTATTAATATACTTGCAAATAATGTTGCAAAACTTGATGACCCATCAAGTAAAGGTAATGGAAATGAAGTATCATTAGAACAACTATACTTATGGAATCCAGATGTGATAGTATTTGCACCACAGAGTATATACAGTAAAGTAGGAAGTCAAGTTGAATGGCAAAAAATAAGTGCTATATCTAGTGGTAAATACTATGAAGCACCAAGCACTCCATATAATTGGATGGGATTCCCTCCATCTGTAAATAGATATATGGGTATGATTTGGTTATCTGAAATACTTTATCCAGAGAATTTTAATTATGATTTAAAAGAAAAAACAAAAGAATTTTACAAGCTATTCTATCATGTTGATTTAAATGATGAACAATATAACAAATTAACTAAAAACGCTATTAAATAGTATATAGGTATAAAGTTACTAAATAATGTATAGACGCAAAATTATTAAATAATATATAGACGTAAATTAGAAGAAAGTAGGATTTTACCTACTTTCTTTCATAAAAAGGGGAATTGATATGAAACTAATTACAGTGGCAGGCCCACCATCATCTGGAAAAACATCTGTTATTCTTCACCTAATTAAAGCTATTGAGGCAGAAGAGAATAAGGTTGGAGTAGCAAAATTCGATTGCCTTACATCCTTTGACCAGATTAGATATGAAGAGAATAATATACCTGTTCAAATTGGACTTTCTGGTAAAATTTGTCCAGACCATTTTTTTATAAGTAATATTGAGGATGCACTTTATTGGTCTCAAAAACTAAACTTAGATATTTTGATTACTGAAAGTGCAGGGCTTTGTAATCGTTGCTCACCATATATAAAAACTATACCAGCAGTTTGTGTGATAGATAATCTATCAGGTATAAATACACCTAGAAAGATAGGACCAATGTTAAAATATGCTGATATTGTTGTAATCACAAAAGGAGATATAGTATCACAAGCAGAAAGAGAGGTATTTTCCTTTAATGTACGTCAAGTAAATTCAAAATCTAAGGTAATATTTATAAATGGAATCACAGGGCAAGGAGTATTTTTACTGAAGAAATATTTAAGTGATATAAAAGAAATAACCACACTTAGAGAAAAACAATTACGTTTTACAACACCAGCGTCAGTGTGTTCTTACTGTACTGGAGAGACTAGAATTGGAGAATCTTATCAAATGGGAATGATAAAGAAAATGGAGTTTGACTATGAAATATGATAATTATGAAAAATTACTAAATATGTCTATAGAAGAGATAAAGGAAAACTACTCTATGGCCTTTGATTTTTTCTTAAATTATAACCTAAGTAATATAGACGATTCAATTACTCTTAATAATTTAATAGAATCTTTAGGTGAGGAATTTTATATAACTTTCGGCATTAAGAAAGAAGAATTATATATTAAATTGGTGGAGTTTTTAAAAGAATTTAATCAGGATGAAGAAAAATTAAATATAGAAAGTATCACTATTAATGGAGGATACAACAAACTAAAAGAAAAAGAAGATATTTCACTCAAAATAAAGACTGGAGAAATTATAAGTATTGTTGGACCTACAGGTTCAGGAAAAAGTAGACTACTAGAGGATATTGAATGTTTAGCTCAGAGAGACACTCCAACTAATAGACAAATACTGATAAATGAAGATATTCCAAGTGATGAAACTCGTTTTGTTATGGATGGAAAGTTAGTAGCTCAACTTTCACAAAATATGAATTTTGTAATGGATTTAACCGTAGAAGAATTTTTACAAATGCACTCTAAAAGTCGTTTTTGTAAAAATCAAGATGACATAGTAAAAAAATGCTTTTATTGTGCTAATAAACTAGCTGGAGAAAAATTTGAATTAACCACAAAAATAACTCAATTATCAGGAGGTCAATCAAGGGCTCTTATGATATCGGATACTGCATATATGAGCTCTTCACCAATAGTTTTAATTGATGAAATTGAAAATGCAGGTATAGATAGAAAAGAAGCTTTAAGGTTATTATCTAAAAAGGAAAAAATAATTTTGATTTCAACACATGACCCTATATTAGCTTTAAATGCTAATAAAAGAATAGTTATTAAAAATGGTGGAATTTCAAGGGTAATATCTACAACAAATGAAGAAGTAGAAAGTATTAAATACATAGAAAACTTAGATAATATTTTACTTGATATTAGGCACAGAGTGAGAAAAGGTGAAATCTTAAGTAGAAAAGAAATAGAAAGTATTGTACAGGAGGAGGTAAATGAATTTGTGGGAACTTTATGATGACTTAATAGAAGGGATTCCTAAAGATATAGTTGTTGAAGATATAGCTGTTGGTCAACATAATATTTTAGTAAGAAGTAGTGAAGGTAGTGGTATAGGTTTTGTGTATAATGAAGATGGACGTCCTCCAGAGTTCATAAAAGCCTTCAAAGGAAAATGTTTATATGAAGTAGCTGGATGCGTTAAGTCATGGAATATCACAGAATCAGGAATTGGATTGGCTGCAATAAATTCTTATTATAATTCTGTAAAAATTTCAAAAGAAAATAATATAAAGTTAAATGAAAACAATTTTATAGAAGATAGAATTAATGACCCTTTTATTTCATACCAAAACATGATAAGGGGGAAAAAGGTAGCAGTTATAGGTCATTTCCATTATTTGGAACAGTTATTTGCACCAGTATGCGATTTATCAATAATAGAAAGCGAAGATATAGAGGGTGATTATCCAGAGACTTCAGCACCATATATCTTGCCTGAACAGGACTTTGTAGTTATATCTTGTTATACATTAAGTACAAAAACTTTTCCTTGGTATTTAGAATTAAGTAGAAATGCTTATGTGGTATTGGTAGGTCCAGCAACTCCAATGGCACCTATATTATTTAAGTATGGAGTAAATGATTTATCAGGATTTGTGATTAAAGAACATGATAAAGTAATGAACATAATAAGTGGAAATGAGAGAAATAATATGTTTTACAGTACAGGTCAGAAAGTAAATTTAAAAGGTAGTGGGGAAATTTAAATATGAGAATGAATTGGAATGATACTAAAATAAAATCCTTTGTTGATGCAAGTGAATATACTGGTTTTCACAAGAGATTAGCTAAAGAAATAATTCCCTACATCAAAGATAGCAAAACTTTCTGTGATGTAGGTTGTGGGTTGGGTTTAATAGATATGTATTTACACAAAGAACTGAAAGATATAACTTGTATTGATATAAATCAAAATGCCATAAATTACTTAGAAAAGTCAATAAAAGACAATAATATAAACAATATTAGATGTAAGGTTAAAGATTTTAAAGAGATAAATACAAGATTTGATACTATATTAATTTCCTTTTTTTCATATGAGAATATAGAATTTTTCACTGAACACTGTGATAGATTAATTGTAATTGTTAATGATAAATCCAAAACTCATATTCCAGTATCTAAGAAAAGAATGGATATGATAGAAAGACATAGTTCAAAAAATTTAAAAGCATTATTAGATAAAAAGAAACTTAAATATGAATTAATGCCATTAAGTCTTGAATTTGGACAGACATTTGCTGACGAAGATGATATAGTTAGGTATGCTAAATCTTATGATGAAGGCGGAGAGTATGAAACAATATACAGTCATATTATGAAAAATTTAGTTAAAGGGGATAAAGTAGCTTATTACCTTCCATATAAAAAAAATATATCTGTTTTTATAATAGACTTTAATAGATAGATAATTGTAAATTTTAATTTAAATATTTATATTCCATAATAAAGATTAGACACTTAGTTTGTAGCATATACAACTAGGAAATATAAATACTAAATTAAAAGTAGTGTTTTCAAATGAATTACTATATATTTATAATTTTTACTTTGCAAATAGTGCTAGATTTTGATTTAAGTTGACAATTTATATAAGATTGCATACAATTAAACTAAGAATTGAATAAACGTATTTAAAGAGTAGGGAAGCTGGTGAAAATCCAACACGAACCCATCACTGTAAGCATGGATAAATTCTTATGGCCAACAGATATTATTTAAAAAGGCTGAGAAAATGAAATGTAAGTCAGATACCTACATTAAATATTAGTAAATAAATTTAGGGGGGAGCAACTAGATTTATTATTTTGTATATGGAATTTAGAAGTTAAAGTATACATATTAAAATGGGATGTTATAGCATTATTTGCTATAACTTTTTTTATGCTCATATTTCTAAATAAGGGGGAAATGTATCATGAGGAAGATTTCAAAAGGGAAGTTGAGTAGTATAATTTTAGCAGTTATGCTGATGTTATCATTGGTAACAGGGTGTAGTAAACCAGAGGAAAATAATGATGTTAGTAATATGAATAATGAAAAGGAAGTAGTTTTAGCAGCAGCTAGAGATTTGGCACCAGGTGAACAAGATGCTTACTACACAAGTTCTATACTGTATGTTTGGGAACCGCTAATAGGCTTGGGTGATGATGGAAAACCAAAGGCAGAACTTGCAGAAAAATGGTCAAATTCAGCTGATTATAAAGAATGGACATTTACAATAAAGAAAGGTGTAAAATTCCATGATGGTGTAGATTTGAATGCAGATTCAGTAGTAAAAAACTTTGAACGTTATATGAATATGAAGACAAAATCATCACCTTTTTATTCGTTTGATATAGAAAAGACATATCCTAATTTACAAAGTGTGGATAAAGTTTCAGACTATGAAGTAAAACTTACTTTTAGTAAACCAATATCAACTTTAATATACAACATGGCTAGATTTGGAAGTGCTATGTATAGTCCAGAGTGTTTTGATATAAAGACTGGAGATTTTACTAAATATGCACAAGGAACAGGTCCATTTAAGATAAAAGAAAGAGAAAAAGAACAATTTGTTTCGTTAGAGAGAAATCAAGATTATTATGGAGATAAAAGTAAAGTTAAAAATGTAAGAGTAAATGTAATTAAAGATGCACAAACTCGTTATACAGCACTTAAATCAGAGGAAATTATGGGTGTTATGGATTTGGGAGCTATTACTCCAGAGCTAGCTAGTGAGTTAATAGAAGATGAAAACTTTGAGGTTAAATCATCTCCATCAACAATAACTCAATTTGTATCTACAAATGGAACTAGGGCACCATTTAATAATGTTAAGATAAAAGAAGCATTAAGTTTATTGTTGGATAGAGAAACTATAGTAAATAAATTTTATGGAGGATATGGAACTCCAACTATAAATATATTGAACCAAGGTTCTCCTTTTGCTAAGGAAATTAAACCTGTTTATGATGCAGAAAAAGCAAAAAAAATAATAAAGGATGAGTTAAAAGGGGAAACAAAAGAATTAGAGTTTATAATACCATCTTATGGTGTAGACCGTTATCCATATAAAACTGTAGCAGAGTATATACAATCTGTATTAAGTGAGGTTGGATTAAATTCTAAAATAACTATACTTGATGGGGCTGCTTTTAAAGAAGCACAAAAAACAGGAAATTATGATATAGCACTTCACACTCAAGGGCTTCCAAATGCAGAACCATTTTCTATATTTGATAGTTATATGAGAAGTACAGGATCAAGTAATATAGCTTATTCATTGGGTTATAAAAATGAAAGAGCAGATGAATTAATAGGTCAATTAGAAAAAACAATGGACTTAGATGAAAGAAGTAAAATATATGATGAACTTCAAGATATATCAGCAGAACATCCATCAGCGATACCATTATTTGAAGACGTTAACTTAATTGCTTATAATAAAAAAATAACTGGATATAAACCTACATTATATGGAACTACATTAGCAAATATGGAGTGGAGTAAGTAGTGAAAACACCATTTAAATATTTAATTAAAAGAATATTGATGACTATCCCTATTTTGATAGGAATAACTTTTCTAGGATTTATATTAGGTGTTATAGCACCTGGTGACCCAGCAGTTGAATATTTAAGCATGGATGGTATTTCTGCTCCTACAGATGAAGAAATAGAAAGAGTTAGAGAAGAATTAGGGTTAAATGATAATATTATAGTCCAGTATGTTAATTGGACTAAAAAAGCTATGACTGGAGATTTAGGACTTTCCTATATCAAAAAGACATCTATCACAGAAGAGATATTAAGAAGGTTACCAATAACCTTCTCTTTATCTTTAATGGCTATGTTTTTTGTTATAGTGTTATCTATACCACTAGCTATAATAATGGCTTTAAAAAAGGATTCAGCGATAGATAAGGTTGGAACTTTTGTATCCTTACTTATGACATCTATTCCAGGATTTTGGTTAGCTATTATTATGTTAAGTATATTTTGTGAGAATCTTAGGTGGCTACCTACAAGTGGGTATGGTACAATTAAACATTTAATAATGCCTGGATTTGTTTTAGCAGCGGGAACTATAGGAACTGTAGCAAGGTTAAATAGAGCAACTTTAATAGAAAGTATAGGACAAAACTATATAACAGTGGCAAAAGCTAAGGGGTTGCCAAATAAAATAGTTATTTTTAAGTATGCTTTTTTAAATTCATTAATGCCTATTGTAACTGTTCTGGGAAACTATTTTGGTGCTATTTTAGGAGGCTCCACAGTGGTTGAGGTTATTTTTAGTATTCCAGGCATGGGAAGTTATGTAATACAAGGAATAATGAGTAGGGATTATCCAGTGGTACAAGGATATGTGCTATTTACAGGGATTATATTTATCGTATTTAATTTAATTGTAGACATATGTTACCTATTTCTTAATCCTAAAATGAGGGTGGGAGGTAAATGATATGGAGAAATTTAAAGAAATGTTATTTATACATAAACTAGCTTTTTTAGTGCTAATAATTATGATACTTGTTGCAATATTTGCAACAGAGTTAGCTCCATATGACCCTAATAAAGTACAAATGGATGATAGATTAATGGGAATTTCTAGAGAACATATACTTGGTACAGATACTCTAGGGAGAGATATTTTAAGTAGAATATTATATGGAGCCAGAGTATCCATATCTTTAGCTTTTTTAGCAACCTTATTAACAATGCTATTTGGCAGTTTTGTAGGAATAATAGCAGGGTATTGTGGTGGTATAGTAGATACAATAATACAGTCGATTGTAAATATATTTCAAGGTCTTCCAAGTCTTAGCTTTATGATTGCTCTTGCTGGAGTTCTTGGACCAGGTATAAAAAGCTTATTAATTGCAATAGTATTCACTTCCTGGGCTGGCTTTTCAAGAGTAGTCAGAGGAGAAGTATTAAAGGTAAAAGAAGAAAAATATGTTGAAGGAGCAAGAGCATTAGGTGCTAGTCATCTTTATATAATTTTTCATTATATAATTCCAAATATATTTGCTCCCTTTATAGTACTATTTACAATAAGGATAGGTAAAAGTGTACTTTCTATGGCATCACTAAGTTTTTTAGGTCTAGGAATACAACCACCACAAGCAGATTGGGGTGTTATGATAAATGATGCTAAGACTCATTTTAGAAGCTATCCAAATCTATTATTGGCACCTGGTTTTAGTATATTATTATTGTGTTGCAGTATAAATTTAATTGGAGATGCACTAAGGGATATGTTTGATGAAAAAAGCAACTCTTTAAGCCAATATCTTTAGAAGGAATAAAAACTATGAATAGAGATATAAGTATAAAAGATTTAAAAATTCATTTTAATACTAAAGAAGGAAAAGTAAGAGCTGTAGATGGAGTATCTAGAACCTTTCAAAGTGGCAAAATTACAGGAATTATTGGAGAAACTGGAAGTGGAAAATCGGTACTAGGATTAGGGCTTTTGAACCTTGTATCTAATAATTCAACTGTTTCAGGCAGTGTTTTATATGAAGAAAAAGATTTGCTAAAAATTAAAGAAAAGGAAATTAGAGAAATCAGAGGTAAAAAAATAGCATTAATACCACAAAATCCATCAAGTTCTTTTAATCCAATATTAAAAATAGGAAGTCATATGAATGAACTTTTTTATTATCATGGAAAAGAAAAAAAGAATTCTTGTAAGAGTAAAAGTTTAGAGATATTAAAAAAATTCTTTTTCTCAAATAGTGAGTTGGTTTATAATTCGTATGGATTTCAGCTAAGTGGAGGTATGAGTCAAAGAGCATTGGCAGCCATAGGGACAGCACTAAAACCTAACTGGATAATTGCAGATGAACCAACTAAAGGATTGGATGCAATAATAAGAAAGCAAGTATATGAAGTATTTTATGATTTAAGAAATAATATGGGTGTTAGTATGATACTTATAACTCATGATTTAATGCTGGCTAAAAAGCTTTGTGATGAGGTTGTAGTTATGTATGCAGGTAAAATCATAGAAGAGGGGCCTAAAAATAGTATATTTAATAGCCCACTACATCCTTATACAAGAGGTTTAATTGACTCACAGCCAAATAAAAAATTAATACCTATTGAAGGAGTAGCACCAAGTTTAACAAATTTACCAAAAGGATGTAGATTTTCTCCAAGATGCAAGGTTGCAAAAAAAACATGTATTGATTATGAACCAAGGCTATTTGATGTTAATGGTTCAAAGGTGAGGTGTTTTCTTTATGATAAGAGTTTGTAACCTTTATAAGGAGTTTAAAAGCGGAATAATCAATAAAAAGATAGTCAAGGCGGTAGATGATGTATCGTTTGAAATAAAAGAGGGAAAAACCCTAGGTCTTGTAGGAGAAAGTGGATGCGGAAAATCAACATTATCAAGGCTTATTTTAAGACTTATTAAATCTGATGGAGGTAAAATTTATTTTAATGGTAGAGATATCAGTAATTATGACTTTTCTCAAATGAGAGATTTAAGAAAAGAGATGCAGATAATATTTCAACATCCAGATTCGGCTCTAAGCCCTAAAAAAACCATATATGGGAGCCTTGTTGAGCCATTAAAAATTCATAAACTCTATGAAAAGAATAAAGCAAGAGAATACATAAGTGAATATTTAAGTTTTGTTGGGCTTAGTGAGGAAATTTTAAATAGATACCCACATCAAGTAAGTGGAGGACAAATACAAAGAGTTGCTTTAGCTAGAGTGCTTTTATTAAATCCTAAATTTATAATATTAGATGAACCTACATCAATGCTGGATGTATCTGTACAAGCTCAAGTTATACAGGTTTTGAAGAAAGCTCAAAAACAGTTTAATATAACCTATTTATTTATATCTCATGATATAGATTTGGTAAAAGAAGTTAGTGATGATGTTGCGGTCATGTTAAATGGCAAGATAGTTGAAACTATAAAGGCTAAGGAGTTGTATAAAAGTGCAAAGCATGCTTATACAAAAGAGCTTATTGAGAATTTTACTAATTTTTAAAGTATGATAATCAATTGTTTAGTCAATCAATTATTACATTAGTAAAAGTAGTTTTTTGAGTATAGAAAATTACAAATCTCGCTCCTAACCTTTTTAGAAAGGAAGAGTAATCATGTATTATAAAGACATGGATTTTGAGGAAAAATGGCATGAATATATTGAAGGTAAAGAAGGATATGCAAGAGAAAGAGCTTTTGATGATGAAGCAGAAAGAATATTTTTTAAAAAATTATCTCATAAATATGATGATAATCCAACACTTTATGATTATTCAAAAGAAGTATTCGATTTTATAGATGAGTTAATAGCTGGAGGAAAAAATCTTATAGAAATTGGTGCAGGTACTGGAAAATTTACTATACCACTTTCTAAGAAATGTAAGGGTGTAATTGCTAGTGATTTTTCAATAGATATGCTTAATGTGCTTGAAGGAAATATTAGAGAGCATAATATAACTAATATAGACACAGTACAAGGAAAATGGGAAGAGATTAATGTTGAGCATAGTGATTATATTTTATCTGTGAATTCTCTTTATCGAATTTGGGATATTAAAGATGCTTTGAGTAAGATGGATAGGTTAGCTAAAGAAAAAGTGATTATAGTGAGAACTATTCAGAAACCATTATTTAATGATTTGTATATGGATTTAGGTGATAAAGATAGAACTTGTCCAGATTATATATACATTCCAAATATACTACATTCTTTAAATATATGTGCAGATATAAAATTTATTGACGTGGAAAATGAAATTGAATTTGACAGTATAGAGGAGATACATTTAAAAATAGAAATAGAATTAAATAAAAAGATTAACTTTAACAACATGCTAGATAAGTATATAGACAATATGATAGAAAAAAGAGAAAACAAATATATTTTTAAGCATAAAACTAAAGTTGTAATTATATACTGGAATAGTATAAGCTAGATTTGTTAATACTATGGAATCGTAGAAACTCTTCTGAAAATATTTACAATCTCGACATATTATGCTACAATTATTTAGAATAAATAAAATTTAATAAGAATTACCTCATCTAATAAAAAGATTGAGGTAGAGGTCGCATTTACTAAGATTAATATTGAAGAGGTCGGAAGCCAATGAAGCAATATAAAAGGAGTAAGTGCCGAAGTGCTAGTGTCCAAATCTAGTGCTGGGGCTGTATTTAATAAGTACAGCACTGTCATCAAAATTATCCCGAATTTTGATGGAGAGCTATCTTAACTAAGATAAAGGGAAGATGTAGGTATATTGTATTTAGCGCATTCAGCTCAACATGTATACATGTTGAGCTTTTTTACATCTATACAAAATAGGATAGAAAAGGGAAGCAATAATAAAATATTTTAATTTGAAAAGTGGGGAGATTAAAAATGAGCAGTTTAAAAAAGAAAAGGTTTACTATGCCACAGACACTTACTATAATATTTTTACTAATAGTAGTAATGGCAGTTCTTACTTGGATAGTACCAAGTGGAAATTTTGAAAGGGTAGATATAGACGGAAGATCGGTTGTTGTAGCTGGAACTTATGAAAAAGCAGCATCAAATCCACAAGGGATTACTGATGTATTTACAGCACCTATAAATGGATTTATAGATGCAGCTGAAGTAGTTGGATTTGTTTTGATAGTTGGAGGAGCTTTTGGAATAGTTAATAAGACAGGAGCAATAGAAGCTGTTATAGCTCATACTGTAAATAAAATGAAAAAATTCCAATTTTTAATAATACCTATATCAATGATTTTATTTGGATTAGGTGGAACAACATTTGGAATGAGTGAAGAGACATTACCTTTTTATATGATATTTATTCCACTCATGACCAGTATGGGATATGACTCATTAACAGCAGTGGCTACAGTATTTATAGGAGCAACAGCTGGATTTGGAGCAGCTACTACTAATCCTTTCTCTGTAGGAATAGCACAAGCATTGTCACAAATAACACCAGGTTCTGGGATAGAATTGAGAGTTGTTATGTTTATAATATATATGGCTATATCTATAGGATTTGTTATGTTATATGCCAATAAAGTTAAAAAAGACCCTGAAAAGTCTTTAGTACATGGGATATCATTGAATCAAGAATCAATGGTTAATACTGATACAAAGATAAAAGAATTTACAAAAAGAGAAGCTATGGTAATAGCAATTTTTACAATAGGTATGGCAATTATGATATATGGAGTTTTAAAGCTAGGATGGTACATAACTGAAATTGCAATGATATTTACAGCTATAGGTATAATATCAGGAATAGCATCAGGGCTTAAACAAGATGACATAGTTAATTCATTTATAAGTGGAGCAGGAGATTTAATGACAGCAGGGCTATGTATAGCATTTGCACGTGGAATCGTAATAATAGCAGAAAATGGATTTATAATAGATACAATTTTAAATTCTGCAGCAAATTTATTAAATGGACTTCCAAAAACTATATTTATAAATTTAACTTTCTTAATAGAAGGTTTAATAGCATTTTTTATACCATCAGCATCAGGACTTGCATCACTTACAATACCTGTACTTGCACCACTTGGAGACTTAGTAGATGTATCTAGACAAATGATAGTTACAGCTTATCAATTTGGTATAGGTGTAACTAACTTAATAACACCTACATCAGGTGTTTTAATGGGAGCACTAGCAGTAGCTAATATTCCTTGGTCAAAGTGGGTTAGATTTGTAATGCCTTTAATGGTAGTATTAACAATTACTGTAATGGTATTTTTAACAATAGGATTATTTGTTGGATTCTAATAGGAGGTATATTATGATTGAAAGTATAAAGAAAAGAGCTTATGAGATAGAGAATGAACTGGGAAAAGAGATTGAAGAAGTATGTGATTTTATATTTAACAATCCAGAACTAGGAGAAGAAGAATATATATCATCAAAGTACTTAGTAGATAAAATAAAGGAATATGGATTTGATACAACTTATCCGTATTGCAATCTGGATACTGCTTTTAGAGCAGAGCTAGGGGATAACGATGGTCCAACTATAGCATTTTTAGCTGAGTATGATGCTCTGCCTGGGTATGGAGAAAATAAAGAACCAGGTCATGCTTGTGGACATAACTGGATTGCTGCATCTACATTAGGAGCTTGTATAGTACTAAGTAAGTTAAAAGAAAATTTTAAAGGAAAAATTGTACTAATAGGTACACCAGCTGAAGAAACAACAGGAGGAAAGTGTGATTTAGTTAAGGCAGGAGCTTTTGATGATGTTGATGTAAGTTATCAAATGCATATAGAAGCTTTTAATAACATAAACTGCAAGGCTTTGGCAATAGACTCAATAGAGTTTAGTTTTGAAGGGGTATCAGCACATGCAGCTAGCCATCCTCATATGGGAGTTAATGCATTAGATGCAGTACAGCTTACTTTTGCAGGAATAAATGCATTAAGACAGCATGTAAAATCAGATGTTAGAATACATGGGATAGTTTCAAATGGAGGAGAAGCTCCAAATATAGTTCCAGAAAAAGCAGCTTGTGAGTTTTTTGTAAGAGCAGCTGAAAGAAGTTATTTAGATGAAGTAACTAAAAAGGTTATAAACTGTGCAAAAGGTGCAGAGTTAATGACAGGTGCTAAACTTTCTTATAGATACTTTGAAAACTCTTTTGACAACATAATAAATAATAAGGTGCTTCAAAGTATAACAAAGAAAAATTTAATTGAGGCAGGCATAACGGATATATTAGAAGGAAAAGAGGGACCAGTAGGTTCTACAGATATAGGAAATGTAAGTCAAGTTTGTCCTACTATGTATACAGAAATAGCTCTAGACATAAATCCAATGGTCTATGTTCATGAAAAAGAGTTTTTAAATTATGCAAATTCTGAGGAAGCTTATGATAAACTTCACAAAGCAGTAAAGGCAATGGTGGGATGTGCATTAGAAATTTATCTAGAAGATGGACTACTTGATGAGATTAAGAAAAATCATTTAAATTAATTTAAATTAAAGATAAGGCAAAAGGTATTACCAAAAATTTGGTGATACCTTTTTTATTAAGAGAATAGAAGTGGAGACTTGTATATGATTAAGAAGAAGGCCTTTAACTGGTTATAAATAACTTTATTTTTTTACTGCTCTAGTTGCGTAAAATGATGGAATATTAAATTCATGGAGATTACCAGAAGCATTTGTATCTTGATAAATATCTGTTAAAATAAATCCTGCTTGTAGCTGTCCACCTATTTGTTCTTCAATTGTATGAGAAAATTGAATTCCCCAATCATTTTGAATTGATTCATCATATATAGTTTTATTTTTTAAAGGATTAAATGGAAGTTTATATTGTAACTCTGTACCATCTTCATTAAATGCAAAATTGATACCATTATCAAGTCCAGATAAAAGTATACCACCCTTTTTTAGTATACGATAACACTCTTTCCAAATTGGTAATACATCTTCTACATAACAGTTAGAAACTGGATGAAATATTAAGTCAAAACTTTTATCTTTAAAGGGGAGTGGCTTTGTCATGTCAGCTTGTACAAGTTCAATAGAATACTTTTCCCTTTCTGAAACCTTTTTTTCACTTAATAATTGTGAAGCTGAATAATCTAAAACTGTACATTGAGCTCCTAATGCAGTAAAAATTGGCATTTGTTGTCCACCTCCAGACGCTAATCCTAGTATTTTTGCATTTTTCATATCACAGAACCAATTTTTCGGAACAGGTCTAGTGGGTGTCAGTACAACAGACCAATCTCCAGCTTTGGCTCGTTCAAAAACTTCATGACTGATAGGTTGTCCCCATTCCCAGCCTTCTTTATTCCATTTATCAAAGGTCTTTGAGTTTATTTCTGTATATTTAGATTCTATAGTTTTATCCTCCTAAATTATGATTTGACAACTTGCTAATTATGATAAAGTATAGCATATTTCTAGTAAGAGCTGTATATAAACAAGAAACTGTATGTACAAAGAAAGGAGTAAAGTATAAAATAGAATGTAAATTAAAACTTATAAATTTTATTTTAAAATAAGGAGTAGATAAATATGAAAATATTAATTTCTATAGATTCTTTAAAAGGCAGTTTGTCTTCAATTGATGCAGCAAATGCAATAAAAAAGGGGATATTAAAAGTTGAAAAAGATGCAGAAGTAAAGATATTACCACTTGCAGATGGTGGGGAAGGAACAGTAGACGCTTTAGTACAAGGTATGAATGGTAAAAAAGAAACTATAGAAGTTACTGGACCAATAGCTACAAAAGTAAATGCGACATATGGATTATTAAAAAGCACAAATACAGCAATAATAGAAATGGCTCAAGCATCAGGATTAACATTAGTTCCAACTGAACTTAGAAATCCTTTAAACACTACAACTTATGGTGTTGGTGAAATAATAAAAGAAGCAATAAATAAAGGTTATAGAAATTTTATAGTTGGAATAGGTGGAAGTGCTACTAATGATGTTGGAGTGGGTATGCTTCAAGCTTTAGGATTTGAGTTTTATGATGAAAACAACAACTTAGTAGGTTTAGGTGGAAAAGTTTTAAATGAAATAAGACATATAAAAATAGATAATAGATTAAAAGAATTAGATGAATGTGGCTTTAAAATAGCTTGTGATGTGAATAATCCACTATTTGGTACAGATGGAGCAGCATACATATATGGACCTCAAAAAGGTGCAACACCAGAAATAATTGAAGAGTTAGATAATGGCCTTAGAAATTTTGCTAAGATAGTTAAAAGTGATTTAGATAAAGATATAGCCAATATAGAAGGTACTGGAGCAGCAGGTGGATTGGGTTTTGCATTTTTGGCTTTTTTAAATTCAAAATTAGAATCTGGAGTAAAAATAATATTAGAAGAAATTAAATTAGAGAACGAGTTAAAATGTGTAGACATTGTAATAACTGGAGAAGGTAAATTGGATAATCAAACAGCTATGGGCAAAGCACCAATAGGAGTTGCAAAGATGGCTAAAAAATATGGGGTAAAAGTAATAAGTTTGGCTGGAGCAACAACAGAAGATGCAGTTAAGTGCAATGAAGAAGGGATAGATGCTTATTTTTCTATAGTAAACAGAGCTATGACCATAGAAGAAGCAATGGATAAGGAAACTGCAAGTAATAATATGACTGCTACAACAGTACAAATATTTAATCTTATAAAGGTATTAAAAGGTACTAAATAAAAGACTGATATAGCTAGTGTTTGATATTGGAATAAGTCCTTTAGAGGATATACTAATTCATATTGAAAATACTTTTAAATATTCATATAATAAGCTACTTGCATGCTGAAAAATTTGTAATTACTTAATCTTAGTGATTTAGTAATTACTTTTTTATTTCAAAATAACATAGTAATTTCAGGATAAATTAAAGTACAAAATTATAATATTATAAATTTATATTTATAGACATTGACTAAATCATGATTGTGTATAAAAATAAGTAGTTAAGAGGTAATATATTATTATATTACTTGATAAAATTAGACAAAAAACTTATATACAAGGAGAGAAAAGATATGATAATTGAGCTAAACAAAAGTAATTCTGAAAATCTAACGAAAACGGAACTTGAAATAATTAAATTTATAAATGAAAATGAGTCAATATTACCAGAATTATCTATAGTGGAGATTGCTCATGAAACATATTCATCTCCAGCAACCGTTTCAAGAGCAATTAGAAAATGTGGTTTAAATGGATTTAATGAACTTAGATACAGATTGACAGTAAAAGATGAAAACAATGATATACAAAATATGGGGGATATAATAAATAAGTCTTTTATAGAAGCGCAGAGAGTTATAGAGCAAATATCTTTAACTACATTAATTAACATAATAAAAACTATAAATGAATCCAGTAAGATATATATTTTAGCAAGAGGGCTTACTGAATATGTAGCAAAAGAGTTTAGTCTTAAATTGCAACTACTTGATTTTAATGTGGTTTTTATAAATGACCCCAATATAATGAAAATAAAATCTAAATCAATAAAAAAAGATGAACTTATAATTATATTCTCTCTGAATGGAAATACCATAGAACTTGTAGAGTCAGCACAAAATGCTAATTTAGGTGGAGCCAAAGTTATAACTTGCTGTTGTAGTGAAAATGCAAAACTTATAAAGTATTCAGATTTATATATTGTAGGATACAAGCATGAGCATATCTCAATCTCTGAATATGAAGTATCTTCTAGATTGCCCTTATATATTATATCTAGGATAATTATAGATTATATGGTCAGATATAATAATTCTGAAAATTAAATTGAAAAGTCTATGAAAATCGATTTTCTATTTGTGAAAAGATTTTCATAGACTTTTTTATTATAATGAAAACATACACAGCAGAAGTAAGGGGGAAGACAATGATATATACATTAACTACGAATCCAGCAATAGATATGAATATATCTACTAATGGTATAAAGAGAAAATTAGTAAATCGTACATCAAATGCTATATATTCTCCTAATGGAAAGGGATTAAATGTAACATTTGTACTAGGTCATTATGGTATAGAATCTAAGATATTAGGATTTTTTGGAGGATTTTCAGGAAAATATATAGTTGAAGAAAGCGAAAAGAGAGGATTTGATGTATTGCCTACCTGGGTAGAAGATACAACTCGTATAAATATATTTTTAAATGATGGGAGTGATGAGTTTAAATTTGTAAACTCTGGGTCATATGTAAATGCAAAGCAAAAGTTAGATATGTTAGAGAAGATACAGTCATTAGAAGATATAAGCTATTTATCAATAAGTGGAAGTCTGCCACCTGGTATTGATGAAAATTACTATGAAGATATATTTGAGATTTGTAAAAGTAAAAATATAAAAACAATACTCGATATAAGTTCACCAAAATTAAAGGAATTATTAGAATATAATCCATACTTAATAAAGCCAAATGATGAAGAAATCAAAGATATATTTGGAATTATTGTAAGAGATGAAGAAGATATTAAGGATGTACTTAAATTGCTACATTTAAAAGGAGCTCAAAATATATTACTAACATTAGGAGAAAAAGGCTCTTATTTTTACAATGGAGAAGCAATTTATTATGCAAGTGCTCAACCAGTTACAGTTGTTAGCTCTGCATGTGCTGGAGACTCTGCACTAGCTGCTTTTTTAAGTATATGGTTGGAAAATCCAGAAAATATTGAAGAAGCATTAAAAAGGTCTGCGGCAACGGGTGCAAGTGTAGCTGAAAGCAATGGTATAGGCAATTTAGAAAATGTAGAAGATTATGTGAAAAATATAAAAGTCAGAAGGGTGGTATAAAAATGGGGAAAAAGATAATCCTTGGTGTAACAGGTTGTCCAACTGGAATCGCTCATACATTTATGGCAGAAGAAGCATTAAAAAAAGCAGCTGAAGAACTAGGTTGTGATATAAAAGTTGAAACGAATGGAGCTATAGGTGTAGAGAATAAGTTAACAGCAAAAGATATCGAAATGGCAGATGCGATAATAGTTGCTTGTGATAAAAATGTTGATATGGATAGATTCAATGGAAAACCAGTAATAGAGGTACCTGTCAAAGAAGGTATACATAAAGCTAATGAACTTATACAAAAGTGTATTGATGGAAAAGCACCTGTTAGAAAAGGCAGTTCATCAAGTAGTAAACTTGCAGAAGAAGGTAATTTATCATTTGGTCAAAAGTTATATAAGGACTTAATGAATGGTGTATCTCATATGCTACCTTTAGTAGTAGCAGGTGGAGTACTGACTGCTATATCATTTTTATGGGGAATTTACTCATTTGACCCAAATTCAGAACAGTACAATCAGATAGCAGCTACATTAAAATCTGTTGGTGGATATTCTATGAATTTGATGGTCCCTGTATTAGCAGCATTTATAGCTCAATCTATATCAGGTAGACCTGGTATGTTAGCGGGACTTGTTGGAGGAATGATATCGTTTGACACAGGTTCAGGGTTTTTAGGAGGAATTATATCAGGATTTTTAGCAGGTTATGCAGTTAAATTATTTGTGTATTTATTAAGAAAATTACCAAGACAACTAGAAGGTCTTAAGTCAATCTTTATAATTCCAATAGTCAGTGTAGGTGTTGTTGGTATATCTATGCTGTTACTTGGGGGACCATGTTCAGCACTTAACAATGCTATGATGAACTTTCTTTCAGGGTTACAGAACTCAAGCCCTATAATCTTGGGATTAGTAATAGGATGTATGTCAGCATTTGATATGGGAGGTCCAGTAAATAAAGCAGCATATGTAACTGGAACTATGCTTTTAGGTCAAGGAAACTACTTATTCATGGCAGGAGTATCTGCGGCTTGTATAACACCACCATTAGTAATAGCAATAGCAGCTACTTTATTTAAAAATAGATTTACAGAAGAAGACAGAGCAGCAGGATTAATTAATTATATACTAGGTAGTACTCATATAACAGAAGGGGCAATACCTTTTGCAGCAAAGAATCCATTAAAAGTGTTGCCAGTACTTATGATTGGGTCATCAATATCAGCGATTTTAACTTACATAATGAAAATAGAAGTGCCAGCTCCACATGGAGGGTTTTTGGTATTAGGATTAGTCAATAAGCCACTTTTATGGGTAGGGTGTATACTTGCAGGTTCATTGGTAGGTGCAATACTTTATATGATGGTTACACCTAAGGTAGTAGATAACAAAAATACTACAGAAAGTATAAATAAAAGCCTGAATAAAGATAAAAATAAAATTGCAAACTCGGAAAACGTATTTAATGAAATCTGTTTATATAACGAAGAAACAGTAGTTTTAGATATTAAGGGAAAAAATAAAACAGATGTAATCAATGAAATGGTTGAAATACTTGATAAATCAGGTGTTCTTTCAAATAAAAATAAGTTTAAAGAAGAAATTCATAAGAGAGAAGAAATATCGTCTACAGGATTTGGTATGGGTGTAGCGATACCACATGCAAAAACAGATGCAGTAAAAGTACCACGAGTAGCAGTTGGAGTATCAAAAGAAGGCTTTGATTTTGAATCAGAGGATGGAAGTCCAGTACATCTTATATTTATGATAGCAGCCACAGATAATGGTGATAATTTACATTTAAAGACATTGTCTCAATTATCTGCAAAGCTAATGGATGAAGAATTTTTAAATGAGTTAATAAATAGTAAGACAAGCATGGAAATTGTATCAAAATTAAATAATGAAGAAATCAAATCATTATAAACATATAGGAGGATTAATTATGGCATTAGTGACAACTAAACAAATATTATTAGATGCACAAGAAGGGCATTATGCAGTAGGTGCATTTAATGTTGAAAATATGGAGATGGTTATGGCAGTAATAGAGGCTGCTGAAGAGCTTAAAGCACCTGTAATACTACAAACAACACCTTCAACAATAAAGTATGCGGGATTAGATTATTATTTAGCCAATGTAAAGGTAGCATCAGAGAAGGCAAGTGTTCCTGTAGCAATGCACTTAGACCATGGTTCAAGTTTTGGGCTAGCAATGCAAGCACTTAGAGTCGGATATACTTCTATTATGATTGATGGTTCCCATGAAAGTTACGAAGATAATATAGCAGTATCTAAGGCTGTTGTAGATGCATGTACACCTTCAGATATACCTGTTGAAGCTGAATTAGGTAAAGTTGGAGGTAAGGAAGATGATTTAGATGGCGGAGATGGTGGAGCATATACAGACCCACTAGAAGCAAAAGAATTTGTAGAAAGAACTGGGGTATCGTCTTTAGCAGTAGCAATAGGTACGGCACATGGGTTATATAAAGGAGAGCCGAAGCTTGATTTAGATAGATTATCTGAGATTAGAGAGGTTGTATCAGTTCCATTAGTGTTACATGGTGGGTCTGGAATACCAGATGAGATTATTAAAGAATCTATTAAAAGAGGAATTTGTAAGGTTAATTATGCAACGGAGTTAAGGATTGCTTATAGTAATGGGGTTAAGGATGTGATTAACTCTGACCCAGAGGTAATTGACCCTA
The DNA here is from genome assembly GCA_024919175.1 of Clostridioides difficile. Lineage (NCBI taxonomy): Bacteria > Bacillati > Bacillota > Clostridia > Peptostreptococcales > Peptostreptococcaceae > Clostridioides > Clostridioides difficile. The sequence goes on from CP103804.1 coordinate 1,153,430, forward strand.
AGAAATATGGTAAAAAAGGTTTAGATTCGGTTAAAGAATTTGTTAAGAGTAGAATGGAAGTTTGTGGATGTGTAGGAAAAGCAGTAGGGGCAGTGGAGTGTTGTTAATAAAACCTAATCATAAATAAAAATAAAGTAAGAGGTCTATAATAAACCTCTTACTTTGTTTTATATATTTAAGAGAGTAAGTGAGAAATGTGATATAAAGAAGATATTATTAATGTAATAAAAAATCTCTTATGTCATTTTAATTTTATAGTAAAAAGAACATAATAGAGGAATAGTTATTAAAGTAGATTATACTTCAATGATGAATATATGATAAAATAATTTTGTATAGTATATATAATAATTATAAAATAAGATTGTTATGTTACTTTCTAAAATTAAAAAGTATAATAAAAAAGAAAATTTGATAATTATTTAGAGTAATTCTAAATTGAAATTCAATGATTCTGTCAATCAAGTAGATAAATAAAAACTAGAAATGAAAATTGGTTTAAAATAGTTATAAGATAACTTTAATTCATTAATGTAAGGAGCTTTTGAAGGAGAATTATTTAACTAAGTAATATTACATAATTAATATGAGGTGATTAAATGAGAAATATACCAGATGAGATTAGAAGCTCGATAATAAATATATTTCCAAAAGAAAATACTATGGCCATCATAATATTTGGTAGTTATGGAACAGATATGCACACATCAGAAAGTGATATAGATATAGCATGGATTCCTATCAAAAAAGTACCAATTACGGAACTTGCAACAAAAACAGAGGCTCTAAGAAATATATTAGATGTTGATGTAGACTTAAAAATTGTTACAGATAACTATACAATAGCACTTAAAAAGGCTATTTTAGAAGGTGATATTATTTATGAATCTAACGGTTTTAAGGATTATATAAATAATTTCTATTTTGAAAATAGTGATGTAATAGATATCTTAGATTGGAGGGATATGTATGGTAATTAGAAATAAATTGTCTTGGAATTCAATAGAAGAAGTAAATAGGGATTTTGGTTCTTGCTTATATGATTTGCAAAACTTCAAAATACTATATACTAAAGAAGAAATGCCTGAATTATGGGATAGATATGTAAAAGAAGGTTTTAAAAGCTATATGGTCTCATTTCTAGAATTAACAAAAGCAATGTTGTATTACAAATCAATTAATTTAAACATAAAATCTAAGACTTTCTATGATTATCTATTGGCCTGTGAGTATCACAACTTATTGCCAAAAAATTCTTCTATAGTTATAGAAACACTTAGAAAGTTAAGAAATGATGATTCTCATGGATATGATATACCGCAGTTTGAAGATATGTATGAGTTGTTTACAGAAAATGAAGAGGTATTTGTTAGTATAAGAAATACTTGTAAAAAATGATTTTTAGTGAAAAGCATTTTAACTAATATCTAAAATATGTATTCTATATGTTACTATAAAACTCTAAGAGTATTATAAAATAAAAATACAACATCTTAATATAGCTTTAGAATCTAAATTTATATTAAGATGTTGCATTTAATTAAAATTAATACAAATATTGCATAATTAAATCATCAATATTAAAAGTTAATAAAAACAAAATATAAAATATCACTATACAAATATATGCATATAAATTTATTATAAAGATTAACAAATTAGATATGATATACAAGTTATTAAGAAGAACTAGATGTACTTCTATTATATTGAGATATAAAACCTTTAGGCATTTTACTTATAAAATACACAACCATAATACAAGATAAAGGCTTGTCTACTATATTACTAAGGATTCTTGGAAAGAATGCAGCAGTAAATATCTTCTGACCAGATTGAACTAAAAAACCAACCAATAAATCAGCACCACTTCCACTTAAACCACCAAACAATAAAACTGAAATAGGAGTACCAATTAAAGGACAAGCAACAGATAGAATTAGTCCTGTAATAATAGCTTCCTTATAACCAAACCCTTTTTTCTTAGAAATATATCCAACAATAAGACCAAGAACAATATTTACAAGAGCAAAAGGTATATTTGTAGGGCCGGATATAACTCCTAAAACTAAGTTTGTACATCCGCCAATAAGAGCACCCAAAAAAGGACCTAATACTACAGCCCCAAGCACAGTACCAACTGTATCTAAAAATAATAATGGTATATTTATCATAGATATAGCTATACCTAAGACAATGTTAATAACTATACACATTGAAGAAAATGTTATTTTCTTAGTATTCAATTATAATACCTCCTAAAAAAAATCTATACATTTATCATAGTATAGATTATAAAAGATTACTAATTGTATATTTCTATATAGAATACTATGAATATAGAACGAATAAATAATAAAATTATCAAAATATGTAGTATTATTAAAAGTGAGAATGTTTAAGGAGAATGTTATGAAAAGAAATAGAGAGATTGTAGTAGTGTGTCATTGTATATTAAACTGTAATTCTAAAGTAGAGGGCTTGTCAGAATTTAAAGGGGCACAAAGTATAACAATAGATTTAATAAATAGTGGCTATGGAATAATTCAACTACCATGTCCAGAGATGATTATGTATGGAACAAATAGGTGGGGACATGTAAAAGAACAGTTTGACAATTTGTTTTTTAGAGAACAATGTAGACAAATGCTAATACCTTATGTAAGACAGTTTGATGGATATTTGAAAAATAATTATAATATAAAAAGTATTATTGCAATAGATGGTAGTCCAAGTTGTGGGTATAATAAGACATGTAGTTCTAAAAGTTGGTTTGGTGAATTAAGTAGTTGTAATGACTTGAAGAATAAAATAAATGATATTCAGATGGTAGATGGAAAAGGTGTTTTTATAGAAGAATTAGAAAAACTACTTGATGAATACAATTTAGAAATACCTATAGTTGGATTTGATGAACCTAGAGAATAGGATAAGTGAAAATTTTATTGATATATATGGTAAAGAAATATTATAAATACTAATTTTCTTATACCTAAAGCATATCAATATAATAATAAAATACTGTAAAGGATATACTTATCTATAAATTAGTTGTATGTAGAATAAGTAAAAAGTTTCATGGATGTAATAAATATATAGAAGTATCATTTGTTAATATAGGTTATAGAATTTATATATAAAAATGAAGTTTCTAATAGTTTAAAAATTAAAGTAATAAGATACTTGAAAATACTAGTTTTTATTTACTAGTATTTTTTGTTTGTATTGGGATTATGACTTTATATAAGAATCAAAATTAAGGAAAAGTCATAAAAGTATAAAATAAAAAAGCGTTAAGATGTACCAAAAATATTATCTATAACCAAATTGGAAAATTATATCAAATTTTGGAAAACGATTGACAAAGAGAGCTAAATAAAGTATATTATTAGTAAGTTAGTTTAATGTACAAATCAATTGTATGCAAAGTTTAATATCTAAAATTAAGATATTAAACTGAGTTACTTAATTTAAAAGTACATCAAAAATAAATATTAAATTATCGATTTAGGAGGATAGCTGTGGTAAGAATATTTGAAGATTATATTGAAAAAAGATTTGACAATGAACTATTGCGAATAGAAGCATGGGGAAAAAACTCTTTACGTATTAGATCATTTGTCGACCAAAATTTTATTGATGAAAATTATGCTCTTAATGAAAAACCTAAGTTGAATAAAGAATATATTAAAATCGAGAAGAGTGAAGATGGTAGTGTAAGTATTAAAAATGGAAAAGTAAAGGCTGTCTTAGACCATAGAGATAGAATTACTTTTTATAATGATAAAAATGAAATACTGTTAAAGGAATTTATTAGATTAAGAGCTGTAAAACACGATGATGGTGGAGAAGACGTAGGAACCATTGAAATTACCAAAGACTTTAACTCTACACTTAAATTAAAATCAAGAGAATATAAACCAAGTTATAGTGGAGAATTTGAAGTAACTACTAGATTTGAGTCTGAACCTTGTGAAAAGGTTTTTGGTATGGGACAATATCAGCATGAATTTTTAGATTTAAAGAATACTGTTTTAGAATTAGCTCAAAGAAATTCTCAAATATCAGTTCCTTATTATATTTCTAGTTTAGGGTATGGATTTTTATGGAATAATCCAGGGATTGGAAGAGTATCTTTTGCCAAGAACATGACAGAGTGGAAGATGTTCTCTACAAACTTTATAGATTATTGGATTACTTGTGGAGAAAGCCCAAAAGAGTTAAGTAAAAATTACTCTCAAGTTACAGGAACTGTACCTATGATGCCTGAAAACCTATTAGGTCTATGGCAAAGTAAATTAAGATATAGAACTTCAGAAGAAGTTTTAGATGTTGTGAAAGAATACTCAAAAAGAGGTATTAAACTTTCATCAATTGCAATAGACTATTTTCATTGGCCTAAGCAAGGGGAATATAAATTCGACTTAGATTATTGGCAAAATCCTAAGGAATTAGTTAAAAAACTGAAAGAAGAGTATTCAGTAGAACCAATAGTATCTGTATGGCCTACAGTTCAAAGTGATGCAGAAAATTACAATGATTATTTAGAAAATGGTTATTTGGTTAATGTTAATCGTGGTGTTAGAATGACAATGCAAATTCAAGGAAATACAGTCTTTGTAGATATGACAAACAAAAACGCAAGGGAATATGTTTGGGATAGAATAGATAAAAATTATAAGCAGCTTGGAATTGATTATTATTGGTTAGATGTAGCTGAACCTGGATATTCTGTTTATGATTTTGATAATTATAGATATAAAAAAGGAAATGTTTTAAGCTGTGGAAATATTTATCCTATTGATTATTTAAAAATGATTTATGATGGTCTAAATGATGATACAGAATCTGTTGTAACTCTTGTAAGAGGAGCTTGGGCAGGAGCTCAAAAGTATGGGGCTTTAGTATGGTCTGGAGACATTGATTCTAGTTTTGAGGCTTTTAATAATCAAGTAAATACAGGGTTGAATATGGGACTAGCAGGTATACCTTGGTGGACTACAGATATTGGAGGTTTCCATGGAGGAAATCCTAAAGACCCAGAGTTTAGAGAACTTATGGTAAGATGGTTCCAATATGCTACTTTTTCACCAATTTTGAGAATGCATGGAGATAGGTTGCCTCACAGTAAGCCATTATCAAATAAAGGTGGAGGTTCAATGGTCACTGGAGCTCCTAATGAGATATGGTCTTATGGTGAAGAAGTTGAAGGCATTCTTACAAAGTTTATAAAAATCAGGGAAAGTTTAAAAGCTTATTTAAAAGATTTAATGAAGGAAGCTCATGAAGATGGAACACCAGTTATGAGAACTCTATTTTATGAATTTCCTGAAGATGATAAAGCTTGGGAGATTGATAATACATATATGTTTGGAGAGGAAATTTTGGTTGCTCCAATAATGAATTATAAAGACAGAAGTAGAAAAGTATATTTGCCAAAAGGATATACATGGGAAAATATATTTAGTGGAATTAGTTATGAAGGTGGAGAAGTTTATGAAATAGAATGCCCACTTGAAGAAATTCCTATTTTCTTAAAGCAAAACTCTAAGCATAGCTTTGAAGAACTAAAAAATATTTTGAGAGAGGTGAAATCATAATGGAGCCACAATTATGGCAATTATTATTAATTGTAGTATATGGATTTTTTATAAACTATGAAAAAAATTCAACAATGTTTGGGACATATCAACCAGTAACAGCAGGTTTTATTACTGGGCTTATATTAGGTGATATAAATACAGGTCTATATATTGGAGGTACATTACAATTACTATCATTAGGGATTAGTAATTTTGGTGGAGCATCAATTCCTGATTATCAAACAGCAAGTATAGTAGCTACATTTATAACTATTACAACTGGCCAAGAAGCATCTGTAGGAATTTCTATAGGTATTCCAGTTGCTTTGTTGATGGTACAGTTAGATGTACTTAGAAACACTATTGGTATATGGCTAGTTCATAAAGCAGAAGATGGAGCTAAAAAAGGAAATTATAAAAATATAACATATATGCAAATGCTAGGAGTATTATTAACAGCAGCTACAACAGGTATTCCAGTTGCCTTAGCTGTAATATTTGGGCCTTCTTTGGTTGATACTATTTTAAAATATACACCTGAATGGTTAACAGGTGGTTTAACAGTAGCTGGAGGGTTACTTCCAGCAGTAGGAATAGGATTACTACTTAGATATCTTCCTGCCAAAGAGTACTTTAGTTATTTAGTGATTGGATTTGTTTTAGCAGTCTATATGAAAGTACCATTATTAGGTGTGGCTTTAATCGGAGGAGCAATCGCCCTTATAATTTATAAAAAGAATGTGGAAAATCAAGCACAACAATATACTGTAGTAGGAGGTATGGATGAAGATGAGTGATAATATGTCATCAAATAAATCAAATGAAAAAATCAAAAAAAGTGTTTTATGGCGCTGGTTTTTTACTAGTTCTGTCTCTTCAAACTATGAGAAGATGCAAGCTTTAGCATATTGTTATGCAGTATTACCATTTTTAAAAACAGTATATAAAGATAAGCCAGAAAAACTTCAAAATGCTGTATTAAATCATTTACAATTTTTTAATACTAATCCATGGGTTGCACCTTATATTTTGGGTATTAATGTAGCTATGGAGGAGCTATCAAGTGAAGATACTGAAGAGGCTGTTGCTTCAATTAAAACAGGATTGATGGGACCAGTAGCAGGTCTAGGAGATAGTTTATTTGTTGTTATTCCATGGACAATTTTTGGAGCTATAGCAGCTAATATGGCACTAGATGGAAGTCCATTTGGAATCTTATTATGGATTGTAGTAAGTGTAGCATTGAAACTATTAAGTATACCACTATTTAATGCGGGTTATACATCAGGGACTAAACTGATATCTTCAATTGAAAAAAGTTTAAAAATCTTAACTGAGAGTACTTCTATTTTAGGGTTAATGGTTGTAGGTGCCTTAATACCATCTGTAGTAAAAGCTAATGTTGCCCTAAATTTTCAACAAGGTGATTTTACGATGAAGGGTCAAGAAATATTAGACCAAATTATGCCTGGTCTAGTTCCTGCAATTTTAGTTGTTATTGTTTATTGGGCTCTTAAAAAGAACATAAAACCAATATACTTAATTTTGGGTGTAATGGTTGTTTCAATAATTCTATATGCACTAGGTATTTTAAAATAAGGAAGGGAGATATTAGAGATGGAAATGAAAGGAATTAAAAATATTCGTATAGATGACCGTTTAATTCATGGTCAAGTTGCAACTATGTGGAGTAATAAATTAGGTGTTACAAGATTAATGGTGGTAAATGACGCAGTAGCTAATAATTCTGTTCAAAAACAAGTTCTAAGAATGGCTACACCTGCTGGAATAGCATCATCTATAATTACAGAAGAAACTGCTATAAAAAATATTACTGCTGGTAAGTATGAAGGACAAAATGTATTATTAATTGTAAAATCTCCTGTTGACCTTATTCCGTTTATAGAAGCAGGAATGAAGATACATAATATAAATGTTGGAAATATGTCAAGTAGAAAGAATACCACTGTATTAAAACCTAATATCAGTGTTACTGAAGAAGAAAAAGAAGCGTTCAAAAAACTCCTAGATGAAGGAATTGAAATTACAACTATAATGACGCCTGATGATAAGAAAACTTATCTTGTAGATATTTTATAAAATTAGAGAGGTGTATTAAAGTGAATAGTATTATTTTGATGAGTCATGGAAATATGGCTGAAGAGGTTTTGAATTCTGCAAAAATGATAATAGGGGATACTATAGATTATCCTACTGTAAATATGAAGCAAGATGATGGAATTGAAGGAACAATAAAAAAACTAAAAAAAGCTTTAGAAGTATATAAAGAAAGTTCAGAAATAACTATAATGGTGGATTTAATAGGTGGAACGCCATGCAATGCTGCATTATTAGAAGCTAATAATGATAGTAGAATTAAAATCATTTCAGGGCTAAATTTAGGTATGGTTATTGAATCAGCTTTTTCAGATGCAAAAGAACTAGCAGTAAAGCTAGAGAAGGTAGGTAAAGACAATATTTCTATAGTTGAACCTACAATGAGCTTATTATCTGATGATGAATAGAAATCTTCTATTAAGATTTAATTAATGTACAACTTCTGAGAAAGAGAGTATAAATAATCTTGTATAAACTCCAGAATAAATCTAATTTTAGAATTTATACTTTAAAGGGGTTATGGCTGTATAGTCATAACCCTTATTTAAGATTATTACTATTTTTATAAAAATAGCATCTATCTAAAACTATTCTTAAATTTTTTTACTTTAATAATAACTGTAACTAATATTTTATTAATATGAATATTTAATTGATTTAATACTTTAGGTCAGGTTCTAAAACTTTGAATTCACTTATATATAATACTTGAAGTTATTAAATAAAGTGATTTATGAAGTGATTCATCTGTTGTAAATGTCGATTTAGATGTAGTTACCTTTTTCAGTATTCCATTACAATTATAGTGTAAGTAATAGGTTTTAATTTGTTTAGATATTAAAAAATGTAACTAGCTTTTTTAAGCTAGTTTTTAGATTGCTCATTATAATGTAGTTATTTTATCATTTATTTCATTCATCAAAGTTAAATTTTGTATGTTTAAAAAGCTCTTAATGTTTACAGCAGAACCACCATATAGAGATGCCTCAGACCCTAATGATGAAATTTCTACATTTATACCTTTGTTAAAAGAACTAACTAACATATCTTTTGTAATCTGTAACATTTCAGGTATATCTCTAATTATCTGGCTATTTAAATATATTATCTCAGGAGCATAAGTTGCAATAGCATTATTTATAGCTATTGATAAGTAACTACAAAAATCCTGAATAACTTTTTTAGCATTTTGATTATTTGCATAGTATAGCTGCTTTACCATATTAGAGTCTATCTTAGATATATTTTCTAAAGAAGAAAGCTGTTCAAATACTTTTTTCTCTGAACAATATTGTTCTAAACATCCAAGGTTTCCACAAGGGCAGGGTTTACCATTAGGCATGATGATAGTGTGACCAATTTCACCACTCATACCATTTCTACCATTATATAATTTATTATTTATTATAATGCCTGAACCGAATCCACTGTGAATACTAAGACTAAGTAGTGAATTATGTACAGTTGAGAAAGTACTTTCAGCTAAAGCAGTTAAGTTTGCTTCATTTTCTATATGAATAGGGAAGTCGTATTTTTCACTAAGGATACTATATAAGTCAATCTCATTAAGATTATAATATGGAGTAAACAGTATTTTATTTTCACAAGTAATCCCATGTATAGCCAGAGTGAATCCTATTACATCATAAGGAGTGTCTATTTTGGATATATTGTAACTATTTATGATTTCATCTATTAGTTGTATGACATTATCTTTACTTACCTGTATATCTGTCAAATTCTTTGAATTTATAATAGTTCCATCTAAATAAGATAGAGAAGAAAATATATAGTCATATCCAATATCCATACTTAAAGAAATTCCTGCACATTTATTAAATACTAAAAGTATAGGTTTTCTTCCACCACTATGAGTGCTATTTCCAATTCCTATCTCATGGACTAGAGATTCATCAATAAGTTTTTTTGTAATAGCAGATATAGTTGCTTTGTTTAATCCTATGGTAGAGGCAATACTTGCCCTAGAAATAGGACCATTTTTTATAATTTGTTCAAGTACCAATCTTTCATTCATTTCTCGAATAGTGTATTTATCAGTAACCAATTTGACATTCCTCCTTAAAATAATATTGTAATACTTTTTAGTTAAAAATAAAAGGTTATTTTGCATTGACAAAGATAATTAAATATTTTATTATTAGTTCATAAGTTAGTTTAATATACTAACAAAAATAAATCAAGTAAAACATATATAAAATATAAAAAAATTGCAATAGGAAAACGATAATTATAAAGCACTATCTCAAGGAGGGATTAAATTGGAATATGTATTAGGTGTAGATATTGGTACATCAGGTACTAAAACTGTCTTATTTGATAAATTAGGAAATACTATAGAAAGCTGTACATATGAATATCCTCTTATACAAGAGAAATCAGGCTGGGCAGAGCAGGATGCTAATGACTGGTGGAAAGCTGTAGTGGAATCTATAAGACATGTAATTCAAAGTTCAAATATAAGTAGTGAATATATAAAAGGAATTGGATTATCAGGACAAATGCATGGTCTAGTTATGCTAGACAAAGAAGGTAATACATTAAGAAACTCTATAATATGGTGCGACCAACGTACAATAAAAGAATGTGAAGAGATAACTGATTTAGTAGGAAAAGAAAGATTAATTGAAATAACTGCTAATCCAGCACTTACAGGTTTTACAGCATCAAAAATATTATGGGTTAGAAATAATGAACCTGATATTTACGAAAATACTAATAAAATACTTCTTCCAAAAGATTATATAAGATACAAGTTAACAGGAGAGTATGCTACAGAAGTATCCGATGCAAGTGGTATGCAGTTACTTGATATAAGCAAAAGAAATTGGAGTGATGAAGTACTTGAAAAGTTAAATATAGATAAAAATCTTTTAGGTAAAGTTTATGAATCTCAAGAAATTACAGGATATGTAACTAAAGAAATCGCAAGCTTAACAGGGATTAAAGAAGGAACAATAGTTGTAGGAGGAGCTGGAGACCAGGCAGCAGGGGCTATAGGGAATGGAATAGTTAAAGATGGTATAGTTTCATCTACTATTGGGACATCAGGAGTTGTATTTGCATATACAAAAGAGCCTAAAATTGATAAAGAGGGCAGAATTCATACTTTCTGTCATGCAGTACCAAATACATGGCATGTTATGGGGGTTACTCAAGGTGCGGGATTATCATTAAAATGGTTTAAGGATAACTTTTGTCAAAGAGAAATAGAAATTTCAAACTCTTTAGGGAAAGATGTATATGAAATTATAAATGGGCAAGTAAGTCAGGTACCATCAGGATGTAATGGATTGCTTTACTTACCATATATGATGGGAGAGAGAACACCTCATCTTGACCCTTATGCTAGAGGTGTGTTCTTTGGATTATCTCCAATGCACTCTAAAAAAGAAATGGCAAGAGCAATTATGGAGGGTGTTTCGTACAGTTTAAAAGACTGTATGGATATAATACAAAGCCTTAATATAGAAGTTAATGAAGTAAGAGCCTCTGGTGGAGGAGGTAAAAGTAAAGTCTGGAGACAGATGCAGGCAGATATGTTTAATCAAGATGTATATACTATAAACTCAAGTGAAGGTCCAGCACTGGGAGTTGCAATTCTTGCATTAGTAGGAGCAGGTATATATGAAAATATACAACAAGCTTGCAGTGTTATAATAAAAACTTCAACTAAGTTAGAGTCAATAAGTGAAAATGTGGACATATATAAGAGATATCACAAATTGTATAAAAAACTATATAAATCTTTAAAAGATGATTTTAAGATTTTAGATGAAGCAGTTAATTTTAAAGATAAATAATTTTTAAAGATAAACAATTAAAACAGTTTTAAACTGATAAAAAATATTACATACATCATATGTGTAAAACATTGGGAGGATATAAAATGAGTGAAATATTTAAAGGAATAGGACAGATAAAATTTGAAGGAATAAATTCTAAAAATGAGTTAGCATTTAGATACTACAATCCTGAACAGGTAGTAGGAAATAAGACTATGAAAGAGCACTTAAGGTTTGCAATGAGTTACTGGCATACTTTATGTGGAGAAAGTAACGACCCATTTGGAGTAGGTACAGTAGATAGACCTTGGAACAACATGACAAATCCAATGGAAATAGCAAAATTTAAAGTTGATGCAGGATTTGAATTTATGACGAAGATGGGGATTGAGTATTTCTGTTTCCATGATAGAGATATAGCTCCAGAAGGAAAAGATTTAGCTGAAACAAATAAAATATTAGATGAAATAGTTGAGTACATAAAGCTTAAAATGAAAGAAACAGGAATAAAATTATTATGGGGAACAGCTAATATGTTTGGTAATCCAAGATTTGTTCATGGGGCATCTACAACTTGTAATGCTGATGTTTACGCTTATGCAGCAGCTCAAGTGAAAAAGGCTATGGAAGTGACTAAGTATTTAGGTGGAGAAAACTTTGTATTTTGGGGTGGAAGAGAAGGTTATGAAACCTTACTTAATACTAATACAGAACTTGAAATGGATAACTTTGCAAGATTTCTACAAATGGCTGTAGATTATGCTAGAGAAATCGGATTTACTGGACAATTCTTAATAGAACCTAAGCCAAAGGAGCCTACTAAACATCAATATGATTTTGACACTGCTACAGTTTTAGGATTCTTAAGAAAGTACAATTTAGATAAATACTTCAAAATGAATATAGAAGCTAACCATGCAACACTTGCAGGTCATACTTTCCAACATGAATTAAATCTAGCTAGAATAAACAATGTTTTAGGAAGTGTTGATGCAAATCAAGGAGATTTATTATTAGGGTGGGATACAGACCAATTTCCAACAAACATATACGATGCAACACTTGCAATGTATGAAGTATTAAAACAAGGTGGAATAGCACCAGGTGGATTTAACTTTGATTCTAAAGTAAGAAGAGCTTCTTTTGAAGTAGAAGATTTATTCTTAGCTTATATTGCCGGAATGGATACATTTGCAAAAGGATTATTAATAGCTCATAAATTATTAGAAGATGAAGTATTTGAAAACTTTACTAAAGACAGATATATAAGCTTTAGTGAAGGAATAGGTAAAGATATAGTAGAAGGTAAGGTTGGATTTAAGGAATTAGAAAGTTATGCACTAAAAATGCCAACTATAGAGAATAAGTCTGGAAGACAAGAAATGTTAGAAAATATACTTAATAGGTATATATATGAAGTTGATACAATTTATAACAAGTAGTTGTATAGTTATGAATCTTAACTGATAAAATAAAAACTAGGGAGTATTCTCTAGTTTTTATTTTAAAGTAGAGGCTAAATATACAAAGTAAGAGGCTAAAGATGCAAAAAACAAATTTAAATTACAACAAAATGCCTATATTTGAATAATAAATCCAAAATAGGCACTTTAAAATTATTGTAACCAGAATGGCATATCTACAAATGGAGTAAATTCATCAAATAAGTCTAAATAATCTTGAGCTTTTTTTAGGTCATTACATTTTGCCAGACCATTTTCAATAGTTTCAATAATATTAACTTCTTTTGTGATTAGCTTTGCCCATATTTCTTTTGAAGCATCAATTGAAACATCAGCTTCTATATTACTATCTTGACCATGTATTTCAATAATTCCTCTACGTAATTCTAAATTAAACACTTCATCAGTATCAGTTATACATGCCAGTAGTGTCATATGAACAGCAGAACTTTTAGGACCATTTAGCTTAACCTTGAAAGATTCAAACATAGCCTTGGATGTTAGACCTATAAATGAGTTTGAAAAAGGAGGGAATCCTGCATTGGCTCCACCTTGTTTTACTATTTGTTCAAAAGTTCCATCTAATGCCATAGCACTAGTTAGATACCAATTACGCCAAGTTGCATTTTCTGTTTGGTATCCAAGCATACGAACAGCAGATGCTTTAAGACTTCTAGCTTCCATATCGTTATTATTTATACGGATAGGGTAATTTAATATCTCTGCAGCCCATTCATAATCTTTTTCATCAATAGCCTTCTTAGCTTCATTTAATATTACTTCACGACCACCCATAATTTTTATATATTTTTTAGCTGCATCTTTAGGATAAATAGGGTTCAATTTACTTGTTTCACCATTAAACCAACCTATATATTGGTCATAAACACCCTTAATTCCCTGTTTAAATGTTCCATAAAATTCACCTAGACGTTCTCTTTGAAATAGATGAGGAGGAAGTTGTCCCAATTCATTTATTGCATAATCAGGAGTATATCCCATATTTATAAGTCTAACTGCTTGGTCATGAGTATACTGTATTGCATCTCTGTAGTCTGTTAGAAGAGACGTACATGCATCTTTACCATGTAATGGTCTCATATGAGTTCCAACTAAATAATGTGGTTGATACTTACGAATTTTATCAATTCCTGTATACCATTTTTTAGAATCACGAACAGTACCTCTAACAGTATATATGTTAGGAAATATTTCACCTTGAACAGCATCTCCAACAAACATTATCTTTTCTTTAGGTAAAAATATACATATAGCATCTTCAGTTTCAGCTTCACAGTGAAATAGCTCTAAATCAACACCTGATATAGTAATTTTCAATCCATTTTCAACAGATACAAATGTATTTGGTGTAATAAATTTATTAGAACCTTTAGATAAAACAGGGCCACAGCCCAAGTTAACATAGCCATGTTCTCCCTTTGGAAGTATAGAACCATACATCCAAACAGCTCTTCCCATTCTAATATCTAGCAGTTCACCACTAGCTTGAGAAAAATGTTTTATAAATGTTTCATCAACAATAACTAAAACTTCTTTATTTTGGCTTTCTTCTTGACTTACACAGACACTCATACCGCCCCAATGGTCACCATGATTATGAGAAACTATCACTGCTTTGACTGGTTTATCAGTAATTTTACGAAAACCTTTCATTACTTCTTCCATCATTTCTATAGTTTCAGCTGGGTCTATGATTATAATGCCATCAGTTCCTTCAATCATAACTGGATAAGATAATCCAAATCCAACAGCGCTATATACATTATCACCTGTTTTATAAATTTTTTGTTCCATTGTTTTAGAATGTTCTGTCAATCTAGGATTAACAAACTTCGATTTTTCAGTATAAGCAAAATTACTCATAGATATAACTCCTTTAAATATTAAAAATTTTATTAGTTTACTCTAGTAACAACAGGAGGTAACCATTTACCACAAATAGCATCTTCACTTGGGCCATATAATCTTAAGGTCATGTAAAATTTCTCTGTAGGAGATGGTAGCCAATTTGCTATTTTATTTTCATCTTTTGGACGTTTATTTTGTATATAGATTATTAGTGAACCATCTTCATTATAGACTAATCCTTTTGTACGGTCTCCAATGGAGTAGCGGTCAATTTCATTGTCTACTAAGAATGCATTTTTAAACAAGTACATTGTTAATGACCAAAATTGGCTGACTGGAGGAAGTTCATTTTTAGTAAATTTTAATTCATAGTTAAAATTTCCATCTAAGAATTGTCCAGTACTATCTTGGAAGGTACTTGGGTACAGAGATTCTTCTGGTTGATTAGCTAAAGCACCTTTGTGCCAAACTACTGAACGTTGTAAATAATCATTTGCATAGTTACCTATACCTTTGCGAGCTACACGCCAAAAATTAGAAGATTCTCCAAATTTTAATCCACCTTCATTTATAAGCTCTTTTGCCTTATCGCAAGCCTTAGTTAATATATCCTCAGGAAATTCTTTTAGTTGGTTAGGTGATAATAATACATTTGGCTCAATATTTAATTTTGGCATTAATGAAAGTATGTTGTTCAGAGTTTCAAAAAATTCATGGTAATTTGAATTTTTATATGTTGGTAAATCTTTAGTATTACAGCTATCACAATATGCGTTATTAGAGAGCTGTGAAAGTCTATATATTTTAAATTTAGTTTGAATATCTTTAACTTCTTGAACATCATTTTTGTTATTTACAAGAATTCTTAAAAATGCTAATGCAAAAGGTGTACTACTTTTAATTATGTGAGTATTTTGAGGTAAATTACCATTCCAATCTGGACCAATAATGGCAAATTTGCCTGGTTCTGTTCCCGTTAATCTTCTACCAATATTAGTAATTGTCTCTGTAAACAAGTCCAATAACTGTATAGAATAATATCTATCATTGGTGTTTGGTACTTCTATTATTACAGGTTCTTCACGTAAGTCAAGCCAAGCTCTTGAGTATGTAGTATCATTGTTTGGTGCTGGTATAAATGATGTTTTTGGTGATGCTACAGTAGCAGTATGAGCAAATTCATTAAAGTTTGTTAATTTAGTTTGCGGATTCACAATCTGTGTATATAGTAATTCATACATACCTACTATTGGATATCCATATATATAAGTATTTTTAACTATTTCAAGTAAATCATTTTTATTCATTAAAAGCTCCTCCTTTAAAATAATCTTACTATGTTCCATAAACATGTCATTACTACAAATAACATAACAGAATTATAAGCAATGGTTAGTGTGGCTTTACCTATTTTTTTATTAATAGAAGTACCTAATAACCCACCTAAAATTGCAGCAAGGATTATGTATAATAACATTGATATATCCAGACCTAAAGGTATAGAGTTTGAAATTAAGAGAGTTATTATTTTTGAAGCTTGAGAAAATAGTATTAGTATTATTGAGTTAACAGATGCGCTCTTTAAATCCATTGAAAAAAACAATGTAAGAGCTGTTATGTTTATAGGGCCACCACCTATTCCTAAAAAAGATGAAATCATTCCTAAAGTATATCCAAGTAAAATTATAAATATACGATTCTTTATATGGAATTGTTTTTTATTAGGGAGATTTATGTATATTAGTATAGAGATTAATAAAGTAAAAAGAAGCCCGTTCTGAATTATTTTTATAAATTTATCTTTATTAATAAATTCAACTATAAATTCAAATATTTCAGTACCAATTAAACCTCCTAAAATTGCTCCACTTCCAAGTAATATAGTTGTTGGTTTTTCAAATCTAGTTTTATATTTAATATGTTTAATAACAGCTGAACAAGACATAGTAAATACTGCGCAAGTTGATAAAAAGCTTATAACCGAAGCATCTAGTGTAGTTACTGCATCTAGTACTGGTTTTATAATAACTCCTCCACCAAGTCCAGAAATTGCTCCTACAATAGATGCAATAAATCCTACTATGAAAAATATCATATGTGTTTCTCCTATCCTAAATTTTTACACTGATTTTCTTAATAGTAAGTATTCCCTAAAACAGTAAAATAATATATTTATTTAGACATAAAAGAAAATTATTTAAATAATAATCTTGGGTTAAAGTGCTATATTCGATTATCTTATATATCTAGAGATATTTTACAGAATCATAAGAAGATGGATTTTAAGTATATTTGTAGAAATATAAATTATAATAAGATATAAATATTATTTTAGAATGTATATAATAATAAGATATATAAAAATATAAAGCTGGAAAGTTGATGAGAATTATATGAAAAAGAAAATATTGTTTTTAGTAATTATTTGTATATCTATAGTTTTACTAAGTAATTATACTTATTCACAAAAGAATCAACTATCTGAGGAAGAAAAGATATATGACTTTAAATATGTATATAAAGTTATAAAAACAGGGTATCCTTACTTAGATGTAAATAAGAGACTTAATCATATTGACTGGTTAGAAAATGAGGACAAGTATATAAACAGAATTAAAAATACTGAAAATGATGAAGAATTTATAGAAGAGATGTCATCTATATTATCTGAATTAAACAATAAACACACTGAATTAATAGATAATAAAAACAGATATGAACTTTTTAAAAAATCATACTCTAATAATAATTGGTATGACTTTCTTAATGACAAAAAAGTTGTAGATAGATATAATTCTATAAATACTAAAATAAAAATGCCAAATGATATTTTTATAAAAAAAGAACTAATTTTAGAAGATATAATTAAAGGTAAGGTTGGATACATGTATTTACCTGCAATGTCACCACAAAATGGGTCAATAGATAAGGATTTTAAGATGATAGGAGATTATATTAATACATTAGGAAAACATCAAGCTTTAATTATTGATATAAGAGGAAATTCAGGAGGAAGTGATAGGTATTGGAAAGGAATTGTATCTAAACTTATAAAAAATGATATAAAAATAGAAGGCTATAGACTCTATAGAAATAATAATGAAATAGTTGAGAACTATACCAATGCAAGAAATATAAAGTTAGAACCGATAGAAAATCTACCATTGAGTGTAAAGAAAAATGCACCAGAAGAAACGTTAAAAAATTTTAGTAACTTTGAAAAGACTTCTTACACTATAAATACTAAAAATACTAATAGTGATTTAAAATTTCAAGGTAATATATACTTACTTATAGACGAAAAAGTATATTCATCATCAGAGTCGTTTTCTATGTTTTGTAAAGAGACTAAGTTTGCAACTTTAGTAGGAAAAACTACTGGAGGTGATGGTGGAGGAATAGACCCTGTATTGTTTGAGTTAAAAAATAGTGGTTTAATAGTTAGAATGTCAAGCTGTATGTATTTAAACAAAGACGGAATATGTGATGAAGAATTTAAAACTATTCCTGACTTTAAAGTAAAAGACTGTAAGAGAACTGCAAATTTTAAAGATGATAACAGTATAAAAAAGGTATTAAAGCTTGAAAATATCAATTATTAAATAACAATTAAATATTGATGGATATTATTTTAGAGATTTATCTTTAGCACTAATAAAGTATAAAAGAAAATCGTAAAAAAAGTAACTCAAAATGATTTTAAATTATTTTGGGTTACTTTTTTATGTAAGTTTTGAAGTTTTTTATAAGGTTTATCTGCCATTTTAGAATTTGACTGAAATCTATATGCAAAGGTTATAATAGTTTGAATAGGAAATTAAATAGCAATAAAATCTAATAAATAGCAATAAAGTACAAAATAAAGTTGACTTTTTGATATTCTTAAACTAATATATTATTATTATTATCAAATGAAAGGTAAGTGTAGTTATGGAGGAGAAGTTTTATACTATAGACCAAGTTGCGAATATTTTAGAAATGCATCATAAAACAATAAGGAAGTTTATAAAAGATGGTAAATTAGAAGCTAATAAGATTGGTAAGCAGTGGAGAGTATCACAAGAGGATTTAAATAGTTTTATGGATGTAAAGAGTGAAAATAAAGATAAGGGTGATAATGGTATAGAATTTAGGATGAATTTATCTAAAAACTTAGCTAGTATCCCAAAAGTTAATGTATCTGCAGTAGTTGAAATAAATAGTATCTCAAATAATGAATACTCACGTTTATCAAATTTGCTTTTGGCACTTACAAATAATCCAGCATTAATATCGAGTGGCTCCACTATCAATTTGAAGTATACCGAGAATGAAAATAGGCTTAGGGTTATGTTATGGGGAGATATAAAGTTTATTGAGGATATGTTAAGCTCTATCTCTTTATTGATAGAAAATATTTAAAGTAGAAATGAGGAATTAAAATGAATTACAATATAAGAGAAGAAAAGGGTAAAAAGTATATTTTTGTAGATAACAAATTTAGCAATGAAGAAGAAATAATGGATATTATATCACTGTGTATGGAACACGGTACAGATTATTTGATGCTTAGTAATAATTCGCTTACAGATGATTTTTTAAATTTAAAGACAGGATTGGCAGGAACTACATTACAAAAATTTATAAATTATAGGATACAAGCTGTTGCAATTGTTGATGATAAACCTAAGATAAATAAAAGATTTTCAGAATTAATGTTAGAACTAAATAAATCAAACAACTTTAGAATATTTGATAACTTTGAGGATGCTAAAAATTATATTTTAGATTTAAAATAATAGAATTTAATAAAATAAATAACATAAGTAAAATAGTTACAAGTATTGAATATAAAAATAAATAGATATTAATAGTATTTAATAAGGAAATAGCATTTTCAACATTAAGAAATTAATATAAATATAAATTTTAGAAACATACTTATTAATAACCTTTCTATGTTACAAAAGTGTAATATTGGTAGACAAAATGTAATATTTACATAAGGATTTAACCATACAAAACCTTTAAAATAAAGATATACTAAGAAATGAGTAAATGGAGGTTATTAATATGAAAGAAATATTAAAAATAAAGAATATATCAAAAGATTATGGTATAAAAGGATTTAAAACAAATGTACTAAAAAGTATATCCCTTACAGTTAATGAAGGTGATTTTATAGCAATAATGGGGCCATCAGGTGCAGGAAAAACAACATTACTTAATCTAATGTCTACACTTGATAAGCAAACCTCAGGAGAAATAATACTGGATGGGATTGACATATCGAAAGTAAAAAATAATGAACTATCAAAATTAAGAAGAGAAAAAATAGGATTTATATTTCAAGACTATAACTTACTAGATAATATGACACTCATGAATAATATAGCGCTTCCATTGGCTTTAGGCAAAAAGAGAAGTAAGGAAATCGAAAATAAGGTATTTTCTATAGCCAAAAAATTTGGATTAGAAAATCATTTAGATAAATATCCATATCAGTTATCAGGTGGACAAAAACAAAGAGGTGCAGCAGCAAGGTCATTAATTACAAACCCAGCAGTGATATTTGCTGACGAACCAACAGGTGCTTTAGATTCTAAATCAGCTTATGAACTTTTAAACTCATTAGAAAAAATAAATAAAGAAAATAATGCCACTATTATAATGATTACACATGACCCTCTAACAGCAAGTTATTCAAATGAAGTATATATGATAAATGATGGAACTATAAAGTGTAAATTAAACAAAGGAAGTAGTAGAAAAGACTTTTATGGAAAAATTATGGATATGTTGGCCTCTATGGGAGGTGAAATGTAAGTGAGTGTACTTGGGATTGCTTATAATAATTTTAAAAGTAATATAAGAACTTATTTGGCATTTTTTATATCTATGGTCTTTTCAGTAGTTGTACTGACTAATTTTGAATTACTAAGATATGGTGATGCTATAAACGTATTGCAAGGAGAAAACCAGAAATTCACATTATCAGTGTTAATTTCTGTAATAATAATATTATCAGTATTTTTATTTTTCTTTATATGGTATGCAACAAATATATTCTTTAAAAATAGGTCAAAAGAAATAGGGATACTATCTTTTATGGGGTTGGATTTATATACTATAGGAAAAATATATTTTGTAGAAAATATGCTTATAGGAATAAGCTCTTGTGTCACAGGTGTACTTATAGGTATAATAACATCTAGATTTTTTCAGGTAGTAATAATAAAATTATCTGGGTTTGATATAAACGTATCCAATGGACTTAGTATTAAAGCTATAATGTATGCCAGTTTGATATTTATTTCTATATTTATGATAATGACTATAAAAGGATTTGTAACAATATGTAGAAGTAGTGTAATAAATTTAATCAACACATCTAAGAAGCAAGATAAAATACCAAAAGTAGGAATAGGATTATACATATTAGCTATAATATCTATTTTAGTAATAGGATATGGTTATTATCTTTCTACAGATATACGCTCTGGAAACATAACTAGTGTAATGTCAGTTATAGTGATAATAATAATAGGTACTTATGGTTTATTTAAATCAGTCATGCCTGTTGTATTTCATATAATAATGAAAAATAAAAAAGTATTATTTAATGGAAATAATATAATTGCTATAAACAATATAAATTATAGATTAAATAAAAACTATAAAACGTACTCTATAATAGCTATAATTATAACTACTACAATATCAACTCTTGGTGCATCAGTTGCTATAAAATATATACAACAAAATGCTCAAGAACAAAGGAATGTATATACTGTTAGTATAGTTTCAACAGATAAAAATGAAGTAAACAGAAAACAAATAGAAGATATAATAAAAGACACTAATAATATAAGGTATTCAGTAAATCCAGAATTAATAGCTTTAGAAAATCCAGATAGCAAAGACGATTATGATAAATTAAACATAATAATGAAATACAGTGATTTTTATAATATTCTTAAAGTAAATGGAAATGAGAAAGAATTAAAAGAGTATGGTGAAAAACTAGTTGAAGGAAATAATGTAATACAATTAAAAAGATCTCAAACGATAGTAACGTTAGCTAAAAAAGAAACTAGTGTGAACATTGATGGACAAGTATATGATATTACAAAAGGGGAAGTAAAAGTACCAGTATTAGGAACAGGGATTAATGACAGTATTATAGTAGTAAATGATAACATCTACTCTAAGCTAAAACATAAAGGACAATCAATCTATTTTTATGGAGCAAAAGTATCTGACGAAGAAAACAGCCAAAAGATGTTTGATAATATTGAAAAAAATTTAAGCATGAAAAGTGGCTACATGAGAAATGGATATAAAGCTCAAAACGAAAGTCAATGGATGAAATTTGCATATGTAGTGCTTGTATTTTTATTTTTAGTATTTACGCTTGTGGCTGGAAGTATAATATACATGAAAATATATAGTGATGCTTATGAAGATAGAGAGAAATATAAAACTTTATTAAAGATAGGAACTACGGAAAAAGAAATAAATAAAGCTGTGCTTAAAGAAGTAGCCATATTTTATACTTTACCAATGCTAAGTGCAACAATATCAAGTTACTTTGCCTTAAGACTAGCAGGCAACTTATTAATGGCTGATTTATTTGGTATATATATATTAAGTTTAGTAATATGTTTAATAATATTTATAGTATATGGAGCAGTATCTGTTAATAAGTTTAAGAAGGTAATATACGAAAATTAATCAACAAATTTGTTAAAATAAAGAGACTCTTTTAAGAAGAGTCTCTTATTAATTATGTCTAAGTTGTTTGACTAATAAATGTATACAAAATATGATATGATAGAGATAATTTATATTATAAGAAAATATTAAAATAATGGAGATTACATAAATGTATAAAATTTTATTAATAGAAGATGATATTGATTTATCAAAAGAAATTGCTTTGGCATTAGAAAGATGGGGATTTAAAGTAGAAGCAATTGGTAATTTTGAATTGATTTTAGAAGAATTTATAGATAAAAAGCCAGATGTAGTACTTTTGGATGTTAATTTACCACTATATAATGGATTTTACTGGTGCGAGAAAATAAGGGCTATTTCAAATGTTCCAATAATATTCTTGTCATCAAGAGACTCTGATATGGATTTAATAATGGGAATAAATAATGGAGGAGACGATTATATTACAAAACCATTTTCTATAGATATATTGGTTACCAAAATAAATGGGATAATAAGAAGAGCTTACAATTATAGCGACTCTAATAGTATTCTATACTATAAAGATTTGATGTTTGATGTAGGAAAAGGAATCATAAAGCACAAGTGCAAGGAAAAAGATATAGAATTGACTAAAAACGAAATAAAAATTTTAACTTTATTATTAAAAAATAAGAATAAAGTTGTATCAAGAGAAAGTCTTATGATGGCGTTATGGGATAATGATGAGTTTGTTACAGATAATGCTCTTACTGTAAATATGAATAGATTGAGAGGTAAAGTCAAAGAGTTAGGTTTTGATGATTTTATAAAAACTAAAAAAGGAATAGGATATATAATATAATGATAGTAAAATATTTAAAAGACAGACTCAAGTATATTGTACTTTTTTTAATCATCATTAGTATAATAAATATTTACTTATTTGCTATAAATATATTTGAGAATCAATATGCAGAGTTAATGTACTTAGATTTTCTGGCTTTACTCATAATAATAGTATTTTTTATTGTAGATTATATTAACTTTAAAAATAGCTATAAAGACTTATGTAAGTGTCTAGAAAATAATGATGATATAGACAACTACTTGATTAGTGGACAATCCTTTGAAGAAAATATCATGAGATATATTATTGAAAATTTGAAATCAAAGAACAATGATGATACAAAGAATTACAAACAATCTTTAAAAGAGTTAGATGAATATATAGCTAAATGGGTTCATGAAATAAAGATTCCAATATCATCTTTGAGTATAATTACAGATAGATTAAATAATATAGAAGATAGTATAGATATTAAGAATCAAATTGCAAAAATAAACTTTTTAGTAAATTCTATCTTATATAGCAGTAGAAGTAATAGTATGTTTGAGGACATATTTATGAATAAAGTTAATTTAGAAAAATTAATAAAATCCTCTATAAAGAATAACTCGTTTTTACTCATAAAAAACAATATTGAGGTTAGTTTAAATAACTTAAATTATATTGTTTACACGGATTCTAAATGTATAGCATATATTTTAGACCAAATTATTAATAATGCTATAAAATACTCAAAAGAAGTTGGTAAAATTGAATTTAATGCAAAACCATTAGAAAATGGAGTAGTGTTATCTATAAAAGATTATGGTATCGGTATAAATGAAGAGGATATATGTAGAGTTTTTGATAAAGGATTTACAGGAACAAATGGAAGGAATAGGTTATATAAATCTACTGGAATGGGATTATATTTTGCAAAAAAGATGGTGGATAATTTAGGTCATAAGATTGATGTATACTCAGAAAATGGTGTGTGTACAATTTTTAGTATTCATTTTTATGATATATCGGATTATTTAAATTTAGATAATTAGACTAATAGGAAGTGTAAATTCATTTTAAATATAAAAAATAAAGTAGTATTTTTACTTTAAAATATAATTTGAAAGAGGGTGTCTTAAAAGGAACTTTTTAGTTCATGAGGCACTCTTTTTTGTATGAAATCAACTATATTTTCATTATTTCAACAATGAAAAAGAGGCTTATCTCTATTTTGAGACAGCCCCTTTATAAAAATTATTATCTCTAAGAACTTGAGCACGTTTACGGTTAATTAAAAACTGTTTTAATTCAGTTAAGCAGAAAAATAAAATAGCTCTATTTTCAAATTCTGTTCTATCAACAGGTAGAGGTTGATTTTGCATACTAAGCATCAACCTGCCCAATTCTTCAAGAAGAAGATTCCCTGTTTCGGCTTCAAATTCAGTATAACCTATCTTATGTATGAAAGCAGATAGAATATGAGCTTGTGGTGGAGTAGAATTTAGTTGAGATACATAACTATACAAGTTTTCTAAGATATCCCGTTGGCTTTTTATAATATCCATATGCTCTAAGAAAAATTTAGTATCACTTAATAAAGTATTATTAATATTATCATAAGTTTCAGAAATACTACTATCAATAAGTGAATTTAAGGTATATAAATCTCTACTGAACCTATTTTCTTTTTTAGGATTTACAATAATATCGGCAATATCTATAAGCACAATACTAACTTCTTCTTGTAACTTTTTTTGGACTTCATAGATTTTATGTATATTTGTTGGAATATACATATTTATTATGACACCTATTCCAGTACCTATTACAAATATTCCAGCTTCATTTAAAATCCATTTAATAGATGTTTCTCCTTGGAGGAAATAATGGGATGCGATGACTACACACATAGCAATAACATCTTGAATTTTTAATAAAAAACAAAGCGGTATAATTATGAATATAAATACTGAAAATGAAGTCAAATTATATCCTAAAATATTAAAACATAAATAGGAAAAAATAGTACATAAAAGAAAACCATAAACCTTTCCAATAGAACCTTTAAGAGTTTCTTTTTTAGTATCCTTTACTGTAAGTAGTACTATAACTCCAGCAACCATTGAGTATTCTAATTTTAACAGCCAAGCAATAGATATGGCAAGAGAGCATCCAAGAGATAATTTTATTACTTTGAGTGAATTAATATTATTCAAATATAAACCTCCTGTAAACAAATATAATAAAGATAATTTTAACATAAAACTAATGGGGTTTGAAATGTAATTAATTATACTTAATTATTTTATTGCCCTATTTAGCTAAATACAATCAATATATTTTTATTTTACGAAAGTTTTTTGTGAAAATCTAAAACAATAAAATAGTACTTGGATTATAAAAGTATAATGTAAATTGAGATATCGTTGATATATCTACATCAAATCCTTAGTTTCTGCATTATGGATAGAAAGAAAAGCGAAAACTAAAGATATAACTGTTAAAATAATAGGAAAGAACATATTATTTGCAAGTGTAAAATCTCCTACACTTGCTTGAGTTAAAAATATTAACAAAAAGGATGTAACGATTGTTGCTTTTGATGATTTGCTAATAATACCAACAAATAGTGCTATAAAGCTCATACTGACAAGTACAACCGACTTTAAAATAAGTTGTACATAGAATAACGAATCTCCCATATTAAAATCTATTAAGAATGAAGAAGTCATAAACTGAGAACCTAATAAAATACAACCATAAATCAAAAGTCTTGTTAATATTAGTGCTACAAAATTAAAAATCCAGACAGCTAATATTTGAGAAAGTAGAATTTTTTTACGTTTAATTGGATAAGAGAACATCAGGTTCATTGTTTTGTTTTTGTAAGCACTGACAATAAAAGAAGATAGCATAACACTTGTAAAAATTAAGAATGCTATACTTGTAAAAAGTTCAATTGGTGCAGATATAATATTGTTTCCTGGAGCTGCATCAAGAACACCAGATTCAGGGTCATTTGCAATTCCTAAAAATGCTAGTGCAAAAACAAATAGGCAAAGAATAATTGCTAAGATAAATACATTTCTAATGTATTTTTCTATATGATTTTTTTTCCATTCTAATTTTATTAACTTTAGCATTATTTATTAGCCCCCTCTGTTATTTTTAGGAAGTAATCTTCCAAAGTCTCCATTTTTGTATGTAAAGCACTTATATCTACACCACCAAGTGTTAACTCTTTTGATACATCTTGCGTTGTAATATTCTTATCATAGATTCGTATATTGTTTTCATCTATAATCTTGAAATTAATTATATTCAATTTATCTGCTAGGATATAAGAAGCACGCTTAATATCATTTACACTTAATTCTATGTATGTAGTGTTTGTTTCTGAAATATCTTTCATAGAAATTTCTTTAAGCATTTTACCCTGGCTAATAACACCAATTGTATCTGCAATACTCTCAATTTCAGAAAGTATATGTGTAGATATCATAATGGTAATATCATATTCTGTACATAGCATTTTAAGCAAATCGCGAATTTGTTTTATGCCAGCAGGGTCAAGACCATTAGTTGGCTCATCCAAAATCAGCAATTCTGGTTTGTTAAGAACTGCACGAGCAATTCCTAGACGTTGTTTCATACCTAAAGAATAACTCTTAACAGGCTTGTTAGATGCGTCAGATAAATTTAACATTTTCAGTGCATTGTCTATACTTTTAGGACTGTAGTATCCCATATACTCACAATGCAATTTGAGGTTTTCAAAGCCACTCATATGATCATAAAATGTAGGAAATTCAATAATACTCCCCATACGTTTTAAAATTTCATAAGATGAAGACGTAAGTCTTTCACCAAAAATCTCAATTGTTCCATCTGTGGGCTTCCAAAGATTAGTAATCATTTTCATTATTGTGGTTTTACCTGCTCCATTTGGACCAAGGAATCCATATATTTCTCCCTTTTTAATATTAATATTGACATTACTGACAATGACCTTTTCGTCAATAGCTTTAGTAAGATGATTTGTTTGTAAAATATATGACATTTAAGTGTCCCCCTTTCTTAGATAATTTTTATTATAGAGAAATAGATTTTCAAAACTATTAAGTAAATCTTACGAATTTCTTTCGTAGGTATTTTAATATGATAGTTTTCTTAATTTTACAGTAAATGTAGTGAGGACTTTTGGCTCACTATCCAGAACTATATCGCCACCAAGTTGAATGGCTAGATTTTTTGCAATTGTTAAACCAAGACCATTTCCCTGAATATCTCTGTTTCTGGAATCTTCCATTGTAAAAAGGCGTTCAAAAACTGTTTTAGCAAATGCTTTTTCAATACCTTTTCCTTTATCTGTCACATCAATATAGACATATTTTTTATCTGAATGGATAAAAATACCTAAATATTTTCCGTCTGAACCATACTTAATAGCATTAGAAATAAGATTGAATAGGATACGTTGTAGTGCATCTTTATTTCCTTGAACAAAAACAATTTCTTCTGGAATTTCTATATCCACTTGAAAATTTTTTTGTGTAAGTAAATCATAAAAATCTAAAATATTTTCACGACAACATTCATTGATATTTACTTTCGATAACTCGATATCTGTGTCACCAGCTTCTAGCTTTGCCAATGTAAAGAACTGATTAATCAAGTCCATTACTTTCTGTGCTTTCTGTTCTACTTTTGTAAGCATTTTATTTTCCTCGTGAGTATTTAGTTGTATGATTTCCAAATATCCTAATATGACAGTCATAGGTGTTTTAATGTCATGGGATATATTAGAAAGCATTTTTTTTGAAGAAATTTCAGAGCGTCGGAAGTCTACACGGATTTTTTGACAATCCTCTAAAAGGCGGTTAATTTGCGATACTAAATCTATAAGAACTTTATGATCTGTAAAAATCATTACTTTTTTTTCGTTATTTGTATCTAGGATATCTATCAGATTATTGCTTATTTCCCTCAGTTTTTTTTGTATTCCTTTTCGAAAAATGAACTGTTGGTATAAAACGATAATGACTAAAATCACTATACAAATAGAAAGGAAAAAAATAATTGTTGAACTATTCATTATACTCCTCCTAATTTATATCCAATTCCCCACACTGTAATGATGTATTTTGGAGAACGTGGATTATCTTCAATTTTATTTCTTAATCTGCTGATATGAACATTGACAGCATTTTCATCACCAAAATATACATCATTCCAGATTAGTGAATAAATTTGTTCTTTAGTATAAACTCTCTTTGGATTTTGTAAAAGTAATTTTAAAATATCAAATTCTTTGGCAGTAAGTTCAACTTTATTTTTATTTTTATGAATAGTATAATCATCTAAATTCATAACTAGGTCTCTGCATATAAGTACCCTGTTATCAATAACAGGCGTGAAGTTTGGCATAGCAGAATATTGTTTCGTTCTTCGAACATTGGCTTTTATACGGGCTAAGACTTCTACAACTGAAAAAGGTTTGGTAATATAATCATCAGCACCTAAACCTAAACCTAATGCTTTATCAGAATCAGAATCTTTAGCTGATATAATGATGATTGGAACAACATTTCGCTGTCTTATATATTGCATAACTTCCATACCACTAATTTTAGGAATCATTAAATCCAGTAAAATAATATCAAATTGTTTTTCATCAAACTTAATACATGCATCTTCTCCATTATATACAATAGTTATTTCAAAACCCTCAGAAAGTAAAAAGGTTTTTAACATTTCACTGATTTCTAAATCATCCTCAATTAATAAGATTTTCATTTTATACTCCTTATTATGTAATTATTTTTTCTTATACCTATTTATTTTAAAATTTTTTTATATACCTTAATATTCATGTATTAAAACATAGACAGGTTTTCCCTGCTTATGTGATTATAAGTATAGTATGTTTATAAGAATATTACAAATGCAAGAAAACTAGTATACATCATGATGATATTTTTTGTTATTTCATATCATAATAGCAAATAAAAATAGTTGTAGCAAATGAAAATAGTCAAAAATGTATATACTATTATTAATAAAAAATAAAATTATATAGTTAATATGATTTTATAATTGGTTTGGTATGGTGATTTTTAACTTTTATGTTATACTATTTATAAAAGTAAGTATAAAGATAAAAATACATAATTAAATATGTATGAGAAGTTTTAAATAGCCTTATTAATGAACTTAACTATTGTTCATAATGACAAATTGGAGGAGATAAACATGAAAATCACTGAAGGATACATGCCTTTTGAAGGTTTTAAAACCTATTACCGTATAGTAGGAGAAGCTACAGAAGGAAAGAAACCATTAGTACTACTTCACGGAGGTCCAGGTTCTACACATAACTATTTTGAGGTATTGGACAAGATAGCTGAAAGTGGAAGACAAGTTATAATGTATGACCAAATTGGTTGTGGTAATTCATTTGTAGAAGGGCATCCTGAGTTATTTAATGCTGACACTTGGATAAAAGAGCTTATCGAACTAAGAAAACATCTAGGGCTTGATGAAATTCATCTATTAGGTCAGTCTTGGGGAGGTATGCAGGCTATTTGGTATGCTCTTGAATACAAACCAAAGGGTATTAAGTCATATATTCTTTCATCTACTCTTTCTTCTGCAAAACTTTGGGAAAAAGAACAAAAAAGAAGAATATCATATATGAGTGAAGCTGACCAAAAGGCGTTACTTGATGCAGTAAATACTGGAGATTACTCTAGTAAAGAATATAATGATGCATTAGAAAAGTTTATGGATATGTATTGTGCAGGGGAAGTAACTGAAGATTCTCCTGAATGTTTAAGAAGACCTAAAAAGTCTGGTTCTGAAGCGTACATTGTAGGATGGGGATACAATGAATTTTCTCCTACAGGTACTCTTTCTGGATATGAGTTTACAGATAGATTACATGAAATAAAGGAACCTTGCTTAGTAACTAGTGGAGCGATAGATTTGTGCTCACCATATATTGCAAAGACTATGTATGATAGAATACCTAATAGTAAATGGGAACTATTTGAATATTCAAGACATATGCCATTTGTTGAAGAAAATGATAAGTATATAGAAGTTCTAACTAAATGGTTAAACGAAAATGATTAAGCTTATATAAATTTATAAAAAGGGATTAAACTGATTGTTTAATCTCTTTTTTTTATTATAAAGGAGATTATTTCATTATATGCGATGAATTTTGAATAAGAATAATATGAACAATTGTATGTAAAAGTTTTGAAAGTATTTAAAGAGAAAAAAAGTCTTAAAAGCTCAATAAATCATGCAAATTATTAAAAAACTAATATAATTAACATATAATAACAGAATTTAAAAATACTTATTTTTCTGAGGTTTTAGAAATTTTTTTTAAAATTGGTATAATTATTCTGTTTAAACTTGCTTAAAAAGTATATTTATTATAATAAGAAACAATTATATAGATAGGAATAGATTATTATATTAATATATAAATAAAAATAACGATAGAAGGAAAGGCATATTATGGAAAAGTCAAAAGTTATTGAAATGATAAAAAATAATCCTAATATTATAGCAACTATAAATAATCCAACTGATGAGATGAAACTAATAGCTATCAAAGAAAACGGGCTTGTACTAGAATATATAAATAATCCAACTAGAGAGATGCAAGAATTAGCAATTGACAACAATATTAGAGCAATTAAATTTATAAACGACCCAACAGAAGATATGATGATAAAAGCAGTAAATGATGGATGGAGTATATTAGACTATATAAAAAATCCAACTGATAAAGTGATTAAATTAGCTATAAATCAAGCAGGGTGGGCTATTAAATATGCTAAAAATCCAAGTGAAGAGTTGCAGTTATTAGCAGTAAGAAAAAATTATGATTCAATAAAGTTTATAAAACTACCTTATGAAAGTGTACAAGAAGAAGCAGTAAAAATAAGTTATGATGCATTAAGATATATAGATTCTCCTAGTTATAATGCAGAGCTTATAGCAATTAAGAATAATGAGGCAGCCATTAACTTTATAACTAATTTAGATAAGAATAAAATATTAGAATTTTTAAAAGCAAATATTTTAGTGATTAAATATATTGTAAAGAAAATATCTAAAGATGAGCTAGAAGAAGTATTAAAACAAGTATTATCGAAAGAAGATGTTGAAGAAAAGTATATTAGAGATTTTTTAAATTGTAATATTATAGATAGAAACAGCGACTATATAGCAATAGACAAGATGATGTTTATTTATAAATATGGAAGTAAAACAGCAAAAAAAATAGCTGTAGATGAAAAATTGAAAATTATGTAGGAGAGAGAAAAGATGAATTTTATAGATACATTAAAAAGCGTTGACTTAATATTATCCACTGGAGAAGTACCTCTAATAGTTGGTGAAAGTGGAATAGGAAAAACAGCTCTAGCAAAAAAACTTGCTAAAGAAAATAACTGGAGTTTGATTGTAATTGATGGAAATCTACTTAAAGAGGGTGAAATAGGAGGTCTTCCAACTATAGAATCCTATGTAGGGGTTAATTCTAATGGATATAAGACAGAGAAGAAAACTACAGTATATGCTGTTCATAATAAACTAAGAGAAATTGATGAAGAAATATCTAAAGGAAAAACAGTTCTTTTATTTATAGATGAGATAAATCGTTGTGAGCATACAGTACAACAAGAACTTATGAATTTAATTTTAAATAGAGAGATTAATGGATATAAGTTACATGATGATGTAAAGATTTTAGCAGCAATGAATCCATCAAGTAAATATGGTTCAGACTTCGATTATCAAGTTGTAGATATGGATTCAGCTCAAGAAAATAGATTTGTTTGGTTAAATATGGAGAGTGACCATACACAATGGTTGAAATGGGCAATAGATGAAGGGATTGAAAAAAAGGTTATAGAATTTATTTCAACTTTCCCAGAATATCTGCATAAAGCAAATGAAGATGATATAAGAGCAACTCCAAGAAGTTATGAAAGAGTTTCTAAAATTTATAAAGTTTATAAGGGCAAAAAGAAATCAATTCCTAGAGCTGTATTTTTGAACGTTATAAAAGGTAATGTAGGTAAGGTTATAGCAGAAGAGTTTATAAGTTTTATTGAATCAGATTCTAGCCAATTGATATCTTATGAAGATGTTTTTTTAGGTGATACTATTGATGAACATCTTGTAGAAAGAGTAAAAAATGAAAGTCATACAAGACTTTATTTATCAGCAATAAATATTCTAAAAAACTTAGAATTAAATATGAAAAACGATGAGTATGAATCAAAATATTATATTGATAGATTTATTGAGTTCTTAAAGATATATCCTATAGATTTAATGATAGGAATTATGAAAGATATTAGAGATAGCTATATTGAAGTGTATAAAAAAGCTATAGAAAATGAAGAGTTTGTAAAATCTTACTTTGAGTCATATCGTTTAATAAGGGGATAGTATATGGAAAATTATTTTGATAAGCAAGCAAAAGAACTCTATATTAAAGCTAGTGAAATTATAAATACTCATTCTATGCTAAAGGCAAATCGTGCTAATGAGAAATTTGAGGTAGATATACCAAAAGATTTTAAAAATGAATTTTTTAGTCTTGTAGATAAAGTAAGTTTAAGCCTTATGGAAGAAAAAGATAATTTCTATGGATATTTTTTGTTTCAGATGTCAAGAGAGATACGATTTGATATAAGTAGTCCTACAGGTGTGAATTTTAAAGGAGCCAAATATGTCATATACTTTAATCCAATAATTTTTTTAACTCTCAATATAGAACAAATGGAAAGTACAATAAAGCATGAAATTTATCATATAGTATCTATGCACTTAGTGAGAGCAAAAGAATTAAAGGGAAAGTATAGTACATTAGCGATTAATATGGCAATGGATATAGTAGTAAACAAATATTTGAATAATTTGCCACCATATGCTACTACTTTAGAATGGGTCAATCTAAAATATTCTTTAAAACTAGAGCCGTATGAGCCTTTTGAGTATTATGTAGAAAAGATTCAAACTGAATTAGATTTGTTAGAAGAAGATGAAGATGGTGAAGAAGATGATAGTAACAAGTATGGAGATGTAGAAACTGATTATAGCCCAGAAAAAACTCATGATATATGGGAAGAATCCGATGATATAGATGAAAGAACTCTTAGGGAATTTACAGAGAAATTTATTGATAGTTCTAAAAAAGGTGAAGTTCCAGCACACTTAGAAAATATGATATCAGCACTTAAAAATAGTAAAGGCGAATTCCCATGGAATTTGTATCTTAGTAGATTAATGGGGACAGTTGAAAGCAACAAAAAGAAGACTATAACAAGGAGAAATAGAAGACAACCCAATCGATTAGATTTAAGA
Source organism: Clostridioides difficile (assembly GCA_024919175.1). Classification (NCBI taxonomy): domain Bacteria; kingdom Bacillati; phylum Bacillota; class Clostridia; order Peptostreptococcales; family Peptostreptococcaceae; genus Clostridioides; species Clostridioides difficile. The sequence goes on from CP103804.1 coordinate 1,187,166, forward strand.
GGAGAACTTAGAAGTCACAAAGCAGAAATAGCAGTTGCTATTGATATAAGTGGAAGCATTAGTAATGAGGAATTTAAACAAGCAATTAAAGAAGTTCTTAATATAGTTAAAAATTATAATCATGAAATTACTATCATAGAGTGTGACAGTGAAATTAGACGTGTATATAAAGCAAAAACTGTAAAAGATATAAAAGATAGAATTAAGATAGGTGGAGGCACAAAATTTACTCCAGTTTTCGAATATGCTAATAATAAAAAGATTAACTTACTAGTTTACTTTACTGATGGTAAGGGTGAAAATAAGTTACAAGTAACACCTAGAGGTTATAAAGTTTTATGGGTCATTTCTGGAAGTGGAGATAAACTTTCACTGAGAGAGCCTTATGGAGCAGTTAAAAAACTTAGTAAAGTTAAAACAAAAGATGATACATTAGAGATAAATGATATTAGAAATGATGGATACTCAATGAATAGCCAAGCACCAATTTTATAAATATTATATTGGATATAATTTTTGTGATTTGTTTGATTGTTATGATTTATTCACTATCAAAATTAATAAAAAATACATTGATTAATAGTCAATGTATTTTTTATTATTTAAACAATAAAAGTTTTACTTAGCTTAAAATCTCAAAATATGGTACAATTAATATATAGTAGATAGTTTTGATGATGTAAATTCAGTTGTCAAAACTATTTTTTGTTAAGGATGGTGAGGTTTCGTGTTTAAGATTGATGATTATATAATGTACGGAATGACAGGTGTTTGTAAAGTTTTGGATATAACAAATGAAAAAATTACAAATGGTATACAAAAAGAATATTATGTGTTAAGTCCACTTTATTCTAATAATACAATAATAAAAATACCTGTTGATAATAAGAAAGTTCCAATGAGAAAGATACTTTCTGAAGTTACTTTGGCTTCGCTAATAAATGATATACCTAATATGGATACATCCTGGATAGATAACGAAAAAATGAGAAGTGAGCAATTTAAAATGATGCTTAGAAGTGGTAAGTGTGAAGAGTTACTTAAATTAACAAGAAGTATATACTGTAATAAAGAACATATAAAATCTCTTGGTAAAAAATCACATCAAGCAGACGATAATATGATGAAAGAAGCAGAAAGATTATTAAATGAAGAGTTTGCAACTGTTTTGAATATTTCTCCTGATGAAGTTACTTCATATATATCAAGTCATATACCTCAATAAAGTATTTTTTATATTATCTCCTACTTAAAAAGTATAGAATGGTTAAAATTATAAAGAAAAATAAAATTATATTTAAATATAATTTTACAATGAGTAATTATGAATATTTTATTGCTGTTTTTAATTATTTTAGAATATTATAGGAATTGTTAAAGCGATGTTTGTAATATGCAATTTAAAAAAATTAAATTATTATTGAAGATACTTTTTAATCAAGGGGATGATTGAATGGTAAGTTTAATGAGCAGACTAGAAATATGAAGTAAAATTAATAATATTATAAGAGTATTCTCGTTTAAAGTATATGACAATATAAAACATATTTTAGTGTTGATTAATAAGGTGGCTACTATATTAAATAGAAGTCACCTTATTTAATTTTACCTACATCGTAAAAATTTATATTTTACTAAAGTAAAATAGATTTGTTCAAGTTACATATAGTTTTAATTTCTTTGTAAAAAATCCTTTTTTAGTCTCATATAAGTAAACTTTGAACTTAATATTTATCCAGTGTATTATTTTATATTATTGCTAGAATTAAGTATATTACTAAGATGTTTTTTAATATTAACATTAAATTCTTTAGAATTAAACTAATATAAACATAAGCTATATTTAATATAAATAATACAATTCAGATATTCATATAAAAAATAATTATTTTTTATATGTGAAAATAAGGTTGTATAAATATTTTTAGCTTAGAAGGTTATATTATAAATGTAATCGACAAAATAAGACTAAATATTTCTTTGTAATTTAAATTGATATATTTGCTGTATATTTATAGTGTAACTTGAAAAATTATAGATATACAAAATTTAGAGCATTTCTAAAAGAGTAATATATAATAATTACTATAGTTTATTTTTAGTCAAACTTTTCTATATTAATTAAGTAAATATTGAGTTAATAGATAAAAAATGATTGATTTTAAAGAATTTAAATTTATTAAAAAAGTATTTACTAATTTTATTATATTTATTTAAGAATTTCATTGGTTGTGCATTTAGAATGATTATGTTTATGTATAGATTTATAATTTATAAGTTTAAGAGATAAAATCATCTCTTAAAATTGAAGCATATGTACTATTCTAAAAATTAATGAAATTTATTAAGTTAATCAAAAATATAACAACTATTTAAAAATTAAAAATAGTTAACTAAAATCGATTAGAATATTCTTTTTTTAAAATTTATCATTGATAATGCTTCTTAAATAATAAATATTCTTTGGTGTTGTATATTCTAGGTAATATAAATTGCATATCAAAAACCTATCTAATAAATAATATGAATTCATAAAACAATGAAATTTCATATCTAAAAAACTATTTTGAGAATTAATTTAACTTATATTTCCAAAAGAAAAATTTATATAATATACTTGACAAGTATAATTTGATTTATTCTAATTACTTACTGTCGATTATTCGATTTTTTTCTTATTTTTTTGTTGCATATAAGTATGTGTTTATGGTACGATTTACATGGTGAAATAAATAAAGGGAGGTGAAAAATAAATATTCGTGAAAAAGTTTTCAAGTTGAGGTATTTTATGGTTAATAAATCATAAATAGTATTACCTCAATTAATAATATCCAAGCGAATATCTAGGTAATCACTTTAAAAGAACAGTTTTTATATTTAGATTCACAGAATGCATATGTATGTTCAATAGGAAATAAATTTAATTAATAAGAAATAAATTTAATCTGTGAATAGATAGTAGTTTATTTATTTAAGTTGACAAGTAATTGAATGAAGTATTTAGAAATTTAAAAAACAAATAAAGACAGTATTTATTTGAATAAATACATGTTACTTTATTCAAAACTCCTTTAAAAAGGCAATAGTAAGACGATTACACAATTTGCCACAAAAGGAGGAATTTAATTTGTAAAATACTATCAAGTAAAAAAATAAGAATTGCATATAGTGAAGATTTTTTCATTTAATTAAGAGTAGGTAGTTAAATTAGAAAAAATTGCTAGAGTGATGAATTTAGAAGTTAGATATAAAATTATCCATTGTGTTATGGCAATATTGTATTTAAGCTAAATAATAATTAATGAACTAATAATTTATAGTTTGGTTTTTTGTGGTGTCAATTTATAAATATAACAGGTTATAAATATACCTGAAAATAATGAATTTATATAATTTAAATTTATAGATATAGTATTTAAATTTATTGACAATAAAGATACTAATTTTTGTGCCATGAAAACATCTAGATTCTACAAATAAAAACGCAATTATCTTAATAATTATTACGAATTGTTTTACAAAACAATATCACCATATCTTTCATTAAAAGAAAGAGTCTGGATAAAACGTAAAAAATATAAAAATACAATTAAGAAAGGATTTAAACTTATGAGCACAACAGTAAATAAAAAGGGTAAATTCCCTATAGGATTTTATATCTGTGCAACAACTTTCTCGTTTGAAAGAGCAGCATATTATTCTGCAAAGTTTTTAATTTATATATTCCTTACAACAGCAATTGTTAAAGGTGGTCTTGGAATAGATAAAGGACAAGCAGCTATAATGCAAGCTAATCTTGTTGCATTCACATATCTTGCGCCAATAATTGGAGGATATATATCAGATAGATGGATAGGAGCTAGATATACCATACCTGTAGGTATGCTTATAATGGGGATAGGATACTATCTTGGTTCTATTGCAACTACAGCTTCTATGGTAAATGCAATGATAATTCTAGTTTCAATTGGTACTGCATTCTTTAAAGGAAATGTATCGGCAGTAAATGGTCAACTTTTTGATAATCAAGAAGAACTTGATACAGCATTCTCAGTACAATATTCTTTTGTTAATATAGGTTCTTTCATTGGGACAACAGCAGTTGGTATACTTTATGCTAAGACATTCATGAAAAATGGAGTATATGGTTTCTCTCAATGTTTCTTCATAGCAGCTGTTCTTTGTGTAATTGGTGCAATATGGTTCACATATGGATGGAGATTCCTTGGAAATGCAGGTAAGAGACCTTTTAAAGAAGGCGTAGTAGCTGAGAAAGTTGAAGAAAAAGATAATGCTCCTCTTAGAAGTATAGATAAGAAGAGAATTTGGGCTATTATACTTGTATCATTCTTCTCTGTAGTTTTCTGGTTATTCTGGTATCTAACTTATCTTGCAGTTTATGATTATGGTGCAGCATTTGTAGATATGACTATTGGAGGATTTGAAATTCCTCTTGCTTGGTTTGATTCATTAAATGCACTTGTATGTATTGTACTAGGTCCAATTCTTGGAGCGTTATGGTTTAAACTTGCGAGTAGACCACAAGGTGATATAAGTTTATTTAAAAAGACAGGTCTTGGATTAGCATTCTTAGGTCTTGCATTCTTAATGCTAGTTGGAGCAGAGCTTACAAGAGGTGTTGGAGCTCCTGAAACTGCTAAAGCTAGTATACTATGGATAGTTATGTTTGGTATACTTTTAAGTTTTGGAGAAATGTTATTCTCACCACTTGGTAACTCTTTTGTAAGTAAGTATGCTCCTAAAAAACTTCTAGGTGTTCTTATGGGAGTTTGGACATTTGCTACTTTCCTAGCTGGTCAAGGATATGGATATATATATGCATTTACTCTTAAGTTTGATATGATTAAAGTATATACTATAATTCCAGTAATACTATTTGTTGCAGCTATATTATTATTCTTATTTGACAAGACATTAAGTAAGCTTGTTGAGGAAGATAACTAATAAATAACGATTATGCTAATGATATTAATCTAGGGTAGTTGTACTGTATTAGATTGATTTATAGTTAATGGATAATAATCATATAAAGTGTTACTTTTTAACATGATATATAGTGAAATAAATTTGTTAAACAAAATATATAAATAAAAATACTAGTCTTAATTGACTAGTATTTTTATTTATTGTTCAATTAGATAAAGAATTAATACACAATTTCTCCACTTAAAATAGTATAGGCACTTCCGCCGATTTTTACAGAAATGATATCATTGTTTTCTTTAGATATATTTACATATACCTTTCCAGGTCTATTTATAAAGTTTCCTTCTTCACCAATAAAATCAGTTTTATCTAAAATACTGTGTTGTACTATATAAGATGATACACAAGCATTACCAGTTCCACATACAGGGTCTTCTGTTACTCCAACATAAGGAGCTATGGATCTTAGATGATAGTCACATTTTTTATCTATAGTTTCTATACAAAATGGAGTTATTCCAATTAAATTATTATCAGCACTAAATTCTTTTATTTTATTTAAGTCTGGAGAAATATTTTCTAAATCATCCAGAGACTTTAATCCAAAGACAAGCCACCAAATTCCTGTATTTACTTTCATAATTGGATATTCAAGAAATCTATCTTCTTTTACACCTATCATTTGTGCAAGTTCTTTTCTACAGCTATTTAGATTTTCGAATTTAGGAGGATTTTGCTCCATCATAAATATGTTTTCATTATCTATTTCCTTAAGTTCTACAGATAGTACACCAGCTTTTGTTTCTTGATAAAATATATTCTTATTGGTATCAAGTTTTCCCTCTTCTAAAAGAGCATGAAATGTTCCTATTGTAGCATGACCACACAAATCAACTTCTAAACCAGGTGTGAAAAATTGAACTTTGAAATCTGCTACATCAGATTCTGAGACAAATGCAGTTTCTGATAAATTCATTTCCTTTGCTATATTCTGTTTGATTTCATCAGAAATATTGGATGCATTTGTGACTACACCAGCAGGATTTCCTCCAAAAGGTATAGTTGTAAATGCATCAACTTGTTTAATTTTAACTTTATTCATATTTAAGACCCCCTTTTATTTTTTGTGAAATATAAATTTCATGTTGTATGTATTGATTTCCAATATATAAAATATTAGAATTTTTTGTCCAAATTGAAATAGCTTCATTACCTTCAGATAAATTTCCTGTTAATATTTCAGAATCGTCTATAATTAAAAGAATACCATTATAAAGTTTTTTATTTTTAAGTGTAGTTTCATTACCTCCATGAATATGAATGTTACTTAGACCTTCTATGCTTTTATCTTCTAAAAGTAATATTTCAACATTAATATTTTTTTTAGAAGCAGTTAAAAGCTCCTCTTTTAGGTTGAGAATTTCTTCATGAGAACAAGAAATTATAATTTCTTGTTTGGCATTATTTATCATTTCTATTGCTTTTTTTAATATGTTTTTAGAGCCTTTTATGTTTAAAACATATTCTATACTTTTTCCTTTATTTAATACCTGTAAGTTGTTTTCCAGTTTGTCCATAGAATTATTGAATTCTTCTTTTTTACTTTTTAGTAATTCATTAGGGTTTATAGGTACATATTTTATAGGGTCAGTTTCAATATTGATAATTATATTATTGTTAAGTAATTTTGTTATATTTTCATAGACTTTTGATTGCGGTACACCTGATAATTTACTTATTTCATATCCAGTTAGAGGACTTTCCTTTAGCAATGATATGTAGATTTGTGATTCATATTTGGTAAATCCTATGTTCTGTAGTTCATTAACTATAGCATCCATATATAAACTCCTTTAGTAAAAATAATAACTACCTAAGTAGGTACTAATATTATTTTATAATGTATAGATAAAATTGTCAATTGTATGAAGTAAAAAATTAAGGTACAAATTAGAAAAGTTTTTTAGTGTAGCCTGGAGATAAAATTCAAGTTTAGTTAATAGTTAAATAGAATTTATAGATTTATACAAATACTGTATAAGTGATCTATTGAATTTACATAAATAAATTTAATTAGAGTTTAATTATAATGATAATCTTAAGAGTGTTAAATATGGATGGTTACAAAAAAGTGCCTAATTGTACTAGTATATAAGTCGTAGTATATTAATATTAAGAAAACAATACAAATAATAAGGGAGATATAAATTATGGCAAAAATAATAAATAACAATGAATTTATAAATGAAGTAGAAAACAAAGAAGGGTTAGTAGTTGTAGATTTCTTTGCTACATGGTGTGGACCTTGTAAAATGTTATCACCAGTATACGAAGCTTTAGGAAACGAGATGACTGAAAAAGCAAATTTCTTAAAAGTAGATATAGACCAAAGTATGGAATTAGCTCAAAAGTTTGAAGTGTCTACAGTACCAACTGTAATAATATTTAAAGATGGTAAAGCTATAGATAGATTAATAGGTTTTATACCTAAAGATAATTTGAAAAATAAAGTTGAATCATATATGTAATTAATTTGAATCATATATAAACAAAAAAACTCATTATAAAATGAGTTTTTTTGCTTATAAGATTTATTTATGTAGTTACAAATAAGTGCCTAATTGTCAGTGATGTTGACTATTGATATATTATTTATATAAAAGAAAAAAGAAAGGTTACTAGAAAATAGGTGAGATTATGAGATATGACATTGCAATAATAGGAAGTGGGCCAGCAGGGCTTGCAGCAGCTGTAAATGCTAAAATTAGAAATAAAAATATAATTTTATTTGGAAGTGAAGATATAAGTCAGAAACTTATTAAAGCACCTTCTATAGATAATTACTTGGGAGTTAGCAACATAAGCGGACTAGATTTAAAAAATAAATTTAAAAACCATATAGAAGATATGGGAATAAAAATAACTCAAAAAAGAATTAATAATGTATATAGCATGGGTGAATATTTTACATTAGTTTCTGGAAATGATACATACGAGTCAACTACAGTTATATTAGCTACAGGTATTGAGTATGGAAAGATGTTAAAAGGAGAAGAAGATTTTCTTGGAAAAGGAGTAGGATATTGTGCAACATGTGATGCTATGTTATATAGAAATAAAAAAGTTGCTATAATAGGATATAATAATGAAGCTGAAGAAGAAGCAAATTTTTTAAGTGAAATAGCTAGTAATGTATACTATATACCTATGTATAAATTAGAAAATAAACTTAATAACAATATAAATATAATAGATGACAGACCTGTGGAAATAAAAGGTGAAAAGCTAGTTAATAAATTGGTCTTAAAAAATAGTGAGTTAGACATAGAGGGTATATTTATTATAAAAGATAGTGTATCTCCTAAATACATGGTTCCAGGGTTAGAGGTTGAAGGTTCTCATATAAAATCAGATAAGAATATGAATACAAATATTGAAGGTTTATATGTAGCAGGAGATTGTGCTGGTAAGCCATATCAATATCTAAAATCAGCAGGGCAAGGTCAAACTGCTGTATCCAGTGCAATTTCACATTTAGATAAACAGAAAATAAAAAAATCTGTACTTGTTGATACTTATTAAATGAAAGTAAATAGTAGTACTCGTAGTTATAACTATAAGTTTATAATTGTAATGTAGCTAATAAATTTTTACAGATGTTTGAAATTATTATAAGTATTTATTGTTGTTTTATACAATATTGAAAGAGGTATTTAAAGTTAATAAAATAAAAATCACAGGTATTATTTATTTAATACATTCCCAACATTAAAAGAAGTTATTTCAAAATAAAGATTTAACTACAGAAAAAAGTGAACTCTATCAGATGAGTTCACTTTTTTGTGAAGTATTAAATAATCTATATGTAAATAAAAAAGGGTATCTCATTTATAATTTAAGAACACTGTAAGACAACCCCCTTTTTAAGTGTGCAATAAAATTCTCCCTTTAGATATTATTTATCTATTACTAAAAAGAAATAAGAAAATTTTATTTAAAAGCCAAATTTTTAATAGCATATAAATAATTCTCTTTCGTATTTTAAAATTTAACAAACTCAATTTTTAATTAAGAGCTTGTTTAATATAGGTTATGTTCTTATAGAGAATTTTGTTAATTAATTCTTATTAATCTATATTTTGGATTTATTAAATATTATGGAAAAGTTAATAAATATATTAGTAGAGATATTAAATAGAATAGTAATTAAGCACAAATTTGACAAGTGTAGATATGGAGAATAAATAATAGAAAATTAATGTTTATAAAAAATAAAAATAACAATATGGATTAAACTTTAAAGACGTTGTTTTAATTTAGATTGAAATTATATGAAAAATACCTAAATAACACGAAAATGAGCTACAGTTGGGGGGAACTGTAGCCCATTCTATTTTGGGGGAGATAGGTTGAACTTATTGGTTATCCGTATCATATTTTTAGTATAGTCACTTGTTTTAGATTATATACATTTTTTTATAAATTTTACATAAAATGTTAAATGTTACTATTGATTAGGTATTATTATAAGTGATAAAGTTATAATTAGATAAAATTAATGAAAAAATGTATTATAAATAATTGGAAAATATTATATAAATAATTAAAATATTAATGCAATTAAAACAATTTAAGGAAAAATATGAAATTTATTTATAAATAAAAAATAAAATAATAATTTAAAAAATATATGATATAAATTTCGTATAAAAAATATTTTATATTAATAAGATTTTTAGGTATATCTATTTTAAAAAAGTTTACAATACAATATAATCTGAATTTCAATAAATACTTAATAAATACACATTAATATACTTGAAAATACTGGAAAATGTACAATAGAATAAAAAACATTGAATAACTTTAAAGAATTGAATATATATATAAAATAATTAAATATATTTAAATAAAAAATAACAAAAAACGACAATTTGATTATAAATAGTTGGAATGTTTTGTGATTGTAGTATTATAGGGGAAAATGCAAAATATATTCGAAAGTAAAATTTTAAATATTGACATTAAATTAAATATAATATACTATGTAATTGTGATGAAACATTTTTTTCAGAGGGGATTTATAGTGAATATAAAAAAAATATTTAATAATAATGTAGTAGTAAGCTCCCTAGAAGATGGCACAGAAATAATTGTAACTGGTGCTGGAGTTGGATTCAAGAAAAAAGTAGGAGATTTGATAGATGAAAATTTGATTTCTAAGAAATATTTTGTTCAAGATAATCAAAAAGACAAATACAATCAAATACTTAACAAAACCTCAATTGAATATTTTAAAATTTCAGAAGAAATTATAGAAAAAGCTAATGAAGTTTTAAATACTCAAGTAAATGATTCAATAATATTGGCTTTAACTAGTCACATAGAATTCGCTGTCCAAAGAGAAAAACAGGGTATAAAATTACCAAACTTGATACTGAATGAAACAAAACAACTTTATAGAGAAGAATTTGAATTTGGATTATGGGCAATTAATGAGATTGAAAAAAAGATAGGTATAAAATTGCCTGAAGATGAAGCAGGGTATATTGCTATTCATATAATCAATGGATTAGAAAATTCTCAAAAAGATGAAGGTATTAATATACTAGAGTTTTCAAAACAAGTTGTTCAGATAATAGAAGAAGTACATGGATTTAAATTAGATGTAAATTCACTGAACTACTCTAGGCTTATAACTCACTTAAAGTTTTTTGTTCAAAGAATTTTAAGAAAAGAAACTTACAAAGATAGTGATGTTGAAGATATGTATAAACTAGTAAATAAAAACTATAATAAACCTAAAGTATGTACTGAAGAAATTGCAGCATTAGTATTAGACAGATTTGAATATAAAATTAGTAAAGAAGAAGAATTATATCTAATGATTCATATAAATAAAATAACAAACAGTGGTTGTTAGGATTGTAACTGATAAAGCAGGCAAAACCTAAGTCATTGAACTTAATTTTAGTTAAGTTTTTTGATTTAGGCTTTTTTATTGAATACAGACAGTGACTTTTAGGATTGTAACTGGTTAAGCAGGCAAAACCTAAATCATTGAACTTAATTATTAGATTAAGTTTTTTGATTTAGGTTTTTTTATTAAATAAACACAATGGCTTTTAGGATTGTAACTGGTTAAGCAGGCAAAACCTAAATCATTGAACTTAGTTATTAGATTAAGTTTTTTGATTTAGGCTTTTTTATTAAATACAGGCAATGGCTTTTAGGGTTGTAACTGGTCAAGCAGGCAAAACCTAAATCATTGAACTTAGTTATTGGATTAAGTTTTTTGATTTAGGTTTTTCTATAAATTAGATTATGTTTTTATATAAAAATAGGAGGGTGAAAATATGAAAAAAAATAAGTTAGGTCTATGGAATTTCTTCCAGATGTTAGGAAAAACGTTTATGTTCCCAATAGCACTACTTAGTGTTTCTGGTATGATGCTAGGTCTTGGGGCTGGTTTTACAGATCCTAAGATGATTGCAATGGTTCCATTTCTAGGAAATGAATATGTTAATATGATTTTAAATTTCATGTTAACAATAGGATTATTTGCATTTAATAACTTGGGAGCATTATTTGCAATGGCAATTCCACTAGGATTATTAAAAAAAGAAAAAGAGTTTGGTGCATTTTCAGGTTTAGTAGGATTTATAGCAATGCATATAGGTACAAATTTTTATTTAACAAGAGCTGATTTATTAGTAGCGGCAGACCAAATGTCAACTAATGGTCAAGCTATGATTATGGGTATACAAACATATAACACAAGTGTTTTAGGTGGTATTATAGCAGGTTTAATTGTTTATGCAATGTATGATAAAGTTAGTAATTTGAAAATACCAGAATCATTAGGATTCTACAGTGGACCAAGATTAGTTCCAATTGTTAGTTTAATAGTTATGAGTATCGTTGGTTTATTAATACCTATTGTTTGGCCACCATTTTTCAATGCATTCCAAAGTTTAGGAAGATGGATTTCTTCAGCAGGACCATTAGGATATTTCTCATATGCAGTAGCTGAAAGGGTTACAATACCATTTGGATTAAACCACCTTGTAACATCTGTATTCCGTTTTACACCAATAGGTGGAACTGCTGTTATTGATGGAGAAACATACTTTGGAACATTGAACATGTTCATGGCATATGTAGAGAATAATCAGATTATACCTCTTGATTTAGCTGGTAAAATGGAACAAGGTAAATTAATGATTCAATATGGTTTAGCTGGAGCTGCATTAGCTATATATCGTACAGCAAAACCAGAAAATAGAAAAGCACTTAAAGGTCTTTTAATATCAGGAGTGTTGACAGTTATTATAGGTGGTATAAGTGAACCAATAGAGTTTTTATTCTTATTTATCTCACCAGCATTATTTGCTTTCCATACATTTATGAATGGTTTAGCAAACATGGTGCTTCCATACTTAGGTGTATTAATGGGATTCACAGGAGATTTAATAGCATTTATAAGTTTTGGAGTCTTGAGAGGAACAGCTACAGGATGGCCAATAGCAGTACTAGTAGCAGCTTTATACTTTGCAATATATTACTTTGTATTTAAATGGGCAATTCTTAAATTTAATATAAAAACTCCAGGACGTGAAGATAAAGAAATAAAAGTTTCTGAAGGGAATGGTTCAGATTTTAAAAATCTATCTACATACAAAGGTCAGCAAATGATAGCAGCACTAGGAGGGCAATCTAACATATTATCATTAGACAATTGTGTAACTAGATTACGTTTAAAATTACAAGATGTATCACTAATAAATGAGGATGCAATTAAAGAAGCTGGTGGTATAGCAGTTGTTAAATTAGATGAACATACAATTCAAGTAATTATAGGTACTCAAGTGTATTCTTTAAGAAAGCAAATGGATAAGGCGATGGAAGGTCATTTGGAGGCATGTAATGATTAACTTTGATAAAAAAGTAAACCGATTGGGTACATATTGTACCCAATGGGATTATGTAGAAGATAGATTTGGAAAAAAAGGATTACTTCCTTTTACAATATCAGATATGGATTTGGAATTCCCAAATGAGATAACAGAAGTATTGAAAGGAAGATTAAATCATAGAGTATTAGGATATAGCAGATGGAAGCATGATGATTTTAAAGATTCTATCAGGAATTGGTACTCTAAGAGATTTAACTGCAGTATTGATAGCAATTGGATATATTACAGTCCAAGTGTAATGTATTCAATTAGTAAACTTATTGAAATTTTTAGCGATGAAGGTGATGGAGTATTAATAAACACTCCTGCATACAATGCTTTTTATGAAGTAATAGGAAATAACAATCGCAACATTATAAAATCTCCTCTTATAAATAAGGATGGATTTTACTCTATTGATTTTGATGATTTTGAGAAAAAGTGTAAAGATTCTAAAATATTTATTTTATGCAATCCTCATAATCCAACAGGTAGAGTGTGGAGTGAATTAGAGCTTATTAAGATGGTAAGGATTTGTAAGGAGAATAATGTAAAAATAATATCAGATGATATACATATGGATATTGTATATGATAATAAAATGACACCTGTTTTAAATGTGGCAGACAATTATTTAGAGTCTATATTTATTTGTACATCAGCATCTAAGTCTTTTAATATACCAGCATTGACTGGGTCATATGTAATTATACCAAACGAAGAGATAAGAACTAAGTTTGAAAATATAACTAGATATCGTGATTTTGTAAATTCGCCAGCTATACTAGCTATTTTGGGGACAATGACTTGTTATAATGATTGTGAATATTGGCTAGAGGAGTTATTGAAATACCTTAAAGAGAATCTTCAATATACAATTAACTATATAGAAGATAATTTAAATCCATTAAAATTGGTTATGCCAGAAGGTTGTTACTTTGCTTGGATTGATTTCTCTGAGCTTAAAATAAGCAGTGAAAAATTCCAAAAACTATTGATAGATATTGGCGAAGTTGCTATTATGTCAGGCAAGGTATATGGAGAAGAAAGTGAGTTTTATCTAAGATTAAATGTGGCATGTTCAAGAGAAAAACTTGAAGATGGTTTAAATAGAATTAAAAAAACTATAGATTATATTACAGAAAATATTTAATATAGAAGGGGAGATGATTATGAACTATTTAAAAACAATGGTTGATGTTATGACTACTGAAATGAATGCTATAAAGTGTTTAATAGATGAAGCAGGTATTGAATATGAAAATATAGTTAATGAAATTGCAAACTGTAAAGGTAAAGTGATTTTTATGGGTGTAGGTAAATCTGCGCATATAGGTAAAAAATTGGCAGCTACATTTGCAAGTACTGGTACACCAAGTTTTTTTGTACATGCAACAGAAGCAGTACATGGAGATTTAGGAATGATTGAAAGTCAAGATATTACAATTTTAATCTCAAATAGTGGAAATTCTATGGAAGTTGTAAATTGTATAAAGTATGTAAAAGCAATAGGTTCTAAAACAATTGCTTTTACTTCAAATAGAAATTCAGTATTGGCAAAAGAGTGTGATTATGCTTTAATATATCCTGCAAAGGATGAAGCTGACCACTTAAATTTAGCACCAACAACATCATCTACAATTACTTTGGTTTTAGGAGATTCTATTGCATGTGCATTATCTAAAAACAGTAATTTTGACTCAGCTGATTTTTATAAATATCATCCAGGAGGAAGTCTAGGTGAAAAACTAAAGGCAGCTAATAATGGTTAAAAGTAAAAAGGAGAGTATATTTTATGTTTAAAATGTTTAAGAAAAAATCAATAAAATCACCAATATCAGGAAAGGTAATAGAGTTATCTAAAATACCAGATGCTGTATTTTCTCAAAAACTTATGGGCGAAGGTGTAGCTATAGATTCTACAGGTGATATTGTTTATGCTCCAGCTAATGGTAAGGTAGCAGTTGTAGCAGAAACTAAACATGCATTTGTTATAGAACTAGAAAATGGAATGGAACTTCTTATTCATGTTGGTTTAGATACTGTAAACTTAAAAGGTGAAGGATTTGAAGCATTAGTAAGTGTAGGAGACCAAGTAAAAGAGGGAGCACCAATGTTAAAAATTGACCGTTCATTAATTGAATCAAATGGTATCTCACTTATTACTCCAGTTACAATAACTAATCATTCAGAGTACAATATGAATACATATAATGTAGGTAATAATGTAGAGGGTGGAAAAGATACTGTAATTGAGTTTAAATAAAAAGTATAAAATAAAAAATTACTGTCTATAAACTTATGTTGTACAATATAAATTTAATATAAAATATGTTAGATAAAAAGGGATTTACTTGATTTTAAATTGAGTAGTTCCTTTTATTTTTTTGTAATTGGTTTTATGCTTCTGCATTTAATTAGTTTTATACCCTTGTCTTTATATAAGAATATCTAATTATGAATAATAATCGCTCAAATAGAGATTTAAATATATTGTTTGGAGATACATTGTAATTTAAAAATTAGATATATCTAATCTATATAAACTTAAAATGGAAATGTTGACAATAATTATAAACTTTAATATAATATGTTTATTAAAACAATAAACTATATACTGGAGGTGGATAATATGAAGATTGAAAATCTTTCTATTAAAGATATCAAACAAGGTTATGTGTTCAATGCAGACTTAAATTGTTACAGTTGTATTATTTGTGGGAAAACTTATGAAGTAGGAGAGATATACAGAGTAGGTGACAGATTTTTTGAAGCATCAAGAGCTATTGAATTGCATACAGAATTAAAACATGGAGACTATTTAGAACAATTGGTCAATAATGATTCAAAGTACAATACATTAACTGATAATCAAAAACAATTATTTAAATTATTTATTAGTGATTTATCAGATAAAGAAATTGCAAAAGAGCTTGGAGTATCTACTTCTACGATACGTCATCAAAAGTTTATGTTTAGAGAAAAAGCAAAACAAGCTAAGTTATACTTGGCTTTATATGAATCTGTATTTGAAGATAAATCTAATAGAGATAGTACTATAGTACCAATCCACGAACATGCCAAAATGGTAGATGAGAGATATGTAGTAACTGAAGAAGAAAGAAAACACATTTTAGATACTTCATTTGAAAGTATGAATCCTCTAAAATTAAAAGTTTTTTCATCAAAAGAAAAGAAAAAAGTTGTTATCTTGTCCAAAGTTTCAGAACAATTTGAGCAAGGAAAGCAATATTCAGAAAAAGAAGTTAATCAAATTTTAGATTCTATATATTATGATTTCGCAACACTTAGAAGATATTTAATTGAATATGGCTTTATGAATAGAAATAAAGAGTGCACAAAGTATTGGTTAACACAATAAAGTGTTAGAATTTATTAATATATAAAGCTATTTATTACTTGATTAGCTGTGAAAGGAGTTAAAAATGAATGATGAGTTGAAATCTATTTTGTACAACGAAGGTGTAAACATTGTTCGTTTTGTTGATATATCTGAATTTCCAACAAATCAAACACGGGGTTTTTCTAAGGCAATTTTATTTTGTGTAGGATTATCACAGAAGTTTATTAAAGATATATATAATAATTTACCTACAGAGAGTGATGAGTTTTTGGAAAAAGAGGAAAAGATGGAAAAATTAGCTGATTGGATTTCTGAATATCTTCAAACAAAAGGCTATAACGCTTATGCTCAATCAGAAAAAAATAATATAGAGCATAAATACACTGAAAGAGGATATATTGACCCTAAGATGGAATCAGGTATTAGCCCTTTACCACATAAGACAATAGCGAATATTAGTGGTATTGGATTTATGGGAAAAAATAATTTATTTATTACTGATGAATTTGGATGTGCTTTTAGTATGTGTACAGTGCTTACAGATGCACCAATTTCTGTTGAAAAGTATCCTTTGATTGCTTCAAAATGTGGCGATTGCAATGTTTGTGTAGAAAAATGCCCTGCAAAAGCTATACATGGAAATGCTTGGACTTATCAAGGGGGAAGAGAGTCTATAATTGATATTTCTAAATGTTTTTGTGTTTTAAAATGTATGGTGAACTGTCCATGGTCGTTGAAATATGCAAATAAAAAATTATAATATAGATGTGGGCTAGACATTTTTATTGTTTTTTAGCTTTTTTTAAAAAATAAATTTATAGGGTGCTTGATAATTGCACCCTTTGTAAAATTTTAATATGAATAAACACAATAAGTAAGGTAATTGCTAATAATAGTATAAGCTAGAAGAGTAAATAAAAACTTAATAATAAAATCTAAAAATCATAAGGATATTTTTTAATAATTTTCAATAAAATACTTACCTATAATGTGTCGAATCTAGCATATTTTTTTAATAGAATGAAACCAACTACTGCAAGGCAAGCTTGTGTCAAAGGCACAGAAATCCATACACCATTTAATCCCAGTATGTTTGGTAAAACTAAAGCAACTAGAGCAGTAAGTAGTAAAGGTTCTCCATAAATTAAAATATAGGCTAACAGATTTTTTCTGACTGCATAAAAGAATGATGTTGTAATACGTAAAAATGCTATAAATAAAAATCCTGAAATAAAAATTGGAAGTACACTAGAAATACTTTGTGCCACTATGTCCGATACTCCAAAGAAGTTTGGTATTTTATTTTTAAGAAGATAAATTGCAATCATACAAACAAGAGAAGTTGTAAAAGCTGTGATATAGGCCATTTTTCTAACTTCTTTTACAGACTTTAAATTATTTGCACCATAATAATTTCCAATCAATGGTTGACATCCATCGCCAATACCTTGCAAAAGTAATTGAATAATACAAATTATATAACTTACAACTGCGTAACAAGCAGCAGCTTGTGCACCACCATATGAAATAGCACCTTTATTCAGAATGATAATTACTATATTTGGAGAAAGTGTTAATCCAAATGGAGAAACAGCAACTTCCATTATCTTTTTAAAAAAGTATGGCATAGGTTTAAATATAGCAAATCCAAATAACTTCTTTTTAATAGTCAAAAATAAAATACAAGGAAGTAGAGTAACCATCTGACCAATAACTGTGGCTATTGCAGCTCCAACTAATCCATATGAATATACTGAAACAAACAACCAGTCCAAAACTACATTTGTTAAGAAGCCTGCAATCATAGAGGACATGGCTACTAATGAACCATTATAATTTCTAATAATTGGGATAAGACCTGTACCAATAATTTGGAATGTTGCTCCATAAATAATAATTTTTATGTAAGATACTGCATGATTTAAGATTTCTCCTTCTGCTCCAAATATTTTTAAAATTGATTGAGAAGTCAAGCCTAATATTATTGTGGAAATTATACAAGCTGTAAGCAATATAAAAATAGTATTTCCAAGGTATTTATTTTCATCTTCATCACCTCTACCAAGACATATAGCAATTTGAATTGCTCCACCCATACCAATTCCTGTTCCAAGTGCCTGAATTAATGCAGTCAGTGGATAGGCAATATTGATTGCAGCAAGTCCTGCATCGCCAATATTTCTACCAACAAACCATCCATCTACAATGGCATAAACACCTGAAAAAGCAAAAGCTAACATAGAGGGTAGTACATTTTTTAAGAATTGTTTTTTTACCATAGTTATTTTTTAGTCTCCATTTCTTTTTTGAATAGTTCTAAAAATAGAGCATTATTTTTTGTCATTGATTCTCTATTTGTTTGTCCCATTTTTTGCATAACAGATTCTTCAAACTTAAGCAAATCTTGAAGAACATCTTGTGCATAAACTTTTCCTATTGGAGTTAGGTGAATGACTTTATTACGTCTATCATTTTCATTAATCAATAGTTCAATATAACCTTTATCTTTAAAATTTTTTAGCACAGAGTTTATTGTTTGCTTTGGCATAAGCCATTCGTCACATATAATTTTTTGGGTGCAATTTTCTTGATTTTCCCATATTGCATATAGTGCAAATAGTGAATGAAAACTCATGTTATATGATTTGGCCCATTCGTCATATAGATTATTTAGACCAAGCCAATAGGCGTAATATTCTTTAATATGTTTTTTTATATCATCTTTCATGGTATTTTTCCTCCTAATATTAGTCTGATTTAGGACTAATATTAGCATGCTTTTTTATTAAAGTCAAGAGTAAAGTAAAAATAAAATGATATGTCCTTCTTTATTTTTCCAAAAATGTATTGTATTATTGATTCAGTGGTAAATACGACAAAGTTAAGTTGGATAACAATAATCATTCAGTATTTACATTACATTATTAATTGGTTATATGTATCAAATATAGAAGAAAGGTAATATATGATTTTGTGTGAAATGGACTAAAAAATATATTTGTTCATATTGCACCGAATTATGGAGTGGAGGAAAAATATTATGAAAAAAGATACATCTCATGTAATTAAGCGGGCCGAGCGATTTCAGGTTATTTTGATTGGAGAAGGGCTTCTTGTAGGTGCTATAGCTGGTTTAATTGTACTTTTATATAGGATACTTTTGGGGCAGGCTGGTATCTGGCTTAACCAAATATTAAATTTTGTAAAAGGTTCAACTGTGAAAACAGCAGTTTGGTTTGCAGTGCTTGCACTGCTTGCATGGATTGTTTCAAGGCTAGTAAATTGGGAGCCAATGATTTCGGGAAGTGGTATTCCTCAGCTAGAAGGAGAGATGACAGGGAAAATAAAGCAAGTATGGTGGCGTGTGTTGCCAGCCAAATTTGTTGGAGGATTCTTATCGCTTATGGGGGGACTTGCCTTGGGAAGAGAAGGACCTTCTATACAGCTTGGTGCTATGGCAGGAAAGGGCATTTCCAGAGCTCTTGATAGAGGAAAAACAGAGGAAAAATTCCTGCTCACTTGTGGGGCAAGTGCAGGATTGTCAGCAGCTTTTCATGCACCATTGGCAGGCGTCATGTTTTCACTGGAAGAGGTACATAAAAACTTTTCGGTATCTGTTTTGATTTCTGTGATGACAGCGTCTCTAACAGCTGACTATATATCAGCTAATTTTTTAGGCATGGAATCAGTGTTCCAATTTGACATTGGAAATGTGTTACCACAGAGCTATTATTGGTTGATAGTGATTTTAGGTGTTGTACTTGGAGTTATGGGGGCATTTTATAATTGGTTTACCTTATTTGTTCAATCTCTATATAAAAAGCTTCCTAAAATAGGTACATTCGGAAAAATATTGATTCCATTTTTAATGGCTGGTATTTTGGGTCTTTTGATGCCTGAAGTACTGGGAAGCGGGCATAATCTGGTGGAATCACTAACAAGTCATGAATATTTGTTGGGGATGGTCGTTTTGATTTTTGTCATCCGTTTTGTATTTTCGGCTATCAGTTTTGGGTCTGGTGCACCAGGAGGAATCTTTTTCCCACTACTTGTTTTAGGAGCTTTTATTGGGGGAATGTTTGGAATGATAGGTGTACAGTTTTTTGGAATGAACTTGGACTATGTCAATAATTTTATACTTTTGGCTATGGCAGGGTATTTTACTGCCATCGTACGTGCGCCTTTAACTGGAATTATATTGATTTTTGAAATGACAGGTTCTGTTAGCCAGATGCTTTCTCTATCCGTTATTTCAATTGTGGCATATATTGTGGCTACTCTTATGAAATCTAAACCGATTTATGAAAGTCTTCTTGAAAGACTACTTGAAAAAAACGGGCAACCTGTTTCTAAAGAAAGGGGAGAGAAAATACTAGACCAGTTTTCTGTTATGTTTGGTTCTCCTGTTGCCAACAAGTCGATTCAGGATATTCAATGGCCAGAAAATTGTCTTTTGGTAGCTATTCAAAGAGGAGGAGAAGAAATTATTCCAAAAGGAAAAACAATCCTCAAGGCAAGCGACATAATTGTGACCATGACAGATGAAAGAGACAGTGGTGTTGTATATGATAAAATGGAAAAACTCTGTAAAGAAAATACATCATATATTGTCTAGGGAGATTAGGCTGTAAAGAGGAGGTTACTGTGTTAAGAAAAATTAGTAAATAATATGTGTGTAGAATGTGGTCTGGACAATTCTAAGAGTGACAACAACTATACCTTTGGATGGAGGCTAAATTATGATAGTAAGTGTAAGTAGAAGAACTGACATACCTGCTTTTTATAGTAAGTGGTTTTTTAACAGACTTAAAGAGGGTTTTGTGTATGTTGTTAATCCAATGAATCCAAAACAAGTCAGTAAGATAGAGCTAAATCCACATACTGTTGATTGCTTTGTATTTTGGACAAAAGATGCAACTCCAATGATATATAATTTAAGCAAATTAAAAGAATATAAATATTATTTTCACTATACTATAACTCCATATGGTAAAGATGTAGAAACAAGAATTTTGGATAAAAGGAAGATAATAGAGTCATTTAAAGAATTGTCTAGAATCATAGGCAAAGAAAGAGTAATTTTGAGATATGACCCAATTTTTCTAAATGAAAAGTATAACTTAGATTATCATATAAAAGCATTTGAGAGATTATGTAGTCAACTTAATGGATTTACAGAAAAGTGTATAATAAGTTTTATTGATTTATACAAGAAAACAAAATTTAATACAAAGTCATTACATATAAAACCTATACAAATTAAAGAAATAGAAATATTATCGAAGGAACTTTTTAGAATATCTAATAAGTATAATATAGCACTTGAAATATGCTGTGATGAATATAATTTAAGTAAGTTTGGCATTGGAAAAAGTAAGTGTATTGATGATAAGTTAATATCAAATATTATAGGTAGCGAAGTGAAAGTTAAAAAGGATGATACACAAAGAGATATTTGTGGATGTGTTAAGAGTGTTGATATAGGACAGTACAATACTTGTAGACATTATTGTTTATATTGTTATGCTAATTTTAATTATACACAAGTAGAAAAAAATTGTAGACTCTATAATGAAGAAAATAGAGTACTTGTGGGTGATATAAGAGAAGATGCAAAAATAACTGTTAGAGATATGAAGCCTATTAAAATAGATAAAGACAATAATAATCAGCTTAGTATGTTTGATTAAAAGTAAATATAAAATAGTGACAATTTTATGTCTGCTGAAATAAAAGAACATTGTATCAAAATAACAGGTCAAGTTACAGAGTGGGTTGCAAATAAACTAGTTGAAGATGAAAAACTTAATATTGAATAATACAATATTAGCCTGTAAATTTTGAAATTAAATTTGCAGGCTTTAATAATATTACTAACTTTAATAGTATAGCTAGTTCTAATAATGTAACTAACTTTAATGACATAGTTAATTTTAATAATGTAACTAAGTTTATTAAAATAAATTAAAATATATAAATTATATAGCTAGTATTATAATTTATATAAATAAATATTTATTTTATGGTGCTTAACATAAAAACACCAAACATGATTAATATTATTCCAAGAAAAATAGCAAGCCACTCTTTTTTATTTTTCTTTTCCTTAAAGAAGATGATTCCTCCTAAAGTAGCTACTATAACACAACTCTGAGAAATAGAAAAACTTATCGTAACTCCCAAAGTATTAGTTGTTATAAACATACCTAAATTTGCTATTGACCACAATACTCCAGTAGTGAGATTAAATAAAACATTTTCCTTATGTAAAGTCTCTCTAGAAAAATACTTAACAATAATTGATGCAGTTATTAACATCCCAACAGATTGAGGCAATATAATTCTATATCCTTCAATTGAAAATATTTGATTAGTTACAACATATAATGCTAAAAACAAAGATGATAACAATGTAACTCCAACACATTTCAACATATTTCTATTAGTAGATTTTTTTGTTTGATAATTTGTGAGAAGTATACCTATTATTATACATAAGATTGATAAGGTACCAATCAAAAACATTTTAGAACTAGTCCATTCATTAAATAAGATTACAGCCAGTAAAGTTGTAAAAGTTAATTGTGAACCATTTGAAATTGGCATTACTTTAGATACACTAGCAATTTGAATTGCTTTAAACTGCATTAACTGACCTAAACTCCAAAATATCCCAGAAATCATACTTACACAAAATGAAAAAAATGTAATCTCAGGATGCATAACCAAAGTTATTATAGTGGAAAATATAAACGCGCTTATAGAGGTACCTAAAAGTTGTTCATAGGGAGAACTTTTTTTGAGATTTGCAGCTATGGGCATTAGTCCCCAT
This sequence comes from Clostridioides difficile, assembly GCA_024919175.1. NCBI lineage: Bacteria > Bacillati > Bacillota > Clostridia > Peptostreptococcales > Peptostreptococcaceae > Clostridioides > Clostridioides difficile. The sequence continues at coordinate 1,210,264 of CP103804.1, forward strand.
CCTATTACAGGAAGTAATGCAATAATTATTGTCAGCATTAAATTATTTCCTTTCATATTAAATTTAGACAGTTTTTAATTTATCATCTAGAATTAAAGTATTCAATACATAAAAATTACCGTATTTAATCAGGAAATATTAGTAGTTTTGTAGAAAAACATTTTCCATTAAAATAAAAACAAAGGGAAGGAGTAAATTTGAAAATGTTAACTGATATGATTCAAAATCGTGAAATTAGAATAATAAAGTTTTTGTTAAAAGAAGGTCATACAACTGTTAAGGCAATAGCAGATGATTTAGATGTTTCAGAAAAAACAGTTTCAAAATCTCTCAAAGAAGTAGAAACCATACTTAAAAAAATAGGTCTTTCTTTAGTTAGAAAACCTAAAATAGGTGTTTATATAGAAGGGGATTTAAGAAAAATACTTCCTTACCTAGATAATAAAGGAAGTCAAATTCCTACAACAAGAGAGGAGAGAGTTATATATATATACTCAATCTTGTTAAAAAGTAATGATTATATTACTATACAACAACTTTCTGATGAATTATATATAAGTCGAGGAACAATTGAAAGAGATTTAGCTGAGGTTGAAAAATTACTAAAAAGTGAAGGAATTTCTATATATAAGAAACCTAGTAAAGGAATTAAATTGGATATAAGTGAAAGAGACAAAAGACAGCTTACTGCTAAGTTTATACATAAATTTTGGAGTAGAAATTGGTATATTAAGCAAGAACAAGAAAGCTTTTATCAAGCCTTTGAAAAGATACAAGCAGATGTAAATGGTATTTTTTCTGAGGATGATTTGTCTATCATTATTGAGATTCTTAGAGCTTTTAGTAAGGAAAGAAAATTTGAGTTTTCTGATTATGAATTTCAATCACTGGTTATCCATTTAGCTATAGCAGTAGAAAGAATTAGAAAAGGTGAATATATAGAAGAAAATTTATATACTGATAAGATAGAAAATAATCAAATGCTAAATACAAATTATCTGGCAAAGCAACTAGAAGAAAAATTTTTAATATTATTGCCAAATTCTGAAATTGGATATATAAATCTGCACTTAGTAGCTGCTGACCAGCATAGAAACACTACTGAACTAAAAAGTAATTCAAGTAAGCACTATGAAGCAAATACAAATAATATCTCAAATCTTCGAGATATTATCAAAAATACATTGTATGAGACAGCTTATGACAAAGATTTAATTGATGGGTTAACTACACATATACATTCGTCGATAAATAGATTAACATATGGTCTTAGTATCAAAAACCCATATGTTAATACAATTAAGCAAAACTTTTCTCTATCATTTGAGCAAGCTTTAAACTTGAAAAAAGTAATTGAATTCATATATGATATTCGAATAAATGACGATGAATGCGCTTATATAGCACTACATTTTGAAGCTTTTAGAGAAAGAATGAAAGAACTGCCACAAAATATTAGAGTAATTCTAGTATGTAGTACAGGGTTAGGTTCTTCTAGATTATTATCTGCAAGGATAAAAAAATACTTCCCTATGATAAAGATTGACAAGATACTTTCTGTACAAGAATTAGTATCTAGTAAAATTGATGCAGATTTAGTAATTAGTACTATTTATTTAGAATTAGAAACTATTCCAACTATAGTAGTTAGTCCTATTTTAAATGAAAATGATATAAGGACTTTAGAGAAAAACATACAAAATGTTTCAGGGATTACTTCTGGAAAATCTAAACCTTTTAAAAAGTTAATATTTGAAGAAAATATTTTATTAAATATTGAGGCATCAAATTATGAAGATGTAATTAGATGTATAACAGATAATTTAATAAAAAGAGATTATGCAAAAGAAGGTATAGCTGAAAGTGCAATTGAAAGAGAAAATTTATCTTACACATCTTTTCAATATATAGCTACACCTCATGCTAATCCAAGTTATATTAAAAAGTCTAATATATCTGTTGCAACTTTAAAAAATCCTATTACATGGGGAAATGAAAATGTAGAAGTTGTTTTCTTTATTTCATTAGAAAATGACAAAAATTTGGAACTTGATGAAATATATGAAGTTTTTTATGACTTCATTGACAATAAAAAAAATATAAATGACGTATTAAGTGCAACTTCATCAAAAGAAGTGTACGATTTGCTAATGGAGGAGAATATATAGTGAAAATATCAGATGTATTGAAGGAAGAACAGATTGTTTTTAATCTTGAGGCAACTACCAAGGAAGAAACAATAAAAAAATTAAGTAGAATATTTGTTGAAAATGGGATTGTAGATAATGAAGAAGAGTATGTTAAATCTGTTTTAGAGAGAGAAGAACATGCAACTACAGGTATTGGGAATGGGATTGCTATTCCTCATGGGAAAAGTGATGCTGTTAAGAAATCTTCCATAATATTTGCAAAATCTAAAAATAAAATTGAATGGGAAGCTTTAGATGAAAAACCAGTAGATAGCATTTTCTTGCTGGCTATAAGTAATATTGATAAGGATAGTAATCATCTTGTTTTATTATCTAAATTGGCAACTAAGCTAATGGATGATGACAATGTGGACGCATTAAAATTAGCTGATTCAGCACAAGAAGTAATTAAAATATTTAATGAAGGAGAAATGTAGAGATGAAAAGAAAAATTATAGCAGTAACAGCATGCGCAACAGGAGTTGCACATACATATATGGCAGCGCAAGCATTAAAGAAAGCTTCAAAGAAAATGGGGCATCTTATAAAAGTTGAAACACAAGGTGCTACTGGAATTGACAATGAGCTAACTGCAAAAGACGCACAAATTGCAGAAGTAGTAATATTTGCTGTAGACACTAAGGTTAGAAATTCTGAACGTTTCGAAGGAAAAAAAATATTAGAAGTACCAGTTAATGCACCTATAAAAGATGCAGAAAAGGTAATTGAGGATGCACTAAAGTTAATTGACACTAAATAAATGGAGGGAAATATAATGTTAAAAAAGATAGTCTCTGAGTTAAAAAAGCATGTTTTAACTGGAATCTCATATATGATTCCATTAGTAATTGCAGGTGCTATGATAATGGCAATATCTCGTGTAGGAGGTTCTTTCTATAATATACCAGATATATGGGATGCTAAATATGCAGAAAGTGCTAGTAGTATTGTTAGATTATTACATGATTTAGATGGTTTTGGAGGCACTGCTTTAGGATTAATGTTTCCTGTAATTGCAGCCTTTATAGGATTTTCTATAGCGGATAAATTAGCTATAGTACCAGGTCTTGTTGGTGGTATGATTGCTAAGGATATAGGAGCAGGATTTTTAGGGGCTCTAGCAGTTGGTCTAATCGCAGGATATACATGTTTATTTATTAAAAATCATGTTAAATTACCAAAGTCAGCAGCTTCGATAGTGCCAATATTTATAGTACCAGTATTTGGAACATTAGTAACTGTTATATTAATTAATTATGTCATAGGTATTCCTTTTGCAACATTAAATACTGGATTAGAAAATTGGTTAAATGGATTATCAGGTACAAATCAGATATTGATGGCAGCTATTATTGGAGCAATGATGGCAGTTGACTTAGGTGGACCAGTTAATAAAGCAGCTTTAACAACATCACTTGCATTATTAACAAGTGGAATTTATGCACCCAATACAGCTGCAATGGTAGGAATTGTTATACCACCACTAGGATTAGGTCTTGCCACTATATTAGCAAAACAAAAATATAATAAGCAGTTGCGTGAAGCTGGTAAATCATCTCTTATAATGGGGCTGATTGGAGTTAGTGAAGGAGCAATTCCTTTTGCAGTAGAATCTCCATTAAAAGTAATTCCATCATGTGTAATTGGTACAGCAATTGCTTCAGCTATGGCAGTTGGATTAGGTTCAGTGAATGCAACTCCAATTAGTGGATTTTATGGATGGTTTACAGTAGAGAATTGGCCAATGTATGTATTATCAATTGCAGTAGGAACAGTAATTGTAGCAGGTTTGGTCATAATATTACGTGGAAATCCAGTTATCGAAGATGACGAATTTGAAGATGATGAATTTGATGAAGCAGAGTGGGAATCTTAAAATTCAATAAAAATTTAAGAAAAGTAATGATTTAGATTTAATATAAATTTTATAGTAAGTATAAGTTTTGGGTATTGTTTAGTATTGATTACAACCTAAAATATTAAAAATGAAGAAATAGAGGAGCATAAATGATAAAAGCACATATTGTTAATCATACACACTGGGACAGAGAGTGGTATTTTACTTCTGGAGATGCATTAGTACTTAGTGAGCAATTATTTACAGATATAATTGATGAGTTAGAGCGTAATCCAGATGTAAGTTTTGTACTTGATGGACAACTTTCTATTTTAGATGATTATACACAATTACATAAAGAAAAAATAGAAAGTATTAAAAAGTTAATAGAAGAAAATAGATTGTATATTGGACCATGGTTTACACAAACGGATGCATTCTTTGCAAGAGGAGAATCTATTTTAAGAAATTTAATGATTGGAATCTTTGAAAGTAAAAAATATGGTGAGTACATGAAAATTGGCTATTTGCCAGATACCTTTGGTTTTAATGCACAGATGCCTGTTTTATTAAAACATGTAGGGATTGATAATATCTTCTTTTGGAGGGGGATACATCTAGGAAAACAAGTTCAATCACCATATTTTAAATGGAAAAGTTTAAATGGAGAAAAGTATATATATGCTGTAAATATGCCACATGGATATGGAACTGGTATGCTTTTGGAACCTTCATTAAAGTATGTCAATGGACGCTTAGACCCAGCTATTGATTTTATTAAGTCATATAGTGATGTAGAAGAGGTATTAATACCTTCAGGAAATGACCAATTAAATATAATAGGGGATTTTAAGAATAAAGTTGAAGAGATTAATAACATTGGAAAGCATTCATATATAACAAGTTCATATCAAGACTTTTTGAAATATGTAAAATCTATAGACTCATTAGAAAGCTACAGGGGTGAATTTAGAGAACCTGTGCTTGCAAGAATACATAAATCAATTGGTTCCAGTAGAATGGATATAAAATTAGCATGTGATGAACTTGAAAATAAATTAATTAAGAGAATAGAGCCATTACTAGTAATTGCTAAAAAGAGTGGAATTGAAATAAGCAATCAACTATTAATAAATACATGGAAAAAGCTTCTGGAGGGACAAGCTCATGATAGCTTGGCTGGTTGTGTAACTGATACTGTAACAGATGATATTCTTCACCGTATAAGAGAAGCTAATGAAATCTGTGATAGCATTGAAAATACTATTGTAAAGAAAATTTCAGAAGGATTGAAGCTATCTCAAAATGATATATTGGTATTTAATACTGAAGCTAAAACTTTTAATGGATATAAAGAAATACAAGTGGTTAGTGATAGTAAAAATATTTGTTTTAAAGAAAACTTAGATGCCACTATAACTGAAGAAACTTATATCAAACCGAGAGAAAATGTATTGGAAGAGACACCTGCTGGTAATATATTTATTGAAGAATCAGGTTATTATATACTAAAAGTAAGAATAAATATACAACTTCCTGCACTTGGTTATAAAGTTATTAGTTTTGAAACAAGTAATAAAGAGATGTTGTCACTTAGTGAATCTAATGATACCTTTATATCTAATGATAAATACAAGGTAATATATAAAGGTGGAAGTTTGGATTTACAACTTGAAGATGGAACTTATATATCAAATTTTTTGACTTTAAAAGATAGTGGAAATGCAGGGGATACTTATGATTTCTCACCATTACACGGTGACGAAGAGATAGAGCTTTTATTTAATAGTGCTTTGACACAAAAAGCTTTAGGGTATGAAAAGATAGTAGTTGAAGGTACAACTTTACTACCACTTACATTAGAAGATAGAAAAAATAAAAACTTCAATGGAAAATTAAATGTAAAAGTCAGCATTGTTTTATCAAAAGAAAATCCATTGATGGAGGTAAAACTTCATGTCAACAATACAATATGTAATCATAGATTGCGTGTTCATGTAAAAACTGATATAAATGATAATAAAAATATAGCATCATTACCATTTGGATATATAACAAGAGAAAATGGAGTTTTAAGTAATTGGGAAAATACTTATAGTGAAATGCCTATAGATTTGGAACCCTTGGAAAGTAATATTACACTTACTGATGATAAGAGAAGTTGTACTGTATTTACCCGAGGAATAAAGGAGTATCAACATATTGATGATGAAATAGCAATAACTTTACTTGCTACTACTGATGAGCTAGGAAAACCTGATTTATTATATAGACCAGGACGTGCCTCTGGAGATACCACTAAAAAAGGACATATTAGAATTAAAACTGAAAAGGCACAGATACTTAGAGAAGTAGAGTTTTCATTTGCAATATATATGAGTTCTAAATCTTTTGATGAATTAGAAGTTGCTAGTTTAACTCATAATTATTTACAAGAATCTATAAGTTATCAATTGCAGGATTATAACTTCTTTTTATATCGTATAGATAATAAGATTCAAAGGTCAATTGTTGAAGAAGCTGTGAACAGAGAGTTAGAGATAATATCTTTACCAGAAAATTATCTTGTATCAGCTTGTTATCTTTCTTACTATGATAAGGATAAGTTTGTAATAAGATTAGAAAATCCAACCAGTGAGAAGTTGATATTAGATGAGAAAATATTTAAAGATAGAAACGGTAAAATTATAAATGCAATAGAAGAATTACAAGTACAACAAGTATATGAAATAGCACCTTTTGAAGTTATTTCAATATTATTAGATTTATAAGTATAAAAATAAGTTTATCATTTAATAATCTGGCAGATAAATATCTGCCAGATTTTTTAATTTGTATAAATTGGGGTAAATATGAAGATGTGAGTTCAGCATTATATAAAAATTATTAAAACAGGATAAAGAACTTAGATAAAGAATTATTAATATGAGAGCTGAATTTATTCACTATAATTAAATTTGATTTTATGTAGTTATAAATATTTTATGTAATTGCAAATATGTAGTTACAAAAAAGTACCCAATTGTGATGTATTTATAAAACTGATATAGTAATTATATAAAACCTTAGAAATATTTTAAAACCAAAATATATATATTAAAAACCTTAAACTAGTAAATCTCAATACATTTACAACATTTATAAATGAAATAAAAGCATGTCTTAATAATTAATTAAAAGAAAGAGGAGATAAAATGTACAATATAAATGATATGATATATGATTGTCCAGTAGAAGCATTATCAAATATATTAGGTAAAAAATGGGTAGCTATAATAATATGGGAGTTGCAAGGAGATAAAAAAAGATTTGGAGAATTACAGAGAACTATTCCAGAATGTAGTAAGAAAATGCTAACTCAACAATTAGATTTTTTAATTGAGCAAGGAATTATAATTAACAAGAAAAAGTCAGTTAATAACATTGTAGAATCAACATATTTTTTAAGTGAGTCAGGATTGCTATTACTTCCTGTCATGGAAAAGATGATTATGTGGAGCAATAAAAATTTAAATTGTGATAAATAAGTTTTTAAAGTTGCTTTTAAATTTACAGTGCTTTAATTAAGCTTTGAGTAAATATAAAAGTAAAATCAAAAAAGTACATAATTTTTGTTTTAATAGTAGAAATAGAATAAGGAGGAACTTTAATTTGCAAAATGTAAATTTATTTGTAGTATTTATAGAAGGGGTATTATCGTTTTTTTCGCCGTGTATATTACCAATACTACCTATTTATCTAAGTATACTGTCAAATAGTAGTGTGGAAAATTTAAAAGAAGGAAAAACGAATTTTATAAAAAGTTCTCTATTTAAAAATACTATCTTATTTACTCTAGGAATTTCAACAACCTTTTTTATATTAGGGTCATCAGTAAGAGTTTTGAGTATGTTTTTTAATGAGAATAAAGACTTAATAATGTTTATAGGTGGGATTATAATTATTATCATGGGGTTGTTTTACATGGGAGTAATTAAATCTTCAATACTAAACAGAGAAAAAAGATTGAATGTAAAATTTAAAGAAATGAATGCAATAACAGCATATTTACTTGGATTTACATTTAGTTTTGGGTGGACACCTTGTATTGGTCCAATATTAGCATCTGTCTTAGTAATGGTTTCTAGTTCAACTAATCATTTTAATGCAAATCTTTTAATAGTAGTATATACTATTGGATTTATTTTGCCATTTATAATTACAGCTATGTTTTATAGTAAGCTATTTAAGACTATTGATAAAATAAAGTCTAATATGGAAATTATTAAAAAGATAGGTGGAGTTATACTTATAATATCAGGAATATTAATGATGATAAATGGATTTGAAAGTGTGAGTAAGCACTTTAATATTTCACAACAAAATAAAGTTGAAAATAATCAAAGCGTGAATCAAGGAGAGAATAAACAAGGAAATTCTAATGAAGGTACACAAGGAGATTCTGGTGACAAAGATAATCAAAACGAATCCAATAATGAAAATAATGATAGTGACTCTAATGATGAAGAGAGAATAAAATCCATTGATTTTACTTTAACTGACCAATATGGTAAAACACACAAATTAAGTGATTATGAAGGTAAGGTTGTGTTTTTAAATTTTTGGGCTACATGGTGCCCTCCATGTAAAGAGGAAATGCCTCATATAGAGCAGTTATATAAGGATTATAAGCAAAATAATGAAGAAGTAGTAATTTTAGGTGTAGCATCACCTAATTTAGGAAGAGAAGGTTCAAGAGAACATGTAATTAACTTTTTAAAAGATGAAGGATATACTTTCCCTGTTGCACTTGATGAAGATGGGGAACTAGCATATCAGTATGGAATTAATGCTTTTCCAACTACATTTATAATTGATAAAGAAGGGTATGTAACTCAGTACATACCAGGAGCAATGAATAAAGAGACTATGAAGTCTTTTATTGAAAATCAGAAAAATAAAAAGTATTAAATATAGAAAAGTAAAAAGTATTAAATATAGAAAAGTAAAGAGTATTAAATATAAGGTTACAAAAAAGTACCTAATTGTACCACCTAGAGAATCTTGTTATAGTAAGAGTATAAATAACGAAGGAAAGGGTTGAAAATTATATGAAAAAAACATTTGATGCAATAATAATAGGATTTGGAAAAGGTGGAAAAACATTAGCAGGAGATTTAGCTAATAGAGGATTAAAAGTAGCTTTAGTAGAAAAGTCAAATAAAATGTATGGAGGAACATGTATAAATGTAGCATGTATCCCAACTAAAAGCTTAGAAAATTCAGCAAACAATGTAAGAAATATAAACTCTTGGAATGATGCACAAATTGAATATGAAAAAGCTATAGACAAAAAAGAAACTTTAATTACAAAGCTGAGAGAAGCTAACTATAATAAGTTAAATTCAAATGATAATGTAACTGTATTTACAGGAATGGGTACTTTTATTGATGAAAATACAGTAGAAGTAAAAACTGAAAATGAAGTTTATGAATTAGTATCAGATAAGATATTTATCAATACTGGCTCAAAATCATTTACACCTAATATTAAAGGTATTGAAAATAATAAAATAGTATATAATAGTGAATCTCTTATGAATTTAAGAACTCTACCTAAAAAAATGACAATTATAGGTGCTGGGTTTATAGGTTTAGAATTTGCAGGTATCTACAGTTCATTTGGAACAGAAGTTACAATATTAAATTCAAATAGTGGGATTTTACCAAATGAAGATATTGAGGATTCACAAGAAATAATAAAATTACTTGAAAAGAGAAATGTAAAAATTATAAATAATACAAAAGTAAAAGAGATTAAAGAAGTTTCTAATTTAGCTATAGTAGAATATGAGATAAATAATGAATCAAAGGAAATAACAAGTGATATAATACTTGTAGCTACAGGAAGAAAAGCGAATACTGAAGGTTTAGGACTTGAAAATGCAGGTATAGAATTAAATGAAAGAGGATTTATTAAAGTATCAGATACCCTTAAGACTAATAAAGAACACATATGGGCTATAGGAGATATAAATGGAGGACCTCAATTTACTTATATATCACTAGATGACTATCGTATAATAATCAATCAATTATTTGGAAATAAAACCAGAACAGCTAGTAATAGAAAAAATATACCAAATGCTATATTTATAAGTCCAGCATTTTCAAGAGTTGGTCTTAATGTTAAACAAGCAAAGGAAAAAGGTTATGATGTATTAGTAGCAAAGATGCCAGTTGAGGCAATTCCAAGAGCTAAACAAATTGGAAAAACTGATGGGTTTATAAAAATTGTAATAGATAAAAATTCCAATAAGATACTTGGAGCTAGCATGATATGTGATGATTCAAGTGAGATTATACATTTAATTCAGTTAGCAGTAGATTTAGAAGTAGAATACACATATTTAAGAGACCGTGTTTATGCACATCCAACTATGACAGAGGCTCTTAATGATGTTTTATCTCCTAATATGATAAAGGAAGTATAAAATAAGTGTAATATATTATAAATAAAGCCTAAAATTATCATTATAAATAAATTTTAAAGAAGGGATACTATGAGAATTTACTAATAGTATCCTTTCTTTTATATTATAAAATATAAATATAGTAAAAAAGTAAGTATTTTGTATTATAATCTGCTATTAAAATGTATAATCTAAATATTGAATAGTCTAAATGGAGAAGATAATATTAGCAAACTTCATATTAAGGTGGTGAAATACTCTATGAATAAAATATCTAAAAGAGGATTTGATGAGAATGATAAAAGATGGTTTTCAAGTAAAGAACTTGTAAGACTTGTAAAAGCTCAAGAAGAAATAGAATGGTTGATAAATAGAGATTATAAAATAGACCCAGTTGTAACTTTTGTTGGAGACAGATATCAATTTTCAATAAGACAAAGAGATGCACTGAAAAGAGCAGTATGTACTGATGAAAAAAATATAATAAGACAATCAAAGATACTTTCCTTAGATAAAATAAATGAAGGAATTATATACATAGATGGTTTTAATTTGATAATAGCTATAGAAGTAGCCTTATCTGGAGGAACTCTAGTCATAGGTAGAGATGGAAACATTAGAGATTTAGCAGGTCTTAGAGGAACATATAAAATTATAGACAAAACAGAAGAAGCTTTAAAGCTAATAGGAAAGTTTTTTAATAAATATAAAGCACCAAAAATTAAATTTTACTTAGATTCACCCGTTTCTAATTCTGGAAATCTAAGATATAAAATATTAGAACATGCCAAGGTGTGGAAAATTGAAACAGAAGTAGAACTAGTGAAAAATGCAGATGTTATATTAGAAAAACTAGATAGAGTAGTTAGTAGTGATGCTGTTATAGTAGATAAATGCATAAGCTATTTTAATGTAGCTAGAAATATAATTGAAGAATATATTAAAGATTGTAATATTGTAAATCTAAATGGATAATAATCTTTAATTATATAGAGTAAGTTTAAAAATAGAAGAACGAATACATATCGAATTTCATAAAGTATTGTAAAAAGACATATGAGAGGATGGGTATGTGTGAAGCTATTTAAAGTAAACATTAAAAAATACAGAGCACCTATATATAAATATGCTTTAGTAAATGTAAATTTGAGGTCTGCAAAATCTATAAATTCAAGTATTATAACTGTGATACCTCAAGGTTCTAAATTAGAGGTGTTAGATGAAGAAGACGATTGGATTAAAGTAATTTACAATTCTCAAGAAGGGTATGTATACAGGGATTTAATATCAGTAAGTGAATATGCTTGGAGTAATTTAAATTTAAGAGAAGATAAGTCTACAACTTCTAATATAATTACAGTAATTCCTGAAAAATCTAGGGTCGAAGTTCTACAGGTAGAGGGAGACTGGAGTAAAGTTGTATATGATGATAAGACAGGTTATGTTTTTAATTATTTTTTGTCAAGTGATGGAAATAAACCTAATGAATTAGATTATAAGGATTTTTACACTGATATGACTAAATTTGTTAATGAAAATAATATTAAAAGCACTAGTGATTATCTAATTACTACAGACCTTAAAAATAAATATACTTATATTTTCAAGAAGGATAATGGTGGTTGGGGACAATTATATAAATGGGAATGTACTATAGGTAAACCTGAAACACCAACTATAACAGGCATATTTTATATAAGTGGTAGAAAGCCTTCCTTTGGAACAGATGAGTATTCAGTTAAGTATGCCACTAGAATTAAAGGTGGGTATTATTATCATTCTGTATTATATGATTCGACAGGAAGCTATATAATAGATGGTAGACTTGGTGAAGCTCTTAGCCATGGATGTATAAGACTAAGTACAGAAAATGCCAAGTGGATATATGATAATATACCAGATACAACAACAGTTATAATTCATTAAATAGATGTCAAACAATATTACTAATTTTAATGAGCTTAAAAAAAAATTAAAGATAAAGAGTTATATAATAAGAGAGTGTCTAAAATCAAATAAAAATATTTTAAGACACTCCCTTATAAATATACATAATTAATTTATAAGTGTGATTATATTAAGAGATTTTCTTAAATAATTCTATAATCTTGTCTTTATCAAAGAAAACAGGATTAGCTCCAGCACAAGCATCTTTCATAGAATTTTCAGCAAGCAACTCAAAATTAGGATTATCAACACCAACATCTTTTAAAGATTTTGGGATTCCCACCTCTTCTGAAAGAGCCTTTATTTTATCTATTACAAAATCAACACATTCTTTATCTGATTTGTCATGTACATTCATTCCAATAATTTCTGCTATTGGACGGAATTTAGAAGGTGCAGATTTAGCATTTTCTTCTTCAACTATTGGTAGCAACATAGCATTACATACCCCATGAGGTAAATAATATAAACCTCCCAATTGATGAGCCATGGCATGAACATTTCCAAGACCTGCATTACTAAAAGCAATTCCATTTAGAAAACAAGCATAACACATTTGCTCTCTAGCATCTACATCATTACCATCTTTAACAGCTCTAGGAAGATATTTAAATATTTGTTTTATAGAATATAGTGCAGTTGAATCTGTAACATCATAAGCTCCATTAGCCACTACAGCTTCTATAGCATGAGTAAGTGCATCCATACCAGTTGCCGCTGTTAAGTTAGCTGGTTTACTAATCATTAATTCTGGGTCATTTACTGTCATTGTAGCTAGTGCATTTGTATCAACCATTATCATTTTTACATGTCTATCTTCATCTGTTATAACATAGTTTATTGTAACTTCAGCTGATGTACCAGCAGTAGTAGTTATAGCAACTATAGGAAGACATTTTTTAGAAGTTTTATTTACACCTTCATAATCTCTAATGTCCCCTCCATTGGTAGCTAATATAGAAATAGCTTTACCACAATCTTGTGGAGAACCGCCACCTATAGTTATAACGAAGTCGCAATTTTCTGATTTTAATATTTCAAGTCCATTATTGACATTAGTTACAGTTGGATTTGGTTTAACTTCATCATAAATAGCAAAATTCACACCTATTTGAGATAACATATCTGTTACTTTTTTTACAGTACCATTTGAAGTTAGAAATTTATCACTAACAATAAATGCTTTTTTAGTGCCTAAAGATTTAATTGAATCTTTAGCTTCACTAAGACACCCTTTTCCAAGTAAGTTTATTGGTGGTACATAGTAGATACTCATAGTTAAAATCTCCTTTTTGAATTAATTTTTATGTAAAATATACGTACTTATAGTAGTCTTATACTAATTAACACGTTATATATTGGTTTTTAAGGTTAAAATATATATTGCGAGTTTTTATATAAGAACTAAGTTCGTAATTACGATTATGATTAGAATTTAACATAGTATTTTTATCATATCAATAAAAATATTAAAAATAAAAAAGAGTATAAAAAAAACAAAGTTACTGAAATTAAGTCAGCAACTTTGTTTTTATCAATCTAATTTATTATAATATCTTCATTACGTTCTTCCATCATAGATTGAATATTTTTTTGTGCATTTAGAAGTAATTTTTTTATTAGTTCTATTTTTTCTTCACTAGACCTAAAAAGTGGAAGTGTTACACTAACAGCAGCTCTTATACATCCATTTTTTCTTATTGGTACAGCAAAACATTTTAGATATTCCATTGATTCTTCACATTCTGAAGCTATTTGAGTTTCACGAACTTCAAGAAGCTGTTCATACAAAATATCAAAATCAGTAATTGATTTTTTTGTAAATCCTTTTAAACCATCTGGATATAAATTTATTAGCTCTTCCTTATCAAAATCACATAAAAGTGCTTTACCAAGACCTGTACAATTAGCAGGAATTTTTTTACCAACATAAGAAATAAGTCTAATTGGCTCTGGTGAGTCAACTTTTCCAATATAAAGAACTTCGTTATTGTCAAGTATACCAAGTTGGCAAGTTTCAGAACAAGAATTAACTATATTAGTCATTTCATCAACTATGTAGTTAAAAATAGTTCTTTTTTCAAAAAACGAAGACCCTAATGTGTAAGAACGTATACCTATGGAATATTTAGACGTATTTTTATTAATAGTAATGTATTTTCTGGCATTAAGTGTATGGACTATAGGAAAGATACTACTTTTTGGAGCATTGATAGCATCTGCTATTTCTGTAAGAGTATATCCATTCTCAGATTCAGCTAATGCTTCTAAAATATCTAATATCCTAGCTGTTGGGCGATGATTATCTGAAGTCATAAATTTCCCCCTATCTTTGTTAATTTAAAGTGTTAGAATATGTTGATTTTAGCATACTGTGTAATAATTTACAATGTAGAAATAAAATATATGACTGCTTGAATAAATGAGCCTTCATCATAAATATTTACAGACAATTTTTCTTATGAAAATTTGTATTGAAGATTCAATATAATTTCCAAAATATACCTGAAGAAAGTAAGTTGTATTTAGCTATATAATTTAAGATAAACCACTAATAGTCATATTCTATATATAAATATCAAAATATTATGAATTTAAGATATTATAAGTTTAAATTATATAACCAATAACATATAGAAGTGAATTGAGGAAAATTAATTTTTATATTTTGCATATAATGAAGATAATTGATAACTGTTGGCATATTATCAGATAATTTGAAAAAATTTTGACAAAAACTTATTTTTTTTATTGACTCATAATTAGGAAAATGCTATCATTAACTCAAAGATTCGTAAATAAAAACCTAGTTCTTAAATACGAACCGAAACGGCCGTTAAAATTAAAGTTAAAAAAATTTAATAAGAGTAATTAAATATCATGTTTTAGGAGGAGTAACTTTATGATAATGGATTTTATTAAAAAAATTCCTGCAGGTATGATGATAGTTCCAATGTTTATAGCAGCTTTCATTAATACATTTTGCCCAGATATTGTACAAATAGGTTCATTTACAACAGCAGTATTTTCAAGTGTTGGGTCTGCAACTATAATAGGGGTTCAGCTAGTGTGTCTTGGAACTCAGCTTCAATTTAAAGAAATGCCAAAAGTATTAAAAAGAGGAGGCATACTTCTTGGTTCTAAATTTGCTATAGGTGCTTTAATAGGTATACTTATAGGAAAATTATTTGGAATGGATGGAGTATTAGGTCTTACAACTTTGGCAGTTATAAGTGCAGTTACAAATAGTAATGGTAGTATATATCTTTCATTAATGACTTCATATGGAGATGAAACAGATTGTGCAACTATGAGTTTACTTACTTTGAATGATGGCCCATTTTTTACATTGATAGCTCTTGGGACTTCAGGACTTGCAAATGTTCCATTAATGTCATTATTAGCTGCAATTGTACCAATACTTGTTGGTATGATAATAGGTAACTTTGATAAAAAGATGAAAGAATTTTTAGAACCAGGGTGTAATTTATTAGTTCCTTTTGTAGGATTTGCACTTGGAAGTAGCATAAATCTTGCAAGTATATTAAAAGGAGGATTATCTGGAGTATTACTTGGATTAATATCTGTGTTTGTAGGAGGCGTATTTATAGTATTCTGTGATAGATTTATAGGTAAACGTCCAGGGTATGCAGGATGGGCTGTAGCTACAACTGCAGGGAATGCAATTGCTGTTCCTGCTGCTGTTGCATTAGTTGACCCAACATGGCAACCATATGTTGCAACAGCTACAACTCAAGTAGCAGCTGCAGTAGTTGTTACTGCGATATTAGTTCCTCTTATAACTAGCTGGTGGGCTAAGAAATATGGATGTCCTAAATTCCCAAAACAAAAAGATGATGGTACCATAGTCGCCTGATGAATACCGATATATGATTACTAAGATGGTTTTGTATGTTAATAAAATTATATTATTTATAAAGGAGAACAAAGATAATGATAAATGCAGTGATAATTGACGAAAAAGATAATGTTGCAGTAGCTATTGAGGCAATATCTAAGAATAGTGAAATCAATTTTAAATTAAAAGATAAAACAATAAAGACAATAACAGCTTTAGATGATATAACTATTTATCATAAATTAGCTATAAAGGATATGGCTGAAGGAGATAAAGTCACTAAATATGGAGAGCATATAGGAGAAGCTAATCAAGAAATAAAAATTGGTCAACATGTACATATTCACAATGTTAAAAGTGTCAGGGAAGATTTAGATAAACAAATTGTATCAAACATATAAAGTAACATTTATAATTCAAGAAAAGTAGTATTAAGTGATTAAAATGTTTAGAGTTGAATGATTAAATAAGAAGGATTTTAGTTAGCTAATTAGCAATAAGAATAAAATTTATTGTACAAGAAAATCACATAAAGTATGATAAAAAGACTATTTTAGGAGGAAATCAATATGAAATTTTATGGATATAAAAGACCTGATGGAAGAGTTGGTATAAGAAATCACATATTAATATTACCTACAAGTGTGTGTGCATCAGATACAACGAGAATTATAGCATCACAAGTTCAAGGGGCCGTTACTTTTAATAATCAAAATGGATGTTCTCAAGTAAGCTCAGACCAACAATTAACTATGGATGTTATGGCTGGATACGCAGCAAATCCTAATGTATATGGTGTGATAGTTGTGTCTTTAGGTTGTGAAAATTGCCAAAATGATTTGGTAGTTGATGCAATAAAAGAGAGAACAAATAAACCAATAAAGACTCTTGTAATACAAGAAGAGCATGGAACTTTAAAAACGATAGAAAAAGCTGTTCGTTATGCCAGAGAAATGGCACAAGAAGCTTCTATACTTAGAAAAGAAGAATTTCCAATATCTGAACTTATATTAGGGACTGAATGTGGTGGGTCTGACCCAACAAGTGGGCTAGCTGCTAATCCTCTAATAGGAGAATTAAGTGATAGACTTGTTGATTTAGGGTCTACTTCAATTTTAAGTGAAACTACTGAATTTATAGGAGCAGAACATATATTAGCTAGAAGAGCAGTAAATGAAGAAGTAAAAGAAAAAATATTACATATAGTACATAGATACGAAGATTCATTAAAATTAGTTGGAGAAGAAGTTAGAGAAGGAAATCCATCTCCTGGAAATATAGCTGGTGGGCTTACAAGTTTGGAAGAAAAATCACTAGGCTGTATACACAAAGGTGGACACAGAGTAATAAGTGAAGTATATGATTATGCAAAGCAAATTGACAAGAAGGGTCTCGTAATAATGGATACACCAGGAAATGATGCTTCATCTGTTGCTGGTATGGTTGCAGGAGGAGCTCAAGTAGTAGTATTTAGTACAGGGAGAGGGACTCCATCAGGAAATCCAATAGCTCCAGTAATAAAAATAACTGGAAATAAAATAACTTTTGCAAATATGGAAGATAATATGGATTTTGATGCTAGTCCAGTTATATATGGACCACAGACAATGGAAGAATTGACAGATGATTTATTAAATCTAGTTGTAGATGTAGCAAATGGTAAGCAATCAAAAGCAGAATCACTTGGATATACTGAAATGGCGATAGCTAGAGTGTGTAATTATGTATAAAATATAAGACTTAAAAAAGTATGTATTTAGAATTTTACTAAAGGGTGATAGTATGAAGTTTGTTAGTTTTAGTAGTATAGAAGATACATCTAGAAATGTAGGAATTCTCTCAAAAGATGAATTATTTATAATTGATGTCAATTCCATAAGTCTTAGTAAATTTTTTATAGATGTAAACGATTTAATTCAAAGTATATCTCAAGATGATATTCTTAAGTTAAAAAATATTATAAGTGAAGAAACATTCAATGACTATAATGTTTTTAAAAAAGAAGAGTGTACTATATATGTTCCTATAGAAAAGCCAATACACGATATTTTATGTGTAGGAGTAAACTATAAAGAGCATCTTGAAGAAACTCAGACTCATTTTGATAGTAGCTTTGAAGAACCTGAGAAAACAGTCTATTTTACAAAACGTGTGATAAAGGCAATAGGTCCAGAAGACGAGATAGATGCTCATTTTGATATAAATAATCAATTGGATTATGAAGTTGAACTTGGAGTAGTAATAGGTAAAACAGGTGTTAATATAAAAAAAGAAGATGTAGAAGATTATATCTTTGGATACACTGTGATAAATGATATTTCTGCTAGAAAGTTGCAAAAAGAACATGTTCAATGGTTTAGGGGAAAGGGATTAGATACATTTACATCTTTAGGGCCATGTATCTTACATAAAAGTGCAATTTCTTTTCCAGTAAAACTTAATGTATATAGTAGGGTAAATGGTGAAGAAAGACAAAATTCTAATACAGAGTTATTCATATCAGATATCTCAGATATAATTTCAGAACTTTCAAAAGGGATGACTTTAGAGGCAGGGGATATTATAGCTACTGGAACACCTTCTGGAGTGGGGATGGGTTTTTCTCCTCCTCAATATATGAATAGTGGAGATGTAATTGAATGTGAGATTGAAGGTATTGGAGTACTGAAAAATTATGTTAAGTAAATGTTTTATTATATAATCTTAAAACATAGGCTAGAAACATATTAAATGAACATATCAAAATAAATTTTAGGAGTTTAAATTATGAAAGCAGAATTTTTGACACCAGTTGTTACAATATTTGATGAAGACGGAAATTTAGATAGAGAAGGAAATAAAAAAGTCTATGACCACCTTATAGATGGAGGCGTAGATGGTTTAGTTATAATGGGAAGTACTGGAGAGTTCTTCAATATGTCTATGGATATGCAAAAAGAACTTATAGATTTAGTAGTTAATCATGTTGATAAGAGAGTTAAAGTGTTTATAGGTACAAGTCGTATGTGTGTAGATGAGTCTATTGAACTTTCAAATTATGCACATAATAGTGGAGCAGATGGAGTTATGATAATAAGTCCTTATTATTTCTCACTTGATGATGATAGTATTGAACTGTTTTACAGTAAAATAGCTGAAAACACAGATGCTGAAATATACCTATATAATTATCCAGATAGAACTGGTTATGATTTAAGTCCAGAACTTACATTAAAACTTGCAAGAAAGCATAAAAATATAGTTGGATATAAAGATACAGTAACTTTAATGGGACACACTAGAGATTTAATAAATACTATGAAAACAGAGTTCCCAGATTTTAAGATATATAGTGGATATGATGAAAATTTTATACACAACTTAATGTCTGGAGGAGCAGGATGTATAGGAGGATTATCAAATCTAATTCCAGAAATTTGTTCTAAGTGGGCTGAAGCTTATAATAATAAGGACATGGATAAAGTTATTGAAATTCAACAGTATATTAATAAAGCAATGGATTTTTATTTAATAACAAATCCATTTATACCAGCAATGAAGAAAGCTATGAATATTAGAGGATTAGAAATAAGTGATTATGTAACAGTTCCATTTATAAAGCCAGATGAAAATCAAGTATGTAAAATTAAAAAGTTAATGGATGAATTAAATATAAATTAGGAAGATAAAGAGGGTTTTAGATTGATTTTTATAGTCATTTTAAACCCTCTTTTTGAAGAGATATATTAAATCAACCTTGCAAATTAATTAACAATAAACTACAATTATCTTAATGAAAAGTTAAATATAAATAATACTAGGGTACTATTTTAGTTTAATAGGGAAAGTGATGAAAATTCACTACAGCCCCCGCTACTGTATACGGATACAAAATCAAATCCACTGAAATTCATAGTAATTTTGGGAAGGTTGATGGAGGGAAAGCCGTGAGTCAGGAGACCTGCCCAGTATTACATAAATACAATTTAGGGTGGAGATTGTAGTTTATAATAAAATGAGATATCAATTCATTTTTTATAAAATTGATATAGAAGCTTCTCCTTGCTAATTTTGGAGAAGCTTTTTATTTTACTAAAAAGCTTTATTAAAAATTTAATTTTAGTAAGCTATTTTTTTAATATGTATATGTGTAGCCACTCACAAAAAATAAAATAATGGAGTGAAAGAGATGAAATTTAAATCAAATGTTTTAAAGCAGTTTTTTTTAGCTGTAATTGTAATTTTTTTGGCAGGAGGTATTGTAGGCTGTAGCAAAAAAGACAAAGCTAATGAACAAGTTAGTACTGGGGAAAAATTAGAATTAAAATATGCAAGTGGATTTAGTGTTGAGACTTTAGAAAATGGAATTAAAAAGGTTGTTGATGGAGACAATAGAGAACTAATTTTAATTCCTAAAAAGATAAAAATACCTGAAAAATATAAAAATGCAAATATAGTTAGAACACCTGTAGATAATGTATTGATAGCATCAACAACACAAGCTTGCTCTTTAAGGACAATAGGTGAGTTAGATAGTATAAAAGCAGTAACAACAGAAGAACAATATTGGACTATCAAAGAAATTAAAAATTTAATGAAAGATGGTAAGATACATTATGTTGGCTCAAATTTAGCACCAGATTATGAAAAAATAGTAGATTTAAATCCTGACTTGACTATAGTGAGTAGTGGTTTATCGGAAGCGGATACAAAGTTTATAGATAAATTAGATGAATTGGGAATTAACTATGTTGTAGATAATGAATATAAAGAGCAAAATCCATTTGGAAGAATGGAGTGGACAAGCTTAATAGCTGCATTCTATGATAAAGAGGAGATAGCTACTAGTGAATTAGATAAAACAGTACAAAAAATAGAAGAGGTTAGTAAAAAAATAAAAAATAAAAGTAAACCTAAAGTTGTATGGGCATCTGTATATGAAGGTAATGCTTATATAGCGCCTAAAAATTCATATGTAGATAATATGATAAACATGGCAGGTGGAATAAATGCTTGTGCCTCAATAGATTCAAATGAAGGGCGAGTAAGTATTGAGCAATTGCATGAAGTGGCAAAAGATGCAGATATATTTGTATATTCATCAAGTTCAGATTATGCACCAAATTTAGAGTCTATAAAATCTAGTGCACCAGTGTTAGCTGACTTAGATGTTGTAAAAAAAGGTAATTTATGGGTCTTTGCTCCAGATTATTATCAATCAGTGGATAAGACAGATGAATTAGTAGTAGATTTAGTTGAGATGTTTCACCCAGGTACAACTGGTGAAAAGATTAAGCACTATATAAATTATGATAAATAATAGAGAAGATTAAATTAACAAGTAAATTTTATAAATTTGAGTGAATGTAGTTTTTATTAAGAGGAGTATGTAGATGGACTTTATCAATAAAAACAGAATTAAAAATACTACTATATTTATAACCTTAATTGTAGGTATAATCCTTACTTTTTTGATATGTGTAGCATTTGGTTCTGTAAAAATCGAATTTAAAGAAATAATAGATGTTGTATTAAGAGGAATAGATAGTACAGAACACTATAAAATAATTTATAATATAAGGATTCCTAGAGTTCTTGCAACTATGGTAGGAGGTGCATGTTTGGCAGTATCTGGTATTTTGCTACAGATATTTTTCAAAAACCCAATAGTTGAACCATATATATTAGGTGTGTCTTCAGGTGCCACTTTATCAGTAGCACTTATGATTTTGGGTGGGTATACATTAGGATTTGAAAGTATAAACTCAATGAGTATATTTATAGCAGCATTTGTAGGAGCTTTAATTGTAATGTCTATAGTTATCCTGTTTGCTAGCAAAGTAAAAAATATAACAACGCTTTTAGTGATAGGAATTATGACTGGATATGTATGTAGTGGAATAACAAATATATTACAATCATTTGCAAATAATGAAAAATTAAAGGAATTTACGATGTGGTCTATGGGGAGTTTCTCAGGATTTACATGGGAAAAAGTAGAAGTACTTATGATAGTTGGCATATTAGGTCTTTTGATGACTATATTCATAATAAAACCTCTAAATGCTTTTTTATTAGGAGAAGAATATGCAAAGAGTATTGGTGTAAATATAAAATTTTTTAGATTTTTAGTAGTATTTATATCGAGTATACTAGCGGCAATAGTATCAGCATTTGCGGGTCCTATAGGATTTATTGGTCTTGCAGTACCACAAATCTCAAAATTGATATTTAGAACATCAGACAATAGAGTATTGATACCAGTAGTAATTCTTTTAGGAAGTATAGTTACAGCTCTTTGTGATTTAGTATCCAGAGTAATTTTATCACCAATAGAATTACCAATAAGTGCAATAACTTCATTATTAGGTGCTCCAATTGTAATAATGTTATTGATGAAAAGGAAGGATAGGGCTTAGACATGTTAAGAACTAATAATTTAATTGTTGGATATGATAAAAAAGTGGTTGTAAGTGATATAAACATAGAGGTGAAAAATGGAGAAATATTATGTCTTTTGGGAAGTAATGGTGCTGGAAAAACTACTATATTAAGGTCTCTATCTAAACTTATAACACCAATAAAAGGTGAAATATATTTAAATGATGAAGATATAAGTCATATTTCCAGAAAAACACTATCTAAAAAGATGGCCTTAGTACTTACAAATAGATTGTTAGGAGATTTAATGACGGTACAAGATGTAGTTAATATGGGAAGATACCCTTATACAGGATTTTTTGGGAATCTATCTAAAAAAGATTTAATGATGGTAGATGATTCATTAGAATCTGTAAATGCACTTCATTTAAAAAAAAGATATTTTGATGAACTTAGTGATGGTGAAAAACAAAAGGTATTGGTTGCAAGAGCATTAGTTCAAGAGCCAGAAATAATAATATTAGATGAACCTACAACTCATTTAGATATAAAGCATAGATTGGAACTTATGAACATACTAAAAAAATTAAGTAAGGAAAAATCAATATCAGTAATACTTTCATTACATGAAATAGATATAGCACTAAAAAGTTGTGATAAGGTTGTTCTTGTGAAAAATAACAAAATTATAGCGTATGGTCAGCCAGAAGATATGGTAGATGAAAATATGATAAATTCACTTTATGAACTAGATGATAAAAATTTTAACAGTTTATTGGGTGCAGTAGAAATTAGCAATAAATCAAAGAATGACGTTTTTATAATTGGTGGAGGCGGTAAAGCAACACCAGTCTACAGAGCTTTTACTAAAAGAGGCATAGGTATATATTCTGGCATAATACATGAAAATGATATTGATTATGAAATTGGTAGGACTATGGGCATAAAGTTATTTACAGAAAAGCCATTTGAGCCAATAAGTGATGAAAGTTTCGATTTGGCTATTAGAAATTTAAATAATTCTAAGATTATAATAGATACAGGATTTAGTGTGGGAGAGACAAATAAAAGAAATATAGACATTATAAAAGAGGCTTTAAAATTGGATAAAAAAGTTTACTCATTTAGAACTAAAAGTGAAGGTAATGATTATTATAAGCGTTTGAGTGGTAATATAGAATATGTAGATAAAGTTTCTAAAATAGTGGATAGTATAGATACAAATAACTTATTGTAAATTGTAATTTATGAGATATTTAGAAATGATAAAATACATAAAAGAGTATCGTAAGTAGATTTCTAAAGTGTTTAAAGTACATTTTTTAAATCTCTAGATACTCTTTTTTAGAAATTATTTATTTAGTGATACATTTTTTACTATGTATTTTTAATTACATACTTAAATAAGAAAATAATACTTTATAGATATCCAATAGCTTCTTCTCTAGTTAAAAAAAAGTGAATTCCTGTAGTTGATTCCTTCCATCTATTTTCATGAAAATCTTCAGCTACTACCATTTCTCCTACTCGATATATAAAATTTTCATCAACATATGCACGAGCACTTTTAAAAGATTCTTTACCATCTATACTTGTAATTGACAGTACTTTTGCTTTATCGCATCTACAAGCATTTGATGTAGCAGATACTCTTTTTGCATCACTTGGTATCAATAATTGTACCATTCTAAAATTAAAACATTTTTTATAAGCTACAAATGCACCTGTTTCAGGACAGTATAACTTAAAAAAACAAGTACTCTCATCTGATATTACTCCATCCAATGTAGCATATTCCAAATTAGAATTTTCTAAATTAGCTCCTCTAATATCTGAGTTAGACAAATCACAAAATCTAAAGTTAGCACCACTTAAGTCTACATTTTTTAATATAGAATTTTTTAATGAACAGTCTGAAAAATAAGAATTCTTAAAACTAGAGTTTTTTAAATCTGCTTTTTCTAAATTTAAATTGATAAGGTCAGACCACGAAAAGTCAATATTACTTAAACAATATCCACTTAAATCCATATTTTCTAATCTTACTTCTTTTAAATCTGCCTTTTCTCCATCATTATTATTTTTAAGCCATAAATAATGTTTTTCAAGTGTTTTTTCTAATTCTTGTCTAGAAATAGTTTTCATTAAAATCACCTTCACGAATTTATTTTTATATATTTAGTAGCAAAATAGTCATATATTTAATTATATAACAATACGCAAAAAACTTCTCAACAATATATAAAATATTAAATATATTATTGAGGATTTATTATCTCTAGTAACATATAAACATTGAGTAAATTATTTTTGGGTGCTATTTAGGAATTAAGACAAAAAAAAGGAGACAATAATTATAGATTTAGGATTAACTTTAACTTCTTTAAACAAAAATAATATTAGTGATATAATAATAAAAGTTTAGATATAAAAAAATTTGTGTATATACTATATGTAGTATATAATAGATAAAGCACTGACTATATGTAGTGCTTTTGTTTTTCAAAAATACTCATTATGTTTCTATAATTACAGGTTATTTTTGGAATTTAAACTGATAAATATCAAAAAAATAATAAGCAAAATAAACGAAATTATAGCACAAGATTATGTTAAAAGGACGGTAAATAATGAATTGGATAGAGCTTAACAATCAAGTGATAATTAAAAATGAACAAGGCAAATATCAGCTGGAAAAGGATAAGGAAGCCCTAAGTAGTTACATAGAAGAATTTATAAATCCAAAATTAAAGAAATTTGACAATCTAGAGGAAAGATTGAAGTACTTAATAGATGAAGGTTATTATTTGGAAGAAGTAATACATAAATATAGTATGGATTTTATTAAAAACATATACAAACTTATTAAAGAACATAAATTTAAATTTCAGTCATATATGAGTGCAAATAAATTTTATCAAAATTATGCATTAAAAAGTAATGATGGAAAAGAGATATTAGAAACATATAATGAAAAAGTATTAATTGTAGCCTTAACATTAGGAAATGGTGATGAGAGTTTAGCTTTAAACTTGGCAGACAAAATAGTAAAACAAGAATTCCAACCAGCAACTCCTACATTTTTAAATGCTGGAAGAAAAAGAGCAGGAGAAATGGTATCATGTTTTTTACTATCTGTAGAAGATAGTACAGAAGGTATTTCATATGCTATCTCTTCCTCAAATCATTTATCAAAAATAGGTGGAGGGGTTGCACTAAACTTATCTAAGCTTAGAGCATCAGGTGAATCTATTAAAGATATAGAGGGTGCAGCTGGAGGTGTTGTTGGAGTAGCTAAAATGTTGGAACAATCATTCAGCTATTTTAACCAAATGGGAGCTAGACAAGGTTCTGGTGCAGTTTATCTCACAGTATTTCATCCTGATTTTGAATTATTGATGGATACTAAAAAGATAAATGCTGATGAAAAAATAAGACTTGCTACATTATCGTTAGGAGCTATTATACCTGATAAATTTATGGAATTAGCAGAAAAAAATGAAGTAGCCTATGCATTTTATCCTCATACTGTATACAAAAAGTATGGAGTTTACCTTGACGAGATAGAAATGAGTGAGTGGTATGATAGGTTAGCTAATGACAACGATATAAGAAAAAAAGAAATAAACCCTAGACAAATGTTAACTAAAATAGCACAAATGCAACAAGAAAGTGGATATCCATATGTAGTGTACATAGATACAGCCAATAGGGAACATACATTGAAAGAGGTTGGTATGGTAAAAATGTCTAACTTGTGCTGTGAAATATTCCAATATCAAACATCTTCAGAAATAGAAGGTTATGGTGGAGAAAATAAATGGGGGCAAGATATAAGTTGTAACCTTGGTTCTTTAAATATAGCAAATGTTATGGACAATAAAACTATAGAAAGTACAGTTGAGACATCAATAAGAGCATTGACATTTGTAGCAGATAAAACAGACATAAAGCCAGTACCAACTGTAAATAATAGTAATAGTAAGTCTCATTCTATAGGATTGGGGGCTATGAATCTGCATGGATATTTAGTAAGAGAAAATATTTTATATACTTCAGAGGATGCTGTGGAGTTTTCTGATGTGTTTTTTGCAATGGTTAGATACTATTCAATTAAAGCATCTATGAAAATAGCTATAGAAAAAAATCAAACTTTTGAAGGGTTTGAAAAATCAGAGTATGCTAAGGGAAGAAAGAGCAAGGTATTATCAAAATACTATGAACAATCTTACCTACCTAAGTCGGAAAAGGTAAAAGCATTATTTGAAGGTATTTATATACCAACAAAAGAAGATTGGACAAAATTATTGGATGATGTCAAAGAAAAAGGTATATATAATGCATATTTAATGGCAATAGCACCAACTCAAAGCATTAGTTATGTTCAAAATGCAACATCAAGTATAATGCCAATTACTGAGCCAGTAGAAGTAAGAACATATGGAGATTCAACTACAATATATCCAATGCCGTTTTTAACTAATGAAAATATGTTGTATTATCAATCGGCATATAGAATGGATATGAGAAAAGTTATAGATTTAGTATCAACAGTTCAACAACATGTTGACCAAGGAATATCAACAACATTGTTTGTTACAGATGAAAAGACAACTAGAGATATAGCTAGACAATACATATATGCATATAAAAAAGGTCTGAAAAGTTTATATTACACAAGAACAAAGATGACAAGAGATACTCATGAGTGTCTAGTATGTTCAGTATAAGGAGATAAATATATGACATTTAAATTACATAAAACACATGATGCAGTTAATTGGAATAAAGAAGAAGATGGATTCACGCAGGCTTTTTGGGAACAAAATGTAAAACAGTTTTGGCTTCCTGAAGAAATATCTGTTTCTAAAGATATTAAGGTGTGGAATGAATTAAGTGATAAAGAAAAAGACTTATATAAAAAAGTATTGGGTGGACTTACATTGTTGGATACAAAGCAGGGGAATAATGGGATTCCATCGATGATGAGTTTAACAGATAATCTTCAAAGAAAAGCAGTTTTATCTTTTATGGGTACTATGGAAGAAATACATGCAAAAAGTTATTCTTCTATATTTATGACATTGCTTTCCAACTCTGAGATAGATGATTTATTTGAATGGATAGAAACAGAGCCAACATTACAACGAAAGGCTGATTTAGTTTTAGCTCAATATGAAAATACTACAAACCAAAAGAATTTATATTTATCAATGGTTACAAGTGTATTTTTAGAGAGTTTCTTGTTTTATTCAGGATTTTTTTATCCATTGTATATGTCTGGTCAAGGAAAAATGGTGGCTAGTGGAGAAATAATATCACTTATTCTTAGAGATGAGTCTTTACATGGTAAATATATAGGGCTTCTTGCACAAGAAATATACAACTCATTTGACAATAATGATAAGAAAAAATTAGAAGATGAGATGTATTCAATACTTCATAGTCTTATGGAAAATGAGATAGAGTACACAAATGTTATATACAAAGAAAGTGGGTTTGAAGAAGAGGTCGTAGATTTTTTGAAATACAATGCGAATAGAGCTTTAGAAAATTTAGGATTTGAGAAGTTATATACTGTAGGGGCTATAAATCCAATTGTATTAAATGGTCTTAGTACTGAAACTAAAACACATGATTTCTTTTCAACTAAGGGTAATGGATACCAAAAAGGAGTGTATGAGGAATTAGAAGATGAAGATTTTATAATATAATTTGTTTCATAAAATGTGACATACTGTTGTCACTTTTAGCATGATAATATCAATGTATAAAATATATATACGGAGGTATTTTTTATGAAATATGAATGGAGAAAAAAAGATAAAAAGTTATATTTACCTAATGAGAATCCTGCAATAGTTGAAGTTCCAGAACAGAAATTTATTATGATAAAAGGAAAAGGAAATCCAAATGATAAAGAATTTAGTGATGCAATTGGTGTTCTATACTCTTTAGCATATGCAATAAAAACTATGCCTAAAAAGGGGATTGAGCCAGAAGGTTATTTTGATTATACTGTTTTTCCTTTAGAGGCTCTATGGGATAAAACAGAAGAGAGTAAATGCTCAAGTACACTTATTAAGGAAGAATTGATTTATACTATAATGATACGTCAACCAGATTTTGTTACACAAGATTTATTAAGTAAAGCAATTGAGATAGTAAAAAAGAAAAAGCCACATAATATGATTGAAAATGTTGAGTTTGGAATTATTAATGATGGATTATGTGTTCAAATGCTTCATAAAGGTTCATATGACAATGAACCAGAAAGTTTTAATATTATGAATGAATTTTGCAAGGAAAATAAGTTTATAAGAAAATCTGATATACATCGTGAAATATATATAACTAATGAAAGTAAAGTATCAAATGTTGATTTATTAAAAACTGTTTTGCGCTTTGAAGTAAAAAAGGAGATGTAAGTATATATATTGCTTTATTGTTATACTATAATAAAGTAATGAGGTGATTATATGAAAAGTAATAGATTATTTGAAATTATTTATATCCTGCTAGGTAAGAAAAAAATAACTGCAACAGAATTAGCTGAACATTTTGAAGTATCTAGACGTACTATTTGTAGAGATATTGAAATATTGTCATCTTCTGGGATTCCAATTTATACTGGCAAAGGTAGAAATGGTGGTATAGGTATTTTAGATAATTTTACTTTTGATAAATCTATTTTATCTGAGCAAGAGCAGAAAGAAATTTTAGCTTCACTGGAGAGTTTAAACGCACTTAAGTATCCAAATATTGATTCTACACTGGCAAAACTTAAACCTTTATTTTCTAAATCAGATACAAATTGGATAAGTGTTGATTTTTCTCATTGGGGTAGTGATGATAGAGAAAAAGATAAATTTGTAAAGATAAAATCTGCTATATTAGATTGTAATATTATAACTTTTGAATATATCGACACTTATGGAAAAATGAGTTCACGTTGTGTAGAGCCACTTATGATTTGGTTTAAAGAAAAATCATGGTATCTTAAAGCATATTGTCGAAAAAAAAATGATTATAGAATTTTTAAAATTATAAGGATGAGAAATATCTGCGTTTGTGAGCAAACTTTTCTAAGGCGTATATCAACAGAAGCAGGAGAAATAAAAGAAAGCGAGTATAAAAATATCATTTTGAAATTGAAAATTTCTAAAGATATAGCATATAGAGTATATGACGAATTTGATATTGACAATATATCAGATGATAACAATGGAAATTTTATAGTGACTGTACAATATCCACAAAACGACTGGATTTATGGATATATACTTTCTTTTGGAAAAAATATTGAGGTATTAGAACCAATGGATATTAGAGATAAGATTTTACAGATTATTGATGATATTAAAATAAAATATTTGTGATTAGTGTAAAGGGGGTATCTCAAAATGAACTTTTTAGTTCATGAGATACTCTTTTTTTGTGAAATCAAATATATTTTCATCATTTCAACAATGAAAAAGAGGCTTATCTCTATTTTAAGATAGCCATTTTTTAGTCAAATAGTAAAGTATAATTTAATTTTTTTATCATATTTTTATTCTTAAAGGTGTAGAATTAATATGAAATTATCTATGATAATGATGTATATGTCATTATAAGTAGATTAATAGCAATATGTATATGTCAATATTAAAATGAATTAAATATATTGTTTAAAAAATATAAGTATAATAGTAAAAAAATGTAAATAAACATTACTTTTTTAAGAAAAAATTAATATATTGACAAAAACTAAGTGCTCATTTAAACTAATAGTTGAGAATAATATTCAATATTAAATAATAGGAGGAGCTATGAATAAATATCTTCTAATAAATCCAGTAGCAGAAAAAATGTATGGGGAAAAGTTTAATATTATCAAAGAAACTTTGATAAAAAAAGGGTACATAATGGTTGAATGTGAGGCACAATTAGAATATGTAAAGAATCAGTACAAAGAATATGCAAGAAAGATTGAGAATACAATGTTAGATTGTAGGTGTCCAGAAAGCATAAATCTTTTAAAAAGAAATAATTTGATAGATGGCTTTGAAGTTCCTATGATAGAACCAATATTAGTAAGGACTTGTAGAGTCTTATACGAAAAATATATTAAGAGTGAAGAAGATATGTTAATAGTAACCTGTCCATGTACACAATTAAGAGATTTTGCAAGTGAAAAGTTTAAGGATAAAGATAATGCTATATTTTATACATGGAAGGAATTTGCTGAAAAAGAAGGTATAAAGTCACTTGGAAAAATAGATGAATCTCCAATTCCATTAGGATATTTTAAGGATTCTTTTGAAAAAGTTCTTGAAGTGTCAAGTGAAGACGAAATATTAAGGAAAATACAAGAAATAAAAAATGGTTCTGAGGATAAGTACGATATAGTAGAAATGTTTTATTGTAAAGATGGATGTAATAATGGAGATGGTTTGTAAATGGACAATAAAATTAATGATAAACTTTTGAGGTTAATAAAAAGTGTTTTGATATTTTTTATAATTCTTGTATTGTGGAAAATTACAAATTATTTTGGTATTTGGAGTGAATATATACTACCACCACCTGAAAAAGTGTATAGTACATTTTTAAATATGATAAATGATGGTTCAATATTTATTAATGTATATGCAAGTATGAAAAGAGTTTTGATAGGGTTTGCAATAAGTACAATTATAGGTATTCCTTTAGGTATATTTTTTGGAATCTATGGCAAAGTTTATGAGTATTTTAAATCATTGATAAATTTTTTGAGAAATACACCACCACTTGCTTTAATACCAATGCTTATACTGTGGTTTGGTATAGGTGAAGAATCAAAAATAATAATTATAATTTTGGCATCTTTTTTCCCAATCTTTACAAGTACATTAAAGGGGATTAGAAATTGTGATTCAAAGTTAATTGAAGTAGGTAGAGTATTTGAATTGTCAAAGCTTCAGATTATATTTAGAATAATTATTCCTAATGCAATTCTCGATATTGCAGTTGGTCTAAAGTTAGCACTTGGATATAGTTTTAGAGCAATTATAGGAGCTGAACTTGTAGCTGCTTCGTCAGGTCTTGGATACTTAATATCTGATGGAAAAGAAATGTCTAGAACAGATGTTGTTATTGTAGGAATAATTGTAATTGGGCTTCTAGGAATAATTACAGACTATATATTTTCAATTATTGTAAAAAAGGTAAGCAAAGGAAAGATGGTGGAAGCATATGAGTAATTCAGTATGTAATTCTGGGTATATAATCAGAAATCTATCTAAAAGTTATAAGGTTGATAATGAAGAACATATAGTGCTTAGTGATATTTGTTTAAATATAGATAGAAGTCATATAACTGTAATTTTAGGTGAAAGTGGATGTGGTAAGACTACTTTACTCAGGGCAATTGCATCACTTGAAGATATAAATAGTGGTGAGATTAGGTTTGTAAAAGATAATAAAGAGTATAGACCTAATGTTGGCTTTGTGTTTCAAGAAAGTAGGTTGATGCCTTGGCTAAATGTAAGTGAAAATATAGCTTTTCACAATCAACAAAAAAGTACTATTTTAAATAAAATACTCAATAAGTTAAATCACTCAAAAAGTACCATTAATAAGGATAGAAATGATAATCTTATACATTTGAATGGCAAAGATGATTTAAGTAAATCAAACAAACCAGATAGTCTTGATATAGAAAAATATCTTAAAATGATGAATTTACAAAAGTTTAGAAATTCTTATCCAAATGAGCTTTCAGGAGGTATGGCACAGAGAGTAAGTATAGCTAGAGCACTTTCTTTTAATCCAGATATGTTGTTTATGGACGAGCCTTTTTCAGCACTAGATTATTTTACAAGGATTGATATGCAAAATGAAGTTATAAGAATACATAAATCAACTAATAAAGGCGTAATATTTGTAACTCATGATATTGATGAAGCATTAAAGATAGGCAAAAAAATAGTTGTTTTTACAAATGAAAGAAAAATAGAAGAATTTGATATAGAGGATGATTATAATAGAGATTTAACTTCAAATTACTATATTAAATTAAAAAAAGATATTTTAATGACAATGAAATCAAATAAAAGCATTTAAAGAAATTAATAATATTTTAAGGAGTAAAAATATGAAATTAAAAAAACTATTGATAGGTATGACAATATTAACACTTACAACGGCATCTTTAGCTGGATGTGCAAAAAAGAATGATGGTGAAAATCTTTCAGAAATAAATTTAACTTATGTAAAATCACCACTAAATGTACCTTCTATAATTCAAAAACAAGATGATTTATTTGGGAAAGAATTTAAAAAGGATAATATAGCAGTTAATTTTCATGAAATAACTACAGGTCCAGAGCAAACACAAGCTTTAGCAGCTGGAGAGATAGATTTTTTACATGCATTAGGAGGAACATCAGCTTTGATAGCAGCATCTAATGGTGTGGATTTAAAAATATTAAATACTTATAGTAGATCACCAAAAGGATTTATGATTTTAACAAATAACGATTCAATAAAATCAGCAGCAGATTTGTCTGGCAAGAAGGTAGCTGGGCCAAAAGGAACTATATTACATCAAGTATTAATTGCAGCACTTGATAAAGAAGGATTAAGTATGGATGATGTTGAGTTTGTCAATATGGGTATTCCAGAAGCATCAGCAGCTCTTTCTGATGGTAGTGTTGATGCTGCATTGATTGCTGGACCAGCAGCTCTTAAATCTATGAAGTCTGGAAGTAAACTTGTAGCAAATGGTGAAGGTTTGGTAGATGGTATAATAGTAACTGCTGTTAGTACAGACTTTGCTGAAAAACATCCAGAGATAGTTGAAAGATTTATGAAAGTCGAAAAAGAAACTTTAGAATATGTAAACAATAATTTTGATGAAGCCATGGAAAAGGTAGCAAAAGAAGTTGATTTAAGCGTCGAAGAAACTAAAGAGTTATATACTTGGTATGATTTTAGTTTGGATATAACAGATAAAGATATATCTTCTCTTGAAGATACACAAGATTTCTTAATAAAAAATGGATTACAAGAGAAAAGAGTAAACATAAAAGAATTAATATATAAAGCTAAATAGTAGCATTTATAGTGCTAAAAGTTTAAGTTACCTTATTTAAGGTAACTTTTTCTATTCTATTGATAAAAATATATACTAATGGTATGTTTATATAGCGAAGAAATGTGTTTTTATTTTAAGTTATTTTTAAAAAAGTAATAGACTTATTTACAAAGAAAAAAATTTTATAGTATTTTATATAGGGTATTTTATAATATAATCATATTAATCATTTATGGATATTAATATAGGATAAATAAGAAAATTAAAATATGGAGGAATTATATGAGTCATAAAATATATATTGTAGAAGATGATATATCAATAAGTACATTGCTTAAAGATTATATAGAGAAATATGGATTTGAAGTAATGGTTGAAGAAAATTTTGATAATATAATTACTACATTTGTAAATTTCAAGCCAGACCTAGTACTTTTAGATGTAAATTTACCAAAATTTGATGGGTTCTACTGGTGTAGATGTATTAGACAACAGTCAAATATTCCTATAATTTTTGTATCAGCCAGAGATAGTAATTTAGACCAGATTAGAGCTTTAGAAAGTGGAGCAGATGACTATATAACAAAGCCTTTTTACTATGATGTAGTAATGGCAAAGATAAAGAGTCAGATAAGAAGAGTATATGGTGAATATTCACCTAAAATAGATGAGAGAATATTAGAACTAGATGGACTAAAATTTTATCCAGAAAGATTAGAGCTAGAGATAGAGGATAAGACCTTGATTATCACTAAAAAAGAGGGAATATTACTTGAATGTCTTATAAAAAAATACCCTAAAGTAGTAAGTAGAGATTATCTATTAGAAAAGATATGGGATGATGTTGAGTTTGTAGAAGAAAATACTCTAAATGTAAATGTTAGCAGAATAAGAAAAAGATTTGAGGAGTTAGGTATAAATGATGCTGTTCAAACTGTGCGAGGAGTAGGATATAAGTTAAATAAAAATTGGTAAGGAGAGAATATGAAATTATTATTTAAAGACTGTAAAGGCTATATTTTTATATATTATTTAGGCATATCTATGACAATTATTTATTGTAGTCTTATGAAATTTATTAGTATAGAAGAAGCTTTATATATCCTATTGTTTAGTACTTTTATCTTATTGTGTTTTTTGTTATATAAATATTATAAAAATAGAGAAGTATATAATCTATTTAAAAAAGGTATAGACTCTTTAGATGAAGCTTTTTTATATTTAGGAAACTCTTTTTTTGGAGAAAACATATCAGTTATTTTAAAGCAACAACATAGATTATATCAATCAATGATTCAGGAATATAAAAAAATACATAGTGAACATTTAACTTTTATCAATCAGTGGATTCATCAAATGAAAACACCAATATCAGTTATAAGTCTTCAACTTCAGGAATATGAAGGTGAAGAAGTCACTGAAAATATAAAAAAAGAGATAGATAGACTTAATAAAGGCTTAAATATGGCTATGAATTTTGCAAGAGTGGACGAATTTCAGAAAGATTTTGTAGTTGAAAAGGCTAATTTAAATGAAATTATAGTAGATACTGTAAATGAGGAAAAGAGACTATTTATAAATAGTGGTATAATTCCAAAAATACATATAGATAAATCTATTTATATTTATACAGATATAAAATGGATGAAATTTATAATCAATCAATTAATTACAAATGGAGTTAAGTATTCTAAAGATTATAGTAAGAATTTAGTTATAAAATCTGAAGAAAGTAGTAATTCTATAATTTTAAGTATAATAGATGAAGGTGTTGGAATTGTATCTAAAGATATAAAAAGAGTATTTGACCCGTTTTTTACAGGAGAAAATGGACGTAAATTTGGAGAATCCACAGGTATGGGGCTTTATCTAGTAAAAAAAGTATGTGATAATTTAGGTCATAAAGTCAGTATAAAATCAGAAGTAGGAAAAGGAACTGAAGTTTCAATAATTTTTATTAAAGATGATATAAACTAATAGTATACTATTTTAGGATGGATTAATATTGTATTTAAAATTGAAATATCTTATTAAAATTGATGTGTATATATATTTTAGTAAGATTTACAATTATGAAATCTAATTTTAAAATAGTTTATTTTTTGCAAACATTACATAGATGTAATGTTTGTGTAATGTTTGTAGATAGTGAAATTTTCTAATATCAATTAAAATTAATATAAGAAATGACATTAGAAAAGAAATTTTAAGAGAATTTTATAGTAAAGAAAGGGTGTTTATCAATGAGTTTAGATATTATTTTTATATTAAAATCAATCATAATAGCTATAGTGGAGGGACTTACAGAATTTATTCCAGTGTCATCGACAGGTCATATGATTTTGGTAGGAAGCTTGATAGATTTTAAAGGTCAATTTGCTGAAATGTTTGAAGTTGTAATACAACTTGGAGCCATTCTAGCAGTAGTAGTACTTTATTGGAAAAAAATAAAGGATAGTGTTATAGAGTTCTTTAAATTCATATTTACTGGAGGAAAAGAAGGAAAAACTGGATTTAAATTTGGAATAAATGTTATTGTAGGATGTATACCATTTGCGATTGTAGGAGTTATATTCTACGATAATATAAAAGCATTGTTTAATTTACAATCTGTAATTATAGGATTTATAGTTGGGGGTATCTTATTATTAGTGATAGAAACTCTATTTAGAAAAAAGAAGCACTCAACAGACAATATAGATAAGATTACTCCAGTGCAAGCTTTGAAGATTGGTGTATTACAAGTTTTATCTGCATGGCCAGGAATGTCAAGAAGTGCATCCACTATTATGGGTGGATGGATAGCAGGGCTTAATTCTCCTACAGCAGCAGAATTTTCATTTTTCTTAGCTATACCAGCAATGGTAGCTTCTTCAGGACTAGATTTATTTGAATTTGATTACTCAATAATGACACCAACTTTGTGGATTGCTTTAATTGTTGGATTTATAGTAGCCTTTCTTGTATCTATAGTAGTTATGGAAAAGTTTGTGAATTTTTTAAAGAAAAAACCAATGAGAGTATTTGCTGTATATAGAATAATCGCAGGTATAGTACTGGCTATATTAGCTTTTACCAATATAATTAGTATATAAACTAAAATAAATTCAGTATTTATATAAAATTTCTTTGAGTAATATGAGTAGTATTCAATATATACTTTATGTCATTTTATAACTTAGGAAGGAGTTATAAATAATGAAAACTTTAATTGTGAGTAATTTGAGCAAGGTATATGGTAAAAAAATGATTTTTAATGCATTAAACAATATAAGCTTTAGTATAGAGAGTGGAGAATTTGTAGGGATTATGGGTCCATCTGGAAGTGGTAAAACTACTCTTTTAAATATGATTTCTACTATTGATAAACCAACTACAGGAAAAATAGAGTTAAAAGGTAAAAATCCATTATCATTAAAAGGTGAAGAACTTGCCTTATTTAGAAGAAGAGAGTTGGGGTTTGTATTTCAAGATTTCAATTTATTAGATACTTTGACTGTTGGTGAAAATATAGTATTGCCATTGACTTTGGATAAGGTAAGTATAAAAGAGCAAGATGAAAAGCTAAATGAAGTATCTAAAATTTTAGGAATAGAAGATTTGTTAAATAAAAGAACTTTTGAGGTGTCTGGTGGTCAAGCTCAGAGGACTGCTATTGCTAGGGCACTAATCAATAAACCATCAATACTTTTGGCAGATGAGCCAACAGGTAATTTAGATTCAAAATCATCAAAGACTGTAATGGAACTATTTCAAAAGATAAATAAAGAAAATAAAGTTACTACTATGATGGTAACTCATGACCCATTAGCAGCAAGTTATTGTAATCGTATTTTATTTATAAAGGATGGAGCTATATACAATGAAATATATAAGGAAAATAGTAGAGAGCAATTTTATCAAGAAATAATGGATGTACTTACATTATTAGGAGGAGATAATTAATGAATATAAGACAGTTTGCTATTAATAATATTTCAAGAAATATTAAAGCATATCTAGGATATTTAGCAAGTATTGTTATATCATCTTCACTACTTTTTTCTTTTATTATGTTTACAAGTCATCCAGATTTGGATATAGCTCAATTTCCTGACTATTTAAAAGAAGGGCTTAAGATGAGTAAAATAATTGCATATTTATTTTTATTCTTCTTTGTATTTTATTCAGTAAGTGTTTTTCTTAAGAGTAGATATAAAGAGTTTGGAATACTCTACATTACAGGTATATCAAAACGACAAGTAATGAAATTGGTTTTTATAGAAAATATAGTAATAAATATAGTATCTTCTGTAATTGGAATAATAGTAGGGTTGATTTTTTCAAAAATATTTTTAGTAGCTATGTCTACTTTTTTAGAATTATCACCTCTAAAATTTTATATACCATTCAATGCAATGTTTTCCACTTTGATTTATTTTATGGTTTTAGCCATATTAACATCTATATTTACTTCTTTTATAATTAAGGAAAATCAAGTATTGAAGTTACTTAAAGGGACAAAAACTCCAAAACCAGAGCCTAAAACATCACTAATACTTGCTATATTAAGTATTTTCCTGTTTATAATAGCATATTATAATGCTGTTACATCAACTGACCAATATACAACTTATTTACGATTAGTTCCAGTTACATCTCTTACTATAGTAGCAACTTATTTATTCTTTTCTCAATTTAGTGTGTACTTTATAAAAAAATTGAAGATGAAGAAAAGTTTTTATAGAAGAAATACAAATATGCTTTGGATTTCAAATTTAATTTATAAAGTAAAAGATAATGCTAGGATATTCTTTTTGATAACAATAACTTCTGCGGTGGCATTCACTGCTATAGGTACAGTTTATTCATTTTGGAAAGATGTAAAACGTCAAATTAATTTAATATATCCTAACACAATATATTATTCAACAATGACTTTGCATAATGATGCTAATAAACCTGATAGTAAAGAAAAAGATAGAGAAAGAATGAGTTTTATAGAAAATAAGTTGAAAAAAGAAGATATAAATTATGTAAGACTTAATGGTGAGTTTAAAACTGTATTTCCTAAGAAAAGTGACCTTAATGTGAGGATAATTAAAGAATCTAAATACTTAGAAATTACTAAAAATATAGGGG
The DNA here is from genome assembly GCA_024919175.1 of Clostridioides difficile. Classification (NCBI taxonomy): domain Bacteria; kingdom Bacillati; phylum Bacillota; class Clostridia; order Peptostreptococcales; family Peptostreptococcaceae; genus Clostridioides; species Clostridioides difficile. The sequence goes on from CP103804.1 coordinate 1,249,088, forward strand.
TTAAGCCTATAAATTTTGAAGATAATGAATGTATATCATTGCTTGCATCAGAACTACCTGGTAATAATAAAGTCAAAGAAAATGTCGTTATAGGGGACAGAAGTTTAAAGGTGGCAAAACAAGTGGAAGAATGTGTTATGCCAGCGTATTATAAAAATATGTATGTAGTAAAAGATAATTTTTATGATAGTATAAAATCAAAATTTATAACAGATAGATTTTCAGCTTTTGAGGTAAAAGATTCAAGTGAAGCTATAGAGATATGTAGACAATTTGAAGATAAATTTGATAATGAGTCCAGAATGCAACCATATTTGTTTTTCTCTAAAGAATTAATGATAGAAACTGGTAAACTAATATATTCTACATTTATGTTTTTAGCAATATTTATAGGTTTAATTTTCTTTGTTACTACAAGTAGTTTCTTATATAATAAGTTTTATATGGATTGTCAAGTTGATAAGAAAAAGTATGAGCAGTTAAATAAATTGGGGATGACATATAAGGAGATTAAAAAAGCTTCAACTATTGAGATTGGGATTGTATTTTTGTTGCCTTATGTAGTGGCTGTTATACATTCGGTGTTTGCACTTACTGCACTGAAGAACTCTTTTGATATAGAAGTAGCATCATCTGCGGTTTTGGTGATGGGAAGCTTGTTTATAGTTCAAATAGTGTATTTCTTACTTATAAGAAATAATTATTTAAAAGAGATAAGATTAAATTTAGTCAATTTTTAATTGATATCACTTAAATTTGTATTTTTAATTAAATATATATTAGTTAGCTGTACTGATATAAAATAGGTATTACTGGAATTATATTAACTTATAATCCAGTAATATTTTTTATTGTATTAATTATTAAGATTATATACAAATATAACATAATAAATGTCAAAATTATAAAAATATTCTACTTATATAAAGTATAAAGAGGTTATGTGTATATATCTGTAGAAATAAATAATATAAAATATTAATTAATGTTATTAGGGGGTGTTATTCATTAGTAAATTAGCTAATGCATTGAGAATGATGATATTAATTCAAAGTAGAGGCAAAATGAAATGCAAAGAGTTAGCAGAAGAGTTGGAAGTAAGTGAAAGACAAATAAAAAGTTATAAAGAATATTTGGAACAAGCAGGTATATTTATAAACTCAACGCCTGGAATTTATGGTGGTTATGAAATCGATAAATGTAATAGCATTTCATGTATTAGACTATTAGATAATGAAGTTTCAATTCTGGATATGATAAATTCACAGTTAAAGTATAATAATGATATTTATAAAAATGAGTTTAATAGTATTGTAGATAAAATAAAAGCGGTATTAAATACAGGAGAAAAAAGTGATACATACATGGATTACTTCACAATACAGGCAAAATGTAATTGTGATTATGGATTTGAAAAAAAGAAATGTAATGAAATAACTAGAGCATATACAACAAAACGTAAAATCAAGATAAAATATTATTCTTTGAATTCTGGAAACAGTGAAAGAGTTGTACATCCATATGGTTTGTTTAACTATAAGTCAGATACTTATATGGTAGCTTTTTGTGAAAAAAGACTTAAGTTTATAGATTTTAAACTATGTAGAATTAAAGATTATGTTGTTTTGGACGAAAAATATATTGTAGACAGAAATTTCAATTGGGATGAATATAGTAAAAATAGTATAGGTATTTACAAAGGAGAAGAAATCAACATAGTTATAAGAATTAAGCAACCATTTGCAACAATTATAAGGGAAAAGGTATGGGTTAATAATCAGCAAATTAGTGAGTATGATGAAGAATCTATATTGTTTAAAGCTAGAATGAGTGGTTATGAAGAGATAAAAAGTTGGATTTTAAGTATGGGAGCCTATGTTGAGGTTGTAGAACCAGATAGACTTAGAAATGATATATTGTCAGAGATTGAAAAAATGAAAAAAATTTACTGATTTTTTCAAATAATTTATACTTGGACCAATATACTTCACGGTCTAGTGTTAATATATTAGTTGAGAGAGGTGATATTATGAAAATGAAAATTGAATTTAGTACAGATTGTATACCAATATCTTATAATTCGCTCTTCATGAGTATTATAAAAGAAGCAATAAGAAAATCTAGTGAAGATTATTATAAAGACATATATTATTATAACGAAAAGCATAATAAAAAAACTAAAAATTTCACATTTTCAGTTTATATAAAAAAGTATAGTATTGAAGGTGAGCATTTTATTATTAAAGATAAAGTAATACTGAATATAAGTACTCCAGATTTAGAATTAGGTTTCCATATATATAATGGTTTAATAACTTCTAAAAAATGTTTATACAAAGACTATGAACTTACAAGAATTAGAATAGATTTATCAAGAGAAAAGAAGATAACAGAAGATATGGTACTATTCAATGCTTTATCTCCAATATGCATAAAGTCTAAAGAAGGAAAATTCTTAGATATAAGTGATGATAGATATATAGAAGAGTTAAACTATATAACTAATAAAGTTGTCAAAAACTATAGGGGAGAAGGATTAAAAAGAAAGTTAGAGTTTGAAAATGTAGGTCTTAAAAAGGTAGTAGTGAAAGAGAGTTTAAGAGAGTTTAAAAAAATAACAGGTAAAGAATATCAATATGTTAATGGTTACAAAGGTAAGTTTATATTGAGAGGAGATATTGATGATTTAAATCTTATCTACAATTTAGGGGTAGGCTTTAGACGAGCTCAAGGATTTGGGGATGTAGATATTTTAGAATGGAGGTGATATAAATGAAGTTAAGAGTTTATAGGGGTGACTGGTTCTTTAATATGGGAATAGTTGGATTTCTAAATATACTAAAAAAATCAGATACTGAAAAACAAATATTTATTATGGAAGATTATATCGAATTTGATAGTTCATTTCTTGAAAACTTTCATGAGTATTATTTTAATTACTTTATGGATGAATATGATGTATCAAAAAGGATTAGGAAGAGTGTTGAGTACAGTATAAATTTTATTAAATCCAAGCCTGATAAAATAAAAGATGGAATTAAGAAAATTAAAGATAATATAAAACAACAAAATGATAAAGTCAAAAAATTTGATGAACATAATTCTAACTTGATAAAAGAAAAGCTAGACATTATGTCTAAGATAAAAAGTTATGATGAATTTGATTTATTAAAGACTTTAATTGATGAGATTATGGATATATTTAAAGTAAAATCAATAAATGACAGACTTACAGCCAATCTTTATAAATATGTAGTTCAAGATAATTATTTTGGACAAGTTAGTTTTTTTAATGTTGCTAAGGCTAAGTTAGATTTAGATGGATTAAAACAGGTAATGTTTAATGATTATTTAAGACAAATCATATATTTTGGAGAGTTAGAGGATTTATTAGAAGAAAATGACTATGATAAGTTAAAAAACTATTTAAATGATAGATTAGATAGTATAGCTAAGGATGTAAGTGAAAAAAAAGTTAGTAAGTCTAGTATAAATACTATAGAAAAAATTATAAAAGAAATAAACAATAAATTCATAAAGAAAAATAAAAATATAGAAGATATAAAAAAGTATATGGATAGTTTAGAAGTATGTGAAATGTGTGGTTCGTACAAAGGTATATTAGACGAGTATTCAGAAAGTAATTTTGCTCCACTTGGAGTAAGTACTAATAATGCTAGAAATATGTTTTGGAATCAGGAGTACACATCATCAATATGTGATATTTGTAAGCTTATATTGTTTTGTACTCCAGCAGGGGCTACTTATACAAGAAAGAATTATTTAACTAATGAAGAAAATGAGTTTTATTTATTTGTTAATATGGATACTTCAATAAATGAGCTTTTTGAGAGAAATAATGAGTTGAAATTACAGAAAAGTGAGTTACCAGATTCCAAAGATGAAAACTTTTTTAATAAATTTATAAAAAGCATAGTAGAAGAAAATAAATTAAAAAGTGAATGGCAACTTAGGAATATTCTTTTTGTAGAATTTAAAGCAAGTATAGATGCTAAAAAGTGTAAAATAAATTACTTTAATATTCCTACTTATTTAGCAAAAATATTTACGAATGGGAAGGCAAGTAAAAAAATACAAGGCATATATGATTATAAGCTTAAATCAAATGTATTAGATTTACTTTTAAAAAATAGGGACTTGAAGCATTTAATTAATAATACTTTAAGAGAAAAAGTTAAAAATGATATGGAAGGTAGTAATAAGTCAAATATATCAGGAGCAGATTGCTTTAGACTAGTTCAATTAAGAACAATAGTAAATAACTATAAGAGGGGAGTGTATAAAATGGATTATAAAAAGTTGAAAAAAGTTTATGAATCAGGTTGTGAAATACATGATTACTATATTGATAAGAATGCTAAAAATAAAATAGAAGGAATAACATACAAGCTTTTAAATTTGATTAAGGTTGGTAATAAGAATGATTTTTTTCAAACAGTTTTAAGAATTTTTTCACCAAGTGAAAAAACCCCACCAGAAGAATTTTTACATATGCTTAGCGAAGAGGATTTAGATTTTGAAGCTATAGGATACGCATTTACAATGGGATTAATGTCAGAAAAATGTGATAGAAAAAATATAAAAGTAGATAATAAGGAGGAAAAATAATATGAAAAGAGGATTAACTTTTACTGTAATAACGCAAGCTCAAAGCTTAAACTATGGTGAAGGAATAACCAATATATCTGAATTAAAAAAACTAAGTAGAGGAGATGGAAATATCTATACATTTGCATCTCGTCAATGTCTAAGATATGATATAGTCAGATTAGCAGCAGAGTTATTTAATTGGAATTTACAGGTTGTAGATAAAGGAAAAGGTACAGTTCAGTTTAAAGATAATATAAGTATAAAAGAATCAGAAGAAATGGACCTATTTGGATATATGAAAACAAATAAAAAAGATGAGAAAGATAAAAAAGGTGGTTCAGTGACTAGAGAAGCTACTATAAGATTGAGTAATGCGATTTCTCTTGAGCCATATAGAAGCGATATGGATTTTTTAAATAATAAAGGATTGGCAGATAGAATAGGAGAACACCCTAACCTTGCAAACATAGAACAACATTTAAGTTATTATACATATACAGTGACTATAGATTTATCTAAAATAGGTAAGGATGGAGATATAGAACTTGAAAATAAAGAGAAATGTAAGAGAGTAGTAGAATTTTTAGAAATAATAAAAATATTGAATAGAAATATTAGAGGTAGACAAGAAAATTTATCTCCTTTATTTGTAGTAGGAGGAGTATATGAAATAGCAAATCCATTTTTCTTAGGTAGAATTAAATTAAAAGGAGATAAAAATGGATTTAAAGTAAATAAACAACCTATAGAAGAAGTAGTTCGAGGTACTTTTTTAGGAAAAGATTTAAAAGAGTTTACCTATGTTGGCATGCTAGATGGAGCATTTACAAATAAAGAAGAATTTAAGGGATTATTTGAAGATAATTTTTTAAGTGTAGATAAATTTTTTGGACAGCTTGTTAAAGAAGTAATGGACTATTATGAGGTGAATTAATATGAAGGTTTTGAAATTAGATTTATTTCAAGAAACTGCATGCTATAAAAAGCCGTTTGCTATGAAGATTACAGAGACTTATCCACTGCCACCATATTCTACTGTAAATGGATTAATTCACAAAATATTAAATGCTACAGAGTATATACCATTTAATATAAGCGTACAGGGAACATATGAAAGTATATTTAATAACTACCAGACAACATATTTTTATAAAAAGGATAGTATTACATCTATGCCAATGAACAGTCATATGCTATTGAATGTAAATCTGATAATTCATATAGGTGGAGATTTTGAATTATTAAAAAAATTATATGATAGTTTATTAAATTGTGGTGAGCATTTATCATTAGGTAGAAAAGAGGATTTAGTAAGAATTAATGATATTAGATTTGTAGAAGTTAATAAATTTGAAGTAGACTCTAACATGGAATTAAATGATTATGAAAACTATAAGTTATCAGAATACGATATAAGAAAACCTATTTATATACCAAAGTCAAGTTTAGAAGATACAGATATAAAGGGTATAAGTTATAGACTTAATAATTATTATAAGAATGATGCTAATAAGGATAAAAAAAGAGTTTGGAATAAAGTAGATAGTTATTATGTAGAGGAGGGAAGTATGATTTCATTTGGAGATATATTACTAGATAATGAAGAGGATTTAATATATTTTAATACTATAAATTAGGAGGAAGAGTATGTTATATGCTAAATCTAATCCAGTAGAGACTCTCAGAGAACATACTGATGAGCTTTTAAAGCAAATGAATATCTTAAGAGAACACTATGGGTCAAGTATAAAGAGTTTGAATTTTTTAGATGAAGAAGAATTTTGGCAATTACTTGATTTTGTTATAGAATTCCATGATATTGGAAAAGCATTTTCTCCATTTCAAAATTTAATAAGAAGTAAAATAGATATTGAAACAAATGAACCTAAAATAGTAACTCATCTAGAAAATAATATAGGTCATAATTATATTTCTCCTGCATTTATTGATTATAGTCGTGTAGATATGGGAAAAGATAGAGAACTGATGTCAGTGTTAAATCAAGTTATTGTATATCACCATGAAAGGGATGTTTTTATAGATAAAGATTTTAAAAATCTAATACAGAAAATATTAGATGAAGATTTAATAAATAAAGTTTATGAACTACAACATGAATTTAAAGTTAGATATCCAATAAAAACAAAAAAATTAAGTAAAGTATATCTACAAAGCGTAGAAAAAAGAATAGATAAAAATCACAAATATTATAATTTATATATTATGTTAAAAGGTATTCTTCATAGACTAGACCACAGTGCTTCTGCCCATGAAGTTGTGGAATGCAATAGTGTTATGAATATAGGAGAACACACAGAGAATTATTTAATGAAAGAATTTGGTAGTTTAAGAGAGGCTCAATCATTTGCTAAATCTAATAGAGATAAAAATATAATATTGATAGCCTCTACAGGTATTGGGAAAACAGAAACTGCTTTAATTTGGATAGATAAAGATAAGGCATTTTTCACTCTACCACTAAGGATAAGTATAAATGCGTTATTTGATAGGGCAAAAAATATATCTGGAGTAGAAGACTCAAATGATACATTCCTAGGATTATTACATTCAACAGCAATAGATTATCTGGAAGAAAGTAATCAGGAGCATTCAAATGAAATTGTAGATTTAGCAAAGCTATTATCTTGTAAACTGACATTTTCCACAATAGACCAAATATTTAAATTCCCTTTTTTGTATAGAGGGTATGAAAAAGTGTACTCAACATTAGCATATTCAAAAGTAGTAATAGATGAAATACAAGCATATTCACCAGAAATAGCAGCTGTATTGGTAAAAGGTATAGAAATGATATATAAGATAGGTGGCAGATTTATGATAATGACAGCTACTATGCCAACTATATATATAGATGAACTAAAAAAAAGAGGTGTAATAGATAGTAACTTAGCTGAATTAACATGTAATGCAGAAAAAATAAGACATTGTGTATCTATTGTAGAAAGTTCAATAAATGAAAATTTAGACAAAATAACACAAAGTGGAATGAGTAAAAAAGTTTTAGTAATAGTAAATACAGTTAAAAGTGCTGTAGAAAAATATGAACTAATAGAAAATATGATTAGTTCAAAAGGAATAGATACTAATATAAATCTCCTACATTCTATGTATATACAAGAAGATAGAGCAAAACTAGAAAAATATATAAAAGAATTTGAAGATAGTGATAGTACTGGAATTTGGATTACCACACAATTAGTAGAAGCATCTCTTGACATTGATTTTGATGAACTTCATACAGAAAACTCAATACTTGACAGTTTATTTCAACGATTTGGCAGATGTTATAGAAGTCGTGAGTATAAAGAAAATAGTCCAAATATATTTATATATACAGAAAAGGCTACAGGAATAGGAAGTATTTATGATGAAAAAATTGTAAAAAATGGGCTTGAGCTATTGAAAGCTTCTATAAATGATAAAGAATATTTAAAGATGGAAGAAAAGTCTAAAGTCGAAATGGTTAAGATATTATACTCTAAAAAAAGCCTAGAAGGTACAGATTTTCAAAAGAAATTTACCAGTGCTTTAAATATATTAGATACTATAACACCATATAGTTTGGGTTCTAAAGATGCACAAAATATACTTAGAAATATTGAAGGATATACAGTAATACCAGAAGATATATATAATAAAATTGAAGAAACTTTAATAAAAAATTATAAAAATTTGGGTGAAGAACTTACAGAGGCATATAGTAATGAAGACCAACAATTAATACATGAAATAAAATCTAAGAGAAAAAAAGTTAGAAGAGAAATAATTAAAAAAAGTGTAAATATACCAAAGTATAAAGCTAAGCAAAATATAGTGGACATAGATGTAAAAGGTCTGGAAGATTTAAAGATACTTTTATATAAATATGATATACATGAAAATGAGCATACAAAACAGATATTTGGTAAAGGCGTTCTTATAGGTAAGGAAATAGACCAGATTATTTGATTTTTATATTAACAATGTGGCTAAAATTTACTAAAGAAGGTGAGTTTGTGCCAATAGATTTAGAAGTATTAAAAGTTCAAGGTGTAAAGATAAATTATTATTATGTATGTAAAAGAAAGCTATGGTTATTCTCTAAAGGAATAACTATGGAACAAAATAGTAATAGAGTATTATCTGGAAAAGTAGTACATGAAGATTCATATAAAAGAATGAAAAATAAAGAAGTACTAGTTGATGATATCCTGAAATTAGATATAATAAAGGACGAGTATGTAAAAGAAGTGAAAATAAGTTCAAAGATGAAAGAAGCAGATGAAATGCAGTTATACTATTATTTATACTATTTAAAGAATAGTATGGGTATAGAGAAAAAAGGAACTATAAATTATGTTAAGGAAAAGAAACAAGAAGAATTAATATTGACAGAGGAAAAAGAAAGAATTATTGAAAACACACTTATAAATATAAATGAAATAAATATGAAGTTATCTCCTCCGAAAATTGAGAAGAAATCTTATTGTACAAAATGTGCTTATTATGAATTTTGTTTTGTGAAGGAGGAGTAACAATGTATAGAGATTATTATATTATAAGTAATGGTAATATAAGAAGAAAAGAAAATACAATTTACTATTATAATTTAGAAGGTGAGAAAAAAATATTACCAGTAGAACAAGTTGATGATATTCATATATATGGGGAAATAGATTTAAACACAAAACTGATAAATTATATAAGTAAATATGGGGTTATGCTTCATTTCTATAATTACTATGGATATTATTCAGGTACATATTACCCAAGGAAGAAAAATGTATCAGGATTCAGTTTAGTATGTCAATCAGCCTGCTATTTAGATAAAAATGAAAGGCTATATTTAGCAAAATCTTTTGTGGAAAGTGCGTCATACCATATTTTAAGAAATATGAGATATTACAAAGTTGATGAAAGCTTAATTGATACTATAAAAGATGAACTAAATGGTTTGAATGATGTTAAAGAAATATCAGAACTTATGGGTAAAGAAGGTAGAATAAGAAAAACATACTATAAATCATTTAATCAAATATTGAAAGATGATTTTGAGTTTTATAAGAGAGAAAAAAGACCTCCCAAAGACCCAGTAAATGCTCTTATGTCTTTTGGAAATAGCATAATGTATACGAATGTTTTAAGTGAGATATATAAGACACAACTTGACCCTACAATAAGCTTTTTACACGAACCATCAACAAAGAGATTTTCCTTAAGCTTAGACATTGCAGAAATTTTCAAGCCTATTATAATTGATACAATAATTTTTAGCTTGATTAATAACAAAAGAATTAATAAGAGTGATTTTGAATATCAGGACAAAATTTGTTATTTAAGTGAAAAAGGAAAGAAGAAATTTTTACAAGAATTTGAAAATAAGATGCAGACAACTATAAAACATAGAAATCTTAATAGAAAAGTTTCGTATAGAATGTTTATAAGGTTAGAATGTTATAAATTGATTAAACATTTTATCAATGATGAAAAGTATAAAGTTTTAAAGGCATGGTGGTAGAGAATGTTTGTTATTGTTACTTATGATGTTGTTGAAGCAAGGTCATTAAATCGGATTAGAAAAATACTTAGAAAATATTTGACTTGGACACAGAATTCTGTTTTTGAAGGAGATATTACTGATGGAAAGTTACATAAATGTATTTCTGAAATAGAAAAGGTTATTGATAATAATGAGGATTCGATTTATGTGTATGAGATAAAAAATCCTAATTCAATTAAAAAGAAATGTTATGGTATTGATAAGTATTCTGATGAAATGTTTATATAGGTTTGCAGTGAGCGATATCTATGCTAAAATAGGGTTTAACAGTTGGAATATAAGGCATTGAGAGTGTGTAATAATTATTCTCAATTGCACTACTGCTCGATCACTGCAAAATTTGATATTTTTATTAGATTATAATTGCTTAAGTGTAGTATTTTCAATGTATTCAATTAGAGCTATTTTGGGGTTTTATATTAACTAAGTGGTATGTAAAAGAATTTTTTATTAATTATGCTAAAGAAAATCATATTCGTTTTATATTAACTAAGTGGTATGTAAAAGCTGTAGTATTTAAGGAACTAATAACAGCAGTAGTTGTTTTATATTAACTAAGTGGTATGTAAAAAAGTTATTAAAAAATAAAATATACATAGGTATATATGGTTTTATATTAACTAAGTGGTATGTAAAAAGCTTCTCTAGTTGCTATTCCCATTAATTTAATCCTCGTTTTATATTAACTAAGTGGTATGTAAAGAAAGTCTAAGAAGTCAGAGAAGCTCATTTCATTATCGTTTTATATTAACTAAGTGGTATGTAAAGAAACATTATGATGTCTTGCTTATACAAACCTTTACGGGTTTTATATAAGCTAAGTAATATCTAAATAAAATATAAATAATGATAAGAAAGCAATAAAAAAATGAGGTGAAATCAAATTTATGATAAGAAAATCAAACAATAAAGATATAGATAAAATAATGGAAATCTGGGAAGAAAGTACAATCAAAGCACATGATTTTATAAGTAAAGATTATTGGAAAAATAGCTACAATACTGTTAAAAATGAATACATTCCTATATCTGAAACTTTTGTATATGATGATGGAGAAGAAATAAAAGGATTCATAAGCATTATAGATAAAAGTTTTATAGGAGCCTTGTTTATAAGTACAAATCATCAAAGTCTAGGTATAGGAAGCAAACTCTTAGACTATGCAATTAAAGAATATAAAAATCTAAGTTTAGCAGTATATAAAGACAATAAAAAAGCAGTTGTATTTTATAACAAAAAAGGTTTTAATATAGTAAAAGAGCAAGTAAATGAAGACTCAGGATTTGAAGAATATATAATGGAATATAGTAAATAACTTTAGTATATTCACATTAGATTTACTATCTAAATAGATATATTTTTATAATGGAAAGACTTAAAATCATATATAATATATACCTAAGCTTAGTGAATATTAAAAAATATATAACTATAGGAGGATAAATTAATGAATAAAAGAGCATTTATGCATTATTTTAGATTAAAAGGATAGCGCACAAATTGTGGCTATTTAAAAAAACTTATAACATAATTTTATATAAGCAAGAGAAACATACCTTATATAAGTAGCCATAATTTCGTGCTATTTAAATTAAATAGTGAATTTAAGGAGATTATGGAGATGAAACAAAATATAGGTAATGAAGGTAAAAAAATTGTTGGAAAACTAAAAAAGATAGAAGTTGCTAAATTACTACTTAATGAAAATATAGATGTATTCAAATGCCCACTTTGTAAAGATGATATGATTACAATTGATAAAAATAGTATGGTATGTATAAATAATCATTGCTTTGATATATCCAAAAAGGGATATGTTAACTTATTAAATAGTAATACTAAAACTATTTATGATAAAGAGCTATTTGAATCAAGACATGAAATATATAATTCTAATGTGTATGACAATTTAACAGAAGAAATAAAATCTATCGTTAATAATTATACTTTAAATAAAAATATTAACTATATTTTAGATGCTGGATGTGGAGAAGGATATTTCTCAAATAAATTATATGAAGATAAAAATATTAATAATAGATGTAAATTAATTGGAATTGATATAGCTAAAGAAGGCATTTCTATAGCTACAAGGGGAGAGAATAAAGTTATATGGTGTATTTCAGATTTATCAAATTTACCATTTAAAGATAATGCTTTTGATGTAATATTAAATATACTTTCTCCAGCAAATTATAAGGAATTTACAAGAGTATTAAGTGATGATGGAATAATAGTAAAGATTATTCCAGAATCAAATTATTTAAAAGAAATAAGGACAAGTATACAGGGAAATATAAAGAATAATGATTATAATAATGAAAACATTGTAGCTGTATTTAAAAAACATCTAAATGTAGTTTATGAAAGTAGAATCAATTATAAAATTGATATAAGTGTGTTAAATTTAATGAATTTGGTTAAAATGACTCCTTTAACATCTACATTAGATGAAGAAGAGGTTTTAAATTTGATGAAGTCAGGGATATATAATATAACAATTGACTTAAGAGTTATGGTTGCTACTCTAAAGAAATAGAAAATAGAATTTATCCAAAATTAATAAAAGTCATATTACTAAAAATTGCTATGAAATTAGTTTAATAATATCTAATTTCATAGCAATTTTAATTACCATTAAAGTGCCTATATAAAAATTATTTGTGTTATATACTCAAATATAGCCACAAAAAATTTTATAATAATATTTAATAACAGAGTATTCTTATTTGAAAAAATTTTATAAATAAAAAATATTAAAGCTTAAAGTATTCTTTTTGAGATGAATCTATTTCAGAGCCACAATTGCTACAGCAATAAGAGGTTGAAACATATCCAAATTCTTCAGTATTCTCATTAAATTCCATTTTTTTCTTTGCAATAATTCCTACTTTAGTTAAGCTAGAACCACAATTATCACAGTTTTGAATTTTACATATACTATATAATTTGTCAGTAGTTACATTTTCTATTGCTTTATCACAATTACAACATTTAATAGAAGAAAGCTCATTAGATACTTCAATAGGTTTGGCATCTTTAAAAGAAAATTTATATGTTATATCATTTGACACTCTATAACCTGTATCAAAAATATTAGTATTACAGTTTGGACATATATATTTTGGAATATACACATCTTTCTTTTCAAAAGTATCTTTCTCAGCATTGTGATTTAAATCATCTAAAGAGGCATTTTCACCTATGGTATCTTCTTTATTTAAGTTTAAAAGGTAATTGTAAATCTTTTTATCTTCATTTTGTTTTGCTGTGTCTAAAAAATGACTCATTATATCTGGATAATCTTTATTTTTTGATGGCATATTTAAATCTATATAATTGTTTTCAATTGCAAAAGATAGTATATTGTAATAATCATACTTTACTGCAAAAAATAATAACATTTCATCAAAAATTTTATCTACTATTTTGTCAGAAATACTTATCCAAAAATCAGGGGATTCTAAATAAACTTTCTTACTAAGCTCATCTAGTTCTTCATCTATGTTGTTTAATTGATTTTCATTAGTTTTCATATTATCACTTCCTTGTTAATTTATTATATGAAATAAAATCTCATATAAAATATATCATATTATAATTTACAAGTATAGGGCAAATAGATTTGTTTATAAGTAAAATTTTATAAATAACCATTAAAACATAAAGGATTAAAATAAAGTTTACTTATAAAATAAAGGTAAACCTATACATATAATAAAGTTGACAAAAAACAGTCTTTCTTTTATACTAAAACAAAGCCTCAATAGGGGTTTTATTATATGTACATATAAACTAAATTGAATAAGACATACGAAGGGAATTATAAAAATGAAAAATAATAGAGTAAATATTCAAGATTTAACTAAAATGTCAATATGTGTAGCATTATTATGTATATCATCCTACATATATATACCATTACCATTTACACCAGCAGGAGTAACAGCACAAACAATAATGATAAATCTAATAGCTTTGATATTAACACCAAGACAAGCATTTAGTACAGTTGGAGTATATATAATGATAGGTTTAATTGGAATACCTGTATTTGGAGGAGGTTCATCTGGTATTGGTAAACTACTAAGTCCAACAGGTGGTTTTTATTTTGGGTTCTTATTTGCAGCACTAATTATTAGCTTATTAAAAGGTAATAATAATGATATTAAAAGATATATACCAATAACAGTTTTTGTTGGTATGCCTATTATATACTTTATGGGAACAGTATTTATGTGTTACTTTAATCAAATGACAGTAGAAGCAGCACTTTTTGCAGCAGTGGTACCCTTTTTAATTGGAGATACAATAAAAGCAATTATTGCATCTTTTTTAGGTGTTAAATTAAATAATGTACTAAAAAGAAATCTATGATGAAGAGAGGATATAATGTATGGAAGAAGTTTTTGTATTAGGAGGATTAAGAAGTCATATAGGTCTAAAAAATGGAATTTTTCAATGTGTTCAGCCAGAGGTGCTAGGAGCAGAGGTTTTAAGACATCTAATTGAAAAGTATGAGATTGATAAGATTGATGAGATTATATGTGGAAATGCAGTTGGTACAGGAGGTAATATCGCAAGATTAATGACTTTAACAGCAGGAATAGAAAGTGAAGTTCCTGCTTTTACTGTAGATATGCAATGTGCTTCTGCTATGATGAGTTTAGATATAGCATTTTCAAAGATTAAATCTGGACAATGCGATTTAATTATTGCAGGAGGTTTTGAGAGTAGCTCTCTACAGCCAATGCGTACATATCATAAAAATGATAAAAGATATAATATCAATAATCCAAACTATACAGTTGCTCAATTTTCTCCAAATGATAATAGTGAGAATAGCATGCTTGAAGGTGCAGAAAGAGTAGCAAAGTTATATAAAATTGAGAAAGCAGAATTAGATTATTGGGTAAAAGAAAGTCATAGAAGAGCAAAAAACACAAGAGAAGAAAAATTTCTTGAAGATATTATATTTCCTATAAATAGCAATACATATGATGAAGGTATACGTGATAAAATGAGCCAAAGGTTATTAGATAGGATACCTTCAATTTTAGGGAAGGGAAGTATTACAAATGCAGCAAATTCATGTCTTATTAATGATGGAGCTTCATTTCTTATACTGTGTTCTAAAAAATATTTAGAGAATACTAAAAAGAACCCAAAAGCTAAAGTTATAAATTCTTGTACAATAGGGACAGAACCACAATTAAGTCCAACATCTGCTATAAAAGCTATGGATAAGATTTTGGAGATAGAAAAGCTTAACTATATGGACATATCTGCTATTGAATTTAATGAAGCATTTGCAGTTATAGATGTTCTATTTCAAAGAAAATATCCAGAATTAATTGATAGATATAATATATTTGGAGGGGCTCTAGCATATGGTCATCCATATGGTGCCTCTGGTGCAATTATTGCGTTACATCTTTTGAAAGCACTTGAAAAAACTAATGGAAGATATGGAATTTGCTCTATAGCAGCTGCTGGAGGATTAGGCTCTGCTTTACTGATTGAAAGGGTGTAGATTATGAATTACTATGAACTTTTGAAAGCAAAAAGAAACAGCTATAAAGATAAAGATTTTTTGATTATAGATGGAGTAAAGTATACTTATGACAATATATTAAGAGATAGTGAAGAGATTGGGAGACAAATTTCTATAGGTGAAAATATTCCTGTTTTAATTTATTCTAAAAATATAAAGTTCCAATTAGTAAGTTTTTTAGGTATTAACTATTCAAATAATGTGCCTATCATTTGTCACTATAATCTTTCTAAAAAAGTATTAAGTGATATTTTAATAAAGAATAATATTTCAATTATTATATCTGATGAGAATATAGATATAAATGATTTATCTAGTGGTAGTAGCAATAGGACGTTAAAGATAACTAATTCCTCTATAGACCATCACAGTATAAATATATATCAATATAATAATATTTTAAATTATCTAGATAAAGAGATTTGTATGGGAGCTTTATCTTCAGGCTCTACAAATGTCCCAAAAGTATTATATAGAACATATGAAAGCTGGGCTGGATTTTTTCCTATACAAAATGAAATTTTTTATATTTCTGAGGACTCTATTTTATTTATCAATGGAACACTTAGCTTTACAGGAAATCTAAATTCTATAATGTCAGTACTATATGAAGGTGGCAGTATTGTAGTAAGTTCAGGTTTAAACTGTAAAACATGGATAAATGCAATAAAACAATACAATATAACTAACATATATCTTATACCTACAAAGCTTCAATTACTGGTTAAACATTTAAGTGATACAATAGTTAAAGTTAGAAGCGTTTTTACAGGTTCTCAATTGTTGTTTGAGGATGTTGCAAGAAAAATAAAAAAATATATGCCAGATTCTGAAATTATTTTATATTATGGAGCAAGTGAATTAAACTACATTACATATTTGTCTTATGATGAATTGATTGAGAAACCATTAAGTGTAGGTAAGCCATTTCCAAAAATAGATGTATATATTAAGGATAGAATGATTTTTGTAAATACCAAATATGCAGTATATAATGCATCAGAGCCTTATTCTGTTAAAGATATTGGATATTTTGATGATGATGGATATTTAATATTTGAAGGAAGAAGTGATGATGTTGTAAATATTGGTGGGTTCAAAGTTAGTTCTACAAAAGTTGAAAATGTAGTCAAAAGAATTCCTCAAATTGAAAATGCAGTTGTATTACCTTATTTAGATAGTATAAGGGGAAGTCAAATTGCATTATTCGTAACAACTGTAGATAAAATTACAAAGAAAGATTTATTGATTGAGATTAGAACTTATTTAATTAGAAATGAAGTTCCAAGAAAAATTATTTTTTTAGATTCATTACCCTATACATCTTCTGAAAAGATAGATAGATTGGCACTATTAGGAATGTTAGAAGTATAATATTTAATAATTTTAGTGAACCAATATATTGATAAAAACATATTGTATA
Source organism: Clostridioides difficile (assembly GCA_024919175.1). Lineage (NCBI taxonomy): Bacteria > Bacillati > Bacillota > Clostridia > Peptostreptococcales > Peptostreptococcaceae > Clostridioides > Clostridioides difficile. The sequence continues at coordinate 1,266,237 of CP103804.1, forward strand.
TAGTAAAGGAGGCTTACAATATGTCAAATCAATACGATATAACTGTTATAGGCGGAGACCTGCGACAAGTGTACATGGTAAAAAAACTAATTAATAAAGGATATTCTGTAGTTATATATGGAATAGCTAATGAAATTATAAATGGAATCGCTGGAAAAGCAACTTCACTAGCTGAAGCACTATCCAAAAGTTCCATTATTTTATGTCCAATTCCATTTACAAAAAATCAGTTTAGTATTGAAAATACTGATGGTTGTCTCGATACTACTATTGATAACTTGTTAATTAACTTATCTCCTAACCAAATACTATTTGGAGGAAACATACCAACTAAAGTTTACAAATTTTGTGAGCAACACTCTATTCAGGTTTATGATTTTATGAAGATGAATGATGTTGCTATTTTAAATGCAGTTGCTACAGCTGAAGGAGCTATAGCAGAAGCTATTAAAAGAAGTATAATCAATATGCACCAAAGTAATTGTCTAGTACTGGGATTCGGAAGATGTGCACAAATACTTGCTAAAAAATTATATGCTTTAGATGCAAATGTATGTGTTGGAGCAAGAAAGAATGATGCAAGGAGTACAGCTAATGCATTTGGATATTCTAGTATTTCTTTAAATCAACTTGATGAAAATCTTTCAAAGTTTGATTATATTTTTAATACTATACCAGAATGTATTTTAACAAAAGAGAAATTAGAAAAAGTATCACGAGAAGTAACTATTATAGATATAGCTTCTTCTCCTGGTGGATTAGATTATTCTGTTACACAAAATTTAGATATTAATGCAAATCTTTGTCTTGGGCTTCCTGGTAAATACTCACCAAAGACATCTGGTGAAATTCTTGTTAACGCTATAGAAAATATTATAAATGAAAGAAGGGATTAGAGATGAGACTTGAAGGACTTACAATTGGAGTAGGATTTACTGGTTCGTTTTGTACTTATGATAAAATATTTATAGAGTTAGAGAATTTGGTAAAAGCAGGAGCAAAAGTGCATACTATATTTTCAGACGCATCACAAAATATAGATTGTAGATTTGGAAACTCTGAGGAATTTATGAAAAAAGCCTATGAACTTACAGGAAATAAACCTATTGTTACAATTGAAGAAGCAGAACCCTTTGGTCCTAAAGGAATTGCTGATATTATAATAATAGCTCCTTGTACTGGAAATACTGCTGCTAAGTTAGCAAATGGTATTACAGACTCTCCAGTATTGATGGCAGCAAAGGGTCATCTTCGCAATGATAAACCACTTGTAATATCTATATCAACTAATGATGCTCTAAGCTTTAATTTCAAAAATATTGGTATTCTTCTTAACTCTAAAAATATATATTTTGTACCTTTTGGTCAAGATAATTGTAATGCAAAGCCTAATTCTATGATTGCACATACAGAGTTAATAATTCCAACTATAGAGCTTGCTCTTGATAATAAACAGTTACAACCTGTTATAAAAAGTCCACACCAATAGATTAATGATGTAATAGATATATGTATATAAATATGTAATATTAACAAAGTCCAGCAATATTATTTGCTGGACTTTAATTATTTTATTGAAAAAATAAGAAACTATAAATGTTAAAATAATAACGTTATCCTTAAGTGTTGAGATGAATCTATCTGCAACTTATATAAAAAATAAAGTAATATATAGTTAATCTAGATATTTGTAAAGTATATTATTACTAATCTGAATAATATAATACTAAATAAAAAATAAAATGTTAAAAAAATAACTTGAAAATATAAAAACAACATGCTATACTGTTAATAAATTAACATAAAAAAGAAGATTATACTATTCTAGGAGGGCATTGAAATGGCTAATAAAGAACAGGTTATAATAGAAAATAAAAGGGGAAAAGAAGTTATGGCAGATAAGACATGTGTTGTAAATAATGTTGAAAATCTAGTTAAAAAATTAGCAAAAATTAAAGAAGCTCAAAAAATCTTTGCTACATATACTCAAGAACAAGTAGATAAGATTTTTTTAGCAGCATCTTTAGCAGCTAATAAGCAAAGAGTTCCTCTAGCTATAATGGCACAGAAAGAAACTGGTATGGGAATTGCTGAGGATAAAGTTATAAAGAATCACTATGCATCAGAGTATATATACAATGCATATAAAGAAACTAAAACTTGTGGTGTTATAGAGAGAGATGAAGCCTTTGGTATGACTAAAATAGCTGAGCCAATAGGAGTTATTGCAGCAGTTATACCTACAACTAACCCAACTTCCACTGCTATATTTAAATCACTTTTAGCTCTAAAAACTAGAAATGGAATAATATTTTCTCCACATCCAAGAGCAAAAAATTCTACTATAGAGGCCGCAAAGGTAGTTCTTGAAGCTGCTGTTTTGGCTGGTGCTCCTGAAGGTATAATTGGATGGATTGATGAACCGTCTTTGGAATTAACTACAACTGTTATGAAGGAAGTTGATTTAACTCTTGCTACAGGAGGTCCTGGGATGGTTAAATCAGCATATTCATCTGGAAAGCCAGCTATTGGAGTTGGTGCAGGTAATACGCCAGCAATAATTGATGACAGTGCAGATATAAAAACTGCTGTAAATTCAATTCTTGTATCTAAGACTTTTGACAATGGTATGATATGTGCTTCTGAACAATCAGTTATAGTATTAGAAAATATATATAATGAAGTTAAAAAAGAATTTAAAGAGCGTGGTGCTTACTTATTAAATAAAGAAGAAACAGAAAAATTAAGAAATGTAATTTTAGTAAATGGAGGATTAAACTCTAAAATCGTTGGACAAACAGCTTGTACAATAGCAAAATTAGCAGGTTTTGAAGTTCCAGTTGATGTTAAAGTTTTAATAGGCGAGGTTGAATCAGTTGAAATAGAAGAAGCTTTTGCGCATGAGAAACTTTCACCAGTACTTGCAATGTATAAAGCAAATAACTTTGATGATGCAGTTAGTAAAGCAGAAAAATTAGTAGAAGATGGAGGGTTTGGTCATACATCTTCACTATATATTGACGATGTAAATCAGAGGGAAAAGCTTGATAAATTTACTAAAGCTATGAAAACTTGTAGAATTTTAATTAACACTCCTTCTTCTCAAGGTGGTATAGGTGATTTATATAATTTTAAATTAGCTCCTTCTCTTACTCTAGGGTGTGGCTCTTGGGGAGGAAATTCAGTATCTGAAAATGTAGGAGTTAAACACTTACTTAATATTAAGACAGTAGCTGAGAGGAGAGAAAATATGCTTTGGTTTAGAGCACCAGAAAAAGTTTATTTTAAAAAGGGATGTTTGGGAGTGGCTTTAAAAGAACTTAAAGATGTAATGAATAAAAAGAGAGCTTTTATTGTAACAGATACATTCCTTTACAATAATGGATATACTAAAACAGTTACTGATTTATTAGATGAAATGAACATAAAGCATACTACGTTCTTTGAAGTTGAACCAGACCCAACATTAGAATGTGCAAAGATAGGTGCTAAAGCTATGAGAGAGTTCAACCCAGATGTAATAATATCTATAGGTGGAGGAAGTGCAATGGATGCAGGTAAGATAATGTGGACATTATATGAACATCCAGAAGTAGATTTCCAAGACCTAGCAATGAGATTTATGGATATAAGAAAAAGAGTATATACATTTCCTAAGATGGGAGAAAAAGCTAGTTTTGTAGCTATACCAACATCAGCAGGGACTGGTTCAGAAGTAACTCCATTTGCAGTTATAACTGACCAAGATACAGGAGTGAAATACCCATTAGCAGATTATGAGTTGATGCCAAATATGGCTATAGTTGATGCTGATATGATGATGAATATGCCAAAAGGATTAACTTCTGCGTCTGGTATTGATGCTTTAACTCATGCATTAGAAGCATATGTATCTATGCTTGCAACTGACTATACAAATGGTCTAGCTTTACAAGCTATTAAGAGTATATTTGAATATCTTCCACGTGCATACGATAATGGAGCAAAAGACTCAGAAGCAAGAGAAAAAATGGCAAATGCTTCTACAATGGCGGGAATGGCTTTTGCAAATGCATTTTTAGGTGTTTGTCACTCTATGGCTCACAAATTAGGTGCTTTCCACCATGTACCACATGGTGTTGCAAATGCTCTTTTAATAACAAATGTTATGAAATTTAATTCTTCTAATGCACCAAAGAAAATGGGAGCTTTCTCTCAATATAAGTATCCAGAGGCATTAAAGAGATACGCTGAAATAGCTTCATTCTTGGGATTAAACGGAAATTCTGATGAAGAAAAATTCCAAAATTTATTGATAGCTATTGAAGATTTAAAGAGTAAAGTTGGTATTCCTAAAACTATAAAAGAATTTGGTGTTGATGAATCTAAATTTATAAATTCACTAGATGAAATGGTGGTTCAAGCCTTTGATGACCAATGTACAGGCGCGAATCCAAGATATCCTCTTATGAATGAAATAAAAAAAATGTATCTAAATTCATATTATGGAAAATAAGTTTACTACAAAACTTACTATAAAATAAATAAACTAAAATCCTGTATACATGAGATATATAATCTCATTGTATATGGGATTTTTTATTTGAAAAAATATAAATAGTTTTGAAACTTTAATTCAAAATTCAATTAAAGAATGTTATTATAATAATTAGAATGAATCTATATGTAATATTTAGGCATATTTGTATGTAAGATAAGTAACAAATTTGTATTAAAAAGATATAAAATAGGTATATAAAGTGTTGACTAATTAAGGGAGGGGTAAGATGACTAAAAGAAATAAAAGTGTTACATTAATGATAATTCTTTTATTAGCATCATTATTTCTGATATTAGGATATCTATATATAGAAGATACAAGAAATCTTCTTATATCAGAGGCAGAAGTACATATAGAAGAAGTTGCAATACAAGGTTCTCAATTAGCACAAAGACAAATTGAAAAAGATTTAGATGTTTTAAATATTTTTTCGAGTTATTATACTTCAAATCCAAATATATCTAAACAAGAAAAAATGGAAAAACTTTTAGATGAGATGGAAAACCAAAAATTTTATACTATGGCAATTGTTGATATAAATGGTAATGCAGAAAATACTAAGGGCAATAAGTTTTCTGTAAAAGGTAGAGAATTCTTTAAAAATTCAATTAATGGTAAAGTATATGTTTCAAGCCCATACATTGACGAAGTAAATAAGTCTGTAAAAAAGGTTACTATCTCAGTACCAATACTAAATAATGATAAAGTAGTTGGAGTTTTGTATTGTACTTATGATGTCAATACTCTAATGAAACTTATAAATGTATCTTTTTATGAAAATAATAGTATATCTTATGTTGTAAAAAATAATGGTACAGTTGTACTTCATCCTCAACAAGATAGATTATCAAAAAATATTTATGAATTATTAAAAAAGGATAATGATATTAAAGATGTAAATAAATTAAAAAAACAATTAGAAGAAAATAAAACAGGTGCAACATTTTTAAATATATCAGGAGAAAGACGATATATAGGATATGCTACTATGGATAATGGTAATAGTAAAAATAATTATATAAAGGATTGGAATTTGATTTTTTCAGTTCCAGAAAATGTAATATTTAGTAATTCTGAACAAATTATTAAGAGAGCTGTATATGCAGTGTTATTTATTATATTAATATTTATTGCAATTGTTTTTTATGTGATTTACATAAAAAAATCTAATGAAAAAGAAATAGTAAGTTTAGCATACGAAGATAGAGTTACACATATAGGAAATCAAAATAAATTCTATAGAGAATGTAGTAAGCATCTTTTAAATAAACCATCTTTAAATTACATTATAGTATATTTTGACATTAATAATTTTAAAATGATTAATGATACTTTTGGATATGAATTTGGTGATAATCTATTAATTACTATAGCCATAGCTTTAAAAGAGGAATTAACAGAAGGTGAAATATATGCACGACTTTCAAGTGATTATTTTGCTATTTTATGTGAATATAAAAATGGAAGAAATAAAATTATAAAAAAACTTGATAGTATACGAAATAATATTGAAAGTAATTTAAATACAGTATTTGAAATTTCTCTTTGTGTGGGTATTTACTTTGTAGAAGAAGGCGAAATAGATGCTCAAAAAGCTGTGAATAAAGCCAATATGGCAAGGTCTGTTGCTAAAGGTAAAAATATAAACTATGCTATTTATAATGAAGATGTTAGAAATAAGCTTAGTGAGGAATCTATAATTTTAGATGATATAAAGACAGCATTAGTAAAGAATCAATTTGAAGTTTATTATCAGCCTAAGTTTTCACTTGTAAATGGAGAGATGATAGGAAGTGAAGCACTGATAAGATGGAATCATCCCGAACATGGATTTATAAGTCCAGGGGTATTTATTCCAATAGCAGAAAAAAGTCAATTGATTTTAAAAATAGGTAGATTTGTATTTGAGAGAGTCTGTAGAGATTTATCTAGATGGGAAAAACAAGGAAAAAAATTAGTACCAGTTTCAGTAAATTTATCTAGAGTTGAGTTATATCAACCAGATATTGTAAAATTTATCAATAGTACTATCCAAATATATAACATACATTCAAGTTTAATTGAAATTGAGATAACAGAAACTGTAGCTATTAATGAATTAAATATATTAAAGAGTGTTTTAAATGAATTAAGGAAGTATGGATTTTCAATTTCTATGGATGATTTTGGGACAGGTTATTCCTCTATTAGTTGTCTAAGGGATATGCCAATTGATGTATTAAAATTAGATAAATCTTTTCTCAATGGTATTGAAAATGATGAGAAAAGTCGTAATATAGCAAAGTCTATAGTATCTCTAGCAAAATCATTAGATTTAATTGTAATTATAGAAGGTGTTGAGACTAAGAAACAGGCTGAGTTAATGAAACAATTCGGATGTGATTTAGTTCAGGGATTTTATTTTGCAAGACCAATGCCAGTTCAAAATTTTATAGAATTACTTTAAAAGTAAAATTTAATTTTTTATATAAAACACTATTATATATGCTTGGATTTAATCAATGCTTGCTAGATAATTAGTGTTTTTAATTTTGTAAGGTTTATATATGAGGAAAGGAATTGCATTTTACAAAAATTGGTTAAAAATAAATTATTTTAAATATAAATATGTTATTAACAAAAGAATAGTACTATAATGTATAGATGATAAAGACTTAACTAAAAATTTAATGTATAGGAGTTGTTTGAGTATGATAGATATAAGTATTGATAAAAAACTTAAGGACAAATGGCCTGATGCAAAGTTGGGGTGTATCCAAGCAAAAGTAGTAGTAAATAAAAGCTCAGAAAAGTTAATAAATGGGATAAATGAGTTTTGTGACATTTTAAATCAAAAGCTAGAAATTGAAGATATTACTAAATTGGATAAGATTAAAGATGCAAGAGATGCATATAAAGAACTTGGTAAAAATCCAAGTAGATATAGAACGTCTTCAGAAGCATTAGTTAGAAGAATTGTTCAAGGGAAGGGTCTATATACAATAAATAATATAGTTGAAATAAATAATTTAATATCTATAAAATCATTATATCCAGTTGGCACATATAATGTAAGTAAATTACATCCACCAATATGTTTTACTGTAGGTGATGAAGGTGAGCAGTATAAAGGTATTGGAAAAGAGTTGATAAATATAGAGAATCTACCTATATTATCTGATTCATTAGGCAAATTCGGAAGTCCAACTAGTGATTCTGAGAGAGCTATGATAACAACAGATGCAAATGAAATACTAATTTGTATATTTTCATTTAGTCCAGAATCAGATATTGAAGAGTACTTTGGATATGCTAAGGATTTACTTAAAGAATATGCAGATGGAAAAGAGATAGAAACTAAAATAATTAAATAATAATTATATAAAATGTATATAACAACGTTATGTTAAGTTGAAACTAATATATAAGAATGAATCAAAAAAGGAAACTAACAAGATATTAGTTTCTTTTTTTGAAAATAGTAGTTTTATGTCACAAAAATAGACAGATAGGCACACTGATGCTTAAAAGTATGGTAATATATTATTATAGCAGAGGTTATATTTAAGGGATTTTGAAAGGGGGCATTGACAATAAGCATTTTATCTGAAAGATAAATTGATATCATGTAAATAACTCTATCTTCAAAAATATAAATTAATAATATAATAGTTTGGGTATATAGAAGAAATAAGGTTTTTTTTAAAACTAGTAAAGTACATAGGTAATTATAATGAAGAAAGGATTTAGTTATGATTGAAGGAAAAGAGGCAAAACAAGAAAGTGGGCAAAAAAATCTAAAAGTTAAGATAGCTATAGTAGTAGGTGTTTTGATTGTAGCTTATATAGGGATGGCAATCTTTTTTAGAAATCATTTTTACTTTGGTACAACTATTAATGGTGTTAAAGCATCAGGAAAGACAGTTGAACAAGTAAATGATTTATTAACATCAAGTACTAATTCTTATACTTTAAGTCTAGAGGAAAGAAACAATAAAAAAGAACAAATAAAGGCAAAAGATATAGACTTAAAGTTTACACCAGATGATAAGGTTCAAAAAATAAAAGATAGCCAAAGTGCATTTGGATGGATTGGTGGAATATTTAAATCTAAAGAGTATAATAATATGGTAACTCTTTCATATGATAAAGATTTACTAGAAAAAGGGTTTAATGCTTTATCTTGTTTTGAGAGTAAAAACGTTGTAGAGCCTAAGAGTGCATACCCTAAGTATGATAGTAGTAAAAATGCTTATGTTATAGTACCAGAGGTGCTTGGAAACAAAGTAAAAAAAGATGATTTTTATAAACTAGTACAAAAATCAATTAATTCTGGTGTTACGTCTGTTTCTTTAGAGGAGAGTAAAATATATGAAGCTCCGAACAATACAAAGGATTCAGAAAAGTTAAAAGAAGCTATTAAGACATTAGATAAATATATCGGTGTAGTTGTTACATATGATTTTAGTGACCGTAAGGAAACTTTAGATGGTTCTGAGATTAATAAGTGGCTAAAAGTAGACTCAGAAAAAAACTATGATATAACTTTCGATAATGATGCGATGGTAGAGTATACAAGAGGATTAAGTAAAAAATATAGTACTTTTGGAGATTCAAGACCATTTAAAACTGCAACTGGCAAAGATATTACTATTTCAGGTGGAATTTATGGATGGTTGATAGATAAAAAGAAAGAAGCTGAAGCTTTAGTTGATGTTGTAAAAGCTGGTAAAAATGTTACAAGAGAACCTATCTACATACAAAAAGCTGTATCTCGTAATAAAGATGATATTGGTAATACATATGTTGAGATTAGTCTTTCTGGCCAACACATGTGGTTCTTTAAAAATGGAGAAATGCTTGTATCAACAGATGTTGTAACAGGAGATTTAGGTAGAGGCTTTGCTACACCATCAGGTATATATCCTCTTAACTATAAGGCTAGAAATGTTTCTTTAACTGGTCAAGGTTATAGTTCACCTGTAAGTTATTGGCTTCCATTCAACGGAAATATAGGAATTCATGATGCTACTTGGAGAGGCTCTTTTGGTGGAGGTATATATAGGTCCTCAGGTTCACATGGATGTGTAAATACACCTTTTTCTAAGGCAAAGAAAATATATGAAAATATAGAACCAGGTACACCAATTATTTTATACTAGTAAATGTACTGTTATAACGATTAAGTGAAGTCATCTTAGTTTTTTTAAGATGGCTTCTTTTTTATATAGTAAGATTAACTAAAAAGGAGAGCATACAATGAATGAAAAGCTAATTAAAATTTTAGATGAAGCAAAGAAAGATTCAGCATTTAAGAAAGAGATTATGGAAACAAGAAAACAACGTGATGTTATGGATTCATTTTGCAAAGTAGTTACATCTAGAGGATATGATATAACAATAGGTGAACTTTTTTCTATAGGAGAAGAATATACATCAAATCTTTTAAAAAGTGTAAATGGAGGAGCTGCATATCCTATTGAAGATTGGAGTGATTGGTTCGAGGATTTTTTCATCATGTTGGCGAATATATAATATATAAACTAATTAGTGAGATTATTTATTTAAAGTTAAAAATAATTGAAAGATCAAAATATTAAAAAATAAGTGTAAATTTTATCAATCTTAAAAAAGGATTAACTTATCTCTAATAAATTTAGAAAAAATTAAACTAAAATAAGCTGACAAAAATCGATATGAGCTAATGATTTATAAAAGTTAGATGAAAAAATATAAGATATTTCTAAAAATTCAAAAAAAACAATAAGTTTTATCATTTTAGTTGTTGAAAAAAAGATAAAAATAATTTATATGGAGTAAATAAAATTATACGTAAAAAAAAATTGAAATAAAAATTAAAAATGTCGATAAAACGTTAATTTCAAAACAAAATAACGCTATTGACAAACCATATTGCTTTAAATTATAATTATTGAAAATAATGATATTTAAAAATCATACTCATGTCATAGTCTAAAAGTAAGTCAAAAAAGAATGTAAGTCTAAGCAAGTACTACTCTAAAATGTGTTTTACTAAAAAATAAATGTTGAAAAAAATTAATTATTATATAAAAATGCTGTTTATACTTTAACAATGAGGTAGTAATCTAATTAGAATAAAAAACTCTAATTAGTTATATACATAGTAAAAAGGTAAGAGAGGTGATTTGGATGGCTTTTGAAATAATAAAAAGCATTGTTGAGGCAGAGCAGACAGCAGACAGTATTAAAGTAAAAGCTGTTACTGATGCAGAGTCTATCAGAGCGGATGCTGTAAACAAGTGTGAAAGCATCTTGGCTGATGTAAAAAAGCAAGCAAAGCTTATGGAAGAAACTCTTGTTGAGAAGGCAGTCACCGACAGTAAAGCAGAGGTTGATAAAATCTTGGCAGATGCTAAAAGTGAATGTCTGAAAATTGAAAAAACTGCGACAGAAAGACGAAGTAAGGCAATCGAAGCGGTTATTGGAAAGGTAGTGAGATAATATGGCAATAGTTAATATGAACAAGATATCTATTGTTGGCTTAGAAGCTCAAAAAAGCCAAATTTTAAAGCTACTTATGAACCGTGGATTTGTTCAAATTGATGATAGTGCCTTTCTTACTGAAATGGATGAGTTAAAAAATCATCTTACAAAAGATGGTGAGGAGTCAGAGGTTATAATGCTAGAGCAGAAGATGGCACATGTAAATCAAGCGATTGACATTGTTTCTTCACTAGTGAAACAAAAGAAAGCTATGTTTGCACCAAAAAGAGAATTTAACAAAATTGACAGTGAAAAAGAAGAGGAAATTTATGCTGAAGTTTTGGAGTTAAATACTCTAAATAAAGAGATAGGTACAATAAGGAGTAACATAAATTTATTAAATAACAATAAAAGTATGTTAGAGCCGTGGGTAAACTTTGATGTTCCTTTTGAAAAGATGGAAACTAAGTATACAAAAACTATTCTAGGAACTATACCCACAAATGCAAATATTGATGCTTTAAGAGTTAGACTAGAGGATGAAGTGCCAGAAAGTGTTCTTGGAATTATTGACTCTGACAAGTTAATGAACTATGTTTATTTAATTACTTTAAAAGAAACTTTTGATAATGCTACAGAAGTTCTTAAAGAATTTAATTTTTCAATAGTTACATTACCAAGTGAGGAAGGGACACCATCACAAGCTATCAAGAAATACAATGAAATGATAATTAGACAGGAAAACGTTTCTAAAAATAAGGCAGAAGAAATCAAAAATCATGGAAATAATATACACATGCTTGAAAATCTATATGATTTTTACACTATAGAAAGAGACCAGAAAAAGATTATAGAGAGACTTGTAAAAACAAAAACAACATTCTGTCTTAATGGTTGGTTACCAAGTAAAAGTGCCAGTGATCTAATTAGTGAAATCACAGAAAAGTTTGATTGTTGTGTTCAAACAGAGGAAGGAAATAAAGAAGAAGGTTTCCCAATTCTACTTGAAAACAATAAACTTGTAACACCTTTTGAAAGTGTAACAAACATGTACAGTTGTCCAAGCACAAAAGATATTGACCCAAATACAATTATGACTTTCTTTTATGTTGTATTCTTTGGAATGATGCTAAGTGATGCTGCATATGGTATAATAATTGCCCTAGCTTGTGGATTTATTGTATACAAATCAAAGATGAAGAAGGGTGAAGGAAATTTAATTAAACTTATTGGTATTTGTGGAGTTTCAACTACTATATGGGGTCTTATATTCGGGGGTATTTTGGGGGATTTAATTCCTATAAAAGCCTTAATTAATCCTTTAGAGGATGTTATGGTACTTATGGGGATGTCATTACTGTTCGGTATTATCCATATATATGTAGGTTTAGGAATTAAAGCATATACACTAATAAGAGATGGAAAGGTCATAGATGCAATTTGTGACGTAGGATTTTGGTATTTATGTATAACAGGGGTATGTCTACTTATAATACCTTTTGTTGCAGGAGATATAGGTGTATTTTCTGAAGTAGGAAAATATTTAGCAATTATAGGTGCTATAGGTCTTGTTCTTACTCAAGGGAGAAGCTTTAAAGGAGTACCTGTTAGGCTTTTCAAAGGATTTTCAAGTCTTTATGGTATAACAAGTTATTTTGCTGATATATTATCTTATACAAGGATTATGGCACTTTGTCTAACAACAGGAGTTATAGGGCAGGTTATAAATCTTTTAGGGGCTATAGCTGGTCCAATATTTGCAGTTGTAATTGGTGTTGTAGGACACACAATAAACCTTCTTATAAATGCACTAGGTGCATATGTTCATACAAGTAGGTTACAGTATGTAGAATTTTTCAATAAGTTTTATGAAGGCGGAGGAGTTCCTTTTGTTCCGTTTAAGTATAAAACAAAATATACAAGCATTAATAAAAAGGAGATGTAAATATGGAATTTTTAAACGCGTTAGGAAATGGTCAATTTTTGGCAATATCAGGAGCTGCTATAGCAGCATTATTTGCAGGTATGGGTTCTGCTAAAGGTACTTCAATAGCAGGGCAAGCCGCAGCAGGTGTTGTAACAGAAGACCCTAGTAAATTTGGTCAACTTCTAGTTTTACAACTTCTTCCTGGTACACAAGGTCTATATGGATTTATCATAGCTTTCCTTATTTTATCAAAAGCAGGAATTATTGGTGGAGATGCGATACCAACATCAGCTCAAGGTTTACAACTTCTTATGGCAGGACTTCCAATTGGTCTAGTTGGTTTAGTATCAGGTATTGCACAAGGTAAGGCAGCAGCAGCAGGGGTTGGAATAGTTGCTAAAAGACCTGAAGAACTTGGTAAAGCTATAACATTTGCAGCAATAGTTGAAACATATGCTCTTTTAGGACTACTTGTTTCTTTCTTAGCTTATAATGGAATTGCAGTTGGTTAATTATAGAATATAATTCATAAGTAAAAAAAATGAAAAGGAGGAAGCACTCCTATGGGTAATGAACAAAAAATGATTGACAGAATTATAGCTGATGCCAAGCAAGAGGCGCAAGAAATATTGGATAAAGCTAAAAGTGAAGCAGATTTAAAGATAAGTTCAGCTAATGAAAAAGCTGAAAAGGAAATGGCTTCCTATACAAAGCTTGCAGAGGCAGAAGCAGAAAAAGCAGCTTCTAAGGAAATATCAGGAGCTTATATGGAGGCGAAGAAACAAATATTATCAAAGAAACAACAGATTTTAGAAGAAGTAATTTTAGAAGCTAAAAATAAACTTCTAAATCTTAAAGATAGTGAATATGAAAAAATTATATTGAATATGATTGAAAAAGCGAATTGTACAGATGGTTCTGAGATAGTGTTATCTAAAAAAGATAGAAAAACATTAAAAGATGTATTATCTAAAAAAGACATTAAAGTGTCTGATGAAACTAGAGATATTACTGGAGGTTTCATAGTTAGAAAAGGTGATATTGAGTACAATTATTCGTTTGAAGCTATAATTGCAGTAGAGCATGAAGATATTGAGCAAATTGCAGCAGAAATTTTGTTTAATTAAGAAGGGGGGTTAAAAGATGGCAGAAGAAAAAACTTATCCCTATGCCGTGGCACGAGTAAGAGTGCTTGAAAAACAGCTTCTTAACAGACAAATGTTTATTCAAATGGCAGAAGCTAAAAGCCCTGAAGACTCTTTAAGAATTATAGCAGAAGCGGGTTATACGGATTCGTCAAATAATAATGTTCACAATTTTGAGAATGTTTTGACTCAAGAATTATCTAAAACATATGAAATTCTTAAAGGTCTAGCCCCTGAAGAAAAATTTGTTGATGTATTCCTTTATAAAAATGATTATCATAACTTAAAAGTTTTGATTAAAGAAGAAATTTCTGGTGTAGATGGTGAAAAGTACTTAATTGATGGGGGTACAATTCCACTTGCTAAGCTTAAAGAATCTTTAGCAAATCGTAGTTTTAGTGATTTACCTAAGATAATGGCAGGAGCAATAACAGATGCATTTGATATTTATAGTAAAACACAAAATGGCCAAATGGTTGATATTGTTTTGGATAAAGCAACTTTTTCAAGTATGAAAGAGACAGCTACAGAAAGTCAAAACAAATTTGTAATAGATTATGTTATGAAAGTTTGTGATTTAACAAATCTAAAGAGTTTTATAAGAGTTAAAAATATGAAGAAAGATTTTGATATGTTTATGAATGTGTTTGTTTCAGGTGGCTCACTTGATAAAGAAAAATTCTTAGAAGCTTTTTCTTCAGACACTCCAGCATCATGTTTTAAATCTACTTCTTACTCTGATGTCTGTAAAAATGGTATGGATAGTGGATTTACTGTCTTTGAAAAACTTTGTGATGATTATCTTATGGAATATGTTAGAGATGCAAAATTTAAACCTCTTACACTAGAACCGCTAATTGCATATTTATATGCTAAAGAATCAGAAATAAAGACAATTAGAATTATTATGACTAGTAAGCTTAATAATATAGACGCAGATACTATAAAAGAAAGGCTAAGGGATGCTTATGTATAAAGTAGGAGTAGTTGGAGATAAAGATAGCATCATGGGATTTTTAGCTCTTGGAATAGATATCTTCCCAGCCTATGATAGTGACGAAATAAAAAAAAGTATACATAAGTTGGTTGAAGATGAATATGCGATAATTTATATTACAGAACAGGCGTCATTGCTTGCAAAAGAATCAATAGCAAAATACAAAGACTATCAACTTCCTGCTATTATAGTTATTCCAGGTATTGGAGGAAGTATGGGATTAGGTATGAATGAAGTAAGAGAATCTAGTAAACGTGCTATAGGTGCAGATATATTATTTAAAGAATAGATGCAAATTGAATAAGAGACAATCTCAAATTTTGTTAATGCTAAAAAATGTATTGATAAAATATAGGAGGGAATATTTAAATTTTGATAAAGTATATGATTGCAGGTGAGAGAATATGAAAACAGGCACAATTGTAAAGGTGTCAGGACCGCTTGTCGTAGCGGAGGGCATGAGAGATGCGAATATGTTTGACGTCGTAAGAGTTTCTGATAAACATCTTATAGGCGAGATTATAGAAATGCATGGAGATAAGGCCTCTATACAGGTTTATGAGGAAACTTCTGGTCTAGGACCAGGAGAAGAAGTGGTTTCTCTTGGAATGCCTATGAGTGTTGAGCTTGGGCCAGGTCTTATTTCAACTATTTATGATGGTATTCAACGTCCACTTGAAAAAATGTATGATATTTCAGGTACTAATATAACTAAAGGTGTTGAAGTATCTTCACTTGATAGAACAATTAAATGGGAATTCAAACCTAAAAAATCTGCTGGTGATAAAGTCGTAGCAGGGGATATAATTGGGGGAGTTCAAGAAACAGCTGTAGTAGAATGTAAGATTATGGTTCCTTATGGAGTAAAGGGTACTATAAAAGAAATATATTCTGGAGAATTTACTGTTGAAGATACAGTTTGTGTTATTACAGATGAAAAAGGTAATGATATAGCTGTAACTATGATGCAAAAATGGCCAGTTAGAAAAGAAAGACCATATGGGGAAAAGAAAACACCAGATTCACTTCTTGTTACAGGTCAAAGAGTTATAGATACATTTTTCCCAATTACAAAAGGTGGGGTAGCAGCTATACCAGGGCCTTTTGGAAGTGGAAAAACTGTTACACAACATCAGCTTGCTAAATGGGCAGATGCAGATATAGTTGTATATATAGGATGTGGAGAACGTGGAAATGAAATGACAGATGTTCTTCTTGAATTCCCTGAACTAAAAGACCCAAGAACAGGCGAGTCACTTATGCAAAGAACAGTACTTATAGCCAATACATCGGATATGCCAGTTGCTGCACGTGAGGCTTCTATATACACTGGTATTACAATAGCTGAATATTTTAGAGATATGGGATATAGTGTTGCACTTATGGCAGATTCTACATCAAGATGGGCAGAGGCTCTTAGAGAGATGAGTGGACGTTTGGAAGAGATGCCAGGTGAAGAAGGTTATCCAGCGTATTTAGGTTCACGTCTTGCTCAATTCTATGAGAGAGCAGGAAAAGTAAAATGTCTAGGTATGGATGACAGACAAGGAACTCTTACAGCAATTGGTGCTGTTTCTCCTCCTGGTGGTGATACATCAGAACCTGTCAGCCAAGCAACGCTCCGTATAGTAAAAGTATTCTGGGGACTTGATGCTTCATTAGCATACAAACGTCACTTCCCAGCAATTAACTGGTTAACAAGTTATTCGCTTTATCAGGAGAAAGTTGATGTATGGGCAGATAAAAATGTAAATGATAATTTCTCAGCTCAAAGAGCTCAAGCTATGAAACTTTTGCAAGTTGAATCTGAGCTTCAAGAGATAGTTCAATTGGTTGGTGTTGACTCACTTTCAGATGGAGATAGATTGATATTAGAAGTTACTCGTTCTATAAGAGAGGACTTCCTTCATCAAAACTCTTTCCATGAAGTTGATACTTATACATCACTTCACAAACAGTATAGAATGATGGGACTTATTCTAAAATTCTATAAGTCAGCACAAGATGCTATTAAGCAAAATGTTACTATAAATGATATTATCAAGCTTTCAGTTCTTGAAAAGATTGGTCGTGCTAAGTATGTAGAAGAAGATAAACTAGATGCTGCTTACGATGCAATTGAAGATGAAATAGACAACGAGCTTGCTGACCTTATTAAAAAGAGGGGAGCTGAAGAACTATGATAAAGGAATATAAGTCAATACAAGAGGTAGCCGGTCCTCTTATGCTAATAAACGGCGTAGAAGGTGTAAAATTTGATGAACTTGGAGAAATTGAGCTTTCAAATGGAGAAATTCGTCGTTGTAAAGTTCTAGAAGTAAATGAAGATACTGCACTTGTTCAACTTTTTGAAAGTTCAACAGGTATAAACCTTGCTGAAAGTAAAGTTCGTTTTTTAGGAAAGAGTCTTGATTTTGGAGTTTCACCAGATATATTAGGTCGTGTTTTTAGTGGGATGGGTAAACCTATTGATGGTGGACCGGAAATTATACCAGATAAAAGACTTGATATAAATGGTGCACCTATAAATCCAGCAGCACGTGACTATCCAGCTGAGTTTATACAGACTGGTGTTTCTGCTATAGATGGACTTAATACCTTGGTTAGAGGGCAAAAACTTCCTATATTTTCAGGTTCTGGTTTGCCACATGCTAATCTGGCAGTTCAAATTGCAAGACAGGCAAAAGTTCGTGGAACTGACTCTAAGTTCGCCGTTGTATTTGCCGCAGTTGGTATAACTTTTGAAGATGCAGATTTCTTTATAAGTGACTTTAAAGCAACTGGTGCAATCGACCGTTCTGTGGTATTTGTAAACCTTGCAAATGACCCAGCAGTAGAGCGTGTATCTACACCTAGAATGGCACTTACAGCAGCAGAATACCTTGCTTTTGAGCAAGATATGCATGTACTTGTTATAATAACAGATATTACAAACTATGCAGAAGCATTACGTGAAGTTTCAGCAGCTAAAAAAGAAGTTCCAGGACGTCGTGGATATCCAGGTTATCTTTATACTGACCTTGCTACAATGTATGAAAGAGCAGGAAAAATGAAAGGGCATGAAGGTTCTATAACAATGATTCCAATACTTACAATGCCTGAGGATGATAAAACACATCCAATTCCTGACCTTACAGGATACATTACAGAAGGACAAATTATACTTAACCGTGAACTTTACAAAAAAGATATACAGCCTCCTATAGATGTTTTACCATCACTTTCTCGTCTTAAAGATAAGGGGATTGGTAAAGGTAAGACTCGTGAGGACCATGCAGATACAATGAACCAACTTTTTGCAGCTTATTCAAGAGGTAAAGATGCAAAAGAACTTATGGCAATACTTGGTGAATCTGCACTTTCTGAAATTGATTTAATGTATGCAAAATTTGCAGATGAATTTGAGAAAGAATACGTTTCACAAGGGTTTAGAACTGATAGAACTATCGAGCAGACATTAGAAATTGGATGGAAGCTTCTTAGTATGTTACCAAAAAGTGAACTTAAACGTATTCGTGATGAATATTTTGAAAAATATATGCCTAAGGAGTGATATCTGTGGCTAGATTAAATATAAATCCAACACGTATGGAAATGACTAGACTTAAGAAACTCCTTAAAACTGCAACAAGGGGTCATAAGCTTCTTAAAGATAAGCTTGATGAACTTATGAAGCAATTTCTTGAAATTGTAAGAGAAAATAAGCGATTACGTGAAGAGGCAGAAAATGCTCTTGATGCTGCTTATAAAAATTTTATAATTGCAAGGGCAGTTATGAGTCAGGAGTATCTAGGTTCAGCACTTATGATGCCAAAGCAATCTGTTTCTGTAGATGTTTCTACAAGAAATATAATGAGTGTTGATGTTCCTGTGTTTGACTTTAAAACTGAAAACAATCAAAGTGATATTTATCCTTATGGTCTTGCTTTTACATCAGGGGAATTAGATTCTGCTATGGAAGCATTCTCAGATGCAATGGAACCACTTTTAAGACTTGCAGAAAGCGAAAAAAGTGCACAGCTTCTTGCACAAGAGATAGAAAAGACACGTAGACGTGTTAATGCTCTTGAAAATGTAATGATACCAAATTACATTGAAACTATTAAGTATATTGCTATGAAGCTTGAAGAAAATGAGAGAGCAAGTACTACTAGACTTATGAAGGTTAAGGATATGGTGCTTAAAAAAGCACTTGAAGAAAAGAAGAAAAATGATTTGGTTGGATAACTAAATACTTATAAAAATAAGCCTAACATCCTAGTTTATAGGAGTTAGGCTTATTTTGTGCAATTAAAGTAGTAAAACTTACATATATTCTACCTTGTATGTAAAAACTTCAAATAAAATCATACTTGTTAGGTAAAAGGACGTTTTTTTATAAGAAGTTTTATGAAGATATAATGCTCTATATGCCTAGAACATTGTAAAAAAATAATAAATTTAACAAAAATTTCTAAAAATTAACGAATTGTTAATTTATACTTAACTTCATATTAACAAATTAGGTGTATTATATAAACATAAGCAAAAACAATAAAAAACAATTAAAAAAAGATAAAAACACAAAAAAGGGGGAAGATATGAAAGAATTTATATTTACTTGTCTGTGTATTGTAGTAATTACATTCATGACAAGTTGCATATCAACAACACCACAAACTACTCAAGGAAAAGGAAATAATAAACTTACAATATATGCAGCATTAGAAGAAGAGCAAATAGCTTACTATATGGAAGGATTTAGAGAAGAGTATCCTAATATTGATGTAGAGATAGTTATGGATTCTCATGGTGTAATAGCTTCAAAATTATTGGCAGAAAAGGATAATCCACAAGCAGATGTTATATGGGGATTATCAGCAATGAATATGATAGAACTAAAAGAAGATGGCGCACTTGAAGCATATAAGCCTAAAAACTATGACAAGGTAGATAAGAGATTTAAGGATACTGGAAAAGATGTGTCATGGGTAGGTATGAGTGTACCAGAGACAGCAATAGTGGTTAATTACAAAGAACTTGAAAAATTAGGGCTGGATGTTCCAAAAGGATATAATGATTTAATAAAACCAGAGTACAAAGGTCTTATAACAATGCCAAATCCAGCATCATCTGGTACAGGTTATCTTACAGTATCAGGACTTATTCAAATGATGGGTGAAAAAGAAGCTTATAATTACATGAATAAACTACATAAGAATATAGCTACATATACACATTCAGGTTCAAAACCTGCAAAGCTAGCTGGTTCTGGAGAATATCCAATAGGTATTACACTTGGATATAGAGCTACACAGCAATTGTCTAGTGGGGAACCTATAGAAGTAGTATTTCCAAAAGAAGGTTCAGGCTGGGATTTAGAAGCAAATGCTTTGGTTAGGAAAGACAATATAAAAAAAGAAGCAAAATTGTTTTTAGATTGGGCAATAAGTGATTCAGCTATGGACAGATATGCACATGAAGTAGCAGTGACTTCTATAAAGACAGATAATCCTGTACCAAAAGGTTACTCTAAACGTCCATTAGAACAGTTGATTAAAGAAGTTGATTTAAACTCTGCATCGAAAAATAGAAGTGCAGTATTAAAAACTTGGGAATCAAAGTACGGTTCAAAATCAGAAAGTAAGTAAAAGTCAAATAAGTTTTTTAATAGAAATAGTTTAATAGAAATGGAAAAAAGAAATTTATAAGAAAAATTAAAATACAAAATTTAAAAAACAAATATAATTGTATAAGGGGAGATTAGACATGAGTTACTTAAAAATAAATAATGTGTTCAAAAGTTATGACCAAAAAAGAGTTTTAAATAATATTAGCTTGGATATTGAAGAAGGTGAATTTCTATGTTTACTTGGACCTAGTGGATGTGGAAAAACTACATTACTTAGAATAATAGCAGGGCTTGAAGATGTAAATAGTGGGGCTATAATTCTTCAAGATAAAGATATTACAAATTTAGAGCCATCAAAAAGAGGTTTTGGGATAGTATTTCAATCATATGCATTATTTCCAAATATGACAGCATATAACAATATAGCTTTTCCGCTTAAAGAAAAAAAAGTATCAAAAGAAAAGATAGATAAAAAGGTTAGAGAAGTACTTGAAACAGTTGGATTGAGTAATGAAGCTCATAAGTATCCTAAAGCATTGTCAGGTGGCCAACAACAGAGAATAGCAATAGCAAGAGCATTAGCACTTGAGCCAAAGTTTTTACTTTTAGATGAGCCAATGTCTGCACTTGATGCAAAGGTTAGACACAAACTTAGAATGGATATTAAAAAATTACAGAAAGAATTAAATATAACAACAATAATGGTAACACATGACCAAGAAGAAGCTATAACTATGGCAGATAAAATTGCAATCTTAAATGGTGGTGATATAATGCAAATAGGGACTCCAGAAGAAATATATCAAAACCCTCAAAACCTATTTACAGCTCAATTTATAGGAGATACAAACTGTTTTGATAGAGGAGATTCCATATTAACTGTAAGACCAGAATATGTTCAAATAGAAAAATCAACAAAAGAAAATTATCATGGAATAATATCCAATATAGAATTCAGAGGAAATCTATTGAGAGTTGAAATAAAAGATAAATTAAATGAAAACTTTATAATAAGTGATGTTTCTATAAAAGAATGGGTTAATTTAAATCTAGTAGAAGGCGACTTTGTAAGTGTAAGTATAGATGAAAAATACTATTTAAAGTATCCAAAAGTTAAAGGAGCATAAATATATGAATAATAATGCTATAAGTTCTAAAAGTATAAATATTAAATCTAAAATGAATTTAGATTTAAAAAAATGTATGCTTACAGTATTAGTTATGTCTTTGGTAATATTTTTACTGGCACCCATAATCTATCTGTTTGTACAAGCATTTTTAGATAAAGATGGAGTTTTTGTTGGATTACAAAATTTTAAAGAATATTTAGCTTCTGAAGCACTGTTAAATTCTTTGAAAAATACAATATTTGTATCAGTTATATCAACTGTAATATCTTTAGCACTTGCATTAGTGTATGCATATGCACTAACAAGAACAAAGATTAAGTTTAAAGGACTTCTTAAATCTATAGCGATGTTTCCTATGTTTGCACCTACAATGATGCACGCTATAGGTTTGGTATATTTATTTGGGAATCAAGGAGTAGTGACTAATTTACTTGGAATAAATATTCCCATATATGGTTCAATTGGAATAGTATTAGCACAAATTATATATGTATTTCCTCAATCATTTCAGATACTTTATATATCACTAAATTCAACTGACTATAGATTGTATGAAGCTAGCAATGCCATGGGGATAAGTAAGATAAGAGAGTTTTTAAGTATAACGATACCTAGTATTAAGTACTCTTTAATAAGTTCAGCATTTGTATCATTCACATTGTGCTTTACAGACTTTGGAGCTCCAAAAGTTATTGGAGGAGATTTCAATGTATTATCAATAGATGTATACAAGCAAATTATAGGACAACAAAATATGCCTATGGGAGCAACTGTATCAATTTTACTTTTAATACCTGCAATAATATCTTTTATAGTAACTAAAAAAATTGAAAAAAATCAAAATTCGTATATAAATTCAAAATCAATTCCATATAAGGTTAAATCTAATAAACTAAGAGACGGTGTATTTGGAGTTATTGTAGGAATTATTGCATCTGGAATAATAGCTGTAATGTTGACTGTAATCTTATCTTCACTAATATCTGTTTGGCCATATGATTTAAGACTTACACTTGAACACTTTTCTATGAAAAGTAGTATTGATGGAATTAAGCCATTTATAAATTCAATAGAAATGTCATTGCTGACAGCTATCTTTGGTACAAGTTTTGTTTTCTTATTTGCATATCTAAACGAAAAAACAGAAAAAGCTCCATATTTAAAATCATTTGGGTATTTTTTAAGTACGTTGCCCATGGCATTACCAGGGTTAGTATTAGGTATAGCTTATGTACTATTTTTTAATAAATTAGAGTTTAATTTAATGGATACAATATACATTGAAAACTTATTTAATGGATTGTATGGAACATTATTTATCATGGTTATATGTAATGTAGTACACTTTTTTTCAGTGGCATTTATAACTGCAACTACTGCTATTAAGAAAGTAGACAAAGAATTAGACATGGTGGCAAAATCAATGGGAATAAATAGTGCATCAATTCTTAAGAATGTAACAATACCACTTTGTTTGCCAGCAGTTTTAGAAAATTTTATGTATTTCTTCTTAAATTCTATGGTAACAATATCAGCACTAGTCTTTATATATACAGCAAGTTCAAAGGTAGCAGCTATATCAATTGTACAGTTGGATGATAAGGGAAGTACTGCACAAGCAGCAGCGCTGGCTGTATTGATATTAATTACAAATGTACTAGTTAAAGTAATACATGAGTTTATAAAAAATCGTTTGGAAAAAAGAGCAAATTTTAATTAAAGAAGTTATTGTATAAAAATACATATATAAAGAAGTCTATTCTTATAACTTATTGTTTATAGAATAGACTTTTTTATATAAATTTAAAATAAATATTAATCGTTTTTATTAATTTTCCTTTTATTATGATACATTTCAGAATCTGCACGATGATATGTATCAAATAAAGAGGTGTCTAAGTTTTCATCAAAAACTGCATATCCAATAGACATGGATAACTTTAATTCATTAGTAGAGTTTTCTTCAATTATTTTTAAGTTAATCTTATCGACAATACTATCTATTTCTTCATGATAAGAATTTTTTAAAATAATTATATACTCATCTCCACCAACACGATAAACTATATGTTGTTTATTTATTACATCTTGTATAATTTTACTTGCATTTTTTATGTATAAATCTCCTGTTTGATGACCAAATTTATCATTGATTTTTTTAAGACCATCTAAATCTATTGACATTATAGAAATTGGTTTTTTAAGATTTGAATTGTTTAAGTTATTCATATCTATCTCAAAAGCATTTCTATTTTTTAATCCGGTTAGATAATCTGTATTGGCAAAATCAGTATATGTAGGATTAGATATACGTTTAAATAGGATTACTGCCACTAATGCTGATATTAAACAAGTTAATAAAGCTATAAAAGGAGTAACTATGCTTATAAACCTAAAAGTATTGTATTGATGTTTTGCTTCAAATTCAATTCCTATCACTCCAACGACTTTACCAACATCATTGTGAATAGGAAAATACGATATAAATATATGTCCCCATGATGTTTTTTTTATTTTTTTAGGTAGCAATATATTATTATCTAATGCTTTGTTGAGGTCACCCCAAATTTCTTTTTCTATCAAATCACCAGCATTTCTAAAATCGCTCCTGGATGAATCTAAACCATCAACAACATATACTAATGAGTCATCTTTTGTTTTTTTTGCAGTATATAGATACATAACTCCAGTAGTATTTTTTACAGATTCCAATAGTAATTTAGCACTTTTATAGGATTCTTTTGATTGGTCTTTTTCAGAATTAATTTCAATAAAGGTGTCTTTATCAAGATTTTTTTCAACATATTCATATATATTTCTTGATCTCTCGCTTAAAGTATAAATCATATCATTATAAGTTAGTGCATAATTAAAAAAATAAACACATGAAGAAGAAATTATTACAATAATCGCAGTAAGTATTGAAACTTGCATATCAACTCTATTGAATTTTTTATTTATTTCCATATCCTAAATTTTTTATGAAAAAAGTATTTCATAAAATCTCCCCATAATTAATATATATTTATAAATATTACCATAATATACATATATATTATCAAAATCATCTAAAAATTACAATCTATAATTTAGCTTAAAGCGTTCAAATACAAGGCTTTTTAGAATTACACTACACTTTAATAAATAAACATTATAATATCTTAATAGTATTTATATTATAATTATTTTATTTGTTAATATATGCTAATATATCACATACTATGTCAATTCTTTTAAAGGGTGTAATTATATAATAACCATCTACATAAGGTTCAATTTCTTTTGCTATTTGAGTGGATATATTGATAGCAAGTTTAGTAGCTTGTTCTTTTGAAGCATCTTTGTACAAGTTTATAATGTCCTGTGAGACAGTAATTCCTGAAATTTCATTATTCATAAAACAAGCGTTTTTGTAACTTACTACAGGTATAATTCCACCTAATATCTTTGCAGGAAGTATTTCCTTAGCTTTTTTTAAATTTAATAAAGCTTGCTCTGTTAATACTGGTTGAGTTAAAAACATAGTAACTCCATTTTCTATTTTAATCTTAGCATGCTTAAGCTGAGAATCAAAGTTTGTTGCATTTATATTTAAAGCTCCAAATATATTGAATGGAGTATTAAAGGTATCTTTATTTAAAGTTTTTATGTAATTTGCTAGTATAGAAGAGTTAAAGCTGAACATAGCCTTTATTTCATCTCTTTCAGCAGAAGGTATAGGGTCTCCAGTTACTACTAATACATTGTTTATGTTTTCAATATTTAATCCTAAAAGAAGAGCTTTTGTAGCATTAATATTTCTATCCCTACATGTCATATGTGGTATAGGAGTGATGTCCAACTCTCTCTTTATTTTGCAAGCTAATAAACTACTATCGACTCTTGCTCTTGCTATAGGGCAGTCAGCAATTGTTATTGCATCAACTCCGTAGCATTTTAGTTTTTCAGCACTATTCATAAAAAATTCAATATCTGTATCAATAGGTGGGTCCAGCTCAACTGCTATAATTTTTTTACCTACAGCAAGCTTTTCTAAGAGCTCGTTTTTTGTTACAGATTTAATTTTTTCTTTTGTAGAAATCTCATTTTTTATAGCAATATTGCCTTTGTATGAAGAATTTATTATTTCAACAGTCTTTTTAATAAATTCAGGTGTTGTACCACAACATCCACCTAGTATATGAACTCCTTGATTTAATATTTCTAACATCTGCTCTGAAAAATAGTCTGAGTTATCTTCAAAAAATGTACGATTATTGATAATAGTTGGATAGCCTGCATTAGGCATAATAGAAACTATATTGTCTTTAATATCAAGTGTCTTTATAAAATGTAATAAATGGTGTGGGCCAGAGATGCAATTAAATCCTAATGCATCAATGTTTTTGTCTTTGGAAATGGATTTAAAGATATTAGTTCCACTTTTTCCAAGTCTAGTAAAGCCTTCTGGATTAACTGCAAATTCTGTTAAGATAAATGCATTTGGTTGTTTTTTCTTTATATAACCTGAGATTTCTGGTAAATATTCATCACTACTAAATGTTTCAAATAGAAAATTAGTTGCTCCAATTTCTAAAAATACATCTACTATTTTCTTATAGTCAGGTAACAAATCTCTATCATTTAGAGCAGGTATTGGACCAATATCAGCAAATATAAATACACCTGTATTTCTTGTTGCTTCTAATGCAATTTCATATCCATTTTTTATAATATCTTTGACAGTTTTAAAATCACACTCTAGAAGAGTTTCATTTGCTGCAAAAGTATTTGTCTTAATAGCCATACATCCAGCTTTTATATATTCCTCGTGGATAGACAATATTGTAGATGCATCATTTATATTGGCTATTTCACAATTGAAAAGACTATTTTTTAGTTTAGAATAGTATGTACCCATTGCACCATCAAAAACTAAAACAGAGTCTTTAATATATTCATTTATGTTCATTGCTTCACCTCATACGAATTTAAAATATTTTAAGTATTAGTATATCAACCACAAAAAAACTTGTCAATCTTTGGAAAATATAGTGAAATATATTAGCCTATATAACAAGTTTATTGATGATTTTGGTATACTTACTTAAAGGGTATTAGAATAAGAGCTATGATGGTGACATAGTTAGATAATTATATCTATTGCTAAAAATAAATGATAAATATTACCATATTTTATTATAGTTAACACAATTTGAAACTACATAGATGGGTAATATATTAAATAATCTAAAAATGATACATCATAAGTAAATTCTTGTAAATAGGGTATATTGTACAGAGTAGCTGATTTAACTGTACAATTAAATGGATTTTTAACTTTATAATATAAAAGAGGTGGAAAATGAAAAATAGACTTGATTTAACTGAAGGAAGAATTACTGAAAAATTACTTAGACTATCACTTCCAATAATGGGGACTTCATTTATACAAATGGGATATAACATGATAGATATGATATGGGTTGGTAAAGCTGGAAGTAAAGCAGTAGCAGCAGTTGGTACAGCTGGATTTTTTCCATGGCTTGCAATGGCATTTATTATGATTTCAAAAGTAGGTGGGGAAGTAAAGGTAGCACAAAGTATAGGAGAAAATAATATAAGCACTACTAAATCATATATAAAATCAGCAGTAGAAATAAATATTATGTTGGCAATAATATATACTATGGCTTTGATAGTATTTAACAAACAACTGATAGGTTTTTTCAGATTGGGAGATTTAGAAGTTATATCTATGTCCAGACAATATTTAATAATAGTAGCTTTAGGTATGGTATTTTATTTTATCAATCCAGTATTTACTGCAATTTTTAATGGACTTGGTAATAGTAAAACACCTTTTAGAATCAATACAATAGGACTAATAACTAATATTATACTTGACCCTGTGTTAATCTTTGGATGGGGGCCAGCTCCAAAACTAGGAGTTGCAGGGGCTGCTATTGCTACTGTATTTGCACAAATAGTAGTTACTACATGCTTTCTATATATAATACTCAAAAGCAAAGAGGAGTATTTTAAGATAAAAATCTTTAGAAACATAGAAGTTAAATACTATAAAGTGCTATATAAATTAGGTTTGCCTGTAGCTATACAAAGTGGAATGTTCACAATATTTTCAATGTTACTTGGTGTAATAGTAGCTTCATGGGGACCTGTTGCAGTTGCAGTGCAAAAAGTAGGGTCACAAATAGAAGCAATTTCGTGGATGACTGCTGAAGGATTGGCTGTTGCATTAGGAAGCTTTGTTGGACAAAACTATGGAGCTAAAAAGTACTCTAGAATAAATAAAGGATGTAAAATAGCTATAATTGTATCTTCCGTACTTGGAATAATAACAACTTTGGTGTTAATATTTGCGGGTGAAAGCATTTTTTCTGTTTTTATAAATGAAAGTGAGGCAATAGAAAAAGGCGCGATGTATCTTAAGATATTAGGATATTCTCAACTTTTTATGTGCTTAGAAATAATAACAACAGGAGCTTTTAAAGGATTAGGAAGAACCTATATACCCTCTATAATAGTTACTGTATTGACTGGTGCAAGAGTACCCTTAGCTTACTTTATATCTAGACCAGAAATATTAGGATTAAATGGTGTTTGGTGGAGTATAACACTATCAAGTGTATTAAAGGGAATATTAATGATAAGTTTATTTATATATCTGCTTAAACTTGGAAAATTATATAAGATATCTAAATAAAATTTAATTTGCATTAAATGTATAGACATTTTGTTTATTTGTATATAAAATTAACTTATCATATAAAAGTTCGAATTGATGAGGAGTGAATTAAATGAAAGAACCAATTTATAAAGTTATAGAAAATCATGTAAGAGAGCTAATAAATTCAGATAGTTTGAAAGAAGGGGATTTAATCCCCTCTGAAAAGCAATTAAGCGAAGAATTTAATGTGACTAGAATGACTGTAAGGTCAGCATTAAATAATCTAGTTAAGGAAGGATATATAACTAGACAAAGAGGTGTAGGAAGTATAGTACTTGCAAATAAAATATACGATAATATATCCTCTGTGAGTGGATTTACTAAGGAGATGGAAAGTAAAGGATATAAAGTATCTAATATATTGGTATCTCTTGAAATAGTTCAAGCAGGTGAAGAATTATCAAGTAGATTAAACATTAGTGTAGGAGAAAATGTATGGGAGATAAAAAGAGTAAGATTGGCAGATGAAACAAGGGTTTCATATATGATTACATATATGCCAGTTAAATTATTTCCAAATTTAAATAAAATTCATTGTGAAAAGTCACTTTATAATTTTGTGGAAGAAGTATGTGGATATAAAATAGCTATGTCAGAGAGAGAAGTACAAGCTGTAATATCAAATGAGGAATGTATGACTAATTTAAAGCTTGAAGAACCAGAAGCACTTTTATATATAAATCAAGTTTGTAAATTACAAAATAGTGAGGTTTTTGAATACTCACACACATATCATCATGGATACACTTTAACTTTAAGTGCTGTTGTCGAATAAAAATTAAAAAAAATGAAAAAGTTTTCTTGAAATGTATATACATTTGATATATAATAATATCAAGAAATAAATGTATATACATTTAAAAATAAAATATATACATTAAAATAAAAATTAATAAATAAGGACACTTTAAATGTATAGTTTAAAGATATTGTGACTTAAAAAGATACTTAATAAATTCTAATTTGGAGGTAAGAAAATGATAAAAATAATGTTAGCTTGTTCAGCAGGAATGTCAACTAGTTTATTGGTTACAAAAATGGAAGATGCCGCGAAGGAAAACGGTATAGAAGCAAAAATATGGGCTATATCAGAAGTGAACTTAAAAAATGAAATAGAAAATTGTGATGTCTTACTTTTAGGACCTCAAGTTAGATATGTATTAGGAAAAGCAACTGAAATGGCAAAACCACATAATATTCCAGTAGAAGTTATAAATATGATGGATTATGGAAGATGTAATGGAAAAGCTGTATTAGATAGAGCAGTGGAATTAAATAATTCTAAATAAAGTTGTACTGGAGGATGTAAAATGGAAAAATTCATGTCATTTATGGATAAATATATAGTGCCTGTAGCTGCAAAGGTAGGGGCTCAAAGGCACTTAGTAGCAGTAAGGGATGCATTTATATCAATGATACCTATAACTATGGTAGGTGCATTGGGAACATTAATAAACAACTTGCCATTAGAAGCATATAAAAATCTGATGGCAAGTATATTCGGAGAAAATTGGACTATGTTTGGAGGAGACCTTTGGTGGGGAGCTATAGGTACGATGGCAGTGTTTTTAGTAATAGGTGTTGCATATTTCCTAGCAAAGTCTTATGAAAGTGACGGATTACAAGCAGGGCTTATAGCACTATCTATCTTTTTTATAATGGCTCCACAAATTGGTAAGATAGTTCCAGAAGGTGGTACTAGCGCAGTTGAAGGATGGGGAATGATACAGCAAACTTACTTAGGAACAGCAGCACTCTTTTCTTCTATATTAATAGGGTTATTATCTGCTGAGATATTTGTAAGATTATCTAAAGTAAAGAAATTAACTATAAAAATGCCAGATGGAGTTCCACCAGCAGTTTCAAGATCATTTGCAAAGTTAATACCAGGAATGTTGACTATAATGATATTTACTGTAATAGGAATATTTATAAAAATGCTTTCAGATGGAAATTTCTTAACAGATATTTTGAATACTTACTTAGGAACACCACTATCAAATGTAGCTGATAGTTTAGGTTCTACAATGCTTATCGCATTTATAATTCATATACTTTGGACTGTTGGTCTTCATGGTGCAAATATAGCACTTCCTTTTACAGAAACAATCCTTATGAAATTAGGTGGAGAAAACGCTGCCTTAGCTCAAGCAGGGGCAACTGAAGGATATCATGTACTTGCAGGTCCATTCTTTGATGCATTTGTATATTTAGGTGGCTCAGGAATGGTATTAGGATTAGTGGTAGCTTTAATAATAGCAGGAAGAAGACGTAAAGAGATGATAGTATTAGGAGGTCCTCCAGCAATATTTAACATAGGAGAACCATTAATATTTGGGCTGCCAATAGTTTTAAATCCTATCTTTATGATTCCATTTGTGCTTGCACCAGTAGTATGTAGTGCAGTATCATACTTAGCAATAGATTTTGGGTTAGTGGCACCAGTGATTTTGACTAAAATACCTTGGGTAACACCTCCTATATTAGGTGGAGTAATGGCTACAGGTGATTGGACTGGAGGGGCTTTAGCACTATTCAATTTGATATTGTCAATATTAATATACCTTCCGTTTGTTATAGCATCTGAAAAAATGGAAGCTAAAAAATTAACAAAAATTGACAACTAGGTAATTTTATTCGACAATAAATAGATAAAGTTCTGTAATATATACTAAATTATAGGTAAGGATGGTATAATGATATGAAAAATGGCCTAAAAATAGTTACAATTGGAGGAGGTTCAAGTTATACTCCTGAACTTGTAGAAGGTTTTATAAATAGATATAAGGAGCTACCTGTAAAGGAGTTATGGCTTGTAGATATAGAAGATGGAAAAGAAAAACTAGAGATAGTAGGAAATCTAGCTAAAAGAATGGTAAAAAAAGCTGGAATAGATATGAAAATAAATCTTACTTTAGATAGAAGAGAAGCATTAAAAGATGCAGATTTTGTAACAACACAACTCAGAGTAGGTCTTTTAGATGCAAGGATTAAAGATGAAACTATTCCCTTATCTCATGGAGTTATGGGGCAGGAAACTAATGGTGCAGGAGGGTTGTTTAAAGCTCTTCGTACAATACCAGTTATATTTGATATAATAAAAGATGTGGAAGAATTATGTCCAAATGCATGGATGGTGAACTTTACAAATCCAACAGGAATAATAACAGAAGCTGTATTCAAATACACTAACTTTAAAAAATATATAGGTCTATGTAATGTACCAATTCATTTAAAAAATGATGTTGCTAAACTATTTAATGTAGAAAGCGATAGAATAAGTATGGATTTTGCAGGTCTTAATCATATGGTTTATGGTCTCAATGTAGCTTTAGATGGAGAAGATATTACAAAAGAAGCAATAGATAAGTTTGTTAAAGCAGATATAAGTATGCAAAATATAAAGGCAATTGATTTTAATTCTGATTTTATAAAATCTTTAGGTGCTATACCTTGCCCATACCATAGATACTACTATAAAACTAAAGAAATGCTTGAAGATGAGTTAATAGAATTTAAAGAGGGAAAAGCTAGAGGTCAAGTAGTTAAAGAATTAGAAGAACAATTATTTGAATTATATAAAGATGAAAAACTAGATATAAAACCACCTCAACTTGAAAAAAGAGGAGGAGCTTATTATAGTGATGCTGCCTGTAATCTAATAAGTTCTATATACAACGATAAAAAAGACATCCAAGTAGTTAATACATTAAACAATGGTGCTATAAGAGACTTTAAAGACGAACAAGCTGTAGAAGTTAGTAGTGTAATAACAAAAAATGGTCCAAAGCCATTAAGTATGGGATATTTACCAGATTCTGTACATGGTTTAGTAAGTCAAATTAAGTCATTTGAAGTGATGGCAGCTAAAGCTGCTGTATATGGAGATTATGAATCTGCTCTATTGGCACTTTGTATAAACCCATTGATTCCTTCAGATGATTTGGCAAAAACTATATTGGATGAAATGTTAGAAGCTCATAAAGATTATCTTCCTAGATTTAATAGATAGTCTATAGAAAGTAGGTTATGGTATGACTAAAATTATAATAAATGCAGATGATTTTGGCTATTGCGAAGCTGTGAATTATGGTATAATATCAGCTCATAATAATGGTATAGTTAAGTCTACTTCTATGATGGCAAATATGCCTGGAGTAGAACATGGAGTGAAGTTACTTAGAGAAAATAAGACTTTAAATTGTGGAGTTCATATGACTTTAAGTTGTGGTAGACCATTATTATCTGACTTAAAAACTATTGTTGACAAAGATGGATTTTTTATTAGAAGAATTACAGATGAAATTATTGAAAAAATGGATTATGACGAGATTTATAGAGAACTTTGTGCTCAAATAGATAAAGTAAAAGAGCTTGGAATAGATATATCTCATTTAGATAGTCACCATCATATCCATACTTTATTAAGTTTAAAGCCAGTAATAGAAAAGATTGTAAATAAGTATAATCTTCCAATAAGAGGTGGATTTGAATATGATTTAGAGTATTCAAAAACAGTTCCTTTAATAGATAGTTTTTATAAAGAAAATGTAAGTGAGGAGTTTTTTAGAAAAAATATAGATGAAATAATGAAGTATGATATAGTGGATATTATGTCTCACCCAGCCTTTTTAGATGATTATATTTTAAATTCTACTTCTTATGCGATTGATAGAACGAAGGAGCATAAAATACTTACATCTAAAAAAGTCAGAGAGTTTTTGAGCGAAAATGGATTAGTCATATCAAGCTATAGAGATATTTAGGAGGTATAAAGATGGATGAGAAGATGATAGAAATATCTTTTGGAATAATTGGATTTGCAGGTGATGCAAAAGGTCTAGCTTTTGAAGCTATAAAAGAAGCAAAGAACGGAAATATAGATGAAGCTAGAGCGTGTATTGAAAAGTCAAAAGAATCAATTCATAAAGCACATAAATTCCAAACAGAATTAATACAAAATGAAGCTAGTGGTAATAAAACTGAAATGAGTGTTATATTGGTTCATGCACAAGACCATTTAATGACATCTATGAACTTTCAACAACTGGCAGAAGAGTTTGTAGATTTATATGAAAGATTGGAAAGTAAGTAGTATAACTTAACTATTATGAAAGAGTGTCTTTAATAATTTCTATAATTATTAAAGACACTCTTTTTATTGAAATATATTTAAAAATTATAACTTAACAGTCTATTATAGTTTTATTAATGTTTTAAAATTTAGACTT
Organism: Clostridioides difficile; assembly: GCA_024919175.1. Lineage (NCBI taxonomy): Bacteria > Bacillati > Bacillota > Clostridia > Peptostreptococcales > Peptostreptococcaceae > Clostridioides > Clostridioides difficile. The sequence goes on from CP103804.1 coordinate 1,299,992, forward strand.
CTCGTAGTTGTAAGGGATACTAGTACCCACGACTACATCTTCAATTTTTTCAATAATAAGCCAATCATCCATATTCCCTTGATGGTCGAAATCAAGAGGTGTTATTTCTTGAATATTTTCAAACTCAACTAAGCATAAACATTTTTTATGCCAACGAACTTTTTGCTTCTCAGATAAATTTAATTTTGGTTGATTTTCATCTAAAACTTTGCAAATTTCGTCTTCTGTTAATTTAATATAGTTGTCTACTTTTTTAACGGTAGCTTTTGCAGAAATTTTTGAAGTTCCTTTTTCCATAAAATAAAGTAATTCTCCTTGGAATACTCTGCTATGTGGTATTTTTCTGCCAGCAGCACCTCTAATTACCATTGTCTTCGTTCCAGCTAAAATTTTATCTAAGACCTTTTCTCCTTTTTTTCCTGCATTATCACAATATACTAAATGTACCACGCTCTAAATCCTCCTTACTAAATTACTGTTCTGTAACTTGCATTTTATCATTGTTTAACTGAAAAGTCATTCTATTTATCATATTCATATAAAAAACAAGTATAAAATTTATTGCTCAATAAAAGAAAACCTTATCTGTGCTATATATAATTAAGATTAATTAGGAATTTTTATCCTTTTGCAAAATAATATTGACTAAAACTAGAAAAATGCTATAATAAATATGTGCTTATGATAATCAGTATCATGTAAGTATAATAAACAAGTAGGAGAAATAATCATGAAAAAAATAAAATCACTTGCAATATTTATATCTATTATAACTACGTTAGTACTTGTTACAGCATGTTCAGATAGTAACACAGATAATAAAGAAAAATCAGATACAAGAGTTGTACAATCTGTTAAGGGAGAAGTTAAGATACCATCAAATCCTAAAAAAATAGTTGATATATCAGGAAGTAGTGAGGAATTATTAATAGCTGGTCATAAACCTATTGCAACAGCAAATGTAGATTCATATGAAACTGATAAATTACCAAGTTACATAAGAGAAGAACTTAAAGATGTAAAGATAGTAGGTCACTCTATGATGGATACTATGGATATGGAAGCTATATTGGAAGCAAACCCAGATTTAATAATAATGAGTCAAAGACAAGAGAAAATCTATGACCAATTAAAAGAAATAGCTCCTGTAGTTATGATGAAAGATTATGCTAATGACTGGAGAAGTAAGTTAACAGATGTTTCAAAACTATTCGATAAAGAAGATGAAGCTAAAAGTTGGTTACAGAAGTATGATGAAAAATCTACAAAACTAGGTAAAGAGGTTGCAGAAAAAAATGGAGAAAAAACTTATTTACCAGTGTTAGCAAGTTCAGGACAATTTATGGTGTTTAGTGATGGAGGAATTGGAACTTTAATTAATGATGATATGAAATTAGCTAGACCTAAGAATATGCCAAAGCAAGATGGAATAACATTGCCAATGGTAAGCATGGAAGGTCTTACAGATATAGATGCAGACCATATAATTGTGATAGCTACAGAATCAGATAAAAAAGATTTAGAAAATAGTGCTATATGGGCTCAAATAAGAGCAGTAAAAGATGGGAACGTAACAATACTTGATGCAGCTCCATTTTTTAGCCAATCATATAATCCAATTGGAAAAGAGTTGTTATTAGAATCAGTTAAAAATGAATTAACAAAGTAATTCTTAACTTATTAGGTGTGAGATAATGATGTTCATTTTTCACACCTATTTTTAATAAGTTTAAAACTATAAAATACTTAATAAATATATTATTTAACTAGAATTAAAAGGGAAAAGGAGGTAGGATAATTGACAACAATTAGTAAAAAAAATATGACTTATTCGTTGATATTAATAAGTATAGTTGTACTTGTATTTGGAATTGTATTATCCATAACTATTGGGGCTAAAGATATGAATCTATCGACTGTTATAAGCAGTTTGATAAATATAGAAGATGGAATAAATATGAGAATAGTAAAGGATGTTAGACTTCCAAGGGCAATAGCAGCAGCACTTGTTGGAGGGTTTTTAGCAGTTTCAGGTGCTATAATGCAGGGAATAACAAGAAATCCTATAGCTGAGCCTTCTATTATAGGAATTACACAGGGAGCTACATTTGCAATTGCAATATCATTAGTACTTCAACAAAAACTTCCTAAGCTTATACATGGGAGCTTTAGTGTAATGATGTTTGCATTTATTGGAGCGAGTATAAGTGGTTTATTTATATATTTTATAAGTTCAAAATCAAGGGGAAGAGTTAATAATGTAAAATTAGCCCTTGCAGGGGTGGCTCTTGGGACATTGTTAATCTCTTTGGCATCGGCAATATCTATGTACTTTAACCTATCTCAGCAACTAAGTTTTTGGATATCAGGAGGGCTTGTAGGCATAACATGGGAATCTATAAAACTATTATTTATAGTTGGAGGCATTGGATTTATCTTATCTATGATTATGGCACCAAGAATAACTATCCTAAGTCTTGGAGAAGAAGTAGCAATAGGGCTAGGACAAAAAACTGACATTGTTAGGTTTATATGTATAGTCTTAGTAATATTAATGACTGGAGCATCTGTTTCAGTATCAGGTAATATTATTTTTATAGGCCTTATAATTCCTCAGATAGCTAAAGGAATAGTAGGCTCAGATTATAAGTATATAATACCAAGTTCTTTGGTTCTAGGAGCCGTACTACTTGTATATACAGATATATTAGGTAGAATGATAAATCCTCCATATGAGACTCCCGTGGGCTCTATAACAGCTCTTATAGGAGTTCCAATATTTATATATCTTGTTAGAAAGGGGAATAAATAGGTGCTATGAAAAATATTATAAAAACAAATTCTAAAACTTTACTTGTTACTTCAATTTTAATGGTACTTATTTTTATTGCTTTTCTAGTTAGTTTAAATTTAGGTTCATTTTCTATAGAACCAATGGATGTTATAAAGACTTTTATAGGGCAAGGTCAACGTAATCATGAAATTGCAATATTTAAATTGAGATTACCAAGAATCATAATAGCATTATTGGTTGGTTCAGCATTATCAACAGCAGGTGTAATACTTCAAGGAGTTACAAAAAATGATTTAGCTGACTCTGGAATTTTGGGTATAAATTCAGGAGCAGCATTATTTGTAGTAGTTTATATATTTTTTATGAATGGTAATGTTTATGAAGGAATGAGTAATCTTACTGTATTTACAATGCCAATTGTTGCGCTTGTAGGAGCTTTATTTGGAGCATTTTTGATATATTCTCTTGCATGGAAAGGTGGAATAAATTCATCAAGGTTACTACTGATTGGTATAGGCGTAAATATAGCTTTTACCTCAATTTTGACGATATTTCAACTGAAATTTACAACACAAGAATTTAATAGAGTTATGATGTGGACATCAGGTAGTATCTGGGGAACTAGTTGGAAATATGTAATAGCTGTACTTCCATTTATAGTGATTTTTATGGGAATAACTATGTACAAGGCTAAGTATATAGATGTCTTGAATTTAGGAGATGAAGTGTCTACAAGTCTTGGTGTAGATGTAGAGAAGCAAAGAAGAAGACTTATAATATATGCAGTAATTTTATCTGGTGTATCAACATCAGTAGCAGGTAGCATTTCATTTTTAGGATTGATAGCACCGCACATAGGAAGAAAAATAATAGGTTCAAAACATAAAAGATTAATACCAGTATCAGCATTGATAGGGACATTGTTACTTTTGGTTGCAGATACTATATCTAGAAATCTTCTTGCTCCTATAGAAATACCAGTAGGTATAGTCGTATCTATAATAGGAGTGCCATACTTTATTTATTTAATGCTGTCAAATGATTAGGAAGGGGTGTTGTTATGAATTGTATAAATACTAAAAATCTAAATGTATCATATGGAAATACAGATATTATAAAAGATTTAAATTTAAATATACCAAAAGGAAAGATAACTACCATAATAGGGGCTAATGGTTGTGGAAAATCGACAATACTTAAAACTATAGGAAGAATTATTAGTCCTAAAAATGGAAGTATATATATAAATGGAGAAGATATATATAAGAAAAAATCTAAGGAGATAGCCAAAAGTATGGCTGTACTTCCACAAAGTCCTCAAGCTCCTAGTGGTCTTACTGTTTCAGAGCTGATTTCATATGGAAGATTCCCACATAAAAGTGGATTTGGAAATTCTAGTAAAGAAGATAGAGATATTGTAAATTGGAGCTTAGAAGTTACTGGAATTTCAGAATTTAAGGATAGAAATATGGAAGATTTATCAGGAGGACAAAGACAAAGAGCATGGATAGCTATGGCTTTGGCACAAGAAACTGATATACTCTTGCTGGATGAGCCTACAACATATTTAGATTTAGCTCATCAGTTAGAAATACTAAAATTATTAGACGAATTAAACAAAAAACAAGGAAGAACTATTGTCATGGTAATACATGAACTTAATAACGCAGCACGATTTGCTGACCACATGATAGGTATTAAGAAAGGTAAGATAGTTTGTCAAGGTAATGCATACGATGTTATGACTAAAGATAATCTAAAGGAGTTGTTTAATATTGATGCAGAAATAGCAACAGACCCAAGGACAAATAAACCAATTTGTATAACTTATGACATGGTATAGATGGTGACAACATGGAAAATCAAGAAGCATTAAGACATGAAAAAATATGGATTTTATTATTTAGGTATTCAATACCTGCAATAATAGCAATGATGGTAACTTCACTTTATAATGTAGTAGATAGGGCTTTTATTGGTTCTATGGAAGGGGTTGGCTCTATAGCTATTGCAGGACTTGGTGTAACTATGCCAGTATTTACACTAATAATAGCTTTTGGAATGTTAGTATCAGTAGGTGCTAGTACAAGCTTATCTATAAAGTTAGGAGAAAGAAATAAAAAAGAAGCAGAAAAAATATTAGGTAATGCTCTTACGTTATCTATAATTATTTCTATAGTTATAACTGTATTAGGGTTAGTTTTTTTAGAAGACATACTTTTTCTTTTGGGAGCAAGTAAAGATTCAATCTCTTATGCAAAGGACTATATGAGCGTTATACTGCTTGGAACTCCATTTAATTTAATTGCATTTTCTTTAAATAATGCAATTAGAGCAGAGGGAAATCCTAAGTTAGCAGCTAGAACAATGATAGTAGGTTGTATACTAAATTTGATACTAGACCCAATATTCATATTTGTGTTTAATTTAGGTATAAAAGGTGCAGCTATAGCAACTGTTCTCTGTCAAGTTGTGGTATTTATTTGGGTAACATATTATTTCATAAGAGGAAAATCTAATTTAAAATTAAAGAAGTACAATTTGAGGTTGGACACAAATATAACAAAAAAAATATTTGCAATAGGCATCACACCATTTGCAATGGAAGTAGCTATAAGTATAACTCATGTACTTACTAATAATTCTCTAAAGGTTTATGGTGGAGATTTAGCTATTGGTGCTATGACAGCTCTTACATCTATTTTATTGATGTTCATGATGCCAGTATTTGGCTTAAACCAAGGGATGCAGACTATAATATCATATAATTATGGAGCAAAGCAATTTGAACGTGCAAAGAAAACTTTAATACTGTCTATCATAGTATCTATAGTTATATTATCTTTTGGATTTTTAGTAGTGCAAGTATTTCCTGAGGTATTTGTTGGTATATTCAACAAGGATTCAAATCTAATGGAAATAGCTGTAAGGGGTATAAATATAAACTTAATTACCTTGCCTATAATGGGTATTTCTATTGTTGGACCTGTATATTTTCAATGTATAAGTAAAGTTAAACACTCTATGTTTTTGACTCTTTTGAGACAGTTTATTTTATTTATACCATTGATTATTGTACTTCCAATTCAATTTAATCTAGATGGAGTTTGGTTAGCACAACCAATTGCAGATTTTATTGCTATGATAATAGTATTATTGTTCTTAAGAAGAGAATTTAAGATGAGTCAAGCGTAAAATACTGAAGAATGTATAAATACTGAAAAATAAAAGGCTTGTCTCAAAATGATTAAAATCATTTTATAGAGACAGCCTATTATTTTGTTGCAGCATTTGTATTGACTTCTTTTAGAGTTTTTCCAAAAGTCATTTTTTCAAATATTTCTTGAGGTATAGGTTTAGAAAAAACATATCCCTGTATCATATCGCAATTAATTTTCTTTAGATATTCCATTTGTAAGATTGTTTCAACACCCTCTGATATACTATTCATATTTAATTTTTTAGCTAGTTCAACTACAGATTCTATTACATAATTTTCTGATAGATTATCTGCATTAGGAGAACTAAAAAATGCGCGGTCAAGTTTTAAAGTATCAACCTTTATCTCTTTTAGCATATTGAGTGAAGAATATCCACTTCCAAAATCATCTAGTGAACATTGGAAACCTTCCTCATGGATTTGGTCTATTACATTGAGTAACATTTGTAAGTTATCAAATACTAGTGTCTCAGTTAATTCAATTTCTAAAAGTTCAGCAGGAACATCGTATTTATTACGAATTAATTTGTATTTTTTCAAAAAATCTGTATTATTTAAATGAGCACGTGAAAAGTTAACTGAAATAGGTACTGGAGTTTCTCCATTATCTATCCATTTTCTTATCATGGCACATGATTTTTCAAACACATAATGGTCAAGTTTGATGATAAAGCCATTCTTTTCAAAAAAAGGAATAAAATCATTTGGTGGAATAAGACCTTTATCTGGGTCTTGCCATCGTACTAAAGCTTCTGCACCAACAATATTATTGTTTTTAAGGTTTACTTTAGGTTGAAGATAGACTACAAATTCGTTATTATCTAATGCTTCTTCCATTCTATTTTCCATTTCTTTTTCTTTAAGCATTCTCAAACGTTCTAAATCACTATAAAACACACATGTGTAAAGTGGATGATTTACAGCATTTCCTCTAATGTTTTTTCGTGCTACATTTGCACGATCTTGAACTGATACTAGTGGTATATTTGGGTCATCAATTTTATAGACACCTATAGAAAGAGCTATGAAATATTTACATTCTTTATTTTTGTTAAAACTGTTAATATCAGTTGTGATATTTTCTAGGTATTGAAGAATTTCTTTATGTGGAATAGTTTTAATAAGAACATTAAAATGATCATTAGAAACTCGACAAAGTAATTCGTTAGGGTTCAAATAGCTAGTAATTACATCATGTATGTATTTTAATGTCTTATCTCCAGCCTCACTGCCAAAAGAATCATTAATAAGTTTAAACTTCTGAATATTTATAGATACTAATGAATATGTTTCTGATGAGGCAGATTGAATGATTTCCTTAGCTTCCATATCAAAGCGAGTCTTACTATATCCCTTAGTTACAGGGTCTATATAGGCAACTTTTATAAGTTGTTCTCTAGTTTTGCGACTTATAAATATAATTGATATGATAAGTAATAAAAATAATATAATAATTAAAATATTAATGAAGACTGCTTTTTTTAAGAGTAAACTGAACTGTGCACTTGCTACTTTTACTGGAACAATTGAAAGTAGGTATAGGTTTTCTTCTTCTAAGGGAACATAGTGCATAGCTTTATAAATACCATCATTCAATGCAAAATGCAGAGAACCTTTTTTATTTTCTTTTAAGTTCACTTTCATTTCTTCAAGAGCATCTTTATCAGTATAGTTTGCATGTTTTTTAATTGTATCAAAAAAGTTTACAACATTTTTTGGAGCGTTTTTGTTATTTGAACTTACAATAAAATTTCCGTTTTGGTCAATAATTTGGGAAAATCCTTCACCACCAAAACTTTCTACACTTAGTAAGCTTCTCATAGTATCAAGAGTATTCCAAGCAGCAACAGCTCCAACTATTTTATTATCTTTATAAAGTGGTACAGAATATAAAATTCCATGTATACCAGATTGAGATTTGATTGGAGTAATTGTTTTCTCGCCTTGAAGAGCTTTTCTATAAAAATACTGTCCTTTAATATTACCTGTACTCTCATCAGCACTTATAAAATTACCATTAGAATCAACAATACCTAACCAATCAAACTCAAATAATTTTAATTTTTTGGATAAATATTCAGTAACTTTTTTATTGTTATCGCTAACCTGAAAATAAGTATCTCCTATAGAGTATAATGTTTTAAATATACTTTTACATTTTACATTAATTGTAGTAGAGACACTCTCTGAAATTTCTGTGAGATATCGTTCTGTTTCGTTACGAGTTACTTTACGTAAAGTCATAACAAAAGTAACACAAACTAAGGACACAATTATAAGAAGCGTTAACAATAAGGTAATTATTATTTTTTTATTTTTTGTATTTTTAGTATACATTTTTTCTATTCCATCCTCCATCTTTTATTAGCTTACAAAAAAGACTCCTCTCAAACATATTATACCAAATATTTCTGTCTGAAAAGATACTAAATTTTATTGATTCAATTTTACGCCTAATCTTATGGTGCTTTTTTAAGAGTAGAGAAGAGATATCTATAATTTATGTTGAAATTTGACTGAACGACATTGTTATGAGTTATAATATTTTATAAATAAAAAGGAACTGCTTTCAAAATTATTTTAATTATTTTGATACAGTTCCTTTTTTATTGAAAAATATTTATAGAGATTTTTAGGTTATGTTTTAGTATAAGTTTTTCATTTACAAAACAATATCTTATATTAATTACAAATTAGAATGTAGATGCAATTCTGTAAATACCAAATTCTCTATGACCAAGGCTTTCAGCTTTAGTGTGTTTACCATTACATACTTCTATGATTTCATCAAATATTTCTTTACCAATATCTTTAATTTTAGCACCATCTGTTATAATTTTACCTGCGTTTATATCAATATTATCTATCATTTTAGTGTATGTATCACTATTTCCAGTAATTTTAATAACTGGTGAAATTGGGCTTCCTGTTGGAGTACCTCTACCAGTTGAGAAGATTACAATCTGTGCACCTCCTGCTACCATACCAGTGATAGAATCTATATCTTGTCCTGGAGTATCCATAAAATACAAGCCTTTTTTATCTGAAGGTAAAATCTCAGCATATTCAAGAGCACCTTTGAATGGTTTGTCACCTGCTTTATACATACAGCCAAGGGATTTTTCTTCAATTGTTGATAATCCACCAGCTTTATTACCTGGAGTAGGTTGACCACTACGTAAATCTTCTCCCATAGTAATTGCTCTTTTTTCTACATCACTTACAAATTTAAGAAATTTTTCTTTCATGTTTTTATCTTCAAAACGAGTAGCCAATAAATGTTCTGCACCAATTACTTCTGTAGTCTCACTTAATATACTACTTCCACCTTCATCTATAAGAAGATTTGATGCAATTCCTATTGAAGGATTTGATGCAATTCCACTTGTTGGGTCAGAACCACCACATTCAAGTGCCAATATAATTTCACTCATATCAAATTCAACCCTTACTTCTTTTGATATTTCACGAGCCATTTGGCCTGCTATCTCAGCCCCTCTAGCTATTGTCTTTAATGTGCCACCACATTCTTGTATAACAACATAATCTACCTTTTTTCCTGTTGTAGATATTTCATTTGCTAAATCTTTTGCTTGAATACCATCGCATCCAAGTCCAACTACTAAAACAGCAGCTACATTAGGGTTTTTACCAAATCCTATCAATGTTTTTGCTGTAAGCTCTATATCAGAGCCAATTTGACAACATCCATGTTGATGTGGGATAGCTATTGCTCCAGGAACAAGTGCTGCAATTCTTGTAGCTGTCTCACTTGAACAGACAGATGTTGGAATAACTAAAACATGATTACGAATACCATATTGTCCATTTTCTCTTAAATAACCCATTAATTTCATTTTTACTACCTCCTATTTTTTATCTCCACGACCACGTGTACTTTCAATATTATGTACATGAACATAGTCACCAGTTTTGATGTCAATTGTTGAGATTCCTATAATCTCGCCATATTTATAAACAACATCACCTTTTTTTACATCTTCTGTAGCCATCTTATGAAAGACAGGAATATTATCATTTACTATATAAGATTTTCCATCAATTGAAACCTTTTCACCTTTAACTAAAGGTCTAACACATGTAACTAGATTGTCTTTTTCATTTGCATGAATAATTGCGTTCATACTTTTACCTCCTCAAAATATTAGTTTACTTCTATATTTTTATTTGTTTTAAAAGTAGCCTTTTTCTTTTTTTCTCTTTTATCCAAATAGGAAACGAGCATTGGACAACATATTGCTGTAACAATGATAGCAGCAGCAACTTGTACTGTTGAAACAGCAGCAATTGTAGCAAGAGTAGGGTCAATAGCTGCTAAAGCTTCTGGAGTACCAGCTGCATTACCTGCTGTTGTACCTGTAGCTGCACCTACTGCTGGATGTTCTGCACGTATAAGTTTCATTACAAAATATCCACCCATACCTGTTATTAGAGTTACAGCAAGACCTAGTATAACTCCAGGGAATCCAGCAGTTATAATTTGGTTGAAGTTTAAAGCAGCTCCTAAAGGAAAAGCAAAGAAAGGGATTAATAATGTTGTACCAGGTGCAAGAAATTCTCGTATATCTTCATCGAGATTACCAAGTATAAATCCAAGTAGTATTGGTATGAGTGCTGCAAATAAAGCTACTATAGGAACATTTGCAAGTCCAGTTACTCCAAAGGCAAGCATCGTAAAAAATGGACCATCATTTAGAGATAATATAGATATTGCACCAACATCTGTAGAATCTCCATATTCACCAGCAAGAGCAGCAAATAGACCTCCATTTGAATTAGTCATAGTAGCAACTATAGCAAGAGGTGTAATACCAATTATGCCTTTAGGCCCAATAAATTTGCTGACAATAATACCTAGTACTGCACCAATTATAAATTTTGTTGCTGTGAGTACTATTCCCTTAGTTAAAGGTTTGCCTGCTTGTCTTATATTAATTTGAGCGCCATTACATAGACAAAATAGAGCAAGTATACTCATTGCACCAGTTTTAAATAAGGAAGTTGTAAATCCTCCAATTTCAAGAGCCTGTGGACATACTGTATTAAATAGTGCTCCTAATAGCAGGGGACAGACCATAAGTCCTCCTGGTATCTTTTTCACTGATTTTAAGATATGCATCTAGTATCACTCCTTTTAATTTTTATATAAGTATTTAAAAGCAATTACTATGCCAATATAGGTGATAAATAGTTTTTGTTATTATGAGGAGTTTTGAGCTTTATATAAAATACTGTAGATTACTTAGATTGAAGAAATTATATGAAAAAATGTCACAAAAAAATCAATCTGTTTATTATAAGGTAGAATTTTTAAATATAAATAAATAAACGTCTTATGTATTAAAATTAAACATAAAACGTTTCAATATATTATATATGTGTTATTTTAAAACATCGCTTTCTATTTCTTTTAACTTTCTCCATAGAGTAGAACGAGTGATTTTTAATATTTCACAAGTTTTTGTAGTATTTCTATTATTTCTATTATAGACCTCATAGATATATTTTTTTTCTAATGTTTTTAAGTCTAGGTTATTATACTTAAAATTGGCTTTATCTGTATAAGTTATAGTATCTGTAGATTCAGTATTATATTTTTCTGACAAAATTGAGTCAAATGATTCTATAATAACAGCTCTTTCGATTATTCCTTCTAATTCTCTTATATTTCCTTCATATTCTTTTTCAAGAAGAGCTTGTCTAATATTTGGAGTGATAATTAAAGGCATCTTATTGTATTTAGTTGAATATTTTTTTATGAAAAATTCTGATAATTTTATGACATCTTCTTTTCTCTCTTTGAGTGAAGGAAGGTACAATGTTAATATATTTATTCTAAAGTAAAGGTCTCGTCTAAATAAACCATCACGCATCATATTTTTTAAGTCTTTATTTGAAGCACAAATTATTTTTACGTCTATAGGAATGACTTTATCACCACCAATTCTCATAACTTGTTTTTCTTGTAAGACTCTTAATAATCTTCCTTGAAGCTCAATTGGAATTTCACTTATTTCATCGAGAAAAATTGTCCCCTCATGTGCCAATTCAAAGACGCCTGCTTTTCCTTTTTTTCTTGCTCCTGTGAATGAACCTTCCTCATAACCAAAAAACTCACTTTCTATTAAAGATGGAGGTATTGCAGCACAGTTTACAGCAACAAAAGGAGCATTTTTACGTTTGCTATAATTATGAATACTTTGGCAAAATAGCTCTTTACCAACACCAGATTCTCCTGTAATAATCATTGGAGTATCATAACAAGCATATTTTTTTGCAACTTCTATACAATCTTTTGTTTTTTCGCTTGCATAGATTATATCATCAAATGTATATTTGGCAGAGAGACCTTTGTTTAATAGACTTCTTCTTATTGTATGTTCAAATGAACTTATTTCCTTACTGTCTTGAAATGTAGAAACTGCTCCTTGAATTTGACCATCGACGATAATAGGAACTCTATTTGTAATGATTTTTGTACTTCCTATATTTTGTATTTCACCAATTTGTGGTTCCATGGTTTCAACCACTTGAGGTAAAACTGTATTTGGAATAACATCTATAACATTATGATGAAGTGCATTTTCTTTTTTTATACCAAATATTTTTTCAGCACTCTTATTAAATAATGTGATTTTAAAATTCTTATCAACTGTTATTATTCCATCATGTACAAAATCTGTCATAGCTTCTATCTGTAATCTTCTTTTTTGTTCATCTTTAGTTGCGTCAAGTATTTGTTCAGCTTGTTGAATGGCTCTAAGTATGTTTTCTTCTCTAGATTCAATTAATATTCCCTTACAATTAAGTCTTTTAACAATATGTGCAACAGTAGTATCACCGATATATGTATTGATGCCTTTTTTTCTATATTTTTCTATAGCATCATAAATTTCTTCTTCTTTTTCAATTTCAATCATAGTTATTTTCTTATTCAATATTTCTTCTATAATATCAAAGCCATATATAACATTGTTAAAACCAATTATCCCAAATGGTTCATTGGAATTTTTGACTTCTTTATAGCTTTCTATAATATCATAAGCGTCTACTTTAATTTCAACTATAGGTATGTTATATGTCTCTTTTAGCATATTGTAAGTGCCACCTCTACTTATGATAATTCTAGTACCATGATTAATACTTTTTTCAGCGAGCGGTATTCCTTCTTTTAAGTTACCAAATACAACATCAATGTTTTTGTACTTATATTTTTTTACTATGTGAATCGATTTTTCATAGGTTCCTTTAGTAGGAGCAATAACAAGTATTTCCTTCATAATAATTCCTCCATATTTCATCAAATAAACTTAAAGATTATTATCATAACTAAATTTTATCAGTGATATTTTAATATTTTACTTTATATTTAATTATAAATAAAGTATTTTTAAATAAATTATTATAAAAGACTGTATAAAAATAAAATTTCAGAATTCTAAAGCTTTTTTTAAGTACAGTCTTTTAATATTATATTAATGCTTATTTGTCAAATCTATTTACCTTAAATAATCTCATATTTTTATCTTCTTCTCCAAGATATAGCTTACTAAGCATCATACCTCCTAGGATTGCAAAAAGTATTCCATTAGCTCCATAACCTAAACAGTACCATAAGTTATGGTTTTTGTTATCAGGTCCAATAAAACCTAAGTTATCTAAAGTAGAAGCAAAGCAACCACAATACTTATACTCAATTTGTATATCCTTTATGTCCTTAAACATGCCCTTTAGTCTTTGTTCTAAAATGTCATATTTTTTATTTGCTAAAGCTTCATCTTCTATATCACTGAAGTCTACATCTTCACCACCTATAATTAATCTATTATCTTTAGTGGTTCTTAGATAATTATATGGGTCACAATTGTCTCTAATCAGAATATTGTCTTTCCAAGAATCAATGTCTTTAAGTGGTTTTGTAGCAATATTAAAAGTATTAGATTTAGTTGCAAAATTTCTATTTGTAAATAAGCTTGTATTATATCCTGTAGCCACAATTAGTTTTTTTCCATAAACTTTATAACCATAAGACACTTCAGCAGTTGCTTTATCATCTGAAAAATCTACTTTTTTCACTTCTGTATTTTCATATACTTCAAGACCTTTTTTTAGACTTACATCAATGAGATGATGACTATATTTGTATGGGTCTATTTCTCGTCCACCATTTTTTGCTATCAATCCTGACTTTAAATCAAAACCAAACGGATTTGTAGATTCATCAATATATTCAACATCAAATCCATTTTCTTTTCTTAAATTATATTCTTCTTTTATAGCCTTAATTTCAAGTTTTTTTGCAGTGTAAAGCAAAGTATCTCTTTTTGCATAATCACACTTATTTCCATGTAATTCTATAAAGTCATCTAACTCATCAAGGGCTGATACACAAAGATTGTAAGCTTTTAAGGCATCAGTTAAAGTCATGACTTCTGTTAAATCTATCAAATTGTCATCCAATTCATATTGCAAGAGTGAGGTGGTTACACTAGTACTTCCATGTGCAATCCTTCCTTTCTCAAGGATAACTGACTTTATATTGTTTTTGGCTAGATAGTATGCACAAATACATCCTGTTACACCACCTCCAACGATTATAACATCTGTATCAATATCATTAGTAAGGTATGGAAATTGTCTTGGAACTTTATTTATACTGGTAAAAATGGGTTTGCCTTTTACATATTCTTGATTCATATATTTCACTCCTAAAATTTATTATGTATGAGTGTATTATTTTCTATAGCAAATAATATTATACATTTTAAATGTTTATATAAATGGGTATGTATAAATAAAAATGTGATAACATTTTAGTGTAAAACATATGTATAATATATTCATAAGTAATTTGGTATATAATGGTGATTAACAAATAAAAAATTTGAATAAAAATTAGTTAAAAATTTAAAATAGGAGGTAACTTTATGCTTTCAAAAGAGATTGCTTCAAAAGTATTAGAAAAGTGTCTAACTACTGGAGGAGATTTTGCTGAGATTTTTGAAGAAGACACTATAAATAATTCTATTGGCTTAATAGATAATAAAGTAGAAAATGCAATAGGTGGAAGAACTTATGGTATAGGAATAAGAATATTTAAAGGATTAAAGAGTATATATGCGTATACAAGTGATAATTCATTGAATAGTTTATTAGATGTAGCGTATAAGGCTGCTATTGTTTTAGGCAAGTTAGAAGAAGGGAAGAGTGTTATATTAAATGATAGTCTTAAAATAAACAACATACATAATATAAAAATCTATCCAAATTCAATAGGCAATGTAGATAAAGTAAATGTCATGAAAACTGCATATAAGAGTGCAAAAGAATTTAGTAGTGATATATCTCAGGTAAATGTTACTTATTCAGATAAAGACCAAAAAGTATTGATTGCAAATACTGAAGGAATTTATGTGGAAGATAGAAGAATAAGAACTAGATTGGGAATAAGTTCAGTTGCATCTAAAGGTAATGAAAATCAAACAGGATTTGAAGGTCCTGGAGGGTGTAAAGGTTTTGAAATATTTGAAGAGATAGACCCAGAATACTATGGAAGAGAATCTGCTAGAGTAGCATATACAATGCTACATGCAAAAAACTGCCCAGCAGGTAATATGATGGTAGCAATAGATAATGGATTTGGAGGAGTAATATTTCATGAAGCTTGTGGACACTCTTTGGAAGCTACAGCAGTTGCAAAAGGAAATTCTGTATTTGCAGATAAATTAGGTCAACAAATTGCATCTACAAAAATTACAGCTATAGATGATGGTACAATACCAAACTATTGGGGGTCTATGAATATAGATGATGAAGGAAATCAAACTCAAAAAAATATCTTAATCGAAAATGGAATCTTAAAGTCTTATATGATAGATAAGCTTAATGGTAGACGAATGGGAATGAATCCTACAGGAAGTTCTCGTAGACAAAGTTATAAATTTGCACCTACTTCTAGAATGACCAATACTTATATTGCTGCTGGAGAAGATAAGCCAGAGGATATTATAAAGTCAATATCAGATGGTATATATGCCAAAAAAATGGGTGGAGGTTCTGTAAATCCTGTAACAGGAGAGTTTAATTTTGCAGTTTCAGAAGGTTACTTGATAAAAAATGGAGAAATACAAGAACCAGTTAGAGGTGCTAGTTTAATTGGAAAAGGTAGTGATGTACTTATGAATATAGACATGGTTGGGGATAACTTAAAACAAGCACAAGGTATGTGTGGTTCAGTGTCAGGAAGTATACCAACCAATGTAGGTCAGCCTATGATAAGAGTAAAAGAAATTACTGTAGGTGGAAGATAGGAGGAATAAGTATGGAACTTATAAATTTTAAAGATTTACTATTTAAAAAAGCTCTAAATGAAGGCTTTGAAGAGTGTGAAGTGTATTATTCCACAGGGGAAAATTTAAGTATAAATATATATGAAGGAGAAGTTGAGAAATATAATCTTGATAAATCCTTTGGTTTATCATTTAGAGGAAAGATAGATGGGAAAATAGGATATTCTTATACAGAAATTTTAGATGATAAAGCTGTTGATATGTTGATAAAAAATGTAAAAGATGGTGTAACAGCTATCGAAAATGAAGATGTACAATTTATATATGAAGGAGATAAATTCTATAATGAAGTAAATACTTATTCTGAAGAACTAGAAAATCTAGAAGCAGATAAGTTGATTGAATTAGCTTTACAAATGGAAGAAGAGACTAAAGCTTATTCAGATAAGGTGGTAAATTTATCTAGTTGTACTATATCTTATTCAGTAGCAAGTAATGGTATATATAATACTAAGGGATTAAATTTAAGTAATAAAACTAATCTACTTATAGGATTTGTAGTACCAGTTATACAAGACAATGGACAAAAATATGATGGAGTAGGATACAATATAGCGAATGCTATTGAAGAAATAAATCCAAAGGAAATAGCAAAGCTTGGAGTTGAAAATGCTTTATCTAAAATAGGTGGAAAGAGCATACCATCAGGTAAATATAAGACTATATTATTTAACAAAGCAATGGTATCTTTACTTAGTACATTTTCTGGAATATTTAATGCAGACTCAGCTCAAAAAGGATTATCTTTGTTGAAAGATAGAGAAGGAGAAATGATAGCATCTCCTATAGTTACAATAGTTGATGACCCACTTTTAGAAAATGGTCTGGCATCTACTCCTTTTGATGATGAGGGGGTAGCTACTTTTAAAAAAGAAGTTATTTCAAATGGGAAACTTATGACATTACTTCATAATTTAAAGACAGCTAATAAAGCAAAAGTAAAGACTACAGGGAATGGAATAAAATCATCATATTCATCACCTATAGGTATATATCCAACTAATTTCTATATAGAAAAAGGAAATATATCTTTAGATGATATTATGAAAGAAGTAGGGGAAGGTTTGATGGTTACTAGTTTTGCTGGGCTTCATTCAGGTGCAAATTCAGTAACTGGAGATTTTTCTTTAGCAGCCAAAGGTTTTTATATTAAAGATGGTAAAAAATCATTTCCAGTGGAGCAAATTACAGTAGCTGGTAATTATTTTGATTTACTAAAAGATATTGAAGTTATAGGGGAAGATTTAGAATTTCCAATGAGCAGTATAGGTTCACCTTCAATTGTTATTAAAGAATTATCAGTAGCAGGAAAAGATGAATAGAGATATAAAATAATTATACAAACATAAAACAAATATGAATCCATGTTAATTTCTATTAGCATGGATTTTTTATTAATTTAAGTTATTTATTAAACTATAGCCACTCCAATAAAGTCATATGTCAAAGTTTTGATACATATAATTAATATCAATATTTAAATCTGAAGGAGGAGATACCATGAGTGATGCGCACTATGGCATGCATAAGAGAAAGGGATATTCAAGTGATGAACCATACCCAGAAATAAAAGTATTGGGAAAAAATAAATATTATGCAGAACTATTAATGGATGATTATGCTGGTATAGCGAGTGAATTTACAAGTGTAACCCAGTATTTATACCATGACTTTGACTTAGATGAAAATTATAAAGATTTGAGTGAAATGTGGATAAATATATCTATAACAGAAATGCTACATATGGAGATACTAGCAAAAACTATAAGATTATTAGGTGGAAATCCTGTATATAGAGGTTCTTCAAGTTCATGTGGTGCATATTGGAATGGCGGTTTTGTATTTTATGGAGATTCTATTTGTAGTAGGTTAAAATCAGATTTACATTTAGAATATTTGGCTATCGATAATTATTATAAGGATATAAGTATTATTGAAGACCCTTATATAAAAGCCATATTAAATAGAATAATTTTAGATGAAAAGGTTCATGTAGGTTTGTTTAAAAAAGCAATAGAAAAGTACTGTAAATAGAATCTAATGTTTAATTATTAACTATTTTATTCATATATATAAAATAACTATCATACATTTTCTTGAAGGGAGTTGCTAATGATATGTATTATGTACGTGTGAATGACATAAATATAGCAGTGTATGATTTAAATCCAAATGCTAAAAAGACAGTACTTTTCATACATGGTTGGCCATTGGGACATAAGATATTTGAATATCAAACTAATATACTACCAAAGCTTGGTTACAG
The DNA here is from genome assembly GCA_024919175.1 of Clostridioides difficile. Taxonomy (NCBI): domain Bacteria; kingdom Bacillati; phylum Bacillota; class Clostridia; order Peptostreptococcales; family Peptostreptococcaceae; genus Clostridioides; species Clostridioides difficile. The sequence continues at coordinate 1,318,642 of CP103804.1, forward strand.
AACAGTTTCAATTGATTTAAGAGGTTTTGGAAAATCTGAGGCAACAGCAGGAGGGTATACTTATAGTCAGATGGCTGATGATATTTATAAGGTGGTACATGCTATTGGATTAGAAGATTTTACGCTTGTGGGATTTTCAATGGGTGGAGCAATTGTACTTAGATATATGAGTTTGTTTAATGGATATGGAGTATCAAAACTAGTATTAGCTGCTGCGGCTGCACCATCATTTGTAAAAAGACCTCCAGAATTTCCATATGGTATGTCACGTGAGGATGTTAATAAGTTGATAGCTCAAGCATGTACAGATAGGCCTGAAATGGTAACTAATTTTGGGGAAAAAGTGTTTGCATCAAATCCATCAGAAAGTTTTAGAAGGTGGTTTAATGATATTGGTTTTAGTGCATCAGGTATAGGAACAATTGGAACAGCTGTAGCGCTAAGAGATGAAGAACTATTTGATGATTTAAAATGTGTAAGGGTGCCAACAGGTATATTCCATGGAAAATTAGACCAAGTTTGTCCATATGAATTTGCACTTTTTATGAATGAAAGGATAGAAGACTCAGTTTTATATACTTTTGAGTATAGTGGTCATGCGATATTTTATGATGAGCTTAAACTATTTAATCAGGAATTTTTACAGTTTTTAGAGGAATAGAAATATTTTATTAATAATTAAAAATATGGTTACGTTATATAAAAGAGGCTTTCTCAAAATAGAGATAGGCCTCTTTTTCATTGTTGAAATGATGAAAATATAGTTTATTTCATACAAAAAAGAGTACCTCATAAATTAAAAAGCTCATTTTGAGACACCCCCTTTATTTTTTTTGAGTAGAAAATATTACCAAATGGTATAAAATATAATTTTTAAGATTTAAAATTTTTTCAAAAAGTGCTACAATAAACCAAATTGTTGTTTTCTATATTCAGTAAACAGGAGGTGGTGATATGAAAAAACATAATATTTTATTTGTATCAACTGATGACAAGATAAATATGGATATCTCAGAACAATTAGAAAATATTTTTGGAGAATTTTGCAATATAGATAATATAGTTTACATAGATAAAATAAATATAGAGCTATTAAATTATGAATTAATAGTATGTTCAGATAATGATATAAAAGAATATATACACAATAATATTGATAAAAATATACCTATTGTGATAATACATCGTACAATAAATATTGAAAATATAAATCAGATAATTAGCATAGAAAATGATTCTGAAGTTATGGTTATAGATGATTACAAGGAGTCAGCAGATGAAACAGCTAAGATAATTAAAAAATTAGGTTTAATTCATATTAATCTTATACCATATTATCCAGGGTGTGATAAGGCAAATTGCGAGGTTGGAATTATTACAGGTAGTAGAAATAATGTGCCACAAAATGTAAAGCAAATAATTGATATAGGTGATAAAATAATCGATATAAATACAGTCATAGAAATTTTTACAAAACTTAATATATCAATAGATAAATTACATATTATCAAAGAAAAATACAATGAAGATACTGTAAGTGGATATAGGTATTATACAACTATGAATAAAACTATGAAGAGCTTTTTAGAAATTATTGATGAAGGGATAGCCTCTATTGATAAATTAGGCAAATTTATATATTGTAATAAAATATTCTCAAATCTAGTTGGAATAGACCAAAATAAAATTATATCTAATAACTTTATGGATTTATTTAGTGACAAAGTTGTTAAAAAAATGTTTTTTCAAGAGGATGAAGTTAATGATGAAGTAGTAAATTTAAATAATAAAAAACTTATAATTAACAAAGTAAATGTATATGAAAATCATGAACGTGTAAAGAGTATTATAAGTATTAAAGACATAAGTGGTATGCAGGTACTTGAAGATAAAATATATAATAAATTTCAGACAAAAGGATTTGTATCAAAGTACACATTTGAAAATGTTGTTGGTGAAAGTAAGATAATAAAAGAAAAGATTAATATTGCAAAAAAAATAGCAGCTACAGATTTTTCAGTTTTAATACTTGGGGAAAATGGAACTGGAAAAGAGATATTTGCTCAAGCAATACACAATGAATCTCTGAGAAAGAATAAACCATTTATTGCAGTTAACCTATCTTCTTTGTCGGATACTCTCATTGAAAGTGAACTTTTTGGTTATGAAGAAGGAAGTTTTACAGGAGCAATAAAAGGTGGAAAAATGGGTATATTTGAAAGAGCTAATACAGGAACAATTTTTTTAGATGAGATAGGAGATATATCCTTAGATGTACAGCAAAGGCTTTTAAGAGTCCTACAAGAAAAAGAAGTTATGAGAATGGGTGGAAGTAAAATCATCCCAATAGATATTAGAATTATAGCTGCAACAAATAAAAATTTAAAGCAGAAAATTAAAGAAGGTTCTTTTAGAGAAGATTTATATTATAGGATTAATGTACTACATATAGAAATACCCAAACTTAGAGAGCGAAAAGAAGACATTCCTCTTATAAGTGAGTATTTTTTAAATGAAATAAACAGTAATAAATGTTTTACAAAAAAATCAATAGAGGCATTAAAACTATATAAGTGGCCAGGAAATGTAAGAGAGCTTAAAAATTTAATATATTATATTGATACTATAGTAGAAGAAGATATTGTGGATTATGACCAGTTGCCAGAACAATTTAAATTTGAAGCAAATAATATTTTAGTCAATGAAAAATTTGATTCAGTTATTTTAGACCTTAAACAATCAAATTCTTTAAATGAAAGTATTTGTATATTGAAGAATATAGAAATTTGGAATAATAAAAATATATCATTAGGAAGAAATAAATTACAAGAGATTTTAAAAGAAAAAGATATTATCTTAAGTGTGGACCAAATAAGACAGAGGATAGATAAATTAAAGAATCACGGATTATTATTATCTGGAATAAAAAAACAGGGTAGCTTTATAACTGATGAAGGAAAAAATTTTATATCGTATGTAAAAATAAAGGGGGAAATATAGGGTGTAAAAAGGAAAAAACACCTTAAAAACACCCTAAAAATGGTCTATAATAGTTTTAGATAAATAAAGATAATTTTGAATATTAATATGATTGAAAAAATATTAGATTGAAAATAAAAAAGAATATTTCCAATAAACAGTAGTAAATCGCCAATTTATTACTGTTTTTATTTTTATAATAATTGAGCCTACAATTAAAGTTTATATTTTGGCATGTTAATTGCTTTATAGTGTAAATATAAAAAAATTGTAGAACTTGGAGGAAATTATTATGAAATCAGCTTATAAAGGATATGAAGCCTATAGTTATTTGGAAAAGGGAAAAGATATTTCATCTATTGAAATGTGTAATGGAGACAAGAGAGTTGATGAGTACCTTATTGAGTTAGATGATGTTCAAGAAGAAAAAGTTAAAAGTATAGTAGATGAAAAAATATTTATATCTTTACATGAACATCCTGTTTTATTTCCAGAGCATTTAGAAAGAGATATATTTGAATACAATAGAGAAGGTAAACAGAGATGTGCTTATGAAGCATTATCAAGAGGATATTATGATGCTATATTTGATAATTTAATGGATGGTGTATGTACAATAACATCTAATTCAGGATGGAAATGGGATGATATATTAATTGATTTAGGTATGAGATTATGTGACTTAGCTCATCAAGATTTTGTGATAAAGTGTGAAAAAGTAGAAGATATATATAGAGCCAAAAAAGAAGGAAAAGTAGCTTTGATACCTACATTAGAAGGGGCTGCACCAATAGAAAATGAACTTGATAGAATAGATATTTTGTATGGATTTGGAATAAGGTTAATGGGTATAACATACAGTGAATCTAATGCATTGGGTTCAGGATTGAAAGAAGAAAAAGATGGTGGACTTACAAACTTTGGTAGAAAAGCTGTTGAAAGAATGAATAAGATTGGAATGGCTATAGATTGTTCTCATGTTGGAGTTCAAACTACACTTGATGTTATAGAACACAGTAAAGACCCAATAATATTGAGTCATGTTGGGGCAAGAAGTCTATGGAATACAAAGAGATTAACTCCAGATGAAGTACTGATAGCATGTGCAAAAAAGGGTGGAGTTATAGGTGTGGAAGCAGCACCACATACTACAATAACTGAAAAAAACAAAGAACATTCAATAGAGTCATTTATGGAACATTTTGAGTATATTAAAAATTTAGTGGGAATAGACCATGTAGCTTTTGGGCCAGATACAGTATACGGTGACCATGTTAAATTACATTCAGTGCTAGCTGCTAAATTTGATATAAAAAAGATAACTGGTACAAAGGAACATCCTAAGGTAGAGTATGTGAAAGGTCTTGAAAATCCAACTGAAACTTCAAAAAATATTGTTAGATATTTAGTAAAACATGGATATAGTGATGAAGAAATAGAAAAGGTATTAGGTGGAAATATACTTAGGGTATTGAATAAAGTTTGGAAATAAGGCTTAAATGTTTTAATAAAAATTGAGGATTTATAGGGAGGTCTTTGTAATGGATTATTTAAAATTAGCCAATCATCCACTCTTGTGGATAGCAAGTACAGTAGCTGTATCAATAGTAGTAGTACAATCTCTTGTATTTGCTATAAAATCTTGTAAAGTTGGAAAGACGATGGGAATAACTGATAAGCAAATAAAATCAGCTGTTAAGAGTAGTGCTATTTCAGCTATAGGTCCATCAATGACTATATTTGCTGGGATGGTTTCACTTATAGTAACTATGGGTGGACCTATAGCATGGATGAGATTATCATTTATAGGGTCTGTAATTTTTGAATCTATGTCAGCTGGGTTTGGAACAGATGCATTAGGGATAACTTTAGGTTCTCCTGAGATGACAAAAGTAGCATTTACAAATGCAGTTTGGACTATGATATTAGGTTCTTTAGGGTGGATAATATTTACATTATTGTTTGGGCATAAGTTAGATAAAATAACGAATGTTATTTCTAGTGGTAAGAAATCATTTATACCAATAATATCTCTAGGTGCAATGTTGGGTTCATTTGCATACTTAAATGCTGATAGAGTGTTGCGTTTTGACAATGGAACAATTGCATGTATAAGTGGAATGATAATAATGGTGATACTATGTATGATTGAAAAAAAGAAAAATATAAAATGGTTAAGAGAATGGGGACTTACAATATCAATGTTTAGTGGAATGATAATAGGTTCAATAATATAAGGGGGGGAGTTTTATGAGTAAAGTAAAATCTATATACAACGAAGAGTACTTACCTTTTATGATAAGGTATGGCAGATTGACGTTATCTTTGGGTATTATAGCAGCATTAGTTCCTGGAATAATTTTAAGTTTTGGATTTGGTCTTATGCCTCCAATATCAGCATTATTAGCAAGTACAATGGCAATCGTTAGTATGAGTGCACCAAATTACATAATAGAGCCAGTTTCCTATTCACCAATTTTAGGGATACCAGGAACTTATATGAGCTTTCTTTCTGGAAATATATCTAATATGAGACTGCCATGTTCAATAGCAGCTCAAAAAGCAGCAGAAGTTGAATCAGGAACGGAAGAAGGTTCAATAATATCTACTATAGGAATAGCTGTATCTATCTTAGTAAATATAAGTATTTTGACTTTTGGAGTAATTTTAGGAGGAAGTGTATTATCTAAAATACCAGCTGAAGTAGTAGAAAAATTGAATTTAATCTTACCAGCTTTGTTTGGGTCAGTGTTTGGACAAGTATTTTTACAAGATAAAAAGCTAGGATTGGTAGCAATTGTAATAGCTGTATTGACTATTATATTATCAAAACAAGGTATAATACCACAGTCTTTAGTAGTTCTTATATGTGTATTTGGTACTATATTGATTGCAAGAGTTATGCATAAAGATAAACTTAAAGACTAATAAAAAAATAACCTTAGAGGATAGTAACGTTAAAATAGTAAAAAGTTTAAAATATAAAGAATTATAGTAAAGGTCACTGAAATAAAATTATATTTTAAGGGGTGAATGATTTGACATATGATTTAGTTTTAAAAAATGGATTTATAGTAGATGGTACTGGAGAAAATGGTTTTTATGGAGATATAGCGATTAAAAATAATTTAATAGTAAGAATAGACTCTGATATAAATGATGATACAAATAAAATGATAGACTGTCATAAAAAAGTTATAACACCTGGATTTATTGACCCTCATGTTCATGAAGAGATAGTAGCCATACTAGATGGTAAATTTGAAAAATTTCTAAAACAAGGGGTTACAACAACTATAAATGGTAATTGTGGTCATTCTATAACACCATATTCTTCTGAAAATGTATATGAATATATGTATAAGAATGGTCTATTACTTGAGGATGAAAAAAAGTATCTTATAGATAAGAATAAACATTGGGATAATTTTACAGAATATTGTGACCTTATATCTAAGAGTAGGATTTCTATTAATATGGGATTTCTGTTAGGCCATGGTACTATAAGATGGAGTGTTATGGGAGGGTCTAAAGATAGACCACCTACAGAAGAAGAAAAAAGAGAAATAACAGATATAATAAATGATGGTATGAAAAGTGGGGCTTTTGGAATATCTACTGGATTGGCATATATACCAAGTAAGTATGCTGATATTGATGAATTAGTTGAGATTGCAAAACTAATAAAAGAACATGATGGTATATATACGTCTCATATTAGGGATTACATAGGAAGATATAATGCAGTAAAAGAAACTATAGACGTTGGCGAAAAAAGTGGAGCTAGAGTACAAGTATCTCATTTAAGTCCAGTTGAAATAGAAGCATTTGATGATATATTAAATGCTAGAGACAATGGTGTTGATATTATGGTTGATACAGTACCAAGAAGTTCTGGACATTGTATGAAGAAAAAAAGAGTACTTCAATTTATTATGGCAATATCATCTAGTTTGTTTGAATTAGGTATGGATGGTGTTATGGATGCTCTTAGGAATGAGGAAGGAAGAGCCTTGATATTAAAAGAGGCATTTATACTTGGAGATAGGGGAACTATAATACTTCTAAATACCAATGATATTGATATGGAAAAGAAATCAATACGTGAGATAGCTATAAAAAGAGGTATAGATGAGAATAAATTATTACTAGATTTACTTTTATATGGAGATGAAGAACTTATATTTTGCCTAGGTGGAATGTATAGGGGAGATTTTCCTGATAAATTACATGATAAAAAGATAATAAATAATCCATTTGTTATGGTTGGCTCAGATTGTTTGTTTAGTGTAGGTGGAGATATGTCTTGGTTTGAGCTTCAAAGAAGAGGAGCATTTCCTATTTTCTTTGATATGTATAAAAAATCAGGAGTTAAACTGGAAGAAGTAGTAAGAAGGGTTACTTCATTGCCAGCTAACCAGTTTAAAATAAAGGATAGAGGTATACTTAAAGAGGGTAAAATAGCTGATATAGCAGTTATTGATATGGAAAACTACAGCTATCCTAGGTCTGAAGAGATTGACTTCTCAAATCCACAGTTATTAGCTAAAGGTGTTGAATACGTAATTGTAAATGGGAAAATTGCTTTAGAAGAAGGAAAAGTTACTAAAAATCAATGTGGTGAAGTATTAAAAAGATAGATTATTAAAAAGATAAAGTCTTAAAAAATAATAAAAATTTAGAAATCAAATAAATAGATAGTAAGAAAAACGAAGAATGATTTTTATTTAAATAAAAATCATTCTTCGTTTTTTCTTATAATAGTAATGAATATTAATTTATATCAATAATAAAAAGCATGTATAAGAAGAACTGTACAAAAAATAATTGACTTTTATAATAAAAAATAAATTTTTTTATTTATTGAAATATGTAGAAAAATTGGGAAAATGAGTGGTTATAATTTTGAAAAATAAATTTTTTGTAAGTAGATAAAGGCAAACTTCTTTTGAAAGAATGTTAAAAAATACCGAATAAAAGATATTTTCAATGTCAGGGAATGAGGAAATAATGAAAAATACTTATTTTTTTATTTATATTAAAATAATATTATATTATAAAATATATACTATGTTTAATTTAATTAAATAAACGATAAAATATTTATATTTATCCAATAATTAAAATTTTTATGATTGTTTTTAATGATATACATTTAATAAATACATATTTAAAATCATAAGTATCTAAAATATTTTTAAATAAAATCTAAAAGATTAGCTATTTGATAAATGTTAACTACTATTTCTTACTTATATAAATAAAGATAAATATAATGTATATGAATATAATATATATCAATATATATTATATTTACTAAAATATTGTTATATGGCGAAAATAAAAGATTGTATATATTTTATAAAAATAAATATTAAAATAAAAATTGGCAAAAAAATAACATAAATTTAAAAATTAAAGTATTTTAATATTGATTTGATTCTACAAATTGATTATTATTTTTACTTTAATAACTCTAAATAAAACTAAAATTAAATTATCAGAATAATCTTGACAGTGTGAAATCGTGACTGTATAATACAATTAAAAATCGGATTAATTACCTAGCTTACAAAAAATAAAAATAATGCTCAAATCAAATGTTTTATTTTTTTAGTAACTAATCCTCCGCCACTCCTTAAATTAGAGCTTTTCTAATTTCAAAATGTATTATTAAAATTTCATAATGTAACTGTGCAATATTTATTAGGCTCTAACTTTTAAGGTTACTAATAATTTATTACATGGCTCCATACATTTGGCGGCAATGGCGGGAGCGATAAGGGGTAAGATATGGAAAATTACAAGTATGGATTTAATGACAAGCCAAAGCTTCTAACAGCAATACCGCTTAGTATGCAACATGTTTTTTCTGCTTTTGCAGGTACTATGTCGGGTGCTATTTTAGTAGCTGTGGGCATGGGTCTCTCACTAAGTGAGACTGCATTTTTGATTCAATGTTCGATGTTGATTGCAGGAGTGAGCACCATACTGCAATCTATGGGAATTGGACCAGTAGGGTCACGGTTACCAATTGTTACTGGTGGAAGTTTCACCTTTGTAGCACCATTAATTGCCTTAAGTACAAATAGTGATGTTGGTATTGCTGGAGCTTTTGGAGCAGTACTTGTAGGAAGTCTAGTTTTAACTTTAGTAGGACCTCTTGCAGTAAAATATTTACATAAATATTTTACACCTACAGTTACAGGAAGTGTTGTTTTGGCAGTAGGTTTATCACTTATGAGCTCTTCATTTGACTACGCAGTATCTTTTGATGCTCATGGACCTAATGTAGTTGCTAATTTTTCTTTAGCTGTATTTACATTGTTGTTGACACTTATTTTAAATCAATTCGGAAAAGGTTTTCTAAAGGTGGCCTCTATAATAATCTCAATCATAGTAGGGTATGTGGTAGCAGTAATATTTGGCATGGTTGATTTTTCTAGTATGGCACAAGCAAATTGGTTTGCAATGCCAAAGCCTATATACTGGGGATTGGAGTTCAACTTGGGAGCCATTATAACCATATGTACGATTCATATTGTGACAGTTATGGAAATAATAGGAGATACAACAGGTGTTGTCAGTTCTGTTGAAAACCGTCTACCTACACAAAAAGAATTGATGAGAGCTGTTAGGGCTGATGGAGTAGGAAGTTGTTTTGCAGCTTTGTTTAATGGGCTTCCAGTCATATCAGGTAGTCCAAACATAGGAATAATATGTATGACAGGAGTAGCAAGTAGGTACATAGTAGCACTTGGAGGAGTAATGTTAGGGGTATTAGCATTTTTCCCAAAGTTTGCCCAGATATTAGCTTTAACACCAGACCCAGTTATTGGAGGGACTTTAGTTATGATGTTTGGAACAATTGCATCATCAGGTATTAAGGTTATTGGAATGGGAAAGATGACAAATCGTAATATAACAATTTTAGCAGTTTCGTTGGGCATTGGTATGGGTGGTTATTTTAATCAAGCTGCATTAGCATTTTTACCAAGCATTGTGGTCACTTTAATGACTGGTATATCTGGAACAGCTCTATTATCTTTAATACTAAATATCATATTGCCTAAGGAAAAAGAAGATGTAGCGGAAAGTAAAGTAAGTTGTAAAGCTTAGAGAAAGTAATTCTAAAGGATATCCAAGAAGGAGCGCCTTGCTTCTATTTTTTTTACCAAAAATAGGATTGAACTTTGAAGGAAACCTAATAGCTTGCATTTGAGCAGAATATAATCTGAAAGGATATCCAAGAAGGAGCGCCTTGCTTCTATTTTTTTTACCCAAAAACCTTAAAAAACTAAATAATCAAAAGATATGATACTCATTTTAATAAAAGTATAATCTAAAAGGATATCCAGGAGGAGCGCCTTGCTCCTCCTTTTTTAACAGTAATTATGGATTTTACTTGTCAAATAAGTATAAATAATTTAAGTAAATTAATCAAAAATTAAATCTCATAGAAAATATTAAAAATTAAATTATGTGGAGAGAAGGTGGAGATTATAGATGTTATTGAGCTTGATATAAATGGTAGATTGAGAGAGGTGAGTATAAAAAAAAGCTGGACTTTACTTTATGTTTTAAGAGAAGTATTTAACTTAACTGGAAGTAAGTGTGGATGTAGTACTGGTGATTGTGGAGCTTGTAAAATAATTTTAGATGGAGAAGCAGTTAATTCATGTTTGATTCTAGCAAAAAACGCAGTTGGGAAAAAGATATTGACAATTGAAGGGTTGTCAGATGGTATCAATATACATCCAATTCAACAAGCATTTATTGATTGTGGAGCTGTTCAATGCGGCTATTGCACTCCAGGGATGATAATGTCAGCAAAAGCATTATTAGATAAAAATCCAAATCCTTCTGAAGAAGATGTTAGGGAGTCTATAGACAACAATCTTTGTAGATGTACAGGATATGTAAAGATTGTTGAGGCTATACTTTTATCAGCAAAAAGAATGGGAGGTATAACTTGTGAGTAATAATTTTAAAGTTATAGGGGAAAGAGTCCCAATAAGAGATGCTCTACTTAAAGCTACTGGTCAGCTTAGATATACTGCAGATATGAAGATTCCAAATATGCTCTATGCTAAAGTTTTATTTAGTCCTGTTGCACATGCAAAGATAAAAAAAATAGACATATCAAAAGCTGAGAAATTAGAAGGTGTAAAAGTTATAGCCACTTATAAAAACTCACCTCAAAAAGCCTTTAATAGTGCCATGAGATTTTATGAACATGAGTTGCCAGAGGTTGAACATATCTTTGATGATACTGTTCGTTTTGTGGGTGATAAAGTTGCAGCTGTTGCAGCTGAAGATTTACAAACTGCTGAAAAAGCATTGAAGCTTATTGAGGTTGAATACGAAGAATTACCTTCAGTATTTAATCCAGAAGAAGCAATAAAAGAGGATGCATATCCAATACATAAAGGGGGAAATAAACTTGCAGTAAGTGTACAGGAGTGTGGAAATATTGAAGAAGCCATGAAAAAAGCGGATTATATTTTTGAAGATAAGTATACACTTCCAGCTATACATCATGGTGCAATAGAAACACATGTGGCGATTGCAGATTATGATTATAGTGGAAAACTTACTGTTTATAGTCCTAATCAAAACACTTTTGGTTTTAGGATAATCTTATCTAAGTTATTTGAATTACCAATGAATAAAGTTAGACTAGTAAGTCCAGCTATTGGAGGAGCTTTTGGAGGAAAATTAGAACTCACAATCGAACCAATTGTGGCACTATTAGCAAAATTATCAGGTAGGCCAGTTAAACTAGAACTTAACAGAAGAGAAACTATTGCTTCAACAAGAACTAGACATGGCGCAGTTGTATACCTAAAAACAGGTGTTATGAAGGATGGTCAAGTTATAGCACAGGATATGAAAGTTCTAACAAATACAGGAGCATATGCATCAAGTGCATTAAATGTAATTGGAGCAATGAGCCATAAAGTATTTAAAGCGTATAAAATTGAAAATATGAGATATACGGGAATACCAGTGTATACAAACACACCAATTGCAGGAGCAATGAGAGGGTATGGTTCTCCACAAGCTTTTTTTGCTCAACAATCCCAACTAAATAAAATTGCAAAAAAACTAAATATGGATATTTTAGATTTACAGCTTAAGAACTTAGTTGAACCAGATGGAATAGACCAAAGATTTAAAAGTCCCCATGGAAATCCAAGACCAATAGATTGTATAAAAAAAGGTACTGAAATGTTTGACTGGAAAAAACAAGTTAGACAGCAAAATGAATCAAATGGTAGATTTTTAATTGGTGTAGGTATGGCAGTTGGTTCACATGGAAATGGATGCTTTGGGGCACACAGAGATATAACAGCTTTAATGTTGAAAATGAACGAAGATGGTTCAGCTGTATTATATACAGGTACTCATGATATGGGAAATGCATCAGTAAGTGTCCAAGTGCAAATTATATCTGAAGTGCTTGGAATAAGTCAGGAAAAGATAGAATGTATACAGGCAGATACAGATGCATCACCATGGAATTTAGGAGATTACGCAAGCAGAGGAGTTTTTGTATCTGGAAATGCAGCTTTAAAAGTTGCAAATTCAGTAAAAAAAGAGCTTTTAAAAGAAGCATCCCAACTTTTAAAAGAGGATGAAGACTATATAGAGTTTAAGGATGATAGAGTCTATTCTATTAAAGATAACAATAAACAGGCTACATTATGTGATGTCATGATACATGCTCAAAAGGTAAGTTTAAGAGAAATTATAGGAGCTGAAACTTTTGCATCTCAAACTGGAGCAAGTTCATATGGTGTACATTTTGCTAAAGTTGAGGTCGATACTAAATTGGCAAGTATAAGAGTTTTAGAATATGTCGCAGTTCATGATGTAGGTAAAGCTTTAAACCCAATGTCTGTAGAAGGTCAGATTGAAGGAGCAATTCAAATGGGAATAGGATATGCGTTGACTGAAGAACTTGAGTTTGACAGTAGAGGAAAAATAAAAGCTAATTCATTTCGCTCGTACCATATGATAAAGGCTAGTGAAATGCCTCAAATAAAAGTAGGGTTAATAGAATGTGGAGAACCTGGAGGTCCATTTGGTGCTAAGAGTATAGGTGAATGTTCTGTTGTACCATCAGCACCAGCAGTAGCAAATGCAGTAGCAAACGCGTTAAACTGTGATTTTTACAGTTTGCCATTAAAGAAAAATATTCTACTGGATAACATAAATGTTTAATGTTGTTTTATACAAAAGAAATTAGTTACACAAATTAAAAAGATATTTATTTAAGATATTTAAGGTATTGGAATGTAAGACTTTTTTCTAAATGTAAGTTTAAATTATATGAATGTAGAGGGTGTGATGGATTGTGAATTTAAGATTCAAAGATAAAGTGGTTGTGATAACAGGAGCAGGGCAAGGGTTAGGAGCAGGATTTGCTTTAGATTTTGCTATTGAAGGAGCAATAGTAGTCTTAATTGGCAGAACTAAAAGCAAATTAGATAATGTTGCAGAACAAATCATTAAATCTGGAGGGAAAGCTTTTGTTTCGGTTTGTGATGTAAGTAAACCTGAAGAAGTAGAAGTTTGTTTTAGTGAAGTAATAGATAAATTTGGTAGCGTAGATGTATTGATTAATAATGTTGCTTTCCACAAATCAGTTCCAGTAGTTGATACTACAATTGAAGATTGGGATGCTCAGATAAAAACTAATTTAAGTGGAACTTTTTATTGTACTAAGGCAGTTCTTAGAAAAATGATTGATAAAAAGTATGGAAAAATAATAAATATTAGTTCTACAGCAGCAAAACACTTTTTTCCAGGCTTTGGAGCATATGCAGCTTCTAAAGGAGGTGTGGTAAGTTTTACTCAAACTTTGTCTGAAGAAGTAAAAGAATATGGAATCAATGTAAATGCAATATATTTAGGTATGACTAACACAGAATATACAAGAAAAAGATTTAACTATGATGATGCAGTTACAATACCGCTTGAGGAAATGTTGCAGGTGGAAGAAGTATCAAAAATTGTAACTTTCTTAGCATCTGATGAAGCAAGCCCAATAATGGGAGCTGCAATCGATGTATGTGGTAAGAAGGCATAAATAAAATATATATTGAGAGGTATAAAAATGATAAGTTTAAACAAGAAAGCCATGGTGGTAGTAAGAGAGATACTGGAAGATGCAGAAGCATTGGGATGTGAAGTTATTAAAATGGATTGTGGAGCAACTATAATTGATATGGGTTTAAATTGTAGTGGAAGCTGGAAAGCTGGTGTTTTATTTACTAGAGCCTCTATAGGCGACCTAGGAACAGTATCATTAGGAGATTTTAAATTAAATGATGAATATTCTTTCTCAGCAGTTGAAGTATTTATAGATAAACCACTAATTGCATGTATGGGTTCACAAATTGCTGGATGGAAACTTGGAGAAGGTGAATTTGCAACTATTGGGTCAGGACCAGCAAGAGCTTTAGCAAGAGTTGAATCAGACTGGTATTTTGAAATGACGCCATATAAAGATAGTTATCATGAGGCAGTTTTATGCATTCAAGATATAAAATATCCTAATAATGAAACTGTCTTAGAGGTTGCAAATGCTTGTAAAGTAAAACCAGAAGACACTTATATATTAATTTCACCAAGCACTTGTATTGTAGCATCAATGCAAGTATCAGCAAGAATTATTGAGCAAGTATGTCATAAGATGTTTGAAAAAAACTTTGATGCAGGTCAAATTGTACTTGCGAGAGGAAAAGCACCAATCGCCCCTGTATTAAAAGATGAGCTTAAGACTATGGGAAGAATAAATGATGCATTGATTTATGGTAGTGAAACTGAGTTTTGGGTAGATTCAACTGATACTGCTATTGCAAAAACTATACACCAATTAGCAGGAAAAACATCATCTCCAAATTATGGGGAATTGTTTGAGGATGTATTTGAAAAGGCAGGAAGAGACTTTTTCTATGTAGACCATGATGTACACTCAATAGGCAAAATACAAATACATAATATAAATACTGGAAAATCTTTTTCGGCAGGCGAAATAAATTATTCAGTACTTGAAAAAAGTTTCTTAAAATAAATAGCTTAAAACTTTATTGATTTAGGAGGAGATAAGATGGCATTAGGTAAGTTAAGATTAGAAAAATTATACCGTGACATGGTTATGATTCGCAGATTTGAAGAAGTGATAGAAGTATATGCTGCCAATGGAACAATACCAGGGTTTGTTCATTTAAGTATAGGGCAAGAGGCTTGTCAAGCAGGTATAGTTGATGCACTTAGAAAAACAGATTATAAATTTCCAGACCATAGAGGACATGGGACTATAGCACTTTGTGGTACTGACCCAAAACTTGTAATGGCAGAAATCTTTGCTAAAGCTACTGGTATAAATGGTGGCAGAGGCGGTTCAATGCATATAAATGATATTGAATGTAGGAATATGGGGTTTAATGGAATACAAGGCTCAACTATGGTAACTTGTCTTGGTACAGCTTTTGCATCTGTATATAAAGAAACAGATGATGTTACAGCAGTCTTTCTAGGAGATGGAACTTTAGGAGAAGGAGCTTGCCACGAAAGTCTTAATATGGCAGCGACATGGAAGCTTCCAATAATATATTGTCTACTTAATAATCAATATGCTATATCTACACACTATACAGATTCACATCCTCAAAAAGAGTTAAAAACTTGGGGTGAGGGATATGAGATTCCAAGTTATAGGGTAGATGGAAATGATGTAGAAGCAGTAATTGAGATAGTGGAAATAGCAGTAGATAGAGCAAGAAAAGGTGAAGGTCCAACTTTAATAGAGTTTCTCACTTATCGTTGGCAAGGTCATTTTGCAGGAGACCCAGCAGCATATAGACCTGAAGAAGAAGTTAAGTATTGGAAAGATAGGGACCCAATAAAATTAGCTAGAAAGATACTTATTGAAAGAGAAGGTATGTCAGATGAAACACTTAAACAAATAGAAGAAGAAATAGAGGCTGATGTTCAGGAAATGTTAAGATTTTCGTTGGAGAGTCCATCACCAAATATTAAAGATGCAGTTACACACACATATGTTGATAGAGAGGTGGAGATAAGATAATGGGAAGAAAACTTTCATATGGAATGGCAATAAATGAAGCACTTCATCAAGCTATGGAAAATGATGATAGAGTTTTTATACTAGGTGAAGATGTAGCTAAAATGGGTGGAGACTTTGGAATTACCAAAGGAATAATGGCTAAGTGGCCAAATCGAATAAAGGACACAGCTTTATCAGAATCAGCTATATTAGGACTATCAAACGGTGCAGCACTTTGTGGGCTAAGACCAGTTCCAGAGATAATGTTTGCAGATTTTTTGGGAGTTTGTTTTGACCAACTTGTAAATAATGCAGCAAAACTAAATTTTATGTTCCAAGGAAAAGCACATTGTCCAATTACTGTTCGTGCTGTACAGGGAGGTGGTATACGCTGTGCATATCATCATTCAGTTTGTGCAGAGTCATGGTTTATGAATACTCCTGGACTTGTAGTAGTTTCACCAACAACACCTTATGAAGCTAAAGGGATGTTGCTTTCAGCTATAAAAAATGATAATCCTGTATTATTTTTAGAACATAAAATGTTATACAATGTCAAAGGAGAAGTTCCAGTTGAGCCATATGAGATTCCTCTATATGAAGCTGAGATTGAAAAAACTGGAAGTGATATTACTATAGTAGCTACTCAAATGATGTTAGGATTAGCACATAAAGCAGCAAGTCAACTTGAAAAAGAAGGGATTGATGTAGAGATAATCGACCTTAGAACTGTATTTCCTTATGATAAAAAAACCATAGTAGAGTCAGTCGCTAAAACTAGTCGATTGGTTATAGCTCAAGAAGGTCCAAGAGTTGGAGGATGGGCAGCTGAAATATCTGCAATGATAAATGAAGATGTATTTGAGTATCTAAGTGCACCGATAAAAAGAGTTACATCAATTGATGCTCCAGTAGCATATGCACCAGTTTTAGAGGATTTTGTTTTACCTAAATTGGAAAATCTAATTAAGGCTTGTAAGGAAGTTATGCAATATTAGTCAGGGGAGGAGAAACAATGATTACAGAGGTTAAGATGCCGAAGTTTGGTCTTTCTATGGAAGAAGGAACAATTGGCACATGGTTGATTGAAGAAGGAAGCGTAGTAAATAAGGGTGATGAAATTTTAGAAGTTGAAACTGACAAGATTACCAATACTGTTGAAGCACCAGAAAGTGGAGTATTGAGAAAAATATTTTTTGAAGCGGGCGATATTGCCAATTGTGGAGAGCTAATTTGTATAATTGCAGAAAATAATGAAGATATTAGTGGATTTGATTTGATAGATAAAACCGATAATGAAAAAGAGGAAGATATTTTAACTTTAGAAAATACAACTAAGAAAAAAGGTTTAGATATAGAGAAAAAAATAACTCCAAGAGCTAAAAAAATAGCTGAAGAAAGAGGAATTAATTATTCAAATATAGAGGGTACAGGAATACATGGAGCAATAACAATTGATGATTTGAAAAACTTCATGAATAATAATCCAGTAGAAGAAGTTATGGAAGTCAATCAAAATAAATTAGTAGAAAAAGAAGTACGGCAAGAAGTTACCCCTATTTCTCAAGTTAATAGCAGTAAGGTAAATATAGGGGAAAATGATTTGGTAACTAAGATGACACCAATGCAAAGTGTAATAGCAAAAAAAATGCATGAGAGTTTATTGACAACAGCTCAAACTACAATTGGCACTGAATTAGAAGTTACTAACTTATCAAAAGTATATAAAGGATTGAAAGAAAAGTATAAAAAAGTAGGCGTTAAATTAAGCTATACAGCTCTTATAATAAAGGCTGTAGCTGAAGCACTTGAAAATCATCCGAAACTTAGAACACAAATAGTTGATGAAAATCATTTTAAAGTAAGTAATGAAATTAATGTAGGTGTAGCTGTAGACATTCCAAATGGTTTGGTAGTACCTGTAATAAAAAGTGCAAACTTAAAAGATTTAAAAACAATATGTATTGAACTAAGTGATTTAAGTGAGAGAGCTAAAAATAACAAGCTAAATTCTGATGAAATGAGTAATGGAACTATTACTATAACTAACTTAGGGATGTTTGGAATAACATACTTTACTCCAGTATTAAATACACCAGAAAGTGCCATTTTAGGGATTGGAAGTATAGTAGAAAAAGTTCTTGTAAAAGATGGTGCATTTTATGCTGGTTCAATAATGAACATGAGTTTAACTCATGACCATAGAGTAGTAGATGGAGCTCCTGGAGCACGTTTTCTTCAAGAGGTTACACAAAATCTTTTGGATTTCAGATGGATGTAATTCAGCTAGATGTAAAATGATTTTATAGTGAAACAGTAATCTGACAGATAGTTTGTTATGCGTTTCTCGAAAGATTTTTTCTCTCCAAACTATCTGTCAAAATTAAGATATGGCAGAAAATTATATGGAGGTTACTGAATGAGAAAAGTAGATTTGATAATTAAAAACGCTTATCTAATTTCAATGAATAATGAGAGGGAAATACTAAATGATGCTTGTATAATAATTGAAAAGAACAAGATAATTGATATAGGAAAGGTAAATTTACTAGAAAAATACAACTCTGAAAAAATTATAGATGCGAGAGGTAAATTTGTTTTACCTGGATTTATAAGTACTCATTCTCATCTATTTCAGACTTTGTTAAAGGGATTAGGAAGAGATAAATTGTTATTAGACTGGCTTGACAGCTCTGTTAGAAGAGCGATACATAAAATAGATGAAGAATGTTGCTATTATGCAGCTCTAACAGGATGTATAGAAGCAATTAGAACAGGTACAACTACTATACTTGATTACATGTATTGCCATGGAAAAGAAGGGCTTGATGATAGTATAATTCAAGCATTTGAAGACTTGGGAATAAGAGGGATACTTGGTAGAGGCTTTACAGATACAAGTAAATTTCCAAAAGAATTTGGTTGTACTTATCATGATACAGAACAAAATTTTTTCGATGATGTTAGAAGACTAGAGAAAAAATATAGAGACCACTCTAGAATAAGTTTAGCATTAGCTCCTGGGATTATATGGGATAACACAGAAGAAGGATACAAAGAAATGAGAAATATAGCCAATGAGCTTCATATTCCGATAACTATGCATTTACTTGAAACTGAGGACGATGATAAATACTGTCTAAAGGATAGAGGCATGAAGACTGTACCATATCTTGAAAAAGTGGGAATTTTAGGTCCTGACTTTATTGCAGTCCACTGCATACAAATGTCAGATGAAGACATAGAACTATTTAAAAAATATGATGTTAAAATATCTCATAATCCAGTATCTAATATGGTTTTAGCAGCAGGGGTAGCACCAATTCCAAAGCTTATTGAAAATGGATTGACTATAAGTTTAGCTTGTGATGGTTCAGCGAGTAACGATACTCAAAATATGTTAGAAGTAATGAAAATGACTACACTATTACAAAAAGTTACTCATAGAGATGCAAAACTTTTACCTTCGTCAAGTGTGCTGGAGATGGCAACACTTGGAGGAGCAAAATCCATAGATAAATTAGACTGCTTAGGTTCAATAGAGATAGGCAAAAATGCTGATATTATAATTTACAATCCATATAAAAGTGCAATTTCGATACCAGTTCACGACCCAATTAGTTCATTAATATATTCATCTACTCCAAATAATATAGAAACTTCTATTATAGATGGAAAAGTAGTTATGGATAAGAATCAGATAGTTAATATAGATGAAGAAAAAGTAATATATAAAACTCAAAAAATATCAAGCAAGTTAATAGAGGATGTTGGTCTAGGAAATGTACAGTGGGGAAAAAGAATCTATGGATTGTAAAAAATCATTGGGAGAGGGCGGTCAAAGTATGAATAATCTTGAATTTTTCAATATACCAAAAAATAATCTAAAAATAAATATATTAAATAGAAATGAAAAAATATTAGATTCTATAAAAAAAGAATCTAATGAAAATGTCTGTATACCAGATGCCTTAGAGTATTATACAGAATTGTTTTTTCCAAAATCAAAGGATAAAAGACCATATATATTTTCATCTATGGTGCTTTCATCTGATGGAAAAATGGCATATGAAGATAATAAAGCTGGCCCTTTAATTGGAAAGAATAATTTTGTTGACCCAGATGGAGCCTTGGCAGATTTTTGGGTTTTAAATGTTCTAAGAGCATACTCAGATGCTGTTATTATAGGGGCTAGAACGTTGCAAAATGAACCTGGCATAACATGTCATGTATTTGATGAAAGTTTGACACAGCAAAGAAAAGACTATTTAAATAAAAAATATCAGCCATGTGGAGTAGTAGTTTCTTTTGATGCTACAGATATTCCATTTGACCATTATACATTTAATGTTGATAAGAGTCAGGAATATAAAATGGTTATAGCTACATCTCCAAATGGTTGGGATTATATAAAAGAAAATTCTCCTTTAAAACACAGATGTATAGGAAGATTTAACTCAATTAAGGATGTTGATGATTGTAAATTTGAAGAATTATATAAAGATTTTGATGTTTGTCCTGTAATTGTAACTGGTAAAGATAGTACTCCAGACTCTAAAGTATTACTTTATGCACTTAAGCGCCTAGGAATAGAAAAAATGTGTATCGAATCTCCTTCATATTGTACTCATCTAATTGAAAATGAATTATTAGACGAATATTTTATGAATTATTCTATGGTATTTGTTGGTGGAAAAATGACCCCAGGTTGTACAACGGCTTATAGCCATTTAGAACATCCTCATTCAGAATTATTGACAGTGGGAATGCATAGAAATAATTTTATTTTTACACGTCAAAAACTTTGCTATGGTATTAAAAATCAAGTAGATTTAACAAGCTATAAATATTGATACTAAAATTTTAATTATGGATATTAATATCTATAACTTAAAAGGAGGAAAAGTAAATATGAACACTGATTTAATCGTAATTGGTGGTGGTCCAGGAGGGTATGTTGCAGCGATTCGAGGAGCTCAACTGGGATTAAAAGTTGTAATCGTAGAGAAAAATGAATTTGGAGGTACTTGTCTAAATAAAGGTTGTATTCCTACAAAGACACTGTTTAAAGATGCACAAGTTTTAAATTATTTTAATCATGCTGAAGAATATGGTATAAAAGTCGATGAATATAAACTAGACTTGGAAAAAGTGCAGAAGAGAAAGAATCATATAGTTAAGACCTTAACTGGTGGTGTAAAAGGATTATTAAAAGCAAATAAAGTGACTATAGAAAAGGGAGAAGCAAAGTTAATAAGTAAGGATTCTGTAGAGATAAAACTAGATGATGGTTCAAAGAAGATAATTAAAGGAAAAAATATTTTAATTGCATCTGGTTCAAAATCTTCTAAGCCTCCTGTTAAAGGAATTGATTTAGAGGGAGTAATAACAAGTAAAGAAGCTTTAGAAATGACTAATTTACCTCAGAAAGTAGTAATAATTGGGGGAGGTGTTATAGGAATTGAGTTTGCAGGAATTTTAAATGAATTTGGTTCAGATGTAACTGTAGTTGAGTTTTTGGATAATATAATTCCTATGGTTGATAATGAGGTATCTAATAGATTAATTAAACTACTTAATAAAAGGGGGATTAAAATACTACTTTCATCAAAAGTAGAAGAAATATCTAAGAGTGATAAAGAACTAGTAGTAGATATAAATAGGAATGGAGAAAAAACAAAGATTGCTTGTAATAATGTACTTGTATCTACAGGAAGGGAGCTAGATGTAGAAGGACTAAATCTAGATAATTTAGGCATCAAATATGATAAAAAGGGAATAAAAGTTGATGAAAATTACTGTACATCTGTACCAGGTATTTATGCAATTGGAGATGTAATTGGAGGAATAATGCTTGCACATGTTGCATCTGAAGAAGGGAAAGTAGCTGTTGAACGAATTGTGGGAGAAAAAACAAGTGTAGATTATGATTTAGTACCAAATTCTATTTTTACTTTTCCAGAGGTATCTACAGTTGGATTGTCTGAAGAAGAAGCCAAAACTAAAAACTTAGACTATGTTGTTAGCAAATTTCAGTTTTCTGGTAATGGAAAGGCTCTTACAATGAATGACTCAGATGGTATGGTTAAGGTAATTGCTTCAAAAGATAAGACTACAATATATGGTGTTCATATCATAGGGCCTAATGCCAGCGATTTAATTCATGAAGCTGTAATTGCAATGAAAGCAATGTTGACAGTTGAAGAAGTTGCAAGTACTATGCATGGGCATCCAACTTTACCAGAAGCTTTTGCAGAAGCTACTATGGGAATAGTAGGGAAAGCAATACATGTACCTCCTATTAGAAAGTAAATTTATAAAAGTAAATACGAGAATAAAGGATAGTTATATGTAAAAGTATTATGTTGAAAGTATTTAAATATATTGAAATCATTTAAATGAAAAGTAGTCAAATTAAATAAAAATTAGTCAAATATTAAAGAGGGAAGTATATAATATGAAATTAAAATCATTTGAAAGACCTTTATTTATTGAAGAACTAACTTTTAGGATAAATACTGAATTAATAGAAAAGTACTTACAATTAGATTATGAAATCTGGGTTAAAGGTCTAGAATTATTAGAAGGATTTGCTGGTTCTGAGATATGGATTAGTGAAAGTAATCCAGGGGAGATAACATCAATAATATACTGGACAGACTACAAGTTCTATAAGAATATTGATAAAGATTGGCTAAGTGATAGAAAGAAAAAAATGTCTGAGTTAATGGGCGAGGGAAATGTAGAGTTTGTAAGAGCAGAGCATGATGTAAATAAAAAGTATAAACTTAGAGAATATAAATAATAAGATTAAGTGCACTAAACAACTATACATAAATAATACTTTAGTTAAAATAAATATCATTTAAGTTAAGAATTAACTAGATTAAGATGTGTATAGCTCAAAATTAATTGTTAATAAATTCATGGTCGTAAAGAAAAATAAAATTTATGGGAGGATTTATTTTATGAAAGAGCACGATACATCAAAATTTCATCTAGAGGGAAAACCGCCTTTAAAGGAAGCTTTACCTTTAGGATTACAGCATTTTGTTTCAATGATAGCTGGCAATATGGTTCCAGCTATGCTCATATCGAATATAGTAGGGCTTGATAAACAGATGTCAACTATGCTTATGCAAGGTGCTATGTTGGTCGCTGGAATAGCAACATTACTACAATTGTACTCAATACCACTATTTAAAGGACATAGGCTGGGTTCAAAGCTTCCTGTAATAATGGGAACAAATTACGTGTTTTTAGGAGCTTGTCTTTCAGTAGCTGGCAAATACGGACTTAAAGCTCTTTTTGGAGCTCAAATTGGAGGGGCAATAGTAGTGTTTTTTATAGCCTTTGGAATTAAGAAGATAAGACATTTATTTACTCCAATTATAGCAGGTACAATGATTGCTTGTATGGGTATTAGTCTTTTTCCAACTGCTGTAAAAAATTTAGCTGGTGGAGAAGGTTCAGCTACATTTGGAGAACCTATAAATTTTGCAATAGGGCTTATCGTTGTTGTAGCTATAATTTTGCTTATGAAATTTGGCAAGGGTTTGGTTCAAGATGCTGCAATTTTAATAGGTATAATATTTGGTTATTTAGTGTCACTTGCATTTGGATTAGTTGATTTTTCTGCAATTCAAGGGACACCAATATTTTCTTTTCCAAAGCCATTGGCATTTGGTCTAGAGTTTAGACCTGATTTAATATTAATGTTTGCCATTTTATTTATGGTAGCTATAGCAGATATGATGGGAGCAGCAACAATTGCTACAATGGGAGCTATGAATAGAGAGGTTACAGATAAAGAGTTAGAGTCTGCTACAATGGGAAATGCATTAACATCTATAATTGCATCTGTATTTAGTTCAATACCAACAGGAGTATTTGGTCAAAATGCTGCAATTGTAGCTATAAATAAAGTTACTAGTAGATTTGTATTGTCGATTACAGGAGTGGTATTAATTTTAGTTGGATTTTCACCATTATTGGGAGCGATAATAACGACTATACCTTCATGCATAATAGGAGGGGTCACTTTAATCGTATTTTCATCAATTGCTATGGCTGGTTATGATATGATAAGTCAATGTGGATTTACATCAGATAACAATCTTATAGCAGGAGTTTCAATTACCTTAAGTATAGGTATAACTTCAGTTCCTCAGACTTTAGAAAAGTTTCCAGAGATTATTAGAACTTTAGTTGGAAATTCTTGTATAGTATCAGTGTTTATTGTAGCGATGATAATTAAATATATATTATCAATAAAATCGAATAAGTCTAATGATATAAAAATAGAGGCTTAAATTAAAATTTGTGGGAGGTATAGTTATGGCTAAGATACTAGGAATATGTGGAAGTCCAAGAAAAGGAGCAACTGAATATGCAATACTACAAGCTTTAGAGGAAGCTAAAGAAATACCAGGTATAGAAACAGACTTTTGGACAGTAAGAGGAAAAAATATAGGTCCATGTATACATTGTGATGCTTGTATGAGAAAAGCAGAAAAATGTACTATACAAGATGATATGGGCGAACTAGAGCAAAAACTACTGGAAGCAGATGGGTTTATAATAGGTTCTCCTGTTTATGATATGGGAATAACTGCTCAATTGACTGCTGTGTTAAATAGATTGAGACATATGTATTTAGTACATGGATGTAATTTGCAAAATAAAGTAGGCGCTGCTATAACTACTGGTGGAACTAGATATGGTGGACAAGAAATGGCTAGATTACCAATAATAAACTTCTTTTTAATGCATGAGGTATTAGTGACAGGAGGACTTATTGGAGGATACACTGGTGCCAGTATTTGGAGTAAAGATGCAAAGGAACAAGGTGCAAAAGATGATGAAGTAGGCATGAATACCATAAAAAGACTTGGTAGAGGTCTAGCTGAAGCTGTTAAAATATCTAAATATGGTCTTGAAAAGTGGAATATTGAAAAAGAAGAATTAGGAATAATAAGTGAAGCTGAAAAAAGTCCTGTAAAAGACCATTAAAATTTAAATTGCCCATACGTAAAATTTAATTAGCCCCTCTTAATAGATGAGACAACCCATCATAAATATTAAGAGGGGTAATTTTGCATTTAAAATTATTTGTAATAAGATAAGATATATTAATAAATATGATAGAATATATATTATAAATTAAATTTTATAAATACAAGGGGGGAACTTTGAGTTCTTATAAATTTATTATGTTATAAGATTATAAGGGCCAATATTTTATGCGGGAGTTATTAAATGTAACACTTATAATAGTACTTGTTTTAATAAATGCATTTTTTGTAGCTTGTGAGTTTGCTATGGTAAAGCTTCGTAGTTCTAGGATAGATACTATGATAACTGAAGGTAATAATAATGCAAAAAGGTGTAAAATAATAAAAGATAATCTAAATTCTTATCTTTCTGCATGTCAACTTGGGATAACACTTTGTTCACTTGCACTAGGATGGATGGGAGAATCTACAGTTAAAGAGTTAATATTGCCAATAATAAGTATATTCAATCTTAGTGAAAGTGTCATATATACAATATCAATTTCTATTTCCTTTTTAATCATAACAATGGTAGAAGTTGTAATAGGAGAGCTTGTTCCTAAAGCCTTAGCACTTTATAATACAGAGAGAATAATGCTAAGTACATCTTTTTTGTTGATTGGATTCTATAAATTAACATATCCAATAATATACTTTTTCAATCTAAGTACTGATTTATTTCTTAAACCATTTGGGTATTCACAAGCCGATGAAGTTGATGAACCACATACAGGTGATGAAATAAGATTATTAGTAGAAGAAAGTTATAAAAGTGGACTTATAGATGAATCAGAACAGAGATTAGTTGACAATATTTTTGAATTTGAAGAAAAGAAAATTAGAGAGATAATGGTACCTAGAACTGATATGGTCTGTATATATGAAAGTGACTCAGAGGAAAAAATATTATCTATTTTGAGAGATGAAGGTGTTACTAGGTATCCAGTATGTAAAAAAAATAAGGATGATATATTAGGATTTGTACATATAAGAGATTTGTATAATCAAAAAATAAACAGAAATAAAATTGAACTAGGAGAAATACTTAGAGATATTATATATATATCAGAAAATTGGACTATAGATAAGGCTCTTGAAAAATTAAGAAAAGAAAAACTCCAACTTGCTATAGTGGTAGATGAATATGGTGGTACATCTGGTGTAGTAACAATTGAAGATATACTGGAAGAGATAGTTGGAGAAATTCAAGATGAATTTGATAAAGAGGAAACTCATATTAAGAAAATAGGAACAAGTTCTTATTTAGTTGATGGAACTGAACCAATCAATGATATTAATAAGTATTTTGGTCTTGATATAGAGCATGACGGATTTGATAGTATAGGAGGTTGGATATCTTATATGCTTGGTTCAAATATTAAAGTAAATCAAAGTGTAACTTTTGAAAATTACAATTTTACCATATTAGAATTGGATAAATTGAGGGTTGTAAAATTAATCATAAAAAGTGTAATATAATTATATCAAAAAATATTGGAGGAATTGTATGCAAAAAGTAGAAGGAATTATTTTTGACATGGATGGAGTTTTGTTTGATTCAGAGAGAATCTCTCTTGAATTTTGGATAGAGACATTTGAAAAGTATGGATACACTATGACTAAAGAAATATATACATCAGTTATGGGAAGAAATCGTAAAGGGATAATAGAAGGTCTTACTAAGATATACGATAGTTCTGTGCCAATAATAGATTTGTATGATGAGAAAACTAAAAATATGATTGAATTTATGGATAGAGAAGGAGCACCTATCAAATTAGGAGTTAATGAATTAATATCTTTTTTAAAGAAACATGGATATAAAATGGCAGTTGCAACATCTACAAAAAGAGAAAGAGCAGTTAAAAGATTGGCAAAAGCAAACTTAAAAGAATACTTTGATGCTATAGTTTGTGGAGATGATGTTGTAAATTCTAAGCCAAATCCAGAAATATTCCTAAAAGCAGCTAAAAAGATAAATGTTAATCCAGAAAATTGCATTGTTATAGAGGATTCTCCTATGGGAGTAGAGGCTGCCTACAATGGTGGTCTAAAATGTATAAATGTACCTGACTTAAAAGAGCCAGATGAACAAATTAAAGCACAATCACATAAGATACTTGAAAATTTATTGGAAGTTAGAGAATATCTAAAAAGTTTAGATTCTAAAGAATGTTGTAACCTATAATATAAAGTATTAAAACAAAGAAATTAAATTTAATTTCTTTGTTTTAGAATAAATCCATGAATATGAGAAAAAATAATTATAAACAATTAGGAGGAATATTCATGGATAGTGTAGGTTCTCTATTATATTTTTTATTTAATTTTTTCTTATATGGTTTTATAGGTTGGATAATTGAAAATTTATATAGTTATTTTACTCAAGGTCATTTTCAAGAAGATGGATTTTTAAATGGTCCATTTAAACCAATGTATGCAATTGCAATGTCTATTATAATAGAGGTCTCAAGGTTTATTGACCCCAATAATATATTTGCATTGCTTTTATTATGTTTAGTAGTACCAACAACAGTAGAGTATATCACAGGTATAGTTATGAAGGTATATTTTGATAAGGTCTATTGGGATTATTCAGACTATAAGTATAATAATAGAGGGATAGTATGTTTAAAATTTTCTATGTATTGGACTATATTGACTTTTATTGGAGTAAGGTATCTTCAAGTGTATGTAGTTGATAATTTGTATAGTCTAATAATGCCTTATTGGCCAATTATAGCAACTGTGTTGTTGATAGCATTGTTTGTGGATGAAATTTTCACTATAAAATTCTTGAGAGGAAATAGAGATATAATATAACTTTAAAAAGATAATATTAAGTTTAGATTGTAGTTAAAAGAAAGCTATGCTAAAATGGTGAAATCATTTAAAGTTAGCTTTCTTTTTTATTTGATAGAGTTAACATTCTAATAAGTTTCAAAAGTTTATATAGAGTATTATTTATTATATGGTATTACTTAGTTAAAATAAATTATAAATATTAGATGTAGTTTGTAATTATCAATCTAAACTGTAAAAAGTCTTTTTTGCCAGCAATCCTACTGCGGCAATTATAATTGCCGTTCCAATAAGCAGGATATAAACGTTGCCTGTAAACCTATCAAACAACACACCATACAGAGCCTGACCGAGCGGTTGACTACACATAACAACGGTACTCACATAGGCCATAATTTTCCCTAAAAGGTGGTTTGGTGTTTTCTGCTGTATGACAGACAGAATGAGTACAGAGAACATACAATAAAGTAATTGATTAGCTGAAAAAGCAATCGTTATCAGTAAATAAGAGGTGAATGTAGGTGCATTAAGTAAAAAAGTTAATCCAACAGGCACCAAGAAAATCCCCATTAAAATCATAAAATAATATAGTTTTTTGGTTTTTAATTTGGTTCCAATAACACCGGCTGCAATACCGCCTAATATACCTGCGGCACCTAAACACCCCTCTGTAATACCATAATGTTCTGCACTTAGTCCTAATGTAACCCGGATAAGATATGGTTTACCGACAATAGCAACAGCAGCAATGAAAAAAGAGATAGCTCCAGTAAAAAGAAGCGCTTTAAGAATATCGGGTTGATCTTTCACCATGAACTTCATACTGTCCTTAAAATCACTTTTAACAATATGAACAATGTTCCCTTTCTCTGTTGGTGGCGTAAAAGGTATATGTATAAAAATCTCTAAAATAGAGGATAAGAAAAAACTGATACCGCTGATAACAATGATAGGCCCCACACCAAACAGGCCATACAAAATACCTCCCAATACCGGGCCGAGCAAATTAGAAAAAGCCATAACCTGATTTACAACGGAATTTGCCTGAATTAAATGATTTTCTGTTTGAAGCAGTGGAACACTGGATTGTACTGATGGCTGGTAAAATGCCTGTATAAGTGAGAGTAAAATCAGTACAACTGCAATAGCGGGAACAGCCGAATTTTCATTAAGAATAAAACCAAAGATAAAGACGATTGCCGCCGTGGTAAAATCCAAAGCAACCATTATATTTCTTCGGTTCACTCTATCAGCCAACATTCCGCCAAACGGCGATAGAACGATGGTTGGGAGCATAGAAATAGCCATAATAGAGCCAAAAATTGTTGCCGACCCAGTGGCGTCGAGAATATAAAGCGAAAGAGCAAATCGCAGAATTACATTTCCAAATAATGAAATAATCTGCCCAACAACAACCATTGTAAAATTTTTGTTGAAAAGTTTCTGGTACATAAAATCCTCCTATTGTAGTTTAAAAGTATTGACCTGCCATTGTCATATAGCTATATTTTCAATTACAGGTCAATCAGGGTTAATAGATGAAAATGCTTCGGATAAGAAATTTTGTGATTTTGATTAACATGGGAAAACCAAATTTAAGAATTGATTTTCCAAATAGGAGAACAACTATACTCGCTATCCCTAACAACAAATCATTCTTTTCAAAATGGCTCTCCATAGGCTCACCTCTTTCTGAAAATAAAAAGTTCTATGGCATTGGCAGCTATGACAATTCCACCGCTGATTAAACAGACTTTTGCAGCGGTATTTTGCCCCTTTTCAAACAATGGATATGAGGCAGCCAACAAGCCTACTCCCGATAAGCAAGCAATACTCTTTCCAATCATGCGAACAGGCCGATGTTTCCATGCGCGGTTTATGGAGTGGTCAAACTTATCGGCGGCACCCTCGATTGCATTTTCGATAACCTGTTCAAATCTTTCTTCTGTCATGGTAATGACCTCCTTTTTAATACATTTGGTTGGTATGTATATAAGTAATATTAAAAGGCTTAACGCCTAATTAATACCTTACGAATGAATGTATGTGATTAAATAAAATTGCCTTTTGCAAGGCAATTTTATTTACTCTGCCGCTACAATCTCCTTAAAATAATGGTCTGCCATTTCCTTAATTTCATCATCAATCAGCGAAACGCCCATCGCCTCAAGCATGGTACAAATACAGAGAAATTTATTCATTATTTCAGTAGCCGACGCAGGATAAACAGAGGGAGCTAACCACAAATTAGTCAATAAAGGAAGTAACTCGGAAAGTTCTTTTGCATAGCTCGTGTGAATTGAACCGTCCCGCTGACCTTCCTCTATTAGCTCTAACCACAGGGGTGCAATCAATCGTCTATCGGTATCAATCATTCCAGCTAAAATTCGTGGATTTTTCAAAACAGGTATACTATGTTTGCTTATTTCTGCCCTATCCGCATCGGCATGATTAATTTTAATAACTTCGCGCATTTTTTGTAAACCATTTAATTCTTTTCGCTGTTTGGCAATCGTAAAAGGGTTGTTATCAAAAAACATTTTTTCGCCTAAAGCATCCATAATTTCTTCTTTAGACTTGAAATGATGATAAATTGCTCCTTTGGTTAAGCCGCCTAGCTCATTTACGATATCTTGAATGGTTGTATCATCATATCCTTTTTCCATAAATAACCGTTGAGAAACCTCTAATATTTTTTCCACGGTAACTTCGGGATATTTATTACGAGCCATAGCGAGCCTCCTTTCTTCAACATTCGTTTGGTATGTAACTGCATTATATACTATGCACAACCCGTTGTCAAGATACATTCTCTCGGTATTTATAAATAAATATGCTCTATTACTGTCAACACTATGAAATGTGTACTCATATCTAAAAAGAAAGGTGAATTGTAAAATGTAATAGGGTGATATTATGAAGCGAGAAATTGAGAAATACGATTTTAAGGCTTTCGGTCAAGCCATTAAAGCAGCAAGAAAAGCAAAGGGTTATTCAAGGAACGGTTAGCGGAAAAGCTGAACATTGCGACCCACTATATTGCGTCGATACTTTCCCGGTTGATGTAGGATAGTTCCGTAAGGGTATAGTCCCAATTCTCCGGCAAGGAAAGCATTTGCGACAACAAGCCTTTTGCTTTTAGCGTCAGCTCCTTGTTGTGTAAGTGGTGGTTGCTCATTACGGTATAGACTTTGTTTCGTTCCACCCGGAAAACTGCCATGTTTCATCAGCTCCTTTCGCTGTGGTTTGGTTACGCAGTGAAACAGCGTTTTTGAGGGAAAAGGTATAAACACCTTGCCGCCTTAAAAACGCGCCCGCAAAGCCGCATACTGCAAGGCTTTTTTTGCCCTACTGCGTAACAAAGGGCATGAAAAAAGCGGCGTTCCTGTTCTTCCGTGTGGAAGTAAGAAACGCTGCTTGTGCGGGTGCGCTGATTTAATTGTCCTCGGCTATGAGGTCTTGCATGACCTCGCCAAAGTCTGCCGTAAAGAAAAAGATGAAGTATTCCAAAACGGCGAGATCTGCGTCCATCGGCTCGGCTTCCTCGGAGAATGGCAAGCCCATAAGCCCATAAAGCATTTTGATGATTTTGAACAGCTTGCCCCGGCCTGCAGGGGTGTTCATGGTAACGAGAATATCCGTTAGGCGGTTGACCGTTTCCATGTCGCCGCCTGTCGTTACCCATACCATTTCCGCTAATGGCTGCGTGATTGCCCCGGCTACAAGGTTTATCTTATCCTTGCTCATTGTGCCGGATTGCAGTATAATACCCTTACTCAATAACTGGTCTTTCAAGGTGTCCTCCTTTCAATTTTGCCCCTTGTGCGTGACGCTTTTTTTACGCTCGCGCTTACAAAAAGGACTTATAAAGAGATATGGCAGGATTTAAGCAGAAACGGCTAAAATCCTTGATTTACAAGGGTTTCACCGTTTCTTTATAAAGACTTATAAGAAGTTATAAGACGATTTTCGTCTGCAAAATCAATAGAAAATGAGGGGTGATTGAATAATGAGTAAAATAAGATTTTGTATTATTGGTACAAGTAGTATAGCAAAACTATTTTTAAGGGCTGCATCTAGGGTTGAAGAGTTTGAACTAGTTGCTGTATATTCAAGAGATTTAGAAAAAGCTAAGGAATTTGGAAAGATACATGGAGCAAGTCTGTTTTTTGACGATTTAGAAACAATGGCCAAATCAGATGATATAGATGCTATATACATAGCTTCTCCAAACGCAATGCATTCAAAGCAAGCTATTACTTGTTTAAAACACAAAAAACATGTGCTGTGTGAAAAATCATTAGCGTCTAACTTAGAAGAAGTAAAATTAATGATAAAGGTTGCAAATGACAATAATGTATTGCTTATGGAAGCTATGAGAATTACATGTGTTCCAAATTTTAAAGCAGTTAAAGAAAATTTACATAAGATAGGTAAAATAAGAAGATTCTTTGGAAGCTATTGTCAGTATTCTTCAAGATATGATAAATATAAAAATGGAATTATAGAAAATGCATTTAAAAAAGAACTGTCAAATGGTTCATTGATGGATATTGGAGTGTACTGCATACACCCTATGGTGAATCTATTTGGAGTTCCAAAAGCTGTAAAAGCATTTTCTCATATACTTCAAACTGGAGTAGATGGAGAAGGCTTAGCTATATTCCAATATGACGATATGGATGCAGTAGTTCAGTATTCTAAAATAGCTGATTCTTACATACCATCTGAGATACAAGGAGAAAAGGGAAGTATAATAATTGAAAAACTTAATTTGTTTGAAAAGGTAGTTATTAAATATAAAGATGGAACTGAAGAAGATATATCTGTTTTAAAGGAAAAAGAAGAAGAGAAACCTAGGGAAATAGAAGGAATATATCATGAACTTATTGAGTTTATAACTCTTATAAATAATAATAAAATAGAGTCTAATATAAACTCACATGAAAATTCAAAGATAGTAATGGGAATTATGGATGAGATAAGAAGACAAGGAAATATTGTATATCCAGCTGATAGTATGTAACTCATTTAAAAATATATAATAATCTATAAGATATGAGGTGGTAAGTATGGAGAATATAAATTGGGCTATATTGGGTCCTGGAACTATTGCATCAGAATTTGCACAAGCCATGAGCGAGGTGAATTGTAAAGTGTATGCTGTTGCTTCAAGAAGCTTTGAAAGAGCAAAAAACTTTGCAAATAAGTTTGGTATAGAAAATGTGTATGATGATTATGATAAAATACTAGAGAATAAGAATATAGATGTAGTGTATATATCTACTCCACATTGTAACCACTATGAATATATAATGAAAAGTCTACAAAATGGTAAACATGTCTTGTGTGAAAAAGCTATAACAGTAAATGGAAGTCAACTAAGTGATATTGTAACCCTAGCTATTGAAAAAAACTTAATAGTAGCAGAGGCAATGACTATTTATTATATGCCTTTATATAAAAAATTAAAGGAGATAATAGAATCTGGAAGTTTAGGAAAAATTAAAATGATACAAGTATCCTTTGGAAGTTGTAAGGATTATGATGTTAATAATAGATTTTTTAGTCAAGATTTAGCTGGTGGGGCATTGCTTGATATTGGTACATATGCACTTTCATTTACTAGACACTTTATGTCAACACAACCAAATGAAATTTTAACAACTGTTAAGAATTTCGAAACAGGCGTGGATGAACAATCTGGAATAATTTTAAAAAATTCTAATGATGAGATGGCTGTAATATCATTGACTATGAGAGCTAAAATGCCTAAAAGAGGTATTGTTTCATGTGAATTAGGATTTATAACTGTAGAAAATTTTCCAAGAGCATCGAAGGCTACAATAACTTATACAGATGGTGGAAGAGTTGAAACTCTAGAATATGGTGATACGGAAAAAGCTTTAAAATATGAAATTGAATATGTTAACAATTGTATATCAAACAAAATAAAAGCTGATACTTTAGAATCATCTATAGATGTCATGAATTTAATGGATGAAATAAGAAAGCAATGGGGCTTAAGATATACCTTTGAATAAATTTAATTTTAAAATAAGTTAAGTTGTATACATAATTAAGTATTAAAATGTCAAATTATAAAAAGAAGAAAATCACTAAAAAGATTCCTTTTTCAGTGATTTTCTTCTTTTTTTTTACAAATTTGTAACAGAATAAAAAAAAGTTTTGGAGATTTTATTACAATTTTGTAGTTGAATATATAAATCAAAACTAATATGATTAATAATAACATAAATTTGAATATTTTTAGAGGAGAGAAAATATGAGAAAATTGGTATACTTTATTACACCATTTATAATAGGCGTAGTATTTTTATTTGGGTTAGACAAATTTCTTGATTCTAAAACTGATGAACTTTTGAGGGAGAAAAATCTACTTCCAATTATGGATGATACTTTAAGTGATATAAAGGATAAAGGTGTTACAGCAAATAATCATTTTTTAAGAGAAAAAGATATTATGATTTTGGGGTCATCAGAACTTAGTAATTCAACAAAACAACATCCAAAGTACTATTTTAATACGGATAGGAGTAAAAATAAGGTATTTGCAATTGGTAGAGCTTATACTCAGACATTACAAGATGCTGCAGTATTAGGGAGTATGAATCCTAATATTGATAATAAGAAGGTTGTCTTGTTAGTTTCTATGCAATGGTTTATGGAAAAAGATGGAGTCACAAGTCACCATTACCAGTCTAGGTTTTCACCAATACAATTTTATCGTTTTTTAGATAATCCAAAGATATCTAAACAAAATAAGATTGAATATGTAAAAAAATCAAGTAAGCTTTTATGGGGCAGTGAGGAATATAAAGCAGAAGCATTGTACGCCAAGCTATATGAACCTAAGACCGTACCTGAAAAAGTTGAGAAGGCGTTGCTAGAGCCTTATTTTCAAGGGAGAAAATACTGTATAGAGCTTAAAGAAAAAGGGATACTTTATAAGAAATTAATTAGACTAGATAAACACAAAAAAGAAGGAAGACAAAAACCTATAAATTGGTCACATGAGAAAAAGAAAGCAATTGAAGATGCTAAAAAGAGAGTAGGTAACAATCCTCTAAACATTGATAAGTATTATTACAATGAACATTTTAAAGATGGTCTAGAGCAGTATAGAGGAAGAGATAAGGGTGTAAACTTAGTAACATCTAAAGAATTTGAAAGTTATAATCTTTTATTAAATGTCTGTGGGGATTTAGATATTAAGCCAGTTGTTGTATTAATCCCAAGTATGGGTAAATTCTATGACCTAACTGGTATTTCTGAAAAGCAAAGAAATCAGTTTTATGATAAGGCACAGAACATAGCAGAAAGTAAAGGATTTGAAGTTATGAATCTTAAAGATAAAGGGTCAGATAAATATTACTTAAGAGATGTAATGCATCTTGGAACGAAAGGATGGGTAGATGTCTGTGAGAGATTATTTAAAATATTTAAAGAGCAATAAAGAACTAGTAACTAGTATTTGTTTAACTATGATTATAATATTGGCAATAGGTGTTTTAACATTTACACCATTTAAAGAGTTGCCATTTATTTATAATGGATTTTAAAGGAGAATTTTTATATGAAAATTATTGAAGGAATAAAAAAATATTCAAATACAGATAGAATAGCATTGACATGTAATGGAGATAAACTTTCTTATAAAGATTTAAATGAGTATTCAGATGCTATATCAGTATTTTTAAAAAATGTATACAAAGAAGAAGATACTCCTATAGTAATCTATGGCAATAAAGAAAATATGATAATGGCATGTATGATAGGAGCTTTAAAATCAGGTAGAGCATATGTTCCTCTTGATATTAGCTTTCCATTAGATAGAGTTTTTGAAGTTACTAAGGAAGTAAAACCAAAGGTGTTATTTAACTTTAGTGATGAAAAAGATTTTGGCGGTATCAATGTAATTGATAAGGATAAATTAAATGATATAATAAACGAATATAAAGGAAAGTCATTACATAAAGAAAACTGGGTAAAAGATGATGAAAATGCATATATACTATTTACATCAGGTAGTACAGGAAAGCCAAAAGGAGTTCAAATAAGTTCAAATAACTTAGATAGTTTTGTAGAATGGATAAGCCCATATTTAAATATAGATGGAAGTGAGAAAGTAATAATGAATCAAGCAGCATATTCTTTTGACCTTTCAGTGACAACAATATACCCTGGTCTTGTTCATGGAGCTACATTATTTTCAATCTCAAAAGATGTGTTAGCAGATTATAAGGAGTTATTTAAACAATTTGGTGAGTCTAATATTGCAGTATGGGTGTCAACACCTTCTTTTGCAGGTGTATGTGTAACAGAAAAAGAGTTTAATAGTAAGATGCTTCCTAAACTTGAATCAATGATATTTATAGGAGAAGCACTTTCAAAGAATCTTACTAAAGAGCTTATGAGTAGATTTCCAAATACAAGAGTTATCAATGGATATGGACCAACTGAAGCCACTGTTGGTGTAAGTGTAAATGATATGACTCAAGAAGCTATAGATGATGAAAAGAGTCTTCCAGTTGGATATCCTATGCAAAATTGTAAAATAAAAATACTTGATGAAAATGGAAATGAACTGAAAGAAAATGAAAAAGGTGAGATTATAATAGTTGGACCATCAGTTTCTAAAGGATACTTTAATAATAAAGAGAAGACTGATGAAGTATTTTTCTATGATGAAATAGATGGTGTAAAGTGGAGAGCTTATAAAACTGGTGATATGGGATATCTCTTAGATGGAAATATATACTATTGTGGAAGAAAAGATTTTCAAATTAAGTTAAATGGATTTAGGATTGAAATAGAAGATATAGAAAATAATTTGAGAAAAGTTCATAATGTAAAAAACGCAGTAGTTTTACCAATATATAAGGATGAAAAAATTGCTTATTTAAAAGGTATTGTTGAGTTAAATGAGAAGAATGATTTAGGTAATATCAAAAATGGGATGATGATAAAAAAGGAACTAGGAAAGTATATACCTTCATATATGATTCCAAGAAATATTGCAATAATTTCCGAATTTCCAACAAATATCAATGGTAAAATAGACAGAAAGAAACTTATGGAGGAAATTTAATGATTTTTTCACAGTATGGAGATTATTTTTATCTTTACATATTATTATTAACATCAATACCAGCAGTGATTTTGGGCTTAATGGGTAAAAATATAAAGTATTATGGTATGTTGGCAAGTTTATTTATGATATTTTTGATTGTAGGAATAGATGTTCAGTTTAAGTACTTGTTAATATTTATCATTTTAGAAGTAATAATAGTCAAAGGATACGAATATGTAAGAAGAAAGACTAAAAATAAATATATATATTGGGGATTTTTGTTTGCATCAATGCTTCCAATAATAATTAATAAAATATCTCCAGTTACATCTTTTGGATTGATTGGATTTATTGGAATATCATACTTAAATTTCAGAGCTATACAAATGGTTATTGAAATTTATGATGGTGCCATAAAAGAGGTTAAGATTTCAAATATGCTTTATTTTATGTTATTTTTCCCAACACTGAGTTCTGGACCTATTGACAGGTCAAGACGATTTGAACAGGATTTAGAGAAGAAAATACCTAGAAAAGAGTATGTAGAAGAATACTTACTGCCTGGAATAAAAAACATTGTTATGGGAGTCGGTTATAAATTTGTTATAGCGTTTTTGATAAATACATATTGGGTGTCAATAATACCTAAAGATATGAGGTTTATCAATATTTTAAGTTACATGTATGCATATAGTTTATACCTTTTCTTCGATTTTGCAGGATACAGTTTATTTGCTATAGGGACAGGATATATATTTGGAATACAAGTACCTATAAACTTTGACAAACCATTTATAAGTAAAGACATGAAAGAATTTTGGACAAGATGGCATATAAGTCTTTCAAGATGGTTTGGAGATTATATTTTTTCAAGATTTGTTATGTCTTCAATGAGAAAGAAAAGATTTAAGAAAAGAACTACTGCTGCTCATGTAGCTCAGATGATAACAATGATAACAATGGGATTTTGGCATGGACTAACTTGGTTTTACATTGCTTATGGTGTATATCAAGGCTTAGCACTTGTCTTGACTGATATATACCAGAGAAAATCTAAATTTTATAAAAAACATAAAAAAGAAAAATGGTTTGAGAGAGTTCAAATTTTCATTACATTCCATATTGTATGTTTTGGATTATTGATATTCTCAGGATATTTAGCTTAATTTTAAGGAGGCAAATTTATGCAAGAAACAGTTATAGAAATATTTGAAGATGTATTAGGAACTGATGAGATAAGAGATGATTTAGACCTTAACTTATTTGAAACAGAGCTTTTAGATTCATTAGCGATAATTGAAGTTTTACTTGAGATTGAAAATAGACTTGGAATAGAACTTCAACCAACTGATTTAGAAAGAAAAGACATGTCTACAGTAAATAATTTAGTAAAATTCTTAGAGACAAGAAAATAAATTAATAACTAAACATTTAATTATTGATTTACATAATAAAAGATTATAAAGTCCATCTAATATTGATATTTGATGGATTTTTTTATTGTAAAGAGATATAACTTAACTGTATAAGTATATAAAATAGTGAAAAACTTAAAGTATTAATGAAAGATTGCATGCTATATAAATTAATAGTAATATCTATGTAAGATAGACTATCTCCAATTGGGTGAAATATCTTTTGTCATATATTAGAATTACTTTATGAGATTAGATGTTAATTGTAATTTTATAAAAGTAGAATACGTATTTAGGAGGGAACTTAATGTCTTTAAATTCAATAGATAGAAAAAAAGAAATATTAGAATTGTTAGATGCAAAAGGAAAGATAAATACTAAAGAATTAGTAAAAAAACTAGAAGTATCGTCGGAAACAATAAGAAGGTATTTAGAAGAACTGGAAAGTGAAAATAAATTAAAAAAGGTCTATGGTGGGGCTGTAAAAATAAATTACGGCGTAATTGAACCAGAACATATAAAAAGAAATAGCACTAATTTAGAAAAGAAAAAAAGTATTGCTAAGTATGCAGCTAGATTTGTGAGTGATAATGAATCCATTGTAATAGATGAAGGGACTACTAATTTACAAATTGTGGATTACATAGTTTCTGTAAAAAATCTAAAGGTTATTACTAGTTCTTATCCTGTGCTATCAAAGTTGATTTCATATGAAAACCAAGGAGTATTTGATGGAGAGGTTATATTTATTGGTGGTAAAGTAAATTTAAAACATCAAAGAACAGCATGTCAAATGTCAATAGATGTTATGAAAAACTTATATGTAGATAAAGCATTTATATCTAGTGAAGGTATAATTGATAGCTTTGGAATTAGTAGTATAGACCAAAACAAAGCTTTATTATCAAAAGAGTATATAAGAAATTCAAAGGAAAGTTTTGTATTATGTGATAGTTCTAAGATAGGAATTGTTAGTATGTACAAGATATCGGATTTGAATGAATTAGATTTTGTTGTTTGTGATGCAGAACCTCCAAATGAATGGAAAGATAAATTAAATGAATCAAATATAACATGGATAGAAGCAAAATAGAAGTAATAAATTTATAAAATTTAACCAATTCATAGATTTAACCTATAAAGAAGATTATAAATTTTAATTTTTTGTATAGAGTTTTAGTGTAACTTTTATATTAGAGACTAAAAACAAATAGAACCAATTAAAAACAATTAAAAGCATAAATTTTAATATACATTTAACCTAAATATGATGTATAATTAACATGAAAAAGTTATACTTTAAAAGTAAAAACAATTAAAAACACAAAAATTCTAAATGAGAATCTATGGGGGTTATAAATATGAAAAAGTTATATGGAGAAAAGATAAAGGCAGTAGTATTTGACTGGGCTGGAACAACAGTAGATTATGGATGTTTTGCACCTCTTAATGTATTTATAGAGATATTTAAAAGAAGAGGTATAGATGTAACAATGGAAGAAGCAAGAAAACCTATGGGAAAATTAAAAATAGACCATATAAGAGAAATGTGCGAAATGGATAGAATAAAAAATATTTGGGCAGAAAATTTTGGAGGATTTCCAACAGAGGAAGATGTAAAAAAACTTTATGCTGAATTTGAGCCTATGTTATTTGAAACTCTAGAAGAGTATACAACTCCAATTCCTCATGTTGTTGAAACTGTTGAGAGATTAAGAAAAAATGGATTAAAAATAGGTTCTACAACAGGCTATACAAGAGAAATGATGAATATAGTTGAACCAAATGCAGCTAAAAAAGGATATTCACCAGATTTCCTTGTAACACCATCAGAAGTATCTCAAGGAAGACCATATCCTTGGATGTGTTATAAAAACGCTGAAGCTTTGGGGGTATCTCCAATGAGCGCTATGGTAAAAGTTGGAGATACATTAAGTGATGTAAAAGAAGGTATAAATGCTGGAATGTGGAGTGTTGCTGTAATAAAAGGTTCAAGTGAATTAGGGCTTACACAAGAAGAAGTAGAAAACATGGATAAAGAAGAATTAAAAATTAAGATGGAAGCAGTTTCAAAGAAATTTAAAGAAGCAGGAGCACATTTTGTTATAGAAACAATGGCTGAATTAGAAGATGTTTTAGTAAGAATAGAAAATGAAACAATTAAGTCAGATTTTGTACCAGAAAATGATTACATATTACTTACACCAGGTCCATTATCTACTACTAAATCAGTAAGAGCATCTATGTTAAAAGATTGGTGTACATGGGATGTTGAATATAATGATTTGGTACAAGATGTTAGAAGAAGACTAGTGTCTTTAGCTACAAAAAATACAGAAAAATACACAAGTGTATTAATGCAAGGTAGTGGTACTTTCTCAGTGGAAGCTACAATAGGAAGTACTATTCCAAAGGATGGCAAACTTCTTGTAATTGCAAATGGAGCATATGGAAAGAGAATGAAGGACATATGTAATTATCTAAATATAGAATATGTTGATTGTACATTTAGTGATGTAGAAGCAGTTGACTTAAATAAAGTAGAAAATTTATTGAAAGAAAATAAAGATATTACACATATATCAATGGTTCATTGTGAAACTACTACAGGTAGATTAAATCCTATACAAGACATAGGTAAACTTGCAAAATCATATAATAAGGTTTACATAGTTGATGCAATGAGTAGTTTTGGTGGAATTGAAATTGATGTTGAAGACTTTAATATAGATTTTCTAGTGAGTAGCTCTAACAAATGTATACAAGGAGTTCCAGGGTTTGGATTTATAATAGCTAACAGAGAAAAATTAGCTAAATGCAAAGGAATTGCTAAATCTTTATCTCTTGATATGTATGCTCAATGGGAAACTATGGAGAATAATAATGGTAAATGGAGATTTACTTCTCCTACACATGTTGTAAGAGCTTTTTATCAAGCATTACTAGAGTTAGAAGAAGAAGGTTCTGTAGAAAAAAGATATGCTAGATATAAAGAAAATCAATTTACAATATCTTCAAGATTAAAATCTCTAGGGTTTGATACATTGGTGAATGATGGTGCTCAATCACCTGTAATAACAACTTTCTTATATCCTAAGAATGCAAAATTTGAATTTATGGAATTCTATACATATCTAAAAGAAAATGGATTTGTTATTTATCCAGGTAAATTGACTGATATAGATACATTTAGAATAGGAAGTATAGGAGAAGTTTATCCAAAAGATATGGATAGATTGGCTGATGTGATTGAAAAGTTTATCAATATGTAGATTATAGAAGTTCATTGATATATTATAAGGTTTAGATAATTACAAGAAAAATATATAAATAGTTAAATAATAGAGGAGTATTTTATTTGAATTGGAAATCTAAGAAAGAGGGATTCATAGTTCATATAAAATATTTTCTCTATTATTTTTTTATTTATATGCCTTTAAAGGAGCATTGTTTTATTTAGTAAGATTATTATGCTTGACAACGTAACAATGTTTTGTTATATTATATTCAAGAATAAAATAAGTTATTGAAAGGAACTCATTATGGATGGAGAATTACGTTCACTAAATTTTAATGGAATGGGAAAATGTAAAGGTGGAATTTTTGATGAAGTTAATATAGCAGGTACAGGAAAAATAGATGGAAATATAAAATGTAATAAATTTGATTCTTCAGGTTCAGCAAAAGTAATTGGAACAACAGAATGTAATGAATTTTTTACAGCTGGATTAAGTAAAATTGAAGGAAATATATTGGCATCACAAGTGACAATATTTGGACTTCTTAAATGTACTGGAGACATAAACTCAAGTAAAGTTAAATCTGGAGGAATTATCAATGTTGGAGGAAACTTAAAGTCAGATATTATTAGTGGAGAAGGATGTCTAAAAATCACTAAGAACATAGACTGTGAAAGTGTTGACTTAAGTGGAATTTTGGATTGTAATGGTTTTTTAAATTGTGAAGAGCTTAAGATAAGTTTACATGGAACGTCTAACCTAAACGAGGTTGGTGCAAGTAGTGTAAATATAAAAAAGGGACATGGAGATTATTGTAAAAGATTTTATAGAGCTGAAAAAAAGATTGAAGATTTTGAAAAAGTATCTTCTAATCTTAGAAATCTAGGTCTAATGTCAGTCAAAAAATACACAGAAAGTAGGTTATTGGCAAATGTTATAGAAGCAGATGAAATCAGCTTAGAAAATAGTGAAGTTAAAATTGTAAGAGGTAAAAATATTAAAATAGGCAAAGGATGTTATATAGAGAGTTTGGAATATACTGAAAGTATAGATATTGACGAAAGCTCAATCGTTGTTGAAATAAAGAGTGTAAATGAAAAAGTAAATGAAAAAGTAAATCTAAATAAAGATAAGTAATATTTAAGTTTAAAATAAAATTTAAAATGAGGTAATAATATGGAAAATGGATCTATAACAATACTTGGAGAAGGATTTATAAGTAGTGGAGAGTATGAAAGTATAAAAATTATGGGAAGTGCTAAATCAAAAGGAAATATCAAATGTAATGAAGTAAAGGTATTTG
This sequence comes from Clostridioides difficile, assembly GCA_024919175.1. Classification (NCBI taxonomy): domain Bacteria; kingdom Bacillati; phylum Bacillota; class Clostridia; order Peptostreptococcales; family Peptostreptococcaceae; genus Clostridioides; species Clostridioides difficile. The sequence continues at coordinate 1,361,605 of CP103804.1, forward strand.
GAGATGTAAAATTTGATGGAGACCTTAGTATAAAAAACTTTGTAGTAAATGGAACAGCTACTATAAAAGGGAATCTTAAAGCTGAACGTGTAAGAGTAAATGGGCAACTTAGTATAGATGGAGATGCAGAAATAGATGACTTGGTTATAACTGCTCGACAGAAGATTAATGGGAACTTAAAGTGTAATAATGTTACAGTAAAAGGTCAATTAACTGTAAGTGAAAGTATTTATGCACAGGATATAAAAGTTTATGGTGAAATGAAAAATAAAAAAAATATAGAATGTGAAGATATAAAGGTTCATGGAGCGATAAAATGTGATGGTCTTTTAAATGGAGAAAACATATATATCTATTCAGGAGGAGGCTCTTATTGTAAGGAGATAGGGGCAACTAATATAGAAATAGGTAGAAGTAAAGATATTTTTACATTTGGAATTTTCTTTATCAATATTTTTTCAGGAAAGTTTAAATGTGATTTGATAGAGGGAGATACTATTGAATTAGAAGATGTTTCAATAAAAGATATACGAGGAAAAAGTATATCTTTAGTAAGAAATTGTGATGTTGTAAATATTGAATACAGTGATAAGTTGTTAGTTTCAGATAATTCGAGTGTAAAAAACAGTACAAAGGTGGGCTAGAAAAATTATGGAAGAATTGATATCTAAAAAGGATTTATTAAGCAAAACTAATATATCTTATGGACAGTTATATAGATGGAAAAGAAAAAACATAATACCAGAAGAATGGTTTATAAAAAAATCAGCTTTTACAGGTCAAGAGACTTTTTTTCCAAGAGATAAAATACTAGAAAGAATAGAGTTAATACTATCTATGAAAGAAGAGACATCTCTTGATGATATTGCAAACATGTTTACAAAAAAAGATACCAATAAAGAGTTTGATATTGACTTTATTTTTGAGAAGGAAGCCATATGTAATTATACAAAAGAAATATTTCAAAATTTGTATAAAAAAGAGCAGAGTATAGGTAAAAAAGAATTACTTATATTGAGTATAATAGAGAAGTTTTTAGTTAAATCTACAATAACATTTGAAGAACTAAAATTAATAGTTAATATAATAGAAGAAAATTTCAAATCAATATACAATGAAAATGGAAGAATTTATTTGTTTAGAAAGTTTGGTGTTCCATTTGTAATAGGATGCTTGGATTATAAACAAGTAAAATTTGAAAAGGATGTAGTTAAAATTGTTGAAGTTGACTTAATGAAAGAAATAAATGATATAAGTATTAAGTTATCATAGTAAGTTGTTGTAGATTACTTATTATAAGTAGACATAGATAGATTATAGTTTTTAAGAAATTACAATAAGATATTACAAAATGAACCACATTGAATTATTATAAATTATAGAAAGAGTATAGTTATAATAATCTCTATGGTTCATTTTATTATTCAAATAATCTAGTATTTATAAAATTGGTTAGTATCAATATAATAAATTGCTTAAATACAGTAGACTATTTTTACTTATTCAAATAATGAATTTTTAAAGTCTAAGAAATATCCTTGTGGATGAAGACAAACAGGACAAGCTTTTGGAGCTTCCTTACCAATATGAATATGTCCACAGTTTGTACATATCCATTGAATATCTTCGTTTCTTCTAAATAAAGTACCTTCTTCTAAATCAGTAGCATATCTACCAAATCTATCACCGTGAACTTTTTCTATTTCAGCTATATTTTCAAATAATTTAGCTATAGCTTCAAAACCTTCTTCACGTGCTGTTTTTCCAAAGTTTTTGTATACATCGTCCCACTCTTGAAGTTCATTATGTTGTGCAGCTTTAAGATGTTGAGCTGTCTTATCATATAAATCTACAGGATATGCTCCTGATATACTTATATTTTCTCCAGCAAATTCTTTTAATTTAGTAAAAAATTGTTTTGCATGTGACTTTTCTTGGTCAGCAGTATAATTAAATAAAGATTCTATTACATATAGTCCTTCTTTTTTTGCTACAGATGCAGAAATATTATATCTATTTCTAGCCTGACTTTCACCTGCAAAAGCTCTCAATAAATTTTCTTTAGTTTTACTGTCTTTTAAATTCATATTATACCTCTCTATTAACAATAAATTTTTACAATATTTGATTCTTTTTATTTATTATTCCAAGACTAGATATAATTATGCTCAATTTAGTCAGCATTTTTGAAATTATTATTGATTTTTTTTAAAATTCTAAGGAATTCTTGTTTTTCCTTTTCTGTAATATTACAGTAGGCTGTTTCTTTAACTTGTGATGAAATACTATTGAATGTATCCTCTATTAGCATTGCTTTTTCTGTAAGTTTTATATATGTAATACGTTTGTCATTGTCACTCTTTTGCCTTTCTATATATCCTAGACTTATAAGCTTATTAACTAATACTGTGACAGTAGATTTGTCTTTTCCTATTTTAGTTGCAATCTCTTTCATTGTAAGTATCCCATTATTTTCATAAAGCGCAGTGAGTATATTTCCGTGTGTAGGTAACAATTCATTTAAACCATTTTTATTGAGTTTATTTTCAATGAATTTAAGCATATTAGCTTTTGTTTTACTTATAAAATGTATGATATATTTATCTTCCATAAATTAATCTCCAATCTTTAAATTATTTAAAGTACTTTGAACTGAAAAGTAGTTTGACATAAAACTATTTTTCAACTATAATTAGTTTAACATAAAACTAAATGTATTGGGAGGAAATTTATGAGTAAAAATTTTAAATCACTATATATTACAGAAGAAGAAGGAAGTTTTAAGAGAAATATAATAGAAAGAGATATAGATGCACTACCAGAAGGAGAAGTTCTAATAAAAGTAAGATATTCTTCATTAAATTACAAGGATGCACTTTCAGCAAATGGGAATAAGGGTGTCACTAGAAAATATCCTCATACTCCAGGAATAGATGCATCTGGTGTAGTAGAATTTAGTAGTTGTGATGATTTTAAAGCTGGAGATGAAGTTTTAGTAACAGGTTATGATTTAGGTATGAATACCTCTGGAGGTTTTTCAGAATATATAAGAGTTCCTTCTAATTGGGTTGTCAAACTTCCAAAGAGTCTTTCTCTAAAAGAAGCAATGGATTATGGTACAGCAGGATTTACAGCAGCTTTATCTGTATATAAATTTGTAAATACTGTAGACAAAGATATGGGAGATGTACTAGTTACTGGTGGTACTGGAGGAGTTGCTGTGATTGCAACTAAAATATTAATTAAGCTAGGCTATTCAGTTGTAGTTTCAACAGGAAAATTGGAAGAACAAAAAGAAACGTTATTAAAACTAGGTGTTAAAGATGTTATACATAGATCAGAAGTGGATGATAATTCAGGTAGACCTCTACTTAGACCAAGATGGGCTGGGGTAATAGATACAGTAGGAGGAAATACTTTATCAACAGCAATAAAGACAACTAATTATTGTGGAGCAGTTACAACATGTGGTAATGCAGGTGGAATTGATTTTACAAGTTCAGTATACCCATTTATATTAAAAGGTGTTACTTTATATGGTATAGATTCTGTAGAATGCCCAATGAATTTAAGATTAAAAATATGGGATTTATTATCAAATGAATGGAAGCTAGAAGACTTAGATGACATGGTAACTGTAGTATCATTAAATGAATTGAGTAAGAGCATAGATTCAATAATAGAAGGAAAACATGTAGGAAGAACAGTGGTTGATTTAAGTTTATAGTTAAGGCTATATTTATAGTTAAGTTAGCTGATTTTTAATATATAATTTATTTTTAATATATGGTTAAATAAGTTTTAATGTAGGACTGTAACATTAAATCATAAAATAAAAAATGGAATATCTTAACTTTGCAATCAAAGACAAGGCAGGAATGGTATACACTTTGTATATCGCTTCTCTGAAATCAGAGGTATATTTCTGCTTTTACTATTTGATTTTGAAAAAATCTTTCATAGTGGCTGGTATATTAGCTTAAAAGACAATGATGAATTTGAATTATCACTGATTGATACCTTTCATGACACCCATACCTAAACCATTTAGAAAACAGTGTGAGTGTGTAATACTCAATATTGGAATCCTGTAAGGAGATTGATTATGAAAGAAACAAAACGAAAAGGAGCTAGGTCAACAAAGGATATACAACCAGAAATATTAGAAAAATTAAATCACGGAGAGATAGAAACTGCCAATATAGTAGAATGGTTTGCTATTGACAGAAGACAATTATTAGCGTATATATTACTGCAAAATGGTAGAGAAGCATATTTAAAGCCTATTTTAGAACATGTTAATAGACTTGAAAAACAAACTTCTAATACTATAAGTGAAGCTATTGGAACAGAACTTTTCACACAAGCTAGTAAGCACAAGGATAAAGAATGCTTACAAATAGTCTCACATCATGAATCTGACTTAGTTCGTAGCTGGGGAACTTTTATGATAGGAAAAAACACAAGTTTGAGTCTTAGTCAAATATTTGAAGAAATTAGAGTTTTTGCAACAGATAAGCATTTTAATGTCAGAGAGGAAGCTTGGGTTGCTATTAGACCTGCTGTTATTCAAAATTTAGAGGATAGCATTTTAATTTTATCTAAATGGGTAATAAATGAAAATGAATACATTAGACGTTTTGCATGTGAGATTACAAGACCTAGAGGGGTTTGGTGTAAGCATATTGAAACTTTAAAAGAAAATCCTGCACTGGCTCTATCAATTTTAGAGCCATTAAAATCTGATTCATCTAAATACGTTCAAGACAGTGTTGGAAATTGGTTAAATGATGCAAGTAAAACACAGCCAACCTTTGTTGAAATTCTTTGCAGAAGATGGGAAGAAGAGAGTGACACTAAGGAAACGAAGTATATTATCAAAAAAGCATTAAGAACGATTAATAAATCTAAACAGACTACAAAAATCTAATAATACTAAAAGAGAAAATGACATATTTATGTTAGATATTATAAAAAATTTATCTATACCTTATAATTGGTACTTAATTTTAAATATAATCAAATTAAAAGAATATCAAAACTTCAAATTACAGTTTATTGTGGAGATAAAGTATGCGACAAATGATATAAATTAGAATTTATGGAGGTATTGTTTTAATGGATATATATGATTTTTGGAAAGTCACTTTAGATCAGGATGCTGTTAATATGAGAAAATATTTTGATGAAGACGCTTATATTAACTGGCATGATACAAATGAACATTTGACCCTGAATGAATTTATTAGGGCAAATTGTGAATATCCTGGAAAATGGAGTGGCGGAATAGAAAGAATAGAAGAGATTGGAAGTCTAATTATAACTGTAACACATGTTTATGAAATAAATAAACCATTATCTTTTCATGTTGTATCGTTTATTAATCTTAGAGATGATAAGATTATTTCTATTGATGAGTATTGGGGGGAATGTGGCACCATACCTCAATGGAGGTTAGATAAAAATATCGGCAGGTCAATAAAATAACTTTCAGTTTGAGTTTTGAATCTCAGAGTTATAATATTGACTTTGGAATATTTAACAACCACAAATTCTGTGACTGTATTGTATTAAACCTGTTATAGATAGTTTTTTTAGATATTAAAAGATAATTTGGAACATAGTTTTATAAAATCTAAAGGAGAGTGTTAACAGCTCTCCTTTAGCCAGAAACCTTATGTATGTAAATACTCACACATTTTTCAAATCAATAATATTTTTCAATTGTGAAGAAATTGCTCATACAGCTGTGCTAGCTTATGCAATGTATCTTCCGAAAGGAAAACGTCGGAAAAGTACGTAAATAGAGTATATACCGATATTTACCAAAATTTAAAAGGATAATCAAGATTCTTATGAGTTTTTATAATCAAAATTTTGGATAAAAAGACTATTCATGAACAATTAATTCGAACACATCAGGTCTTGAATAGTGACCTTCTGAATCAAAATCTAGTCTGCTAAGAACTATTTGCTCTAAATCTAAATCAGCTATTAACATTTCTTCTTTATTAAAAACAGGGCCTGCTACATATTTTCCAAAAGGGTCAACTATACAACTTCCACCTGGACACATAATTTCTGGTTCTGCATCAAGTTCTCTATAGTAATTAAGGTCAGTAGGGTACATATTTTTTTCAACATATTGATTACATCCAATAACAAAGCATCTTCCTTCTAAAGCAATGTGCTTCACAGTTGATTGCCATTCTTCTCTTGAATCTGCAGTAGGTGCTATATATAGTTTTACTCCTTTGGCATAAAGAGCTGTTCTGGCTAGTGGCATATAGTTTTCCCAACAAATCAATGAACCCATTTTTCCATATGGAGTATCAACAACTGTAAGAGTACTTCCATCACCTTCACCCCAAATACATCTTTCTGTTCCTGTAGGTTTAAGTTTTCTATGTTTACCAATAAGTTTACCTTCTGGTGAGAAAAATAAGTTTGTACAATAAAGAGTACAATTTATGTCGTTTCCATCTCTTTCTGTTATTCCCATTGATAGATATACTCCTGCTTCTTGGGCTGCTTTTCCTAATAAATCTGTTGTAGCACTAGGTACTGGTACAGAATTATCATAATATCTTTTCCAATCCTCTCTACCTTTCATTGTTCTACTTCCAACAACAAATCCAAATGAAAGTCCTCTTGGATATGCAGGTATAAACGATTCTGGGAAAACCACTATATTTGCCCCTTTTTTACCAGCTTCTTTAATTAATTCTAATGCTTTTTCAACAGTTTTATCTAAGTCCATTATAATTGGTGATGCCTGAACAACAGCAATTCTTACATTTTTATTTTCTTTGCTCATAAAAACCTCCTAAAAAATATTTGAATTTGTTGATTTGAACAGACTACATCAGGTTTTATTTGAGAAAAAAGTATTTTATCTTATAAATAATGATGTAACTGTATATTTAAAATGATACATCATGATTTAGCAAATTACAATTATACAAAAAAATAATTCATGTTAACTGCCTTATTTTATGAGCATATAAGATTAAATTTTAATATTAATATAAGCTCTATTAAATTATCACATTTATAATGAATAGTATTTATTTCTTGGCGAACAATAATTAAAAATAAGACTTTATTACAGTTAATATTTAGAAAAATAAGTATAGTAAAATATCAATAAGTCGAATGAAGTGTTAATATTTTATTAGAAGAGAATAAAATAAATTTATTAAAATAGGTAACTTAAGGAGAGTTTTATGAAAGAAAAAATTTATTATAATGGAAATATCCTTACAATGGAAGATTCAATATGTGGAGATGCTATTCTCATAAAAGATAAAATAATAAAAAAAATAGGAACAAAAGAAGAAATTTTAGCTTTAAAAAATGATGAAACACAAGTCATAGATTTACAAGGGAAAACATTGATGCCATCATTTATAGATTCACACAGTCATTTGACAGCTTTTGCTACTACCCTAAGATTAGTTCCTTTAGAAGATGCAACTAGCTTTAAAGATATAGTAAAGAAAATACAAGATTTTAAAGATTCAAAGGATATAGAAAAGGGTGAGTGGATAATTGGTTTTTCGTATGATAACAATTTTTTAGAAGAAAATAGGCATCCAGATAAAGATTTATTGGATAGTGCGTCTTTAGAAAACCCAATACTAATTTCACATGCTTCTGGTCATATGGGAGTTGCCAATACTCTAGGATTAAAAAAACTAGGTGTTACTCATGAAACACAAGACCCAGAAGGAGGACATATAGGTAGAGTCAAAGGTAGTAAAGAGCCAAATGGATACTTAGAAGAGAATGCATTTTTTAAAGTATCATCCAAAATAAAACAACCATCATTAGATGAAATTTGTAATCTAATTGAAAAAGTACAAGATATTTACTTAAGTTATGGTATTACGACAGCACAAGAAGGATTAATGGCAGAAAATCAATTTAATCTTTTAAAACTAATGTCAAATCAAAATAGATTAAAAATGGATATTGTTGGATATATAGATTTAAAAAATAGTAAATCTGTGAGAGATGATAATGAAAGTTTTGTAAAGAAATCTGTGAATAGATTTAAAATAGGAGGATATAAGATATTTTTAGATGGTTCTCCTCAAGGAAAGACAGCATGGTTAACGAAACCATATGAAAATTCAGAAGATGGTTATTGTGGGTATCCTATATATAAAGATGAGGAAGTAGAAAAATTTATAAACATTTCAGTAGAAGAAAAAATGCAACTTTTAACTCATTGTAATGGAGATGCAGCAGCAGATCAGCTAATAAATTCATTTGAAAAAGTTATAAAGGAAAAAAATATCAAAGATGATATGAGACCTGTGATGATACATGCCCAAACTGTAAGAGAAGACCAAATTGATGAAATGAAAAAAATAAACATGATACCATCATACTTTGTAGCTCACACATACTACTGGGGAGATATTCATATTAAAAATCTTGGGGAAAGTAGAGCATTTAAGATTAGCCCTCTTAAAACAACTATAGAAAAAGGTTTGATTTATACTTTACATCAAGATACACCTGTAATAGCACCTAATATGCTTGAAACAATATGGTGTGCAGTTAATAGGATTACAAAAAAAGGAGTATTGATAGGTGAAAATGAAAAGATAAGCCCCTTGGAAGCTTTAAAGAGTGTTACTATAAATGCAGCATATCAATACTTTGAAGAAGATAAAAAAGGTTCAATTAAAGAAGGTAAACTAGCTAATTTAATAATACTAGATGAAAATCCACTTACAGTTGACCCTCTTAAAATAAAAGACATTAAAATTTTACAAACAATAGTAGAAGGGGAAGTATTATATTCTTTAAAATAGATATGAATTGTATTATTTTAGAGATTATGTAAAAATATTATCTAAAAATAAAATCTAATAATAGGTAGAATTAAATAATATTATCTATGGCTGAATGGTTAACTTATTAGTTCTAAAGGTTCATTATCATAGTTTTATTAATTCTACCTAAAAAATTTATGTTTTTAGGACACTACTATGTAGATTACTTTACTTTCAATTTCATTTGGATTTCCCCACTTATGTCTCATACCAAATGGTATTTTCACACTATCACCTTCGTTTAATTCAAATATATCATCTTCCAAACTAAGCTCAACACTTCCTTTAAGTATATAAGCAACTTCGTTTCCAGCATGCCCATTTTTTTCTTTACAATAAGATTTAGGAGATAAATTCATAATAGCAAATTCGAATTTATTAAATGGATTATTGGATAACATTTCATAAAAAATATTTTCTGACTCTGGTAAAATTACTATTTTTCTAAGATTGTTTCTTACAATTAATTCTGAATCATCAATAAAAGGAATGAAAAAAGTAATTAATGGTACGTTTAAAGCACTTGAAATTGATTTTAAAAAATTTATGGATGGATTTACACTTCCTTTTTCTATTTGACTAATTAAAGAAGGTGTAACTTTAATTAATTTAGATAAATCTTTTATACTAATATTCTGTTTCTTTCTACATAAAGTCAATTTTCTACCTATACTTGAATTACTCATTAAAATCCTCCTATTCTAACATCTGACAAAGAATATATAAAGAATTATATCATAAGGTAAAAAAATTTATATTAAAATTGATAACTATATAAGATTGATAAAGAAAAAGTCAAAATAGATAATTGATTGCTAAAATTAGTATAATTATAATGAAAGTAAAAGTAAGATTAATGCTAAAAAATTAAATTATATTAATTTAATTAAATATAATTTGACAATATATAAAAAAGTGAGTAAAATATAACTAAATAAAAATAATAGGTTCGGATAAGACATAAAAGATTTCTTAACCTTAAGCAAATATAATATTATCAAAGTTAACTGAGATTAAGAGATAACATCCAATCTTAAAGTATTGAGGAGGAAAAAATGCTTGATATAAAAAGAATAAGAGAAAACTTAGATTGTATAAAGAAAGCAATGGAAAGAAGGGGTGAAAAAGCCTTTAATCTTGATGAAGTAGTTAAGTTAGATGATGAAAGAAGAAAGATTCTTCAAGAAGTTGAGGTTATGAAAAATGAATTGAACACTGCATCTAAAAATATACCAAATCTTATAAAAGAAGGTAAAGATGTAGAAAATGAAAAAGCTAAACTAAAGGAGCTATCTGACAAGATTAAAGTTATAGACCAAAACCTTAAAGAAGTAGAAGATAAGATGGAATATTTATTGATGAGAATACCAAATGTGCCACATCCAGAAGTACCACAAGGGGAAACTGATGAAGATAATGTTGAAGTGAGAACTTGGGGCAAGACAACTAGTTTTGATTTTGAATCTAAACCTCATTGGGAAATAGGAACTGAGTTAGGTATACTTGATTTTGAAACAGCTGGGAAAATAACTGGCTCAAGATTCACTCTTTATAGGGGATTAGGAGCTAGATTAGAAAGAGCATTATTAAATTTTTATCTGGATACAAATACAACAGTAAATGGATATACAGAAGTTATTCCACCATTTATGGCAAATAGAAATAGTTTTTTAGGTACAGGACAACTACCTAAGTTTGAAGAGGATATGTTCAAGATAGAAGGATTAGATTACTTTTTAATTCCAACATCAGAAGTTCCTTTAACTAATATACATGCTAATGAAATACTTAAGTTTGAGCAATTACCAATAAATTATACAGCATATACTCCTTGTTTTAGGTCAGAAGCTGGTTCTGCTGGAAGAGATACAAGAGGCTTGGTAAGACAGCATCAATTCAATAAAGTAGAAATGGTAAAAATAGTAGCTCCAGAAGAATCTTACAATGAATTAGAAAAATTAACTAACAATGCTGAGACTATGTTGCAACTATTAAATTTACCATACAGAGTAGTGAAAATATGTACAGGTGACTTAGGATTTACAGCTTCTTTTAAATACGATGTGGAAGTTTGGATGCCAAGTTACAACAGATATGTTGAAATTTCATCTTGTTCAAACTGTGAAGATTTTCAGGCTAGAAGAGCTGGAATAAGATTTAAAAGAGATAAAAATTCTAAAGCTGAATATGCACATACATTAAATGGGTCTGGATTGGCTATTGGAAGAAGTGTAGCAGCTATATTGGAAAATTATCAACAATCAGATGGTTCTGTAATTGTTCCAGAGGTTTTAAGACCATATATGGGTGTTTCTGTTATTAAATAATAATTAAAATATATATTTTTAAATGATAAAGTAAGTAATAAGTAATTAAAAAAATAATAATTAATATAATAATGTGTACAAACTAATGAATATTGATATAGTATAGCTATCATATGAAAGAGTATGTACACATTATTATTTTTTAATTTATTTAAAGAGATGTGAATATAAATAATCTATAGATAGAAAGGGTTTTTTTATGAAAATTCAAAATACTGAGTGGGGATATATTGAATGGAAACATACTTATGATGAGAATAACCCAAAACAAGCTATGAATATATACATTGCAGTTACCATGCCAGGTAAAAAACATTTTAATCATGTTCATTATGGCCAAGAACAGATGATATATATTTTAGAAGGAGAAGGATTGTATATTATAAATGGAGTTTGGAAGCCATTTTCCCAAGGTATGATTTTTTACATAGAATCTGGTAGCACACATGAGTCTATAAATACAGGAGATAGACCAATAAAAGAACTAGTAGTGTCAAATATTGTAAGCAATTTTGAGACAAATGAGGTACTCGAAATTAATCCAAAAAATAAGATAGAAAATACTCTAGTAAATTATAGTGAAAATACATTAAATTTATATGCAGCAGTTGAGTCAATACGAGGTCATTTTATTGATCCATTTAAAATACCTTTAATTATTTATGATGATTCTTGGAATATAGTTTTAAAAAATCCGTATTTTCCTTTGTTTTGTTTTGAAAAATGTAATCCAATGAAATTTCCACAAAAATGTGATTGTATGAATCAAAAAAGTAGTAATCAATTTATATGTAAGTATGGCATAACCATATATAATATTTCAATAATATATAAAAATAATAGTATAGGTGTTATAAGAGGAGGATATATTCTATTGTCTGACTCAAATTCAGATGTTGGATGTAACAATTTATACGATATACCAGAAGGTGCAGCTAGAACTATGAGGAGATTACTCAATCAAATAGCTAAAAATATAATTAATTTTTGTTCATTTAATGATATAAGAACAGAGTTGAAAGAAAAAGAAGAAATTATAGCAAAAACATTTTATTATGGTGAACAGTTAGAAATGGACTTAAAGTTAGCTCAAGATACTGTTACTAATTTGAGAATAAATCATCATTTTTTATTTAATACTTTAAACTCAATGGCAAGTATAGCACTTGGTGATGGTTCTGATGATTTATATAGTGCAATTATAGACTTAGCTAAAATGTTTAGATATACTATGAAATCAGATTTAAGATTTGTAGAGCTAGAGTCTGAAATTTCTTATATTAAAAACTATCTTAATCTGCAAAAGTTACGCTATGGAGATGCATTAAAAGTGAAATATATAATTCCTAAAGAGTTATACAATATTTATGTTCCATTTAATTTTTTGCAACCAATTGTAGAAAATGCATTTACACATGGATTTAGAGATGTTGATAAAGAAAAGCATATAGAAGTAAATGTAGGTAAAAAAAACAAAGATGTTGTAATAAAAGTATATAACAATGGAACTATATTGAATGGCATTACATTAAATAGAGTAAAAAGAGGTCTTTCAAGTGGAAGTTCACATGGTCTATCTTTAATATATTCTAAGTTCTTGTCTATTTATGGAAATGATTTTAGTATGGATATTACATCAGAAGTTACTATAGGAACTTGTATTTTAATAACAATACCAACAAAAAATTATAAAGATAAAGTATAAAGTTAACTAAGTTTCTACTATCATGATATATTTCATGTACAAAATTATAGTAGAGACTTTTTTATTATTATATGGTAAAAATTGTAAATTTAATATATATTTTTTTATAATATAATATAGTTAACATATATTTTTGTATTATATTCCAGCGTATATAAAAATAAAAAATATATAAGACAAAACTATAGAGTCTAATTTATCAAAAACTTATATTTTACTTGTATTATTTTAAGTATAAATGAGGAGGTATTTCTATGAGAAGAGTTCTAATAGTAGATGATGAAGTAGCTGTATTAAAAATAATATCTCACTTTATAGAAAGGTTAAATATACCTTTAGAGATAATTGAGAAAGTTACTTCTGGAGATGAGGCAATAGAAAAGATAATAAAGCTAGAGCCAGATATAGTATTCATGGACATTCAGATTCCTATATATAATGGACTAGAAGTAATAGAAAAGACTAACTCAAGATTAAAAGAAATAAATTTTATTGTAATAACAGCTTTTAATTACTTTGAATATGCACAAAAAGCTCTAAGGCTAGGAGCCAAAGACATACTTTTAAAGCCAATAGACTTAAAAGAGTTTACAGATTCGATTGAGAAGATAGTTGGATATAAATATACTAATAGCGAGTTATTAAATCAGTTACTAGAGTACATAAGTTTAAATTATTACAAAGATTTGAGTTTGAACGATTGTGCAACTAAATTTTTAACAAATCCATATAATATTTCAAGACTTTTTAAGAAACATTTGGATACTACTTTTGTATCATATCTAAATTATGTAAGAATAGAAAAGTCGATAGATTTATTAAAAAACACAAATAAAACAATTCAAGAAGTTTCAGAATCAGTTGGATATAACAGCCTAAATAATTTTTACAAAAATTTTAAAATTTTCAAAGGTTTAACTCCAAAAGTATATCTAAATACTATAAAGCAAAATTGATATATAAAAAGTCAAAATAGATAATTGTATAGTGGTATTTAATTAATTATAATATATTTAACAAAACAACTTAAAGCGCTTTAAATATCTTTATCAATATTAGTAACTTATACATAACTTATAGTTAAATTAGCAAAAAATTATATTATTAAAAATAAAAATTTTGGAGAGGTGTTAGTATGCAAAAAATTATTTCTATCTCAGAAAAGTATAAAGAAGATATTTTAGAGTTTTTTACAGATATTCATATGCACCCTGAACTAAGTTTTAAAGAATTTAGGACTACAAAAGCTATAAAAGATTTATTAGTAAGTTTAGATATAGAGATATTAGAATTGGGAATGGAAACAGGAGTAGTGGGATTATTGAAAGGAAAGTATGATGGTCCTACAGTGGCACTAAGAGGAGATATTGATGCATTACCAATCTATGAAGAGGTTGATATTGAGTACAAATCAAGATATGATGGCATAATGCATGCATGTGGGCATGATATACATACTTCTTGTATTGTAGGGTGTGCGTATGTATTATCTCATATTAGAGACAGTCTTCATGGAAATGTAAAGTTTATATTCCAGCCAGCAGAAGAGGTTAACAAAGGTGCAAAGATGTTGGTTGAACGAGGAGTAATGGAAAATCCAAAGGTAGATGCTATATTTGGTCTTCATAATCATCCAGATATACCTTGTGGAAAAGTAGGTGTTAAGTTAGGTGGATTGATGGCAGCAGTAGATACTATTAGAATAGAAGTAAATGGCTTTGGAGGTCATGGAGGTATACCAAACAGAACAATAGACCCTATAGTAGCATCAAGTGCAATTATAATGGGAATCCAAACAATAGTAAGTCGAAATATAAGTCCATTAGAATCAGCTGTTATATCAATTGGTACTATAAATGGAGGAACTGCAAATAATGTAATTTCAGAAAAGGTAGATATGACAGGTACATGTAGAAGCTTTAGCAATGAGGTACGAAAAAAAATATCTGAAAATTTGGAAAATATAGTTGGAGAGATAGCGCGTGGATATCAGGCAACTGCAAAACTAGATTATTTATTTGATTTACCAGCTGTTATAAATAGTAAGGAGATGTACACAATAGCTTGCAAATCTGTATGTGATTTATATTCAGAAGATGCTATAGTTGATCCAATACCTTCAACAGGAGGAGAAGATTTTTCTATATTTATGGAAAAAGCACCAGGATTTTTTTACTGGTTAGGTGTAGGGAACAAAGCACAAGGATGTACATATCAGTGGCATAATCCTAAATTTAAGGCTGATAAAAATTCTATCTTAGTAGGTACAAATGTACTATGCCAGTCTGTTATAAATTATATGGATAAATTTAAAAAGTAAAATTTAACTTAAAATATTTTTGTAAATAAAGTTTATGGGGGTGACTAGTTTGAGGAAAATTAATTCACAAGAAAAAAATAAAGATAGTGGATTATTGATGAGAACATTAAATGTTGTGGAGAGAGCAGGAAATAAACTTCCAGACCCAGTAACTATATTTTTATTACTATGCATAGTTGTTTTAATATTATCAGCAGTTATATCTAGTTTAGGAGTAGAAGAAATACACCCGTCTACAAAAGAAGTTGTAAAAGTAGTAAACCTACTAGAGAAAGAGCAGATTCAAGCTTATTTAGGAAGCATAGTTACAAACTTTCAATCATTCGCTCCATTAGGATTAGTATTAGTTACAATGCTAGGAGCAGGAGTTGCTGAGAAATCTGGATTTATGGAAGTATTAATGAAAAAAGGAATTAGTAAAGTTCCACAGAAACTTGTAACTGTAGCAATTGTATTTGCAGGTATGTTATCTCATACAGCAGCAGATGTAGGATTTATAATATTACCACCACTTGCAGCACTTGTATTTTTAGGGATTGGTAGACATCCCCTTGTAGGTATGTTTGCAGCTTTTGCAGGTGTTGCAGGAGGATTTGCAGCAAATGTTATGCTTAGTACTACAGACGTATTGTTAGCTGGATTTACAATACCAGCAGCTCAAATGATGGACCCATCTTATCAAGGAAATCCAGCAATGAACCTTTATTTTGCTTTTATATCGGCAATTGTTCTGACTTTTGCAGGAGCATTTGTAACAGAAAAATTTATAGCTCCTCGTTTTTCAAAATATAATGATGCAGTGAATGATAAAGATATGCAGGAATTAAGTGAACTTGAAAATAAAGGTATAAAGTATGCCTTATTATCATTGTTAGTTGTTGTAGTGATAATAGTGGCTTTATGTATAGGGGAAAATGCATTTATGAAAGATCCAGAAACTGGTTCTATATTATCTAGCAATGCACCTTTAATGAAAGGTATAGTTCCAATAATCACTATTATATTTTTGACTCCAGGATTAGTGTATGGAAAAGTAAGTAATAAGATAAAGAATGACAAAGAATTGGTATCTATGATGGGTAGCAGTATGAGTGATATGGGAGGATATATAGTCTTAGCATTTATAGCATCTCAATTTATTAATCTATTTAATCTCAGTAATCTAGGAACGATTTTATCAATAACAGGGGCAAAAGCTTTGGCAGGATCTGGTATACCTAGTTATGGATTGATAATAGGATTTATATTATTATCTGGATTTATCAACTTATTTGTTGGAAGTGCTTCTGCAAAATGGGCAATTTTAGCACCTATATTTGTTCCTATGTTTATGTTACTAGATTTTAATCCAGCATTAACTCAAATAGCTTATCGTATTGGAGATGCTTCAACAAATCCAATAAGTCCACTTTTTCCATATTTCCCAGTTATATTAGCTTTTGCTAGAAAATATGATAAGGATTTAGGCATAGGTACTATAATATCAAATATGATTCCATATTCAGTGGTGTTTACATTAATAGAGATAATAATATTACTACTGTTTATGGGCATTGGCATACCATTAGGTCCTGGTGGAGGAATATCTTATGCTTTATAAGCTTTTATAATACATTATTAATAAAAAATTAAACCAATAAAATATATTCATTAGTTAAGAGAGGGGATTATTATGTTAAAAACAACAAGAATTTCAGACCCAGAGTTATACGAGATTGTAGTTGGTGAATTAGTTAGACAAGAGCATAATATTGAGATGATAGCTTCTGAAAGTACAGCACCAACAGAAGTACTTGAATTAAGTGGATGTGTATTTACAAACAAAACAGAAGAAGGTTATCCAGGAGCACGTTTCCAAGCAGGTTCTGAAGAAGCAGATAAACTTGAAAATCTAGCAATAAAGCGTGCGAAAGAAATATTTGGAGCAGAACATGTAAATGTACAGCCTTACTCAGGTTCTACAGCTAACTATTGTGTATACTCAGCAATATTAAAGCCAAATGATACTGTCTTAAGTATGCGTCTTGACCAAGGAGGACACTTAACACATGGTAGTACAGTAAACTTCTTACATGATATTTATAAATATGAATTTTATGGGGTAGATTCAAATACTGGGCGTATAGACTACGACGCTCTTGAAGCGAAGGCAAAAGAGTGTAAACCAAAACTTATAATTGCAGGGGCAAGTTCATATCCAAGATTGATAGATTATGAAAGAATATCTAATGTTGCAAAAGAGGTAGGAGCTTATTTTATGGTAGATATGGCCCATGTTGCAGGTTTGGTGGCAGCAAAAGTAATACCTAGTCCTGTACCGTATGCAGATTTTGTTTCTTCATCTACAACAAAAACTTTCTGTGGACCAAGAAGTGGTATTGTACTTTGTAAAGCTGAACATGCAAAGAAACTTGATAAAGGTGTTTTCCCAGGAACATTAGGTTCTATACATCTTAACACAGTTGCAGCGAAAACGTTTTCGCTATTGTATTTAGGTACAGATAAGTTTCGTAAGGTAATGGAGCAAGTAGTAGTAAATGCTAAAACTTTGGCAGCTGAACTTATTTCTCACGGATTTAGCATAGTAAGTGGTGGAACTGATAATCATATAGTAATGGTTGATTTAAGAAGTAAGAATTTGACAGGAAAACAATTTGAAAAAGCTCTTGAATATGTAGGAATAACAGTTAATAAAAATGTTATTCCTGATGACCCACAGTCACCATTTGTAACTAGTGGTGTTCGTATCGGTCTTACATCAATATCTCAAAGAGGTCTTAAAGAAAAAGAAGTTATACAAATAGCAGGAATAATGAATAAAGTAGCAGAAAATATTGATAATAAAGAAGTATTAGATGAATGTAAAGTAGAAGCTCAGGAACTTATAGCTAAATTCCCATTATATCCAGAAGGATATTTTGAAGATTAAGCATATCAATTTACGTAGCCCACAATTTATAAAGCCTATAACATAAAACCTAATAATATATAACCATTATAAGGTGTTGATTAATCAACACCTTATTTTTTTTGAAAAGTAATATACAAGCTATTATCAGCATATAATTCTTTATAGATAATTAACAAGGGGGATAAAGTTATGAGGTATTATAATAAACCTACCAAAGAAGTCTTAAAATACTTAAAGACAAATCCAGAAGTTGGACTTGCTGATAATGAGGTAGAAGAAAGGAAGCTTAGATATGGATTAAATGAATTTACGATAAAAGAAGGACGAACATTTTGGGACGAGTTGGGAGAAAGTCTTACAGAGCCAATGATATTAATACTCCTAGGAGCAGCAGTAATAAGTTCTTTTGTAGGAGAATTGCATGATGCATTAGGGATTTTAGGCGCTATTTTCATTGGGATTTCCATAGGTATAATAACTGAAGGGAAATCTAAAAAGGCAGCTCATGCTCTATCAAAATTAACAGAAAATATAGAAGTAAAAGCACTTAGAAATGGTAAGATAATTAAAATATCAAAAGATAATTTAGTTCCAGGAGATATTGTATATATAGAGACTGGAGACATGATACCAGCAGATGGAAGGCTTATACAATCTATAAATTTAAAACTTAGAGAAGACATGCTTACAGGAGAATCTGATGATGTAGCCAAAAATGCTGATGCTATACTGGATATGGAGGTAGTTTATTCTAAGACAGAAATAATCGAACAAGATACAATACCTGCAAAGCAAATAAATATGGTATTTGGAGGAACTCTTGTAGCATATGGTAGGGGAATAATGGTTGTTACTCATATTGGTGATAAGACTGAGATGGGTAAGATAGCACAAAATTTATCAAATGAAGAACAGCAAACTCCGCTACAAATTAAATTAGGTAAGTTAGGTGCTAAAATAGCAGGTATATCAGGTGTAATAGCTACATTATTATGTATGTTTATGATTATACAAATGCAAAGAAGAGGTATGCTAATTTTAGATACAAGCAGTATTTTATCTTTTTTACAATCATTAGAGCCTGCTAAAAATGCATATATGGTTTGTATTGCTTTAATAGTTGCAACAGTGCCAGAAGGTTTACCAACTATGATAAATATTACCTTAGCCATAACAATGCAAAAGATGGCAAAGATAAATGCATTAGTAACAAAGAAAGAAGCCTGTGAAACTATAGGTTCTGTTTCTGTAATATGTTCTGATAAGACTGGTACTTTGACACAAAATAAAATGATGGTAGAGGTAGCTTATATTGATGGTAAATATGTAAATAGTGGAGAATATAAGAGTAATAGCTATTTTGAAGAAAATTGTATTGTAAATTCAACAGCAGATATAGAAAAAGAAGAAAATTCATTTAAATATATAGGGAGTGCAACAGAGTGTGCATTACTTTTATACCACAATGATAAAGATTATACTGAAATGAGAAAGCAAACTTATTTAATCTCACAAATACCATTTAGCTCAGAAGAAAAGAAAATGTCAACATTAATTCGTCAAGACGACTCAGATATATTACTTTCAAAAGGAGCTCCAGAAGTATTATTAAAGAAATGTTCTTATGTACAACAAGGTAAAAATATTGTTCCAATAACTCCAAGAATAGAAAAAAGTATTTTAGATGAAATTAGAAAGTTACAGATTAAATCTATGAGAACATTAGGTTTTGCCTACAAAAAAATGACTAAATCTCGCACAGAAGTAGCAATAACGTCAGAAGGAGAATTAAATCTAATAGGAAATCCAAGAGGCTATGAAAAAGAAGAAAATTTAATTTTTAGTGGATTTGTAGGAATAGTAGACCCATTGAGAGAAGGTGTTAAAGATTCTATTGATAAAGCTTTTAGTGCTGGAGTAGATGTAAAAATGCTTACAGGGGATAATATCAATACAGCTACTGCTATTGGAGATGAGTTGGGATTATTAAATGATGGAAAAAAAGCTGTTGAAGCTACTTATATAGATGTGCTTACAGATGAAGAATTAAGAAAAGAAATAAAGGAAATCTCAATCGTTGCAAGAAGTAAGCCAGATACAAAAATGAGAATAGTTTCAGCGCTTCAAAAAAGTGGAGAAGTTGTAGCAGTAACAGGTGATGGTATAAATGATGCTCCTGCACTTAGTCAAGCAGATGTAGGAATTGCAATGGGTATTTCTGGAACAGAGGTTTCTAAAAATGCAGCTGATATAATATTGACTGATGACAGTTTTAGCACAATAGTAGAGGGAATAAAATGGGGAAGAGGTATATATGAAAACTTTCAAAGGTTTATACAGTTTCAACTTACTGTAAATATAGTGGCATTTATAATTGCTATAATATCTCAACTTACTGGTCAGGACATGCCTTTTACCACAATACAATTATTATGGGTAAACATAATAATGGATGGTCCTCCAGCATTAGCATTAGGGTTAGAGCCTGTTAGAGATTATGTATTGAAAAGAAAACCAATAAATAGACATTCTGGAATAATAGCTAGGTCTATGTCTGTAAATATTATTATAAATGCTATCCTTATGATCACAATTGTATTTACACAATCAGCTTTCAACATACTGGGAGCAACATCAGAAGAACAAGGTACTGTTATATTTTCCTTATTTGCATTCAGTGCCCTTTTTAATGCATTAAATTGTAGAGAATTTGGATTAAACAGTACAATACCAAATCTATTTAAAAATAAATTAGCATTACAAGTAATAGTTGTGACAGGTGTGATTCAAATAATATTTACCCAAGTATTCCAAAGTTTCTTCAATTCAGTGTCACTAGGGTTTGATATGTGGATAAAGATAATATTATTTGCATCAACTATTCTATTGGCAAATGAATTTGTAAAATTATTTCTTAGAACAATAAAAAATGGTAGAAAAGTAAGTCTTAATGATAAAAATTAATTTCTAAAATTCCGCAAAATCGTATTAATACTATGCTTTTGCGGTTTTATTTGTTTTTATGTAAGTGATTTCAAAATAATATTTTAATGGTAAAGAGTTTCTTTACCATTGTCGCAATATTTATTTTGTCTGATATAATGGTTAAAGAACATTAACGAAACATATTGAAGATAACTAGAAGAGTAAAAATACAAATAAAAAGTATATCTGAGTATTTAAGTAAATTAAAAATATGTATGGATTTAAAAATAGGAGTTTTATGAAGGAGTTGCTAAAATTATGATTATATATTTTTCTGGTACTGGTAACAGTGAATATGTAGCAAAAAAAATAGGTAAAGAACTTCAGGATGAAGTGTTGAATCTCTTTGAAAAAGTTCGAACTAGGGATTATTCTCACTTGGTATCTGATAGACCGTGGGTTATCGTTGTACCAACTTATGCATGGCGTATTCCACGCATTGTACATGAATGGTTGATGAAAACAGAACTGGGTGGAAACAAGAATATTTATTTTGTAATGACTTGTGGAGCTGATACTGGCAATGCAGGTAACTATTTGAATAAATTATGCAAGATAAAAGGGATGAATTACAGGGGATGTGCTTCTGTAGTCATGCCAGAAAACTATATTGCGCTCTTTAGTACACCAAGTAAAGAAGAAGCCTTAGTGACGATTGAGCAAGCTGAGCAGAAAATATTATCCGCTATACAATGCATTAGAACTGATATAGAATTCCCAGAATCTAAAGTAACATTTAAGAATAAATTCAGTAGTGGTTTGGTAAATAATATATTTTATCCAATATTTGTTCATTCTAAGAAGTTTTATGTGACAGATGCTTGTGTTTCCTGTAGGAAATGTGAAAATGTATGTCCTCTTGAAAATATCAAACTTGAAAATGGAAAACCAAAATGGGGAAATAATTGTACTCACTGCATGGCTTGTATATGTCGATGTCCAAAAGAAGCTATTGAATATGGTGAACATAGTAAGGGGATGGCACGTTATATTTGCCCAAAGGAAATATAAAAAATAAATGATTTAAACTAATTCTGATGTATGTTGATTTAAGTATTAATTTAAAAGACAGTTGATAAATAGTCAACTGTCTTTTTTCAATTAATTAAATTAACTAGTCATTATAATTAAATTATAATGAAGTTTGTATTATAGATATTTTTCAATTTTACTTTGCTCAATTACACGTTTACCCAATAAGGTAATTGCCTGTTTTGGGCAATTATTAACACAGCGATAGCACATAGTACACTGACTTCCTGGTATAGCAGTGCCATTTTTTAAGACAATATTTTTCAAACAACATAGATTTATACATTTTCCACATCCAATACATTTGTCAGTGTTTATTTTTAATTTGTCTGAATAGTATTTTGTTTTACTACTAAAATACAGTCTTTGTCCAAATAAACCTGCTATATGATATAAAATTCCTATCCCATCTTGTGGTGGAGCTTCATCTTGTAATTTTTTTACAGCATGCTTTATTTTTTGCTCTGCATTTGTTATGAGTTTCCTATTGTTTTCTAAAGTCTTTTTTAATGCCTTTTCGTCAGCAATGCTATCAGGCATTTTTAAATGTAAACCTCCAATAATTACTGCACCATATTTTTTAAGCAAACGAGCCAAGATACCTGCTCCATCTCCACTGAATAGCCCCATTGTTGTAATAATAAAAACTCGTTTATCTTTCCATAAATTTTGATGATTGATTATAAAATCTTTTAATATTTTAGGTATGTTGCTATATTGTGTAGGATAGCTAAATACAATATCTTTGTGATGACTAATTTGATGTAATAATTGTTTATCTTCAATAGAAAATGCTTTTGATGTCATATCATATTCCTGCAAAAACTTTTCTATACAATATTTTGAATTGCCTGTTCCACTGAAATATATTCCTAGCATAATTTTTCTCCAAATTTTAATTTATTGATTTGTTTTATTCTATCATGAGTATATGTAAAAGTCACTTTTTTATGTTTTGAGTAGATATTTATATGTGATTTAATAAATAAAAGTTATCAATTAAGAGGTATATAAATAACTACTATTATGAAAAATATAATAGAGAATTTGTTTATGATATTATTTTATATTTATATGAGCAAGAAATGGTTATAGATTATAATAGTAGAAAGATTAATAAGTGAATGTTAAGTAATAAATATAATTAATAAAAATTTTAAATTGTATCTAAAGAGAGATATAGAAAGGAAAATATTTATGAAGTTTAAAAGGTGGGTCAGTATAATTTTATCCATAATAGTGATAAGTGTTCTTCTTGTGGGTTGCACGAATAAATCTAATTCAGATGTAGTATCGAATGAAAAAATATCACATGAAATAAACTCAACAAAAAATAGCAATAATAAGGTCGAAACTAATAAATTTAATTTAGGAACATCAGAAATGGTTATAAGAGGTAAATCTATACCATTTAATATGGAAGGAATAATATCAGTACCTGAAAATATAAAAGAAAAAGCACCTGTGGTATTAATCTTTCATGGACAACATGGAGATGGAGAAAATGACTTTGAAGATGGATTTAAATATCTTACTGAGGATTTAGCAAGAAATGGTATCATAGGAGTATCTATTGATACTTCAATAAATTATACTTTTAAGTATGGAGAACCAGTAGAAAATGAAAGAATAACTTATTTAGCTCAAACATATATACAAATTTTTAAGGATATAAATGAAGGTAAGCAAAATGAACTTGGATTATATCTTAAAGATAAAGTTGATTTAAATAATATTGGTCTTATAGGACACTCTGTAGCAGGTTCAGGTGTAATTAAAATAGCAGAAGACCAAATACAAAAAGGATTCAAAGGAATAAAAGGAATTATATCACTTACACCAGCATACAATAGTCCAATAGAAAAATTTCCTGATATACCAACAGCAATAATAGTTTCAGAATATGATGGAGATGTGGTTCATAGTGGAGATGATATTTTTTATAATATATCTTTAGATAAAAATAGAAAAAGTCCATTAGGATTAACTTATCTAGTGGGTGGAAACCATAATTCATATAATTCAGTTTTAGGAGAAAAAGAGTTTTCTAAGCCACAGACTACTAATGGAACTTATCCTGAGAAATTAGGAGAAGAAGAACATAGAGACTTTTTATCAAATTATGCAGTTGACTATATGAAATCTATTTTTGGGTTTAGTAGTAGTGAATCACCTATTTTTGATAAAAAAGGATTGCCTTATAAAATGTATGGATATCAAACTTTAAATAAAGTTAAATACAGTGAATCTGTAGAACTATTCAATAAAAAGACATTTAAAAATATAAATTCAAGTAACGTTGATACAAAAGAATTGGTTGAATCAGAGAGATTAAATAAAGATACTGCCAAAATATTTATCAATACAGGAGTGAATGAAGATTTAGACTTATTACAAGTTGATTGGAAATCTGAAAGTGGAAAAATAGAACTACCTTTAAATAATAATAACTTAGGAGATTATTCTGCATTAAAGTTTAGATGGGCACTAAACTCTCCTAGTAAATTAAATAACAAAAATAATGTGGTATCTTTCAAGCTTACTCTAGTTGATTCTAAGGGCAAAGAAAGTAGTGTCATTGTAGAAAATGATAAAGTATCTGCTATGAAGTATTTTGAAGGAGAAGTTATAAAAGACGAATATGTAGAAGGCAAGTTTATGGAGTTTTGGTCAAGATATACTCCAATAAGTGATACAATAATACCACTTGATAAGTTTAAAAATATAAGTTTATCTAATATAAAAAATGTAACAATTGAATTTGAAAGTCCAGAAACGGGCTCAATTATGTTAAATAAAATAGTTGGTATAAAATAATAATATTGGTTCTAGATAAAAGTACAAAATATCTAGAGCCAATTTTATTAAACCTATTAATTTTAGTAAGATATATAAAATTACTTTATATTAACTATAAGAAAAGAAAATTAAGAATATTTTACTAACATAGAGCAAGTTTAAAGAATTTTATATCTAAATTGTGTTATCATAAGTAAAGATATAAAGTTTAGAGTTTATTAATAAAATAAAAGACAGGGAGGTAAGTTTTATGTTTTCAAAAATCCTAGTCAAAACATTTATCAAAGATAGTGAAAATGTTCAAGATAAAGTTGTAAGAAATAAGTATGGTTATGTGGCAGGAATAATAGGTATAATATCTAATTTAGTTTTATTTATAGTAAAGGTATCTATAGGTATGCTTACATCAAGTATAGCTATAATGGCAGATGCATTTAATAATCTTTCAGATATGGCATCTTCAGCAATAACTATGATTGGGTTTAAACTAGCAAGTAAACCAGCTGATAAAGAGCATCCTTTTGGACATGGTAGAATAGAATATCTATCAGCATTGATAGTAGCATTTATGGTTATGTTGGTTGGACTTCAATTTGTGAAATCGTCTATAGAAAGAATAACAAATCCAGTTCCTATCAAGTTTGAATTAGTACCACTTATACTTTTAATTGCATCTATAATGGTTAAAATATGGCTGAGCCGTTTTAATAAATTTATGGGAAATAAAATTAATTCATCAGCATTAAAAGCAGTGTCATTAGATGCTTTAGGAGATGTATTTACATCAAGTTGTGTAGTTATATCTTTTATTTTGGCTAGATTTACTAATTTGCCGATAGATGGATATGTAGGTATTGTAGTATCATTAGTAATACTTTATGCAGGATTTTCTCTTGTAAAAGATACTATAAATCCTCTTCTTGGAGAAGCTCCAGATGAAGAAATGGTCAAGTCTATTTTAGAATTATTATTATCTTATGAACATATAATAGGTACACATGATTTAATAATCCATAATTATGGAGTTGGAAGATGTATTGCATCTATACATGCAGAAATTCCATCGAATATAGATATAATGGAAATTCATGAAATTATAGATACTGCAGAAAGAGAAATATCTGAAAAATTGGATATATACTTAGTAATTCATATGGACCCTATATGCCTTGATGATGAAGAGGTTATATCAGCAAAAAGAGAACTTGAAAAAATACTTAAAAAAAATAGTCTTATAAAATCTATGCATGATTTTAGGATAGTTGGAAAAGGAAGCAAAAAAAATTTAGTTTTTGATATAGTAGTTAATCCTTCTGAATTCTCCAAAGGTATGTCAGAAGAAGATTTAAAAGAAGATATAACAAAACTAGTTAAGGATATGAATCCTGAATATAATTGTGTCATTGTTGTAGATAAGGACTTCATTTAATGATGATTAAAAAAATGAAGGAAAAAAATGTAAAAAATATAGACAATAAAATATAGACATAATATAATAGACATATACAACTGTATTTAATTTGAATATAATAATTTTTAATTATTTTTATAAAAAAATTATAGAGACGTTGAAGTATATCCTATTACT
This sequence comes from Clostridioides difficile, assembly GCA_024919175.1. NCBI lineage: Bacteria > Bacillati > Bacillota > Clostridia > Peptostreptococcales > Peptostreptococcaceae > Clostridioides > Clostridioides difficile. Next base: position 1,388,118 of record CP103804.1, read on the forward strand.
GGGCACCTTATGGATATATAGAGTCAGTGGTGCAACCGGCTATGAATGTAAATTTTTATTTATTTCATAGCTTTTTTTGTATAGTTTTTTGATAAAAGAAATTAAATTATATTAGGGATTTATAGAACTTTACAAGAATGTGAATAGATTAGAGGGGGAGCAATCTACATGAAGAAAGGAAATAAAAAGGCATTATTAATTAGTTTAATTATGATTTTAAGTATGATAGTTACTACAATATATCCAGCTGTATCTTATGCATCAGAATTAGAAGGCAGTGGGTCTATACAAAATAGTTCAGATAATTCATCAACTGGAGATGGAAAACAAGAAGAAAACAAGAAGCCAGAACAAACTCCAGAAGGAGATAAACAAGAAGAAAATAAGAAGCCAGAACAAACTTCAGAAGGAGATAAACAAGAAGAAAATAAGAAACCAGAGCAAACTCCAGAAGGAGACAAACAAGAAGAAAACAAGAAGCCAGAACAAACTCCAGAAGGAGATAAACAAGAAGAAAATAAGAAGCCAGAACAAACTCCAGAAGGAGATAAACAAGAAGAAAATAAGAAACCAGAACAAACTCCAGAAGGAGATAAACAAGAAGAAAGTAAGAAGCCAGAACAAACTCCACTAGAGGATGAAAATTTACTTAAGACTTTAGAAGAAGAACTTAATGAAGATAATGAAGAATACGGATTTGTTGTAAAAATTAATAATAATACAATAGAAACAGAGTCAATGAAAAAAATTACATTTAAATTAACTTATACTCCAACATCAAAAGGAATACAAGCAGGTGACTCAATAACTTTCAAAGTTCCTGATGTATTTAATAAAGTTAACTTAGATTATACAAGTGAATGTTTTGATAAAACAGAGAGTAATGGAGAGTATACACTTACATTTAGAGAATTACCTAATGGTCAAAGTGTAATGCAAGGAAAAATTGGATTAGAAGCATATGTTAATAAAGTTAATGAAGAGACAAGTGCAAAGATTCATATTGAGACTACTGGAAAGATAGAAAGTGGAAGCGGAGATGTAGATATAGAAATAAAACCTGGCGATAAAGAAGATGTTGAAGAAGCTAAAGGAACACTTAAAAAGCTTGTTGAAGGAAGAGAGTCAGCTACTGTATTTATGCCAGTTAAAAATAAAGATATAAATTATAGTATACAAGTAAATGAAAAAGAGGAAGAATTAAAAGGCATCACTTTATATGATGAACTTCCTGAAGGAATGACATTAATAAAAGATTCTGTAAGTGTAGTAGCAAGTAATGGAAAAGAAGTAAGTGATTTTAATATTGAACAAGGTGAAAACTCTATTTCAGTTAATTTTGGAGATATAGACAAAGCATATACTGTTAAGTATAAGGCTAGAATTAGTGATGAAAATGCAAAACATGGTAATAAATATAAGAATGTAGCTAGATTAGAATCTGATGGCAAGAAAGTACAAGAAGATGAGGCTACTGTAAGTGTATTTGATAGAGGAAGTGATTATCTTTTAACTAAGGGGCATTCAGGAGCAACAAATATTACTCAAGTGGGTCAAGTAATAAATTATCAGATTTCAATAAATGATGATAAATCACCAATAAGTAATGTGGTTATAACAGATAATATACCAGAAGGCATGAGATTAACTACTGCTGGAGAAGCTGGACATGATTTTAGAGTTGTAGAAGTTCCAATGAATGGTGGCTGGACTCCATGGAGTAAAGAAAAAATTGCAAATAATATTTCATATAAAACAGAAGAAAAAAGAAATGAAAGTGGGCAAGTAGAAAAAGTTATAACTGGATTTACAATTAATCTTAGTGAAGAAGAAGTAGAATCAAAGTTTTTTATAGCATATACATTAAAAGTTATCAGTATTGAAGATAGTTATACAAATAGAGCTGTTCTTGATGCAAATAATAGTCAAGTAGATAAAAGAGACGAGATAAGTTTTAAGAAGAACTCTGGATTAATAAGTGCAAAAAAAGAAGTTGATAAAAAGGTATTAAATGGCAATGATAACCAAATAGTTAAGTACAAAATAAACATGTCAACTTATGGTGTTTATGATGCAGGGCAAGTAAATATTTTAGATGAAGTAAACCCAGCATTAAAGATATCTAATATAAAATACTCTGATAATCTTGAACTTAAAAAAGAAGCTGGAGATGGAACCAATACTATAAGATTAGTAAATAAATATGAATTCAAGCAGATAAAAGAAGGTGAACCTGTACAAGGTTGGGTTACATTCGATGCGGATTTTACAGATGTAAAAGTAGGAGAGACTATACAAAATATAGCTCAAATTAATGGTTCAAGCCCTCCTGCTGTAGAAACTACTAAACAAGGGTATGCTTTTGAAGCTAAGAAGGTAGATAGTTCAGATAAAAGTGCTCTTGAAGGTGCAAAGTTTAATTTAGAAAATGCATTGGGAATAGTAGTAGTTAAGAATTTAGTTAGTAATGAAGATGGTATAATTGAATCTAGTGTCAAAAATTCAGGAACATATTATTTAGTTGAGACAATGGCTCCAAGTGGATATGAAAAATTAAAGGATAAAATAAAGGTGGAAATTGATAGAAAAGATATTGGTAAAATTGTGGATATTGGGAACATAGAAAATGTAAAACAAGAAAATCTTCCAGTAAATCCACCAGTGCCACCAGGTACAGATGAACCAACAGTAAATCCACCAGTACCTCCGAGTACAGATAAGCCAAGTAAACCATCAAGACCATCTGATACAGATGAACCAACAATAAATCCACCAGTGCCACCAACAGAAAATGTGGTAAATCCTCCTATACCAGAGGTAGTAAATCCACCAATACCACCATCAGAAGATGCAATAGAAAAGCCTGTTAAGCAAATTGTTCCAATACCAGAGGTAGTAAACCCACCAGTACCACAGGAAAAGAATAATATAGTAAAAGATAATACTGTAGTAAATCCACCAGTGCCACCAAAGACAGGAGATAGTACTACATTTACTGTAGAAATACTTTTAGGGTTAGGAGCTATTGTAGGACTTATTATATTGAGAAGAAAGAAAAACATCAATTAGACCCTAACATTATAAAAATATAAATAATATTAAAAAATATCTTCTAAAATAATATTCTTAAGTGAGAATATTGTTAGAAGATATTTTTTTTTGAAGTATTATGTAAAAAAATAATCGTTTTTTAGAAAAAAAATCCAGAAAACTATAGACAAATAAAAGGATATAGGATATAATATAAATATAAAATTAAACGAGGCAAAACTAGGGAAACCTAGTCACGCAAAGCTATAGGGGCTAAAGTTTAAATAAACTATGCCAGCCAGTTGCCGAAAAGAGTAAAAATTTCTTTTTGTATATACAAAGATACTCTTGGGTATCTTTTTTATTTTGAAATTTATTACTCCCGGCCTAACTCAAAGGAGGGAATAATATGAAAACAAGTAAAAAATTATTAATCGCTATAATATCAATATTCTTAATAAGTTCAGTTCCAGTAAGTGCACATGCAGATAGTGCAACTCTACAAAATAAAGAAACACTTAGTCAAATAGTGGTTCTTCCAAGTGGAAATTACGATAAAAATGAAGCTAATGCTATGATAAATAGACTTGCAAATATAGATGGAAAATATTTAAATGTATTAAAACAAGATAACTTAAAAATAAAATTATTAAGTGGAAAATTAACAGATGAAAAAGAATATGCTTATTTAAAAGGTGTAGTTCCTAAGGGATGGGAAAACACTGGTAAAACTTGGGATGATGTTCCTGGTTTAGGTGGAAGTACAGTAGCTCTTAGAATAGGATTTAGTAACAAAGGTAAAGGTCATGATGCAATAAACTTAGAATTACATGAAACAGCACATGCAGTAGACCATCTTGCATTAAATGATATTTCTAAATCAGCACAATTTAAACAAATATTTGCTAAAGAAGGACGTTCTTTAGGAAATGTAAATTATTTAGGTGTATATCCAGAAGAATTCTTTGCTGAAGCATTTGCATATTACTACTTAAATCAAGACACAAATAGTAAATTAAAAGCTGCTTGTCCACAAACTTATAGCTTTTTACAAAACTTAGCAAAATAGAAAATTTATAAAAAAATTAAGAGATGCTAGCATTTTAGCATCTCTTTTATATTGCGTAAAAAACTAATTAATTTAATCTTATGTATATCTTTATGAGAAGATTTATTACAGGATAGTGCGGAAAGCCCACTCCTTTAGGTGTGGGATGGGTAGCACAAACAGTGTATAAAAAGTATTGACACATACACATATAATGTTAATATAAGTATATGGAGAATAAATATAGAAGAACTCAAACAACTGTTAGTTTAATTAATTATCACTTTGTATTCTGTCCTAGATATAGAAGAAAAATATTTAATATAGAAGGTTTAGAAGATAGATTTAAAACATTAGTTAAAAATAAGTGTAAGGAAATGGATATCGAAATTATTGCAATAGAATGCGATAAAGACCATACACATATGTTTTTAAATAGTCTTCCAACTTTAAGTCCTTCTGATATAATGCAAAATATAAAAGGCTATACAAGTAAAATATTAAGAGAAGAATTTATTGAATTATCAAAAATGCCTAGTTTATGGACTAGAAGCTATTTTGTATCTACAGCAGGAAATGTATGTAGTGAAACTATTAAAAAATATGTAGAAGACCAAAAAACAAGATACTAGAAAGTGAGGTGAACACTATGTCAAATTATATATTAACATTGCAATTAAAAACAGAAAAATTTCAAGAAGATATTATATGTAATACTTTTGATAAGTATAGAAAAGTATATAATTCATGTTTATCAGAACTGTTTAAAAGATATAACCACATGATAGAATCTAAAGAACATCAAGCAAATTGTAAATATAAGGGTAAAGATAGAAATAAAATATTTAGTGAAATTAATAAGAAGTATAATTTAACAGAGTATTCACTTCATAAGTTTGTTAAATCTATTGGTAAATATTACAAACTACATTCTGCTATAACTCAAAAGATAGCTACAAGATGTTTTAATGCTTTTAGTAAGTATATCTATCATCAAGCTAAACGAGTTAATTATATTAGATATAATGAATTAACATCAATAGAAGGGAAACAAAATTCAACTGGTATTAGTTATAAAGATGGTATTATTAAATTTAATAAGATGACTATTCCAGTAATAATAAAGAATAATGACAACTATGCTCAAAGAGCAATTCAAGATAAAATAAAATATTGTAGAATACTTAAAAAAGAAATTAAGGGTAAAATTAAATGGTATGTACAATTGGTCTTAGAAGGAATTCCACCTAAAAAAACAACCAATCAAGGAGAAATAAAAGGACAAATTGGTTTAGGTAATGTAGGTGTAGATATTGGAACTCAAACTATAGCTATATCTAGTAAATGTGATGTTAAGTTATTGGAGTTAGCCCATAATGTTAATAATATAGATAGGCAATTAAAATTAATTCAACGCAAAATGGATAGAAGTAAACGTGCGACCAATCATAATAAATTCAATGATAATGGTACTATAAAACAAGGAAATAAAGATAAGTGGATATTTAGTAATCACTATATTAAATTAAAAACACTAAGAAAAGAGTTATATAGAAAGCAAGTTGAAATAAGAAAGCAAGACCATTATGTATTGATTAACAAATTATTAAATTTAGGTGATAAGTTTTATGTTGAAACAATGAGTTATAAAAGACTTCAAGCTAGAGCAAAGAATACTACTATTAATGATAAGACTGGTAGAATTAATAAGAAGAAACGTTTTGGAAAATCATTAACAAATAAAGCACCATCAATGTTTTTGACTATGCTAGACAATAAGTTAAAATATAATGGTGAAAAATTATATAAGATAGATACTGCTAAATGTAGAGCTAGTCAATATAATCACTTTTTGGATGAGTACAACAAGAAAGAATTAAAAGATAGATGGAATAATGGTATGAATATTCAAAGAGATTGCTATTCTGCATTTTTAATAATGAATGTTAATGAAGATTTAAAATCAATCAACAGAGAATTATGTATTAACACATATGATAACTTTAAAATATTACATGACGAAGAAATAAATAGATTAAAAGAATTAAAATTAAATGGTTATAAATTAATATCTAGTATGGGGATATAAAAACTATATAGGTTGAGAAACGAGCCTAATATTAATGTTAATGGTGTCAACAGATACTTTGTTAATAAAAGTCTTAGGGAATATGATTAGTGATAATATGTTGTAGGTTATGATTTATCATAACTGAGAGTATTGTAGAAATTCATGTAGTACCTAAGAACCCCACGCCTTTAGGCGTAGGAGTTTCAGTGACTTTTATATAATGACTCAATATGTTTATTATGAGATTGAGTTATTATTGTAGGTATAATAGAAACTATTGAGCCAAGCACTATCAATAGAATTCCTATAATCATATTAATAGGAATAAATTCTTTAAGAATTAGTAATGCTAGTATTGGAGATATTACTGGCTTAAAGAAAAATACTAAAGATGTAAGACTAGTAGATGTAGCTTCCATTGCCATAAAATAAAGTGCATAACCAACACCTGTAACAAATACAAATACGTAAATCATAGTAGGTATGTTGTGTAAGGTATAACCACTAAAAATAGGGATATTTGCAAATACATGGAGCCCATTTTTATTTAACATATCTGATATAAAATTAATCTTAGTAAGTAGAACTAATACAAGCATTTCTAAACTACCAAATATAAAACTGAAACAAGTCACAACTATTCCACCAAATTTTAAGGTTTTTCTTTTACCAAAAACAGTGTACATTGAAAAAATAATGGCAGAAGAGAGTGTTAAGAATATACCACTAAAAGTCAATCTTGTATGCAGTGGATTTATAATAACTATAATTCCAAGTACTTCTAATATAAGTGAAAATATATTGTGCCTATAGATTTTTTCCTTTAGAATCAAATAAGCTAGAAGCATCACAAATACTGGATTACAACTAAATAAGACAGCAACTACAGATGCTTTTGTGTTTAGTACAGCTAACTGGTACAATGACATACTTACTACAACACACATAAATCCTAAAAAAGCAAAGTATTTTAAATCTGATTTTGTAATAGAAAGACTAAGGGATTTTAATCTTTTTATAGCAAAAGGTAGTAAGACTAAACCACCAACAAAAAATCTTGATAAAGTTATTTGTATGGGATTAAAGTCATTAGTAACTGTTTTTAGACTAATTTCCATTGAACTAAAAAATAGGGTAGTTAGTATTATATAAACATAACCTTTTTTCAAATCAAACACCTCCTTGTAATTTATATTAGTACTATAAACTACAATATTCAAGTACATTGGTATAAAATGGTATATAAACATAAGATATAAAATTATAAGCTACCTTAATATAGAATATAAATATTCTACACTAAGGTAGCTAATTATTTGTAATAAGATTTATTTAATTATTTTAAATTGTATAATTTAGCTAGTTTTTCAAATGCTGGAAGAGAACTCTTAACTTTATCATAAGACACACAATATGATACTCTAAAGTGTCCTGGGCAACCAAAAGAAGAGCCTGGAACTAATAGTAAATTAAATTGTTTGGCATCAGCACAGAATTTTTTATCATCTTCAATTGGAGCTTTTGGGAATAAATAGAATGTACCACTAGGTTTAACACAAGAAAATCCCATTTCTATTAAGCTATTATATAGAAGGTCAAAGTTATTTTTATAAATATTTACATCAACTTCTGCATCTAAGCTTCTTGCAATAACTCTTTGGAAAAGAGAAGGAGCATTTACAAATCCTAGTATTCTATTTGCAACATTTAATGAAGACATAACATCATCAAAGTCATCCATTTCTCCATTAGCCACAATATATCCTATACGTTCACCAGGTAGAGACAATGATTTACTATAAGAGTATCCTATAAATGAATTTTTATAGTATTTTAGTATACAAGGGACTTTAGCACCATCATAAATTATTTCTCTATATGGTTCATCAGAAATTAAATATATATTTGTATTAAATTCTTTTTGTTTTGTATCTAGTAACTCTCCAAGATTTTTTAGTAATTCTTCAGAATAAATAACACCAGTAGGATTATTTGGAGTGTTTATTATTAAAGCTCTTGTCTTTGGAGTAATAGCATTTTTTAGAGCATCCAAATCTGGTTCAAAAGTTTCTATATTTGTAGGAACTTCTATTAATTTTCCATCATAGTTTTCTGTATAATTTTTATATTCACCAAAATATGGTGCAAAAGCAATAACTTCATCATCAGGATTTAAAAGAGTCTTTAAAATGATATTTAGACCACCAGCAGCCCCACAAGTCATAATTAAATTATCTCTTGTAAGGTTTAATCCATCTTTTTTATTTATGTGGTTGGCAATAGCATCTCTTACATCTTCATATCCTGAGTTGTTCATATATCCATGAACTAGATTTGGAGATTCTTCATTTAAAATATCGCTTATAACTGCTTTAATAGTTTCTGGAGGCTCAACACTTGGATTTCCTATACTAAAATCAAAAACATTTTCTTCTCCGTAGATATCGGAAAGTTTTTTTCCCTCTTCAAACATAGCTCTTATAACGGAGCTGTTTGCAACTAAAGTTTGCATTTTATTAGATATCATATGTAACACTCCCTTTTATAGATTTATATTGCTTATGTATATATTACCATATTTTTACTGAATTTAGACAATTTTCGAAAAATTATTTGCTTGAAAATATAAACTTTTATATAAAATATATTTATGTATGATGTATATAAAAAATTACAAATTCTAACTAAAACTCAATTATATTTTATTATAATGTTAGAAGTGAGTATAAAAATATACAGTTATAAGGCAAAATATTCTTGACTGTATCAAGTATTTAATATAATATAGTTGATATAGTCAAACAAATTGTATTAGAATTATAGAGGGGAAATTAAAAATGGATTTTAAAAAGTTACAGCATGAGAGTTTGTCGTATATTATTTGTTATTTACAAAGGAACTTTAAACTTTATTGTGAAAAATGTCTAAAGCCATATAAGCTTACGAATGGCCTGTATTTTTATTTAATTTATATCAATAAGAATAGGAATTGTTCTTTGAATGATGTTTCAACAGAATTCGAGGTGGATAAAGCTCATACTACAAGAACTATATCTAGATTAGAACAAGATGGATATATAGAAAAGATTCAAAACCCTAATGATAGCAGAGCTTTTCAATTGAGAATAACAGACAAGGGTGAAGAAGTACTGGGAGATATAAAAAACATATTTTCAAAGTGGGATAGTAACATAAAAAAAGAGTTTTTGGATGAAGAATACAAAGACTTAGTAAAAAAATTACATACAGTAAAAGATATAAAGGCAACAGTGGAGGAAGAATAGGATGTACAGTAATTTATTAAAGTCAATTAAAATTGGAAATTTAGAATTAAAAAATATAGTGTCTTTTGCACCTACAAGTATGGGTCTTAATTTGGAAGAAAAAATTGACAAGCTTTGTAAAATCGCTAAATCAGGTGTAGCTTTAATTACAATAGGAGATGTATCAGTTAGACCTAGTTTTCATAAAATGGCTTTAAGCTTATCAGATGAAGATGGAATTAGAGAGTATAAAAAAATTGTAGATGCAATACATGATTCAGGAGCAAAAGTTTCAGCACAAATATTTTGTTCAGATTATGACATGAATTTAATCAGAAATGCTATGAAATTGGGAATTACTTCACATGATGAAATAAAAAAAATTATGGATGATGGAGTAAAGGATTATGTAACAAATATGCCAAAAGATGAAATAAAAAATATTATAGAGTTGTTTAGAGTAACATCATTAAATGCAAAAAAGGCAGGATTTGATATGCTTCAAATTCATGGAGATAGACTGGTAGGAAGCTTTTCCTCTAGTATATATAATAATAGAACTGATGAATATGGTGGAAGTTGTGATAATAGAAGTAGATTTGCAAGTGAAATAATTAGTAGTATTCGTAATGATATAAAGGATATTCCAATAGATTATAAGCTTGCGATTAGACAGGAAAATCCTCATTATGGTAATGCAGGAGTTTTATTTTCTGAAGTGGAGTACTTTGTAAAAAAATTTGAATCACTTGGTGTAAATAGCTTTCATGTAACATTAGCAAATCATTCAAAACTAGAAGACACTATACCAATTAATAATCATCCTTATTTTAAAGAGGAGGGATGTTTTTTATATTTAGCTGATGAAGTTAAAAAACATACAAGCCTTCCAGTATGCGGTGTTGGGAAGCTATCTAGTCCAGACTTCATAGAAAGTGTTATATCAAATAAAAGAGTGGATATGATTGCCATGTCAAGACAACTATTGGCAGACAGTGATTGGTTGCAGAAAGTAAGAGAAGGAAGAGTAGATAATATTAAGAAGTGTTGCTACTGTAATAAAAAATGTGCAGATGCATTGCAGACACATTCTCAGTTTGGTTGTATATTAGACTAATAAAATCTTATAGTGATTAAAAACTTAATGATATTAAGAAAATTTAGACAAAAACTTAACATATAGGAGGATATATCATGAAAAGTTTAATTTTATATTCAAGTTTAACTGGAAATACTAAAAAAATTGCTCACTCTATATATGATGCAATTCAAGGCGAAAAAGAAATTAAAAATATCAGTGAAGTAATTGATAATAATATTGACTATGAAAATTATGATATAATATTCTTAGGATATTGGGTAGACAAAGGAATTTGTGATAAAAATTCAAAACTAGTCTTTGAAAATATTCATAACAAAAAGCTAGCTTTATTTGGAACAATGGGAGCCAGTACGAAGGGGAACTATGGAATTAACATCATGGACAAAGTAAAAGATGTCTTTTCAAAAGATAATGAAATAGTTGGTTCATTTATATGCCAAGGAAAAATTGCAGAAGGTTTAAAGGTTAAATATGAAGAAGTGTTAAAGCTTCATCCTGAAAATGAACATATTCGTGAG